>NZ_WMIF01000001.1 GCF_009711185.1 Paracoccus limosus
ACGGCTGAAAGACTGGCGGCGCGTCGCCACGCGATACGACCGGTGCCCGGAGACCTTCTTCTCCGCGATCATGCTCGCTGCGACCGTCCTCTTCTGGCTGTGAAAATCAATGAGTCGGGAACCTAGCGCCCATACGTGTCGGATTGCGGCTTTACGGCCCCGGCGGTGCGGGTGAATGCGCGGGTCTCGCGTTGGCGGGGTGAGAGCGCACAAGGACGAGGAGGGGCCGCCCAATATGGCGAGCCAAAGCCGGAATCCCGGGCCACAAACTTGGTTCAAGGTTGCCAGATCAGAACCCGCATTCCTGCACGCCTCGTCCATCGGAAAATGCTTCTGCCGGACTGCTTGCATGCAGCCTCTGGCAACCCCACCGCTCTCGATCGCCTAGGCAGGTGCCGGGTTATTGGCGCACCGCGCTGACCTCGGATGGCGCGATCTTGTTGTTGCCGGCAAGGACCAGCATCCCGCCCTTGTCGGTCAGCTCGGCTCCGGTCACTCGGGAATAGGCCGGAACGTCCTGGGTAGAGATGACCTTGCCATCCTTCAGCGATTCCAGCCGGAAATGATACAACCCCTTGGCCAACGGCTTGTCGTCGGCGCCACTGCCGCGCCAGTCGACCTCGCCTGAGCCCGTGCCGATGCTTTCGCGATAGACCTCCTTGCCCGCCTCGTCCAAGGCGACCAGATTGACGGCATCGGCGCCCTTTTTCGGCTCGATTTGCAGCGTGATCGGATCGCCCGAGAACCAGACCGGCACCGTCGTGCGCACCTCGCGCCCGATCCAGTCCGAAAGCTGCCCCAGCGTTCCGCCACTGGAGGTGGCCAGCATCTGCGCCAGCAGGTCGTTGGTCTGCACCTGCTGCTCGACCCCCGAAAAGGTCGCCAGCTGCACGGCGAATTCGGTGCTTTCCATCGGTTTCAACGGGTCCTGATTCTGCAGCTGCGTGGTCAGCATCCGCAGAAAGGTCTCGAAATCGTCCTTGTTGGTAGCGCTGGGCGAAGCGGCCGCATTGGCGCGCGCCGTGGTATTTGTCGTCGTTGCGCCGGCGATGCTGGTAACCATGATATGTCCCTTTCAGATGCGAATATCGAGCCGCCGGTCGGAAACCGGCCGCGGTTGCGTGGTCATGTCCCTTGCCGGGGAATCGCCGGGGCCGTCGCGCGTCGTCGCCTGCTGATACGCGAAACCGCCGCGCTCGCCCCCTTCACCAAAGGACAGTGAGGCGCCGCCGAAGCCGGTATCGCTCAGCTCGCGCATCAGCATGTCGGCATTGCGTCGCAGCAGGTCCAGCGTCTGCTGATTGTCGGCATAGACCATGACCGAAGGCGCCTCGCCGGGCGTCATGACAAGGCGCACGCGCCCCAGTTCCTCGGGGGTCAGGGTGATCTCGATGCGATCCTGATTCGCATGCATCTGCCGCGCGATCTGTCGTGAAATCTCGCGCGCCTCGGCCGTGCCATGCCTTGGCGCCACGACATGCGGCATGGCCGGTTCGGGCCGCGCCTCGCGCGCCTGATGCACGGTCACCTCGGCGGAAAGCAGCTGCGATGTCACCTCGGGCTTGGCGTCCTTGGTGGGCGGGCTGGGCAGGTCCGGGATGCGATCTGGCTCGGGCGCAACCTCATCGGCGTGATTCTGGGAAGGTTCGGCGATCCGATCCGTGGGTTCTGCCGCGGCAAACATCTCTCCCCGGGGCAACGGATGCGCGGGGCGGGGGGCGGCATCTGCCCCGGGCGCCACGCCCGCCTCTGCCACGGGCGGGGATTGCGGCACGGTTGCGCCCGCCTGAGCCGGCTCGGCAAGGGCGGGACCTGCGACGGTCAGGGCCCCAAGGATGGCGTCCTGTTTGCGGACGAATTGCTCCAGCGGCACGACATCGACCGGCACGGCCTCTTCGGCCAGCTCGGTCTTGTCCTCATCTTCGTCCGACGCATCGGTCGGTTCTTCGGTTAGGCTCGCCTCGAAATCGGCACCGTCGCGACTGGGCGCAGCCGGGCTGTTGATCACCACTGAAATGCCTGGGTCGGTCACATTCGGAATCATTGCGTGCTTTCCTGTTTGCCCCGTTCTAGCAGCGGCTGATTACCAAATATTTACCGCCTTGGATTAGATGTCAGCCCATCGGGAAATTTTTATGCAGAAGGGCAAGATGATTATCTCCTCAATCACGCCGGGCGGACCGGTTCCAAAACGCAATGCCCAGGAAATATCGGATGGGCTGGAAAAAGCATTTTTGGGCGAGATGCTGAAATATGCCGGCCCGCAGCCGATGCAGGGCGCCTTTGGCGGCGGCATCGGAGAAGAACAGTTCAGCAGCATGATGACCGAAACCTATGCCGACGCGCTGGCCAAGCGCCTCGACCTGGGGCTGGCCGGCCGGATCGGCGGTGCAGCATGACGGTTCTGGATAAGCTGCGCGCCGCGCGCCGGGCGATCCAGCAGTTCGAACCCGCAGAGGCGACCGCTTTGCTGCAGCAGTTCGAGGCCGGTTTTTCCCAGGAAAGGCTGGATCCCGTACAGGCGCGCCTTGTCGAGGCGGAACTGCAGGCCATCGCCATTCTGGCTGAGGCGGCCCGCGACGGCGTGGCGCAGGCCCAGCAACAGGTCCGGCAGCTGGTGGCGCTGTCGCAAAGCCTGGGCACCTATGACAAGTCGGGCATGCGGCAGGTTCAGCAGACTGCCCAGCGACCGGTTCGGAAGTTTTAATTAAAAACGTCCGGGCTAATTCTTTGAGTTCGTCCGGGCGTTCAGCTTTTATTTACGAGTGGCGGGTAAAACCGCTCATGTGCTTCAGAGGCACCGGGGAAATCCCGCAGGTCAGAAGGCCGTTTCTTTAACAAGGCCAAAGCGCCTTTTTCATGGAGTAAAACATGTCCAGCATTCTGACCAACAGCTCGGCCGTCGTCGCCCTTCAGACCCTGAAGAGCATCAACTCGAACCTGTCGAAAACCCAGAACGAGATCTCGACCGGTAAGACCATCAACAGCGCCAAAGACAACGCTGCGCTGTGGTCGATCGCCAAGACGATGGAATCCGACCAGGATGTCGCCAGCACGATCCAGAAAAACCTGAACGTCGCTGCTGAAACGGTCGCCACCGCCCGCACGGGCGCCGAAGATGTTCTCGACAAGCTGAGCAGCATCAAGAAACTGATGGCGTCGGCAAACCGCAGCGATGCGGATTTCGCGAAGATCCAGACCGACATCAACGAGCTGAAGGACGGCATCACGGCCACGATCGCCGGCACCCAGGCCAATGGCGTCAACCTGCTCAGCACCAATGGTGTGAACGGCGCAGCGACCTATACTGTGCTCGGCTCGCTGGATCGCTCGGGTACGACCGTGACCGCTTCGTCGATCACCGTCACCTCGGTCGATCTGGAGGCCAATCTTGACCTGGCCAGCCTGACCGCCATCACCGACCAGGCGACGGCAACGACCGCGCTGGGTGAAATCGATGCGCTGATCACGATCGCGCAGGACGGTGCCACGGCGCTTGGCGCCAAGGGTTCGCGCATCGAGGCCCAGTCGAAGTTCGTCGGCAAGCTGGCGGATTCGCTGAAACTGGGCGTCAGCGCCCTGGTCGATGCCGATATGGAAGAAAGCTCTGCCCGCCTGCAGGCGCTGCAGACCCAGCAGCAGCTCGGCATTCAGGCCCTGTCGATCGCCAACCAGGCGCCGTCGTCGATCCTGTCGCTGTTCCGCGGCTGATGACAAACCAGGGACGCCCACGGGCGTCCCTGACCCGCCAACAGAATGAAACCTGAATCGGGAAACACGATTTGAACGCGGTCATGCCTTTCTCAGAACGTGCATATGGCAGTCCGGCGCTTCGCGGCGCGCGCGACACCGAATACGACATCTTTTCTCGCGTCACGCGGATGCTTCGGCAGGCTCCTGCCGAGTGCAAGACGGTCGCGACCATTGCGGCGGTGTCCAAGAACAACGAGCTCTGGACCCTGCTTGCAAGCGATCTCGGCCATCCTGACAATGCGCTTCCCGATGAGGTCAAGGCCGGCCTGCTATCCTTGGCTGCATTTTCCATCCGCCACGGCGCGGCTGTGCTTGCCGGGACGGCAACGACTGAGCCGCTGATCGACATCAACCTGTGCGTCATGCGCGGCCTGCGCGGCGAGGGAGCGCAATGAGCGGCCTGGTCCTGAAGCTCGCCCCCAATGAGCGCGTGCTGATCAATGGCGCGGTAATCGAGAATGGCGACAAGCGCGCCAGGATCTCGATCAAGACGGCCAATGCGAATATCCTGCGCCTGCGCGACGCCATCCATCCTGACAATGCCAATACTCCGGTCAGCCGGGTCTGCTATATCTGCCAGCTGATCCTGACCGGCGATGCGGATGAGGCCGAAGGCAGGGAACAGGCTCTGACCGGGATCGAACATCTGTCCCGTGCCTTGAGCGACCGCGACAGCCACAGCATTCTAGATGCGGCCACGCATGCTGTCTTGCAGGGGAATTATTATCACGCGCTGAAACAGCTCCGCATGCTCCTGACCAGAGAGGCGCGCCTGCTGGCGGTAAAGACATGACCTACAATGTTCAGCTTGGTTCGGGCGGCTATCTGGGTTGGAAGCTGCTTCAACGCACCGCCGACCGCCAGCGCGCAGTCTTTGAGAAAGACCCGCAGATTCAGAACTCGCGCGACTATTTCGCGCAGAACATCGCCTCGGTCACCGAGGCCGACGACCTTGTCTCGAACTACAAGCTGCTCAGCGTTGCGCTTCGCGCCTTTGGCCTTGATGACGACCTGAACAACCGGGCCTTCATCAAGAAAGTGCTCGAGGCGGATCCCAGCGATGGCAAGAGCATCGTTAACCGGCTGAGCGACAAGCGATACCTGAAACTCAACCAGGCATTCGGCTTTGGCTCGGGGGCGGCCGGTGATCGCAAAAAGCTGAGCATCGCCAGTATCGCTGATCTTTACGTATCGCGCTCATTCGAAAAGAACATCGGCCAGCAGCACGAAGAGATCGAGCTGGCGCTGAATGCGCAACGAGAATTGCCGGGGATCATTGCGCGCAATTCCAGCGACAGTACGAAATGGTATCATATCGCGGCTTCGACTCCGCTGCGCAAGGTCTTTGAGGGGGCCTTCGGCTTCCCTGCCACTTTTGCCCGACTTCCTGTCGACCGGCAGGTGAGTGAGATGAAAACGGCGATGTCGCGGATGTTCGGCAGCCCGTCTCCCGCCGCGCTGTCCAAGCCGGAAAATATGGACAAGGTCATCAAAAGCTATCTGATCCGGTCGCAGATCAATGAAAGCGCTATTGCGACGCCCTATGCCGCAGCGCTGACGATCTTGCGGCGGTGAAGATCACTGCGCTGCGGACGGCAATCCGAGGTTGGACGCGCCCTGCCTCTCAGCTCGGTTTGTTCGTGCAGGGCCGGTGGTCCGAGGACTGTTGCCTATCCTGAGCGCCAAAGGTTTTGCTGCGCGATTTGATGTGAGGAGGATCTGTGACGGTCGGTGGGGGTGCGTTTTCCCGGCGCCGCATTCAAGAATCGGATCACCATTCAGCTGCCAGGGGAGTGTTGATCGCCTGTTGAAGCCCTGAGGATTGGCTTGTCCAGCAGATTTAGCCGTCGGAGCTGTCGCCCGCGCTCAGATGATTGGCCATGAAACCTTTTGATCAGGTCACGCTCGGCATTTCCGGTACGGCTCGCCCATCGCGCCGCTCGTCCTTCGACCTTCGCCAGAGCTGATATCTACGAAAGCAACGCCCGCGGATAAAGCGATTGACCACCTGCTTGTCGACCAGACCAAGCTCGACACCCGCGGCGCGGCTTGTTGCCTCGGATCTCTAGGCTTTAGCAGTGGTTGCTGCTGATGCACACGGGATCGTCGCCAGTCGGTCAACTCCTCCCGTCCTCCCCCTGACCACGTCCCCCGAAACCCAAAAGGCTGGGACACCCCCCCGGCCTTTCCGACCTCTGCATTGCCGTGGTGCTTAAACCTCGGGGACCAGAACCTCGCGTTTGCCGACGTGGTTGGCGGCGCTGACCACGCCTTGGTCCTCCATCTGCTCGACCAGCCGCGCGGCCTTGTTGTAGCCGATGGCGAGCTTGCGCTGGATATAGCTCGTCGAGCATTTGCGATCCTTGGCGACGATGGCCACGGCCATGTCGTAAAGCTCGGCATCGCCACCCTCGCCGGTGGACAGGCCCAGCACCTGGTCGATGCTGTCGGCCTTGTCCTCGTCCGGGCCCTCGACCACGCCCGACATATAGCTGGGCGGGCCAAAGCTTTTCAGATGCGTCACCACCTCCTCGACCTCCTCGTCGCTGACGAAGGGGCCGTGGACGCGGGTGATCTTGGAACCGCCGGCCATGTAGAGCATGTCGCCCTGACCCAGCAATTGCTCGGCGCCCTGTTCACCCAGAATGGTGCGCGAGTCGATCTTGGAGGTGACCTGAAAGCTGATCCGCGTCGGGAAGTTCGCCTTGATCGTGCCGGTGATGACATCGACCGAAGGCCGCTGCGTCGCCATGATCAGGTGGATCCCCGAGGCACGCGCCATCTGCGCCAGCCGCTGGATACAGGCCTCGATTTCCTTGCCCGCGACCATCATCAGATCGGCCATCTCGTCGACGATGACGACGATATAGGGGAAGGTCTCGGGCTGAAATTCCTCGGTCTCGAAGACCGGCTCGCCGGTGTCCTCGTCGAACCCGGTCTGCACGGTGCGCTTGAACATCTCGTTCTTGTCCAGCGCCTCGCGCACGCGGCCATTGTAGCCCTCGATGTTGCGCACGCCCATCTTGGACATGCGGCGATAGCGTTCCTCCATCTCGCCCACGACCCATTTCAGCGCGACGACGGCTTTTTTCGGATCGGTGACGACCGGGGACAGCAGATGCGGGATGCCGTCATAGACCGACAGCTCCAGCATCTTCGGGTCGATCATGATCAGCCGGCATTCCTCGGGCGTCAGCTTGTAAAGCAGCGACAGGATCATGGTGTTGATCGCGACCGACTTGCCCGAGCCGGTGGTCCCCGCGATCAGCAGGTGCGGCATCTTGGCGAGGTTGGCCACGACCGGCCCACCGCCGATATCCTTGCCAAGCGCCAGCGGCAGCGGCTGGGTGCCATCGGTATAGGACGAGGCCGCCAGGATTTCGCGCAGCACCACCTTTTCGCGGCGGATGTTGGGCAGTTCGATGCCGATGACCGAACGGCCCGGCACGGTCGAGACGCGCGCCGACAGCGCCGACATCGACCGCGCGATATCGTCGGCCAGCCCGATCACCCGGCTGGCCTTCAGGCCCGGCGCGGGTTCCAATTCGTAAAGCGTGACCACGGGGCCGGGACGGACCTCGGTGATCTGGCCCTTGACGCCATAATCGTCCAGCACGGCTTCCAGCATGCGGGCATTGTCGGTCAGCGCCTCGGGCGACAGCTGGTGGCGCTCGACGGTCGCCGGCGCGGTCAGCAGGTCCAGCGGCGGATGTTCGTAATGCTGCGGATGCGGCTCGCGGCTGCGCGGCGGCTCGGCCAGCGGCGCGGGATGGGGGCGCGGCATGATCTGCGGCACGGCGTGGTCGTAATCGCCGTCATCCTCGGGCTCAGTGGTGCGGCCCGCCAGCCGGGCGGTGACCGAGGACAGGACCGAGGACCGGGCCGGCGCCGGCTCGGCATGCTGGCGGATGGCATCGCCGATGCGGGCCGAGACCACCTCGGGCGCGGGCGGCGTCTCGTCGTCGTAATGCGGTTCGTGCTCGATCAGCTCGGCGGTGGTTTCGGTGGGTAGAGGCGGCACGGTGCGACGGGCCGGGGTTTCGGCCGGGTCGCGGGCTTGGGGCAGGGCGCTGCCCGAGGCGCGGGCGACGCGCTCGCGCCGGGCCTCGGCGCGGGCCTTCACGGTCTGCGCGGTTCCGGCCGAAAAGCGCGCGCCCCGGTCCACAGCATGCAGCAGCAGCAGGCGCGCGGTCGCAAGGCCGTCGCGCAGGTAGTGGCCGATCGCCGTTACCTCGCGGCGGTCAAAGCCCAGCACGAAGCCCAGAAAGGCCACGGCGCCAGCGGCGATCAGCAGCGCAAGGATCTTGATCGCGATTGAGGCCTTCATCGGCATGATCGACAGCATGGCGCCCATCAGCATGTCGCCCAGATGCCCGCCCAGACCAAAGCTTTGCGTCCAGCCCACCGGCGGCGCCATCGAGGTCGCATAGACCGAGACCAGCACCATCGCGATGGGCAGGAAGATGCCGCGCAGGACGCGTTCCTCGCCCCGGTGCAGCATGAAGCGCAGCCCCCAGGCCATGGCACCCACGACCAGCACCCAGGTGCCATAGCCGGTGATCATGAACAGCGCCGAGGCGATATAGGCGCCCGGCCGGCCCAGATAGTTCTGCGCCGGCTGGTCGGTGGCCGACATGAAGCTGGGGTCATCGGGGGTATAGCTGATCAGCATCATCGCGATCAGCACGCCCAGCACGACCAGACCGGCACCCAGCAATTCCTTGCCGCGCCGTTCCAGCGCCGCTTGGGTCGATTGGTCGAACAGCGGATCGCGTTGTTTCGCCTGCCAACTCGCCATGCCTCAGCCCCCTTGATACAAACAGGTCTTCAGACGGTTCAGCGCCGTCTCGGTCGGGCCGGCCGGATCGACCAGCGCGACGCGGATGTAATCGCGGCCCGGATTGCCTCCGGCCATGTCGCGCGACAGATAAGCGCCGGGCAGTACCTGAATGCCGACCTCGGTCCACAGCTTTTTTGCCGCATCCTCGCCGGTGCCGATGCTTTCGGGCACGCGCAGCCACAGGAAGAACCCGCCCTGCGGCGCCTGATAGCCCGGCATATTGCCCAGAACCCGGTCGGCCACGGCATATTTCGCGTGATAGAGCGCGCGGTTTTCGTCGACATGTGCCTCATCGGCCCAAGCGGCGGCGCTGACGCGCTGCACCGGCAGGGGCAGGGGGGCGCCGGAATAGCTGCGCAGTCGGCGCAGGGCGGCGATCTGCTTGAGCCCGCCGGCGGCAAAGCCCGAGCGCAGCCCCGGCAGGTTCGAGCGTTTGGACAGCGAATTGAACATCACCACCCGGTCGGCCAGCCCCATGCGGGTGGCGACGGCCAAGGCGCCGGGGGGCGGGGTGTCGCGCCAGATCTCGGAATAGCATTCGTCGGAAAAGACCAGAAAATCATGGCGCTCGGCCAGAGCGATCAGCTCTTCGAGGTAATCCTCGGACGCGACCGAACCCTGTGGGTTGGCTGGCGAGCACAGATAGGCGATGGCCACCCGGTCCAGCACCTCGGGCGCAAGATCGGCATAGCGCGGCAGAAAGCCGGTCTCGGGTCCGGCAGGCACAAAGACCGGCTCGGCGCCCACGGCGGCGGCGGCGACGGCATAGACCTGATAGAACGGGTTCGGGATCAGGATGGCGGCGCGCTGGCCGGCCTTTTCTTCCGGGCAAAGCGCAAGGGCCGCGTTGAACAGCCCCTCGCGCGTGCCGTTCAGCGCCATGATCCGCGCCGGCTCGACCGCGATGCCATGCCGGCGTTCGATCCAACCCGAGATCGCGGCCAGCAGCTCGGCGCTGCCCTCGTTCGGGGGGTATTTGCCGAACTCCGCGATGCTTTCGGCCATGATCCGGCCGGTAAACTCCGGCACGGCATGGCGTGGCTCGCCGATCGTCATCACGATCGGCTCCATGCCGGGGGAAATACCGGACAAAAGTGCCCTCAGGCGCGGGAATGCGTATTCCGGCAGGTTCGAGAACCGCTCGGGTAGTGCCATGGCTGCCTCTCAGTCGGGGTCGTTTCGCCCCGTTTGCGACAGGATACCGGCAAAGCCCCCATGCGTCCAGAGTTTCAGGGCAAAACCCCGGACAACATGCGGGTTTTCCGGGGTTTTGCCGGGTTTTCGTTCGTGTTTCAGTCCGCCTTCAGTCCTGGCGCAGCGCGGCCTCGGCGGCGGCTGCGGCGACCAGCAGCGCGTGATCATCGCCGGCCCGGCCCATCAGCATGATGCCGCAGGCGGGCTGGCCGGTCGGCAGGGTGACGGCGGGCAGGCCCAGCAGATTCGCGATCCGGGTATTGCGCAGCGTCAGCAGGTTTTCCGAGGCAAAGAAATCGGGCTCGGTCAGCAGCCGGTTGGTGTCGGGCGGCAGGATCGGTGCGGTGGGCAGGATCACCGCGTCATGGCCGGCGACCAGCGCGGCCCAATCGGCGCGCAGCCGCGCGAGCCGCTGCCAGCCGGCGACGTAATCGGCGGCCAGGGTGTCCTTGCCGCCGCGAAAGCGTTCGAGGATCGGCGGATACATCAGATCGGGTGCGTCCTCGATCTGTTCGCGCCATGTGCCATAGGCCTCGGGCGCAAACAGGATGGGTGCCAGCGCCATGGCCTCGGCCACGCAGGCGGGTGCGATATGGCTGACGCGCGCGCCGGCGCGGCCCAGCCGGTCTACGGCCTCTTCAAAGGCTGCGACCGGCCCTTCGCGGGCGCCGTCAAAGGGCACGCCGTCCAGCACCAGCAGGCGCAGGCGCCCCGGTTCGGCGCCGGCCAGATCGGTGGCGGGCTCGCCGCGCAGCACGGCGAAAAGCTCGGCGCAATCCTCGACGGTGCGGGCGATGGGCCCGGCCACATCAAAGCTGCGGCACAGCGGCACCACCCCCTGGCCGTCGACCATGCCGGCCGTCGGCTTGAACCCCACCAGCCCGTTCCACGCCGCCGGCACCCGGATCGAGCCGCCGGTGTCCGAGCCGATGGCCGCCGCGGCCAGCCCCAGCGCGACCGAAACCGCCGCGCCCGAGCTGGAGCCGCCCGGCGCAAGGCTGGCGTCGATGCTGTTGGGCGGCGTCGCCGTCATCGGGTTCACGCCAAGCCCGGAAAAGGCCAGCTCGGTCATATGCGTCTTGCCAAGGCAGGCCAGCCCCTGCAGCGTCGCCCGATGCAGGATCGCCGCATCGCGGTCGGGCGTGCGACCGGCCAGCAGACGCGAGCCGGCCTCGGTCGCGGTGCCGGCGCTGTCGATATTGTCCTTCCAGCTGATCGCCACGCCGTCCAGCAGGCTGCGCCGCAGCCCGGCCTTGGCGCGGTCATGTGCGGCGATGGATTCGATGCGCGCGCGGTCGGCGGTCAGCCGGGCGTAGATGCGCGTGCCATAGCGGTGGCGCCGGGCGGCATCCAGATAGGCCTCGGTCTGCTCGACCGGGCTCAGCAGCCCCGCCAGAATCGCCCGGCCCTGTTCGGCCGCCGGTGCCTTCAGCCAATCCATCACATTGCTCTCCGAGGGATCCGTGGACCGCGCAAGGCTAGCCGGGCAGGGCAGCCGCCGCAATGCCGCATGATCTGCGCGGCCAAGCCGCATGGACATCGCCGGGCGCTGCGGCATATTGCGGGGCATGGACAGGGATTTCGATATCGTCGTCGCCGGGGGCGGGCTGAACGGCCCGGCGCTGGCGCTTGCGCTGGCGCAATGCGGGCTGAGCGTGGCCGTGGTCGACAGCCGGCCGGCCGACAGCCGGGCGGGCGATGCCTTTGACGGGCGCGCCTATGCGCTGGCGCTGGCCTCGCAGCGGCTCTTGGCGGCGCTGGGGCTGTGGCGCGGACTGGCCGATCAGGCGCAGCCGATCCTGAAGGTCGAGGCGACGCAGGGCCATCCGGGCGAGGGCGCCGCGCCCTTTGGCCTGCATTTCGACGGCGCCGAGATCGAGGAAGGCCGTCTGGGCTATATGCTGGAGGACCGTTTCCTGTATCGGGCGCTGCTGGCGGCCATGCGCGCGCGGGTGACGCATCTGCCCGGCCTTTCCGTCGTCGGGCAAGAGCCGGGGCCGGGCGGCATCGCCGTGCTGCTGTCGGATGGCCGGCGGTTGCGGGCGCGTCTGCTGGTGGGCGCTGATGGCCGGCAGTCGGGCGTGGCGGCGCGGGCCGGCATCCGCCGGCTGGGCCATGACTATGGCCAGATCGCACTGGTTGCCGCCGTCGATCACGAGCTGCCGCATCAGGGCACCGCGCATCAGTTCTTCATGCCGACCGGGCCGCTGGCGATCCTGCCCTTGCCGGGCAACCGCAGTTCCATCGTCTGGTCCGAAGAGGCCGTGCAGGCGCGCGCGCTGATCGCTCTGCCGGATGACGATTTCCTGGCCGCGCTGCGCCCGCGTTTCGGGGATTTTCTGGGCGCGATCCGGTTGGCCGGGCCGCGGTTTTCCTATCCGCTGAACCTGACGCTGGCGGAAAGCTATGTCGCGCCGCGGGTGGCGCTGATCGGCGATGCGGCGCATGGCGTGCATCCCATTGCCGGGCAGGGGCTGAACCTGGGTCTGCGCGACGTGGCGGCCCTGGCCGAGGTGCTGGTCGAATCGCGTAGGCGGGGCGAGGACATCGGCACCGAGCCGGTGCTGCAGCGCTATGAGCAATGGCGCCGGCCGGATGCGACGGCGCTGGCCCTTGGCATGGACGGGGTGAATGCACTGTTTTCCAACGGCAACCCGGTTCTGGGTGCGGCCCGCGCGCTGGGCATGGGGCTGATCGACCGCCTGCCGGCGTTGCGGCGCGGCTTCATGCGGCAGGCGGCCGGGCTGCGGCTGGACCCGATGCCGCGCCTGCTGGCCGGTCAGCCGATCTGACCACCGGGCGCGGCTGGAACGGTCACGGCGGTGCGAGCGTTCCTGCGCCGCATCGCCTCGTGAACGTGATGTGCAAGTCCCTGACAAAAGGCTAATCTCGCTGCCATGAAACTCAAAACGCTCGCCCTTGCGCCCGTCCTGTGCCTTGCCATGGCCTTTCCGGCTTTGGCCGAGAAAATCCCGCTGAACGAGATCTCGCGCTATCTCAACAGCCTCAAGACCGCGCAGGCGGGCTTTACCCAGGTCAACAACGATGGCTCGATTTCGACCGGCACCGTCTATATCCAGCGCCCGAACCGCGTGCGTTTTGAATACAAGGGCAACAAGACGCTGGTGATGGCCTCGTCCGGGACGGTCTCGGTCTATGACGGCAAGTCGCGCAGCGGCCCGCAGCAATATCCGCTGTCCAAGACGCCGCTGTCGCTGATCCTTGCGCCCAACATCAATCTGGGTCAGGCCAAGATGGTCACCGGCTATGCCGAGAAAAAGAACGCGACCGTGGTGGTCGCGCAGGATCCCCAGCATCCCGAATATGGCAATATCCAGATGGTGTTCACCGCCAACCCGACACAGCTGCGGCAATGGGTGGTGACCGATGACGCCGGCAAGCGCACCACGGTCATTCTGGGCGACATGACGACCGGCGTGCAGATCCCGCCGTCGAAATTCATCAACCCGTAAGGCGATCCCGTCGCGGCAGGGGCGGGCCGGCGGACCGGCCTCGCGCCCCCTTAGCGGCAGCTTGCCAGTTGCACGCGGTAAAGCTCGGCCCGGGCGCCGACCCGGCCGGCTACCGTGTTCAGCCACGGCTTGCCGCGATGCGAGCCGTTGTTAAAGCCCGCGCGGCCTTCGTGATAGGCCAGATATTGCGAGGTGGCGTCCTGTTTCGAGATGCCAAGGATGCGCGTCGAATTGCTCATATACCAGCCCATGAAATCGGTGGCGTCGCGGATGTTGTCGCGCCGCGCGCCGCGATTGCCGGTCGCCTTGCGGTAATCGTCCCAGGTGCCGTCGATGGCCTGACTATAGCCATAGGCCGAGCTTTGCCGCCCCATCGGGATGATCCCCAGCGCATAGCGGTGCGGGGTGCGGGCATTGCCGATGAATTTCGATTCCTGATGGATGGTCGCCATCTGGACATGGATCGGCACGCCCCAGCGTCGCTCGGTTTCCTTCATGGCGTTCAGATAGGCCGGGCGCTCGGCCACGATGGCGCAGGCGTTTTCCAGATTGCGCGGTGCGCCGTAATTGCCGCCGCCACCACAGGAGGCAACCAGCCCGACAATGGCGAGCTTGAGAAACCTGTTCATACTGCCCTCGGAGTCATTCTTGCTTGCGAGTTTTGTGCCATTCTAGCGGATGGCAGTGGTTATGCGCAAATAACAAAGCCTCCAGAAGGCAGGCGTGCCCCGGTCAACTGGGCAGGACCGAGACCGATTTCACGATGGCGTGGCAGGCGGCTCCTGCTTTCAGATCAAGCATCTGCACGGATCTGGGCGTGATCTGGGCAAGCATCCGCTCATCCCCCAGCGCCAGCTGCACCATGCCGTCGCGGATGTCGATGACGGTCGCTGGCAGCGCGTTCAGGGCCGACAGCCCCTGAGGTGCGGCGCGCGACAGGATCACCTCATGGGCAAGGATTCGCAGCCGCAGCCGGGTGCCGGGCGGGCGATCCAGCGCCAGCCAGATCGGCCCGGCGGCGGTCATCACCCGGCTGAGCCCGTCGGCTTCGCGCGCGACAACGGTGCCTGCGATCAGCGCCCCGGCCTCGCGTGCGCCCATCAGCGGCGCCAGCGCCGGGTCGGCCAGCACCTCGGTCAGCGGGCCGGCGTGGCGCACCCGGCCCTGCTGCATCAGCACGACGCTGTTGGCCAGTCGCAGCACCTCGGGCACCGAATGGCTGACATAAAGCATCGGCAGCCGCACCTCGTCGCGCAGCCGTTCCAGCCAAGGCAGGATCTCGGTCTTGCGCGCTTCGTCGAGCGCTGCCAGCGGCTCGTCCATCACCAGCAGTTCGGGGGCCGACAGCAGCGCCCGGCCGATGGCGACGCGCTGGCGCTCGCCCCCCGACAGCGTCGCCGGGCGGCGATGCAGCAGCGGCCCAAGATCCAGCATGGCGGTGATGCGGTCGAAATCGGCATCCGCCCCCCGCCGCCAGCGCGCGGCAAAGCGCAGGTTGCGCGCCACGCTCAGATGCGGAAACAGCCGCGCATCCTGAAACACATAGCCGATGCGGCGCGCCTGCGGCGGCAGGTCGGTGCGGCCGTCGAACAGCACCCGGCCGTTCAGCACGATCCGCCCGCGATCCGGCCGCAACAGCCCGGCCACCGCATTGACCGTCGTGGTCTTGCCGCAACCCGAGGGGCCGAACAGCGCCGTGATCCCCGCCGGCGCCTGAAAGGCGACATCCAGAGACAGGCCCGGAAAGCCGCGTTGGAATTCGACCTCGATCATCGCGCCATCCTGCGCGCCAGCGCCTCTGAGGCCAGCACCGCCCCGATCGAGATTGCGGCCGAGATCAGCACCAGCCGCATCGCCGGGCCTTCGCCGCTGGGCGTCGACAGCAGCGCATAGATGGCCGAGGGCAGGGTCTGGGTCTGGCCGGGGATGTTCGAGACGAAGGTGATGGTGGCGCCGAATTCGCCCATCGCCTTGGCAAAGCCCAGGGTGATCCCGGCCAGAATCGCCGGCAGCATGAGGGGCAGGGTCACGCTGAGAAAGATCATCGCCCGCGGCGCGCCCAAGGTGGCGGCGGCCTGCTCCAGCCGGGGATCGACGTTTTCGAACCCCAGCCGGATCGCCCGCACCATCAGCGGAAAGGACATGATCGCGGTGGCGAGCGCCGCGCCGGTCCAGCGAAAGGCCAGCACGATGCCCATCTGTTTCAGCAGACCGCCGACCGGCCCCTGCGTGCCAAAGGTAATCAGCAGCAGATAGCCTGTCACCACCGGCGGCATCACCAGCGGCAGATGCACCAGCGCGCTCAGCAGGTCATGGCCGGGAAAGCGCCGCCGTGCCAACAACCACGCCACCGCAACCGCCAGCGGCAGGCTGGCGGCGGTGGCGACCAGCGCCACCTGCAGCGACAGCAGGACCGCCTGCCATTCCTGCGGTCCCAGCCAGTCGCTCATGGTGCGACGCTGAAGCCCTGCGCCTGAAAGATGCCGCGCGCCGGTTCGGATTTGAGCGATTTCAGAAAGGCGGCGGCCTCGGGCGTGTCGGCGGCCTTGGTCACGGCGGCGGGATAGGTGATCGGGGCATGACTGTCCTCGGGGAAGGTCGCGATCACGCCGACGCCCTTTTCGGCCACCGCATCCGAGCGATAGACGATGCCCAGCGGCGCCTCGCCGGTCGCCACCAGCTTCAGCGCGGCGCGCACATCATCGGCTTGCGCGACCTGACCTTGCAGCTTGTCCCAGAGCCCCAGCTTTTGCAGAGCCTCCTTGCCATATTGCCCGGCGGGGACGGAATCGACCAGCGCCATGGCCAGCTTGTCCTGACCCAGAAGTTGCGGCAATTGGGCGATTTCGCCTGCGGCCGGCGTGCCATGGCCGACCAGCACCAGCGTATTGCCCAAAAGATCCTCGCGCGTGGCCGGGTCGATGTCGCCCGATTTCTCGACCGCATCCATCCAGTCGGTCGAGGCCGAGATGAACAGATCGGCCGGCGCGCCCTCCTGAATCTGCTTGGCCAGTTTCGAACTGCCGGCATAGGAGATCACCACCTTGTCGCCATGCGATTGCTGCCAGTCGGCGGCGATCTGATCCAGCGCGGTCTTGAGGCTGGCGGCGGCAAAGACGGTGATCTCGTCGGCCTGTGCGGCGGGGGTGGTGGCGAGCGCGATCAGCGCGGCGGCAAGCAGGGGCAGGCGCATCATGGTCTCCGTTATGGTCGTGCCGACATAACCGCCGCCGCGCCGCCGGTTCAAGCGTTATTTCGGTCCAAGCATATCGCTCAGCCGCGCCAGTTGCGGCGCGCTGCGCAGCAGATCCTCAAGCCCGCGATATTCGGCCAGCGCCTGCGCGCCCAGCTCGGTCAGGCCGGCGCCGCCGCCACCGGCGCCCCCGCGGCTGCTTTCCACCAGTGGCGCGCGGAAATGTGCGTTCATTTCCTCGACCAGCGCCCATGCGCGGCGATAGCTCATCCCCAGCCGCCGCCCGGCGGCCGAGATCGAGCCCAGTTCGGCAATGCCCTGCAACAGATCGGCCTTGCCCCGACCAAAGGTCAGGGTATCGAAATGCAGCCGCAGGCTTAGTCTTGGTTCATCCATACCGGCGATCTTGGCGCGGTGGGGCGCGCAGGGCAAGCGGGTCGCGGGGCTTTCACCAGCCGTTGGCAGGCGGCTGCGGCGGGGATAGTCTTGCCCCCTGAACAGGAAAGCCGCGCCATGTCCCAGACCGATCCCCACCCGCCCTATTGCGCCGTCTGCGGCCAGCCCTGCGGGGCCGAGGGCCTTGCGGTCGCCGGGCTGCGGCCGTCGCTGGCGGCGCTGATCCGCCGCGACCGACCAGACCTGCCTGCGGATGGCAGCATCTGTCAGGCCGATCTGGAACGTTATCGCCAGCTTTACCTGACCGAACTTCTGGCCGACGAAACCGGCGAGGTTGGCACGCTTGAGGCCGAGGTGGCCGCAGCGCTGTCGCGCGGTGCGCTGCTGACGCCGCAGACCGCGCCCGACGACTTCGAAATGCCGCCCGGATTCGGTGCCCGCATGGCGGATCGCGTTGCCGAATGGGGCGGGTCATGGGCCTTTATCCTGGCCTTCGTCGGGGTGCTGGTCGGCTGGGTGATCGTGAACACGCTGACCTATCTGGGCCGGCCTTTCGACCCCTATCCGTTCATCCTGCTGAATCTGATCCTGTCCTGCGTCGCGGCCCTGCAGGCGCCGATCATCATGATGAGCCAGCGCCGGCAAGAGGACAAGGACCGCCGCCGCGCCGAAAACGACTACCGAATCAATCTGAAGGCCGAGCTGGAGCTGCGCCAGCTGCATGAAAAGCTGGACCATCAGCTGACGCATCAATGGCAGCGCCTGCTGGAGATCCAGCGCATCCAGATCGATCTGATCAACGAATTGCACCCTCGGGGCGGCGGCAAGGAGTGAGAGGGTAAGGGGGGGCGGGGCAAGCTGCGAAGCGTCGGCGGGGCGGGACGTGCCGTGACGCGGCTTGGGTCGGATCGGCGCGGGCCGCACAATCCAAGGCCCTGCAGCCCTGCATGATAATTTCCCATCCGGTGGCGGTGAATTCAGATGTCCCTGGCCTTAGGTGCACGGCCCGGGCGCACAATCCGGCGACCGGGCGATTCAGGTGCCCCGTGCCCCGGACGTGCTGCCCAATACAGATGCCGCATGTTTCAGGCGCTCGACGTCTTGATCGAAGGGCCCACTGCGCGATCTAGCAGTCGGGCGCTTCAATCGCTCAGCGCCACAGAGGTTTGAGCGCGTCGCCCGATCCAGATGCGGGCGTTCAGAGGGCAATGTCTTGGACTAGCGAGCCGCCTTGCCCAATCCGGCGGTTCAGGAGCCCAATGCCCGCAGACCCCTTGCCCGATCCAGACGCGGGGCGTTTCAGTCGCTCGTCGCTCGTCGCTCGTCGCTCGTCGCTCGTCGCTCGTCGCTCTTCGCTCGTCGCTCGTCGCTCGTCGCTCGTCGCTCGACGCTCAAGGCGACAGCGCTCGATTGCTCGCTATCACGGTCGGATAACTCAGCCGCCCGGCGCCCCGACGCTTGGGCGCGGTCGCCAGACCAAGCGCCCGGCGATTCAGGCGCTCAGTCCCCCAGACACCCGCCACTCAGCACATCACGGCGCGCCGCCTCAGCCTGTCTGGAAACGTAGGAACGGGCCGCTTCGTGGAAACGGCCCGCGAGATCCACGGAGATGGTCCGGTTAGGGTTGGTGCCCACCGTCCCAGTCAGGGTTCACGACCCTTGGGGCTGCCCTCAGGCCGCGGCCCCCCTGACTGTCCCGACACCTCTCTCCAATATCACTCTCGACACTGGACCACCTCCTTTCAATGTGTTGCCGTATGCCCTCAGCCTGCCACAGAGACCTTAACAGTCAATGAATTTGCGCACGCTTGCGGATCAAATTTCCGACGACGATCCGGAAGGGGATCAGGGCCAGCACGGCCTGCGCCAGTTTGACCATCCAATCGGCAACTGCCAGCGAAACCCACAACGGCTGAACGGGGCCGCGACCCAGCAGCGGAACCAATTCATTTGCCCAAGAAACATCGTCATGCGGAAACAGCGGCACCAGCGTTGCCGAGAAGGCAATGGTGAAAAATACGGCGGTATCCAGCACCGAGCCGACCAGAGTTGACGCTAGGGGTGGTAACCACCAGTTGTATTTTCGCAACTGATTGAACACCGCGATGTCCATGAGCTGCGCCGCAAGGAAGGCCGCGCCCGAGGCGACGGCGATGCGCAGCGTGGTCTTGTCCATGCCGGCCGCGACGATGGAACAGATCACCCCGGTGACGAAACCGGCCAGCACCACCTTGCGCGCGGCCGCCGGGCCATAGACGCGATTCATGATGTCGGTGACCAGAAAGGCGACGGGATAGGTCAGCGCCCCCCAGGTCAGCCAGTCGCCCAGCAGATGCTGGACAAGGATGTTCGAGGCCACCACGACGATGGCCATGGCGATCACGCCGGGAAGGATACGCATGTCGGATTCCGTTTTGACAAGGTAGCGGAGACTCGGTCGCAGGCGGCAGGCCCGCTTAGGCCCGCCCATGCCGTCCTGTCAAGCGTCAGGCCCCCAGTGCCGCCGTCATCTCGACGGCAAAGGCACCGTTCATGCCCTCGGTCGTGGTATTGGTCATCGCCAGCAGCGTCAATGCGCGCGAGGGATCGACCACCCAACTGTGGCCGTAGATGCCGCCCCAGCTGAGGCTGCCCTGCGGCAGGCCGATGCCGACCAGTGCCGGATCGCAGACCACCGCGCCCATCCAGCTGTGACCCCAGCCGGGTCCGCGCATCGGATGCGGCCCGGTGATCCGGTTCTGCATCGCCATGCGGCGCAGCGGTTCAGAAATGAAGGGCCCGTCGCGCAGCGCATCCAGCACGGCAAGCGCCGCCGCAGGCTGACCCGACATGCCGCCCCCGCCCGAGGGAAAGGCTGCGGGGTCAAAGCCGCGTTCGGGCAGAAAGCTGAACACCAGCCCCTCGGCGCCCGGAATCGGCACTTGGGTCAGGCCGGACATGCGCCGGGGCTCGGGGCGGGCGTCGACGTAGTTGGCCGCCAGCTTGTGCGGATCGGCCAGAAACCCGGCCTCGACGCCCAAGGGGCCAGTGACCAGATCGGCCATGGCCTGCGGCAGAGGGCGGTCGCTTGCCGCCTCGATCACCGCGCCCAGCACATCGGTTGCGACTGAATAACGCCAGGCACTGCCGGGCGCGCGGTCCAGCGTCACGCCGGCGATGCGGCGCAGGTTCTCGGCCAGCGTGATGCCGCTGTCGCCGATCCCGTCCGAGACCCCGGCCTGCGCATAGGGCCCGCCCGGCGGCTGGGCAAAGCCATAATCCAGCCCGGCCATATGCGACATCAGCTGATTGACCGTGATCGGCGGCCGGCTGCCATCGGCCAGGGCCGGGGTAAAGCCGGGCAGATAGCGCGTCACCAGATCTTCGGGGGCAAGCCGGCCCTGATCCATCAGCCGCAGCGCCGCCAGCGTGGTAAAGGGCTTGGTGACCGAGGCATAGCGCAGCCAGCCACCTTGCGTCATGGCGCGCCCCGCCTCGCGGTCGGCCATGCCTTCGGCGGCGGAAAACACCAGCTTGCCGTTTTGCGCCAGCATCACCGCGCAGCCGGTGATCCGGCGGTCCTGCAAGGCCGAGGCAATGGCGCGCTCAAGCGCTTCGATGGTCTGGGACAGGCTCATGGTGCGGGATCCTCGACGCGGTATTCTACCAGCTCGGTGCGCTGGACAAAGTTGAAATTGTCGTCCGAAATCATCGTCAACCGGATGCCCTGCGCATCGCGCCAGACCGAGATGCCTTCCAGATTGTCATATTGCAGCGGCCCGCTGACCAGCAGCACCTGTTCATGGCTCAGCCCGTCCGGGCCCATGTCAAAGCGCCGCACCCGGCTGCGAAAACCCAGAAGCCCCAGAAAGTCGCGCTCCAGCAGATAGAAGCGGCCGTCGGGGCCGATATCGGCATCCACCGCCAGAAAATCGCCGCTGCGCGGGATCGACCACGGCTGATCCCAGGCGCCATAGCGATAGCGATAGACCGGAAAGGGCTGCGTCAGCGCGCCCGAGCGTTCCGGCACGGTCAGGATGTCGCCATTGGGCGCGATGGCAAGCGTCTCCAGCGAGGAATTGCGCTGCATCTGCCGGAAGGCGGCGGGCCGGGGCAGGGGGACGGCGGGGCTTTCGGGCGTGTCATAGCGCACCACCCGCGTCAGCCCCTCGAAGCTGACCCAAAGCCGGCCGTCGCGGTCGATCGCCAGCCCCTCGCTGTCGCCTTTCCAGCCCGGCGGCAGGTATCGGCCCTGACTGTCCTTGATCCGGGTGATGCCTTCGACCTGCAGGCCGTCGATCTTGCCCTTGGCGTCGCGCGCGACCTCGCCCCAGCGCAGGCTGGCGCGGTCCGACAGCACGGTAAAGCGCTGACCGTCCGCGCTGAGCCGGATGCCGGAAAAGCCGCCGAACAGATCATCGTCCATCGACCAGACATAGGTGCCGATATGGCTGACCCGTGGCTGGCCGCCGGCCGGATCGGGCCGCGGCTCAGCGGCGCAGGAATAGGTCAGCGTGGCGAGGATGGCGATCAGGGCGGCGGCCGCCCCGCGCATGCAGGTCTTGCGCATCGGTCAGGTCAGCGCGCCGTGGCCACGGCCTGGCATTGGCGCGGCATTTCGCTGAGCCGATAGCTGCGCGGGTGGCGATAGTTGGGATCGGGCGGCACCGGCTTGACCCGGCTGGGATCGATCCGGTTCTTGATCCATTCGGCGGCCTCGTTGCAGCCGTCGCCGGGCGGCGGCGCATCCTGCTGCTGACAGACCGAGCCGGCGGGGCAGGCCAGCCGCACGTGGAAATGGTAATTGTGGTTGTTGATCGGGCGGATCTTGCGCAGCCAACTGCGATCGCCGGTCGCCGTCTGGCACATCGCCACCTTGGCCACCGGATCGACAAAGACCCGCTCGACGCGCGGATCGCTGGCGGCGGCGCGCAGGATGGCCATATGGGCGTTGCTCCACAGCGCCGAGGGCGCGGTGCCGGCGGCATTCACCACCGATTGCGAGGACAGCTTTTCACGCTGCGCCACGCTCAGCCGCAGGCTGGTCGGCGGCAGCATCCAGATATCGGCGTCCAGCCCCATCTGGTGGCTGGCATGGCCGGTGACCATTGGGCCGCCGCGTGGCTGGCTCATGTCACCGATATAAAGCCCCGGCCAGCCGACCTGCTGTGCCGCCCGCGACAGGCCGACCAGAAAGCTGACCAATTGCGGATGGCCCCAGTTGCGGTGGCGCGACAGGCGCATCACCTGCCAACTGGGCCCGCTTTCGGGCAGTTGCACGGCGCCGGCGATACAGCCCTTGGAATAAAAGCCGATAGCGGTCGGCGGCCCGCCGGTCGAGCCGTTCGCCGCGCCAAAGACATCCTTTGCCAAAGGGTCGGCCGCAGCCGGCAGTGCGGCCGCCAGCACAAGTGCGGCGGTGGTCAGGAACTTGCGGATCACTGCTCGGATTCTCCTGTTGCTTTGACCCAACTTAGCAAAACCAGCGACAGAAGGAACATCACGATCAGCGGCGAGATGCCCTGTTGCAGGCTTCCGCTGATCTGGGTGGCCAGCGCAATCAGAAGGGGCGCGAGGAAACTGGTCGCCTTGCCCGACAGCGCATAAAGGCCAAAGACCTCGGTGGCGCGCTCGGCCGAGGTATGCAGCACGACCAGCGTGCGCCCGGCCGATTGCAGGACGCCCCCCGCGCCGCCGATCAGCGCGCCGCAGGCAAAGAACACCGCATCCGGCAGGCGCGAGCCGGCGGGCAGGGCGATCCCGAAAAAGTGATCCCGATCCATGCCCACCACGACCACGCAGACCAGCATCAGGACCAGCGTGCAAAGGATCGTCACCGGCTTTGGCCCCCAGCGCCGATCGGCCCGCCCGCCGAGCCAGCTGATGATCGTGGCCGATATGGCCGAAACGATGCCGAACACCCCCGACAGGATCACCGGCCAGCCCAGCACGCCCGCCGCATAGATGCCGCCAAAGGCGTAAAGCCCGTTCAGCGCATCGCGCGACAGCATTGACGAGATCAGGAATGCCGCCAGTGAGCGTCGACGCCGCAGGCCGGCGATCAGCGCGCCCAGATCGCGCAGCGCCGAGCCGGGCCGCAGCCGGCGGCGCGGGCCGGGCGTTTCCGGCACCCACAGGAAAAACGGGATCATGAAGACCAGATACCAGATTGCGGTAAAGGGACCGGCGGCGCGGGTGCCTTCGCGCAGCGCCGGGTCCAGTCCAAGGATCGGGGCGATCCCGGCCAATGTGCGCCCTGTCGTGGCGCTTTCGGCCAAAAGCAGCAGCATCAGGAACAGCGACACCACGCCGCCCAGATAGCCAAAGGCAAAGCCCGAGCCCGAGATGCGGCCGATCTCGGAGCGGGGCGCCAGACCGGGCAGCAGGGCATTGGTAAAGATGGTGGTGAACTCGGCGCCGATCAGGCCGATGCCAAAGCAGATGACTGCCAGATGCAGGTTCGGCTGGTCGGGCATCAGGAACCACAGCCCCCATGCTCCGACGACATAAAGCACCGAGAAGAACCAGACCCAGACCATCCGCCGCCCGGAATTGTCGGCAACCACGCCCAGGACCGGCGCCAGCACTGCGATGATCATCCCCGAGATCGCAAGGCCGTAACCCCACAGCGATTGCGCCGCCGCCGCCGCCGCCTCGGGGGCCATGCCGGCCTGAAGGTAGTGGTTGCGCGCGACCTCGGCGTAATAGACCGGAAAGATGAAGGTGGTCAGCAGCGTGGCATAGGGCTGACTGGCCCAGTCGAAAAACCACCAGCCCCAGATCCGTTTGCGTTCCATGCCCTGCCTCTTGCCAGCCGGCCTTTTGCCGCCGCGCCGCGAGCCTAGTGCGCCGCCGGGGCCAAGGAAAGCCGCCTCAGCCCGGCAGATCGCCGCGCGCCACACCGGCGGGCAGTTCGGGCAACACCGGCGGCCACGGACGCTGGGCGTCGGCCGCGATCCAGGCCACAACCCAGCCGGGCAGGGGCGGGCTGTCCGGCGCGGCACCCACCGCCGCCATCAGCTCGGCCGGCGGCACGATGCCCTGCGGCCCGGTGATTGCTCCGCGCAGCAGCATGTGGTTGCAGCATTCGCCAGCGCGCCAGATGCTTTGCTCCATGTAAAGAAACCGCGCGTCCCAGCCCAATGTGCGCGACACCATGGTAAAGCGGTCAAAGGCGCGGATGCGGCGGCGATAGCGCACCGAGTTGCCGGCCACCGTGATGCCCCAGCCGCGTGTGCGCAGCGTCGGCAGAATGCCGGTGCGCATCGCCATCGGCACCCGGCCCAGATCGTAAAGCGTCAGGGTGCGGCCGTTGTTCAGCTCGATCCACGGGTCCAGATCCCAGGGCCAGCAGCGGTGGGTCGAGACATGCGCCTCCAGCATGCCAATGCGGGGCTGGCGGCGGTATTTCAGCATTTCCTTGGCAAAGCGCAGGATCGGATACATCACGGGCCCCTTTTGCCGGCGGGCTAGCCAAGGCGCGCGCGCGGGTCAATCGCGACGCTGCGGCCGGACTGCGGCGCCTTGCGAAACGGCGTCTGCTGCCTTACCTGTCGCCAGACTTGCGGATGAGGATGCGATGGTCACGCTTTACCAAGCCTTGATGCTGATACTGGATGTGGTCTGGTTCGTGATGATCGCCCATATCATCATGTCCTGGCTGATCAATTTTCAGGTGCTGAACCTGCGCCAGCCCTTGGTCTGGCAGTTGTGGAACGGTCTTTCGCGCCTGCTTGAACCGCTTTACGCCCCGATCCGCTCGATCCTGCCCAATACCGGCGGGCTGGATCTGGCGCCTCTGGTGGTCTTTATCATCATCATCATCGCGCAGCGTGCGCTGGCGAACAACGCTCCCTTCTTCTACGGTTACTGATCCATGTCGGCCGCGCCCCTGCTGCGGCAGGTCTTTGGCTTTGACGGGTTCCGGCCCGGTCAGGAAGAGATCGTCAACGCGGTGGCCGAAGGGCGCGACGTGCTGGCGATCATGCCGACGGGCGGGGGCAAGTCGCTGTGCTATCAGCTGCCGGCGTTGATGCGTGACGGGCTGACGGTGGTGATCTCGCCGCTGATCGCCCTGATGCGCGATCAGGTGCGGGCGCTGACCGAGGCGGGGGTGGCCGCCGCCGCGCTGACCTCCGGCAATACCGACGAAGAGAATACCGAGGTGCTGCGGGCGCTGGCCGCGCGCGAGTTGCGGCTGTTGTATATCGCGCCGGAACGGCTGGCCTCGGGGGCGACGGTGCCGATGCTGAAACGCGCCGGCGTTCAGGCCATCGCCGTCGATGAGGCGCATTGCGTCAGCCAATGGGGCCATGATTTCCGCCCCGATTACCTGCGGGTGGGGGAACTGCGCCGGGCGCTTGACGTGCCTCTGGCCGCCTTTACCGCCACCGCCGATGCCGAGACCCGCGACGAGATCGTGCGCCGTCTGTTCGAGCCGGGCGCGCCGCAGGTGTTCCTGCGCGGCTTTGACCGGCCGAACATCCATCTGGCCTTTCAGCCCAAGGACGGGCCGCGCCGACAGATCCTTGACTTTGCCTCGGCGCGGCGCGGCCAGTCGGGCATCGTCTATTGCGGCACCCGCGCCAAGACCGAGGCGCTGGCCAAGGCCCTGAACGAGGCCGGCCTTGCCGCCGTCGCCTATCACGGCGGCATGGAGGCCGGCGAGCGTCGCGCCGTCGAGATCCGCTTTCAGCGCGAGGACGGGCTGATCGTCACCGCCACCGTCGCCTTTGGCATGGGCATCGACAAGCCCGATATCCGCTGGGTCGCCCATGCCGATCTGCCGAAATCCATCGAGTCATATTATCAGGAAATCGGCCGTGGTGGCCGCGACGGTGCGCCGGCCGAGACGCTGACCCTTTATGGCCCCGAGGACATCCGCCTGCGCCGGGGCCAGATCGACGAAGGGCTGGCCCCGCCGGAACGCAAAGCCGCCGATCACATGCGGCTGAACGCGCTGCTGGGGCTGGCGGAATCGCCCGGCTGCCGCCGCGTCGCCCTGCTGGGTTATTTCGGCGAGACGGCCACCCCCTGCGGCAATTGCGACATCTGCGACGACCCGCCCCAGACCTTCGACGGCACCGAGGCGGCGCAAAAGGTGCTGTCTGCGGTGCTGCGCACCGGCGAAAGCTATGGCGCCGGCCATATCATCGACGTGCTCTTCGGCACCGAGACCGACCGCATCCGGGCGCGCGGCCATGACCGGCTGCCGACTTTTGGTGTCGGCCGTGACATTCCGCGCCCCGAGTGGCAGGCGATCATCCGCCAGATGCTGGGCCGCGACCTGATCCGCCCCGATTCCGAACGGCACGGGGGCTTGGCGATCACCGCCACCGCCCATGCTGTCTTGCGCGGCGAAACCCGCGTCACCCTGCGCCGTGACCTGATCAAGCGCGCCCGCCCCGCAGTCGTCGTGCGCACCCAGGTCGATGATGAGGATGCGCCGCTGCTCTCGGCGCTCAAGGCGCAGCGCCGGGCCTTGGCCGAGGCGCAGCGCGTGCCGGCCTATGTCATTTTTCCCGACCGCACCCTGATCGAAATGGCGCAATCGCGGCCGCAAACGCTGGATGAGATGGCGCGGGTGAACGGCGTCGGCGCAAAGAAACTGGAAAGCTATGGCGAGGCCTTTCTGCGCGTCATCGCAGGCGAGGTGGCGCCGATGCACCCTTCGCGCAAGGCGTTGGCGGGCCGGGCCTCGGGCGAATTGTTCGACCGGCTGGCCGAGGCGCAGCAGCGGCTGGCGCGCGGCGAGGATGGCACCGAAAAGCCGCTGTCGGTCGGCAATCCGGTGCTGCGCCGCATCGCCGAGGACCGTCCGCGTGATCTGGCCCGCTATCTGGACCCGGCGCGGCTGGACCGCTTTGGCGCCGCCTTCCGGGCCGAGATCGAGGCCGATTAGGCCGCCGGTGCCTGCGGGGCCGCCGCCGCGCCCTCGGCATAGGCCTGCCCCCAGTCGCGCAGCGCCACCAGCACCGGCTGCAGTGACCGGCCCAGCGGCGTCAGCTCATATTCCACCCGTGGCGGCACCTCGGGATAGACGGTGCGGGTGACGATCCCCGCCGCCTCAAGTTCTCGCAGTTGCAGCGTCAGCATCCGCTGCGTGACCGAGGGGATGGCCCGGCCCAGCTCGCTGAACCGCATCCGGCCGCGCAGCAGGTGAAACAGGATGATCGGCTTCCACGTGCCGCCCATCACCGACAGCGTGACCTCGACGGCGCAACCGCTCTTGCCGTTCAGTTTGCGCATCTGGACCTCTCAATGGTTACATTCTTGTGGGTATCGGCAAAACATGTGCGTTCTTGTGATATCCGCGTCGCGCGCCTTAGTGAAGGGGCAGGGCCGGCGCGGATGCCGGCCGCAGCAATCGGAGCCGAGACCATGAAAGCGATCCAACATGTCGCCCCCGGCGGGGTCGAGAACCTGCGCCTTGTCGATCTGCCGGCACCTGCCGCGCCGGCAGCGGGCGAGATCACCGTGCGTCTGCACGCCAGCTCGCTGAATTATCACGACCTGCTGGTGGTCTCGGGGCCGCGGGCCGAGGGCGCGCTGATCCCGATGTCGGACGGCGCCGGCGTGGTGACGGCGGTGGGCGCGGGCGTCACCGAATTCGCCGAGGGCGATGCAGTGGTGTCGTGCTTTTTCCCGAAATGGCAGGCGGGCCGGCAGGTGCCGACCGATTTCCTGACCGTGCCCGGCGATGGCGTGGACGGCTTCGCGCGCGAGGCGGTGACGCTGCCCGCCACCGCCTTTACCCATGCGCCGCGCGGCTACAGCCATGCCGAGGCCGCGACGCTGACCACGGCCGGGCTGACCGCATGGCGCGCGCTGGTGGTCGATGGCGGGATCAAGGCCGGGGACACGGTTCTGGTGCTGGGCAGCGGTGGCGTTTCGGTGCTGGCCTTGCAGATGGCGCGCGCGATGGGGGCGCGGGTGATCGCCACCAGCTCCAGCGCCGAAAAAGCCGAGCGGCTGCGTGCGCTGGGGGCCGATCTGGTGATCGACTACAAGGCGACGCCGGATTGGGGCGACGCGGTGCTGGCCGCGACCGGCGGGCAAGGCGCCGATATCGTGGTCGAGGTCGGCGGCCCCGGCACGCTGGCGCAATCCATCCGCGCGGTGGCGCCGGGCGGGCATATCGCGCTGATCGGCGTGCTGACCGGCTTTGCCGGCGAGGTGCCGACCGTCGCGCTGATGTCGAAACAGGCCAGCCTCAAGGGGCTGATCGTGGGCAGCCGCGAACAGCAGCAGGATATGGTGCGGGCGCTGTCGGGCTTTGACTGGCGCCCGGTGGTGGATCGCAGCTATCCGCTGGAGGGCATCGCCGAGGCCTTTGCATGGCAACGCGCGGGCAGCCATTTCGGCAAGATCTGCCTTGAATGGTAGGGGCTGCGCGGGCGGCCGGACGTGCCGCCCGATCCCTGCCGGCGGCGGGCGGCCTTAAACCGGGTCGTCCCAGCCGTCGCGGGCGACGGCGGCGGCCATTTCGCGGCGGAACCGCTCGATCGTCAGCTCGGCATAGCTCGACAGCGGCCGACCCTTGCGCGTCACCGCCCAGGCCGTGATCCCGCCCTGCTCCAGCAGCGGGCGGCGGACGATGCCGGGCATATAGACCTCGGCCACCGAAAACTCGTCGATCAGCGATACCCCCAGCCCGTGTCGGACCAGACTGACCAGCGTTTGCGCGAACCGGCCGCGAATGGCGTAATGCGGCGTGATCCCGGCCTCGAAAAACGGCTGGGCGATGATCGCGCCATAGGGATCATCGGGGGCGATGCCGATGAAATCCTCTTCGGCCAGATCGTGGACCGAGATCGCCTCGCGGTTGGCCAGCCGATGGCCTTCGGGCACGATCACCACCAGCCGGCCCGTCGCCAGCGGCTCGCTGCTGAGGGCGGGGTTGGTGACGGGCGAGCTCATCACCACGAATTCGCCGCGATCCAGCAGCAGGTAATCCGCCGTTTCCTCGATCTTGAGGATGTTGAGGTCGATGAACAGATCGGGAAAGCGCGCCCGCACGCCGCGAATGGCCCGCGCGGCGATGAATTGCGCGATCGAGGGCGCCGAGGCAAAGCTTAGCGTCACATCGCGGCCCTTGCGCAGCGCCTGCACGGCGCCATTCAGGTTGGACATGTCGCGATGCACCTGATGGATCATTTCAAAGATCGAGGCCGCCTCGGGTGCCGGCACGAACAGCCCGCCCTTGCGGTCGAACAGCCGGATGCCCAGCGATTCCTCGGAATATTTCACCAGCCGCGACACGCCGGGGGCCGAGACGTTCAACAGCTCTGCCGCGCCCTGAATGGTGCCGGCCATCATCACGGCGCGGATGATTTCAACCTGACGGATGGTCAGCTGACTCATGATTCGTATCCTCCGGCCTCTTGCTTAACATCATGTTACGTAATTCCCGCTCTGGATATTTGACCTTCCGGCCAACACCTGCGATCTCTCGGTCATGGTGCGGTCGGGGGGAGGCGCGGGCCATGCCGGATCCTTGGGTCCGGGGACTGTTTCGGCCCGGACCGCGTGTTCCTTTCAGCGAGGCAGGACAATGATCCGCGGAAGCACGAAACTGATCGCCCATCTGGGTTACCCGACGACGACCTTCAAGGCGCCGATGATCTATAACCCCTGGTTCGCATTTCGCGGCATCGACGCCATCGTCGTGCCCATGGGCGTCAAGCCCGAGGACTACCCGGAGTTCTTCAAGCTTTTGTTCCGCTTGTCGAATATCCATGGCGCGCTGGTGACCATGCCCCACAAGATCGTCACCACCCAATTGGCCGACCGCGTGTCGGTCACCGCGCAGATCGCGGGCTCGGCCAATGCGCTGCGGCTGGGCGCCGACGGGCTGGTCGAGGCCGACATGTTCGACGGTGAGGGCTTTACCGGCGGCCTGCTGGGCAAGGGGCAGCAGATCGCGGGCAAGTCGGTACTGGTGGTCGGCTGCGGTGGTGTCGGCTCGGCGATTGCCGCCTCGCTGGCCAAGGCCGGTGCGGCGCGGCTGGCGCTGTTCGATCCCAATGACGCCAATGCGCAGGCGCTGGCCGGGCGGCTGACGGCGGCCTATCCGCAGCTGGTGGTGCAGACCGGCTCGAACGATCCGGCCGGGTTCGACATCGTGGTGAATGCCTCGCCCCTGGGGATGAATGCCGGCGATCCGCTGCCGATGGATGTGGAGCGCATCGACCCCTCGACCTTCGTTGGCGAGGTGGTGATGAAGGCCGAGATGACGCCTTTCCTGGCCGCTGCCGCCGCCAAGGGCTGCCGCTATCAGGTCGGCACCGACATGCTGTTCGAACAGATCCCGGCCTATCTGGAGTTCTTTGGTTTTGGCCGGCCGCCGGTGCAGGAACTGCGCGACCACGCCGCGATCAGCTACTGACCGTCTTTGGGCCGGCGCGATCCTGTCGCGCCGGCCCGGCCTGCATTGCTAGCGCAGCAGCCATTCCAGCCCATAGGCGATGGCGGCAAAGCCGCCGCCCATCAGGCACCAGTTGCGCAGCACCGCCAGCCCGGACAGGCGCTGGCGCGGGGTCTCGTCGAATTCGCTCATCTGTTTTTCCTTGTCATTCCGGCGTCATGCGTCGCCATCCGCTGGTTCTGCGGCGGGACGCGTTTCGGTCAGAGGACAGGGGCGGGCGGTGCGCGCGCCCGGAACCGGATCGGAAACTGTCGCGCCGGAGTGGCGGTCAGTGCCTTGGCCTGCACCCATGTCCAGCGCTCGGGCCGCCGGGGTGTGGGCCCCTGCGGCGGCAGCACCGCCAGCGGCTGCGGCGCAAGCCCGGGCTGCCGCGCGGTTTCGCGGTGATGCAGCCCGGCGGCACCGCCCGGCGCGGCGGTCAGCCATGCGCGGCTCATGCCGCCGGCCGGGGTGATTTCGGGGGCGGCCTGGGCCACGAACAGGCCCAGCGACAGCGCCATCAGCACCCCCAGCAGCAGCCGGAGCACGCCCTGTGGCGCGGCGTCGGTTCTGAGGCGCGATGCGGTCATGGCGGCATAATTCCCGCCTTGCGCGCCCCGGGCAAGGGGCGGGGCTGGATTTTCCCGCCGGCCTGTGGGCAGATGACGGCAAGATGTCAGGCTGCTTTGGGGGATTTCGTGGCAATGACCATTGACGAAGCCTTGGCGCAGGGGGGCGCGGGCCATTTCCAGAAGCGGCTTTTGGCGATCTTTGGGTTGGTCTGGGCCGCCGATGCGATGCAGGTCATCGCCATCGGCTTTACCGCCGCCTCGATCGCCGGCAGTTTCGGCCTGACCGTGCCGCAGGCCTTGCAGACCGGCACGCTGTTCTTTCTGGGCATGTTCGTCGGCGCGACGCTGTTTGGCCGCATCGCCGACCGGATCGGGCGGCGCAATGTGCTGCTGCTGACGGTAAGCTGCGATGCGGTCTTTGGCCTCGCCTCGGCCTTTGCGCCGGGCTTTGGCGCGCTGCTGGCGCTGCGCTTTCTGACCGGTATGGCGGTCGGCGGCACCTTGCCCGTCGATTACGCGATGATGGCCGAGTTCCTGCCGCCGCGCAATCGCGGCCGCTGGCTGGTCTGGCTTGAGGGATTCTGGGCGCTGGGGACGGTCATCATCGCGCTGATCGCATGGGGTGCGCATCTGGCCGGCACGGCCGAGCCGTGGCGCTGGATCTTTGCCGTGGCGGCGCTGCCGGCGGTCATTGGCATCGGGCTGCGGCTGTGGGTGCCGGAATCGCCGATGTATCTGTTGCGTCGGGGCGATGAGCCGGGGGCGCGCCGCGTCGTGGACCGGGTGCTGGTGGCCAACGGCTGCCGCTCGCTGGCGCCCGATGTGCGGCTGGCCGCGCCCGTGCAAGAGGGGGCGGGGCAGGGGTTGTTTGGCCCCGGCCTGCGTGAGCGCTCGGTTGCCATCTTTGCCACATGGTTTCTGGTGTCGCTATCCTATTACGGCGTCTTTGTCTGGCTGCCGGCGGAGCTGGCCAAGGGTGGTTTCGGCTTTGTGCGCGGCTATGGCTTTCTGGTTCTTCTGGCCCTGGCGCAGGTGCCGGGCTATGCGCTGGCCGCGCATGGGGTCGAGGCATGGGGCCGCAAGCTGACCCTGCAGATATTCCTGCTGCTCAGTGCGGCGGGCTGCGCCCTGTTCACTGTGGCCGCCAGCCCCTGGCTGATCGCCGCCGCACTGCTGCTGATGAGCTTTGCGCTTCTGGGCACATGGGGCGCGCTTTACGCCTTTACGCCCGAGCTTTACCCGACCGGCCTGCGCGGCACCGGCATGGGCACCGCCAGCGCGGTCGCGCGGCTGGGCGGCCTGCTGGCGCCTTCGCTGCTGGGGGTGGTGGTGGCGCGGGGCTTTGGCATTGCCATCGGCGTCTTTGCCGCGCTGCTGCTGCTTGCGGCGCTGGCAACGCTGGCGATCCGGGTCGAAACCCGCAATCAGGCCATCGGCTAGGCGGCATCAGCGCCGCGCAAACTGCGCGCGCCGCCTTGCAGGGGCGGCGTATCTGTGGCTAACCCGCGCCATGACCAAGCTTACCGAACTTTATGAAGCCCGTGTCCGCGCGGGCCGGCTGGAACCCGATCCGGCGCAGCGCGCCGTGCTGCCGGCGATGGACCGGCTGCTGCGCGATCTGGCGCATCAACCGCCCGCACCCGCGCCGGTCAAGTCCGGCTGGCTGGGCAAGCTGATGGGCGGGGGCGCGGCAGCGGCGCCTGCGCCCGCAGTCAAGGGGCTTTACCTTTGGGGCGGGGTCGGGCGCGGCAAATCGATGCTGATGGACCTGATCCTTGAGGCCGCGCCGCTGACGCAAAAGCGCCGGGTGCATTTCCACGAGTTCATGCAGGAAATTCAGACCGCGCTGGAGGGCGTGCGCAAAAGCGGCCAGCAGGACGCGGTGCGCCCGGTGGCGCTGGCCGTGGCCCAGCAGGTGCGGCTGCTGTGTTTCGACGAAATGCAGATCACCGACATCGCCGATGCCATGATCGTGGGCCGGCTGTTCCAGATCCTGTTCGAGCAGGGCGTGACCGTGGTCACCACCTCGAACCGGGTGCCCGAGGACCTTTACAAGAACGGGCTGAACCGGCAGCTGTTCCTGCCCTTCATCGCGCTGCTCCGCGAGCGGATGGATGTGGTGGAGCTGGCCAGCCAGACCGATCACCGTCAGGACCGGACCGAAGGCGGGCAGGTCTGGTTCTCGCCCGCCGATGCCTTGGCGCGCGAACAGATGGACCGGCTGTGGCAGGATGAAACCGCCGGGCAGACCCCGGTGCCGCTGGTCATGGAGATCAAGGGCCGCAAGGTCGAGCTGCCGCAGCATGTCGGCCGCGCGGCGCGGGCCAGTTTCTGGGATCTGTGCGGCAAGCCCTTGGGTCCGGCTGATTATCTGGCGCTGGCGCAGGCGGTCGATGTGCTGTTTCTGGACGGCGTGCCGCGGCTGACGCAATCGAACTACAATGAGGCCAAACGCTTCGTCACCCTGATCGACGCGCTTTACGAGGCACATGTGCGGCTGATCGCCAGCGGCGCCGACGACCCGGAACGGCTTTATGCCGAGGGCGAGGGCGCCTTTGAGTTCGAGCGCACCGCAAGCCGGCTGCGCGAGATGCGCGATGCCGGCTGGGGCAAGCCCGCCACCTGAGCGGCGCCTTGCCCGCGCCGGGCTGCGGCGCGGCCCTAGCCGTTTTCGCGCAGCACCTGCCCGGCCAGATAGAGCGAGCCGCAGATCAGGACGCGCGCACCGGGATGGGCGCTCGCAATGGCCCGCATCGCCTGCAGCGCATCGGGGGCAACACTGGCCGCGATCCCGACGCTGACGGCGGCGGCTGCGGTTTCTTCTGCGGGCAGGGTGTTCGGCTCACCGGGGATCGCCACGGCGGTCAGGCTTTCGGCGATGCCGGCCAGCGGGCGCATGTAGCCCGCCACGTCCTTGGTGTTCAGCATGCCGCAGACCAGATGCGTCGGCCGCGCGGGCATTGCGGCCAGCGTCGCCGCGACCGCCTCGCCCCCGGCGGGGTTGTGCCCGCCGTCCAGCCACAGCTCGCACGCCCCCGCCGCCTCGACCAGAGGGCCGCGTTGCAGGCGCTGCATCCGCGCCGGCCATTCCGCGCGGGTGACGGCGGCGATGGCCTCGGCCTCGCCAAAACCCAGCTCGCGCAGGGCGGCGATGGCAGTGCCGGCGTTCTGGAACTGATGCGGCCCCGGCAGCACCGGCGGCGGCAGGTCCATCAGCCCGCGCTGGTCGAAATAGACCAGACGGCCATGTTCGGCATAGGCGTCCCAATCTTGCCGCGCGACATGCAGGGGGGCTGCCAGCGCCTCGGCGCGGTCCTCGATCACCGCGCGTGCCTCGGGGGGCTGCGGGGCGACGATGACGGGCACGCCGCGCTTGATGATGCCGGCCTTTTCGCCGGCGATCTCGGGCAGGGTCTCGCCCAGATATTGCGTGTGGTCGATGCTGATCGGGGTGATGACGCTCAGGCGCGGCTGATCGACGACATTGGTGGCGTCCAGCCGCCCGCCCAGCCCCACTTCCAGCAGGGTGTAATCCGCCGGCACCCGCGAAAAGGCCAGAAAGGCCGCCGCCGTGGTGATCTCGAAGAAGGTGATCGGCTGGCCGCCATTGGCCGCCTCGCATTCCTCCAGCGCGGCGGCCAGGGCGGATTCCGAGATCAGTTCGCCCGCCAGCCGGATACGCTCATGGAACTGCGCCAGATGCGGCGAGGTATAGGCATGGACGCGCTTGCCCGCTGCCTCCAGCCCTGCGCGGATCATCGCCTGGGTCGAGCCCTTGCCATTGGTGCCGGCGATGTGGATCACCGGGGGAATGACGCGCTCGGGGTGGCCAAGCGCGGCAAGGATGCGGTGCATGCGGTCCAGCGACAGGTCGATGACCTTCGGGTGCAGCGACATGAGCCGCGAAAGGATGGCGTCCGAGGTGGTCATGGGGCTGGTCCTGTGGCCGGTCAGGCGGTGGTCTGTGGGGCGGCTTCGGGCAGGGCGGGCGCGATGCTGCCCGGCGCGGGCAGATCGGCGGCCACCGGCGCGGGCTGGCGCATCGCCATGCGCAGGATCGAGATCAGCTCTTCGCGCAGCTTCTTGCGATGCGTCACCCGGTCCAGCATGCCGTGATCCAGCAGGTATTCGGCACGCTGAAAGCCTTCGGGCAGCTTCTCGCGGATGGTCTGTTCGATGACGCGCGGCCCGGCAAAGCAGATCAGCGCATTCGGCTCGGCGATCTGGATGTCGCCCAGCATGGCGTAGCTTGCAGTGACGCCGCCGGTCGTCGGATGGGTCAGCACGACGATATAGGGCAGGCGCGCCTCTTTCAGCATCTCGACCGCGACGGTGGTGCGCGGCATTTGCATCAGCGACAGGATGCCTTCCTGCATCCGCGCGCCGCCGGCCGCGGAAAACAGCACCAGCGGGCGCTTCAGTTTCACGGCGCGTTCGGCGGCGGCGATGATGGCATTGCCGACATACATGCCCATCGAGCCGGCCATGAAGCTGAAGTCCTGCGCGGCGGCCACGATCGGGGTGCGGCCCATCTCGCCCTCGGCGACCAGCATCGCCTCTTTTTCGCCGGTGGATTTCTGCGCCGCCTTCATCCGCTCGGGATATTTCTTCTGGTCGCGGAATTGCAGCGGGTCGGCGATGGGTTCGGGAACCTTGACCTCATTGAAGACGCCGCCGTCGAACAGCGCCGCGAAACGCGCGCGCGGGCTGATCGCCAGATGGTGGTCGCAATGCGTGCAGACGTTCAGGTTGTCCGACAGTTCCCGGTGAAACAACATATTTCCGCATTCGGGACATTTGGTCCACAGGTTCTCGGGCACCTCGCGGCGCGAGAACAGCGAATTGATGCGCGGACGCACGTAGTTGGTGATCCAGTTCATCCCAAGAGCCCCTTGCGCTGCAGTCACGCCGTGACTTAGGCAAAGCGGGGCGGAATTGCAATTCCGCGCGGGCCGGGCTTTGATATCCTCATGTGGACCCAAGGCCTCGTGATCCTGCACTATGCCGTTGCCCTGGCCGTCTCGGTCAGGGTGCTGTTGCGGCCCCGGCTGGAGCCGACGGTGCGCCTGTCCTGGATCCTGGTGATCGAGCTGGTGCCGCTGATCGGCATCATCACCTATATCCTCTTTGGCGAGATCCGCATGCGCGGCGCCGAGGTCGAGACCATGGCCAACGTGCGTTCGCGCCTGTCGGGCCTGTGGAAACCCAGCCCCGAAACCGTGCGCACCCCCGGCGAGCCCGAGGCCCCGGTGATCGCGGCGAATCGCGCCACCACCGGCTTTTCCGCCGTGACCGGCAATTGCGCCACCCTGCTGCCCGAGGATGACAGCGCCATGGATGCGCTGGTCGCGGCCATCGACAGCGCGCAGCAGCATGTGCATCTGCTGTTCTACATCTGGCTCGACGACACCAGCGGCCGCAAGGTGGCCGAGGCGGCGATTCGCGCCGCCGGGCGCGGCGTCAAGGTGCGCGCCATCATCGACGCCTATGGCTCGCGAGCCTTCGGCCGTTCGGATTGCTGGCACCGGCTGCGCCAGTCGGGCGCGGAATGCGTCGAGGCGCTGCCCTTGGGCCTGCCGGTCATCGGCGGGCTGTTCCAGCGCATGGACCTGCGCAACCATCGCAAGATCGTGGTCATCGACCATGTGCTGGGTTTCACCGGCAGCCGCAACTGTTCGGACAAGGCATTCGCGGTCAAGCCGCGTTTCGCGCCATGGATCGACATCCTTCTGCGCATTGAAGGCCCGGTGGTGCGCCAGATGCAGGCGGTCTTTTTGCAGGACTGGATGAGCTATACCGGCGAGGATCTGGGCGACATTCTGGTGATGGCGCCGCCGGTCTGCGAGCCGGGCGAGATCGCGCAGGTGGTGGCGACCGGACCCGACGACCGGCAGGGCTCGGTGGCCGATTGCATGGCCACGATGGTCTATGCCGCGCGGCGCAAGCTGGTGATCACCACGCCCTATTACGTGCCCGATGCCGCGCTGGACGTGGCGATCCGTTCGGCGGCGCGGCGCGGCGTGGACGTGACCATGATCCTGCCCGAACGCAATGACTCGCTGGTCGTGCAGGCCTCGTCCGAGGGCTATTACTATGGGCTGGTCTCGGCGGGGGTAAAGCTCAAGCTGTTCCGCGGCGGGCTTTTGCATTCCAAGATCATCACCGCCGATGGCTGCATGGCGATGATCGGCAGCGCCAACATGGACCGGCGCAGCTTTGAGCTGAACTACGAGATGAACATGCTGTTCGTCGATCACGCGCTGACGCAGGCGCTGGACGCACGCCAACAGACCTATATCGACCGCGCCGAGCGCATCACGCTGGGCGAGATCCGGGGCTGGTCGCTGTGGCGCCGGCTGCGCAACAACCTTCTGGCGCTGGCGACGCCGATCCTGTGAGGGGCGTGGCCCCCATGTCCAAGGAGTCTTGCGATGAGCCTTGCCGATGAAACCATCCGCGACGGCGCGCCCGCGTTGGCGCCCGAAGATCTGGCCGCGCGGCTGGCCGAACTGCCCGGCTGGGCGCTGAGCGCCGATGGCCGGGCGATCCGGCGCGACTGGCAGTTCAAGAACTTCAGGCGCGCGGCGGAACTGGCCACGCTGGCGGCATGGCAGGCCGAGGCCGCCAACCACCATCCCGACATCGCCTTTGGCTGGGGGCAGGCCAGCGTCACCTATACCACCCATTCCGCCGGCGGCGTCACGCTGAACGACCTGATCATGGCGGCGCGGCTGGACCGGGCCACCGGCCAGCCCTGAGCCTGCCCGCAAGCCGGGTAAAAGGACAGCGAAGCTGCCGCTTTCCGGGTGGTTTTCGCGGGTTCGCCCCCTTGCTCCTTGCCCGGGCTGGGCATATCCAAGGCCGCAGCCAGAGGAACCCGCCATGAAAAACACGCGCTTCGACAAGTCGAAACTTCCCAGCCGTCATGTGACCGAAGGTCCGGCCCGCGCGCCGCATCGGTCCTATTTCTACGCGATGGGGATTTCCGAAGAAGAGATCCATTCCCCCTGGGTGGGCGTGGCGACCTGCTGGAACGAGGCCGCGCCCTGCAACATCGCGCTGGCCCGTCAGGCGCAGTCGGTGAAACAGGGCGTCAAGAAGGGCGGCGGCTGTCCGCGCGAATTCACCACCATCACCGTGACCGACGGCATCGCCATGGGCCACGAGGGCATGCGCAGCTCGCTCGCCTCGCGCGACTGGATCGCCGATACGGTCGAACTGACCATGCGCGGCCATTGCTACGATGCGCTGGTCGGTCTGGCCGGTTGCGACAAATCGCTGCCGGGCATGATGATGGCCATGGTGCGGCTGAACGTGCCGTCGGTGTTCATCTATGGTGGCTCGATCCTGCCGGGCAAGCTGAACGGCAAGGATGTCGTCGTGCAGGACGTGTTCGAGGCCGTGGGCCAGCACGCCGCCGGCAATATGTCGGATGCCGAGCTGGAGATCCTTGAACGTGTGGCCTGCCCCTCGGCGGGTGCCTGTGGCGGTCAGTATACCGCCAACACCATGGCCTGCGTCAGCGAGGCCATCGGCCTTGCGCTGATGAACAGCTCGGGCGCGCCGGCGCCCTACGAGTCGCGCGACCAGTATGGCCTGGCCTCGGGCGAGGCGGTCATGCAGCTGATCGAAAAGAACATCCGCGCCCGTGACGTGGTGACCCGCAAGGCGCTGGAAAACGCCGCCCGCGTGGTGGCCTGCACCGGCGGCTCGACCAATGCCGGCCTGCACCTGCCGGCCATCGCGCATGAGGCGGGCATCGACTTTGACCTGTTCGACGTCTGCGACATCTTCCGCGACACGCCCTATTTCGTGAACCTGCGTCCGGGCGGCGAATATGTCGCCAAGGATCTTTACGAGGCCGGCGGTGTCCCGGTCGTGATGCGCGAGCTGCGCCGCGCCGGTCTGATCCACGAGGATTGCATGACCGCCTCGGGCAAGACCATCGGTGAGGAAATCGATCTGGTCGAGCGCGAGATCGACGGCAAGGTGATCCATTCGGTCAGCACGCCGCTGTCGAAAACCGGCGGCGTGGTCGGGCTGAAGGGCAATCTCGCCCCCGATGGCGCCATCGTGAAGGTGGCGGGCATGGCCCCCGAGCAGCAGGTCTTTACCGGCCCGGCGCTGGTCTTTGAATGCGAGGAAGAGGCCTTCGACGCCGTCACCCATCGCCGCTACAACGAGGGCGACGTGTTCGTCATCCGCAACGAGGGCCCGGCAGGCGGTCCCGGCATGCGCGAAATGCTGGCGACCACGGCGGCGCTGTCGGGGCAGGGCATGGGCAAAAAGGTGGCGCTGATCACCGATGGCCGCTTCTCGGGCGCGACGCGCGGTTTCTGCGTGGGCCATGTCGGCCCCGAGGCGGCGCATGGCGGCCCCATCGCGCTGCTGAAAAACGGCGACATGATCACCATCGACGCGATCAAGGGCGAAATCTCGGTCGCGCTCAGCGATGACGAGCTGGCGCAGCGCAAGTCCGAATGGGCCGGCCCGCGTGCCACCGATTATGCGTCGGGCGCATTGTGGAAATATGCGCGGCTGGTCGGCAAGGCGCGCTATGGTGCCGTGACCCATCCGGGCGCCGAGGCCGAAACCCACGTCTACATGGACCAATAATCGAAAGGTTGCGGCATGGCGGTGCGCCCGCGCAAATGGCTTGACCGGAAAGCGCGCGAACGGGCGCAGGCGCAATGGGCCAGCATGGCCGAAAGTGTCGAGTTCATGGGGCCGGGGCGCATCCGCACCCTGACCGACGAGGCGCTGGCCCTGCGGGCCAGCCTCAACCGTTTTCTGATGCGCGGCGACCGCAAGGCCGCCGTGTCCCGCGCCGCGCTTGATGCGCTGCCCTTGCCCGGCGGCACCGACTGGCGCTGGCGTCCCGGCTTCATGGCCGGGCAGATCACCCCGCGCGGCATCTCGGCCCCCGAATCCGGCACCCGGCTGGGTGACCGCGCCGGCGTCTGGCACGATTGCCCCGAACGCGCGCTGATTCTGGAACAGGTGCAAAACCCGCGCGCCACCGACCTGTCGCCCTATGGCATGCGGCTGGAGGTCTTTGGCTTCAGCGGCTCGTTCCTGTCCATCTCGATCGACCTGCCGACCGAGGCGATGGAGGGGCTGACCCGCAGCCATATCCTGCGGCTGGAAACCACGCTGGTGCTGGAACGGCCGATGAATGTCTATGCCCGGCTGAACATCGGGCACGGTCCCAATGTCGATGAGCTGTTGCAGCTGTTGCGCGGCATGGAAAGCGGGCTGCAAAGCCAGCAGGTCGTCGAATTCGACCTTGCCTATACCGAGATGAATGAAAAGCGGCTGGAAAAGATCTGGCTGGACCTGATCTTCGAGGCGCCGCGCATGAGCGCGGTCGAGATGCGCGAATTGTTCCTGTCGCGCCATCTGCGGGCGGATTTCTGAAAGGGCTGTGATGGATCGCTTCGAATCACTGGGGCTGAAAAGCGGCATCTGGCAGGGCGTGTTGCATGGCGATGCGGCGCCGGGCCGGCTGCTGCTGGTGCATATGGGCGCGCGGGTCGGCGATGCCCGCGCCACCGCGCAGGACGATGGCAGCTGGCGCATCGCCGCTGCGATCCCGCCGCAGAAACTGTCGGATGGGGTGCAGACATTCCTGCTGCTTGAGGATCAGGGCGAAGGTGCCGAGCCGCCGCAGCCCGGTGCGCGCCATCTTTCCAGCCTTAGCATCGTCGCCGGCGAGCTTCTGGAAGAGGACATGCGCGCCGAGATGAACCTGATGCGCAGCGAGCTGGACCTGCTGAAGAAAGAACTGCGCCGGCTGGCGGCGGACTGACGCGCGGCGGGCTAGTCCCGCGCCCAATAGCCGTAGCTGCCAACCTCGTGAAAGCCCAGCCGGTCATAGGTCGCGCGTGCGCCCGTATTGGCGCGGCTGACCGCCAGTCCCAGCCGCGCGGCGCCCTGTTCGGTGGCCCATACGGCGGCGGTGCGGATCATCCAGCCGGCCAGCCCCCGCCTGCGAAATTGCGGCGCCACCTCGATGGCATGGATCATCGCCACCGGCCCATCTGCGACGACAAAGGCCGAACCCGCCGCACGGTCATCCAGCCGGCCCAGCACTGTGGTATGCGGCGGCAGGACGCGCGGCATCACCGCCTGCCGCGCCGGGGTGATATTGCCCGCCGCCCAAAGGTCCGACTGGATCGCCAGCGGCGGCCAGATGGTAAAGGTGGTCATCGCCGGCACTTCGGCCTGCAGCGCCGCGCAATCGGCGGTCATGATCGCGGTCGGCGTCTCGGGCGCATAGCCGCGCACCAGCAACGCCTCGCGCAGCCGCAGGTCGCCATCCGCGACCCGGAACATTGGCCGCTGGCCCCAGTCGCGATGCACTGCCTCGACCGCCGGGATGTCGGCCGCGTCCCAATCGGGCCGCAGCGCCCGGGTCGAGCTGACGCGCCCGCCGGCCCCCAGCCCCCGCCCGCTGCGAAAACCACCACTGTCGCGGGTCTCGGCCGCGGGCCAGCTGGTCTCGAAGATCTGGGCAAGGGCCGGATCGGGCGTCACAGGTCCAGCCTCTGCTTCAGCTCAATCATCGCCTCGCTGACGCGGGCGGCATCCAGCCCGCGCACGACCAGATTGGTGCCCCAGCCGGTCGGGTCCTGAAACGGGTAAGAGCCCAGCGACAGGTCGGGGAATTCCTCGGCCACGGCCTTCAGATCCTCGGCGACATCGCTTTCACCACGCCGCACCTCGACCGTCAGCGATTGCGTCGGGCGACCGCCGGGCAGGCGCGGCACCAGCCATGCCACCATGGCACGGAACACCTCGGGGACGCCGGCCATGACATGGGTATTGCCGATGGAAAAGCCCGGCGCGCCCGAGAATGCGTTTTCGATCAGCGTCGCACCAACCGGGATGCGCGCCATGCGCAGCCGGTTCGGCGTCAGCTCGGTGCCCATGCGGTCGCAGCGCGCCTGCAGGATGGCGCGCGCCTCGGGGTGGATCTCGACCGTGGTGCCATGCGCATCGGCCACTGCATCGGCGGTGATGTCGTCATGGGTCGGGCCAATGCCGCCGCTGGTGAACAGCAGATCATAGGCCCCGCCCAGCGATTTGTCGAAGGCGCGGATCGCCGCCACGATCTGGGCATGGTCATCGGCCACGACGCGGATCTCTCGCAGGTCGAAACCGGTGGCGCTCAGCACGCCAGCCAGATGATGGGCATTGCCCTCACGCGTGCGGCCGGACAGGATTTCGTCCCCGATGACTAGAATTGCGGCGGTGGGATTGTCGGATTGCATGGCACGCTCCTCGCGGTGCTCTCAGGATCGGGCAAAGGTATAGGCATGCGCGCGGGGCTGGAACAAGTGGCCTTGCGGGTCTATCTGTGGGTTCAAGCAAAGATGAGGACGCGATGAACGACGCACATCAGACCCGCGAGGGGATCCGTATCCATGACCCGCAGGACTATGAGGGCATGCGGGCGGCCGGACGTGCGGCCGCGCAGATCCTTGACGAGGTCGGCGCATTGGTCCAGCCCGGCGTTACCACCGGGGCGCTGGATGACTTCATCCGCGGCCGCGTGACCGAGCTTGGCACGATCAGCGCCACCATCGGTTACCGCGGCTACCAGCATGCCAGCTGCATCAGCGTGAACCATGTCGTCTGCCATGGCATCCCCGGCGACAAGATCCTGGCCGAGGGCGATATCCTCAACATCGACGTGACGGTGATCCTCGATGGCTGGTATGGCGACAGCTCGCGCATGTATGTGGCCGGCAAGCCCAGCGTGAAATCGCGCCGCCTGATCCAAGTCACCCATGACAGCCTGATGAAGGGGATCGAGGCCGTCCGCCCCGGCGCCACCTTCGGCGACATCGGCTGGGCGATCCAGTCTTATGTCGAGGCCAATCGCATGTCCGTGGTGCGCGACTTCTGCGGCCACGGCCTCGGTCGTACCTTCCACGCGCCGCCGAACGTGCTGCATTTCGGCCGCCCCGGCAAAGGCCCGGTGCTCGAAGAGGGCATGTTCTTCACCATCGAACCCATGGTGAACCTCGGCCGGCCGGAAACCAAGGTCCTCGCCGACGACTGGACCGCCGTCACCCGCGACAAGTCGCTTTCGGCCCAGTTCGAGCACTCGATCGGCGTCACCGCCGATGGCTGCGAGATCTTCACCCTGTCGCCGGCCGGGCGCTTCTATCCCGATCTGGACTGACGCCTACCGCCCGCAAGGCGCGCCCCGGTCGGGGCAGCGCGCGGGCGGCTTTCACCATTTTCCAAATACCCATGCGGGTTTTGCCGCTGGCGCTGCCCTCAGGCCTTGCGGATCGTATCGCCGGGCAGAAAGGTCGGCGCCAGCGCGACCATACCGTTTTCGGGCCGCGGCTCCTTGCTCGCCACGATGCGCGCCGCGCGCCGGCCGATGTCGATGCGCCGGGCATCGGTGGTGGTCAGCCGCATCGGCAACCCGTCCAGCAGCTCGACACCGTTGAACCCGGCAAGCCCCAGCTTGCCCGGAATGTCATAGCCCTGCTCCAGACACCACAGCAGCCCGCCCGCGCCGATCATATCGTTGGAGTAATATAGAAAATCCAGATCTGGCTCGCGCGTCATGATGCGCTCGGTCAGCTCGCGTCCCTTCTGCAGCGACGAGCCGCCCTGATAATATTCTCGCGCCACCAGCTGCACGCCCGATTCGCCCAGCCGCTCCTCAAAGCCGGCCAGACGTTTGCGGGCGCGATGATCCTCGGGCATATGCGTGCCGATAAAGCCGATGCGGCGATAACCGGCGTTTAGGATCTCGGTGGCGATCTCGGCCCCGGCCCGGCGATGCGAGATGCCGACTGCCGTGTCGATGGGTGTGCCGTCCACATCCATGATCTCGACCACCGGCAGCCCGGCATTGTCCAGCATCGCTCGCGCCACCTTGCTGTGCTCGAGCCCGGCAAGGATCACCCCCGAGGGCCGCCAGCTCAGCATGTCGTAAAGCACCGTATCCTCACGCGAGGGGCTGTAATTCGTCACCCCCACCACCGGTTGCAGCCCGGTATCGTCCAGTTCCGCCGAGATCCCGCCCAGCACGTCGGGAAACACCATGTTCGACAGCGAGGGGATGATGACCGCGACCAGATTGACCCGCTTGCTGGCCAGCCCGCCGGCGATCTTGTTGGGGACATAGCCCAGCGTGCGGGCGGCGGTCAGCACCTTCTCGCGTGTCGCGGCCGAGACATCGCCCCGGTTGCGCAAAACACGGCTGACCGTCATCTCGGACACGCCCGAGGCTTCCGAGACATCACGCAGGGTCAGGGGGCGGCGGGGCTTTTTGTTGTTCATAAGGGCTACCGACACGAAATCATGTTACCGTTATCGTGTCTCGCCCGCCACGGCAACCTTGCCATTCCCGTGCCGAGCGGGCAAAAGGTCAGCGGCGGCCCCGTGGCTCAACTGGATAGAGCAGCCCCCTCCTAAGGGGCAGGTTACAGGTTCAAGTCCTGTCGGGGTCACCACCTGGTAAAAATACCTTTTTATTTTCAAGCATTAGCTGACAGGTTTCCATTCTTGGTGCTGATGGTTTCCAAATTTTGTTCCTTGTTCGTGCTTGACAGGATGCGCTTGCGGTCAGCCGCCTTGCTGTATCTCTGCACCTCGGACAGGCTTTCATGACCAGTCCACGCGGCTATCTGGTGAGCTGTCGCGCCAGCTTCTGCCAGCGCCATTGCTCGGGACTTTCGCAGACCATGAGCAGATTTCCCTGCGATCCCGGCATCAGCGGCGGCCTCAGCAAACCAGCTGCTGAACGCCTTTTCCGAGCGAGGCTTTCCGCGTGCCGTGACCAGCCACGTCATGTGGCGAGGTGCATGGCTTATCGCCGCCATAAGCAGATCCAGATCAGCCTGCATGTCTAGCGCGAAATCGGGCAGGGCACGGTTGAATGGTATTGATACCTCACTCCCTGTCTTGCGCTGCCTGAAGCTCAGCCAGCCGTCCTTGGTCACCATTCCAGGGCCAATCCGCACTGAATCTGATGCTCTGGCGGCGGTCCAATAGATCAACTCCATCGCGAGACGTTGCGGCTTGGTCACCGGCCAATGCTCACGGAATGCCGCTATTTCCTCATTTGTCCACGGCTTGAAGCCGTCGCTCTTCGCGGTCTTTGCCTTTTCGACTTCGGCAGACGGATCATTTGCGATTAGCCTGGACTTCTTGGCCCACACGCACAGGCTGCGCCACACTTTTCGCCGGTTGTTGGCGGGATGGGGTTGCAGCTTTGCGATATCAGCTTCGATGTGTGAGGCGCGCAGGTCGGAAAGACGTGCCGTGCCCCATGTGTCGGCTATCTTACTGAGGTGCCCACGCCGTTGCTGCCGGGTGGTGATAGCCATTCCGCAGAATTCAGCACTTAGCTGATAGCTGACTATCGCTGCTGCGATACTTCCTGTCGCGACCTTTCTCCCCTGCTTATCAGTCTTTGCTGCTGCGAGCGCAGCGGAATATGCCATCAGGAATTCCGCGCTGTCTTTGGGGGCGTCCGGCAATCTCACCAGCTTGTGGCCGGGCACTGCCAGATAGGTAAACCGGCGGCCATTCGGCTTGGTTATGATCTTGACGTGCTTGAGCCTCACCGCATTGCCCGCATGATTTCGTCGCATGAGTTTGGCCCCTCGGCGCTCTGCCCGTCATCGGGCAGTCCCGAGGCATATTCGTCTAGGGTCAGGCGGTCGTAAAGGCGCTTCCCGCCCAGAACCTTCCGGGGCAGGCCCAGACCTCGAAGCGTCGTCTCGCTGACGCCAAGATAGTGCGCGGCTTGAGGGGCGGGCAGCAGCCTAGGCACAAAAGCAAGATCATGCGCTCCCATCACCACCTCCATCTCTTCATCACAACCGCGAACGCCTCGTTCAGCACGCGCTCCATCGCCTCTGCGTCCCATGCTGCGGGGTGGGTCATTTTCTGGCCTCCCGATCAGCGTGTTTCAGCGGCAGGGCGAGGATAGCATCACGAGAAACCCATCCAGAGACCTGATCATTGCGGTCGCAAACATCCGCCGCCCTCTGCCGCATGTCCCGCTCTGCGTTGGACAGCATGGATCGCGCCTCGTCCCGCTCGGCCTCGGCCTTCTCGGCGCGCTGGGTCAGGCGGGCGATCTCGGCTTGGGCGATGGCAAGCAGATCTACGGTTTCTGAATGTTTCATTCGCACAGTCCATATTGAGATGAGCATGACAGCGCCTCGTCCTCGGCGAACGCGGCTTCGAGCAGGTTGAACTGGCGCCCGCCTCGATCCGTGCGCGCCCATTCTGCCACGTCGCGGGCGGTCGGCCATGCGACCTGCGCCGAGGCGGCGTCGCGCTCCTCACGATCATTGATCTTACTGATGCGGCGCGCGTGAGCAGCCCCCTCGGGCGTCACATCAGCGGCGAAGAATGTAGCGCGCTGACGCTTGCTGGCTTCGGCGCAGATCGCCTCCCATTCTGAAATTCGCTCGAAAGCCTCGGGGAAGCGGATCGCAATGGCACGGATTTCGCCCTTGTTGGCGTTGATGCAGGGGAAGCAGCCGACGCGCCCCATGCCTTGAAGATAGAGCGGGTTCGGGTCGAGGCCGTGCGCGGCGGCATAGCCGAACACGTTCTCGGCCGACCAGTGGATCAGCGGGCGATAGAACCGCATGGCGTGCTGGCCCGGCGTTCTGACCGTCTGCCACATCGGCGCATTGCGGCGGGCTAGGCTCTCCGCACGGCGCACGCCCAGCCATTGCGCCACGGGGCCGGCCTGTCGCGCGGGGTCGATCACCTGCTTGCCGATGGGTTCGGATTTCAGAAACTCGGTGCAGAACTGCACCCGGCGAGATGGGAACCTGCCTTTCCACAGATACAGGTCGAGAAACGGAATGCCGGTCGGCTGGAGCGCGGCGATTGCCCGATCCACCCATGCCTGCGGCACGCCTTCCGCCGCCCAATGCTCGGCGATGTAAGCGCGCTTCTTGTCCATGCGCTCGGTGAAATCCGCGCGGTAAATCTCGACCTGCGGACCGCCGGTTCGGTCGCACAGACGCTCGGCATATTCAATGGTGATCGGATGCTCGTTTCCGGTGTCGGCCATGACGGCCCGGAACGGAACACCGCGCTGAAGCGCCAGCAGGTAGCAGGCCGTGCTGTCCTTGCCGCCGCTGATGTTAACGATGTGCTGGATCATTCACGCACCGCCTTTCAGGGCGCGCAGGGCGGCTACTGCGTCAGCCGCTAGACTCCATTTTGTGGTGTAGTCGATTGGATTGCGCCCCTTTGACCGCATTTCTGTTTCGTGCTGCTTTAGAAGCGCGTGGATTACATCGTTATATCCCGCCTCCGAGACCGACACGCTGGGCTGGGGCGGGTGGGCGGTCAGCCTTGCCTCCCCGAACCCGGCGTTGAATCCGGATTTCCACGCCTCGTCCAATTCGTCCTCGGTCGGCACCACCTCTTGCGCGGTCGGGGTTGCTGGGGTCAGCGGCTCGATGAACGTCTTGTCATCAACCCAGCCGTCCATGATCTGCCCCTCGGGCTGCGGGGCGCGCAGGGCGGCGAGATAATCTCTCGCCTCAGTCAGCCATTTGGGTTGATCGTCGCCAATACGCAGATGGCGTCTGGCGATAGGGGTGTCGATGTGACCCATGACGTTTTGCAGATGTTCCAGCGCCCGCACCTGCCCCGAGGCGCAGAGGTCGGCGCGGACGAATTCTACTTCACAGTCTTTACGCGTCTCACCCGGACATTCCTCGACCCACGTGAGGTTGTCCATATCAGCCCAGATCCGATCCGGCTTTTGCGCATCAGTCGTCATGGCTGTCTCCTTCGTTGGTGGGGGGATAGAGCGTGGCCTTCACGCTGGCGATCCAGCCCTCGATTTCGCGGATCGCCTCGACGGTGTGGGCGTCTTCCGGTCCCGGCGACATGACACCGCCGATGCTGATGCCCTCCCGCAGGCACTCGCTCTCGATGGCCAGAAGATCGCAGCCCGCCAGCAGCAGGGCGCGCATGGCTTTGATTGTCGCGTCGTCCTCGATGGATTTGCGCAGCAGGTCGGGCACGAGGGCGATGGCGCGGGCGTTGGCGTCCTGCTGATCCTTTGGGGAATAGCAAAACTGGTCTGTGCAGATGGCGTCACGCTCACCGTCAATCTGATTGCAGAATGCATTTTCTGCATTACGCGACCACGGCCCCGGCGTGATCTGCTCCGCCAGCCGCTCCAGCTCGTCGGTCGGGATCTCGGGGTGGGTCATGCTGCAATCTCCTGTGCTGCGGCGTAATCGCCCCATTGCGCAAATGCCCTGGCGATGCCTGGGTAGGTTACGCTGCGCTCCAGCCAGCGGTCAGCCGAGGGCGAGAAACGGTTTTGGCCGCTGTCGGTCTGGTTGGACCACCGCTCCTTGCCATCAACTACACGGCCGCCGATACGAGCGGATGGGTCTTTGACCAGCAGCGGCAATCGGTCTAGCCACAGTCCGGTGGCCTTGCTGGCATCGTCCCCGAACTCGTATGGCTGGATCACCTGATCCGGCGGGCGGATGGCCTTGTTGATGAAGCTCACCGCCGGGTTCTCCACCGCCTTCGGATACGGCAGGTCGAGGATGCGCCGAACGTCATCCAGAGCGCGCTCCCGCGCAGCGCGCCGCTCCGCCCCGGTCAGCGTGCCGGGCTTGACGCTCTGATGATAGCCGACGCCGGGGTAGCGCACAAAATCTGGGTCGCTGAACGCCCATGCCGCACTGCACGTCAGATAGGTACACATGGGGTGGAAAATGCCCCAATCCCATGATTGGGCAGTGACGCCCCAAATGTCACCCTGAATATGCCACTGGTGATCCGCTGGCCGCAGATCGCAGGTCCAAGCCTCGATGCCGCGCTGACGCAACAGCGTGACGGTAATAGGGCAGCGAGAAAATCCGATCAGGACTTTCATTTTGCCGCCCCCTTCCGCGCGACCCGCTCGATCATGTCGGCCCGGAACGCGGCGGCCCCGCCGTCTTTGGTCTGGGTCATGCTGCACCGCCTTCCGCTGCCTTTGCCCAAGCTGCGATTTCCACCTCACCGCTGCTGCTGAACCGCCACGGCTGTGGTGAAAGCTGATGCGCGACCTGCCATTCATCGATGGCCTTGCGCACGCGCGTTTGCAGGTCGGCGTTCACCTCCGGTTTGAAGTCCAGAATCGGATCGCCGTCATCGTTGCATTGGTCGTAGAGGCTTTCTTCCGCAGCTTCGAAGAAAGCATCTTGATCGAAATAATCCGAAACGAGGATCGGGTATTTGGTGGCCTGCATGATCAGGCGGTGTTCTTCGGCCTCGGCCTCGGCTTCCGCCTCTTCGCGGCTCTCGAAGGGGCCGCCGGCCCAGACTTCCACGTCGTTCGATGTGTACCAAGCCGTTTGGCCGGCGGTCAGTTGATCGATGGTTTTCATATCGGGGTTCCTTTTCTGGGCCCGGCAGAGGGCACTACAACCGGCCGGGCAGGGGGGGTTAGCCGTCGTTGCCGGCGCGGAACGCGGCTTCGGCTGCGGCGAGCTCGGAGCGCTGCTCGGGGGTCAGGCCGTCGTCATCGGCGTCATTGGCGAACGGGTCATCTTCAACTGCGGCGCAATCGCGGTCGGCCGTCTCGGCCAGCGTCTTCAGTTCCTCGATGATGGTCCGGGCGATGGGCCGCGCAGCAACACCGTCATCCGACTGCCACCATTCGGTGAAGCGCTTTGTCCCTTCACGCGCCCGGTCCCGAGCACGGTCGAGGATTTCCTTCTGCTTTTGCGCATCGCCTTGGCCTTTGGCCCACTCGGCCATAGCGCGCCCGGTATCCACCCCCATGGGGCGCCGCGGATCCAGCAGCGCCTTGAACTGGTCGGCGACCTTGATCTGGTGGACCGGGCAGCCGGGCGCCGACGGGTCGAGGATGACCATGGTCGTCATCTCGAAAAGGAGATCGCCGTCGCTGGCCGGATCCCATGGCACATCCTTGCGCCGAGTCTTGGTGTTCCGCGCGTTCTGGCGCGTCTTCAGGTCCTGCATGACCGGCTTTGCACGGGTGCAGATGATGATGTTCGTCTTCGCGCGCACGATGCGATCGATCAAGCGGCGATAGCGCGGCTTGACCTCGGCCCAGGCCAGCTGCGAACGGGCGTCCTTCTTGCTGTCGTCACCGCGCGTCAGCCGGTCCAGCGTCGTGGCGTGCAGGTCCAGCACCCCGCCGACGCCTTCCCAGGCGTGCGAGAAGCTGTCGAGGATCAGCACCGGCAGTTCGGCAGCCTCAGCCGCGTCGATCACGGAAATCCACCGCTCCGGCCCGAATCCAACCAGGTTCCCGGCATCGTCCAGCGCGGTGAAATCGTAATGGCACATCTCGGGGAAAGCCGCCTTGTAATGCAGCGCGCGCCGGTTCTCGGTGTCGACATAGCCGATCGGGGCGACAGCACGGCCAGTGACCGTCTCGGCGATGCCGCGCGCCATCAGCAGGGCGGTATAGGTCTTGCCGGTGCCAGAGCCACCGGAAAGCCCGATGGACAGGGTGAGAGGGTCGTTCAGTTCGGCGACCGGGATAAAGCGGATCATGCCCACGGGTTTTCTCCATGATTTTCGGGGGCCTGCCACATGTAGGCAGATGCAAGGATGTCTCGGCCGGTGGCTTGCTTCACCTCGGCCTCGAAGGTTTCTCGTTCCAGCCAGCGCGCCTGGTAGAACTCGGGCAGGTCCATCTGCACGATCTCTGCCGGATAGCCGGGCCACAGGCCCGTGGTCAGGCAATGCCGCCACATCTCGCGCGCCCGCGCGGTGCGCTTCCGTCCCATGACCATGCTGTCGCCGCCCAACTGGACGATGCAGCACTCATGCGGGGCTTCCTTCTCCACGAAAAGGAAGTTGAACTTCCTGTCCTCGCCGGTGGCTGCTTTCCACGTCTCGACATAGTGCGATGCTTGGAAATCAAGGCCGTAGGCCATGATCGCGCGCTGAACGGCCTGCGGGCTAGCGTCCACGGCGGTCTTCAGATCCCATAACGGCAGGCGCGGATCTTCGGGGGCGTGGTCAATGCGTGCACGGCACATCACCCCGTCGATCTCCGCCACCACAGTCAGTTCCGACCGGGCGGGCGGGAACGCCATGTCCATGAATGCCAGGCGCCCCATGACCTCGGCGGCCATGTCGTGAACGGCATCAACCTCTGCCGCCTTGAGCGGCGTCATGCCGCGCGCGCGCATTTCTTGCGCCCATTCACGGGCGGCGTCGGTGCTGGCGGCGCCATTCTTCGCCAGCAGTTCTTCGGGATAGGCGACGTAATCTCCGCCTTTGCCCAAGACGCAGCGATGCGCGGCCCGGCCGATATCGAAGGTTTTTCTTTCGACCGGCTGGAAATCAGGGTTCAGTCGCGGAGAGGCGTGCCAAGCGTGGCGCGGACTGCGGTCCAGAAGGAGCCTGCCCACCCCGCTCGAAAGGCTGGGTCGCTCGCAGATCAGGTCGGCGTGGTAGGCTTCTTCGCTGATATTGGCGTGAACGCCTTGAGGAAGGAAATCAAACATGGCGGAGTTCCGGGAAATTAAGGCGCGCAAACTCGCCCTTGATGTCCTTGGCCAGCCTGTCTCTGGCTATGGCGGCGGTGGTTTCGCACGTGAAGCAGCCAGCCCTGCTGGTTGTGCCTGCATGGCCTACCTGGGCAATCCACTTCCGCTCTTTGCGCGACCAGCTGACACCGATGTATCTGCTCGATGGGTTCCTGAACCAACGCTTGCCAGCGTTTGCCTTGTTCTGGCCCTGATTGGCGGGCCTTAGGTTTTCGATGCGATTATTGCCGGGGTCGCCGTCAATGTGGTCGATCAAGTCCTCCGGCCAGCCGTAATGCATGGCCCATATGACCCTATGCTTCAGGAAGTTTTTGGCGAAGACAGCGCCTGTTTGGTGCCCACTTTTGCCGACAGCAGTGAATGCCTCACGGCCAGCCCAAACGGTATTCCATTTCTTGCAGGCCTTCTCCGCGCCCTGCCCGTCGCTCTTGAACCATTCCGGGCCGCGCTCGCGCCAGAACAGCTTGCCGGTTTCGGCATCGTAGCGCAGCAACTGGCGCAAGATATCAGGTGCAATCTGGTTCATCTTCAACCTCGTCGGTGAATGATCGCCCCGCAGCCGTGGGAGGGAGGCGCTGCGGGGCTGGCCGTCGTCGGGAGAACGCGCCGGCGGTTTGGGGATTACTCGGCCGCCATGCCGTAGCGATAATCGGCGTATTCATCGGCCTCGTTCTGGCTGGCCGTTTCGCGCCACTCGATCATGGCGAGGTTTTCCTGCCGCTCGATATCGAACTCGCCAGCCAAGGCGACGGCGGTTGCGCGGGTCTGCTTGCGACCGTCAAAGACCCATTCGGACAGCTCGCAGCTGTTGATCCAGTCGAGGCCGCGATAACCGCCTGCGTTCCGGTGGCTGGACCATGCCGCGTCGATGGCGAAGGTGGCCTCGGCTTCGATCAAGCCCTCGGGACCTTCGATGACGAGGGTGGCGGTGTGGTAGTTCATCGCCGCGCCTCCCCGGGGAATGGGGGAATAGCGATTACATCAGGCGCATTGTACATGCGCTCAGGATGCCCTTCTTCTTTGCGGCGCATGTGAAGGCCAATCGCTTCAGCTTCACTGCTCGCAACGACAATAGCCATGTCGTAGCCAATCCAGCCGGTGCTTAGGTCTTGGAAACCCAGCCCAACAGCGTATTGCGCCAGAGGCCGATCGCTCGTCCGCCTCACCTCCGACATGGGCGCCATCCGGTCAGCGAGATCGTCGGCCATCCGGGCAATCTGCAAGGCAAGTGCGAACTCGGGGTGATCTTTCCCCAGAACCCTGGTCGCTGAATGAGCCACGTCTTTCAGAACTTCCGCAGCCCGGCGGTCTCTCGACATGAACTCCATCACCAGCCCTCCTCAGCCCGCGCGGTGCACTCGCCCGGGGTCAGGCCCCGGCAATGCACCGGGCTGGCGGAGGCGTTGGCGAAAATCGGGGGCAGCGCGAAGGCGAACGCCACCGCCCAGAAGGCAAGAACGAACAGGATCAGCACGCGCCAGACGCAGGCGCGGACAAGGCGATCCTCGGGGGTGCGGTTCATCGGTAGACCTCCATCTCGGTGTTGAAGGGCGGTTCGTGTGCCGCGCCCTGTTGAGATGAAGTTAAGTGTGAAATATCACACTGTCAAGAATAAAAGTGAGAAAGATCACACATTGCGATTCGCCGGCTCTATACGCCCCTGTCGGCAGCAGCAAAAAGCCCGCCGGTTAGGGCGGGCGGAGAAACGATTTCGTGCGGTTGGCGCCGTTCTGTGCTACAAGGTGTCATCCGGGCGATATCCTCGCCATGGTGCTATGGAGGACCTGCCATGGTCCGAGAAAATAAGATCCCGCAAACCGAGGCCCAGATGCTGCAGACGGCAGTGGATGGCATGGACAACGAGGGCGGCCCGGGCAACGCTACCGAAGTCAAACGCGACAAGGAAAAGGCGACGCAAGCGGCTCACGACGCCAAGGTCGATGCCTGGAACAAGGGATACGAAGCCTTGGCCGACTAGCGGCGCGTTCATGGGCAAGTCGGCGGCGGGGGAAACCTCGCCGTTTTTCGTTCACGGGATGAAGAAGTTCTGCGCGAGGCGGGGCTGTCTCGGGAAAGCCCCTGCCGCGAGTCGGGTGAAGCCTCGGGCAGAGGCTGCCGCGCAAGGTTACGATTATGCGAGGCAGGGAGGCACGCGCGGGGCGGCAGGCGGTTCCGAGCATGAAGAAGCCCCGCCGAAGCGGGGCTGGGTTATGCGAGAATCTGGTTCAAAGCTTCTTTGTCGCGCTTGGAGATGAACAGAGTGTTCATCTGCGCGGACAGTATGATCGGCCTGTATCTTCTATGGACGGTCCCGACAATACCATCGCGCCGGATGGCCTCATCGATCTCAAACTCATCCAAGACGAGAATACCGCATTCAATGTGGCTGTCGTGGTGGAGGAACGCGTTGTCGTCCCTTGCGATAGGCACGCATGGGCGCGGAGTATCCTTGGTGTTGATCCGCATGAACCAGCCCATCTCGTAGGATAAGCAGACATACATCTTGCGCTTCTGAGGGCGCGTGTTCAGATCGAACACCCAGATGACGTCCAGAAGCCCTAGCAACAGCTACAGCCTTACATGTCGCGCGGTTTCTTGGATGAAATTTATCGCCTCTTCCGTGTCAGGGCGGCCTTCAATCATATCCTCATAGCTCATCGTTCCGCCATTGGCTGCCTGCCAGTCTCGGCCATGGGTGGCGGCGGTTCTCTCTGTAAACGACATCCCGACCGAGCGCCGAAACGCAACCTCAAGATGATCCATTTCGCTCTGAGCAAAGGCATCCATAACGACCGGCTCATTGCTAATCACGCGCAACTTATAGCCGTCCAGCTTCCAAGGCAGATCGTCGCGTCCAAGCTCCCACATTCGCAAGGCTTCACCCTTGATGATCTCGTATATTTCCAAGGGGACAGGGCCGAACTTCATGGCCCGGTAGGTAGCGCCAAAGATTGGCTGCAAATGCTCGTTAAGGTGGGACTTGTCAGCAAAATAGGCCGTTTTTAGTGCGGCGTGCAGATCCACAGGCACGCCTTGAGAGACCATCCAGTGGACGGCGTGCAAGGCCTTTTCTGCTGCGAAACGATAGCGCGCTTTCATGCCGTGAACATAGCTAGTTCGACTTGACATTGCTAGTGGTCATATGCTTGGCCCACGCCCCTCAACCTCTCCGCCGCCTCCCTGACCACCTCAGCCACCGCCGGGTGCGATTTCATCGCCGCCGCCTCATACGCCTCCGCTATTCCAGCGCGCCCCTCTGGGGTCTTGAGCATCTCGGCAGGCATCTGCACCAGCAGATCCAGCAGCGCGGCGCGCAGGGCTTCCTCGGCGGTCTGGCTGGCCATCACCTATCCCTTTCGTCAGGTCGCGCGCCTACTAAATGTTCCCTTAATGTTCTTTTATTATCCGGGTGGATTCGGGAGGCGGCTTGGATCGGTTGGAATTATCAGCAAGCGAACATCAGATGCTGCTCGCCATCATCGCGCTGACCCCGGAGCCCGGGGAAGGTTCAAGATTGCCTCTGCAAGACGCTCTTGCTCGTCTTGGTCGTATTGCGACAGAAGCTCACGAAGGCGTGGAACAATAGAGACCTGCGGCGCGTCGCCGGTCAGCTGATCTAAGGTTCTGTCGAGCGCTCGGGCCAGGGCGTGCGCCGTTGACAGCTTAGGGCTCTGCGACTGGCCGTCCAGAATGTCCTGCACGGCGCGGCGGTTCATATCAACCTTCTTCGACAAGCTCGCGGCGTTGAAGCCCTGAGCCTGCATCTCGGCTTTCAGCCGCATTCTGAACACGTCGCTCACATCCATGCCAATGGTTTACCCGTGTGATGTTTCGCCGGCCAATGTGAAGTTTCCGCTTGAGATGTGTGAAGTATCACACTACCTTGGGCGCATGACTGAAACCCAAAATCTCCTTCACGAACTCGAAGCGGCGGCTGCTGATCTCGGCATGGCCGCAAGCACCTTGGGCCGGCTGGTCGGGCAGGGCGGGAGGTTCCACGCCCGCCTCGCTGCCGGGAAGCGGGTTTGGCCCGAAACTGCCGAAAAGGTCCGCGAGAACATCGCGGCCCTGAAAGACAGGAAGGCAGAGCCCGATCAGGGAGAGCCCCTGTCGTCAGAAATTCCATCCCCTCACCCCTCGGTCAGCCCACAACCTGACCATTCTGGAGCATAGCCTGTGAAAGATCTTGCCGGATCAAAGGACCACGCCAGCGCGTCGCGGCGGTGGTTCCGCAACCTGCTGTGGCGGGCATTCCCGGCGCAATCCGAGCACGAACTCGCCGAACGGGCATCGGCTGTGCTCAACGTCTCTCCCCGCCAAGTCAAGAACTGGCTGCGCGAAGAGAACGACGCCTCGCTGCGCTACGTCACGGCGGTCCTCGTGATCGCCGGCGCCGAGGTCGTTTTCTCCAAAATCGAAGGAAAATCCTGATGGCAGTGCTTTGGCACCTGATCGGGCGGCTTTACGAGGCGCGGGCCGTCCGCGCCCAGGCCGCCCATATTCGCCTGAAAGAGAAGGCGGAAAAATATTTCCTCAAAATCAAGGGGTGGCAGCAATGACAAATGCCCTGTTCGATACCGCAGTCATCGACTGCTGCAACGCCGGCCTGACCATTACGCAGACAGCCCGAAAGCTGGGCTGCGGCCACCATCGCATCGCGCGCGTCCGCAACCGGCTCGGGCTGGTGTTCTCAACCACGCCGGGGATTGATCGTGGCGCCTCGCTGGCTACCGGCGACAGGGCGGTGGTCGAGATCGACGGGCGGCGAATCAGCCTCGCACTGACGCCGTTCGACACCACCCCCGACGCGCGGGTCGAGACGGCGCCCCGGCGGCGCGGCCTGATCGGTGGCAGCGTCACGCGCGAGGAACTGGTGCTGGACGGCCCGGCGGATCGCGTCATCGGCGAGCTGCGCGGGGCTGTGGTGCGGGGGAGGGTGGTGTGAGCATCCCTGCCACGTGCCATTTCCGCGAGCGTGTCGCGGCCCGCATCGGCGCGGACATTTGCGCCAACAGGCTTGCCGAGGAAATCGTTCAAGCCATCGCGCAGGGGAACGAGGATCTCGCCAGGTTCGCCTGCCGCAGCCATACAGGAGCGCCGGTCTACCGCATCGCCGTGGGTGATCGGGGCACGTTCTACGCCGTGGTTTCGCCGGAAAAAGACCGTGTCGTCACCCTGCTCGAGCCCGGCGGCCTGATCGGGCGCGGCGGCAAGAGAAAGCCGAAGAGGTTGCGGGGATGAGCGACGCCATCTCACCCGGCGCCAGCGTGCGCGTCGAGGGCGGCATGGTGGTTATCCGCCTGCCGCTGACCGAGGCCCATGGGCCGCGCGTCGCGCTCGCAGAGTGCCCGTGCCGCGCGCCGAAATCCAACGAGACGATGAACATCAGGCAGCGGCTCGCGAAGGCGCTGGGGAGGCTGACGTGATCGCCGCCCGCGCCACATTCCCTTGGCCACCGTCTGGGCTGTCGCCCAACGGCTCGCAGGGCAATTTCCACGGCAAGGCTCGGCTCGCCAGCGCCTACAAGGCGCGCTGCTGGCTGCTGCTGCGCGAGAAGGGCAAGGCCATCCGTCCGCTGCCAGAGGGCGCCGCCGTGGCCCGCGTGATCGTGACCTACTGCCCGCCGCCGCGCGTGAGCCGCTACGACTTCGACAACATGGGCAAGCGCATGAAGCAGGCCTTCGACGCGCTGGCCGAGGCTATCGGCGTCGATGATGCGGAATGGCCCGTGATGGTGCTCCAGCGCGGTGAGAGGTGCAAGGCCGGCGCGGTGATCGTGGAAGTTGAGGTGGCGGGATGAGCGAACAGCCGTTCATGCAGCTCTATGTCGCGGACTATCTGGCCGACACGCTGGACCTCTCTACGGTTGAGCACGGGGCCTATCTGCTCATCCTGATGACCATGTGGCGCCATGACGCACGGCTGCCAAATGACATGGCAAAACTGGCCCGGATCGCCCGCATGTCGGTGACGAAATTCAAGCCGGTCTGGGCCGAAATCAGCCGGTTTTTCGAGGTCGATGGGGACGCCATCACCAACCGCCGACTTTCAAAAGAGCACGAAAAAGCTCGCAAAAAAAGTGAGGTTCGCGCAACGGCTGGAAAGGCAGGCGGACATGCTAAAGCATTGAAGGATAAGGAAGCGGCATATGGCAATTGCCATGCGGATGCCGTGGCATCTTCTTCAGAAGCCAGAGTCAGAAGTCAGAAAGAAGAAGATGATGATGATGATAGGCGCGCGGACGCAAGCGAGCCTGACGGGCTCATGTCCGACGCCTGCCGCGCCGCTGGGGTCGCGTTCGGCTCACTTACCGGATCGGGAGGCCGGTTCGGAATGTCGCCGAAGGAGGTCGATGCCCTGCGCCGCTGGCAGCAAGACCTAGGCCTGACGCCGGATCAGATCATCGCGTCCATCACCGATCAGGCCGTCCGCCTCCGGTCACCGCCAAGGTCGATGACCTATTTCACGCCCGGCTTGCAGCAGCTCGCGGCCGAGCTGACCGCCCCGCCGATTGCGGCAGCGCCCACCCCCCGACAGCATAGGCCAACCGGCCACGGCATCACGATCAACCCCGAGGATTTCCAATGAGCGCCGCAAAAACCGCCGATCTGTCCCAGCGCTTCAACCGTTGGCTGCAACGGTTCAGCCCACCCCGGCAGATCGCCGACAAGCCCGAGGTGATGGCCGATGAAGCCAAGGCGCTGTTCGGAATCTTCTTGGATCATGCCCCAGATCACGACTGGCAGGTCTGGTGGGACAAGGCGATCCGCGCCCTAGAAGCCAGCATGACCACGCGCAGCTGGCCGGCCCCGGGTGAGGTGGTTCGGGCCTGCCGTGGGGCGCAGGCAGTGACGCCCGCCAGCGATGCGGCGATTAACCAGCGCGGAGAAAGCGCGGCAATCGAAATGCTGTCCGACTGGTTTGGCAAATTCAAATCCCAGATGCCCGGCATGGGCAGATCCGACCGAACCGACGCGATGATTCGTCGCGGTGTCCTGCGCAATGAGCGCGAAGCCCGGTTCTATGGCTTTGCACTGTCGCCGGCGGCGATGGAGCGGATCCGCGAACAGGAGCCCAGCCGGTCCGAGTGGGATCATCACGTTGAGGTCATGGCACGCTTGTCGCGTCGAGATCCAGACGCTGTTGATTTCGAGTTGCAGGATGACCAGCGCCGGAATGCCGGGACGTTCCGCTCTGCGGCAGACGTGTTGAGCGCCAGCCGGCCAGAGGCGGCAGAATGAGCAGGATTGATCGTCTCGTTGGTCAGGTCATCGCCTCTGGCGCGCTGAGCAAGGCCGAGAAGGCCAAGCGGCGCAAGGACACGGCCGAGGGCCAGAAGAAGCTGAAGCACGCCGAGCGCGACCGCCTGCGCCTCGCAGCTGCTGCCGAGATCTGGGAGGACCGCGAGGGCAAGGCCCGGCCCACGCCGCAGCGCAAGCTCAAGGGCGTGTTCAGCTTGCGAGATGGCGATGAGGCTGGCGTAGCTGTGGCGACCGACAGCGCATCCTGCACGCTCGACGCGCTGGCCACTCGGGGCGTCATCACGGCACGGCAGCGCGAGGCCGGGCAGGAGTTCGAGAGCGCGGCTCGTGGCGTCATGGGCTCGCCCGCTGGCCGGTCCTGCGTAGATTTCTCGCCCGCTGGCCATGACGGGGATGACGACGAGGACGCGGCAATCACGGCCAAGCGCCGGTGGGACAGCCTGCGCCGCATGATCCGGCCCGACGATCGGCGCGAGCTGCTGGCGGTCTGCTGGGAGGGTGCCGCGCCGCGCAGCATGGATCGGTTGCGCCGTGGTCTGGATGCCGTGGCCGATTGGGCCGGTCTGGAGCCTGAGCGAAAGATCTAGTTGCGCGACCGTTTTGCGCGTGCTACTTCTGCGGGTGACGGATTATGTCCAGTTGTATGGCCCTGCGAAAACGCGGGGCCTTTTGCATTTCCCCGGCCCGCTTCCCGCAGGCAAAGCCGCTAGCCTGAAATCACCGACCTGCGCGCGAGCGTGAACTGATCCGGGCCGGGCGCTTCGGCGTCATAGTTGTGGATCGGAGGCGGGAAGCGGTAACCACCACGACAGCAGAGGCGCCGACCTGGAGGTCAGCGGGACGCTATGGACAGTAAACAAGTGGCCCCTGCTGCAAAGCGCCGGCCGCCGAGCGCCGGAAAGGGTCGCCCGAAGGGGTCGCAGAACAAGACCACGGCGCTGCTCAAGGACGCGATCTTGCAGGCAGCGGAACAGGCCGGCGGCGGCTCGGGGCTCGTGGGTTATCTCACTGCTCAGGCCATGGCCAACCCGGGGCCGTTCATGTCGTTGCTGGGCAAGGTTCTGCCCATGCAGATCCAGGGCGATCCCGACGCCCCTATCGTCGCCGTGATTGAGCGCCGCATTGTCAAAGCTGGTGATTGACACCGCCGAGGTGTTTCTGCCGCTGCTGGAGCCAGCGCGATACAAGGGCGCCCACGGCGGGCGAGGTTCGGGCAAATCGCAGTTCTTCGCCGGCCTTCTGGTCGAAGACAGCATGGCCGCGCCCGGCGAAATGGGCGAGGGCCTCAAGTCGGTCTGCATCCGGGAGGTGCAGAAGTCGCTCAAGCACTCGGCCAAGAGCCTGATCGAATCCACGCTGCGCCGGCACGGGCTTGGCGAGCGCGACGGGTTCAAGATTTTCAACGAGGTCATCAAGACCCCCGGCGATGGTCTGGTAATCTTTCAGGGGATGCAGGATCACACCGCCGACAGCATCAAGTCGCTGGAAGGCTTCCACCGAGCATGGACCGAGGAAGCGCAAAGCCTGTCGAAGTTCTCGCTCGACCTGCTCCGCCCCACGATCCGCTGGGAGGACGCTCAGCGCGGGCTGGCATCGCAGCTGTGGTTCAGCTGGAACCCCCGCCGCAAGACTGATGCGATTGAGTTCCTGCGGGGCGCATCCGCTCCACCCGATGCATGCGTGGTCCGGGCAAACTGGTCTGACAACCCTTGGTTCCCCGGCGTGCTGGACGCGGAGCGCGCATCAACGCTGGCCGCCGACCCGGACGGATACGACCATATCTGGGAGGGTGGCTTTGCCACCGCCACGACGGGCGCCTATTTCGCGCGCCACCTTGCCGAGGCGAAGGCGCAGCGCAGAATCGGAAATGTCGCGGCAGATCCGCTGATGGAGGTCCGGGCCTACTTCGATATCGGCGGCACCGGCGCCAAGGCAGATGCGACCGCGATCTGGCTGGTGCAGTTCGTCGGGCCGGAAATCCGCGTGCTGGATTATTACGAGGCGTCGGGCCAGCCGCTCGCAACGCATGTGAAATGGCTGCGTGAGCGCGGGATCAGATCGGTTGTGCTGCCCCACGACGGTGGCACGCACGACAAGGTTTTCTCAGTCAGCTACGAAAGCGCGCTGTCCGAGGCCGGGTTCAACGTCATCGTGGTGCCGAACCAAGGCCGGGGCGCAGCGGCGGCCCGCATTGAGGCGGTGCGCAGGCTGTTCCCGCAGATCTGGTTCAACGCCGCCACTACCGAGGCCGGGCGCGATGCTCTCGGCTGGTATCACGAGAAGCGGGACGAGGCGCGCAACATCGGCCTCGGACCGGACCACGACTGGTCCAGCCATGGGGCCGATGCCTTTGGCCTGATGGCCGTCGCGCATGCTGACCACGGGCCGGCGCCCGACGTGTCGAAATACATGAAACTGACAGGCGGGCATTGGCTGGCATGACTGACGATGAAAAAATCATCGCCTTGGCCCGTCGCCGCATGGACGATGCCGCCTCGGCCGATGCGCTGAACCGCGAGGAAGCGCAGGACGACCTTCGCTTTCTGATCGGCGATCAGTGGCCGGAGGAAGTTCGCGCGCAGCGCGAGCTGGAAGGCAAGCCCTGCCTGACGTTCAACGGTCTGTCGCAGTTCGTGCGCCGGGTGACGGGCCAGATCCGCGCCATGAACCCGGCCATCCGGGTGATCCCGGCAGACGGCAGCGCATCGCCCGATGTGGCCGAGATCATGGCCGGGATGATCCGGCAGATCGAATACGAGTGCGACGGCACCAGCGTCTATGAGCGGGCGGGCGAATTGGCGGCGGCTTGCGGCATCGGGAACTTCCGCATCCGGGCGGATTACGCCGATCCCATGTCGTTCGATCAGGAGTGCCTGATTGAGCGAATCCACAACCCGTTCGCGGTGTTCTGGGATCCGATGGCCAAGCAGCCCGACCGCAGCGATGCGCGTTTTTGCTTTATCGCAGACGACATGCTGGTCGAGGATTTCAAGGAGCAATTCCCCGACGCGCGCGTGATGGACGCGACCACCGACCACCACATGCTGGGGCTCGCGCACTGGCTGCATGGTGAGCGGATCACCGTCGCCGAATACTACTGGATCGAGGATCGCGAGGTCACCATCGGGCTGATGGCCGACGGCAGCGTGGTGGAAAGCCCAGCCGCGCCGCTCGCCCCGATCAAGACGCGCAAGACCAAGGTGCCGGCGGTCAAATGGGCCAAGATCAGCGGCGCCGAGGTACTGGAAGGCCCGCTAGACGTGCCGACGCGCTACATGCCTGTGGTCGCGGTCACCGGCGAGGAATGGCCAGTCGGCGAGGCTCTGTATCGGTCGAGCGTGATCCGGTTCGCGAAGGACGCGCAGCAGCTCTACAACATGAGCCGCACCGAAAACGCCGAGGTGATCCGGCTGCAATCCAAGGCGCCCTATATCGGTACGCTCAAGCAGTTTCAGGGGCTGGAGTCGGTCTGGGCCAAGGCCAACAGCACGACCGCGCCGTTCATCCCCTACAACCCCGACCCGGCGGCGCCGGGTCGACCCCAGCGCGAACAGCCGCCGGTGCCATCGCAGGCTTTCCTGAGCGAGATCCAGCTGGCCGCCGAGGACATGAAGCGCACCACGGGCATTTACGATGCCAGCCTCGGGGCTAAATCGAATGAGACGAGCGGCGTTGCCATCCAGCAGCGCCAGCAGGAGGCTGAGCAGGCGAATAGCGTCTACGCCGACAACGTGGCCAAGGCAGTGGCGCGCGCTGGCCGCATCTTGGTCGACATGATCCCCCGGGTCTATGACACGCAGCGCATGGTCCGCATCCTCGGTGAGGACGACGAGGAAAAGCTGGTCACGATCAACAGCGTCGCTCTGACGCAAACCGGGGTGCAGCCGGTCAATGACGTGACCATCGGCAAATACGATGTGCGCCTGTCGGTCGGCCCGAACTACCAGACCAAGCGAGAGCAGGCCGCCGAGGGCATGGCCGCATTCGTGCAGGCTTACCCGGCCGCCGCGCCGCTGATCGGCGACCTTTACGTCAAAGCGCAGGAGTGGCCCGAAGCCGACCGCATCGCCGAGCGCCTGAAACGCGCCGTGCCACCGAACGTGCTGGGCGAGGACGATCAGGACCAGTCACCAGAGGCGCAGGCGCAGCGTCAGCAGGCGATGCAGCAGCAGGCCCAGCAGGCGCAGATGCAGCAAGGCGCCGCGCAGATCGACTTGGCAGAAAAGCAGGCGCGGGCGCGCAAGGCCGACGCCGATGCCGTCAAAGCTGAGGCCGAGGCCGAAAAGGCCCAGCTTGAGCTGATGCAGATGAGGGCCGCCATGGCCATCGGAATGCCGGTGAACCCGGTTCTAGCCCCGCAGGGCATCCCCACCAACTGACAGAGGACGCTATGAGCGACGAGCAAGAGCTGGCCCCAGAGGCCGGCCAAGAAGTCGTGGCCGATGCCCAAGCGGCAGAAGGTCAGGTGAAAGACCAGACCGCCGAGGATCAGACGGACGGCGAGCAGCCGGACGAAGAATCCGAGGATGAGAAGCGGCGCAAGGAAAGCGCCAAAGAGCGGCGAGATCGCGACAAGGCGTATAAGCAGCGCCTGCGTGACGAGGCAGACAGCGCGCGGAAGCGGGCAGACGAAGCCGAAAGCCGCCGTGAATCCATCATTCGCGCTGGACAACAGGGGGAAGCCCCTCGGCGCGAGCAATTCAGCGACCCCGCAGAATATGTGGCAGCCCAAGCCATCTGGAAGTGGCAACAGTCGGCAGCCCAGCACGCAGCGGGTGAGGCAAACAGCGCAGCAGAGCGCGAGCGCCAGCAGGCCGAACAGTTCGAGTTGGCAGAACGGCAAATTGCGCAGCAGCAGTGGACCGAGCAGCTGGTCGAAGCACGCATGAAGTATGCGGATTTCGATGCGGTGGCGCTCGCGCCCGACGTGCCCATCACCGAGGGCATTGCCGACATCATCCGCAGCTCCGACGCTGCGGCTGATCTGGCGTATTACCTCGGCCAGAACCGCGCAGAGGCCATGCGCATCGCGCAGATGCCGCCCATGTCGGCGGCCCGCGAGCTTGGCCGCATCGAAGCGTCGCTGACTGCCCCGAAACCCCGCACCGCAAGCACGGCTCCGCCGCCCATAACGCCCGGGAAGGCCTCGGGATCTGGCGCGAAGTCCCCCGACAAAATGTCCGCTGAGGAATACCGCGCATGGCGCGAGTCCGGCGGCAAATTCTGAGGAAATAGGCCATGGCCAACACGTTTCTAACCCCGAGCGTTTTCGCTCAAGAAGGGCTGATGCACCTCGAAAACGAGCTGGTGCTGGGGAATGTCGTTCACACCGACTATTCCGCCGAGTTCAGCCACAAGGGCGACACGATCAGCATCCGCCGCCCGACGCAATACCTGGGCCAGAACGACAACCTGGACATCACCGGGTATCGCGAGGACATCACCCAGGGCAAAACCACGATCAGCATGAACCGGACGGTCTCGATCCCGGTCAAGATCGGCGCCAAGGACCGCACGCTGTCGTTTGATCGTCTGTCCGAAGACGTGATCCGTCCGGCGGTGATCCGCATGAAGGATCGGATCGAAAACGAGCTGTCGCAGCTCTATCGCCAGCTCTATTGGTATGCTGGCGTGCCCGGCACCCCGCTGACCTCGTTCGATCAGCTGGCCCAAGCCGGCGCACAGATGACCGAGGTTGCGATCCCGAACAGCGACCGCAGCGCGTTCCATGCTCCGACGACTGCTGCCAAGCTGGCGAACGAGGTCAAAAACGTCTACGTGACCGACAAGGCCAAGAAGGCGTTCGAGAAAGCGCAGGTGGGTTACTACGCGGGCTTCGACAACTACGAGACGGCCTATGCCCCGACCCACACCGCAGGCACCGGCACCGGTACGCCCGTCGTGAACGGCGCGAACCAAGGCGTGACCTATGATGTAGCCAAGGACAGCTGGTCCCAGACGCTGAACACCAACGGATGGACGAACAGCGTCACCGGCATTCTGCGCGCCGGCGACGTGTTCACCATTGCGGGCGTCAACTCGGTCAACCCCGTCTCGAAAGCGGATACGGGCCGGCTGCAAACGTTCGTCGTGATGGCCGATGCCAACTCGGGCGCCTCGACCGGCCCGGCGGCGCTGACCATCTCGCCGCCGATCATCCCGACCGGCGCTTACCAGACCGTCACGGCGGTGCCCGCTGCTGGCGCCGCCATCACGGTCGTGTCGGGCACCGCCGGCGTCCGCAGCAAGCAGTCGCTGCTGCTGGCTCCCAAGTGCTTCGCTCTGGTCACGCGCGCGCTGGATATCCCCAACGGTTCCGGCCTGAAAACCTCGACCAAAGCCGGCAACAAGACCGTCATCTCGGTGTCGGAGTTTGTCGACGGCAACACGCTCGACCAGACCTTCCGCTTCGACATTCTGTTCGGCGTGAAGGTTCTGGACCAGCGCTTGGGTATGCGCTTCGGCCAGTAACCCATCCGGCGGGGCCTGAGCGCCCCGCCTTTTTCATTTCCCGAGAGTCGCCATGCAGACAACGAGCGAGATCATTCTCCGCGCGCTGCGGCGCATTGGCGTCGTGGCATCGGACGAGCCGGCCACGGCGGACCAGACCGCTAGCGGCCTCGATGCCCTGAACGAGATCGGCCAGTCGTTCCGCGTGAATGGCGTCCAGTTCGACATGCCGATCCTCGGGCCCGCGACGCAGATGCCAATCGACAGCCCGTGCCTCGCTGCATTCCAGACGATTCTGGCCGCGCGCTTGGCCGAGGAGTTCGGGCAGCCCGGCCCCGACCCGGCCCCGGCGTGGGCGCAGATTGCCGCCTATTACTATGAGCCAGTTCTCAGCGGACTTTTTGATCTGACCCGCACCGCCTCGCAGCGCCGCCGGCACAGCATCATCATGTGCCCGGGCTTCGCCGGCGCGCCACCTGCGCCACCGCCACCGCCCCCCATCATCCCCACCGCTTGGACGGACGCGACCCCGTGGTCTGACGCCGCCGCGTGGGATGACAGCATCCAGTGGAGCATCTGACATGCCGCAGTTGACGCTGCCCACCACGCTTGGCGCCGTGCGTCAGGCGATGAACCTGAATGGCCTGCCGAAGAACAATTTCGCGGCGCTCAGCGGCCCGACTACCGGCGACAACTCCGGCGCCGGTTATGAGGTCGGCTCGCGCTGGATCAACATCAGCACGAACCAGAAATGGACCCTTACCGCGATCAACGGGACGGTCGCGACGTGGATGCCAGATGTTTCGGCCGCGTCCGGCGGGTCATATGACGACTCGGAGCTGCGCGGCCTGATTTCTGGGAATGCTGCTGCGACCAGCGCCCTTGCTGTTCGCGTCGACACGACCGAAACCTCCGTCGCGGCGCTGAACAGCCTGACAGGGCAGCATACCACCCAGATCAGCAACCTGACTTCCCGGGTGGTAGCGCTGGAGGCGGGCGGCGGCTCCGGCGGCACCATCCCGTCCGACGTGCCGCGCACCCAGAGCAACCCGACCACTGCCGCGCCCGCTGCGCCGTGGGTGAACTCGGTGCTGATGCGGTTTGGCGGGACGGATCTGCCAATTCCGGTGGGCTTCCAAAGCGCGCTCGATGTCCGGGCCTTCGGCACGATCACGATGCAGGAGCTGACCACGGCGGCGCCAGAACTCACCTCTGCACAGCTGGCAGCAAATACGGCTGCGCTGCGCGCGGCTGAGGATTGGGCCTTCGCAAACGGCGGGTTCGTTCAGCTTCCCGGCGGCATGATCGATATTGAAGGAGCGATCACCTATCGCGCCGGCGTCGGCTTTGGCGGCAATGGCGAGCATCATACCGCCGTGCGCCAGCGCCTGATCCCGCGTTCTGCCGCCGATATTACGGCGGGACTGCGCTATACCGATGTGTTCGTTGCCCACCCAACCCTCGGCGCCGGGTTCAACACCTTCCGCGACATGATCATTCATGGCGGCTGGGAAAGCCTGAAAGAATACGAGGGCTCGACCGGCGGCGTGTGGGAGTTCGATCTCGCGACCACGGAGCAAAAGGGGCTGGCCTTCGGCACGCTCGGGTCGTCGGTTGGCACCATCGGAGACGGCCCCGGTCCATCGAAATTCTGGCCGAACGGCGGCTCCGATAGTCAGAACCGATTGGATCACCTGCTGATCGTGCGATGCAAAGGCTATGGCCTTCATGCTGTGGGCCGTGGCGAAATGATGGTGAACGCGCTCTGGACGCAGCGTTGCGGGCGCAACGGCATGTTCACCGACATGGCGGACAGCTGGTATTCCAACATCACCTGTTCGACCAGCGGCGACAGCGCTATCAAGTTCGGATCGGGGGCCAGCAATGCGCGGGGCGCGCTATTCAAGGGCTGGTATGCGGGCTGCTACAAGTCGTCCGAGGTCATCGGTGCCGGGTTGGAGCTGGAAGCCGACGGCGCGCAGAACATCTATCTCGACAGCATGACCACGCAGGATACTTGGGGGCCCGGCATCGTGGCGCGGGCCAATAAGGGCGTTACGATCCGCGGGCATATTGATGAGGCGGGCGGTGGCCGGCTGCTTGGATCCGGCTTGGGTTACACCGGAACGCGCACCTTGCCCCGCTGCGACATTCGCCTGCCGGGCCCGTTCCGACGGTCCCTCATCGACGTGACGCGCACCGGCGGCGCACGGCAAGGTGCAGGAAACCACCCCTATCTGATCGACATGTCGGGCTCCGGCATCGAACACAGCACGATCATCATTCGGGGCACGGCAACAGAGACGCAGGGCGGCACCACGACCACGCTGGACACGGCTTCCGGCTCGGTGGCGACCGGCGGGACCAAGGCAAACGGCGTGCTCATGTCCTCTGGCTATACCAACGCCAAGCGGCACAATGAGGTGACCTTCAACGGCAAGTTGGTCCACGGCAAGCGCACGCTGACGGAGCTGGCCGACGCGACGCATGGCATCAACGATCCGCTCTATGGACCCGACGAGTGCGTGACCGAGTTCGGCGCGCCGGCATTCCGCAAGGCGACCGAGGTTGGCGGCGGATGGGAGGTTCAGCCGATCACCGTGACGCAGGCGCAATACAATGCCCTGACGACTGACCAGCAGTCGCGCGGCAATTTCGTAATCACGGCCTGAGGGGATCGACATGCCCTATCGGACCATGAGCGGAACTGTCGGGAATGCCCTGCGCGGCACTGTCTCGACCATCGTCGGGCTGGCTCTGGCCGGGGTCATGGCGTGGCAAAGCGGCTCCACCCCCACGGCCCCCGTCAACACAGCCCCACCCGCGATCACAGGCACCCCGCAGGTCGGGCAGGCCCTGACCGCGTTCGACGGCACGTTCAGCGGCACCGCGCCCATCACCATCGCGCGGCGCTGGCAGTATTCGGCGGATGGCTCGACCGGCTGGACCACGATCAGCGGTGCCACGGGCGCGACCTATACGCCCGCCGCCGCTCGGCAGGGGCAGTATATCCGCGTGCAGGTGCAGGCCAGCAACGCGGCAGGGTCCAGCGCGTGGATCTCGTCGGCTGCGGTCGGGCCGGTGGCTGCGGCTGCCGGTGCGACGGGTCTGCTCAGCGGCACGACATGGCCAAGCCAGCCACAGGCGCAGCCGGCGAACCTGATCCCGGAGAATGCGCGGCTTTTCGCGACCTCGGCGCCCTACGGCACCGGGTTTACAGGCGTGACGTTCGGCAGCACGGGTGCGGTGTTCGACGGCAGCAACGCATCATCGACCGTGATGACGATCACATTGCCGACAGCCCTCGTGGCGGGTCGGCGCTACGGCCTGCTGTTCGGAATGCCGGAACGGACGGCTGGGACGGTGAGTGTGGCGCTGATGCCGGGCGCGGTCGCTCCGGCTGGCGCGAGTTTCACAGCGGCGCGGAATTTTACTCGCTATTTCACCGCGACCCAAGCGCACACCTCGGTGAGAATTACTGTCACGGGCGGCTCGGCCCTGCGGATGAACTATATCCAGCTCGTGGATATGACGGCCCTGCTGGCGAAAAAGCAGCGCGTCGTGTTCATCTTCGATGCACAATCCAACATCGTCGGTGCCGAAAGCTCGGACGTAGACTGGTCCATCGACACGCCTGAGCCGCGTGCGCTCTATATCCCTGGCGTGGCAAACGCGCCATTCGGGGCGGTGCTCGATGGCAATGGCGTCGGGATGCCATTGCTCGTGCAAGATCCGCTCCAGCACAGCACCACGAACAGCGGCGGCGGCCCAATGGGGTCTTTTGTGAAGCGGATGTGCGAATGGCTCGCGGATGACGAGGTGCTCGTGCTCGTGGCTGTCGGATGGGCCGGTCAGGGGCGGCTGAACAGCGGTTACTGGAACCGCGATGGTGCGGATTATCGCGCCTGGACGAATATGCTGACGCAGTTGCGCGGCACCATGGCGCAAGCCTCGACCGGATCGACGGTATGCGGCGCGCTCCAGTGCGGCCATGAGGCTGACATCAGCGTCAACAGCGCCACGCTGCTGCCGGCTGCAGTCGAGCGAGACATTGCGGATCTGCGCGCTGAGTTCGGCGACTTCCCGGTGGTGATGATGGAAATCGGGAATGCCACGCCCAACGCGAACCAGATCGCGCAACAGGACGCCATGGAGGCGCTGGCCGGGCGCCTGGCTCGCTGCGCATATATCCGGCGACCGGCTGGCGCGACTTTCAGGCCGGACGGGGTGCATTACGATCAGGCGACGAACCGCATTCGAGGGGCTGCGGCGGCTGACAAGTTGCTGGAAATCAACTATGGCGCACCGAAACCCAGCACCGGCGGCGGCGCTATTGCAGGGACGCTGACCAATCCGGCGACATCGATGAACCTGACATGGCAGCCCCCCTATGCTATGGCGCATAGCCCGTGGCTCAACTGGCTCAAGGTCGGGTCGGATTGGGAAAACCGGGCGGGGCTGCAATCTGCTGGCCATATCAACGCCAAGGGCGCGGTCGTTTCGCTGCCAAGTTCCGGTGAGGTCGGCGCCTATATCTTCCGCGATATGCCGGCCCCTGCCGGCGGGGTGGTCAGCGGGCGCTTCCGTCTGACTTGGACTGGCTCGGGCACGATCTCGGTTTTCCATGCCCAAAACACCACGCAGGTCGGCCCGAACGAAATCCGCTTCGATTATACGGCTACGGGCAACTCTCTGGTCTATCTGCGCGTCGACTCTGTCACCTCTGGGCCGCTGGACAACTTCGCCTTGGTCCATGTGGACGACATTGCTGCCTATGATGGCGGCCAGCGGTGGCGCTCGTCATGGCTGGACATCATCCGCAACCAGCGCATTCTGCGGTTCAAGGACTGGCAGATGATCGACAACTACACCGGGCCGACTGCCTGGGCCAACCGGACGCCTGCCGGGTCGTTCAGCTATCAGGTGCCTAACGGTGTGCCGCTGGAGGAAATGCTGGACCTCTGCGCGGTGATCGGCGCTGATCCGTGGTTCTGCATGGCCCATACTTGGCCCGCCTCGTATCAGCAGAGCTTCGCAACGTTCGTCCGCGACAACCTGCGCAGCCAGTCGCATGTTCATACCGAGTTCAGCAACAAAATCTGGGACTTCAACCTATCCCAAGCCAGCGAGTTGCGGGATGAGGCGATGGCGACCAGCGCGACCTTCACCGACAGCGATTGGCCTGAATGGTATGGCGGGCGGATGGCTGAGATGGCGCAGATCTGGCGTTCAGTCTGGACCGGCGCCAATGCGGCGCGGTTGCACACGGTGTTCCAGTGCTGGACCGACAACGAGGGGTTGGATCAAGCCATGCTGGACGCGCCGAAATGGCGTGCCCTGACCTCGGCGCAGCGCCCCGGCTGGCCAACTGGCCGCGCGCTGCCGTCAAGCTACATGACGGATTATGCGGTTCATGGCGTGCTGGACGGCAACCTGCGATATGAGGATGAGGCCGGCAACCCGAACCCGACACTGGCGGGATGGATCAGCAGCTACACGAGCGGCACCAGAACGCTGGCACAAGTCCACCAGTTGATGGCCGAGCAGTGCACGGATCTGCGGCATATCCCCAGCTCCTACGGTGATGGGCGGACGGTCGTCGGTGAGCGCAATCGCTGGATCTACCACAAGGGTAAGGCGGATGAGCGTGGGCTGAAGCTGATCATGTATGAGGGCGGCACCCATCTGGTGACCCCGCCCAGCCGGGTCAATAACGCGACCTGGAACCTCGTGTTCAACTCCTTCCATATGTCGCAGCCATGGGCTGATACGTTCGATGCGGTGATGACCAACTGGTTCACCTTGACAGGCGATGCGGTGTTCAACCGCATGTGCGACGTGCTGCCGCAAGGCCCCTATCACAATGAGGGGCTCTATCGCTTCATCGGCGACAACAACCCGCAAATCCCGATGTGGAATGCACAGATGGCGGCGCATACCGGCCCGGCCGGTCGCGGCGCGGGTGATTTCGTCGGCACATATGAGGCGACGCCATGAGGTTCGCTCTTGTCGGCCAGTCCGGCCGTGACAGCGACAACCCCTTGGGCAACACGTCTCGGCTGGTCAACATCTATGCAGAAAAGATGACGACTGGCGAGCGCGCGCTGAAATCGGTCCTCGGTATGGACCCGCATGTGCAGCTGAACGGCGTGCTGATCCGTGCAATGGGTGTAGTTGACGGCGTGACCTACGCTATCCTCGGCGGCCGCCTGTGGCGGATCAGGGAGAACGGCTCAGCATCGCCGCTGGGTCAAGTAACCACTGGTCACGCCAGCCTCTCTGGAAATAACGGTGCAGTCTGCATTCAGGCCGGGACGCGCTATTTTGTCTACGACAGCGGCATGAGCGAGCCAGCGACCGGGGCGTTTTCGGCATTCGGCTCAGTGGAATACATCGACAATTACACCGTGCTGACCGAGGCCGGCGGGCGCATGTTCCAGTGGTCGGATCTGGCAGACCCAAAGACGCTCCCGGGTCTGAACTTCTCAACCGCCGACGCCAATGATGACAAGCTGGTTCGGGCATTCGCGCTTGATGGGCGCCTGTATCTGTTCAAGGAGCACTCGACCGAGATCTGGTATAACACTGGCGCCAGTGGCGCTGAGGCATTCCAGCGCGTGGCCGGGGGAGTGAAGGGCACTGGCCTGAAAGCGCACAATCTCATCTGCCGATTTGATGATGGCGCGTTCATGGTCGGGTCAGACAACCGGGCCAGCCTGATCGCTGGCGGTCAATTTCAGCCGATCAGCACGCCGGCCGTCGAGACGGCGATCAGGGAGAGCCTGCCAGTCGCGTGTCTGGTTTATTCGGATGAGGGCCATACGTTCCTGTGCATCGTGCTCCGAGATGCACCGGCATGGTGCTACGACCTTGCAATGGGCGAGTGGCACGAGCGGGCCGAAGGCGAGGCTGGGCCGTGGAACGTCGCCGCATCAGCCCGCCTCGGTGACGAATGGGCCATCGGCCGGGATAGCGGTGAAATCGCGGTTCTGCGCCGCACGAACTCAGACGGCGGACGGCCGCTGATCCGCGAATTGACCACGCCCACGCTGCGCATGGATGGCGCCCGCACCGTGCTGCGCGAGTTCGAGGTATTTCCGTCGAGCGGTTTTCGGAATGGCAGCATCTCGCTGCGCCTTTCGCGCGACGGTGGCGCGACTTGGACACCGGACAAGACCAGAATACTGACGCGCGGCGAGTTCGACGACCGCGCGATCTGGCGCAATCTCGGGATGGGCCGAGCGCTGACCGCGAAGCTGCGCTGGTCTGACCCTTACGACCTGTGCCTCTCCGAAAATGCGAGGATTGCGACATGAAGCTGACGCCACTGCTTGCCAATCAGCCGGCCACCGCCAACGGCGACGCTGCCAGCCTTGAGCTGGTGCTGGTGCTCCAGCAGCTCGTCGCCGTGGTCAAGGCTCAGGAGGACGAGATCGCAGCCCTGACCGCGCGCGTTGAGGCGCTGGAGCCGTGACCCGCCGCATCACGGTGGACGAGGCGCGCGAGTTCTTCGCGCATCCGTCGCAGGGGCTGACCGGGGCACTGCCGGATGCTGGGGTTGAGTATTGGGCGGATGGCCCAGTCTGCGCCGCGTTCCGGGATTTCTGCTGGCCCCGCGTTCTGGACGTGCATTGTGGCGTCAAGCCCGAGGCATGGGGCAAGACCGTCCCGCACGCCCGCGCCATTCTGGAGGCCGCTTGGGCCTTCTACGCGCCCGATCTGATCGTGGCGCAGTCCCTCGAAACCAACCGCGCGGTCCTGTCGATGAATCGCCGCCTCGGGTTTGAGGTCATCGGAACCATGCAGACGCCGGCGCGCGTCGTGATCCAAGGATGGAGGCTCTAATGCCAATCACAGCCATTGCGGCCGTTGGCTCGGCGCTGATCGGGGCGTCGGCGTCCAAGAGGGCTGCCAGGTCTCAGGAGCGCTCCGCGGAAGCGGCGGCGGCGGTCCAAAAGGAGATCTATGACGACACCTCCAAGAAGTTTGCGCCGTATCTCAGCGCCGGCAACCTTGGTCTCGAAGCCTATATGTCGGAAATGGGCCTCGGACCGGCGCCAACCATCGGCGGCAAGCCGTATGGCGGCTTTACCGAGACGCCAGGGTATCAATTCCAGCTCCAGCAGGGTCAGGACAGCATCAACGCACTGGCAGGGGCCAAAGGCGGCCTGCATAGCGGTGCCACGCTCAAGGCGTTGTCTGGATATAATCAGGGTCTCGCCTCGCAGGAATATGGCAATTACCTCAACCGCCTGTCCGGGCTGACCAACATGGGCACCAGCGCCGCTGCCAACCAAGCATCGGCGGGGCAGGCCTATGCGACGAACGCCGGCAACGCCCTGATGGCCGGCGGGCAGGCAGCCGCAGCCGGTGCGATCAATGGCGCCAACGCGATCACCGGCGGCATCAATAACGCCCTTGGCGCATGGCAATATCAGCGCGGCCTTGGCGGCTCAGACCCGCTGGCCGGATCGCTGCGACAGGCTGGCGTGTCCGGCGTGCAGAATGCAGGGTGGTGGTAACATGAGCAGCGCCGCTGATCTGATCGCGCGCTTCGAGGGCTTCCGAGAAACGCCATATTGGGACGTGAATGCGCTGCGGGCCGGGTATGGATCGGACACGGTGACGCTGGCCGATGGCCGCGTGGTGCCCGTCTCGTCCGGCATCACCGTCAGCCGCGAGGATGCCGCGCGCGACCTCGACCGCCGGATCAGCCGCGAGTTTCAACCCTCGGTCGTTAATGCGCTCGGGCAGGACGCCTACAATGCCTTGTCGCCTGACCAGCAGTCGGTTCTGACCTCGCTGGCCTATAACTACGGCGCTGGCGCGTGGAACAAGGGGCTGCGCAGCGTTGCGGCGGCCGTGAAAACGCCGGGCACCGAGGACGACATTGCGGCGATCCGCGCGCTGGGGGGCCACAACGGCGGGATCAACGCTAAACGCCGGAACGCGGAAGCTGACCTCTACGCCGGCGGCGGCCAGACCTATGGCGGCAGCTCGGGCCCTGAACCCGCGCCCGGATTCGACCCGTCCGCCTATCTCGCGATGCTCGAGCAGCGCGCGCAGGGCCAGCAGCAGGATCGGGCGTGGCAGCGCGCGACGACGCATACGCCCCTGCGCACCACCGATATCACCAACGCGCTCGCGGCCCCGCAGGCGCAATTCTATGGAGACTGGCTCCGTGGTTGATCTTTACGTCCCGAACTTCGTCAACACGCTGGCGCAGGCCGATCAGGCCGCCGCGTTCGCCAAGGACCAGCAGCGGCAGAACGCGCTGGCCAGCTTCATGTCCCAGAACGGCGATGCGCTGATGCAGGGCGACACGAACGCGCTGGCGCAATTCGCCCGGCTCGATCCGATGGCCGCGATGCAGATCCAGCAGCGCCAGCAGGACCAGCAGTGGCGCGCCGATGACCGGGACTATAACCGGCAGCAGGATGCCATTGCCAACCAGCGCGCGGATCGGCAGTTCGCGGCGACCGAGGCCCGGCAGGCCAAGCAGGACGGTCGCGCGGACGAAGAATGGAAGTGGAAGATGGATACCCATATGCGCGGCCTCAAAGCCGACGATCTGGCAGCGCAGACGGCTGAGCTTGAAGGTGTGCTGAGCGGCGCGGCATGGTTCTACCAGAGCGGCGATCAGGCGGGATATGACCAGTTCCTGAAATCCAAGGGCATTGATCCGGCGCAATACCCGTTTGCGCAGTTCCCGGCCCATGCCGCGAATTTCAAGCCGGTGCTGGATGCGATGAAGGGGTTCAAGCCGGAGGTTCCGACGCCGCAATCCCCTCAGGCGAAATTCGAGGCTGACAAAAAGGCTGGGCTGCTTCCGCCGGACGCCGTGTATCAGGCGGGCGGGAGCACCACAGTAAAAGTCGATATGGGCGGCGGCGCGCCCGGCTTGGGCAAGTTGAGCACGGATTATGGCTATGTCATGGACCCGCAGTCCGGAAACCCCGTGATTGACCCGCAGACCGGCCTGCCGAAGGCGGCAGCCATTCCCGGCTCTCCCGCAGCCCTCGAGGCGCAGAAGGCCGCTCAGAAGGCCGAGCAAGGCGGGGCTGCCAAGGCGGTGTCGTCCGACACGGTGATGACCGCTGCAAATGAGGCGCGGAACCTGATTGGGAGGACGTCGACGGGCACGCTGGGGGCAGGGATGGCCTATCTGCCAGAGTCTGACGCAGCCGAGGTCAATCGTCAGATCGGGGTGATGAAGTCGGTTGCAACCATTGAGACGCTAGGCGCGATGCGCGCGGCATCCCCGACCGGGGGCGCGCTCGGCAGCGTCACTGAGAAGGAGGGCGCCATGCTTGCCGCCGCCGCCGGCGCGCTCGACCCGAAGGCCGGCCCGGAGCGGTTTGGAAAGCAGCTCGACAACTATGAGCGGACGCTGCTGCGGATCATTCACGGGCCGAAGGTCGGCGATGCGATTTTTGACCAGTCGCGAGATCAGGCAAAGGGAGCCGGAAAAGATGGCGGCATCCCCTCCGTTTCCAGCGATGCTGACTATGAGGCTCTGCCGTCCGGCGCGACATTCCGCGATCCCAATGGCGTGATGCGGAGGAAGCCGTAATGGGGTGGCAAGATGCGCCTGTTGTGGATGAGGCCCAGCCGAAATGGATGGCTGCGCCCGCCGTCGATCAGGGGGGCGAATCCAGCGGCGCCGGCGCTTCCGGCTCTTGGGACGACGAGCCGCCGACTGGCGGCGGAGCTGCTGAAGCCATTCGCCGGGTTCGTGAGCCCCTGAACGCGGTGAACCGCGCCTTCACGAACATGTTCACCCTCGGGTCGCTGGATGAGATCGAAGGCGCTGCTGATGCGGCGATGGCAGGCAAGACCTATGGAGAGGCGGTCGGCGAAGCACGCCGGCGCACCGATCAGCAGCGGCAGGAATACCCGGTCGCGACCACGGTGGCGGGGCTTGCTGGCGCAGTCACGTCGCCAGCGGCGCAGGCGGTGACAGGGCTATTCCCTGCCGGCGCGTCCCTTCCAGCCCAGATCGGCGCCGGCGCGGCGAGTGGGGCCGTTCTCGGCGGCGCGCAGGGGTTCATGGAGGGCGAGGGGGGTGCCGTGCCGCGCATGCAGAATGCGCTGCTCGGAGCTGGTTTAGGCTCCGTCCTCGGCGCCGCCGTCCCTGTCGTCGCCCAAGGCGTCGGCGCGGCCTATCGCGGCGTGCGCAATGCGCTGGCCGAGCATCGCGGCATCGGAAGGGTCGCCGACAGCCTCGGCATCAGCAGCAAGGCCGGGCGCCTGCTGTCGGATACGCTTGGCATGGATGACGCGGCGCGGATGCGAAACGCCCTGAACCGCCCGGACTCCATGCTGGCCGATGCTGGACCCTCGGTCCAAGGCGCTCTGGATGCGGCAATCCAGTCGCCGGGCGAAGGGGCGCGGGTGGCTCTGGGGCGGATTGACGACCGGGCCAGCGCGGCAGGGCAGCGGCTGAGCGGCCAGCTTGACCGCAGTCTGACGGGCAGCAGCGTCGGGGCTCCATCATCGCGGCAGTTCAGCGATACGGCGCGCTTGCAGGGCGATATTCGCTCCGCAACGGCCCCGGCACGCAAGGCGGTCTATGACGCGGCATATGCCCAGCCCATCGACTATGCCAGTCCGCAGGGCGCGGCACTACTGGACGATATCAGTCCCCGGCTACCCTACGATGCGATCAGCTATGCCAACAAGCTGATGCGGATGAACGGCGACACGTCCAAGCAGATCATGGCCTCGATTGCCGACGACGGCACGGTGACTTTCACCAACCCGCCCGATGTGCGGCAATGGGACTATATCAAGCAGGCGCTGGACGGCTTGGCTGAGAGCGGCGACGGGGCCGGCGCGCTTGGCGGGCAAACCCGCATGGGGTCGGCCTATCAGGGGCTGGCGCGGGACATTCGCCGGAACCTCGGCCAAGCGGTGCCGGAATACGACTATGCCGTGAACACGGCCGGCGACATCATCGGGCAGGTCAAGGCGATCAAGACTGGCGAGACGCTGCTTTCGCCCGGCGTCACGCGAGCAGAGGCCGAGGCGGCCCTCGACGGCATGTCGCAAGCCGAGCTGGCAGCGGTGAAGCGCGGCCTACGGCAGAGCATTGACGATCAGGTCGCGAATGTGCGGGCTGTCGCAAGCGATCCGAACATGGACGCGCGCGAGGCCTACAAGTCCTACACCATGCTCACGTCCCGCGCTTCGCAGGACAAGATGCAGCTGCTCCTGGGCAAGGATTGGGGCGCGGTCAAGGCGGCGCTGGACGACACAGCGCAGGCTCTCGGCCTCCGCGCCCGCGTCGCGACCAACAGCCGCACATTCGGGCGCCAGCAGTTCGGGCAGATGCTGGATGACAGCATGGAGCCGGGGGCGCTGGCTCGGGGCGAGCCCATCGGGACGGCCAAGAGCGTCTGGCAGCGGTTCACCGGGTCAACCCCGGCGCAGATCCAGCGCGCCAAGGGCTCGGTCCGGAACGAGCTTGCGGACGTGCTGACGCGGCCGAACGCGCTGGCCACGCTCAATGCGCTTGAGAACGCTCGCGCAGCATTTCCGATCCTGCCGGGGGCGGGGACGGGCGTGACTAACGCGCTGAATGCTCTTGGGATTGGCGCTGTTCCTGCAGCTCTTCCCGAATTGCGTAACCGGCTCCTGCGGTAAGAGCGCAGCAGAACAGGACAATGGCAATCCCTCCGGGGTCATTTTCGTTGCGGCGCAGGCGCCACAGGCCGAAAATGAACAAGGCGGTGACAAGGTTGGCGACCATTCCGCCGAAAAATGCGTATACCAACATCCCCCCACTATACCCGAGATCCTGGCCCGGGGAAGCATCAGTTGAGCGTGTTGCGCGCCTGCTGACCTTCGGGCTGAAACCCGACATCCGCCAACATCATTCCCAAGACGGCATGGATGCGCGCCGCCATCGGGATGCTCATCCGCAACTTCGAGGTGATCACGACATGAGGATTTTCCTGCCCCGGCTTCTGCGCCGCATAGTCCACGGTCCCAAGCCCAAGGCTGACGACGCCCTCGAACTGTTTGCAAGACACGAGCCAGTCAACAAACTCTGTCTCGACGGCATTCGGGTCGATGATTTCAACCGACTTCCCGGCCGCAGCCAATTCGACTTCCGTGACCATGTGAACGCCTCCACTCATGAATATTTGAAGAGCCTCGGAATAAGGCCGAAGCCGCAACAACCCTAGGCGGCCCCGAAGCGATTCTTCCATCCAGAACAAACGAGAACGTGGCCCCGCTTCGGCGGGGCTTTTTGCATTGGAGCGACAATGGCAACCATCCTGAACCTGAACCAAAACCGAGCGGTGGACGTGAACGGCATCGCTGCGCCCGGCGCGCTGGCCTATTTCTACCGATCCGGCACGAACACGGCGAAGATCGTCTATTCCGATCCAGCCTGCACCACGCCGCACCCAACGCCGCTTGCTGCTGACGGCGCGGGGGTGTTCCCGCCGATCTACACCCCCGGAGATGGCAATATCCGCGTCCGGGTCACGACTGCCGCAGGCGCCGTTCTGGCGGGATATCCCATCGACCCGGTGCAGCTTGTCTCGACCGATAATGTCGGCGCCGCTGGCGTCTCGTTCCGCCCGACAGAGGCGGTCCCGGAAAAGACGGTCCAGAAGGCGATTGAGAGGGTGCAGGCGAATATCCTTGCCCCTCTGGCCGACTTTGGCCTTGGCGTCACCGGCAATGCCACCTTGCTCAGCAATATCGACAACATCGAAATCGCATCCGGCGTCTATCGCTACAACGGCGATACTTATGGCACATTCCCGACGGGGCTGGTGCCTGACGCCGGCGGCCTGATCCAGTTCTGGCGCGTCTCGACCAACGCGGCCCTGATGACGCTCTCAGCTGTTGGAAGTCGGAGGCAACACGTCCGGGTTTTGGCCGGCGGGGAGTGGGGCGCGTGGGCTTGGCTCATGCAGTCCAGCGACACCGCGACTGATGCGATATGGGCTGCGGGAACATCCGAGACGCCGGCCGTCCTGTCGCCGAAATCGCTCAAGGCCGCTAAGGGCGCCGATGATCGCGTCTGGTCGGTCGTCACCGCCGACCGGGCGCGGAACATCAACTACCAGAACACGACCGGCCGCACGATTCAGGTCATCATCCAGATGGGGGTGAACGTCTCTGGCGATATTCTATGCGGAGCATCATCCACGACCATGGCGACGATCTACAGCGTCGGTGATTGGGACGGGTGGCCGGTCACGTTCGACGTCCCTCCAGGTCATTATTACAGGATCACCTCGACGGCCGCGCCCGTCCGCTGGTCGGAGTTCCGCTGATGCAGCCCATCATTACCGTTCCTCCGCTCAACCTCTGGACGACCCAAGACGCGCGGCAGTCTTGGCGATACCTCGAAGCGGAATCCCCCGTCGATTTCACTCAGACGGTCGATGGCGCCGGATACACCGCCGAATTGCTGGTTCTGCGGGCGCGCACCGTCGAATACCGGGCGCGCTTGGAGCTGGATGCAGATGGCTTCCTGTCGGCGACGATTCCGGCGCAGGTCGGCCAGTCCATGCGGTCCTGCAAGCGCATCGACGCTGCATACCAGATCACCATTACCGCGCCGCTGCCCGACCTCAATGTCGTCTGGCAAGGGCCCGTCATTGTTCAGGAGATTGCAGCATGAGCTACATCAACAGGACCATCGTCGTGCAGTCCGACAGCCGGTATCTGACCCAGCGCGTCACCGCGATGATCGCTGGCTACGATCAGGCGATGGCGACCATCGGCGGCATTCAGCAGGCGGCGGATCGCGCCAATGCTGCAGCAGACCGGGCAGAGGATATCGCCGAATCTGTATCTGGGATGGTCCTCAGCTATGCCGACATGCAGGCGCTGCGGGACAGCACGAATGCGTTGACTTCGGGCACGACCGTGAGCGTGCGGACCAACGGGGCGTGGAAGGTGGCGCCGGCCGCCGCCACGGATACCCACTTCTCGCGCCTTGACGGGGTGAGGTTCTATGAGGCCGGCCCGATCTTCACGACCCGCGCGCGGATGGCGCAGGCTGTGGCGCGCGGCGATCTGGCCGAGGGCGACATTCGCCTGGTGCGCAACCGGCGGTATCAGGCGAACCCCATTGGTCCGGACGGCTTGCTGGCGCTGGACCTGGACTATTCCGGCCGCCTCGACATGCTGCAGTCGCGCATGGCGGACGGGCAGGGCATCACCGTCGCCTGCTATGGCGACAGCACGACCGACGGCAACGGCACCACCGACTGGACCGCGAACCCGACGAACACAGACGGCTCCGCTGTCGGCGGCGCGGCGCATACCCCACCCTTCGCTTGGCCTGCCGCGCTCCAGACGATCCTGCGCCGGATGTATCGCAACACCGGCATCACCATCTGGAACGCGGGTTACGGCGGCAGGGATGTTGTGACCGGCTGGGCACGGAGGAATTTCGCGCAGGCCATCATCAATAACCCGGCCTATGGCACGCCGAACATCCTGCTGATCAATTTCGGCCTGAACGACATGGTGCGCGAGACGTTCACCGTCGATCTGTTTTTCACCGAGCTGAGCTATCTGCTCAACCTCTGCGACTATTACGGCATCGTGCCGGTGCTGATGACCCCCGACCCGGTGCGGCAGAACACGCCGCGCCAGGGCGGCAGCATCGTCAAGTTGATCTCGGTGCTCCAGCGGGCCGCGCAGCTTTACGGCATCGAGATGATCGACACCCACACCGCGCTGCGCAAGGTGCTGGAAAGCTCGTCATCCAACGCGCTCTGGTCGTATCAACAGCCGGACGGGGTGCATTTCGGCGACCTCGGGCATCGGGTGAAAGCGAGCTACGTCGCGGCCCGGCTGTTCTCGAAAACGCTGTTTCCGGACAGCGGCGCGCCGGCCATCAACGTCGCGCCCTGGTCCCCGCACGCGAACACCGCCGACAAGACCTATTCGATGTTCGATCAGGCGAATAACCGCTTCGGTGTGTCGCTGAACATTGCTGCAGGCTCCTATGCGCCGGGCGATGTGCTGATGGAGGTCTGGACCTGGCAAGAGGAACCGGATCGGATTGCATGGTGGCGCAGCGTCGACGGCGACGGCTATTACCAGCCGCGCACCGTTGCCAACGCGCCGAGCATCGAGGTCGCCGACTATTTCAGCTCGGCGGTCAGCAATTTCACCAGCCCAACCTCGGCGCGCAGCCAAGGCGCAGGCGGGCGCCGGGGCTCCGAGGATGCGGCCTATCTGGCACAACTGCCGGTGGGCCTATCTTGTCTGCGCTTCATCGCCCCGGCCGACAACAACACCAACCCGGTGTTTCTCGGCTATTTCTCGATCCGCAAGCGGGTGACTGAATTGAGCAGCGCCCGGTTCGTCCCGGCCGGCAGCGGCTCTTATGTCGTCGATCCGGATGTGCATGAGCGCGGGGATTGCCTAGTGTCCTTCGGCATCGGGCGCACCGCCCATCTGTTCTGTGACGCGGTGATGCCGGATGGCGCGGGCGTCGGCCTGATCAGTGGCCGGGTGTTTCTCAGCACAGACGACACGACCCCCTCTCTGACCATACGTCGCCGCGCGCTGTTCCTGTGCCGGAATGGCGCCAATGCCGAGCTGCGGGACGTGGTCTATTCGACCGAGGGCGTGATCAGCAACACGCTGCTGGGGTCTGGCGCCTATGCCTGGTCTGGGTCGCAGAATGAGTTCCGCGTCGCCATGAGCGTGACAGGGGCCAACGAACAGCTGGTGCAGATCACCTCACTGGCCGCGCCGCTTGGGCCGATCATCACCGTGACCCGCGCTGCCACGGGCGAGCCGCTTCCAGCGGGCGGCCACCCCGGCGCGATCTTCAAGGATTACGGCGTCTCGGCCGCCGCCGGCATCGCCCGGCTAACAGTGTTCGATGTGGTCATGGGGCTGGCGTGAACCATGGCTGAAATCGACAAGCGCATCACACTCGGCAGCATGATCTCCACCGCCGCGTCGCTCGCCGGAATGGCGGTGATTTTCTTCACCGGCGTGTTCTGGATCGGGGCTCAGGACCAGCGCATCGCCGATCACGCCTCCCGCATCGAGGCGAACGCCACCAACATCGCCGCCCTGTCTGAACGGGTGCGGGCCATCGAAACCATCAGCGCCCGGCAGGACGAGCGGCTGCTCCTGATCCTCGACACCGTGCGGAAGATCGAGGCCAAGCTGGAAAGGACAGCGAAATGACGATCGCCAAAGAGACGCTGGACCACGTCAAACGCTGGGAGGGGCTGCGGCTGGAAGCATATCCCGATCCCGGCAGTAAGGACGGCAACCCGTGGACCATCGGCTACGGCCACACCTCGGACGCGTTCATGAAGGTCTACAAGGGCCAGAAGATCACCCAGGATCAGGCCGAGGCGGCGCTGGAATACGACCTTGGCGAGGCGGAAGCTATCGTCATGCGGCTGGTCAAGGTGCCGCTGTCGGACGGCCAGCGCGGTGCGCTCACCAGCTTCGTGTTCAACGTGGGTCAGGGCAATTTCTCGAAATCGACCCTGCTCAAGCGGCTAAACGCGGGCGATTATGACGCTGTGCCGGGCCAGCTGGCGAAGTGGGTCAAGAACGACGGCAAGACCATGCAGGGGCTGGTCAACCGCCGGGCGGCCGAGGCCGGCCTGTGGGCCAAGGGCAGCTTCGTGGCGTCTCGCACCGTCGAGGCTGCGCCGCCGTCGCCGCTGACCAAGCTGGCAACGCCCGAGGGGCTGACCGCCGCCGGCGGTCTGCTGGCGGGTCTGACCGGGACACTGCAAGGCTCGGGGCCGGTTTCCTATGCGCTGGCCGGGCTGGTGTTGATGGCCGGGGCCTATGTGCTGATCCGACTGATCAGGACGGGTGCGTGATGCTGGCCCGCATCCAAGCATGGCTCGCCGCCCTCGGCGTCGCGCTGGCAGCCGTCCTCGGGGCGTGGCTCCGGGGCCGGTCGCAGGGCAAGGCCGACGCTCAGGCGCGGCAGGACAAGGCATATCGCGAAACGCGGGGGAAGATCGATGCGGTGGAAGATCATGGCAAGCTGTCTGATGCTGATGTGCGTGAACGCCTGCGCAAACACGCAGGCCTCTGACGCGGCGATCTGCGACGGGACGCGCACGAGCCGGCAGGCGCTGGCCGCCGCGTTGGTCGAGGACGGCGGCGCGCAGAGCCAAAGGGCGGGGCTGCGGCTGCTGGATCAGATGGATGCTGGCTGCGGTTAACACGTCCCGCCGCTCATGTTCGCAGATCAGCGATCTGATGACACGTCAGCTCTGACGGCGAGCGCGGTGCTGGGCGAGGGCGTCAAAGAGCCGCGCATAGTCCCTGGCTCTGACGCTGTAGCATTTGCCGTCGGCGTCGTGGATCGCTACGGCGTGGGTGTCCAGCATCTCGGCCGCCCTCGCCATCTCGTCCGCGTGCCGGCGCTCGTCGGATAGGGCGGTCTCGGCGGCCACGCAAAGGTCAGCGTAATGGCGGGCATTATGAGAGGCCACGTCGCGCTGAGCTTTCAGCCGCTCCACCTCGGCGCGCAGGCGGGCTAGGTCATCTTGATCCTCTTGCAGCATCCTTGACAGCGTGTCGATGCGGCGCTGCATCTCGATCAGGTCGTCGCTCATGTCCTCTCCTTGGTGATCTAGGGGTGGGTGGGCTTCGGCCGCAACGAGCCGTCCCGCACGGCGCCGATGCGTGTGAGGTAATCGGGGTCCAGCGTGGACCAATCGAACGTGTCGATGAATTTGCCGCAATGAAAATCCTGGCGGGTGTAGGGCAGTCCAGGCGGCGGCGTATAGCTCGACCAGATCGCGCCTATCGACTGCATCACGTCTTTGCCAGATACGATCCCGGCCGCCGCGCACTGGCCAGACCAGCCCATATCGCTGCGCCAATGGTCGCACCCGGCACAGCACTGGCCATAGCGCCAATACTCGGTGTCGCAGGCTTCCTGGTATCGTCGGTCGAACTCGGCTCGGTCTCGGGCTTTCATCTCTGCAACCGATGCGAGGCGCCGCCTCTCGATCTCATCGGCGGAAAAGCGGGTGAACCGGCTCATACTGTCGTTCCTCCGTGGATGGGGTAGAACGGTTTCCAGAGTAGCCTGTAACGCATTGAATCTTGGTGATAGGCCCGCGCGACGGTTTCCAGAGCAAGGCCATGATATTTCGCAATGATGGCCCTTCTGTCGGGGTCACCAGTATTGCCCGATGGCCAGCTGTCTCGGGTGCTGGCCCGGCCTTGGCGCGCCGCCGCAGATGCCCTCAGACCGTTGCTCGGCGTGCGCCGGATCGGCCCAGCCCTGCGGCAAGCGCGATCATCGCCAGAACCGACAGCGCGGCTCCGGCCAGAAACGGTGCAGCCGATCCCAGCCCCTGCCACAGCCAGCCGGCCAGCGTGTTTCCGATCAGCACCACCAGCCCGGTCACCAGATTGAAGGTGCCAAAGGCGCTGCCCTTCAGGTGATCGGGCGTCGCCGCCGCGATCATCGCGCCCAGCAGCCCCTGCGAGAACCCCATGTGCAGCCCCCAAAGCACTGTGCCCAGCACATAGACCCAGATCGCCCCGGCATGGGCGAGGGTCAGATGCGCCGCGATCAGGAAACCAAGGCTGCACAGCAGCAGGCCCGAGCCGCCTATCCGGTCCGACAGCCGGCCCACCGGATAGGCCGTCAGCCCATAGGCGGCATGCATGATGACCAGTGCCAGCGGCACCCATGCCGGGGTGAATCCCGCCTCCAGCGCCTTGAGCAGCACGAAAGCCTCGCTGAAGCGGGCCAGCATGATGACCGAGGCCAGCCCGATCACCACCCAGACCGCCCGGTTCAGCCGCAGCGCATCGCGCAGGCGAAAGCCGCCGCGCCGCGCAGGGCGCAGCCCCTCGGGTTCATGCACGCAAAACACCAGCACGATCATGCACAGCAGGGCGGGCAGGACGGCGATCCAGAACACCGAACGGATATCGCCCGCCATCAGGATCATCGCGCCGACCGCGACCAGCGGCCCGACGAAACCGCCGACGGTATCCAGCGATTTGCGCAGGCCAAAGCTGGCACCCCGGATCTCGGGTGGGCTGACGGCGGCGACGATGGCGTCGCGCGGCGTGCCCCGGATGCCCTTGCCGACCCGGTCCAGCGCCTTGGCCAGCACGATCTGGTCCAGACTTGCCGCCCATGGAAAGATCAGCCGCGACAGCGCCCCCAGCCCATAGCCCAGCACCGCCAGCGGCTTGGCGCGGCGGCTGATGTCCGAGATGACGCCCGAAAGGAATTTCGTCACCGTGGCGATGGCGACCGACAGCCCCTCGATAAAGCCGATGGCCAAGGCCGAGGCGCCCAGCCCGCCGGCCAGATACAGCGGCAGCAGCGCATTGATCATCTCGGACGAGACATCCATCAGCAGGCTGACGAACCCAAGCATCCAGACGGTGACGGGAATGGCGGGCCGGGCGGCGGCCGGCACTTCTGGGGTCGGCTGTGTCATGACGGTCCCGATAAGGCTGCCCGGCGGCACTACCCGGGCCTGGCGCGGCGCTTGACGGCAGCCTTTGCGCCGCCAGCCCGATCGCGAAAGACAGGGGCCGGAGCTTTCGCCCCGGCCCCTGTGCTTATCCCAGCTGCACCATGCGGTGCTTTTTCTTGCCGACCGAGACCTTCAGCCCGTCTCCGATCAGGCCGGCGTCCACGGTCAGTTGCGGATCGCTGACCGGCTCGTTGTTCAGGCGCAGCCCGCCCTCGGCGATGAGGCGCTTGGCCTCTTTGCCGGATGACGCAATGCCGGTCTGGGCCAACAGCTGCACCACGGAAACGGGCAGGGCGTCCGCGCCAACGGTCACGACCTCCAGATCGCCGCCGGCACCGCCCTGTTCAAAGACTTCGCGGGCGGTGGCCTCGGCGCTGGCGGCGGCATCTGCGCCGTGCAGAAGGCTTGTCACCTCATTGGCCAAAATCACCTTGGCGGCGTTGATCTCGGACCCCGACAGCGCGCCAAGGCGCTCGCATTCCGCGACCGGCAGCTCGGTGTAAAGCTTCAGGAAGCGGCCGACATCGGCATCGGTCGTATTGCGCCAGAACTGCCAGAATTCGTAGGGCGACAGCATCGCGCCGTTCAGCCAGACCGCGCCGCCTGCCGATTTGCCCATCTTGCGCCCGTCGCTGGTGGTCAGCAAAGGCGAGGTCAGGCCAAAGATCTCGTGGTCCAGCACGCGCCGGGTCAGGTCGATGCCGTTGATGATATTGCCCCATTGATCCGAGCCGCCCATCTGCAGCTTGCAGTCATAGCGGCGGTTCAGCTCAAGGAAATCATAAGCCTGCAAGATCATGTAGTTGAACTCGAGAAAGCTCAACGATTGTTCCCGGTCCAGCCGCGACTTCACCGATTCAAACGACAGCATCCGGTTGACGCTGAAATGCCGCCCGATGTCGCGCAGGAAATCCAGATAGTTCAGATCGTTCAACCACTCGGCATTGTTCAGCATCATCGCCTTGCCGTCGCCGTAATCGAGGTAACGGGCAAAGACCTGCTGCATGCCGTCGATATTGGCCTGAATGGCGTCGGGGGTCAGCAGCGGGCGCTCCTCGCTGCGGAAGCTGGGATCGCCCACCTTGGTGGTGCCGCCGCCCATCAGGGTGATCGGCTTGTTGCCGGTTTTCTGGAACCAGCGCAGCATCATGATGTTCAGCAGATGCCCGACATGCAGCGAGGCCGCCGTCGCGTCATAGCCGATATAGGCCGTCACCGATCCGTCGATCAGCGCCTCATCCAGCGATTGCAGGTCGGTGCAATCCGCCAGATAGCCGCGTTCGATCATCACATGCAGGAATTCGGATTTGGCACGGTATGTCATGGGCTGTTCCTTTCGAATGGCGGCGGTATACCGTTTGGACGGAAAAAGGGAAAGCGTGATGATCCGGGCTTTGGGCATGATGTCGGGCACCTCGCTGGACGGGGTGGATGCGGCGATGATCGAAACCGATGGCACGCGCATCGCAGGCTTTGGCCGCAGCGCCTATCGCGCCTATTCCGGCAATGAATCGGGCCTGCTGCATGGCGCCTTGGGGCAATGGCCGGGCGGGCCGGATGTGGCCGAGGCGGCGGCGCTGTCGATTGCAGCCCATGCCGATCTGGCCGAGACTTTCCCCGAGGCCGAACTGGTCGGCTATCACGGCCAGACGCTGGCGCATGATCCCGCGGGCCGGGGCACGCATCAGGCCGGCGATGGCGCGGCTTTGGCGCGTAGGCTTGATCGCCCGGTGGTCTGGGATTTCCGCAGCGAGGACGTGCGCCGGGGCGGTGAGGGCGCGCCGCTGGCGCCGTTCTTTCACTGGGCCTGTGCGCAATGGGCGATGGGGCAGGGGCTGTTGCCGCCGGGGCCGGTGGGGTTTTTGAACCTTGGCGGCGTCGGCAATCTGACCGTGGTCGATCCGGCCGCGCCCGCGCCCGAGGCGCCGGGGGCCTGTATCGCCTTCGATACCGGCCCGGCCAATGCGCCGCTGAACGATCTGATGCGGGCGCGCTTCGGGCGGGTGCGGGACGAGGGCGGCGCGCTGGCGCTGTCGGGCCAGCCGGATCAGGCGGTCGTCGCCCGTTTTCTGACCCATCCGCATTTCGCCCGGCCGCTGCCGAAATCGCTGGACCGCGACGCCTTTGCCGGCTGGCTGGATGTCGCGCATCTGGCCGATGCCGATGCGGCGGCCACGCTGACCCATGCGGTGGCGGCGGCGGTGGCGGCGGGCATCGCGCTGGTGCCTGCGCCGCCCGCGCAGGTTCTGGTCTGCGGCGGCGGGCGTCACAATGCGGCGATGATGGCGGCGCTGGCGGCGCGGCTGTCCTGCGCGGTGGCCCCGGTCGAGGTCGCCGGGCTCGATGGCGATATGCTGGAGGCGCAGGCCTTTGGCTGGCTGGCGGTCAGGGTGCTGCGCGGCCTGCCGACCTCGGGGCCGGGGACGACGGGGGCGCCGGATCCTGTCTGCGGTGGCCGCATCAGCCATCCACGCAGCGGCGGAATGTGATCGGCCAATCCGCCCCGGCGGGGGAACGATGCCACGTTTGCCGGCGTTGAGGCGGGATCGACGGCTGCGGCCGTCTCTCTAAACGACAAGCGGAGTTGCCATGTCCATGAAACCTCTCGTTATTGCCGCGACCGCACTGGCCCTGATCTCTCCGGCCTATGCCCAGACGGCAACGCAGCCCGACGCGAATGCGGCGGCCGAGAGCGCCGCCACCGCAGCCAAGCAGGCGGCGGATCAGGCGCGGGGCGCGGCCGAAACCGCAGCCGATCAGGCCGGGGCAGCAGCCGCACAGGCCGCCGACGAAGCCGCCGCCGCTGCCGATAATGCGGCCGATGCGGCGGCCGCCGCCGTCGACAATGCCGCCGCTGCCGCCTCGGACATGGGGGAGAAGGCTGCCGATGACGCGGCCGCTGCCGCCGACAGCGCCGAAGCCGCAGCCGCTGCGGCCGCCGACTCGGCGGTGGCTGCCGCGACCGAGGCGCCGGTGGTGGCCCCCGACGTGAACGCCCCGGCGATTTCCGAGGCCGATCCGGGGCAGCTCGGCTCGTGGATCACCAGCCGCCGGATCTGGACCACCAACCAGCCCTCCTCGACCGAATGGGTCGATCCCGCGCTGGAGGAACGCCCTGTCGAATGGCAGGACATCGCCAAGGTGAATGACGTGGTGCTGGACGATTCGGGCACGCAAGTCGTGGGCTACATCGCCGATATCGGCGGTTTTCTGGGCATCGGCGCCAAGAAGGTGCTGCTGGGCGTCGATGCGATCCATCTGGTGACGGTGGGCAATGACACGTTCTTTGCCACCAACTACACCAAGCAAGAGCTGCAGGCTTTGCCGGATTTCGACGAAAAAACCGTGCGGAAATAACTGGTTCCGCCGGTTGAAACGGCAAGGGGCGCCCGGTTGCGGCGCCCCTTTTGCGTTTTTCTGAATATCGGCCTTGACGGCGCCGGCCCCCATGCGTAAACCCCACCGCACTCCGGAGGGTGATCCGGGGAAATGGTTTGCGCGGTTGTAGCTCAGTTGGTTAGAGTACCGGCCTGTCACGCCGGGGGTCGCGGGTTCGAGCCCCGTCAACCGCGCCATCATTTCCAGAAATCACCAAGAAAAGCGCGGTTGTAGCTCAGTTGGTTAGAGTACCGGCCTGTCACGCCGGGGGTCGCGGGTTCGAGCCCCGTCAACCGCGCCATTTTCCTTTCTTCGAAACATCGTTTCCTGCCGTCCCGGCGCGCGTTTTCGCGCAGCCGAAACGGGCGATTCACGCAGGCACACAGCCGATCCGCGCGGGCGCGCGCGCATCTGGACGCCGGCGGCGCTTGGGGCTTTTCATCGTGTGACAAAGCCCTATGCTGGCCCTCGAAAAGAAGGGGGACGCCGATGGCGCGCGGAATCGATTACGGCGGGTTGATGAGCCGGGCTCTGCAGGGACTGATCGCCGAAGTCTTGCAGGCGGTGGCCGTCGAGGGTCTGCCGGGCGAGCATCATTTCTTTATCACCTTCGATACCCGCGATCCCGACGTGCAGATGGCCGACTGGCTGCGTGAGCGTTATCCCGAGGAAATGACCATTGTCATCCAGCATTGGTTCGACAATCTGGAAGTCACCCGCGAAGGCTTTGGCATTACGCTGAATTTCGGCGATTCGCCCGAGCCTTTGTATATTCCCTTCGACGCCCTGCGCACCTTCGTCGATCCTTCGGTCGAATTCGGCCTGCGCTTTGAAAACCATCCCGACGACGAGGATGAGGACGAAGAGGACGAGGATCTGGCCGACGAGATCGAGACCGCCGTCGAAGAACCGCCCAAGGGCGGGGCCGAGGTGGTCAGCTTGGACAAGTGGCGCAAGTAAAGACGTCATATCCCTGTCATCGGCACGCAATAGGGCGGTCTTCGGCAACAAGCTGGAGGCCGCCTTGTCCGATCTGTCGCTGTTTCTGGGTCAGTTTCTGCGCCGACCCTCGGAAATCCGGGCCATTGCGCCCACCGGCCGCGCCACGGCGCGCGAAATGGCGCGGCTGGTCACGCCGCAGATGGCCGCAGTGGCCGAGATCGGTGCCGGCACCGGCACCATCACCCAGGCCATTCTGGCCCATGGCCTGCCGCCCGAACGGCTGGAGCTTTACGAGCTGAACGCCGCCTTCTGCGGCCGGCTGCGCGAGCGGTTCCCGGGCACGCGGGTTCATAACCTGCCGGCGCAAGAGATGGTCAATGTCGGGCGCGGCGATCTGGATGCGGTGATCTCGGGCGTGCCGACCCTGCCGATGCCGGATGAATTGCAGGCGGCCATCGTCGGCGCGGCGCTGTCGATGATGAAACCCGGCGCGCCTTTCGTGCAGATCACCTATGGCCCCGTGGCACCCCTGTCCGAGACGGTGCGGGCGCGTTTTAGACTGGTTCACGAGAAAAGCCGCCGGATCTGGGCCAATCTGCCGCCGGCGCGGGTCTATGTGTTCCGCCAGCCGGCGTGAGCGGTAACTGCATACTTTCGCATACTAATTGCGAAACCGACGGGCAGGGGCTAAAAGCCATGGCGAAACCGTGAGGGATGATACGATGACCACGACCCGCACCGAAACCGACAGCTTTGGCCCGCTTGAGGTTCCTTCCGATAAATACTGGGGCGCGCAGACGCAGCGCTCGATCATCAACTTCCCCATCGGCTGGGAAAAACAGCCGGTGCCGATCATTCGCGCGCTGGGCATCATCAAGCAGGCGGCGGCGCAGGTGAACATGGCCACCGGCAAGCTGGACCCCAAGCTGGGCAATGCGATGGTTCAGGCCGCGCAGGAAGTGGCTGCGGGCAAGTTCGACGACAACTTCCCGCTGGTCGTCTGGCAGACCGGCTCGGGCACGCAGTCGAACATGAACGCCAACGAGGTGATCTCGAACCGCGCGATCGAGATTCTGGGCGGCGAAAAGGGCAGCAAGAAGCCCGTGCACCCCAATGACCATGTCAACATGGGCCAGTCCTCGAACGATACCTTCCCGACCGCCATGCACGTGGCGATCGGGATGCATGCCCGCGACGTGCTGATCCCCGGTCTGGAAAAGCTGCACAAGGCGCTGGTCGCCAAGTCCGAGGAATTCAAGGACATCATCAAGATCGGTCGCACCCACACGCAGGATGCGACGCCCCTGACCCTGGGTCAGGAATTCGGCGGCTACGCCCATCAGGTCGCCAAGGGCATCGAGCGCGTCAAGCTGGCGCTGGGTGATATCTATGAACTGGCCCAGGGCGGCACCGCTGTCGGCACCGGGCTGAACACCAAGAAGGGCTGGGACGTGGCGATTGCGGCGGAAATCGCAAAGATCACCGATCTGCCTTTCGTCACCGCGCCGAACAAGTTCGAGGCGCTGGCCGCGCATGACGCGATGGTGTTCTTCTCGGGCGCGCTGAAGACGGTGGCGGCGAGCCTGTTCAAGATCGCCAACGACATGCGGCTGCTGGGGTCCGGCCCGCGCTCGGGTCTGGGTGAGCTGATCCTGCCGGAAAACGAGCCCGGTTCCTCGATCATGCCGGGCAAGGTCAACCCGACCCAGGCCGAGGCGCTGACCATGGTTTGCGCCCATGTCATGGGCAATGACGCGGCGGTGACATTCGCCGGCTCGCAGGGCCATTTCGAGCTGAACGTCTATAATCCGATGATGTCCTACAACGTGCTGCAATCCATGCAGCTCTTGGGCGATGCGGCGGGTTCGTTCACCGACAACATGGTCGTCGGCACGCAGGCCAACATTCCGCGCATCGACAAGCTGATGAAAGAATCGCTGATGCTGGTGACCGCGCTGGCGCCGACCATCGGCTATGACAACGCCACCAAGGTCGCCAAGACCGCGCACAAGAACGGCACCACCCTGCGCGAAGAGGCGATCAATCTGGGTCTGGTCGATGGCGAGACCTTTGATCGGGTCGTCCGCCCCGAACAGATGGTCGGTCCCGAGGATTGATGTGACCGGCAAGGGTCCCAGCAATATTGTGAACCTGCGGGTGGCGCGTAAAAGCGCCGCCCGTGACGCCGCCCGCAAGCAGGGTGACGAGAACGCCGCGAAATTCGGCCGCAGCAAGGCGCAGAAGCAGGCCGAAGCTGACGACAAGGCCCGTGCCGCCCGGCATCTGGACCAGCACCGGCACGAGGATGACGCGCCCGATGCCTGATCTGCCCGCCATGTCACCGCCGGTCAAACGCTCGGTGACCATCGGCGGCCATCGCACCTCGGTCAGCCTTGAGGATGCGTTCTGGCGCGAATTGCGCGGCATCGCCCGCGACAACGGGCAGACCGTCGCCATGCTGATTTCCGCCATCGACAGCAAGCGCCCGCCCGAGGTGGGCCTGGCCACCGCGCTGCGGCTTTACGTGCTGGCCGAGGTGGGCCGGCATCAGGGCTAGACTTGCGATTTCGCGCCGCGCCGCCTAAAAGCGCCTGCGATAATCCATATGAACACCGGGACACACCATGGCAGGCCATAGCAAATGGGCCAATATCCAGCATCGCAAGGGCAAGCAGGACAAGCTGCGCTCGAAGCTGTTTTCGAAGCTGGCCAAAGAAATCACCGTCGCCGCCAAGATGGGCGATCCTGACCCCGAGAAGAACCCGCGCCTGCGTCTGGCGGTCAAGGAAGCCAAGTCGAGCTCGGTCCCCAAGGACGTGATCGACCGCGCCATCAAGAAATCGCAAGGTGGCGATGCCGAGAACTATGACGAGATCCGTTACGAAGGCTATGGCCCGAACGGCATCGCGATCATCGTCGAGGCGATGACCGACAACCGCAACCGCACTGCGTCGAACGTGCGTTCGTATTTCACCAAATACGGCGGCGATATGGGGCAGACCGGCTCGGTCAGCTTCATGTTCGACCGCAAGGGCGAGATCATGTATCCCGCCAGCGTGGGCGATGCCGACACGGTGATGATGGCCGCGCTGGAAGCCGGGGCCGAGGACGTCGAGAGCGACGAGGAAGGTCACTGGATCTATACCACCGACACCGATCTGGCCGAGGTCTCGACCGCGCTTGAGGGGGCGCTGGGCGAATCCGAATCCGCCAAGCTGATCTGGAAGCCGCAGGCCCCGACCGAAATCGATCTGGAGACCGCGCAAAAGCTGATGAAGCTGCTGGATGCCCTGGAAGAAGATGACGACGTGCAGAACGTCACCGGCAACTTCGACATTCCCGAGGATGTCGCGGCCCAACTGGAGTGACGCCTCCGGCGGGGGTATTTGGAAAACGGTGAAATCAGGGTCGCAGTTCTGCTGCGGCCCTTTTTCGTATCGCGGCGGTCAGGGGGGCGAGCGCCGGTTTCAGGGCGCGCTGGATGTGCCAGTAAAGCGGGACGTCAAGGGGCAGGGGCGAGAGCGGGGCGAGGCCGGGGCGGATCATCGCCTCGGGGATCATGCCCCAGCCAAGGCCAAGCGCCACGGCCTGTGCGAAGGCCTCGGAGGCGGGGATGCGGTGGCCGGAGAGGTGCAGGCGGCGGCCGGTCAGCGCCTCGGCCCAGCGGCTTTGGGCGGCGTCCTTCTGGTTGAAGATGACTGCCGGTGCGGCGCGCAGGGCAGCCTCGGTCGGGCCATCGGGGAAATGCCGGGCGATGAAGGCGGGCGTCGCCATGGCGAGATAGCGCATCCTGCCAAGCGCGATCACGTCGCAGCCGGGGACCGCTTGCGGCTCCGCGCTGATCGCGGCTGAAACCTGGCCCTGACGCAGCCAGTCGCGGGAATGATCCTGATCGTCCAGCACGAGGTCATAGATCAGGTCGAGCGCACCGAGCACCGGCAAGAACCACGTCGCGAGGCTGTCGGCATTGACCGCAAGGCGCAGCAGCGTCGGGCGGTCCTGCGGGGCAAGCTGGCGTTCCAGAAGCCGCACCTGATCGAGATGCTGCACCAGCCGCAGCGCCTTGTCGGTGCCGCGCGCCGGGGGGCCGCGATGGATCAGCACCTCGCCCATGCGTTCCTCGAGCGTCTTGATGCGCTGTGAGATGGCCGAGGGCGTCACGCCGAGGCTGCTGGCTGCGGCCTCGAAGGAGCCGAGGCGCAGGATCTCGGACAGGGCGGCGAGGGCGGGGTAGTCGAGCATCAGGAAAGCTTAATCTGGTTCAGGATTATGAATTTGTCTGATCCGCGGCGCTACGGCAAGAGAGGTGGAGAAGGAGATCCTGATGAATGCCTATCTTGCCGGTCTGGCCGCGTCCCTGTCCCTGATCGTCGCCATTGGCGCGCAGAACGCCTTTGTCCTGAAACAAGGGCTGATGCGACGGCATGTGCTGGCGACCTGTGCGTTCTGCGCGGTCTCGGATGCGGTGCTGATCAGCGCGGGTGTGCTGGGCGCGGGTGCCATCGCCGCGCAGGCGCCGGGGTTTCTGGCGGCGATGCGCTGGGGCGGGGCGGCGTTCCTGCTGATCTATGGCGCGCGGGCCTTTGCTGCCGCCTGGCGCGGCTCGGCGGCGCTGCGGGCGGGCGAGGGGGCGGCGGGGCTTTGGGCCACTTTGGCGGTTCTGGCGGCGCTGACATGGCTGAACCCGCATGTCTGGCTGGATACGGTGGTGCTGCTGGGCGCGATTTCGGCGCGCTGGGAGGACAAGGGCGGCTTCATCGCCGGGGCAGTCACCGCCTCGATCCTGTTCTTCTTTGCGCTGGGTTATGGCGCGCGCTGGTTGTCGCCGCTGTTCGCCCGTCCGGTGGCGTGGCGGGTGCTCGATCTGCTGGTGGGATTGGTGATGTGGTCCATCGCTCTGGGGCTGATGGTGCACGGCTGAGCTTGCGCCGGCGCGCGGCGCGGGGCAGGACTGGGCGTATGAGCATATCCCCACAGACCCGGCAGGACCTGATCGGCATCGGCTGGATGCTGACCGCCGGCCTGTCCTTTGTCGGCGTCAATGGCACGGTGCGCTGGCTGGGTCAGGCGCTGCCCGCGCCCGAGGCCGCCTTTCTGCGCTTTGCCATCGGGCTGGTGTTTCTGCTGCCGGTGCTGGCTCCGGCGCTGCGGCGCGGTTTTCCGGCGCCGGTCTGGCAGCTGTTCCTGCTGCGCGGGGCGCTGCATGTGGTCGCGGTGATCCTGTGGTTCTATGCCATGGCACGCATCACCGTGGCTGAGGTCACCGCCATCGGCTTTCTGAACCCGATCGTGGTCACCGTCGGCGCGACGCTGTTGCTGGGCGAGCGGATCTCGTGGCGGCGGGGAATGGCGATTGCGGTGGCGCTGGCCGGGGCGCTGGTCGTGCTGCGGCCGGGGCTGCGGGTGCTGGAGCCGGGGCATCTGGCGCAGCTGGGCGCCTCGGTCGCATTCGGATCGTCCTATCTGGTGGCCAAGCGGCTGGCGGGGCTGGTGCCTGCCTCGGTCGTGGTGGCGATGATGTCGCTGGTGGTGACGCTGGGGCTGGCGCCGATCGCGGCGCTGGACTGGGTGCCGCCCAGCCTGCTGCAATGTGTGGTGCTGTCGGCGACGGCGCTGTTCGCCACCGCCGGGCATTACGCGATGACGCGGGCCTTTGTCGCCGCGCCTTTGACGGTGACGCAGCCGGTGGTGTTCTTGCAGCTGATCTGGGCCAGCCTGCTGGGGGCGCTGGTCTTTGCCGAGCCGGTGGACCCTTGGGTCATTCTGGGCGGCGGGGTGATGATCGGCGCGATCTGCTACATCACATGGCGCGAGGCCGTGCAGCGCCGCGCGCAGGCAACCTGACACGCCCCGCGCCGGGCGGGGCGTGCGAACATCACATCTCGGCCGCGCCGCCCGAACGGGCGCCGGGGGCGACCAGCCGGGTCAGGATGCCCTGCTGGGTGATGCGGCCGCCGCCGATCAGCGCCAGCGATTCCGCGCCGGTTTCGGTCATCTTGCGCATGACCTCGCGGATCGGCGTGTCGCGGCCGACCGGCTCGCCGAAGGACTCGCCGGGCTCGGCCATGTCCTCGGCGGTCAGCACGCCCAGCGGGTTCATATGGGCGACGAAATCCTCGACATAGGCATCGACCGGGTTGGCGATGATCTCGCGCGCGGTGCCGACCTGCACGATACGGCCGCCCTCCATCAGGGCAATGCGGTTGCCGATGCGGAAGGCCTCGTCGAGGTCGTGGCTGACAAAGACGATGCTGCGCTGGAAGCGTTGCTGCAATTCCAGCAGCTCGTCCTGCAGCCGGGTGCGGATCAGCGGGTCCAGCGCCGAGAAGGGCTCGTCCATCAGCAGGATCGGCGCCTCGGTGGCAAAGGCGCGGGCCAGACCCACGCGCTGCTGCATCCCGCCTGACAGATCGCCCACCTTGCGGTCGGCCCATTCGGTCAGGTTCACCGTGGCCAGCTGCCCATCGACGCGCTTGGCGCGTTCTGCCGCAGGCACCCCGGCCAGCTCCAGCCCGAGGCCCACGTTTTCGCGCACCGTGCGCCAGGGCAGCAGGCCGAATTGCTGAAACACCATGGCGATGCGTTCGCGGCGCAGGCGGCGCAGCTCGGCGCCGCGCGCCTTGCTGACCGAGGCCATGCGGTCGCCGTCCCAGACCCGCACCTCGCCGCGACAGACCGAGTTCAGCCCGTTGACCGCGCGCAGCAGCGTGGACTTGCCCGAGCCCGAAAGGCCCATCAGCACAAGGATCTCGCCCTCTTTGACGTTCAGCGAGCAATTGTGCACGCCCAGCACTTGCCCGGTTTCGGCCTTGATCGGGCCACGCGCCAGACCTTGATCCATCAGCGGCAGGGCGGCCTCGGGGCTTTCGCCAAAGACGATGTTCACATTGTCGAATTCGACGGCATTGCGTTCAGTCATTGTGTTTCCCCACGCGCAGCATCCGGTCCAGCATGATGGCGACGATCACGATGATGAAGCCGCTTTCGAAGCCCAAAGCGGTGTTCACGCTGTTCAGCGCCCGCACCACCGGCACGCCCAGACCCGAGGCGCCAACCAGCGCCGCGATCACCACCATCGACAGCGACAGCATGATGGTCTGGTTCAGGCCGGCCATGATCTGCGGCGCAGCCGAGGGCAGCTCGACCTTCCACAGCAGTTGGCGGGGCGTGGCGCCAAAGGCGGTGGCGGCCTCGACCAGCGATTGCGGCGTGGACGAGATGCCCAGATGCGTCAGCCGGATTGGCGCCGGCAGCACGAAGATCACCGTGGCGATCAGGCCGGGCACCATGCCGATGCCAAAGAACACGATGGCCGGGATCAGATAGACAAAGGTCGGCAGCGTCTGCATCAAGTCCAGCACCGGGCGCATCCATGCGTAAAGCCGGGGACGGTGGGCGCAGGCGATGCCGATCGGCACGCCGATGGCCATGCAGACGACGCAGGCCGACAGCACCAGCGTCAGCGACTGCATCATCTCGTCCCAATAGCCCTGGTTCAGCACGAACAGGAAACCCAGCGCGATCAGCAGGCAGGTCTTCCAATTGCGTTGCAGCGCCCAGGTCAGCACCACCATCAGCAGGGTAAAGATCAGCGGATGCGGGAAATCAAGGACGGCAAGGATGCCATTGATCAGCCCGTCAAGGGCCTTGGATATGGCATTGAAGATGAACGCGGCATGGGCGTTCAACCAGTCGAAGATCGCCTTGGCGGTCTTGCCGACCGGGATCTTCGTATCGGTTATTAGCGCGGTAAGTTGGTCCATGCGTCCTTTGCTACCGTTCTGGCGGGCACTGAGGCGGCCCGGGTTGCTCTGAATGGCGGAGTCGTCAGTCCGTCAGTGCACTGGGGAACAGTGTCGCCGCCTTTGCGGGCTGTTCCCAGAAGAAATCATGCATAGGGCCCGCTGGCCCGGCAAAACCGTCCCCGGGTGGGGCGGCAGGGCGCGGGGCGGGGCTGAGTCGATGGCCGCCCGTGACGGGCTGCGGCCGGAATGGGCTGGCCATGGGGCACGTGGCAGGGGGGCTTGCCGGGCTTCACATGGCAGGTTCGTTGCCCGCCTGCGGTCGCGGCCGCGCGGCGGGAGGGGGCCCGGCCGTCCTGCCGGACAGCGGGCCGGGGAGCGGCCGATGCCGCTCCCGCCGAAATCGCCTGGCCGGGCTTTTGCCCGCCGCACAGGCAAGCGATCATTCCGCCAGAGCCTTGTCCAGCGCCGCGACAGCATCGCCGCCGTCAAAGGTGGTCACACCCGCGAGCCAGGGCTTGGCCGCATCGGGATTGGCCTTCAGCCATTCCTTGGCCGCGGTCGCGCCGTCCTCGCCGTCGTTCAGGATCTTGCCCATGACCTCGTTTTCCATCTGCAGGGTGAATTCGAGGTTGGACAGGAACTTGCCGACGTTCGGGCATTCCTTGGCATAGCCGGCGCGGATGTTGGTATCGACGCGGGCACCGCCGAAGTCGGGGCCAAAGACGTCGTCGCCACCCGACAGATAGGTCATCTTGAACTGGGTGTTCATCGGATGCGGCTCCCAGCCCAGAAAGACCACCGGCTTGTCCGAACTGTCGGCGCGGGCGACCTGCGCCAGCATGCCCTGTTCGCTGCTTTCGACGATCTCGAAGGTGCCGAGGTCGAACTTGTTGTCAGCGACCATCTCCAGCAGCAGGCGGTTGCCGTCATTGCCCGGCTCGATGCCGTAGATCTTGCCGTCCAGATCGGCCTTGTGTGCGGCGATCTTGGAGAAATCGTCGATGCCCAGTTTCGCGCCGGCCTCGTTGGTGGCCAGCGTGTATTTCGCGCCGGTCAGGTTGGTGCGCAGCGTCTCGACGGTGCCGCTGTCCTGATAGGGCTTCAGGTCGTTCAGCTGGCTGGGCATCCAGTTGCCAAGGAACACGTCCACGTCATTCTTGGCCATGGCGGTATAGGTCACCGGCAGGGACAGGATCTTGGTCTCGGTCTTGTAACCCAGCGCCTGCAGCACGGTCGATGCCAGCGCGGTGGTCGAGGTGATATCGGTCCAACCGACATCCGAGAACACGACCTCGCGGCAAGAGGCCGGTTCCTCGGCCCATGCCGCGCCGGTTGCCGTCAGACCAAGCGATAGTCCGAGGGCAAGCGATGCGGCAGTGCGGCGAAATGTCATCTTGAGCTCCCTGTTTTTGAACTGTGCCGATTAAGGCGTTTCTTGATTGACGAGTCAATCAAAATGCGGCTAGCTCGGGTGATCGCAGGCCCCCTCATAGAATAGGAACCCGAAATGCCTAAGCTTGGTGCAGAGCCTATCCGAAAGGCGGCTCTGATCAACGCTACGATTGCGACAGTCGGGCGGAAGGGCTCGCTCGACGTCACCGTTGCGCAAATCGCGCGCGAAGCTGGCATGTCCACGGCTCTGGCCCATCATTACTTCGGCTCCAAGGAGCGAATCTTTCTTGCTGCGATGCGGCATATCCTGAGTCAGTATCGCGAAACCACCCTTGCCGCGCTGGGCAGCAGCGATTCGCCCCGAGGCCGGCTTTACGCCATCGTCCACGCCAGCTTTGGCGGGGCGAACTTTGAACGCGAGACCATCGCAGCCTGGCTGAATTTCTATGCCCTTGCGCTGGTCGACCCCGAGGCGGCCCGGCTTTTGCGGATCTATCACCGCCGCCTGCGCTCGAATCTGGTGGCCGCGCTGCGGCCACTGACCGGCCTTGATGCCACGAATATCGCCCGAACGCTTGGGGCCCTGATCGACGGGGTCTATCTGCGCGCGGCGCTGTCTGACGAAATCGACGGGGTCGAGGCCGAGCGCCTGATCCTGGCCTATCTGGAGAAAGTGTTGCCATGACCGTTCTAGCCGCCCCCGATGCGCAACCGAAGGCCAGCCTTTACATCAACGGTGTCGCGGTCGAAGGCCAGGGCGCCGAGCTGGCCGTGCATTACCCCTATACCGGCGAGGTGATCGCCAGCCTGCGCGAGGCCTCGACCGCGCAGGTGGCCGAGGCGACCGCCGCCGCCGCCGCCGCGCAACCGGCATGGGCCGCGCTGCGCCCGATCGAGCGTGGCCGGGTGCTGATCCGCGCCGCCCAGATCATCCGCGAGCGTGCCGAGGAACTGGCGCTTCTGGAAACCATGGACACTGGCAAGCCGATTCAGGAAACCCGCGTTGCCGACTGGCCCTCGGGCGCGGATGCGCTGGAATATTTCGGCGGGCTGGCCGCCACCGTGACCGGGCAGATGATCCCGCTGGGTGGCGATTTCGTCTATACGATCCGCGAGGCGCTGGGCGTCTGCGCCGGCATCGGCGCATGGAACTATCCCAGCCAGATCGCCTGCTGGAAGGCGGCGCCGGCGCTGGTCATGGGCAATGCCATGGTCTTCAAGCCCAGCGAGGAAACGCCTCTGGGGGTGCTGAAACTGGCCGAGATCCTGACCGAGGCCGGTCTGCCTGCCGGCATCTTCAACGTCGTGCAGGGGCGCGGCGCGGTGGGCGCGGCGCTGGTCACCGATCCGCTGGTCGCCAAGGTTTCGCTGACCGGCTCGGTCGCGACCGGGCAAAAGGTCTATGCGGCCGCTGCCGAGGGCATGCGCCATGTCACCATGGAGCTGGGCGGCAAGTCGCCGCTGGTGATCTTTGACGACGCGAGTCTGGAAGACGCGGTCGGCGCGGCGATTCTGGCGAATTTCTATTCCTCGGGGCAGATCTGCTCGAACGGGACGCGGGTGTTCGTGCAAGAGGGCATTCTGCCGGCCTTTCTTGAACGGCTGTCGCAGCGGCTGGAAAGCGTGAAGATCGGCGATCCGCTGGATGAGGACACTCAGCACGGCCCCATCGTCAGCCCGGTTCAGGCCGGCAAGATCCGTGCGGCCATCGCCAAGGGCGAGGCCGAGGGCGCGCGGCTGGTCTGCGGCGGGCAGGGCGAGGGCGCCTTTGTGCCGCCGACCGTATTCGCCGATGCCGGCGACGAGATGTTCATCGTGCGCGAAGAGATCTTTGGCCCGGTCATGTCGGTCCTGTCCTTCGCCGACGAGGCCGAGGTGGTGGCGCGGGCCAATGCCTCGCCCTATGGGCTGGCGGCGGGGGTGTTCACCCGCGATCTGGCGCGCGGCCACCGTATGGCTGCGGCGTTGCAGGCGGGCACGACCTGGATCAATGCCTATAACCTGACCCCGGTCGAGGCGCCCTTCGGCGGGGTGAAGCTGTCGGGTTTCGGGCGCGAGAACTCGGCCGCAGCCATCGAGCATTATTCGCAGCTGAAATCGGTCTATGTCGCGACGGGAGGCGTCGATGCGCCCTATTGATCGGCCTCGGGCCGGCGGCAAGCTCGGCATGGGTATTTGGAAAATGGTGAAACACGCGGCTTCGGGTCAGGGAGATCGGGCATGATCCCGGATTACGTGATCGTGGGCGCCGGCTCGGCCGGCTGCGCGCTGGCCTATCGGCTGGTGATGGCCGGCAAGCGCGTCGATATCATCGAATATGGCGGCAGCGATGTCGGGCCGTTCATCCAGATGCCGGCGGCGCTGAGCTATCCGATGAACATGCGCCGCTATGACTGGGGGTTTTCCTCGGAGCCCGAGGCGCATCTGGGCGGACGGCGGCTGGTGACGCCGCGCGGCAAGGTCGTGGGCGGGTCGTCCTCGATCAATGGCATGGTGTTCGTGCGCGGCCATGCCAAGGATTACGACCATTGGGCCGAAAGCGGCGCGCAGGGCTGGGCCTATGCCGATGTGCTGCCCTATTTCAAGCGCATGGAGACCTCGCATGGCGCGGTAAGCGCCTATCGCGGCACCGAGGGGCCGCTGCATGTGACCCGGGGCTCGCGCAAGAATCCTCTGTTCAACGCCTTCATCCGCGCCGGCAACGAGGCCGGCTATGCGATGACCGACGATTACAACGGTGCCCGCCAGGAAGGCTTCGGCGCCATGGAGGCGACGATCTGGGAGGGCCGGCGCTGGTCGGCGGCCAATGCCTATCTGCGCCCGGCGCAAGAGACCGGCCGGCTGCGTCTGCGGCGCGGGCTGGCGCAGCGCGTGGTGTTCGAAGATGGCCGCGCGGTGGGCGTCGAGGTCCGGAATACCCGAGGCGTCAATGTGTTCCGCGCGAAACATGAGGTGATCCTGTCGGCGAGTTCGATCAATACGCCCAAGCTTCTGATGCTGTCCGGCATCGGGCCGGCGGATCACTTGCGCGAACATGGCATCGAGGTCAGGGCCGACCGGCCGGGCGTGGGGTCGAACCTGCAGGATCACCTTGAGATCTATATGCAATATACCGCGACCCAGCCGATCACGCTTTACAAGCACTGGAACCTGTGGGGCAAGGGCTCGATCGGGGCGCAATGGATGGCGACGGGGACCGGGCTTGGCGCCTCGAACCAGTTCGAGAGCTGCGGCTTCATCCGCTCGCAGCCGGGGGTTGAATATCCCGACATCCAGTATCACTTCCTGCCGCTGGCGGTGCGCTATGACGGCAAGGCCGCGGCCGAGGGCCATGGCTTTCAGGTCCATGTCGGGCCGATGCGGTCGAAATCGCGCGGCACGGTGCGGCTGAAATCGAGCGATCCCAAACAGGCGCCCGAGATCCGCTTCAACTACATGTCGCATCCCGACGACTGGGCCGAGTTCCGCGCCTGCGTGCGGCTGACGCGCGAGATATTCGAGCAGTCGGCCTTTGCCGAATACAAGGGCTACGAGATCCAGCCCGGCGCGGGCGTTCAGTCCGATGCCGAGATCGACGCCTTTATCCGCGAACATGCCGAATCGGCCTTTCACCCCTGCGGCACCGCCCGCGTCGGGCGGTCGGATGACGAGATGGCGGTGGTCGATCCCGAACTGCGGGTGATCGGCGTCGAGGGGCTGCGCGTGGCCGACAGCTCGATCTTTCCGCGCGTCACCAATGGCAACCTGAACGCGCCCTCGATCATGACCGGCGAAAAGGCCGCCGATCACGTGCTGGGGCAGGGGATGCTGGCGCCGCTGAACCTTGGCCCCGAGATGGATCCCGACTGGCGCGAGCGTCAGCGCTAGTTCGGATCGCGTTGCTTGAGCAGATCCGCAAGCCCGGCAAAGGGCTTGCGGCCCTCTTCCTCGAAGGGGGTGTCGTCGCTGCTGTCCAGCGCCGCGCCCTCGGCCCGCGGATAAAGCGGCAGGGCAAGGGTCAGCGTCTCGATCATGATCGCCTCGATGTCGATGACGGCGCCCAAGGGCTCCAGATCCTCGTCGCCCATCTCGGCCTCATCAGCCTCGGGGGCGGTCGCATGCGGAGAAAAGACGCGATGCACCTCTTCGTCGAGGCTGGTCTTGACCGGGGCCAGCGTCACCACGCAGGGCTGGCTGATCTTGGCCTGCATCCGGCCGACCACTTCCCATGCCTCGCTGGGGGCGGGGCGGATCTCGCCCTGAAAGCGCAGGGCGGGCAGGGACAGCAGGCCCAGTTCGGCCGCGATGGCCGCGCGGGCCTCGGCATCGGGGGCAAGCGCGAAGGCCGTCGGCTGGCGCGGGTTCAGCTGGGCCACGCGATAGCGGCTCTGGGTGCGTGGGTTTTGCGACATCGGCTTGCCTTTCCGGGGAAACTTCCCGTTACTGGGATATTCTTGAGCGCGGGGCATGAGTTTGCTAAGTCGGTCCCGCGGCGTCAACAGCTGCGCAAGAAACAGGTGCAAGATGAACATTTCCCGCCGCCGGATCATGGCCTTCGCACTGGTTCTGCCCGCAGCGCTGGCCGCTTGTCAGGCGACCTACCAGAACCACGGCTATGTGCCGCCCGAGGATCAGCTGGCGCAGGTGGTGGTCGGCAAGACCAACCAGTCCGAGCTGGACGGGATGATCGGCCGGCCCTCGGCGCAGGGGCTGCTGACCGGATCGGCATGGTATTACGTCGGCTCGCGCTGGGAAACCTATGGCCCGCGCCAGCCGCGCGAGATCGAGCGGCAGGTGCTGGCTGTCAGCTTTGACGGCAATGGCACCGTCACCAATATCGAACGTTTCGGGCTGGAGCGCGGGCAGGTGGTGACGTTGTCGCGCCGCGTCACCGATTCGGGCGTGACCAATATCGGCCTGCTGCGCCAGCTGATGGGCAACGTCGGTCGGGTGTCGGCCAGCGATCTGCTGGCCGACTGATCGCAGGGGCGGGGCGCCGGTCAAGCGGTCGGCGCAGGATCCGCGACAAAGCGCAGCGCCACGCCGTTGATGCAATAGCGCAGCCCGGTGGGCGGCGGCCCGTCGGGAAAGACATGGCCCAGATGCGCGTCGCAGCGGTGGCAGCGGACTTCGGTGCGCAACATGCCATGGGTGGTGTCGCGATGTTCGTCGATGGCGCCGCCCGGCCGCGAAAAGCTGGGCCAGCCGCAATGGCTTTCGAACTTGGCATCGCCCTCGAACAACCGCGCGCCGCAGCAGGTGCATTCGTAATGGCCCGGCCCGTTGGGAAAGCCGGGATGCGAGAACGGTCGTTCGGTCCCGGCCTGCCGGGTGACGCGATAGGTTTCCGGGTCCAGCCGGGCCCGCCACTCGGCGTCGGATTTCGTCACGTGATCTGTCATCTTGGCCCTTCATTCTGATGCACGGCTGTTACAAGATAGGCGCAAGGAGGGCTGGAACAAGGCGACCGCCGGTCGGCGCCTTTCCGAGACATGGGGCAAGGGAAGCATGATGCCGTTCCGCAAGGGTCGCTACGAGGTCCTGGCCGCCACAACCGAGGGTGAAATAAGGGAATCCCAAAGGTTGCGCTGGTTGTGCTTTCTGGGCCGCAATGCCGCAACTGACCAGCCCGACGCGCTGGATGCCGATGATTACGATAGCCGCTGCAGCCATGTGGTGATTCGCGAGACCGCCTCGGGCGTGATGGTGGCCTGTTTTCGGATGCTGACGCTGGAAAGCGGCGCCCAGATCGGCGACAGCTATTCGGCGCGCTATTACAACCTGTCACGTTTGCGTGATTTCTCGGGGCGCATGGTCGAGCTGGGCCGGTTCTGCATCCATCCCGAATGGCATGATCCCGATATCCTGCGGCTGGCCTGGGGCGCGCTTGCGCGGCATGTCGATGAACAGCAGGTGGCGCTGCTCTTTGGTTGTTCCAGTTTCATCGGCACCGATACCGAGGGTTATGCCGATGCCTTTGCCATGCTGCGCGAACGGCATCTGGCGCCGAAACGCTGGCTGCCGCGGGTCAAGGCGCCGAACGTGTTCCGCTTTGCCCGTGCCCTGCGCCTGAGGCGGCCCGACCCCCGCGCCGCCATGGCCGAGATGCCGCCGCTGCTGCGCTCTTATCTGGCGATGGGCGGCTGGGTCAGCGACCATGCCGTGGTCGATGCCCAGATGGACACGCTGCATGTCTTTACCGGGCTGGAGATTCGCGCCATTCCGCCGGGCCGTGCGAGACTCTTGCGCGCGACGATGGCATAGCTCGGCTTTGCATCCCGCCCGCAAACCGCCTATGTGCGCGGGCATGAGCGACAGATTCCAGTTTTCCGTCTCGGCCACCGACGGCCATGCCCGCACCGGCGTGATCCAGACCCCCCGGGGCGAGATCCGCACCCCTGCCTTCATGCCGGTCGGCACCGCCGCCACGGTCAAGGCGATGCTGCCCGAATCGGTGCGCGCCACCGGCGCCGACATCCTGCTGGGCAATACCTATCACCTAATGCTGCGCCCCGGCGCCGAACGCATCGCCCGGCTGGGCGGGTTGCACAAGTTCATGAACTGGCAACGCCCGATCCTGACCGATTCCGGCGGTTTTCAGGTCATGTCGCTGTCCAGCCTGCGCAAGCTGACCGAGGACGGCGTGACCTTCGCCAGCCATGTCGATGGCTCGCGCCATTTCCTGTCGCCCGAAACCAGCATGCAGATCCAGCGCGATCTGGGCTCGGACATCGTCATGGCCTTTGACGAGTGCCCGGCGCTGCCCGCGACCGAAGATGAGGTCGCCAAATCCATGCGCATGTCGATGCGCTGGGCGCAGCGCAGTCGCGACGCCTTTGGCGACCGGCCCGGACATGCGCTTTTCGGCATCATGCAGGGCGGCGTGACCCGCGATCTGCGCGAGGAATCGGCCGAGGCGCTGAAGGGCATCGGCTTTGACGGCTATGCCATCGGCGGCCTTGCCGTGGGCGAGGGGCAAGAGGCGATGTTCAGCGTGCTGGACTATGCCCCCGGTTTCCTGCCCGAAGACAAGCCGCGCTACCTGATGGGTGTGGGCAAGCCCGACGACATCGTCGGTGCCGTGGTGCGCGGCGTCGACATGATGGATTGCGTGCTGCCCTCACGCTCGGGGCGCACGGGGCAGGCCTGGACCCGGCGCGGTCAGGTCAATATCAAGAACGCCCGCCATGCCGACGATCCGCGCCCGCTGGATGCTGATTGCACCTGCCCGGCCTGCACCGGCTATTCGCGCGCCTATCTGCATCACGTCTTTCGCGCGCAGGAAATGATCTCGGGGATGCTGCTGACCTGGCACAACCTGCATTACTTCCAAGAGCTGATGGTCGGTCTGCGCGAGGCGATCGCGGCGGGACAGCTGGCCGGATTTGTCACGCAATTCGAGGCACAGCGAGCACAGGGCGACATAGATCCGCTGTAGGACGTAGCGCAGCTGCTTGATTTTCCGTGAAAGCTGCCGCAAGGCCGATATGAGAGAATCGGCGGATGCCCCGCCCTGCCTGAAAGATACATATGCCCGCGACCGCGTCCATTCGCCGAGAAGACATCCGCACCATCACCACCACCGCCGAGCTTGCCGAGTTTTGCGAACTGGCCAAGGCCCAGCCCTATGTGACGCTGGATACCGAATTCCTGCGCGAGCGGACCTATTACTCCAAGCTCTGCCTGATTCAGGCGGCGCTGCCGCCTGCCTCGGGCGCCAAGGGCGAGGCGGGGCCGGCGGTGCTGATCGACCCGCTGCTGGGCGATCTGTCGCTGGAACCGCTTTACGACCTCTTCCGCCACAAGGCGACGGTCAAGGTGTTCCACGCCGCCCGTCAGGATCTCGAAATCTTTTACCACGACGCCGGCGTCCTGCCCGATCCTTTGTTCGACACCCAGATCGCGGCCATGGTCTGCGGCTTTGGCGAACAGGTGGGCTATGAGACGCTGGTGAAAAAGATCGCCCGCCAGCCGCTGGACAAATCCTCGCGCTTTACCGACTGGTCGCACCGGCCGCTGTCGGATGCGCAGGCCGCCTATGCGCTGGCCGATGTGACGCATCTGCGCGCGATCTACGAATTCCTTGCCAGCCAGCTGCAAAAGACCGGCCGCGCTCCCTGGCTTCAGGAAGAGGTCGCGGTGCTTCTGAACCCCGAAACCTATATCACCCGCCCCGAAGAGGCGTGGGAGCGCGTGCGCACCCGCTCGGGTTCGCCGCGCTTTCTGGCCGTGGTGCGCGAGCTGGCGCGGTTCCGCGAGACCTATGCACAGGAACGCGACATCCCCCGTGCCCGTGTCTACAAGGATGACGCGCTGATCGAGCTGGCCTCGACCAAGCCGCTGACCGAGGCGGATCTGGGCAAGTCGCGGCTGCTTTTGCGCGATGCCCGGCGCGGCGACATCGCCAATGGCATCCTTGCGGCGGTCAAGGTCGGGCTTGAAACCAAGGACCTGCCCAAACCCGCGCCCGAGGAACAGGGCCGGCCGGGAAATGCGGCGCTGGCCGATTTGCTGCGCGTGCTGCTGAAGGCCAAGTCGGACGAGGCGGGCGTTGCCCCGCGCCTGATCGCCTCGGCGGCCGATCTTGATGCCATCGCCTCGGGGGCACGCGATCTGCCGGCGCTTTGCGGCTGGCGGGCCGAGGTCTTTGGTCGTGATGCCCTGCGCCTTGCCGGCGGCGAAATCGCGCTTTCGGCCATGGGCGGCGCGGTGCGCGTGGTGCAGGTGGCGGGCTAGACCCCGGGGCTACGGGTTGCGCGCGCCATCCCGGCGCCGCGCCCGCTGCCCTATTTCCGCGCGGCCTTCTCGGCGATGCCCGACACACCTTCGCGGCGGTCGAGTTCCGCCTCGACGTCGGCCAGTGTTACCCCACGCGCGGCCAGCATGACCAGCAGATGGTAAAGCGCATCCGCCGCCTCGCTGATCAGCTTGGCGCGGTCGCCCTTGACCGCCTCGATGATCGCCTCGACGGCCTCTTCCCCGAATTTCTCGGCGCATTTCTCGGGGCCCTTGGCCAGCAGCTTGGCGGTCCAGCTGCTGTCGGGATCGGCAAATTTGCGGTCCTCGATGGTCGCGGCCAGTCGGTGCAGTCCAGTGCTCATATCAGCCTCACGGGGATGCCGGCGGCCGCCATATGTTCCTTGGCCTCGCGCACCGAAAAGGTTCCAAAGTGAAAGATCGAGGCCGCCAGCACCGCGCTCGCATGGCCTTCCAGCACACCCTCGGCCAGATGCTCCAGCGCACCGACCCCGCCCGAGGCGATGACCGGCACATTGACCGCATCGGCCACGGCCCGGGTCAGCGGGATATTGAAGCCGGATTTGGTGCCGTCGCGGTCCATGCTGGTCAGCAGGATCTCGCCCGCCCCCTTGGCGGCGACGGTGCGGGCGAATTCCACCGCGTCGATGCCGGTGGGCTTGCGCCCGCCATGGGTAAAGATCTCCCACTTGCCCGGCGCCACGGTCTTGGCGTCGATGGCGCAGACGATGCACTGGCTGCCAAAGCGGTCGGCGGCCTCGGCGATCACATCGGGATTGGCCAAGGCGGCGGAATTGAAGCTGACCTTGTCGGCCCCGGCCAGCAGCAGCGCGCGCACATCGTGATGGCTGCGCACGCCGCCGCCCACGGTCAGCGGCACGAAACAGGCCTCGGCGGTGCGGGTGACCAGATCGAACATGGTGCCGCGGTTTTCATGCGTGGCATGGATGTCCAGAAAACAGATCTCGTCGGCCCCCGCCGCATCATAGGCGCGCGCGGCCTGAACCGGATCACCGGCATCGACCAGATCGACAAAATTCACGCCCTTGACCACGCGGCCGTCGGCCACGTCAAGGCAGGGGATCACGCGGGTCTTCAGCATCCTCGGCCTCTCATGCCAGCGCGCGCAGCGCCTCGCCCAGATTGATCGCGCCATCATAAAGCGCCCGGCCCGAAATCGCCCCCGCGATCACATGCGTGTCGCGCAGTGCCAGCAGGTCCTGCATCGCGCTGACCCCGCCCGAGGCGATGACCGGAATCGTCACCGCCCGCGCCAAGGCCTCGGTCGCGGGGATGTTCGGCCCCTGCATGGCGCCGTCGCGGTCGATGTCGGTATAGATGATCGCGGCCACGCCCACATCCTCGAACTGCCGCGCCAGATCGGTCGCCATCACGTCGGTTTCCTCGGCCCAGCCGCGCGTGGCGACCCGGCCGGCGCGGGCGTCGATGCCGACGGCGATCTTGCCGGGGAAGGCCAGCGCCGCCTCGCGCACCAGCGCGGGGTTCTCGACCGCGACCGTGCCCAGGATGACGCGGGCCAGCCCCCGCTCCAGCCATGTCTCGATGGTGGCCATGTCGCGGATGCCGCCGCCCAGCTGCGCCGGAACCGAGACCGAGGCCAGGATCGCCTCGACCGCCGCGCCATTGACCGGCTTGCCGGCAAAGGCGCCGTTCAGATCGACCAGATGCAACCATTGCGCACCCGCCTCCTGAAAAGCCAGCGCCTGCGCCGCCGGGTCAGAGCCGAACACCGTCGCCGCCTCCATGTCGCCACGCAGCAGCCGCACGCAATTGCCGTCCTTGAGGTCGATGGCGGGATAAAGGATCATCGTCTCACTCCTGATCGTTGGCGCCCCTTTGCCACAGTCGCGGCCGATCCGCAAACGCCACGTCGGGCTTGATCAGCGGGCACGCGCCCGGCCATTCTCTGCCGTGACAAGCGGAGGAATCACATGAAATCACCGGCACTGGCGGCGGCATTCGCGCTGATCGCAGGCGCGGCCATGGCGGATGGCATCTCGGGCACCTTCCGCACCCAGCCCAATGATCAGGGTCAGGCGGGGCTGGTCGAATTCTATGACTGCGGCGGCAAATATTGCGGCAAGCTGATCAAAAGCTTCGACAAGGCCGGCGCCGAGCTGAAGACCAAAAACACCGGCAAGAACATCGTCGCGAATATGACCGACAATGGCGGCGGCAGCTTCTCGGGTGGCACGATCTGGGATCCCGGTGCCGACCGGACCTATCGCTCCAAGATGGTGCTCAGCGGCAATACGCTCAAGGTCTCGGGCTGCATCGCGGTCTTTTGCCGAACCCAGACTTGGACCCGCGCCAGGTAGCTTCTTTCGTGCGCAAATATCCCGGGGTCCGGGGCAGAGCCCCGGTCCCAAGGCCGCTCAGGGACGCCAGCGCAGGAAATTGCCGATGATGCGCAGCCCGACTGCCTGCGATTTCTCGGGATGGAACTGGGTGCCGATGATATTGTCGCGCCCGACCACCGCCGTCACCGGCCCGCCGTAATCGGCGACCGCCAGCAAATGCGCGGGGTCGGTGACCCGGAACTGCCAGCTGTGCACGAAATAGGCGTGATCGCCGGTCGCGATGCCCTCCAGCACCGGATGCGGCGCCAGCACGGCCAGATCGTTCCAGCCCATATGCGGCACCTTCAGCCCCGGCGCGGTGATGGCGTCGATCTCGCCACCGATCCAGCCAAGGCCGGCCGTGTCGCGATATTCATGGCCCAGATCGGCCAGCATCTGCATGCCGACGCAGATCCCCATGAAAGGCACACCGCGCGCCAGCACCGCCTCGCGCAGCGCCTCGACCATGCCCGGCACCGCATCCAGCGCCGCCTTGCAGGCCGGAAATGCCCCGTCACCCGGCAGCACGATGCGTTCGGCCCGCGCCACCACCTCGGGATCCGAGGTCACCACCACCTCGGCCCCGGTCTCGCGCCCCATCAGGGCAAAGGCCTTTTCCGCCGAATGCAGGTTGCCGCTGTCGTAATCGACCAGCGCGACGCGCATCACAGCGCCCCCTTGGTCGAGGGCAGCACGCCCGCCATGCGCGGATCGGGCTCGACCGCCTCGCGCAGCGCACGGGCCACGGCCTTGAAGGCCGCCTCGGCGATGTGATGGCTGTTGAAGCCGTGGATGCGGTCCACATGCAGCGTCACCCCGCCATGGGTGCTGATCGCCTGAAAGAACTCGCGCACCAGTTGGGTGTCGAATGTGCCGATCTTTTCGGTCGGGAAATCGACGTTCCAGACCAGATAGGCACGCCCCGACAGATCCAGCGCCGCCGCGACCTGCGCATCATCCATCGCCAGATGAAAGCGGCCATAGCGGCGGATGCCCTTCTTGTCGCCCAAAGCCTGCACCAGCGCCTGACCGATGGCGATGCCGGTGTCCTCGACGGTGTGGTGATCGTCCACATGCAGATCGCCTGTGGCGCGGATGGTCAGGTCGATCAGCGAATGCCGCGACAGCTGGTCCAGCATATGGTCGAAAAACCCGACCCCGGTCTGGTTGTCGTAACGACCGCTGCCGTCCAGATCCAGGGTGACCTCGATCTGCGTCTCGGCGGTCTTGCGGCTGATGGTGGCGCGGCGCATCTCGTCTCCTCATGCAGGCTCGGCCCGCTTATAGGCGGGCGCGGCGCGGCTGAAAAGCCGGGCGTGATCCCGGCCGTCGCTGCCCTATCGCTGCGGAAAGCCGCCGCCGTTCTTGTCATATGGCCGCCGCGATGCCAGAAAGTCAGGAAACCCCGAGCGCCCGAAAGGAACTCCGGCTGATGAAAGACGACCTCAACGCCAGCGAAAAGCGGCTGATCGCCGCGCTCGACCGGATCGACCAGATCATAGATCGCGCCGCCCGGCCAGAAGCCGCGCCCGTCGCCGCACCCGATGCGGATGCCCTGCGGGACGCTCTGGAGGAAACCCGTCGCCTGTCGGACGCCCTGACCGGGCAAGAGGCCGCGCGGCTCGACGCCGAGGTGCGTCTGGCCGAGGCCAACAGCCGTCTGGACGAGGCCGGGGCCGAGGCTTCCCGGCTGGCCGCCGCCAATGCCGCTCTGGCCGAGGCCAATGCCGCCCTGCTGGCCGGCACCCCCGGTGCTGCCGAGATCCGGCAGGCCTTCGAGGCCGAACTGGACGCCCTGCGCGCCGCCCGTGCCGCCGAAATGGGGCAGGTGGGCGATATCCTTGGCACGCTCGACCGCCTGCTGGCGACCGATATCGCGCCCGAAGCCCCCGCCGCGCCCCGCCGCGAACCGGCGCAACCGGCCATGGTGGAAACCCCCATGCCGATCGAAACCGCGTCGATCGAAACCGCATCCGGCGAGCCGGCCCCGACCACGGGCGCGCCGGCCGACCGCACATCCGCCAGCGAGGACTGATCATGGCACAGGTGGATTTCTTCATCGGCAACAAGAACTACAGCCTGACCTGCCAAGAGGGCGAGGAACGCCTGCTGAAACGCGCCGCATCGCTTTTCGATGCCGAGGCGCAGGCGATTCTGGAACAGGCCGGCCGCATGCCCGAACCGCGGCTGCTGCTGCTGGCCGGGCTGATGCTGGGCGAACGCGCCGCCGCGCTCGAAGACCGGCTGTCCTCGCTGGAACGCGAGCTGAACCGCATCAAGACCAACCCGCCGCGGGTCGAGGTGCCGGTGGTGCCGCCCAGCCTCTCCGAGGCCATGGCGGAACTGGCCGCCCGCGCCGAGGCCCTGGCGCAAAAGGCCGAAGACCAGCTTTCCGCCTGAGACCCCCGCTCAGCCCAGCCGCAGCACCATCGCGCCCATGGCGATGATCGCGGCTGCGGCGATCCGCTGCGCGCCGACGCGTTCATGCAGCACCAGCCCCGAAATCAGCGTGCCGAACAGGATCGAGGTCTCGCGCAGCGCCGAAACCGTGGCCACCGGCGCCAGCGTCATCGCCCAAAGCGCCAGCCCATATGAGGCCGAGGTGCCGATGCCGCCGATCAGCCCGGTCGCGGCATGGCGGCGCAGATCGGCGCGAAAGGCCGCGCGGCGAAACAGCAGCGCCCAGCCCAGAAAGGGCAGGCCGGTCAGCAGAAAGATCCAGAACGCATAGCCCGCCGGCGCCCCCGACAGCCGCACGCCGATGCCATCGACCAGCGTATAGCCGGCGATCACCCCGGCATTGGCCAAGGCCAGCCCGATGCCGCGCCGCCCCGTGCCCCGCCCGGCCAGCGCCATGCCCAGCACCCCCGCGCAGATGATGGCCACGCCCAGCGCGGCATGCAGGCCCAGCCGCTCGTGCAGCAGCACCAGACTGGCCAGCGCCACCAACAGCGGCGCTGCCCCGCGCATGACCGGATAGGCCAGGCTCATCTCGGCGACATGATAGATGCGGGCCACCATCAGGAAATAGACGCCCTGCAGCAGCACCGAGATCAGGATATAGGGCCAGCTTGCCTGCGCCGGCTGGGCGACAAAGGGCAGCACCACCGCCGCGATGGCCGAGGCGAAACAGGCGATCAGCGTCGTCGACATCAGCTTGTCGCGCCCGCTCTTGACCAGCGCGTTCCAGCCTGCGTGCAGGGCGGCGGCAAAGAGCACCGTGGCAAAGGCAGGCAGGCTCATCGGGGCAGGTGCATCGCGGGCGGGCGCATGGGGGACGGGTCTTTCGGCAGGGGCAACCGGCCGGCAAGCTGCGGCAAAGCCCGTCCGGCGGCAAGACCGATCCGCAGCGGCAAAACCCCGCGATTCTGCCCGTCACGCGGCTGTATGCGCCCCATCATGCCCGCCGGCTTCGCGCAGGAACCCGGTCTAGCGCCTTGAATTGTAATGACAATAAAAACGACAGACAAACACGCGTTTTTTCTTGAAATAAACGATAAAGGCTGTCGTAATTAGGGAATATGGACCGGCACCTGCCTGCCGGTCTGGTTACAAGGAAAGATTGTCATGATTCGCACGATTCGCGTGAACGATACCCAGCTTGCGCATGGTCGCGTCACCCATCGCCATCTTGATGGGCGCCTGACCGTGCAGGACGGCACCAAGTCGATGACCGGCTATCCGCTGCGTCCGGGCCTGTTGCAACGTTGCCTGGGTTTCGCGGTCCGGCGCAATCTGGCGGTGGCGCTGATGCTGGGCGGTCTGGCGCTCGGGGGCACGCAGGCCCGCGCCGACAACAGCCTGCTGAACGTCAGCTATGACCCGACGCGCGAGCTCTATCGTGACGTGAACGCGGCCTTTGCCAAGGAATGGGAGGCGGCGGGCCACAAGGCACCCAGCATCGAAAGCTCGCATGGTGGCTCGGGCGCGCAGGCGCGGGCGGTGATCGACGGGCTCAAGGCGCAGGTGGTGACACTGGCGCTGGCCTCGGACATCGACAAGATCGCCGAAAAGGGCCTTCTGCCCGAGGATTGGCAGTCGCGCCTGCCGCATAACTCCTCGCCCTATACCTCGACCATCGTGTTCCTCGTGCGCGAGGGCAATCCCAAGGGCATCAAGGACTGGGACGATCTGGTCAAGGACGGCGTCGAAGTCGTCACCCCGAACCCCAAGACCTCGGGCGGGGCGCGCTGGAACTATCTGGCCGCCTGGGCCTGGGCGCAAAAGAACGGCAAGGACCCCAAGGAATTCGTGCACGAGCTGTATCAGCACGTTCCGGTGCTTGACAGCGGCGCGCGCGGCTCGACCACGACCTTCACCCAGCGCGAGATCGGCGACGTGCTGCTGGCCTGGGAAAACGAGGCCTATCTGGCGCTGAACGAACTTGGCGATGACCAGTTCGACATCGTGGTGCCCTCGGTCTCGGTCCTGGCCGAGCCGCCGGTGGCGCTGGTCGACAAGAACATCGCCGATGACGAACAAAAACAGCTCGCCACCGCCTATCTGGACTATCTCTACTCGCCCGCAGGGCAGGCGCTGGCCTTCAAGCATTACTACCGCGCATGGGATGCCAGCGCCGCCGACCCGGCCGATGTGGCGCGCTTTCCCAAGCTGGATCTGGTGACCATCGCCGATTTCGGCGGCTGGAAAAAAGCACAGCCCGAGCATTTCGGCGATGGCGGCATCTTCGACCAGATCTATTCGGGGAAATAGGCGATGGCCCTATCGCTGAGGATCCAGAAATCCCCCATGCCCGGCTTTCGCCTGGGCATGGGCATTACGCTGGCCATGCTGTCGCTGATCGTCATCCTGCCGGTCGGCGCGCTTTTGGCCAAGGGCGCCAGCTACGGTCTTTCGGGCATCTGGGGCACGGTGAACACGCCCCGCGTCTGGGCCGCGCTTTACCTGTCGTTCCGGCTGTCCTTCTTTGCCGCGCTCTTCAACCTCGTGTTCGGGACGCTGCTGGCCTGGGTGCTGGCGCGCTATGAATTTCCCGGCCGCCGGCTGATCGACGCGCTGGTTGACCTGCCCTTTGCCCTGCCGACGGCCGTGGCGGGCATCGCGCTGACCACGCTTTACGCCCCGAACGGCGTCTTTGGCAGCGTCTTCAAATCACTGGGCATCAAGATCGCCTATACCGAATGGGGCATCCTGATCGCGCTGATCTTCGTGGGCCTGCCCTTTGTCACCCGCACCGTGCAGCCCGTCATTGACGAGATCGAGCGCGAGGTCGAGGAAGCCTCGGCCACGCTGGGCGCCGGGCGGCTTTATACCATGCGCCGCGTCATCCTGCCGGCGCTGGCGCCGGCGGCGCTCACCGGCTTTGCGCTGTCTTTGGCGCGCGCGGTCGGCGAATACGGCTCGGTCATCTTCATCGCCGGCAACCTGCCGCTGAAGACCGAAATCGCGCCCCTCTTGATCGTCATCAAGCTGGAAGAATTCGACTATAACGGCGCGGCGGCCATCGGCCTTGCGATGCTGCTGATCTCGTTCACGATGCTTCTGGTCATCAACCTCATCCAGATCTGGTCTCGGCGGAGGATCGGCCATGTTTGACAGCAGCTTTCAGGAGCCCCTGCTGACCCCGACCGAGGGCAACCGCCACCCATGGCGCCCGGCGACCGAGGAAAGCCCGCTGGTCCGTCGCATCCTGATCGCCGTGGCCGTGCTGGGTCTGGCGGTTCTGGTGGTGGCCCCCCTGGGCGTCGTCTTTGCCGAGGCGCTGGCCAAGGGCGCCGGCGCCGCCATCGCCTCGCTCGCCAGCCCCGACGCGCTGTCGGCGATCAAGCTGACGCTCTTGGTCGCGGGCATCTCGGTGCCGGTCAACGCCGTCTTTGGCGTCGCCGCCGCCTGGACCATCACCAAGTTCGATTTTCGCGGCAAGGCCTTCCTGATCACGCTGATCGACCTGCCGTTCTCGATCTCGCCGGTGGTGGCGGGTCTGGCGCTGGTGCTGCTCTTCGGCGCCAACAGCCTGATCGGCGGCTGGCTGGTGGCGCAGGGCTTTCCGATCATCTTTGCGCTGCCGGGCATCGTGCTGGCCTCGGTCTTTGTCACCTTCCCCTTTGTGGCGCGCGAGCTGATCCCGGTGATGATCGAACAGGGCCGCACCGAGGAAGAGGCGGCGCTGACGCTGGGCGCCTCGGGCTGGCGGGTGTTTCGCACCGTGACGCTGCCCAATATCAAATGGGCGCTGCTTTACGGCGTGCTTCTGTGCAATGCCCGCGCCATGGGCGAATTCGGCGCCGTCGCCGTCGTCTCGGGCAAGATCCGCGGCCAGACCGCCACCATGCCGATCACCATCGAGATGATGTATAACGAATATCTCTCGGTCGCGGCCTTTACCCTGGCTGCGGTGCTGGCGCTGCTTGGGCTGCTGACCCTCGCCCTCAAGACCCTTCTGGAGTGGCGTCATGCCGACCAGCTTTCCGCCATCCGTCGCCACTAAGTATCCGAGGTTTCCCATGCATATCGAAATCGACGAGATCGCCAAGGAATTCGGCGCCACCACCGCGCTGAAACCCGTCAGCCTGGCCATCCCCTCGGGGGCGCTGGTGGCGCTGCTGGGCCCCTCGGGCTCGGGCAAGACGACGCTGCTGCGCATCCTTGGCGGGCTGGAATTCCCGACCTCGGGCCGGGTGCTCTTTGACGGGCAGGACGCCACCGGCATGACCGTGCAGGAACGCCGCGCCGGCTTCGTCTTCCAAAGCTATGCGCTCTTCAAGCACATGACGGTGTTTGAAAACATCGCTTACGGGCTGCGCGCCCGCCCGCGCGCCACCCGCCCGCCCGAGGCCGAGATCCAGCGCCGCGTGTCCAAGCTGCTGGACCTGATCCAGCTGCCCCAGATCGCCACCCGCTTTCCCAGCCAGCTCTCGGGCGGCCAGCGCCAGCGCGTGGCTTTGGCCCGCGCGCTCGCGATTGAGCCGCGCATGCTTCTGCTTGACGAACCTTTCGGCGCGCTCGACGCCCAAGTGCGCAAGGAATTGCGTCAGGGTCTGCGCGAGATCCACGACACCACCGGCCTGACCACCGTTTTCGTCACCCACGATCAGGACGAGGCGATGGAGCTGGCCGATCTGGTCGTCGTCATGTCCATGGGCCGCATCGAACAGGTCGGCCGCCCGCAGGACATCCGCGCCCGCCCGGCCACCGCCTTCGTGCGCCAGTTCATCGAGGCCTAAGCCGGCCCCCCGACCGGGCCCAGCCCCCATCCAAGGCCCCGCCCGGCAACCGGCGGGGCCTAGCCATATCGCGCGCCCCGCCGCCCCGGACCTGCCTTTTCGACAGGTTGCACTTGCATCCATTCGCGCCAAGTCTGGCCAATGCGTCTGCCGTTGCGGCGGCGCAGGGAATGGTAACGGTTTTTCAGACAGGATTTGCAACATGGCCCGGGTTCAGAGTTTTCTTCCCTTTGACCAGACGACGATCAACTTCAACGCGCTCTATTTCGGCAACGCCGATTTCTACAACAACAGCTACCTGACGCTGGGCGGCAACACCTATGAGGATGCCGGCATCGTCAGCTACACCGGCAGCGACGGGCTGGCCTATCTGAACGTGATCGGCGGGCAGGGGCTTGGCGCCAATATCTATGACGAGGTGGTGACGGGCCGCATCACCGGACTGTTTCAGGCGGTCGGCACCAGCACGGCGCAATATTATGACCATGTCTTCCTGACCGGCATCTCGATCACCGGCGCCGAATTCTACCGCGCCTCCAGCACGCGCGGCACGCAGGACGATCAGGCGCTGCTGGGCAAGGCGCTGGCCGGCAATGACCGTTTCGATCTCAGCAATTACGACGACCGCGCGCAGGGGCGCGGCGGCCATGACACGATGTTCGGCAATGGCGGCCATGACACGCTCGAGGGCGGGCTTGGCAATGACTCGCTTTACGGCGGCGGGGGCAACGACCGGCTGCTGGGCGGCATGGGCAATGACCGGCTGACCGGCGGCACCGGCGCGGATGTGTTCATCTTCAACAGCACGGCCGAGCTGGGGCTGATGGCCTCGGCCACCGATGTCATCACCGATTTCCGCCCCGGTGTGGACCGCATCAACCTGTCGGGCATCGACGCCATGACCGGCGTGGCCGGCAATCAGGCCTTTGTCTTTGTCGGGCGCAACGCCATCGGCACCTCGCCGCAGGGTGAGGTCTCGTTCCAGCTTTACGACCGGCCCGGCACCGCCGACGATGTGACGCTGGTGCGCATCGACACCGACGGCGACCGCGACGCCGAGGCGGTGATCCGCCTGACCGGGCTGCATCTGCTCAGCGCCTCGGATTTCATCCTGTAGTCCTGCGGTCGCGGGGCAGGGGGCCTGCCCCGCAATCCAAGGCTATTTCCCGCTCGCGCCGAATTGCTCGGCCGCCTCGAAGGCGCGCGAGGAATAGACCAGCGCCGCGCCCATGTTCATCGACATGGCGACGCCAAGGGCCTCGGCGATTTCCTCCTTGGTGGCGCCGGCGCTGACCGCCTCGCGGGCATGGACCGAAATGCAGCCGTCGCAACGCGTGGTGACCGCCACCGCCAGCGAGATCAGCTGCCGGGTCTTTTCGTCCAGATGCCCGCTTTTGCGGCCCGCGCCGCTGGCCTGCATATAGGCGCCGACCGAATCCGGTGCATAGCCGTTCAAGGTGCCGATCCGGCCCAACAGATCCTCGCGGAAGTCCTTCCAGTCCATCTTGCCTTCTCCCCATGCTGCATGGCCCGGCCCGGATGGGCGGGCAGGGGTGATTCCGACGCCGATCCCGGCCCCTGTCGAGTCATCCCTTGGTCCCGTGCGGACACCCCACGACCCGCGCAGGCGCTTTGCCCCGGGGGCGCGCCAAGGCGGCAAACCGGGGGCAGGACCGGCCCCCGCCCCATGGCATCGGCAGGGGCGCACGCATTTTGTCCGGGGCCGGCAACGCGCGGACCCTTGCGCCTTGGCCTGCCACGGCTATAACCCCGGACGATTTATCTGCCGCAAGCCCGAGGGACCGTCATGCCGAAAAGAACCGATATCAAATCCATCCTGATCATCGGCGCCGGTCCCATCGTGATCGGGCAGGCCTGCGAGTTCGACTATTCGGGCGCTCAGGCCTGCAAGGCGCTGCGCGAAGAGGGCTACCGGGTCATTCTGGTGAACTCGAACCCGGCGACGATCATGACCGACCCGGAAATGGCCGATGCCACCTATATCGAGCCGATTACCCCCGAGATGGTCGAAAAGATCATCGCCAAGGAACGCCCCGACGCGCTGTTGCCGACCATGGGCGGGCAGACCGGGCTGAACACCGCGCTGGCCTTGGCAGATGCCGGCGTGCTGAACCGCTACGGGGTCGAGCTGATCGGCGCGCAGCGCGCCGCCATCGAGATGGCCGAGGACCGCAAGCTGTTCCGCGAGGCGATGGACCGCATCGGGCTGGAAAACCCGCGCGCGACCATCGTGGCCGCACCGAAGCTGCCGAACGGCAAATATGACATCGCCTCGGGCATCGCCCAGGCCATGACCGATCTGGAAGAGATCGGCCTGCCCGCGATCATCCGTCCCGCTTTCACGCTGGGCGGCACCGGCGGCGGCGTGGCCTATAACCGCGACGATTACGAACGCATCGTGCGCTCGGGGCTGGAGGCCTCGCCGGTGGCGCAGGTGCTGGTCGATGAATCGCTGCTGGGTTGGAAGGAATACGAATTCGAGGTGGTGCGCGACCGCGCCGACAACGCGATCATCGTCTGCTCCATCGAGAACGTCGATCCGATGGGCGTGCATACCGGCGATTCGATCACCGTCGCCCCGGCGCTGACCCTGACCGACCGCGAATATCAGCGCATGAGGAACGGCTCGATTGCCGTCCTGCGCGAGATCGGCGTCGAAACCGGCGGCTCGAACGTGCAATGGGCGGTGAACCCGAAAGACGGCCGCATGGTCGTGATCGAGATGAACCCGCGCGTCTCGCGGTCCTCGGCGCTGGCGTCGAAGGCCACCGGCTTCCCCATTGCCAAGGTCGCGGCCAAGCTTGCCGTGGGTTACACGCTGGACGAACTCGACAACGACATCACCAAGGTGACGCCGGCCTCGTTCGAGCCCTCGATCGACTATGTCGTGACCAAGATCCCGCGCTTTGCGTTTGAGAAATTCCCGGGCTCCAAACCCGAGCTGACCACGGCGATGAAATCCGTGGGCGAAGTGATGGCGATTGGCCGCAGCTTCCACGAATCGCTGCAAAAGGCGCTTTCCTCGATGGAAAACGGCCTGACCGGGCTGGACGAGATCGAGATCCCCGGCGCGCCCGAGAAATCGGCCGTGGTCAAGGCGATCAGCGCCCAAACCCCCGACCGGCTGCGCCTGATCGCGCAGGCCATGCGCCACGGCCTGAGCGATGACGAAATCCGGCACGCCACCGCCTTCGACCCGTGGTTCCTGTCGCGCCTGCGCGAGATCGTGGACGCCGAGAATGCCGTGCGCGACAGCGGCCTGCCCAAGGATCTGGACGGTCTGCGCAAGCTGAAGATGATGGGCTTTACCGATGCGCGTCTGGCGACCCTGACCCGCCTGACCGAAAAGGCCGTGCGCGACGCCCGCCGCGCCCATGACCTGCACCCGGTCTTCAAGCGCATCGACACCTGCGCCGCAGAATTCGAGGCGCAGACCCCCTATATGTATTCGACCTACGAAGCCCCGGCGATGGGCGACGTGGAAAACGAAGCCCGCCCCAGCGACCGCAAGAAGGTCGTCATCCTGGGCGGCGGCCCGAACCGGATCGGCCAGGGCATCGAGTTCGACTATTGCTGCTGCCACGCCTGCTTCGCGCTGACCAAGGCCGGCTATGAAACGATCATGGTCAACTGCAACCCGGAAACCGTCTCGACCGATTACGACACCTCGGACCGGCTGTATTTTGAACCGCTGACGCTGGAGCATGTGCTTGAAATCCTGCGCATCGAGCAGGAAAACGGCACGCTGCACGGGGTGATCGTGCAATTCGGCGGCCAGACGCCGCTGAAACTGGCCAATGCGCTGGAATCCGAAGGCATCCCGATCCTGGGCACCACGCCGGACGCCATCGACCTGGCCGAGGACCGCGAGCGCTTCCAGAAGCTGCTGAACGATCTGAACCTCAAGCAGCCGATCAACGGCATCGCCTCGACCGACGCGCAGGCCATCGCCATCGCCGAGCGCATCGGCTTCCCGCTGGTCATCCGCCCCTCTTACGTGCTGGGCGGCCGCGCGATGGAGATCGTGCGCGACATGGACCAGCTCAACCGCTACATCCGCGAGGCGGTGAACGTCTCGGGCGACAGCCCGGTCCTGCTCGACAGCTACCTCTCCGGCGCGATCGAGGTTGACGTGGACGCCCTCAGCGACGGCGGCAACGTCCATGTCGCAGGCATCATGGAGCATATCGAGGAAGCCGGCGTCCACTCGGGCGACAGCGCCTGCTCGCTCCCCCCGCACACGCTCGACGCCGCCACCATCGCCGAGCTGAAAGTCCAGACCACTGCCATGGCCCGCGCCCTGAACGTCGTCGGCCTGATGAACGTGCAATTCGCGCTCAAAGACGGCGAGATCTACGTGCTCGAGGTCAACCCGCGCGCCTCGCGCACCGTGCCCTTCGTCGCCAAGGCCACCGACAGCGCCATCGCCTCGATCGCCGCACGCCTGATGGCGGGCGAGCCGCTGGCGAACTTCCCGACCCGCGCCGCCTATCCCGAAGGCGTCGGCCCCGAGGACAGCTTCCCCTTCGCCGATCCCCTGACGCTCGCTGACCCGAACACGCCCTGGTTCTCGGTCAAAGAGGCCGTGCTGCCCTTCGCCCGCTTCCCCGGCGTCGACACGCTGCTCGGCCCGGAAATGCGCTCGACCGGCGAGGTCATGGGCTGGGACCGCAGCTTCGCCCGCGCCTTCCTGAAATCGCAGATGGGCGCCGGCACCAACCTGCCGTCCGAGGGGCTGGTCTTCGTCTCCGTCCGCGACGCCGACAAGACCGAGGCTTTGGCTCAGGCCGCCCGCGACCTGACAGAGATGGGTTTCAAGCTGGTCGCCACCGGCGGCACCGCCCGCTTCCTGCGCGAGCAGGGCGTTGAAACCGAGCTGGTCAACAAGGTCTACGAAGGCCGCCCGAACATCGTCGACCGCCTGAAAAACGGCGAGATCGTCATGGTCCTGAACACCACCGAAGGCGCCCAGGCCATCGCTGACTCCCGCGACATCCGCGCCGTCGCCCTGAACGACAAGATCCCGTATTATACGACGGCAGCGGGAAGCATCGCTGCCGTGGCCGCGATTAAGTCGCGCGGGGAAGGCGAGGTCGGGGTCAGGGCGTTGCAGGCTTGATCGCACCAAGATGCACTAGGCGGTCGCTCGTAAGAGCGGCCAAATAAGGCTTGCGATTGGTCAACGTATGAGCTGGCTAAAGCGGATGTTCCGTGAACTTGGCTAGTGCAAGACCAAGAGCGCCCTTTGGTGTGTCGTGATCTAGGCCGCGCTGGAAGCAGGCTTTCCAGTCTTCTTTTGCGCGTTCGTATCTATTTCCGGTTAAGCCGCCGATGAAACCCGCCATCACCAACAGCTGTTCTATTTGAGCATCGCTGAAGTCTATGGATTTTCCAACGAGATATTTTATGTCTGCATCGTTTCCGCTGTTGGCGCAGGATATAAGGATATCATAGAGAAATGGGTTTTCTGGCATTCTGTGTGTAGTCTTAAGGGCATCCGCATAGATCTGATACACTTCAAATTTGCTAAGCCATTCTTGTCTCTCGGTGGAGTCGGATAGGTTTCCAATGATTCCTGCTGGAACGGCTGCGAGATCCCTGCCAAGCACGTCCACCATCATGATGGATGTATCGACATTTGATGTCATTGCCTCTCTGAGCTTCTCTTCGAATTCAAGTACGAGGTCCAGCCTGTCAGCGGAAGTGTAGGAGTTTACGACCTTCGTCAAGGCGTTGGAGAAAAACTCGTGATTGCGGAAGCGATTTTTTTCCGCAAATCTGAGAAGGAGTCTATTTATTTCTTTGGCGTCGCTGTTGGAAAAGGATTCTGCGTCATCTAGCATCAATGTTCTAATCTGGATGGTCATCACATCCATTGATTCTTGGCCTGTGTCATCAACCTTTTTCAGTCCGGCTTGGATATGTGATTCGATGAGGGTGTTTACTTCTTCACGAAGTTGGTTTTCAACTTCCGCCAGACGTTTCGGAACCTCCTCCGTCGCGGCCGACCTGGCGGTCATTTCGGTCGACTCGTCAATTAGCTTCCATAGGGTGCTCACGCCTGAAGAAAGGCCTAGGAAGAGGAGGCCGGTTACGGAGCTGGCAATGATTGCAAATCTATTTCTAGATCTGGTGTTTTGCTTGTCGACTTTCTCGTATACGTTATCTGCGATATGGTTAACTAGCAGATTGAAATACTGATCGCTGTCCTGGGATCTCGCCGATATTTTTTCCCTTAGCTCTTTTGGTATCTCCGCATCTTCTGTCATTTTTCACCTATAAAAATGATACATAGATATAAGGTCATGGTGCTGGAAAGTTAAAATTTATCAACGATTCGCTGTAGGCGCAGTGATGGGTCGCCGCTTGGTTCTCGTGCAATCAACCATTTCTTCTTAACCTTTGAAGAATTTTATATATTTTAGTTTTTACTACGCCCTGATAGTGGCTAATGTTTTCGAAGGAATTTCTTGGGGTATTTGTGATGCAGCTTTCATCCTCTGCGGTTGCACTGACGCTTCTGCGCGGAACGTCGACGGACGATGCCGCCGTTGCCGCCAAGACTGCGACGGCCAAGACATCGGCCGATACGAGATCCGCAACCAGTGCAGTGACAGATGATGTCAGCGATTCGTCGGGCGTTACCTATGCCCTTAGCGCAGACGAGAAAGAGCAGCTCCGGGCCAACGACGATCTGTTCAAGATGGTGCAAGCGTTGGCTGCGCCCTTTAACGAAGCACGGCAGAAACTTTTGGCCGGATCAGTTAGCCCCTTCGATACCGAAGTCGTCAGGGCCTCGATGGCTGAAACCACCTTCCGAGTCATGCAGCAAGATTCCCGCATGGAGTTCGAGGGCGCCTTTGCCGCCAAATTTGTCGACACCGGCATGGGCGCGACGCAGCCGCAACGGGATGCGGATTTCACCTCGCGCAGCGATGCCATGGCCTACGCCTATCACTTCGCCACCGCGCTCGCCCAGGACGCGCAGCAGGCGGTCACCGACATGGCATGGATCAACGCCAACAGTGACACCACCCGCGACGCCTCGGGCCGCATCTACGGCACCAATGCCGATGGCACCTTCAAGGGCGTCTCCGACGAAGCCTTCACGCACGGCACCTTCGATGCCCTCTGGACCTTCCAGAGCATGGAGCGCAACGCCGCCTCGCTCGCCAATCTGTTCAGCCTCGATGCGGCCAGCGTCACCACCTCCGCCTATGACGGCAGCTTTGGCGGCTTCAGCCTGTCGCACGGCACCCTCGGCAAGATCATGGACGTGACGGCTGATGGCGCCGTCACCCTCTACGATGCCGAGGGCAAGGGCTACAGCGCCGCCGAATACAGCGCCGCCAATATCGACGGCGGCATCCCCCAGCTTCGCAACGACCTGATCCGGCAGGCCGACCGCCAAAGCGCCGCAGCCTGATTACCCCGCCTGATCCCGCCGCGCTGCCCCGCCGCCTTGTCCCGCAACCGGGGCAGGGCGGCTTTCTGGCCCGGCGGCACACAGAGGGCGCAGCCTCGCCCCCCGACAGGCTGGCGCTCAGCCGCCCCGACCCGCCAAGCCCTCACTTTCCCCGCCGCCCCTCCAACTCCACCCGCAACACCGCGCTCGGCACCCGTTCCTCCCCCATCGGCACCCCGACCTCATCGAACCGGGTCGCCTCATCCCCGAACGCGTCATCCTCCATCCGCTGCACATCCCCCCAGCGCGGGCGCGGCCCGTCATGGCCTTCCTCGACCCGGCGCTTCATGTAATCCATCGTCTCCGCGCCCCGGATCATCCCCGACAGCCGCGCATGCATCCACACCGACAGCACCCGGTTCAGCCGAGGCTGCCAGTCCACCCCGGTCGAGCGAAAGAATTTCACGATCTCCTCGTCCAGCCGGATCGTCACCCGGACCTTTTTCGACTGGCCCTTTTCCCGCGCGATCTCGTGCCACTCGGCCGGGATCCGCATCTCCTCCATCAGCCGCTGATGCAGGTCCCATTCCAGCATCCGCATCGCATCGGCCATGTAGTGGTAATTCACCCGCCGCTGCTCATCCGCCCTGCTCATGCCGAAACCCCCGCATCCATGCCGGGGATCAGCCTCGTCAAAGCTGGTTAACAGGGGGTAAATCGGGCGCGCGTTGTCGGTGTACGCGCGGTGTACGCCCGGTGCACAGGCGCTGCACGCCCGGTGCGGCCCCGGTGCAGCCCGTCACAGGCGCCGCGCCGCCTCGGCCGCCGCCTTCAGCGCCGCCGCGATCGATGCAGAAAATCCCGCCGCCTCGGCCGCCTCAAGCCCCGCCGCCGTGGTCCCGCGATAGTCGCGATAGGCCGCCAGCAGCGTCTCGGCCGCCCGGATGTCAGGCATCAGCATCCGCGCCCCGCCACAGACCGCAGCCTCGCTCGCGCGCCAAGCCACATCCTCGCTAACCCCTTGGGAACGCATGAAGTCCACCATCGCCAGCGCCATCAGCGCCGGATAGGCCGCACCCGAACCGGGCAGGGCGGTCATCAGGTCGATCTGGCGCTCATCGGGCAGCTCATCCGTGGTGCCAATGGCCGAAAGAACCTGCCGCACCAAGGACTTGTCGCCCCCGGTGACGCCCGGCCCGGCCCAGAACGGCGAATATGAGGCACCGATCTCCGCCGCCGCATTCGGCATGGCGCGCACAACCCGCCCGCCGCTTTCCGCAAGGCGCGAGAAATCCACCCCCGCCATGAAGGAAATCAACAGCTTACCCTCGGCCCGCAGCCTCAGCCCCGGCCAGTCCCCCGGCCGGACCGAGATCACGATCACCTCGCACTGCGCCACCAGCCCGGCCACATCGCCGGCCCAGTTGACGCCTGAATATCCATGATAATCCGCGCGCGGCCCGCTGCGGTTCAGCAGCGTCAGATCGCCGGGCGCGACGATGCCGCGCGCCAGCAGATGCTTGCCCAGCGCCGAGCCCAACCAGCCAGTAGCGCCGATGAGCCCGACCCGCATCAGGCTGCGGCTTTGTCGCTGGGCCCGGTATAGGCGTCGATCGCGGTCTGGAAGGGCAGGTGCCCCACCTCGCGCCCGGCCTCTTCGACCCGCAGCCCCTGCACCTGATGTGTGGCCATCAGATGCAGCGCATCAGCCAGCGTGGCATCGGCGGCGATGGCCACCGTGGCCGCGCCATTCGGCGGCAGCATGACCGCGCCCACCTTCAGCACCCGGCCGCGGTCGACGTGCTGAACGAAATTCGCCACATAGTCATCCGCCGGCCGCAAGACGATATCCTGGGCCGAGCCCTGCTGGATCACCGAGCCGTCGCGCAATAGCGCGATGCGGTCGCCGATGCGCAGCGCCTCGTCCAGATCGTGGGTGATGAAGACGATGGTCTTGCGGACCTCTTTTTGCAGGTCCAGCAGCACCGTCTGCATGTCATAGCGGATCAGCGGGTCCAGCGCCGAATAGGCCTCGTCCATCAGCAGGATCGGCGCATCGTTGGCCAGCGCCCGGGCCAGACCCACGCGCTGCTGCATCCCGCCGGAAAGCTGGCTGGGATAGTTCTTTTCAAAGCCCTTCAGGCCCACGCGCTCGATCCAGCGCATGGCGGTGCGGTAACGCTCGGCCTCGGCGACGCCCTGCACCTCAAGGCCATAGGCTGCGTTGTCCAGCACGGTGCGATGCGGCAGCAGCGCGAATTTCTGGAACACCATCGCCGTCTTGTGGCGACGGAATTCGCGCAGTGCCTGCGGCGACATCTCGACCACGTTCTGGCCTTCGATGACGATCTCGCCGGCGGTCGGCTCGATCAGCCGGTTGATGTGGCGGATCAGCGTCGACTTGCCCGAGCCGGACAGGCCCATGATGACCTGAATGCTGCCCGGCGGGATCGAGATGTTGATGTCGCGCAGGCCAAGGACGTGGTGGTGCTTAGACTGCAACTCGCCCTTGGTCATGCCGCGGCGGACCGCATCGACATATTGCGCGGGGTTCGGGCCAAAGATCTTGTAGAGATCGCGGATTTCGATGCCGATCGGATCAGCCATGGCTCGCCTCGCGGTGTTTTTGCAGCCGTTTGCCCCAGGACTGGCTGATGCGGTCGAACAGGATGGCGATGCCGACGATGGCAAAGCCGTTGAACAGGCCCAGCGTGAAATACTGGTTCGAGATGGCCTTCAGCACCGGTTGGCCCAGACCCTGCACGCCGATCATCGACGCGATAACAACCATGGCCAGCGCCATCATGATGGTCTGGTTGATGCCGGCCATGATGGTCGGCAGCGCCAGCGGCAGCTCGGCCTTGATCAGCTTTTGCCAGCGCGAACTGCCAAAGGCGTCGGCGGCTTCCAGCACCTCGTTATCGACCTGACGGATGCCAAGGTTGGTCAGACGGATCATCGGCGGCAGGGCATAGATCACCACGGCGATCAGCCCCGGCACCCGGCCGATGCCCAGCAGCATGACCACCGGGATCAGATAGACAAAGCTCGGCATGGTCTGCATCACGTCCAGCACCGGGTTCAGTGCCGATTGCATGCGCTGCGAACGCGACATCAGGATGCCCAGCGGCAGGCCGATCAGGATCGACAGCAGGGTCGAGGCAAGGATCATCGACACGGTCTTCATCGTATCGGTCCACATCCCGAACATGCCGATCAGCACCAGCGTGACGACGCTGCCGATGACGATGCGGATATTGCGGCTTGCGCCCCAGGCCAGCGCGGCCACGACCAGCAGGATGATGGGCCAGGGCGTGCTGGTCAGCAGCTTTTCGGACCAGCTCAGCAGGTGCTGCAACGGGCTGAAAAAGCCCTCGATCAGGTCGCCGTAGCTGCGGGTGAAATTGCGGAAACCCTCGTCGATGACCTTCTTGAGGTCGCGCAGGGTGCCGTCATTGATCTGGGGAAAGGAGGTCAGCCAACTCATCGGGATGCCTTTGCCTGGAGATTGGGAAAAGAGTCAGGGCGAGGCCCGAAGGCGGGCGCGATGCCCGCGCCCCCGCCGGGATCAGAGCGATGCCTTGATCTTTTCGGCGGCCTCGGGAGAGACCCATTTCGTCCACATGTCTTCATGCGTGCGCAGGAATTCCTTGGCGCCCTCTTCACCGGTCGCCTGATTGTCGGTCATCCAGGCCATCATCTTGTTGACGGTCTCGTTGCCCCAGCTGCGCTTGTTCAGATAGTCGATGACAGCCGGATCGGCCTTGTCGGCAAAGCCCTTGGCGACAAGGGTAAAGACGTTGTCGACGGGCCAGGAGTTCGGCTTGGGATCGGCGCAATCGGCGACCGAGGTGCAGCGTTTCCATTCCGCGCTGTCGAAGGGCACTTCGAAATCGACCGGGACCATGTCGTATTTGCCCAGCATCGAGGTCGGCGCCCAGTAGAAGCCCAGCCAAGGCTGCTTTTGCTCATAGGCTTTCGCCATCGAGCCATCGAGGCCGGCGGCCGAGCCGGTATCGACCAGCGTAAAGCCCTTGCCTTCGATGTCGAAGGCCTTGGCCATCTGCGTCGTCACCGTGGTGCCGCCCCAGCCCTGCGGGCCGTTGTAGACCGCGCCCTTGCTGCTGTCCTCGGGGGCCGGGAACAGTTCGGGATGGGCAAGGATTTCGCTGATCTTGTTCAGGCCGGGATGTTCCTCGACCATGTATTTCGGGATGAACCAGCCCTGCTGGCCGCCATCCGACAGCGAGCGCGCCAGTTCGACGATCTTGCCGTCCTTGAGCCCGCCGGCGACGATTTCGGGCAAGAGATCGACCCAGGCCTCGGGCACCACCTCGGGTTTGCCCTTTTCGACCAGCGAGGTGATCGAGGGCACGGTATCGCCGACGATGATCTCGGCCTTGCAGCCATAGCCTTCGTTCAGGATGATCTGGTCCAGATTGGCCATCAGTTCGGCGCTTTGCCAGTTCATGCTGGCGATGGTCAGATCACCGCAATCCGCCCATGCGGCGCCCGCTGCCAGCAGCGGAACGGCGATTGCGGTGCCGAGAAACAGTTTCTTCATCCTTGGTCTCCCCTGGTGCGACGAATGTTGCTGCGGCCCGGTGCGTCGCAAGAAGCCGGGCGCGGGACTGGAGGTGGCCCTCCGGGGTCGTCGGATTCCGCTCTTGAGATGGCGGATTGGTCAAGACCCGGTCAGCCGAGCGGTGAACCGCGCCAATTCGCGCGGCTCTGCCTGCAGGCCGGTGTAGATTTCGACATAGTTCGGGATGCGTTCCAGACGCGTGGACATATTCTCTTGCGCGCGCATGGAAATATACCCGATTTGCGTCAGATAGATGGTACGGGCGCGCACGTCTGCCCGGTCTGGCGCGATTCCCCAGCGCGTCAACATGTCGCGAAGTGCCGCCAGCCGGTCGGCATCGGCGGCCTCGACGCTGCGGGCGACCTTGTCATCCTGCAAGGCCCAGCTGCGCAGCGCGAATTCCAGACGCGAGTCGAAGGCATCCGACAGGAAACAGGCCAGCACGTTCAGCATCGCCTCGGTCAGGGTCTCGGCATATTCGCGGGTGGCGGCCAGCAGCGGCACGGTCGTGCGCTGGCCCCAGCCCTGGCACAGCGCATCCAGCAATGCCTCGCGGTCCTGAAAGAACCAGTAAAAGCTGGTCCGCGACAGGTTCAGCCGCTTGGCCAGAGGCTGGATCTTGACCGCATCGACGCCGCTTTCGATCAGCGCCTGATAGCCGGCCTCCAGCCAGCCCTCGCGCGATCCGCGCCATCCTGTTTCGCTCAGAGTTTCGGTTCTCATGATGCGAGGCTAGCGGCGCGATGCCCGATTCACAAGCGAACTGTGCGGGGATGATCCGATAATGTTCATGTATGAATTTGAAATTGACACAGGTGAACAATTCCCGGATCCTGCCCGCGACCCGTCAACCGATCAGGCAGATCATGTCAAACGACCCTCTCTTGCAGCCCTTCCAGCTGAAGCATCTGACGCTTCGCAACCGCATCATGATCACCAGCCATGAGCCGGCCTACCCCGAGGACGGCATGCCCAAGGACCGCTACCGTGCCTATCACGTCGAGCGCGCCAAGGCGGGGGTGGCGCTGACCATGACCGCAGGCTCGGCCTCGGTCGCAAGGGACAGCCCGCCGGTATTCAACAACATTCTCGCCTGGAAGGACGAGGTGGTCGGCTGGATGAAACGGCTGGTCGATGAATGTCACGATCATGGCGCGGCGGTGATGATCCAGCTGACGCATCTGGGCCGGCGCACCCGCTGGGACAAGGCCGACTGGCTGCCCGTCGTCGCCCCCAGCCATGAACGCGAGGCCGCGCATCGCGCCTTTCCCAAGCGGATCGAGGATTGGGACATTGCCCGCATCATCGGCGATTTCGCCGATGCCGCCGAACGCATGAAAGCCGCCGGCGTCGACGGGATCGAGCTTGAGGCCTATGGCCATCTGCTGGAACAGTTCTGGTCGCCGCTGACCAATGATCTGGAAGCACCCTACGGCGGCAGCCTCGACAACCGGCTGCGCTTCACGCTGGATGTGCTGCGCGCCATCCGCGCCCGCTGCGGCGACGATTTCATCGTCGGCCTGCGCTATACCGGCGATCAGGTCCAGCCCGGCGGCATGACCGCGGATGAGGGCATGGCGGTCTCGCACAGGCTGAAAGACAGCGGGCTGGTCGATTTCCTGAACGTGGTGCGCGGCCATATCGACACCGATCCGGGCCTGACCGACCTGATCCCGGTGCAGGGCATGCGCAACGCGCCGCATCTGGAATTTGCCGGCGCCATCCGCAAGGCCACGAATTTCCCGACCTTCCATGCCGCGAAAATCCCCGACGTGCCGACCGCGCGCCATGCCATCGCCTCTGGGCTGCTGGACATGGTCGGCATGACGCGCGCGCACATGGCCGACCCGCATCTGGTGCGCAAGGTGATCGAGGGACGCGAGGATGACATCCGCCCCTGCGTCGGCGCGAATTACTGTCTGGACCGCATCTATCAGGGCGGCATGGCCTTTTGCCTGCACAACCCCGCCACCGGGCGCGAAGAAACCATGCCGCAGACCATCCCGGCGGCGGTTACGAAGAAGCGCGTCACCATCGTCGGCGCCGGTCCCGCCGGGATCGAGGCCGCCCGCGTCGCCGCCGAGCGCGGCCACGCCGTCACCGTGTTCGAGGCTGCCGACCAGCCCGGCGGCCAGATCCGCCTGACCGCGCAGGATCCCCGCCGGCGCGAGATGATCTCGATCATCGCCTGGCGCCAGGCCATGTGCGAGAAAAAGGCCGTGGATTTCCGCTTCAACACCTATGCCGAAGCGGCCGACGTGCTGGCCACCAACCCCGATGAGGTCATCATCGCCACCGGCGGTCTGCCCCATACCGAGGTGCTGGCGGCGGGCAATGATCTGGTCTGCTCGGCCTGGGACATTCTCTCGGGCGACGTGAAGCCCGGCCAGAACGTGCTGATCTTTGACGATGCCGGCGATCACGCGGCCTTGCAGGCGGCGGATCTGATCTCGGCCACCGGCGCGCGGGTGGAAATCGTGACGCCCGACCGCAGCGTCTCGCCCGAGGTGATGGCGATGAACCTCGTGCCCTATATGCGCAACCTGCAAAAGCGCGACACGACCTTTACCGTGACATGGCGGCTGCAGTCGGTGGCGCGTGACGGCAACCAGCTGCGCGCGACCCTGGGCAGCGATTACGGCGGCGTCACCCGCGACCGGCTGGTCGATCAGGTGGTGGTCAACCACGGCACCCGACCTTTGGATGATCTCTATTTCGAGCTGAAACCGCTATCTTCGAACCTGGGCGAGGTTGATTACAAGGCGCTGACCACGGGCGGCCTGCAGGAACTTCGCAAGAATCCCGAGGGCAGTTTCCGCCTGTTCCGCATCGGCGATGCCGTTGCGGCGCGCAACACCCATGCAGCGATCTATGACGCGCTGCGCATCGTGAAGGATCTGTAGCCATGCGGGCCATATGGGATGACGGGCAGCGGCCGGCGCCGTTGCAGGATCTGCTTGATGTGGCCCTGCCGGCCATGGCGGCGCGGGCCCCTTGCCCCGAATCGGCCGACTCGCTGGTGCGGATCGCCACGGCGGCGCGGCTGACCGGGCGGCCGGGGGCGGCCCCGCAGCGGCTGCCGGTCTGCACATGGTTCGACCGGGCGCTGGACCAGCCCACCACCGCGCCCGATCTGGCGGCGCTGTTTGCGGCCCTGCGGGCGCTGTCGCCACTGATGGTCTGGCGCCAGCGTCCGGGCGATGCCACCGCCAGCGCCAATTTCCCGCAGGCCCATGCCAATGCCATGCTGCTGGGGCCGGGCGGGATCGAGGACCGGCAGGATCTTTGGCTGGGGCTCAGCATCCTTGCGCCGCAGACCAGCTATCCCGATCACAACCACAAGCCCGAGGAAACCTATCTGGTGCTGTCCCTGGGCGAGTTCAAACAAGGCACGTCGGACTGGTTCGAGCCGGGGCTGGGCGGCAGCTTCTACAATCCGCCCGACATCTGGCACGCGATGCGTTCGGGGGCAGGGCCGTTGTTTGCGCTTTGGGCGCTTTGGGCGGGCTAACTCCGGGATGGCGCGCCGGAAACGGCGCGCACCAAACCAAACGGGGCCGGCGGTGGATGATCCACCCGGCGGCCCGTCGAAGCTTTGCTGATTGTCACCGATTTTCTGGAGCGGGCGATGAGATTCGAACTCACGACCCTAACCTTGGCAAGGTTATGCTCTACCCCTGAGCTACGCCCGCACTCCACACCATCGGCTTTCGCCTTTGGTCAGCGGTGATTTTCTGGAGCGGGCGATGAGATTCGAACTCACGACCCTAACCTTGGCAAGGTTATGCTCTACCCCTGAGCTACGCCCGCACTCCATACCGTCGGCTCACCGCTTTCGGTGAGCGGTGACTTATGGGACTGCGCCGGGGCGTGCAAGAGGAAAAATCCGCGCGACGGAAAAAATCGCTGCCGCAGCGCAAAGCCGCGCCGCAAAGCCGCCGGCGGGCTTGACCCGGTCGCGCGCAGGACCGAACCTGCACCGGCAAGGGCAAGGCGGCATGAAACCTTCCGACCAGATTTCCGAATTCGTGCGCGGCGCACTGGCGCAGGGCAGCACCCCCGAGGCGATCCGCGCCGCCCTGACCCGCGCGGGCTGGTCTGCGCCCGAGATCGCCGAGGCGCTGGCCGGCTGGAGCGCCGAGCCCGGCCTGCCGCCGGTGCCGCATCCGCGCCCCTATGCCTCGGCGCAAGAGGCGCTGCTTTACGGGCTGCTGTTCCTGTCTCTGGGCGTGATCGCCTGGCATCTGTGCCAGCTGGGCATGGCGCTGATCGACATGCTGATCCCCGATCTGACGGATCGCTATCGCGGCGGCAGTTCCGAGCGCTGGTCCATCGCCTCGCTGATCGTGTTCACCCCGCTTTTCCTGCTGCTGAACCGCCGCATCGGCCGGCTAGCGCGGCGCGACGCCGGGCGCAGGCGGTCGCTGGTGCGTAAGTGGTTCGCCTCGCTGACGCTGATGGTGGCGACGGTGGTGTTCATGGCCGACGCGATCTATCTGGTCTACACCTTCCTGAACGGCGATCTGACGCTGCGCTTCATGCTGAAGGCCGGGCTGGTCGCCGGGGTGGCGGCGCTGGTGCTGGTCTATTACCGGGCCGAGATGGATGGTTAGGAACCTTGCCTCGGGGCTGATCGCGGGTCTGGCCGTGGTGGCTGTCGTGCTGGGCCTGATGCTGACGGGCGGACCGGGCTATGCCCGCAAGCAGGCCCGCGACGTGCAGCGCGAACAGGATCTGATGCAGATCGCCAACTGGGTCACCTGCCTTGCGAACGAAACCGGCAAGCTGCCGCAGGCTCTCGCCGCCACCCCGGAGTGCAACTGGCGCCTGCGCGACGGCGACGCGCAAGGGGGCACCGCTTATCGCTATGAGGTGACGGGGCCGAACGCGTTCCAGCTGTGCGCCAGCTTCGAGCTGCCGCCCGTGCGGCCCGGGGATCGCTGGGGTCGCGACGCGCAGGGCTGCATCCGCCGCGAATGGTGGCCCGAAGGCGGCCGGCGCTAGGCCGGCAGCAGCGCGGCCCCCAGCGCACCGACCGGGCGGCTGGCGGCATCGGGGGCCAGCGCCTCGGCCAGAAAGGCCGGCAGGCTCGCGGCATGGCGGGCGAAATCCGCGGCCGGGGTCAGGCTGGGGTCAGCCTCGATGCACAGATCCAGCCCCTGCGCCTGACTGTCGGCGCGGATGGTGATGTTGAAGCCGTCCCCCGGGCCGTTTGACAGCACATGGCGCTGCATCCGAAGCCCGTCGAAGGCTGCGGCGTCAAAAGGCAGCACATTGATCAGCGGCGAGAAGAAGAACCGCTCGCGGCTGGTCAGCCCGTGGTCGGCGCCGATCTGCTCGATCCGATAGCGGCCGTGCCGGCGCAGCTTGCGCAACCGCCCCGCCAGCCGGGTCAGCACCGGACCCAAAGCCTCGCTGGCCGACAGGCTGGCATCGAAGGGCAGGATATTGACCACCAGCGCAGGCACGCGGATCGCGACGCTGCCCATGCGGCTCATGTAGGGCAGCCAGATCGGCATCGAGATCCGGCCCTGACTGTCATGGACCCGCACCGCCGAGCGGTCGCGCAGGTTCAGCACCGCCCAGGCCGAGCAGAGCAGCGTCAGCATGTCGGGCCAGCCGATGCCCGTCTCGGCCGCGCGGGCCAGCAGGGCCGGGCGCAGCGCGTCCAGCGGGCAGGCGTGGCGCAGGGCGCTGATCGGATAGTCCTCCGAACCCTTTGCCAGCACGCCGGGGGCGAGTGGTGCAGACAGCACCTCGGCCCAGTGCAGCGCGTCGGCGGCGTGGCGCGGGCCGGCGCGATAGGCGGCTTCCTCTTGCAGATAGGCGTTGAAGCGGCCCAGCGGCGGGCTTGGTGGTTGCTCCACGCGCGCCTCGGCATAGGCTTCAGCACAGCGGCGCTCGATCAGCCCCATGGCATAACCGTCCAGCACAATGTGATGACCGCGATGATGCCAGATCACATGTTCCGGCCCCAGCCTGACCAGCCATTGCGCGGCCAGCGGCTGATGCAGCAGGTCCAGCGGCGCCGCGACATCGGCCTGCATCAGCGCCATGGCCCGGTCGCGCGCGTGGGCGTGCTGCGACAGGTCGAGAAGTCGCAGTTCCGGGCGCCGCGACGGGTCGGCCAGCTGATGCGGCACACCGTCGGGGCCAAGCGCAAAGCGCAGGCTCAGCACATCTGTTTCCGCGATGGTCTGGCGGATCGCTTGGGCCAGCGCGACCTCGTCCAGCGGGCCGCGCAATTCCAGCGCATGGGCGACAGTCGAAACCGCCTCGCCCGGGTGGGCGGTGAACTCTTCCCAGAAATCCAGCTGGGCCAGGGTCAGCGGCTGTCCATAGCCGAAATCATGATGATGCGTCATCGAATCCGCTTCGGCCATTGGCCGGTTCTTGAATGTCTTTTGCAGGAGGGCTGGCGGGTCGCGGCGAAGACCGCGACCGGCTTGCTTCGAGAGAGAAAGCTGGATAAAAATACTCGACTATTCGCCCCCGTCAAGCGGGGCAATGCGGCGCTGGCGTCAAATCGCCTTGCGCCGGAAGGGAAGAAACGATGATCGAATTCACCGCCTGGCCGCCCGAGCAGGCACGGCTTTACCGCGACCGCGGCTATTGGCTGGACCAGCCGCTGACCCATATCCTTGACGCGCAACTGGCCGCCCAGCCCGAAGCCGAGGCCATCGTTTGCGGCACCCGCCGCTTCAGCTATGCCGATCTGGACCGGCTGTCGCGCAACCTCGCTGGCCGGCTGGCGGCGCGGGGTCTGGGCGCCGGCGATACCGCGCTGGTGCAATTGCCCAATATCGCGGAATTCTACATCACCTTCTTTGCGCTGCTGCGCATCGGGATCGCGCCGGTGAATGCGCTCTACAGCCATCGCCGGCTTGAGATGACGGATTATGCCCGCCAGATCCGGCCCTCGCTGCTGATCGCCGCGCGCGGGCATGAGCTGTTTCGCGACGATGCCTTCATCGAGGAACTCGCCCCGGCCGGTCTGCGGCAGGTGCTGCTGGTGGATGAGAATGACCCGGACCGCAGCCTTGCGGCATGGCTTGAGCCGGGCGAGGCCCTGCCCAAGACCGCCGGCCCGACACCCGCCGATCAGGTGGCGTTTTTCCAGCTGTCCGGCGGCTCGACCGGCACGCCCAAGCTGATCCCGCGCACGCATAACGATTACGACTACAGCGTCCGTGCCAGCGCCGAGATCTGCGGCTGCTCGGCCTCGACACGGCTGCTTTGCGCCATTCCTGCGGGGCATAACTATGCGCTCAGCTCGCCCGGGGCGCTGGGCGTGTTCCATGCCGGCGGCACGGTCGTGCTGGCCGGCAGTCCCGATCCGCTGACCTGCCTGCCCATCGTCGCGGCCGAGCGGGTGACGATGGTGCCCCTGGTGCCGCCTGCCGTCGCGCTGTGGCTGCGTGCGGTCGAAGAAGACCCGTCCCGCCGTGCCCAGCTTGACAGCCTTGAGCTGATGCTGGTCGGCGGCGCCAGCTTTGCCGAGGCCACCGCGCGCCGCGTGCCCGAAGTGCTGGGCTGCAAGCTGATGCAGGTCTTTGGCATGGCCGAGGGGCTGGTGAACTATACCCGTCTGGACGATCCGGCCGAGCTGGTCTTTGCCACTCAGGGCCGCCCGATCAGCCCCGATGACGAAATCCGCGTGCTGGACGAGGACGGCGCGCCGGCGCCCGATGGCACGCCCGGCGCGCTGGCAACGCGGGGGCCCTATACGTTTCGTGGCTATTACCGGGCGCCGGAACAGAACGCCAAGGCCTTCGACGCCGATGGCTTTTATCATTCGGGCGATGTGGTGGTGCGCGAAAACGGCTATCTGCGCGTGGTCGGCCGCATCAAGGACCAGATCAACCGGGGCGGTGAAAAGATCGCCGCCGAAGAGATCGAGAACCTGCTGCTGCGCCACCCCGACATCACCCATGCCGCGCTGGTCGCCGCCCCCGACGCACATCTGGGCGAGAAAAGCTGCGCCTTCCTTGTGCTGCGCGAGGGGCAGGGCAAGCTGGCCCCGCCGGCGCTGCGCCGCTACCTGCTGGATCTGGGCGTGGCCGAATACAAGCTGCCCGACCGCTTTCGCCAGCTCGACGCCCTGCCGCTGACCCCGGTGGGCAAGATCGACAAGCGCCGGCTGCGTGACAGCCTGACGCAACAGAATGCCTGAAAGGACCACCATGACCACGACCACCGACCTCAGCCGCGACTGGCTGGCCACCCGCGTCCAGCAGATGATCGAGGACGATTGCGACATCGACCCGGCCGAGAACCTCGTGCTTTACGGGCTCGACTCCATCGCGGTGATGACGTTTTCCAGCGAGCTGAAACAGCAGGGCGTCGAGATCAGCTTTGAGGAACTGGCGCGCGAGCCGACGCTGGATGCGTGGTGGGCGCTGATTTCGGCCCGTGCCTGAACGGCGGCGGCCGGGACGCCCGGCCGCCTGCGACTACGCGCGTAGCGTGGCGCCGCCATCCACGTAAAGATCGGCCATGGTGACATGGCCGGCCTGATCCGACAGCAGGAACATGACGGCGCTGGCGATATCCTCGGGCGTGGCCAGCTTGCGCAGCGGAATGCCGGTGCGATAGGCCGAGAGGCTCCCCTCGATCACCGCGCGTTCGCCCGCGCCGCCATCCTCGGTCCACATGCCGGTCTGCATCGGCGTCAGCGTCGAGCCCGGTGCCACGATATTGCAGCGCACGCCCTGCGCCGCCAGTTCCAGACCCAGACAGCGGATCAGCATGGTCGCGGCGGCCTTGGATGCGGCATAGGCGCCCATGTTCAGCCGCGGGATGCCGGCGGCATTCGAGCTGACGGCGACGATGGCGCCCTTGCCCTGCCGCGCCATGGCCCGGCCAAAGGCGCGGGTGACGTTGAAACTGCCGGTGGTGTTGATGCCGATCACCCGGTCCCATTCCGCCGCCGGCAGATCCAGAAGCGGGCCGATGGCCAGCACGCCAGCGGCATGAACCCCCAGCGCCAGCGGGCCGTGCCGGGCCTCGACCTCGGCCACCAGCGCCTCGGCGGCGGCACCATCGCGCACGTCCAGCACGCGGTTCGGCACATCCGGCACCGAGTCTGCCTCCAGCGCGGCCATGGTGTCGGTGGCGATGACGGTGGCGCCGGCCTCGTGCAGATGCCGCACGATCTCGCGCCCGATGCCGCCGGCCGCGCCGGTGACGATGGCGGTGCGCCCCTCGAAACCCGTCAGGCGCATTGCGCGACCTCGCCCGACAAAGCGGCGACGGCGTCGCGGGTCAGCAGGGGCACGCCGCAGGTGGCGGCGATCCACGCCATGGCCATGTCGTGTTTCTCGGCCGAAAAATCGGCCTGCGCATCGGCCACGGCAAAGGCCTCGATGTCGCGCTGGAACGCCTCGGCTGCGGTGGCAAGGCAACCGATATGGGCGTAAATGCCGCAGATCATCAGCTGGTCGCGCCCGCGCGCGCGCATCAGATGTTCCAGATTGCTGCGCTGAAAGGCACTGTAACGGTGCTTGTGCAGCACGAAATCACCCTCGGTCGGGGCGAGTTCGGGCAGGATTTCCTCGTGCTCGCGGATGGCGCTCATCCCCGGCCCCCACAGATCGGCCTGAAGCCCGCGATCCGGGCGGAACTGGTCGCCCTTTTGCGCGGTGTAGAACACCGGAACGCCCGCCGCGCGGGCGGCAGAGATCAGCCGCGCGATATTGGCGACGGCGGGCGCCAAGGGGGCGCCTTCGGGAAAGGGACGGCAGAAATAGCGCTGCATGTCATGGACCAGCAACGCCAGCCGGTCGTGCCGGGGCCGCCAGGGGCCGCGCGCGGTCGGGGCCACTTGCGGCAGGTCATAGCTGGGGATCCCCGGCAGGGCCATCATCTCACCTCGTCTCGGGTGACGCCGGCCAGCCCCGCATCGGCGGGCAGGCCAAGCGCCGTCAGGAAGGCGCCGAACTTGGCGCCGGTTTCGGCCGCCTCGGCCATCGGGTCCGAGCCGGGCACGATGCCCGCCCCGGCATAAAGCCGGGCCTCGGCGCCGCAGATCTCGGCGCAGCGGATGGCGACATGCCATGCGCCGTCGCCGCGCGCATCGCACCAGCCGACCGCCCCGGCATAGAAGTCGCGGGCAAAGGGTTCAAGCTCGGCGATCAGCGCATTGGCGCGCGCCATCGGCACGCCGCAGACGGCCGGGGTGGGGTGCAGATGCGCCGCCAGCACCGCCGACGAGGTCTCGGGGTCCTTCAGCTCGCCCTCGATCCGCGTGCCCAGATGCCACATGCTGCGGGTGCTGGTCAGACGGGTGCCTTCGGGCGCGCCCAGTTGCCGGCACCAGGGCGACAGCACGTCGAGGATGCTTTCGACCACCAGCGCATGTTCGCGGTGATCCTTGTCCGAGGCCATCAGCGCCGCCGCCGATTGCTGGTCGGCCAGCGCATCGGCCCGCCGCCGCGCCGATCCGGCCAGCGGATGCGAGGTGATGCGCGCGCCGGTCTTGGCCAGCAGCAGTTCAGGCGTGGCGCCGCACAGCCAGCGCTGCTGCGTGCCGCGCGCCGGCAGCGCGACGCGAAATGCGGTGACGGCCGGGTCGTCGCCCAGCCGCGCCAGCAGATCCTCGACCCGGATCGGCGCCTCGGCCCGCACCAGCAGGCTGCGCGCCAGCACGATCTTTTCCAGGGCTCCCGGCTGGCCGGCTTCGTCGCGCATGATCTGCAGGGCGCGGGCGACGGCCCTGGCATAGGTGGCGGGCTCGGGCTGGGCGCTGACGCTCAGGCCCTGCGGGGCGTGCGCGGGCTGGGGGGCAAGCGTGGCGGCGCCGACCGGGGTGGGCGTGGCCGGACAGTGCCACAGGCAATCGGGCTGGCTGCGGTCAAAGGCAAGCGCCCCGCCGACCAGCCCCTGCGGCCCGGTGCCGGCAAAGGCGCGCTCCAGCCGGACGGCCAGCGTGGCGGCCGTGCCCGCCGGCAGCGCCGACGCCGGACGCACACCGCGCCCCACGACGCGGCCCTGCTGTCCCGAAAAGGCGAAAAGCACGTTGTTTCCGGTCTGGGGGGCAAGCCTGTCGGGGGCGTCTGACATGCGGATATTCATCGGTTGTCTCTAATGGAACGATGCCGGGCCGCCCAGGATGACAGCGGCGGCACACAGGAAATGATAGCGGTATGCGGCAGCATGCGACCGTGGCCAAAGGGGCGCGGCGGATCGCGGCTGCGGGGTGGCTGGCCCCTGCACCACACAGGTCGAAAGCCGCTTTGGCTGCCCAGAGGCAATCTGTCAGAGCCCTCCCAGGAAGGCAAGTGAAAAACTCGGGATTAGGCCGGCGCCCGATTGCGGAACCTGCGCCCGGTCCGGGGGTTGGCCATGGCACGGGGCCAGAACGGATGGGCAGGCAATGAACGACAGCGACAGGGGCGGCGCCGGGGACCGCGCCTATGATCTTGCCTCGGCGCGCTGCTGCGTGATCGTCAACACCGGCTCGGGCCGCAAGGCGGGGGCGGCGATTGCCGAGCGGCTGGCCGACCGGTTGCAGGGGCGGGTGGCCGAACTGGCGGTGCGGCGCATCGACTCGGGCGGCGATCTGGCGCAGGCGGCGCGGGCGGCGGTGCAACAAGGCTACGGTCTGATCGTGGCGGCGGGCGGTGATGGCACGCAGGCGGCGGTGGCCAGTGCCGTGGCCGGCAGCCCGGCCGCGATGGCGGTGATCCCCGGCGGCACCTTCAACTATTTCGCCCGCGACCTCGGCTCGGGCGAGACGGTTGACGAGGCGCTGCGCATCTTCGACGCCCCCCAGCTGCGCCGCGTTCATGTCGGCGAGATGAACGGCATGCTGTTTCTCAACAATGTCAGCTTCGGTGCCTACCCCGAGATCCTGCGGCGCCGCGAAAGCATCTACCGGCGCTGGGGCCGTTCGCGGATCGCGGCCTATTGGTCGGCGGTGGCGGCGATCTGGGCCCTGCGCCATCCCCTGCAACTGACCGTGCGCGTGGCGGGCGAGGAGCGCCGGTTTGTGACCGCGCTCGCCTTCGTGGCGAAAAGCGCCTACCAGCTTGAAGCCTTTGGCCTCGAAGGGGCAGATGCAGTGCGGGCCGGCCAGCTGGCGCTGTTGGTGGCGCGGGCGCGGCGGCCGGGGCCGCTGATACGCTCGGCCTTGCGGTTGGCGATGGGCAAATCGGCGCGCTATCAGGATTTCGACCTGATCGCGGCCACAGAGATGACGCTCGAGACCTTGCCCCGACGCGAATATGTCGCCCATGACGGCGAAAAGACCTGGATGGCCTCGCCCTTTCATGTGCGGGTGCGGGCGCATGATCTGGCGGTGCTGGTGCCGGGCCCGCGCCCGGAGGACGGGGCGCCGGCGGTATGACGCGGCTTTTGCATCTTTCGGACCTGCATTTCGGCTTTGAACGCGTGGCGCTGGTCGAACCCCTGCTCGACAGGATCAACGGCGCTAATCCCGATCTGGTGGTGGTGACGGGCGATCTGACCCATCGCGCGCGCCGGGCGCAATTCGCCCAGGCGGCCGAGTTCCTGCGCCGCATTGAGGCGCCGCTGATCGCCGTGCCCGGCAATCACGACATCCCGCTTTATCGGTTGGCCGACCGGATGATGAAACCCTTTCGCCGCTACCGCCGCCATATCGCCGAAAACCTCGAACCCATCGGCCATGTCGGCGCGCTGCGGGTGCAGGGGCTGAACAGCGTCGATCCGATGTCATGGCAGCGTGGCATGCTCAGTGCCGCGCAGATGCGGCGTGTGACCGAGGCGCTTGCCCCCGATTGCATCAATATCGTCGCCCTGCATCACCCGATGCAGCAGCGCCCGGAGGTGGACAAGCAGCTGATGCGCGGCGCGCGCGAAGGTCTGGCGCTTTTCGAGATGCAGGGCGTGCAGCTGGTGCTCAGCGGCCATCTGCACCGCTGGTCGGCCGGCGCCTTCCTTGGCCCGGATGGCCGCCAGATCCTGCAGGTTCAGGCCGGCACCGCACTTTGTGCCCGCCGTGACGACCGCCAGAACGAATTCGCCGAACTGGAATTCGATCAGGACGCACTGCTGATCCGCCGCCATGTCGCGCCCATGGACGAGACCGGCTTTCGCCCGCCGCAGGAATTGCGCTTCCAGCGCCGCGACCGGCTCTGGCACCCGGCCTGAACCCTTTCGCCATTTCCCAAATACCCCGGGGGAACGCGGGCCTGATCCCATTGAGGGATCGGGCTCGCGTGGGGGCAGAGCCCCCGGCCGGCCCCTAGCGTTTGGCCCGCAGGCTGATCCGTGTGCCCCAGGGGTCCAGCAGCCCTTGCCCGCTGTGTTGCGCGATCAGCGCGGGCTCGGCCTCCAGCACCAGCTCGGCCAGACCGGTGCTGTCGGGCTTGCGCCGCCCGGCCCCGCGCGAGTTCCAGATATTGCCCGCCAGATGGTGGTGATAGCCGCCCGAGCCATAAAAGCTTGCGCCATAGCGGTGTGCGGTGCGCGTCAGCCCCAGCGTGCCCGCATAAAATTCGTCCGCGGGCGCCAGATCGCCGACCTGCAGATGCACATGGCCGATGACCGTGCCTTCGGGTGCGGCCTGCCAGCCGTCGTGGCCTTCGGCCAGCACGCCGGGAATGTCCATCGCCTCGGTGTCCATCGCCACCTCGCCATCCTGCCAGACCCACCCGGCGCGCGGTCGGTCGGCATAGACCTCGATTCCGTTGCCTTCGGGGTCGTGCAGATAGACCGCCTCGCTGACCAGATGGTCCGAGGCGCCGTCCAGCCGCAGCTCGCGCGCCGCGATCATGCGCAGCCAATCCCCCAGCGCCGCCCGGTCGGGCAGCAGAAAGGCAGTGTGAAACAGCCCGGCCTCGCGCGGGCGGTGGCGGGCGGCCTTGTCGCCGCGCAGCTCGACCAGCGGGCGGTCCACGCCCAGCACCCGGCTTTCGCCATCGCCCGACAAAAGCGACAGCCCGATCACGCGCTGATAGAAATCGCCGACCTTGTCGAGGTCGTTCACGGTCAGCACCACCTGACCGACCTGCAGGGGGGCATCACTCGTCGCCATTGCGTCATCTCCTGTCGTTGCAGTCCCCGCGCGCCGCGTCGGGCCGGGGGTCTGCCATCCCAGATAGGTGCCGGACTACCTGTGTAAAACGGCGATGATCGGGAATGATTGTCTCTGATACGGCGATAGTCGCGGCGCATTGCCTTCGCCCGGCCTCTGGCCCAAGATGCGGGCCCGAATTTCTTGCTGGATCGCCATGTCTCCCAAAGCCCAAGCTCCGCGACCCGTCCCCGCAGGCGAGGCCCGGCGCAAGCCCGCCCGCAGCCGGCAACCCGCGCCCGCCCAGCCCGCTCCGGCCGTCGAGCCCGCGCAGCTGGCCGCGGACCCGGCGCGGATGGAGATATTCCTTGTCGCCACGCCGGGGCTGGAACAGCTGCTTCTAGATGAGGCGCGGGCCCTGGGTTTTGACGCGCGCACCGAACCGGGCGGCGTGGTCTTTACTGGTGGCTGGCCCGATGTCTGGCGCGCCAATCTGATGATCCGGGGCGCGACCCGGGTGCTGGTCCGCATCGGCGCCTTTCGCGCCATGCATCCGGCGCAGCTGGACAAGCGGGCGCACCGTTTCCCATGGGCCGACTGGCTGCGCCCCGATGTGCCGCTGCGTATCGAGGCGACCAGCCGCAAATCGCGCATCTATCACGCCGGCGCCATCATCCAGCGCATCGAAAAGGCCATCACCGATACGCTGGGCGCGCCCATCGCCGATGATGCGCAACTGGTCCTGAAGGTCCGGATCGAGGATGACCTCTGCACCCTCAGCCTCGACAGCTCGGGCGAAAGCCTGCACAAGCGCGGCCACAAGCGGGCCGTGGGCAAGGCGCCGATGCGCGAAACCATGGCGGCGATGCTCCTGCACCAATGCGGCTTTGACGGCAGTGCCCCGGTGCTGGACCCGATGTGCGGCTCGGGCACCTTCGTCATCGAGGCGGCGGAAATCGCGCAGGGCCTTGTCCCCGGCCGGATGCGCAGCTTTGCCTTCGAGCTGCTGCCCAGCTTTGACGCGCAGGCCTGGTCGGCCCTGCGCGAGGCGCAGACGACTAAACCTGTGCCCGCGATCCGCTTCCATGGCAGCGACCGCGATCCCGGCGCCATCCGCATGAGCGGCGAAAACGCCCTGCGCGCCGGCGTGGCCGAACTGACCGAGTTTCAGGTCCTGCCGATCAGCGACATCACCCCGCCGCCCGGCCCCCCCGGTCTGGTCATAATCAACCCGCCCTATGGCGCCCGCATCGGCAACAAGGGCCCGCTGTTTGGCCTGCACGCCGCCATGGGCGAGGTGCTGCGCAGCCGTTTTTCCGGCTGGCGGGTCGGGCTGGTCACGTCCGAGGCGCAGCTGGCGCGCGCCACCGGCCTGCCCTTTGCCGAGCCGGGGCCACATGTCGCCCATGGTGGGCTGAAGATCCGGCTGTGGCTGACCGGCCCCCTGCCATAAGACAGGAGGAACGCCTTGCGCCGGCGGCGTCAGGCCCGATCATGCGCCGGGGCGGGGCGCGCGCGCCGGCCCGGCCAGCGTGGCAGATCGGGCACCACCAGTCCGGCACCGGGCCGAACGGTCGAGGCCAGCCAGATCAGATCGCGCCGCGCCATGGCGATGCAGCCGGCGGTCGGAAAACCGGGCCGGCGCCATTGGTGCAGAAAGATCGCCGAGCCGGCGCCGGGGCGGGCCTCGGGATAGTTCCAGTCGGTGACCAGGACGATGTCGTAAAGCGGATCGGCGCGGCGCATCGCCTCGTGGCTGGGGGCAAAGGGCGCGCGCACAGGATGGTTATAGGCCGGATCGCCCGAGGCGTCGCACCACAGATCGCCCGGCAGGATCGGCCGCGCCCAATCCGAGGGTGGCGCGATGCGGTCGGGTCGGTAAAGCAGCCCGACGATGCGGTGCCGCCCGATCGGGGTTGCGCCGTCGCCCTCGGCCTTGCTGCGCGTCAGCCCGCCGCGTCCGACTGAACAAGGCAGCAGGCGCCGGCCCACGCGCAGCCCCATCGGCGTCAGCACCATCACAGCAGATGCCCCGATTTCGCGGCCTTTACGTCCAGATAGCCGGTGTTATGGCGGTTGCGGGGCGTGATCAGCGGGACGCGCTTGGCCACGGTCAGGCCCTGACTTTCCAGCATGGCGACCTTTTTGGGGTTGTTGGTCATCAGCCGCACCGCATGGAAGCCCATCTCGCGCAGGATGCCGGCGCCGATGCGGAAATCGCGCTCGTCATCCTCGAAGCCCAGACGGTGGTTGGCCTCGACCGTATCAAATCCCTGACCTTGCAGGGCATAGGCGCGCATCTTGTTGGCCAGACCGATGCCGCGCCCCTCCTGGTTCAGATACAGCAGCACGCCTTCGCCTGCGCTGCCCATGGCGTTCAACGCCGCATGCAGTTGCGGGCCGCAATCGCATTTCAGGCTGCCCAGCACGTCGCCGGTGAAACAGGCCGAATGCAGCCGCGCCAGCACCGGCTTGTCGCGGGCCGGGGTGCCGATCTCGACCGCGTAATGCTCGGCCGCGCCATCGTCGGGACGAAAGATGTGCAGCCGGCTGTTTTCGGCGGCCAGCAGTGGCAGGCGCGCGGCGGCGACGGGGGCCAGCTGCGCCTCGGTCGCAAGCTGCGTCATCAGGGCCTCGGCTGGCAACTGCGTCAGCGCGGGGCTGGGCTGGTCGAGGGACACCATCAGCACGGCAGGCAGCAGCTCGGCCGATTTCGCCAGCGCGATGGCGGCGCGATGCGGCAGGGTGTCGCCGCCGCGCGCCAGCCGAAACGGGCCTTTCAACGGTGTCATCAGATCGCCTACCGGATCGGCCATGGCGCGCAGCCACGCCCGGTCGGCCTCCGGCGGCACAACGATCCGCGCCAGATCGCCGTCATAGACCATGGCCTTCAGCGTCTCGGCCCTCCAGCGCGTCAGAACCACCAGCGCCGGTCCCAGCGCCTGCATCTGCGACAGCCGGTCCTGCGATACGGTCTCGGCTGCGGCCACCAGCCAGCCGTCAATCACCACCGGCAGGCCCATGCGCAGGTCGGTGCGGGCGCGCGAGACGCTTTCGGTCAGGGTCGGGATCAGGGTCATGGCTCGGCCGGAATTGAAACAAATTGAAATATAGGGCGGATTTCCGACAACTCCATGTGAGAATTGCTGCAATGCGCTGGACGCCTGCCCGATGCACCCTCACCTTTCCGTCATAAAGCCAAAGGAGGCAAGAATGGCCGGACTGAAAAAGATCCTGTTGGTCGATGACGAGGAAGACCTGCGCGAGGCGCTGGCCGAACAACTGGTCGCCACCGAGGATTTCGAGGTGACCGAGGCCGGTAATGGCCATGATGCCATTGAACGGACGCGGGGTGCGATCTTTGATCTGGTGGTGCTGGACGTGGGCCTGCCCGATACCGACGGGCGCGAACTCTGCAAGAAGATGCGCAAACAGGGCGTGAAATGCCCGATCGTGATGCTGACGGGCCATGACACCGATGCTGACACCATCCTCGGCCTCGATTCCGGCGCCAACGACTATATCACCAAGCCGTTCAAGTTCCCGGTGCTGCTGGCCCGCCTGCGCGCCCAGCTGCGCACGCATGAACAGTCCGAGGACGCGATCTTCCAGCTTGGCCCCTATACGTTCAAGCCGGCGATGAAGATGCTGGTCGATCAGAAGGACCGCAAGATCCGCCTGACCGAAAAGGAAACCAACATCCTGAAGTTCCTCTATCGCGCGCAGGACGGCGTGGTGCCGCGCGACATTCTGCTGCACGAGGTCTGGGGCTATAACGCCGGCGTCACCACGCATACGCTGGAAACCCACATCTACCGCCTGCGCCAGAAGATCGAGCCCGATCCCTCGAACGTCCGCCTGCTGGTGACGGAATCGGGCGGCTATCGATTGGTCGCCTGAGCCGGGCGGCCCGGACGGCGGCGCGGAAAAAGGGGGACTTCGCGTCCCCCGCCCGCCTGCGGCGGACTCCCCCTGCGGGATATTTCTGCACGAAAGAAGGCGCGGCTATCTCCCGGTCCGCGCCTTTTCTTTCGTGGAGAAATATCCTCGGGGGTCCGGGGGCAGACAGCCCCCGGTCGGCGGTGGTGGACAAAGCCGGCCTTGCCTCCTAGGTTCCGGCCTGACCAAAGGAGCGCCCATGTTCACCCTCGCCACCTGGAACATCAACTCGGTTCGTCTGCGCGAAGCCCTTGTCGGCCGGCTGCTGACCGAGGAAATGCCCGATATCCTTTGCCTGCAGGAAACCAAGAGCCCGGTCGAGAAGATCCCGCTGGAGCTGTTTCGCAGCCTTGGTTACCAGCATATCGTGGCGCGCGGGCAAAAGGGCTACAATGGCGTGGCCATCCTCTCCAAGCTGCCGCTGGTCGATGCGGGCGATCGCGACTACGCGGGGCTGGGTCATGCCCGCCATGTCGCGGCGCGGCTGGAAAACGGGGTGACCATTCATAATTTCTACGTTCCGGCCGGCGGCGACATTCCCGATCGCGAGCAGAATGTGAAGTTCGGCCAGAAGCTGGATTTCCTGACCGAGATGCGCGACGCCTTTCATGCCGACAAGCCCGCCCGCTCGATCATGGTGGGCGATCTGAACATTGCCCCGCGCGAGGATGACGTCTGGAACCACAAGGCGCTGCTGAAGATCGTGAGCCACACTCCGATCGAGGTCGAGCATCTGGGCGCGGCGCAGGATGCAGGCGGCTGGGTCGACATCACCCGCCAGAACATCCCGGAAGGCCGGCTTTACAGCTGGTGGAGCTATCGTGCCAAGGACTGGGATGCGGCCGACAAAGGCCGTCGGCTGGACCATATCTGGGCCACACCCGACATCGCCAATGCCGGCCACGACAGTCGCATCCTGCGCCCGGTGCGCGGCTGGGAGCAACCCAGCGACCATGTGCCGGTTCTGGCAGCCTTCGACCTTTAGGCGAAACCTTGCAAGCGGGGCGGGGCTGCTCCATCTAGGGTGCAACACACCCGCATGAGGAAGACGATGCTGGAACTTGGCGCAACAACCGCAGATGCCTCTGCCGATCTGATCAAGGATGTGACCGAGGCGAATTTCATGGCCGAGGTGGTCGATGCCTCGATGACCGTCCCCGTGATCGTGGATTTCTGGGCGCCTTGGTGCGGCCCGTGCAAGACGCTGGGCCCGCAGCTGGAGGCCGAGGTCAAGCGCCACAAGGGTCGCGTCCGCATGGTCAAGGTCAATGTGGACGAGAACCAGATGATCGCCGGGCAGATGCGCGTGCAGTCGATCCCCACGGTCTATGCCTTTTTCCAGGGCCAGCCGGTCGACGGCTTTCAGGGTGCGGTGCCGCAAAGCCAGATCAAGCAGTTCGTCGAAAAGCTCGCAGCGATGTCGGGTGAGGACGGCGGGCTGGCTGAGGCGCTGGATGCCGCCGAAGCCATGTTGACCGAGGGTGCGGCCGAGGATGCCGCCGAGACCTTCGCCGCCATTATCGAGGAAGAGCCCGAGAACGCCGTGGCCTGGGGCGGGCTGGTGCGTGCGCTGCTGGCGCTGCCGGATCTGGACCGGGCCGAGGCCGAGCTGGGCCGCGTGCCCGCAGCCATCGCCAATGCCGCCCCGGTCGAGGCCGCGCGCGCGCAGTTGCATCTGGCGCGGCAGGCGGCCTCTGCCGGTCCGCTGGACGATCTGCGCGCCCGGGTCGAGGCCGATCCGGCCGATCAGCAGGCGCGCTTTGACTATGCGACCGCGCTGCATGCCGGCGGAGAGGTCGAGGCGGCCATTGACCAGCTGCTTGAGGCGTTTCGCCGCGACCGCGAATGGAACGATGGCGCGGCCAAGGCGCAGCTCATCACCATCTTTGATGCGCTGAAGCCGACCGACCTGATCGCGCAAAAGGGTCGCCGCAAGCTGTCGTCGCTGATCTTTTCCTGATGATGGCCCGCACGGTCGATCTGCCGGACTCGCTGCCGCTGTTTCCGCTGGCCGGCGCGGTGCTGATGCCGCGCATGCGCTTGCCGTTGCAGATCTTCGAGCCGCGCTATCTGCAGATGGTCGAGGATGCACTGCGCACTCCCGAGCGTTTGATCGCGATGATCCAGCCCGCCGAGAACAGCCACAACGGTCTGGCGCAGATCGGCTGCGCCGGGCGCATCGTGTCCTTCACCGAGCTGGAAGACCACCGCATGATGATCGCGCTGCGGGCGGTGTCGCGTTTTCGTCTGGTTGAGGCCGAGGAATCCTTTGCCCCCTATCTGCGTGGCCGGGCCGACTGGCAGGGCTATGCCAGCGATCTGGGCCCGCGCCCCGAAACGGTGGGCGAGGGCTATGACCGGCGCGAGATGATCTCGCGGCTGGCGCGCTATGCCGAGCGGCGCGGCCTGACCACCGACTGGAACGCGGCCGAGACCTCGGATGACGAGATGCTGGTCAACTCGCTGTCGATGCTGTTGCCCTTTGCCCCCGAGGAAAAGCAGGCGCTGCTGGAATGTCCCACGCTTGACGCGCGCCGGCAGTTGCTGGATGGGCTGCTGGAATACGCCCTGCGCGGCGGCAATGATGAGGAGACAATCCAATGAGCGACACCCCGGCTGCCGAACGCGGCTTTGATCGCCACATGCTCGAGGCGCTGGTCTGCCCGGTGACGCATGGCACGCTGCGCTATGACGCGGCGCGTCAGGAGCTGGTGTCCGAGGCCGCCGGGCTGGCCTTTCCGATCCATGACGGTATTCCGATCATGCTGATCGACGAGGCGCGCCAGATCAAGGCGGACTGATCCCCGAGGGGAGGGGCCTTACAGCCCCGTCCCCTCATCGCTGCCCAGCATGATGTTGAGGTTTTGCACCGCCGCGCCCGACGCCCCCTTGCCGAGGTTGTCGAGTACCGCGACCAGAACTGCACAGCCGTTCTCGGCATCGCCATGCACCGAAAGTTCCAGCCGGTTCGAGTTGTTGAGCTTGGTCGGCACCACGCGGGCCTCGGGGTCGATCACGGTGACGAAGTCCTGCCCGGCGTAGTGCTGCACCAGTGCGTCATGCAGCGCGCCGAGGCTGCGGCTGGCGTTCAGATGCAGGGGCACCTGCACCGCCATGCCTTGCGCGAAATTCCCGACCGAGGGCGCAAAGACCGGACGCGCGGCAAGGCCCGCATATTTCACGATCTCGGGCAGGTGCTTGTGCTTTTGCGCCAGCGCATAGACGAAGGCCGCGGGCGCCTCGCCGCGTTCGTATTCGCCGATCAGCTCTTTGCCGCCGCCGCTATAGCCCGAGATGGCGTTGATCGACAAAGCCTCGTCAGCGGCGATCAGCCCGGCCTTGACCAGCGGCGCGAGGATGGCGATGGCGCCGGTCGCATAGCAGCCGGGGTTCGAGACATATTGCGCCGTCGCAATCGCCTGCCGCGCGTCCGGGGTCAGCTCGGCAAAGCCGTAGACCCAATCGGGCGCCACGCGATGCGCGGTCGAGGCGTCGATGAAGCGCGTGTCCAGCCCTTGCGCCAGCGCCACGGATTCCTTGGCTGCGGCATCGGGCAGGCACAGGATGGCCACATCGGCGCTGGCATAGGCCTCGCGCCGGGCATCGGCATCCTTGCGGCGGGCCGCATCGATCTGGATCAGCTCGATGTCGGTGCGTCCCAGCAGACGGTCGCGGATCTGCAATCCGGTGGTGCCTGCTTCGCCGTCGATGAATACCTTTGCCATGATGGACCTCTTGTCTTTGCCGGTCCTAGGTAGCGTGCAAGGCCCCGGCAAACAACGCCCCGTGTGTCCGGTCACGAAAACTTCGTAAAACAGGGGGGCGCGGGCGCGCATGGGGTGGGAGGACGGCGCGCCCGCGCCGAAATCAGATCAGATCTGGCAGAGATCCGACCTGACGAGGAAACGCTTCTCGCGGCCATTGTCGAGGCTGAACATGCCGCCGCGTCCCGCGACCACGTCGATGGTCAGCCGGGTGTGTTTCCAGGTCTCGTATTGGCTGGCCGAGATATAGAACGGCATGCCGCCGATCTCGCCCAGCTTGATGTCGCGTTCGCTGATGCGGAAATCGCCCTGCGCATAGCACATCGGCGAAGAGCCGTCACAGCAGCCGCCCGACTGATGAAACAGGACCGGGCCATGATCGATGACGATCTCGGCCAGCAGCGCAAGCGCGGCGGGCGTGGCTTCGACCTGATCCAGCGGGCGGCTTTCCATCAGGCCATGTCCAGAACCATGCGGCCTTCGATCTGGCCCTTGTGCATTTTGGCGAAGATGTCGTTGATATCTTCGATCTTGCCGGTCTGGATGGTGGCCTTGACCTTGCCTTGGGCGGCGAAATCGATGGATTCCTGCAGGTCCAGCCGGGTGCCGACGATCGAGCCGCGCACGGTGATGCCGTTGAGCACCATGCCGAAGATGTCCAGCGGGAAGTCCCCCGGCGGCAGCCCGTTCAGCGCCACGGTGCCGCCACGCGCCACCATGCCGATCGCCTGCTCAAAGGCCTTGCGGCCAACAGCGGTGACCAGCGCGCCCTGCGCGCCGCCATCGGTTTCGCGCTTGATCGTGCCGGCCGGATCGGGGTCGGTCATCGCGTTCACGGTCAGCGTCGCGCCCAGCTTGCGGGCCAGCGCCAGCTTTTCATCGTCGATGTCGACGGCGGCCACATTCATGCCCATGGCCTTGGCATATTGCACGGCCATATGGCCCAGACCGCCGATGCCCGAGATCACCACCCAGTCGCCGGGCTTGGTGTCGGTGACCTTGAGGCCCTTGTAGACCGTCACGCCTGCACACAGCACCGGGGCGATTTCCAGAAAGTCGATGTTCTTGGGCAGATGGCCCACGTAATTCGGATCGGCGACCACGTAATCGGCAAAGCCGCCGTTCACGGAATAGCCGGTGTTCTGCTGGCTTTCGCACAGGGTTTCCCAACCGCCAAGACAATGGCGGCAGTAACCGCAGGCGGTGTAAAGCCACGGCACGCCAACGCGGTCGCCCTCTTTGACATGTTTGACGCCGGCGCCCACCGCCGAGACAAAGCCCACGCCCTCATGGCCGGGGATAAAGGGGGGATTGGGTTTCACCGGCCAGTCGCCTTCGGCGGCGTGCAGGTCGGTGTGGCAGACGCCCGAGGCCTTGATGGCCACCTGGATCATGCCGGGGCCGGGTTCGGGGATCGGAACCTCGTCGATGCTGAGCGGCTTGCCGAATTCCCGCACCACGGCGGCTTTCATCGTCTTGGCCATAGGGGCCTCCTTTGTTGTTCCTGAGGGGGGCTCAAGAACACCCGGGCGCGGCGGTGCCGCACCCGAGGTTCAGTCGTCATGCGATCAGAAGAAGCCCAGTTTCTTGGGCGAGTAGCTGACCAGCATGTTCTTGGTCTGCTGGTAGTGGTCCAGCATCATCTTGTGGGTTTCGCGGCCGATGCCCGACTGCTTGTACCCGCCGAAGGCCGCATGGGCCGGATAGGCGTGGTAGCAGTTGGTCCAGACGCGGCCGGCCTTGATGTTGCGGCCCATGCGGTAGCAGGTATTGGCATCGCGCGACCACACGCCCGAGCCGAGGCCGTAAAGCGTGTCATTGGCGATGGCCAGCGCGTCGGCCTCGTCCTTGAAGGTAGTCACCGAGACGACCGGGCCAAAGATTTCCTCTTGGAAAATCCGCATCTTGTTATGGCCGCGGAAGATGGTCGGCTGGATGTAGAACCCGTTCGACAGCTCGCCGCCCAGATCGGCCGCACCGCCGCCGGTCAGCACCTCCGCGCCCTCCTTGCGGCCGATGTCGAGGTAGGACAGGATCTTTTCCTTTTGCTCGCTGGACGCCTGCGCGCCGATCATGGTGGCGGCATCGCGCGGGTCGCCCTGCTTGATCGCCTGCACGCGTTTCACCGCACGCTCCATGAAGCGGTCATAGATCGATTCCTGGATCAGCACGCGCGACGGGCAGGTGCAGACCTCGCCCTGGTTCAGCGCGAACATCGCGAAACCTTCCAGCGCCTTGTCGAAGAAATCGTCATCCTCGCGCGCCACATCGGCAAAGAAGATGTTGGGCGACTTGCCGCCCAGTTCCAGCGTGACCGGGATCAGGTTCTCGGCGGCATATTGCATGATCAGCCGGCCGGTCGAGGTCTCGCCGGTAAAGGCGATCTTGGCGATGCGCGGGTTCGAGGCCAGCGGCTTGCCGGCTTCAAGGCCAAAGCCGTTGACGATGTTCAGCACGCCCGGCGGCAGCAGGTCGCCGATCAGGCTGATCCAGACCATGATGCTGGCCGGGGTCTGTTCGGCGGGCTTGATGACGATGCAGTTGCCGGCGGCCAGTGCGGGCGCCAGTTTCCAGCAGGCCATCAGCAGCGGAAAGTTCCACGGGATGATCTGGCCGACGACGCCCAGCGGCTCGTGGAAGTGATAGGCGATGGTTTCCGAATCGATTTCCGACAGCGTGCCTTCCTGGCTGCGCAGGACGCCGGCGAAATAGCGGAAATGGTCGATGGCCAGCGGCACGTCGGCGGCCATGGTCTCGCGGATCGGCTTGCCGTTGTCCCAGGTCTCGGCGGTGGCGAGCAGTTCAAGGTTCGCCTCCATGCGGTCGGCGATCTTGAGCAGGATGTTGCTGCGTTCGGCCGGCGCGGTATGGCCCCATTTGTCCTTGGCGGCGTGGGCGGCGTCCAGCGCCAGTTCGACATCTTCGGCGCTGGAGCGCGCGATCTCGCCGATTTCGGCGCCGGTGATCGGGGTGGTGTTGGTGAAATACCTGCCGGCTTTCGGTGCCACCCAATCGCCGCCGATATAGTTGTCATAGCGCTTGGCGAAAGGCATGACGGTCACGCCCTTGAAGTCATGCGTCTGGTCGTTCGGCATGGTCAATCCTCCTGTCAGACCGGCTCCTCCTGCCGGTTCGTCCTCAAGGTGGCGTCCCCTGCTTCGCAAATCAACGCGCTGCTTTCGCCGCAGCGCGGAATGTGTTTCACCCCCGAGACAGTCGCCCGGGGTTTTCAGAAATACCCAAACGTTGCATCCGGCGATATAAAGTTGCGCGGCCCACCCCAAGAGCGCGGGCGGCCGCCGAGACATTGCCCTCGGCCCGGGCTAGGGCGCGAATCACCGCCGCGCGCTCGGCCTTTTCAAAACCGGTGGCGTCGTCGTCGCGGCCCAGCAGGTCCGAGGCCGGGCGCGGGCGCAGCTGGCCTTCCTTTTCCAGACCAAAGGCGCGGCGGGCGGCGCGGTTGGCGCCGATGGCCAGATCGTCCTTGTCCACGGCCAGCAGCAGGGCGCTGTCCTCGGCGCCCTCGACGGTGGCGGTGACGATGCGGGCGCCGGGAAAGCTGGCGCGGAAATAGGCCGCCTCGATCTGGCGGGCGCTTTGCGCGACCTGCGCCGCGATCAGCCCGTTCCAGCGTTCGGTGTGATCGGCCCGCGCCGAGCTGACATCCAGCGCCGCGATCAGCCGCCCGTCCGGGCCCCAGATCGGCGCGTCCATGCACGACAGCCCGGTGTTGCGCGAATAGAAATGCTCGTCGCGGTGGATGGTGACCTGCCGCCCCTCGGCAAGGCAGGTGCCGATGCCATTGGTGCCCTCGGCCTGTTCGGACCAGTCGGTGCCGGCCCAGAGGCCCCAGTTGCGAAAGGTCTCGGCATCGGCGGCATTGACGCGCTGTTCCAGCACGATGCCGGCGGCATCGGTCATCAGCACATTGCAGCCGGTCGGACAGACCAGCTGGAACAGCTGGTCCAGCTGTGGCCGGGCGATGGCGACGAACTGGCCCAGACGCTCGCGCCGGTCGATCAGCTCGCGCTCCATCAGCCGGCGCAGCTTGGGCGGGCGGGCCGGGTCAAGGCCATGCTTGACCATCGACCGGCGCCAGCTGGCGGCCAGCCGGGTCACTGCCGCCGGCGATTGCGACGCCTGCGCGACCCTGTCTTCGTGACGTTCGGGCAAGGTCTCCTCCCTCCCTGGTCGTTGCCGGGATTATTGCGCGGGCGTCCCCTTGGGACAAGCCTTGCTTTCCGCTGACAGAAACCCCGGCCGTTTCCGGCCGGGGCGGGGGGATTGGCCGGCGGGCGTCAGGGCGTGACCGAGACGGCGGCGCCGGCAGTCCAGGCCCGGTAATTCGGGCGATACATGTCCTCGACGCTGGCCGAGGGCTGGCGGAATTGCCCCGGCGTCACCGCCCGCGCGATATAGGCCAGACTGAACGGCTCGGCCGAGGTCCAAGTCAGCGCGGCGGCAAAGCGGTTGGCACGGAACTCGGTCATCTCGGCCTGGGTCTGGCCGTCCAGCCAGTCCAGCGCCGCGATATCGCCGGCCCGCAGCAGGTTGGGGTTGTCGATTTCCCACCCGGCCGGCAGCGGATCCGAGACCAGCAGCCGCCCGCCGCCTTCGGCTTGCGGCGTGATCTTGATCTGCACGACGATGCGGGTGCCCTGCGGCAGGCTGGCCGGGTCGAGCGGCTTGCCGTCGATGCCGAAATAGGACCGGCTGATGGTATAGCCGCGCCCGCCGGCCCGCGCCTCGGGCTGCGCCGGCTTGCCGGTGGCGGTCAGCGTGACCTCCAGCGGCTTGTTGCCGGTATTGGCAAGGCTTGCCTCTGCCGGCAGTTCGGCGACCGGCCGGGTCAGCGCCACGCCGTTCAGGGTGACGGGCGGAACATCATGCGACAGCGCCTGCGCCGCCAGCACCGTCCAGACCGATTCCTGGGTCGAGGGCGTGCCGCCGGTCTCTTGCATCTTGGCGATGCGATCGGCCAGCTGCGAGGTCAGCGTGGTCTGGTCCACGACCTCGCTGCGCGCCTCGGCGGTCAGCGCCAGAAGTGCCAGCCCGTCGCGCAGGCGGGTGCCGTAATCGGCGCGGAACGCCTGCGGCTCGGGCGCGCCAAGGTTGAGCAGGTTGCGCGCCTGCGTGAACATGCTGTCGGCGCGCTGCTGATCGCCATAAGAGGCCAGCGCCGCGCCCAGATCGGCCGCCGCCATCGGCGTCGAGAAGGCCGCCGCCGCCGTATCGGCGTAATAGCGCAGATCGCCCACGGTCGCGGCCCGTTCGCGCGCCAGCACCGCCAGCGCATAGGCCAGCGCGGCATTGTCGTCGGGCGTGGCCGCCTGCGGCTCGGTCGCGTAATTGGCGCGGTTGCGCAGGTTGTCGATGGCCTGACGGAAGGCGGTGTCGGGCACCTGATAGCCGGCCACGCGGGCGCGCGACAGGAAATCGGTGACATAGGCCTCCAGCCACAGATCGCCTGAATCAGCCGACCACAGGCCAAAGCCGCCATTGCTGCCCTGCCGGGTCAGGATCTGGGTGATGGCCTTTTGCACCTGTTCGCGGCTGTCGCCGGCATCGGCCCCCGCCAGCGCCGCCAGTTCGGGCAGATACAGCAGCGGCATCGCCCCCGAGGTCAGCTGCTCGGTGCAGCCATAGGGATAGCGCGCCAGCCGGGCCAGTGTCCCGGCCACGTCCAGCCGCGCATAGGCCCCCAGCGAGGCGGTCAGCGCCGCCCCCGGCACCAGCCCCGCCGTCAGTTCCGGCGGCAGGGTCATGCTTTGGCCCGGCGCGATCTCCAGCCGGTCCTGACGCTGGACATCGGCTTCATTCAGCGCGACCGGGATGGTGATGTCCTTGGTCAGATCGCTGCCATCGGGCGTGCTCAGCGTCAGGCGCAGCCGGGCCAGCCCTTCGGTGGCGCCGGCGCTGACCGGCATCTGCAGCCGCGCCTCGCCATGTTCGGCCAGGGTGACGCTGTCCTGCGGCAGTCGGGTCGTCAGCGGCGCATCGCCGCCGGTCTGGGCCACGGCCAGCCGCATCTCGCCCGCCGGACCCGAGGCATGGGTCAGGCGCAGCCCGACCTCGGCCTGATCACCCGGCGCAAGGAAGGCCGGCGCGGTCACGGTCAGTACCACCGGATCGCGCACCAGCACGCTGGCATCGGCCTGACCGACCGCCTTGGCCGACCAGACCACGGCCATCAGCCGCAGCTCGCCGTTGAAATCGCCGACCGGCACCTCGACGGTCGCGGTGCCATCCGCGCCAAGGGTCACCGCGCCCGAGAACCAGCTCATCAGCTTTTCGGTGGGGGGCGGCGCTTCGGTGTTCGATTGCATGGCATCGCCGCCCTCGCGCAGCGCGCCATCGGGGGCGCCGGTGGACAGGATCAGCCGGCCATAAAGATCGCGCAGCCCGACGCCCAGACGGCGCTGGCCGAAGTAATGATCCGACGGGTTCGGCGGCTGGAAGCCGGTCAGGTTCAGGATGCCCTGATCGACGGCGGCGATGGTGGCCTGCACCGTCTCGCCCGCAGCGGCCCCTTCGACCTTCAGCTTGACCGGCACCATGCCGCGCGGGCGCACCTCGGCCGGGGCCTCGATGCTGGCCGCGAGCTTGCGGTCGCCGGGATCAACGGCGGCATGGGCCAGACCCAGCGCGCGCACCGGCGTCCGGGCATCCGCCTTGGCCTCGCCCAAGGGGCGGATGGCCGAGACCGTGACATAGACGCCCGCGCCCCAGTCATCGGTGACGGGCAGGTCGATGCGGTTCTCGCCGGCTTTCAGCGCCACGGCCTGCATGGAAACGACGCGGTTCGACAGAACCGAGACCAGACCCACGCCGTCGCTTGCGGCCTCGACCCGGACATGGGCGGTGTCGCCGCTGCGATAGGCGGGCTTGTCCAGCGTCACCTGCAGCCGGTCCGGCGTCGGCGAGGCGGCGTCCGCCACCGCGCCCCAGCCGGCGTAGAACTGGACCGAAGCCGTGCCCCCCTGACCCGAGGTCGGTTCGACGACCAGCTCATACTGGCCCCAATCGACGTTGGCCGCGATCTCGGCCGGGGTCTGCCCCGGCTCAGCGACGCCCTCGGCCACGCGCGAGCGCGAGGTCACCGCCTCCCAGTTCCATTGCCCGCCCAGCGAATACCATTGGTAATCGGTGTCGATGCGGTTCAGCACCCAGCGCAGCGGCGCGGCCACCGGCTTCAGATCCGGGCCGATGGCGACCAGCGCAAAACGCGCCTCCGCGTTCTCGGCCACGATCCCGTCCTGAAACAGCGGCTTGATGCCGGGCACCGGGGCTGCGGGCATCACGAGGCGGCTTTCGCTGCGCTCGACCGGGCGGCCGGCACCCTCGCGGATGTCCAGAACCACCTCGGCGTTGAACGGGCGCGGGCCCAGCTCATTGGCGGGGGGCAGGGTGATGCGGGCGCTGTAATTGCCCGCGGCATCGGTGGTGCCGGCGGGCAGGCTGTTAACGACCGGCGCGGTCGGGTCGTCCTCGGCGCCAAAGACAAAGCCGTCATAGCCCGCAAGGCTGCGCGTCGGCGCCAGCCGCAGCATCCCCTCGACCGGCAGGTTCGCCGCCGGCGCCCCAAAAAGCCAATGCGCGGCCAGCGTCAGATCCAGCCCGGCGCCGGCCTTGGCCGGGCCCTCGGGCAGCTTCGGGGTAAAGTCGATGCGCTCGGGCAGGAAATCCTCGACCAGCAGGCGCTGGGTGGCCAGCGCCGGGCCATCGGCCTCGGCCCGCAGTTCCAGCTTCCATGTGCCGCGGGGCGCATTGCCGGGGATCGCCCAGGACAGGGTCGCCCCACCGGCATTGGCCGGGGTCGGCGCCAGCCGCGCCGCCTCGACGCCATCGGGGCGCAGGATCACGGCGGTCAGCGGCAGGTTTTCCAGCGCCCGGGTTTCGGGATTGCGGGCCAGCAGGGTGGCGTTCACCGTCTCGCCGACGCGATAGGCGCCGCGATCGGTGGTCAGGAAGATGTCGATCGGCGGGGCAGGGGGCTGGCCCTCGACGCCGCGATCGGACAGGTCGAATTCGGGATCGGTCAGCGACAGGAAGGCCATGTCGCGCGGCGCGCGGTCGGCGCCCTCGCCCTGCCAGTCGGTCACCGTCACCATGGCCGGCGCGGCGCCGTCCTTGCCAAGCGCGAGACCCGGCGCGAAATGCGCCACGCCCTGCGCATCGGTTGCGGCGCGGGCCAGCACTTCGTTCGAGCGGCTGACCAGCGCCACCTCGGCGCCCACCTTGGCCGAGGCATCGCGCAGGCTGCGCACTGCCACCGTCAGCCCGTCGCTGCCCGAATAGGTCGAGATGCCGAAATCCGAGATGACGAACCATTGCGCCGCCAGCCCGTCATCCGAGGCGTTCTGCCCGCTGACGCCGGCCTCGACGATATAGATGCCGGGCTCCAGCGGGCCGGCCTTGGCCGGGATGGCAAGGCTGGTGGTCAGCTCCTGATTCTGGCTGTCGCGGCCCACGGGCTTGGCGACCTCGGCCGAGCCCTTCCAGATTTCGCGCGCCATGCTGTCGCTGAAATAGCTGGCGCGCCAGCTGTCCAGGGGCGTCGCGAACATGTCCTCGGACATGGCGCGGATCAGGTTGCGGTCCGAGATCTTCAGCAGCGTCAGGTCCACCCGGTCGGTGTTGACCGTGACCATCGACAGCCGCTGATCGCCCGAGGCGGGCAGCACATAGGCCCGGCCCGGAAAGCGCACCGAGGGCGCGCGGTCGCGGACATAGCCCCTGAGCGTCACATCGCGGGCCAGCAGCTCGCCATCGCCGGCGGGCAGGCCAGCGCGCAGGGTGATCTGCACGTTCTGGCCATGGCTGAGGCCGGCGACGCAGAGCCGGTTGCCCTCGGCCTCGACGGTCAGGTCGCCCTGCGGCAGGCGCAGGAAGGGGGCATAGTCGCGACCCTTGGCCAGATCGCGCGACATCACGGCGCAAAAGCGCGGCAGGCGGCCATCCGATTCGACCTGGTTTTCGGTGACGCGCAGCCCGTTGCGGGCCTGCGATTCCTCAAGCGCGGTGGCGATCTCGGCATCATTCGGCGCAAGTTTCGCGGCCAGCCGCAGCGCCGCCAGCGCGTCATTGCCACGGTTCAGCCGTTCATCGGCCATGGCCAGCCAAGACAGCGCCTTGGCTGCCACGGCGTCATTGGCGGCGCGCAGATAGCCATTGGCCGCCATCGAGGCGATGGCCGAAGCGCTGTCGCTGTCATTGGCATCATTGGTGTAAAGCGTCAGCCGCGCGAAATTGGTCCAGTCCTCGGCGCGGTCCTCTTGCGCCACGGCCTGCGCCATCAGTCTGGCGGCCTGTGCCAGATCGCCGCGCGATTCGGCGGCACCAGCCTCGGCCAGCGAATCGGGCAGGGTCGGCGGGTTCATCGCCGCGAGGCCACGCGCCTGCGCGGTCGCGGCGCGCAGATCATCGGCCGACAGGAAGGCGGCTGCGGCCGCCGCGCGCCTGCTGGCCAGCGCCTGCGCATCGGCAGCGGTGTCTATCACCTGACCAGCCAGCGCCCCGGCAAAGCCCGAGGCCGCCCCGGCATCGCCGCCCTTGGGGAAACAGGCGCGCGCGTTCTGGTTATAGGTCAGCGCCTGACAGCTGTTGTCGGCCAGACAGGCTTGCACGCAGGCTTGCAGCGTGGTGTCAAAGATCTTGCCGATGTCGCCACCCGGCAGGTCGGTGTCGGCCAGCAGATGCACGCGTCGCTCGGGCAGGGGCGAATCGGGCAGTGCCGATTGGGCATGTGCCGGCGCGATGGCCAGCGCCAGAGCCGTGCCCAGCACGGCCGGCATGATCCGGGACAAAATTGCGGCCATCGTTGCTCTCCCCATGCGTGCGGGGCGACTTTGGCATTCGACGCGGCGGCAGGCAATGTGCCTATTCCCATTCCAGTTGCGAATAGGCGGTCGCGGCGTTGCGCGCGGTGGTGGCGTCGAAATCGGCCCAGCCCTCGGAATAGGGCTGCATCATCGCGGTGATGGCGGGAATGGCGCGCGACAGCGCCATGCCGCCCCGGATCGCGCGCTGCGTGGCATCGCGCAGCCCGGTCAGATAGGTCTGTTCGGGCGTGACGGCATCGGCCCAGATCTCGGTGACCGGACCATGGCCGGGCACGATCAGGCTGGGCACGGGCTGGGGCGGGCCGGCCCGGGTCCAGTCGAGCCAGCCGTCCAGCCTGCCGTCCAGAGATGGTGTCAGCCCGCGAAAGACCAGATCGCCGGCAAAGAACACCCCGCTGCGGCTGTCCTGCACCGTCAGGTCGTTGTCGGTATGCGCCGAGGGCACCGGCACCAGTTGCAGCTGCGTCGGTCCCAGCGCGATGGTCGCCGGCGCCGCAACCAGCCGGTCGGGCGCCACGACGCGGGTGCCGGCAAAGGCGGGGCGCCCGATCTGCGCCGGGATCGACACCATCCAGGCATCGGCGCGCCGGGCCAGCGCCTCGGGCAGGCGGGCATTGGCGGTGATGGTGGCGCCGGCCTCGGAAAACACCTCGGCGCCCAGAATGTGATCGGGGTGCATGTGGGTCAGGATCAGATGGCTGATCGGGCGGTCAGTGACGCGACGGATGGCGGCATAAAGCGCCTCGCCCTCGGCCTGGCTGCCACCGGCGTCGATGACCGCCACCGTATCGCCGATGACAAAGGCCAGATTGGCGATGCGGCCGCGATTGCCGGGCGAGATCTGGTCCATCACGCCCTGATGGAAATAGACGTCATCGGCGATCTCGGTCACGTTCAGCGCCGGCAGGGCGCCGGTCGGCACGCAATGGCCCTCGCGGGCGCGCAGGTCGGGGTGGCGGGCGATCCAGTCGCGGGCGATCGGCTCGGCCCGGGCCTCGCATCCGGCGGCATCGGGGGCGTCGCCCGCAGGCAGCAGACGTGGCGCGCAATCATCGGGCGCGGCGGCCAGACAGGCCGTCAGGATCAGGTGAAACATCCCGGACCTCGTGGGCTGGCAGGCGATCCTAGCTTGGCTTCCGGGCGAAACCACCTAAGACCTTTTGGCGGTTGACTGGTCATGGCGTCGGCATACCATCGCAATCTGGCTGCATCCAGCGGCCCCATTGCAGAGGAGGAGATACGCATGGCCTGGACAAAACCCGCGCTGAAGGAAATTGCCTGCGGCATGGAGATCAACATGTATGCCCCGGCTGACGACGAGCCGGTGCTGTTCTGATCCGTCGAACGGCATGATGCGAACCGGCCGGCGCTGAGGTGCTGGCCGGTTTGCAGCAGCGCAAGATGCGTATCGTCATTCTGGGCACTGGTGCAGGCGGAGGACTGCCGCAATGGAATTGCGGATGTCCGAACTGCGGGCGCGCGCGCGACGGGCTGATCCCGGCGATGAGCCAGAGCGGGATCGCAGTGTCCGCCAATGGCCGCGACTGGGCGCTGATCAACGCCTCGCCCGATCTGCGCGGCCAGTTGCAGGCGACGCCGGCGCTGGCGCCGCAGGCGCTGCGCGGCACGCCGATCCGTTCGGTTCTGGTCAGCAATGGCGACATCGACCATGTCGCCGGGCTTCTGACGCTGCGCGAGGGGCAGGGGTTCGACCTGTTCGCCACAAAGGCGATCCATGCCGTGCTGGCGGAAAACCCGATGCTTTCGGCGCTGGACGCGCGGCTGGTGCGCCGGGCCGAGGTGGCGCTGGATCAGCCCTTTGAGCTGGCGCCGGGCCTGACCGCCTGCCTGTTCGCGGTGCCGGGCAAGGTGCCGCTGTATCTGGAGGGCGAGACGGTCGAAACCGGGCTGATCGGTGAGCAGACCGTCGGCGTCGAGCTGACGGCGAACGGTCGCCGCGCCTGTTACGTGCCCGGCTGCGCCGAGGTGCCGGACTGGCTGAAACAGCGGCTTGCGGGCTGTGACGCGCTGCTGTTTGACGGCACACTGTGGACCGATGACGAGATGATCCGCGCCGGGCTGGGCGCCAAGACCGGCCGGAGGATGGGCCATGTGCCGGTCTCGGGCGCCGATGGCAGCATGGCGGCGCTGGCCGGGCTGGCGCTGGGGCAGCGCATTTTCGTGCATTTGAACAATTCGAACCCGCTGGTCGATCCCGGCAGTCCCGAACGCGCGCTGGCGCGGGCCGAGGGCTGGCAGGTCGGGCATGACGGACTGGAGATCACGCCATGACCACCCCGGCCCCCGCGCCCCGCGCCCCGCAATCGCGCGCCGAGTTCCACGAGCGGCTGCGGCGCATCGGCGCCGAGCGCTATCACGATCTGCATCCCTTTCATAAGCGCCTGCATGGCGGCGGCTGCACCCCCGACGAGGTGCGCGCCTGGGTGGTGAACCGCTGGCAATACCAGTCGCGCATCCCGATGAAGGACGCGGCCTTCATGTCACGGCTGGACGATCCGCAACTGCGCCGCATCTGGCGCAGCCGGATCGAGGATCACGATGGCGGCGTCGACGAAGGCGGCGGCATCCGGCGCTGGCTGGCGCTGGCCCGCGCGGTGGGGCTGGACCCCGATTATGTCGCAAGCGGCGTGGGGGTGATGCCGGCGACGCGCTTTGCCGTCGATGCCTATGTCCGCTTCGTGCGCGACATGCCCTTGCTGGATGCGGTGGCCGCCAGTCTGACCGAGATGTTTGCCCCCCGCATCCATGCCGAGCGCATCGAGGGCCTGCTGAAGCACTATGATTTCGCCGATGACGCCAGCCTTGCCTATTTCCGCAACCGCCTGACCGAGGCGCGCAAGGATGTCGAATTCGGCCTGACCTATGTGCTGGACCATGCCGATACGCTGGAGAAACAGGATGCGGCGGCGGCGGCGCTGAGCTTCAAGACCGATGTGCTGTGGGCGCAGCTCGATGCGCTGTGGCACGGCTATGTCGAGGGCAGGATCCCCCCCGGCGCCTGGCAACCCGGTCAGGGGTTGCTGGCCGCTTCGGCAGCAAGCGAGGTCGCATGAGCAGGCCGCGCATCAGCAATGCCGCCGTGCCCTACCTGCCGCGGGGCGTGCGTCTGCATGACGACCGGGTGCGGGGCATCCGTGTGCTGCTGGCGCCCGAACGTGCCATGCAGCTGGACCCGGTGGGCGATGCCATCCTGTCGGAACTGAACGGCAAACGCTCGCTGGCCGAGGTGATTTTGGTGCTTTGCAACCGCTATGCCGCCCCCGCCGAGCAGATCGAAAGCGACGTGCGCGAGTTCATCACCGGGCTGGTCGACCGGCGCATGGTCTTTCTGGCCGAAGAAGGTGGCGCCGGGATCGCGGCGGATGCCGCAAAGGCGGAGGTCGCCCATGCCGGATGATGGTCCCCGCGATATTCTGGGCAATCCGGTGTTGGTCGCGCCGCCGATGGCGATGCTGGCCGAGCTGACGCATCGCTGCCCGCTGGCCTGCCCTTATTGTTCCAACCCGGTCGAACTGGCGCGGGTGCAGACCGAGCTTTCGGCGGCGGAATGGGCCGATATCTTTGCGCAGGCGGCCGCGATGGGCGTCTTGCAGGTGCATCTGTCGGGGGGCGAGCCGGCCTCGCGCCGCGACCTGACCCAGATCGCCACCTCGGCCCGCGACGCCGGGCTTTATGTCAACCTGATCACCTCCGGCATCGGTCTGACCGAGACGCGGCTGCGCGAACTGGACGGGGTCGTCGATCACGTCCAGCTGTCGCTGCAGGGCATCGACGCGGAAATGGCCGACTGGATCAGCGGCTATGGCGGCAGTTTCAGCCGCAAGATGCAGGCGGTGGAATGGATCCGCGCCATCGGCTTTCCGCTGACGCTGAACGCGGTGGTGCATCGCCAGAACCTTGATCGCCTGCCCGAGATGATCGATCTGGCCGAGCGGCTGGGTTGCCGCCGCATCGAGGTGGCGACCGTGCAGTTCCACGGCTGGGCCGATCTGAACCGCCGTCCGCTGATGCCGACGCAGGCGCAGGCCATACGCGCGCGTGAGGTGGTGCTGGCCGCGCGCGAACGTCTGCGCGGGCGCATGGTCATCGACTATGTGCCGGCCGACCACCACGCCGCGCATCCCAAAAGCTGCATGGGCGGCTGGGGCTCGACCGGGCTGAATATCGCGCCGGACGGGGTGGTGTTGCCCTGCCATGCCGCGCAGACCATCCAGTCGCTGCGCTTTGACAATGCGCGCGAACGGCCGCTGGCCGAAATCTGGCGCGACAGCACCGCCTTCAACGCGTTTCGCGGCACCGCATGGCTGCCCGAGCCCTGCCAGTCCTGCGACCGCCGCGAGCTGGATTTCGGCGGCTGCCGCTGTCAGGCCATGGCGGTCGCGGGCGATGCGATGGTCACCGATCCGGTCTGCACCCGCTCACCCCTGAACGCCCGGCTGCGCGCCGAGGCCGAGGCCGATGCCGCCAGCGACGACACCGCGCTGGTCTATCGGCGCATGTCGAGGGAGCTACGATCATGACCCGGTTGGCGCTGATCCTGATGCTGCTTGCGGCGCCGGCGCTGGCGCAGGACGGCGCGGCGGTGGACAATCCGCTGCAACCCTCGGCGCTGTGGGATGACATGCGGCTGGCGGTGATCGGCACCGAGTCCGAGCCGCCGGTCGATCCCGCGATCCTGAACCTTGATGCGCCCAAACGCGCCGACAATCCGGCGCTGGTGCCGGTGCATCTGACCCAGCCGCCGGGCGCGCCGGCGATCACCGGGCTGGTGCTGGTGGTGGATGGCAACCCGGCGCCGGTCGCGGCCGAGTTCACCTTTGGCCCGGCGCTGATGCCTCTGGATTTCGAAGTGCGCGTGCGTGTGGACAGCTATTCCGACCTGCGCGCCATCGCGACGCTGGCCGATGGGCGCAAGGTGATGGCCGGGCGCTATGTGAAAGCCTCGGGCGGCTGCGCGGCGCCTGCCGGCAAAAGTCTGGACGAGGTCCGCGCCGGCATGGGCCAGATGAAGCTGCGCCAGACCGAAGAGGCCGGGCGCCAGATCGGCACGCTGATGATCCGGCATCCGAATTTCTCGGGTCTGCAACGCGATCAGGTGACGCTGATGACGATCCCGGCGGAATTCATCCAGTCGCTGGCGGTGAAGCAGGACGGGGCCGAGCTGTTCACCATGAGCGCCGGGATCTCGATTTCCGAGGATCCGGTGTTCCGCTTTGCCCATGCGCCGGGGCAGGGGCCGATCAGCGTCCATGCCGAGGATACCGAGGGCCGGGTCTGGGACCAGTCCTTCTAGGGGGACTCGTGCGGGGGCGACAGCCGCGCCGGCTGGCCCGCCAGCACTTGCAGCCGGCAGTCCAGCGCCAGCGCCTCGTCCCGGGCATGGGTGACCAGCACCAGCCCGGCGCCGCTGCCCGCCAGCAGCCGGCCGGTCAGCGCCACCATCCGCGCCGCCGTCTCGGGGTCGAGCGAGGCAAAGGGTTCGTCCATCAGCAACAGATCGGGACGCGCGGCAAAGGCGCGGGCCAGCGCCAGCCGCCGTTGCTGGCCCAGCGACAGCTGGCGCGGGAAATGCGCCTCGCGCCCGGCCAGCCCGACCTCGGCCAGCCAGTCGCGGGCGCGGGCGGGATCGCAGCCGGTCGGGATGGTGATATTGGCCAGAGCATCGCGCCATGGCAGCAGCACGGGTTCCTGAAACACCAGCGCCAGCCGTTCGGCCCCCTCGCGTCGGCCCGCGAAATCGCCGTCAAGCCCGGCAAGAATGCGCAGCAGCGTGGACTTGCCGATGCCCGAGGGGCCAAGGATCGCCAGCCGCTCGCCGCGCGTGACCGACAGTGACAGCGGCCCCAGCACCTGCCGGCCGGCATAGGATTTCCCCTCCAGTTCAAGCCGCATCGTGCCGCCAGCGGTTCACCCGCCGCTCCCATGGCCGCAACAGGGCCAGATCCACGGCCAGCATCACCAGCACAAAGGCCAGCGCCCAGGCCAGCACGCCGGCCACGTCGAAATTGGAAAACAGCAGGTGGATCTTGAAGCCGACGCCGTTCGAGCGGCCAAGGAATTCGACCACCAGCACGATTTTCCAGATCAGCGAGATCCCGGCCCGCGCGGCGCCCGCGATCTGCGGCGCAAGCTGCGGCAGCACGACATGGCGCAGCCGCGTCAGGGGCGCCATGCGAAAGGCGCGCGCCATCTCGTCCAGATCGGGGCGCAGGGCGCGGGCGCCTTCGCGGATCATCACCGTGACCACCGGAATCTTGTTCAGCGCCACCGCCAGAACGGCGGCGGTTTCGTTCAGGCCGATCCAGATATAGCACAGCACGATCAGAACCAGCGCCGGCACGTTCAGCAAGATGATCAGCGCCGGGTTCAGCCAGTCGTCGGCGCGGCGCGACCGGCCCATCCACAGCCCCAGCGCCAGCCCCGCCGCCATGGCCAGCGCAAAGCTGAGCCCGACCCGCATCAGCGTCATGCCGGCGTTGAACCACAGCTCGCCGCTGCCGATGAGCTGGCCGATGCGCCCCGCCACCACCAGCGGCGAGGGCAGGGTCTGCGGCTTGCCGACCAGCTCTGCGGCAATGGTCCAGCCGGCCAGCAGCATCAGCACGGACAGCAAGCCGGGCCAGAAGGCCCGTGACGGCGCCTGTCTCAACCGGCCTGCTCCGGCCACCAGAACAGGCCCTTGGGCAGCGTGGTCAGCCCGCCGGTCAGCGCGTCACCGCCAAGTGCCGCCATGGTGGCGAACAGCTTTTGCGCATTGTCGGCATTCACCGGGGCATCGGCCGGCACGCCCGCGCGCCAGCCCGCGCGCAGCGCCTGAAATTCGGCGTCATTGGCCGCGTCCATGTAGCGGCGCAGCGGCTGCCATGCCGCGTCGTCCTGCACCAGCGTGGTCTTGGCGGCGCGCGATGCCTGGGCCAGCCCCCGCGCCAGCGTCGGATTGGCCGCGATCCAGCGGTCGCGCAGCACATAGCCCAAAAGCGGCGTCCGCGCGTCCAGCCCCAGCTCTTGCGCCGCCTGCGCCACCGAGGCGATCTCGCGCATGCCCCGCGCCTGCATCAGCGCCTGCAGGTGCCACAGGTTGATCGCGGCATCGACCTGTCCGGTCTCGGCAGCATTCATGATCAGCGGGGGCGCGCCAAAGACCTGCTCGGTCAGGTCGGCCAGATCCGCGCCTAGCACCTGACGCGACCAGGCGCGCAGGATCAGCCAGCTTTTGTCGATCGGACCGCCGGCAATGCCGATCTTCTTGCCCTTGAGATCGCCGATGCTGCGCACCGGGCTGTCCTTGGGCACGATCAGCCCGCCCACGGCGGTGGAATAGGGCAGAAAGGTGAAATCCTCGCCCCGCGCGCGCTGCTGGGCGACCCATAGCCAGTCCGAGACGATGGTATCGACCTCGCCGCCCTGCATCGCGACCTGAGTCGCCGGCGTTCCGGCCAGGATCAGCGGTTGCAGCGAAAAGCCGCGCGCCTGATCCAGCCCCTTGCCGCGAATGGTCTGAATTTCCCAGTTCACCGTGCCGTTTTCCAGCGTGCCGATGCGCAGCGCCGGCAGGTCGGCGGCCCGTGCTCTCCGGGGCAGGCCCAGACCGGACAGGAAAAGCGCCCCGCCCGCAAGGACGATTCGCCGGTGCAATTCCATGGTATTTTCCCTTTCCTTCGGGGGATTATGCCATTGCCCCACGTGCGGGCCAATCCCTCCGAGGTCTTAGGACGATCCGCTGCATCGCGCCATGAGGCTTGCGCCGTGGTCGCATCCGCCTAAGATGGACGCATGCCACGCCGGATCGGACGCTTTCCGGCGAACCATCCGTTTCTTTGGGAGGAGAACGATGGCCCTAGCCAGTACTGAGATGCAGGACCGTGCGCCGGCTCATCGCCTTTCGGCGGACCGCGTGCGCGAGATCCTGATCGTCGACGACCATCCGCTGATGTGTGACGCATTGGCCCTGACGCTGAAGATCAGCTTCGGGCTGAAGAATGTGCGCACCGCCCGCAGCCTGGCGGCCGCGCAGGAACAGATCAGGGCACAGGGTGCGCCGGATGCGGTGATCCTTGACCTGAACCTGCCCGATGCGCGCGGTGCCGAAGGGCTGGTGACGCTGCGCCGCCAGATCCCGGATGTGCCGATCACCATGATTTCGGCCGATCTGGAAAACGCCATGATCTCGGCGGCGATGGCCGCCGGGGCACAGGGCTATATCAGCAAGTCGCTGGGCCGCGAGGCGCTGGTCGACAGCCTGCGCCGCATGTGGGAGGGCGAGCAGGTCACACCCGACAGCTACCAGCCCGAATGCGCCGGCGAAGAGGATGCCGCCCGTGCCGATCTGGCGCGGCGCTTTGCCAGCCTGACGCCGCAGCAGATGAAGATCCTGCGGCTGATCTGTCAGGGCAAGGCCAACAAGGAGATCAGCTACGAGCTGTCGATCGCCGAAGCCACGGTCAAGACCCACATCACCGCGATCATGTCCAAGATCAACGCCCGCCGTCGCACGCAGGCGGTGCTTCTGGCCAATAGCGTGAGGCTGTTCGAGCCGGCATGACCACGGCCAAGTCCGAGCCATGGCCCGGCGAGGCGCCGCCCGTCGTGGCGCCTCGTGTTTTTGCCGTGCCGCCGGGGCCGGTGATGCTGACCGTGCCGGCTGCGGCGCCTGATCTGGTGCAGCGCATCGCCGAGGTGATGGGCCCCGCCCGTCCGGCGGCGGTGTTGCTGTTTGGCAACCCCGAGGGCGGCGCGCTGGCGCCGGGGCGGGCGCTGCGCGAGGCCCTGGGCGGGCATTGCCATGTCGTCAGCTGCTCATCGGCCGGCGAGATCGGCCCGACCGGCTATGTCAAGGACAGCGTCGTGGCGCTGGGCCTGCCGGCCGAAAGCTTTCGCGTCGGCGTCTGCCTGCTGCGCGATCAGGCGCAGGTGCCGGTGTCGGAATGGATGGCGCGGTTGCGCCGGTTTCATGCCGATTTCCGGCCCGATCTGCGGCGCTCGATCTTTGGCATCCTGCTGGCCGATGCGCTGGCCCAGCACGAGGACGTGCTGGTCGCAACGCTGGATGCGGCCATTCCCGGCCTGCCGGTGGTCGGCGGCTCGACCGCCGAGGGCATCGGCTTTCTGCCGACCTCGCAGGTTGTCGATGGCGTGGCCCATCCCGGTGCGGCGATGTTCCTGCTGATCGAGACCGATCTGGCCGTGGCCGAGGTCTCGTTCGCGCATTTCCGCCCGACCGAGCGGCGCGCCGTCGTTACCGCCGCCGATCCGCAAAGCCGCATCATCTGGGAACTGAACGCCGAACCTGCGGCGCAGGAATATGCCCGGCTGGCCGGGCTGCCGCCGGGGGCGCTGACCACCGCCGAATTCGCCCGCCACCCGTTGTTGCTGCGCACCGGCCGGCGCCACCATGTCCGCGCCATCCGCGCGGTGACGCCCGATGGCGGGCTGCAATTGCTGTCGGGGATCGAGGCCGGGCATATCCTGACCGTCGGCCGGGCGGTGGACATGACGCGCGGCTTTGCCGATGCGCTGGACGCGCTGCCGCGCCCGCCGATGATCGTGCTGGGCTTTGACTGCATCCTGCGGCGGCTGGCGCTGGAACGCGCCGGGATGGCCGGGCAGATGTCCGAACTGCTGTCGCGCTATCGCGTCGCCGGCTTCAACACCTATGGCGAACAGCACAGCGGCATGCATGTGAACCAGACCTTCGTGGGCATGGCCTTGATGCCGCCCGAGGCCGGCTGACATGTTCCTGCGCGATGACGACAGCCCCGAGCGGCGGGTCGAAAAGCTGACGCGGATTTCGGATGTGCTGGTCGCCCGCATCGACCGGCTGGAGGAATCGCGCGGCTCGGCCTGGTCGATGTTTCAGGCCGCCGTGGCGCTGGAACACGAGGTTCAGGTCCGCTCGCGCGAGCTGGAACAGGCGCTGGCCGATCTGAGCGAACGCAACCGCGAACTGGCCGTGGCCCGCGCCCTGGCCGAAGAGGCCAACCGCTCCAAGACCCGCTTTCTGCGCGCCGCCAGCCACGACCTGCTGCAACCGCTGTCGGCGGCCAAGCTGTTTCTGTCCGCGCTCAAGGACACGCAGCTGGATGAATTGCAGGGCGAGCTGGCGAACCGGCTGTCGGGTGCCTTTGAATCGGTCGAGGAACTGATGCATGCGGTGCTGGATATCTCGCGCCTCGACAGCCAGCGCATCGAGTTTCAGCGCAAGCCGGTCGATCTGGGCGAGCTGTTTCGCCGCCTCGCCATCGAATATGCGCCGATGGCCGAGGCCAAGGGGCTGCGGCTGAGTTTCGCGCCGACCTCGGCACGGGTCGAAAGCGATCCGACCTTTCTGCGCCGCATCGCGCAGAACCTCGTCTCGAACGCGATCAAATATACCGACAGCGGCGGCGTGCTGGTCGGCGTGCGCAAGCGCGGCGGTCGGGCCTGGCTGGAGATCATCGACACCGGCATCGGCATCGCCGCCACCGACCGGGCGCGGATCTTTGACGAATTCCAGCGCATTGGCCGCGACGGCGGTGCGCCCGGCATGGGGCTGGGCCTGTCGATCGTGCGTCGCGCCTGCGCCAAGCTGGGCCATCCGATCGCCATGGACAGCGAACCGGGGCGGGGCACGGTGTTCCGCGTCAGCCTGCCGCTGGTCGGGCACGAGGGCGCGGCCTGCCCGGCGCCGGTCGTGCCCTCGGTCGAATATCTGCGCGGGCGTGTGGCGCTGGTGGTGGAAAACGATGATGCGATGCGCCGCGCCTATGAGCTGATCCTGAAGGATCGGCTGGGCATGGTGCCGCGCATCGCCGGCGGCATCGCCGAGGCGCTGGCCCAGATGGGCGACGATGCGCCCGACGTGCTGATCGCCGATTACAATCTGGACAATGGCGACACCGGGTTGCAGGCGATCCGCGATCTGCGCGCACGGGCGGGCCAGCCGGTGCCGGCGATCATCGTCTCGGCCCGGCGCGACCCCGAACTGGGGCGCGCCAGTCTGGAAATGGGCGTGCCGGTGCTGGAAAAGCCGGTGCGGCCCGAGGAATTGCAGGCGGTGCTGCACCGGATGCTGGCCTAATACCAAAGCCGCAGGCGCGGGGGGCGGGGCTTTTGTCCTGACCCGGACAGGGACAATCATTGGCCAATGAGGGGGAGAATTTCATGAAGCATCTGCTTGTCCTGGCCCTGCTGGGGCTGAGCGCGCTGCCGGCGCCGGGTCGGGCCGGCGAGGCGGGCGATCTGGTCTTTGCCGAACGCGCGCCATGGTCGCTGCCGCAGCCGCTGGTCTGGTCGCTGCGCCAGTCCGGCCCCGAGGTCGAGGGCTTCAAGCCGCTGGGCGAGGGCCGCGTCACCCTGTCGGCCATTACCGATCCCACGGACGGCAAGCCGGTGCTGCAACTGGCCGAGGACACCCCCCGCATCAAGCGCAAGATCGGCCCGTTCCCGACCGAGGGCGGCGATCCGGCGCTGACCTTCTTTCTGGAGACGGTCTCGCGTGATATGGCGGCGCTGACCGGTGGCAGCCCGTTCTATATCCGCAACCGGCTCAAGGATGCGCTGTTCCGGGGCGGCGAGGTCCGCGCCGAAAATGGCGGCAAGCTGGCCGTGTTCACCCCGTTCAAGGGCGACAAGAACGCCGAGCGCATGTATGGGTTCGACACGCTGGAGCTGCGCTTTGCCCTGTCCGATGCCCGCCAGCCGATCCGGGCGATGGTGGCCGAAACCGGGCCTCTGGCCGGTGGCCGCCCAGCCTATCACAGCGAAATGGTGTTGAAATGAAGGGGCTGGGCCTGCTGGCGCTGCTGCTTTGGGCCGGCTCGGCCCAGGCGCAGGCGGTGAACGACTATCCGACCAATGCCCGCGCCGATTACGTCTTTGTCTGCATGGCCACCAATGGCCAGACCCGCGACATGCTGGACAAATGTTCCTGCGCCATCGACCAGATCGCCACCGTCCTGCCCTATGACGATTACGTCAAGGCCGAGACGGTGCTGGCCATGCGCCAGATGGGCGGCGAACGTTCGGCGGTGTTTCGCAACATGGGCAGCAATGACATGGTCGCCAATTACCGCCGCGCCGAGGCCGAGGCCGAGATCCTCTGCTTCTGAACTGGACAATCCCCCGCCCGCGCGCTTCCCTGTGGTCAGTCTGAACAGGAGAAGCCGATGGATCTGGGCATCAGAGGCAAGAAGGGGCTGGTTTGCGCCGCCTCGAAAGGGTTGGGCCGGGGCTGTGCCGAGGCGCTGGCCGAGGCGGGTGTCGATCTGGTCATCAATGCCCGCGGCAGCGAGGTGCTGGAGGATACTGCCCGCCAGCTGTCGGGCCGCTATGGCGTGAACGTCACCCCGATCGCCGCTGACATCACCACCAGCTCCGGCCGTGCCGCCGTGCTGGAGGCGCTGGAGGGGCAGGCCGACATTCTGGTCACCAATGCCGGCGGCCCGCCGCCCGGCAACTGGACCGACTGGAACCGCGACGATTTCATCCGCGCCATCGATTCCAACATGCTGTCCGCGATCGCGCTGATGCAGGCTCTGGTGCCGGGCATGATGGAGCGCGGCTGGGGCCGGGTGGTCAACATCACCTCGCAATCGGTCAAGTCGCCGGTCTCGATTCTGGGTCTGTCGAACACCGCCCGCGCCGGGCTGACCGGGTTCGTCGCCGGCATGTCGCGGCAGGTGGCGGGTTCGGGCGTCGTGGTCAACAACCTGCTGCCCGGGATCCATGCGACAGACCGCGCCTATGCGCTGGACAAGGGCGTGGCGCAGGCCGAGGGCATCGAGATCACCGCCGCCCGCCGCAAGCGCGAGGCGACGATCCCGACACACAGCTACGGCCTGCCCGAGGATTTCGGTGCCACCTGCGCCTTTCTGTGCAGCCAGCATGCGCGGTTCATCATTGGCCAGAACATCCTGCTGGACGGCGGGGCGTCGAACAGCACCATGTAGGTTCATGGAACCCATGCGACAAAACCGTGGAAGCCTCTTGTCAGGTTTCCGCGGCGCCGCTACGACTTAAGGTGGAAATCGGGAGACGCTGGCCATGCGCCAGGGCCGAAGGAGCAACCGCCCCGGGAATCTCTCAGGCAAAGGGACCGTTTTCCGCAAATATCTGGAGAGTGGCGGAAATTTTCGCCCGCCGAAGGGATAACGATCTCAGGCGCCCCCGCAGGGGCAGGGACAGAGGGGGCATCTGAAGGGGGACGGAGCAGGTCCGTCCCGAAACAGGGGATGCCCATGGCCGATCTAAGGCGCACGCCGCTATTTTCGCTGCACATGTCCTTGGGGGCACGGATGGTGGCCTTTGCCGGCTGGGAGATGCCGGTGCAATATCCGATGGGCGTGCTGAACGAGCATCTGCACACCCGCGCCCATGCCGGGCTGTTCGACGTGAGCCACATGGGGCAGGTGATCCTGCGCGGGCCGGAGGTGGCGCAGGCGCTGGAGGCGCTGGTGCCGGCCGATGTCGCCGGTCTGGCCGAGGGGCGGCAGCGTTACGGGCTGTTCACCACGCCCGAGGGCGGTGTGCTGGACGATCTGATGTTCGCCAACAAGGGCGATCACCTGTATCTGGTGGTCAACGCCGCCTGCGCTGAGGCCGATATTGCGCATCTGCGCGGCTTGCAGGCGCGCGGGATCGAGGTCGAGGTGGTCACCGACCGCGCGCTGCTGGCGCTACAGGGCCCCGAGGCCGAGGCGGTGCTGGCACGGCTGGTGCCGGGTGTCGTGGCGATGAAATTCATGGATGTGGCCGAGTTTGACTGGGCGGGCGTGACGCTGTGGGTCAGCCGCTCGGGCTATACCGGCGAGGACGGTTTCGAGATTTCGGTGCCAAAGGCGCAGGCCGAGGCGCTGGCCCGCGCGCTGCTGGATCAGCCCGAGGTGGCGCCCATCGGGCTGGGCGCGCGCGACAGCCTGCGGCTTGAGGCCGGGATGCCGCTTTACGGTCATGACATGGATGCGGCGACCACGCCGGGGGCGGCGGGTCTGGGCTGGTCGATCCCCAAGGTCCGGCGTCTGGGCGGCGCACGCGCCGGCGGGTTTCCGGGCGCGGAAACCGTGCTGGCCGAGCTGGTCGCCGGTCCGGCGCGGGTCCGGCAGGGGCTGCGTCCCGAGGGCCGCGCCCCGATCCGCGAGGGCGTGGCGATATTCGATGCGCCCGAGGGCGGCGTGCAGATCGGCACCGTCTGTTCGGGCGGCTTTGGCCCCTCGGTCGGCGCGCCCGTCGCCATGGCGATCCTGCCGGCGCATCAGGCGCCCGGCGATACGGTCTGGGCCGAGCTGCGCGGCAAGCGCCTGCCGGCCCGCGTGAGTCCGCTTCCTTTCCACCAACCCGGCTACAGGCGCTGAGAGGCCAGAGATGCTGAAATATACCGAAGACCATGAATGGTTGAAACAAGAGGGCGACGAGATCGTCGTCGGCATCACCGCCCATGCCAGCGAGCAATTGGGCGATGTCGTCTTTATCGAATTGCCGGAGGTCGGCCGTGAGGTCGAGGCCGGCGAAGAGATCGTGGTGATCGAATCGGTGAAGGCCGCCTCGGATATCGTGGTGCCGGTGGCGGGGGTGATCACGGCGGTGAACGAGGCGCTGCCCGACAGCCCCGGCGCGGTGAACGATGACCCGGCCGGGGCATGGTTCTTTCGCATCAGGCCGGCGGCAGTTGATCTGTCGGGCTTCATGGATGAGGCGGCCTACAAGGCGCTGATCGGCTGATCGCTGCCGGGCCCTGCGGGTCCGGCGGTTACCGGGGGCGCTTCGCCCCCGGACCCCCCGAGGATATTTGGACACGAAAGAAGCCGCGCGCCCGGTTTCGATGGGAAGGCAATCATGGCTGGCTGGATGCCGACGAGCTATAACCCCGACGATTTTGCGAACCGCCGCCATATCGGCCCGTCTCCGGCCGAGATGGCGCAGATGCTGGAAGTCGTGGGCGCCGAGAGCCTGGAGGCGCTGATCGGGCAGACCGTGCCCGCGCGCATCCGTCAGGCCGAGGCGCTGGACTGGCCGGCGCTGTCGGAGGCGGCGCTGCTGGCGCGGATGCGCGAGGTGGCCGGGAGAAACAGGGTGATGACCAGCCTGATCGGGCAGGGCTATTACGGCACGGTCACGCCGCCGGCGATCCAGCGCAACATTCTGGAGAACCCGGCATGGTACACGGCCTATACGCCCTATCAGCCCGAGATCGCGCAAGGCCGGCTGGAGGCCTTGTTGAATTTCCAGACCATGGTGGCGGATCTGACCGGCCTGCCGGTGGCCAATGCCAGTCTGCTGGATGAGGCGACCGCCGCTGCCGAGGCCATGGCCATGGCGCAGCGGGTGGCCAAGTCCAAGGCGAGGGCGTTTTTCGTCAGCGACGAGTTGCATCCGCAGACCGTGGCAGTGATCGAGACGCGGGCCGCGCCCTTGGGCATCGAGATCCTGCGCGGCGATCTGGATCCGGCGCGGGTCTTTGGCGCGATCTTTCAATATCCGGGCAGTCATGGCGGCATCTGCGACTACAGCGACCAGATCGCGGCGCTGCATCAGGCCGGTGCGGTGGCCGTGGTGGCGACCGATCTGCTGGCGCTCTGCGTGCTGAAGGAGCCGGGCGCGATGGGCGCCGATATCGCCGTGGGCAGCGCCCAGCGGTTCGGCGTGCCCATGGGCTATGGCGGGCCGCATGCCGCGTTCATGGCCTGCCGCGACGAGATGAAGCGGGCGATGCCGGGGCGGATCGTCGGTGTCTCGATCGACGCCAAGGGCAACAAGGCTTACCGGCTGTCCCTGCAGACCCGCGAGCAGCATATCCGGCGCGAGAAGGCGACCAGCAATGTCTGCACCGCGCAGGCGCTGCTGGCGGTGATGGCGGGCTTTTATGCCGTGTTCCATGGGCCGGTGGGCCTGCGGGCCATTGCGCAGCGGGTGCATCTGAATGCGGTGACCTTGGCCGAGGCGCTGCGTGCGGCGGGGGCCGAGGTCGAGCCGCAGGCGTTTTTCGACACCATGACCGTGCGCGTTGGTGTCGGGCAGGCGGGCATTCTGGCCGCCGCCCGCCAGCGCGGCATCAACCTGCGCCAGGTGGGCCGCGACCGGGTCGGCATCAGCGTCGATGAGACCACCGATGCGGGCGTGATCGCGCGGGTGCTGGATGCCTTTGGCATCTCGGCTCCGGCGGTGGCGGCGGTGGCGCCGGCCATCCCCGAGGCGCTGCTGCGCGACAGCGATTACCTGACGCATCCGGTCTTTCACATGAACCGCGCCGAATCCGAGATGATGCGCTATATGCGCCGCCTCTCGGACCGGGATCTGGCGCTGGACCGGGCGATGATCCCCTTGGGCAGTTGCACGATGAAGCTGAACGCAGCCGCCGAGATGATGCCGATCACCTGGCCCGAATTCGGCGCGCTGCATCCCTTCGCGCCCGAGGATCAGGCGGCGGGCTATCATGAGGTCTTTGCCGATCTGACCAACAAACTGTGCCAGATCACCGGGTATGACGCGTTTTCGTTACAGCCCAATAGCGGCGCGCAGGGGGAATATGCGGGGCTTCTGACCATCGCGGCCTATCACAAGGCGCGGGGCGAAGAGCGCGACATCTGCCTGATCCCGGTCAGTGCGCATGGCACCAACCCGGCCAGCGCCCAGATGGCGGGGATGAAGGTCGTGGTGGTCAAGTCGGCGCCAAATGGCGACATCGATCTTGAGGATTTCGCGGCCCAAGCGGAGAAGGCGGGCGAGCGGCTGGCGGCGGTGATGATCACCTATCCCAGCACGCATGGCGTCTTTGAGGATACCGTGCGCGAGGTCTGTGACATCACTCACAGCCATGGCGGTCAGGTCTATATCGACGGCGCGAACATGAACGCGCTGGTCGGGCTGGTGAAACCGGGCGAGATCGGCGGCGATGTCAGCCACCTGAACCTGCACAAGACCTTTGCCATTCCACATGGCGGCGGTGGTCCCGGCATGGGGCCGATCGGGGTCAGGGCGCATCTGGCGCCCTATCTGCCTGCCGACCCGCGCAGCGGCGAAGAAGGTGCGGTCTCGGCGGCGCCATGGGGCTCGGCCTCGATTCTGCTGATCTCCTGGGCCTATATCCTGATGATGGGCGGGGCCGGGCTGACGCAGGCGACGCGGGTGGCGATCCTAAATGCGAATTACATTGCCAGCCGTCTGGCCGCCGCCTATCCGGTGTTGTTCATGGGCAATCGCGGCCGCGTGGCGCATGAATGCATCCTGGATATGCGCCCCTTTGCCGCGCATGGCGTGACCGTCGATGATATCGCCAAGCGGCTGATCGACAACGGCTTCCATGCGCCGACCATGAGCTGGCCGGTCGCAGGCACGCTGATGGTCGAGCCGACGGAATCGGAAACCAAGGCCGAGATCGACCGGCTGATCACCGCCTTTCTGGCCATCCGTGACGAGATCACCGACGTGTCCGAGGGACGGATCAGTGCCGAGGCCAGCCCCCTGCGCCACGCCCCGCATACGGTCGAGGATCTGGTGGCCGATTGGGACCGCGAATATTCGCGCGAACAGGGCTGTTTCCCGCCGGGCGCGTTCCGGGTGGACAAATACTGGCCTCCGGTCGGGCGGGTGGACAATGTGTTCGGCGACCGCAACCTGATCTGCACCTGCCCGCCGGTCGAGGATTACGCACAAGCCGCCGAATAGGCCGGCAGAATGAAAATCGGGTCGGGGCAATGACGTCCCGGCCTTTCTTAAAGTCGACGGGGCGGGCAATTCTGTCGGCATGATGCATGTCGGCGCAGAAACCCACTCATTGTTTCACGCGTTCGTGTGCGCGCCCAACTCGTCCCCATGCCTTTGGCAGGAGCGGGGGCCATTCAAACAGGTGAACGGACCATGGCTACAACAACAACCTATCCGACCTTGCCCCCGAACCTGCTGCGCGAGCGGCTGGTGGCGCAGATCATGGCCGTGCCGGCGGCACTGGCCGTCGTCGCTGCATTGGTGGAATTCCTGTGGCACGGCTCGGGCGTGTCATGGACCACGGGCGCGGCGCTGTCGCTGTTCGGCTGCGTCGCGCTGCTATTCGGGGCCTTCATGCTGAAGGTGCTGTCCCCCGGTGCGCTGCGCACCACTTTTACCCTGCTGGTGCTGATCGGGGGCGTGCTGACGGCGCTTGCGGCATGGTTTCTGGAAAGCCATCTGGTGCTGATCGCCGTTCTGGCCATGCTGCTGTGCTGGCTGCTGTTCATTCTGGTCACGAGGTAAGACATGCGTATTCTGGCAACTGTCCTGATCCTTGGCTCGGCCATGCCGGCGCTGGCGCAGCAGGCCGAGTGGCGATCCTTTCACGGCGACGAGATGGGGCAGAAATTCTCGCGCTCGGAGCAGATCACGCCCGAGAATGTCGGCAAACTGGAAAAGGTCTGGGAACTGCATACCGGCGACGTCTCGGACGGCAAAGGGGATATTCCCGGCACCGTCTGGTCGGCCACGCCCATCGTCGCCAATGACACGGTTTATATCGGCACGCCCTTCTATCGCGTCATTGCAGTCGAGCCGGACACCGGCAAGGTGAAATGGACCTATGATCCCAAGACCGAGCTGAAGGCGCTGACCCAGCCCGAGCTGAAGAACCGCGGCGTGACCTATTGGGCCGCCAGCGACGGATCGACCGGCCCCTGTTCCAAGCGGGTCTATATCGGCACCATGTCCGGCCAGATCCATGCGCTGGATGCCGACAGCGGCCAGCTTTGCAAGGATTTCGGCCAAGGCGGCATCCTTGACGTGAACCAGTGGAACAAGCCCGACGCCAACTTTCCGCTGTCGCAATTGCAGCCGCCGACCGTCTACAAGGACACGCTGCTGCTGGGCTGGGCCGGCAAGGATTGGGTGGATAGCAAGAACCCACTGGGCTCGGTCCATGCCGTCGATGCCCGCACCGGCGCGCTGAAATGGAAATTCTATTCGATCGACCCGGATTATCCCGGCAAGACCGGCACCGCCAATATCTGGACCGCCATGTCGGTCGATGAACAGAACGGGCTGGTCTATCTGCCGGTGTCCTCGCCCAGCCCGGATTTCTACGGCGGCGACCGGACGGCGCCGATGCCCTATGCCACCTCGGTCACGGCGCTGAACGGCGATACCGGCGCGGTGGTCTGGTCGCGGCAATTGGTGCATCACGACATCTGGGATTATGACATCAACGCCGCGCCGACGCTGGTCGACATCCCCAAGGACGGTGGCACGGTGCCGGCGCTGGTTCAGACCAGCAAGATGGGGATGATGTTCGTGCTGAACCGCCTGACCGGCGAGCCGATCTTTCCGATCGAGGAACGCCCGGTCCCGGCCAGCGACGTGGCCGGCGAAGAGGCGGCGCCGACCCAGCCCTATCCCACCCTGCCGAAGCCGATGATCGCCGATCACTGGAGCGGCGTCTTCAAGCTGGCCGACATCGCCTCGTTCGGCTGGTGTTCGCGCAAGGCGGCCGAGCTGCGCAACGAGGGCCGCTATACGCCGCCCTCGCTGCAGGGCTCGCTGGCCTTTCCGGCGACGGCGGGCGGCATGCAATGGGGCGGCGGCACCGTCGATCCCGAAACCGGGATCTATTACGTCAACTCGTCCCATGTCGTGCAGATCTATCAGCTGATCGCGCGCGCCGAATATGACAAGCTGTCTTCGGGCGGGTCCGAGGCCGAGGGCGGCTTGTTCCCGATGCATGGCTCGCCCTATGGCTTCCGGCTGACCAATTTCCTCAATCCGCTGGGCATGCCCTGCTGGGCGCCGCCCTATGGCACCATGGCGGCCATCGACCTCAAGACCGGCAAGACGCTGTGGGACGAGCCCTTTGGCCAAGTCCAGCAATGGGGCTTTTACATGCCCGAGAGTTGGGGGTCGCCGACCATCGGCGGGCCGGTGCTGACCAAGACGGGGCTGATCTTTATTGGCGCGTCGATGGATGCGCGGGTGCGGGCGCTGGATGCCAAGACTGGCAAGGTGCTGTGGAAGGCGCAGGTCGACGCGCCCGCCGTCTCGATCCCGGCGGTCTTCGATTACAAGGGCCGGGAATATGTGCTGTTCGCCGCCGGCGGCAATTCGATTATCAAGCCGCAGGTCGGCGATCAGCTGGTCGCCTTTGCCCTGCCGCCGGCGAAGTGACGCGGCAGGGATTGAAAAACGCCATGGCGATCACATCCTTGAAGGCAAGGAGATCGCCATGGCTGAAACATCGCTGAAACTGACCTGTCTGGCCTGCGGCCAGCTGAACCGCATCCCGGCCTCGCGTCTGGCAGAGGCGCCCAAATGCGGTACCTGCGGCGCAAGGCTGCTCCAGCCCAAGCCCTTTGCCGTCGATTTCGCCACGCTGCGCAAGGCCACCCGCGCCGATGAGCTGCCGCTGCTGGTGGATTTCTGGGCGCCCTGGTGTGCTCCCTGCCGCGCGATGGCACCCGAATTCGAAAAGGCGGCGGCGCAGCTGGCGGGGCGGGTGCGTCTGGCCAAGATCGACACGCAGGCGCATCCGCAGGCCAGCCAGGTCTTTGGTATCCGGGGCATTCCTGCCTTTGCCCTGTTCCGTGCCGGGCGTGAGCTGGGCCGCGAATCCGGTGCCCGCCCGGCCGCCGATCTGCTGCGTTTTGTCGAAGCCCGCATCGCCGGCTGAGTGCGCGACAGAATTTGCACGCCGCCGCTTTTCGGTGCCTTGACAATCCCCACGCCCCGGTCCAGATAGCGCGCCAGTGGGGCCGTAGCTCAGTTGGTAGAGCGCATCGTTCGCAATGATGAGGCCAGGGGTTCGATTCCCCTCGGCTCCACCAAGCAATCTGAAATTTCCCTGTTAAATCAATTGCTTGTGCTGGGGGGTAAGTTGCCAGTCCGGCTCGCTGTCCCCCACCTTGCAGCGCAATAGTGCGGATGAAAGCGGAATGATCACACCGCGCGATCCGCCGCCGCGTCCAGCCGAACCAGACGATAGCCGCCGAAGCGCGCCACATTCTCGACCACCAGCCCGACGCGGGCGAGCTTGCCGCGCATCAGAGACAGCTTTTCCTTGAAGGTCGCATACATCGGCGCGGGGTCAGGCGGACTGTCGTCGTCGCGATAGATCGCCCGCAAAATCGCGTCTGTCGGGATCGGCTGGCCGCGACCGGCCATGACAGCGCGCAGGATCGCGGCTTGAACTGGCGTCAGCCCCAGCGCCAGGCCGAGGGGGCTGCGAGTGCGGTCCCACGACGCCGACGCCAAAGCCCGGCGCAACGCGGGCGCGGATGATCTCGACCAGCAGCCGTGCGCGGTTTTCCAGCAGCCCGCCCCAGCGGTCCTCACGCCGGTTGGTCAGGGGCGAGAGGAACTGGCTCAGCAGATAGCCATGCGCGGCATGGACCTGTACGCCGTCGAACCCGGCCTGCTCGGCCAGCGCGGCGGTATTGGCAAAGCGGCGGACCACCTCGTCAATGTCCGCATCAGACATGTGACGAGAGCGCAGCGCGGACCGTCCGGCTGCCGGGCAACCCGCCTGCCTTGATGGGATACCTGTTGCCCGACCCCGCCGGTTGCCAAGGTCGTCACCCCAGCCTAGAGAGACGCCCCAACCAAAACCAAAGGCATTTCAATGAAACAGATCTTGCTGCCCCTCGTCGTCGCCTTAGCTGTTGGCTTCGGCTTCATGGCATATGACAAGTCGCGTGGCGCTGAATGGGTCGTCTCGCCCGAGCAGATTGCAGCGGCCAAGGCGCAGGGCAAGTCCGGTTATGAAAGCGCGCCGGGAACGGTAGCGGTGCTGCCGATCCGAAGCGAGACGGCAGATGCGCTGCCATTCAAATGGGCACTGGCTGGCATCGCGGCCGGTGTGCTTGTGTTCTCGGCCACACGTCGTCGGAAGAAGGCCGCATAAGGGTTTTTGTGGCGCAAGAGAGTTGCACGCATTCGAGACAAGCAATCGTATCTTGAGCAATCCGAGCTCGTAGGGAACGCTCTTTATACACGTGTGCGCCACTGACAAAGGCATTGCCGATCATCAGAAGTGGCTCGTCTCGCGGTATCGCAGTCACCCCGCTGCCCCGACGCGTCACTCCCAGGTGGCGCTCAGGGGTGCGCGGATGCGGCAGGTCACGCCTTCGGGGGCGAATTCCAGCTCGACCTCGCCGTTCAGCTCGGCGGCCAGCGCGTCCTGGATCAGCATCGAGCCAAAACCGGTCCTGACCGGCTCCTTGACCGTCGGGCCGCCGCTTTCACGCCATGTCAGCTGGAACTCGTCCTTTTCGGGGCAGCAGCCCCAATCGATGGAAACCAGCCCTGTCGGTTGCGACAGCGCGCCATATTTGGCGGCATTGGTGGCCAGCTCGTGCATCGCCATCGACAGCGTGACGACAGCGCGCGGCGGCAGCGGCATGTCCGGGCCGGTGACGCGGAAACGTTCGGCGCCAAAGGCGCTGACCACGCCATCCACGATCGAGACCAGACTGGCGCTTTCCCAGTTCCGCTGGGTCAGCAGGTCATGCGCCCGGCCAAGGGCCCGCAGCCGGTCCGAAAAGGCGCGCGATTTCTCTGGCTCGGCGGCGCCGAAGCTTTGGTTGGCGATGGCCTGCACGGTGGCCAGCACGTTCTTGACGCGGTGTTTCAGCTCTCCCATCAGAAGCTGCCGCAGGCGTTCGGATTTCTTGCGGCCGCTGATGTCGCGGGCGATCTTCGAGGCGCCGATAATCCGGCCGGCGTGGTCATGGATCGGCGACACGGTCAGCGACACGTCGATCAGGCTGCCGTCCTTGTGCCGGCGCTGGGTTTCATGCGTGTCGACGCGGACCCCGGATATGATCTGGGCCATGATCCGGTCCTCTTCATCGGGGCGGTCCTCGGGCAGGATCAGGGTCACGGGCCGGCCCAGCACCTCGGCGGCGGCATAGCCGTAAAGCGCCTCGGCGCCCCGATTCCACGCCGTGATCCGCTGTTGCATGTCCATGCCAAGGATCGCATCGCCCGAGGACGAGACGATGGCGGCAAGGCGGCGCTCGGCCTCTAGCGCCTTCAGCCGTTCGGTGGTCTCGGCGACGATGCATAGCACCGCATGGATCCGGCCCCGCGCGTCGCGGATGGGCGAGAAAGAGAAATCGAAACGCACCTCCTCCAGAAAGCCACGGCGGTCGATATGGAACGGTCGATCCAGCGCCGAGACGGTTTCGCCGGTCGTGCTGACCCGACGCAGCATCTGTTCGAGTTCGGACCAGAGCTCGGCCCAGCCTTCGCGCGCGGGGCGGCCAAGGGCGCGGGGGTGCTTGTTGCCGATGGTGGCAGCATGCGCGTCATTGTAAAGCGCGACATAATCCGGGCCGGCAAAGATGACGATCTGGGCATGGGTCGGCAGGATCAGATCCACGGCTGCGCGCAGGCAGTCGGGCCATTCGCCCTTGGGGCCCAAGGGGCAGGTCGGCCAGTCCAGTGCCGCGATCAGATGCGCCAGGTCGTTCTGGCCGCGCGCCAAAGTCGTGTCCACAATTCCCGCCGATCGGGCCAGCATGGCCAGAGCCTTACCGTGGCGCAACGACAAGGCATGGTCCTAAAAAGCCATGGGCTGGGGGGATTTGCAAGGTAATCCGGCAAGGTCGGGGGCAGGTGGCGCGGCCCCGCCGATGACACGGCGCGCCGGGGCAGGGCCCGTGGCTGCTGGGGGTCAGCAATCCTCGTCCTTGTCCACGAAGCCGGGGCGGTCGCGGTTTTCGCACATGGCGGTGTCAGGCTTGGCGCCGCCGGGGCGCGAGGGCCAGCTTTTGCCCTGCTCTGGCGGGTTTTGCTCGGGCTGGCCCCGCAGGAATTCTTCGGGCCGATGGGGCATGCCCTCATGCCGGCCCTGACCGTTTTCCCGCTTGGGAGCCGTGGCCGGATAGTCCTTTTGCGTCGGCTTTTCAGGTGTCATTTCCGATCCTCCTGCCTGCCAACCCCGGCTCAGCGGGGATGTTCCAAGTCAGCGGGATGGGGCGGTCGGGGCGCCGTCGCCCAATCCCCCTCGCGTCGCCACAAATCTGGCGCGGGATCGTCACGCGCCTGTCAATCGCCGCCGCTACCGAAGGGCCGTGACTGTTTCTCCCGGTCAGCAGGCATCTGGGCAGGGCGCCAAGAGCCCGCGCGGAAAGGGCAAGGACAAGCCCGCCGCGCCATGCGGCATCCGGTCGGGACGGGAAACAGGCCGGACCTGCGCCGCAAGGCGCGGGCCCACCCCAAGGCGCCCCTGCGGCGCAACCTATTGCGGAGAAGCAAGCAATGACGGACCTCACCAGCAACGCCGGCCTCGTCGGCAAGGTCGCGATCGTGACCGGCTCGACCAGCGGCATCGGCCTTGGCATCGCCCGCGGTCTGGCCGCCTCGGGCGCGCATGTCGTCATCAACGGTCTGGGCGACGCCGCCGGGATCGAGGCCGAGCGCGCCGGGATCGAGGCCGAATTCGGCGTGCGCTGCCTGTATTCCCCCGCCAATATGCTGTCCGCCGACGAGATCGCCGGCATGGTCGGGCTGGCCGTGGACGAACTGAGCAGCGCCGACATTCTGGTCAACAACGCCGGCATCCAGTTCGTCTCGCCGATCGAGGAGTTCCCCGACGACAAGTTCGAGGCGATCATGCGCATCAACCTGATGGCGGTGTTCCATTCGATCAAGGCGGCGCTGCCGGTGATGAAGGCGCGCGGCTGGGGGCGGATCATCAACGTGGCCTCGGCGCATGCGCTGGTCGCCTCGCCCTTCAAATCGGCCTATGTCGCGGCCAAGCACGGCGTCGCCGGCCTGACCAAGACCGTCGCGCTGGAGGCGGCCACCCATGGCGTCACCGCCAATGCGATCTGCCCGGGCTATGTCTGGACGCCGCTGGTCGAAAAGCAGATCCCCGACACCATGGCCGCGCGCGGCCTGACCAAAGAGCAGGTCATCCACGACGTGCTGCTGGAGGCCCAGCCGACCAAGCAATTCGTCACCGTCGATCAGGTGGCGGCGCTGGCGCTGTTTCTGGCCTCGGACGCGGCGGCCTCGGTCACCGGGGCGATCCTGCCCATCGACGGCGGCTGGACCGCGCATTGAACCCGGAGCTGAAGCCATGAAAGCCGAAGATGTCGCCCGCGCCTATGCGATGCCGCTGACCAATCCCGCCTATCCGCCGGGGCCTTACCGTTTTATCGACCGTGAATATGTCATCATCACCTATCGCACAGACCCCGAGGCCCTGCGCGCCGTGGTGCCCGAGCCGCTGGAGATCGCCGAGCCGCTGGTGAAATACGAATTCATCCGCATGCCGGATTCCACCGGCTTTGGCGATTACACCGAGACCGGGCAGGTGATCCCGGTTCTCTTGGACGGCAAGCCCGGCACCTATGTCCATTCCATGTATCTGGACGACGATGCCCCCATCGCCGGTGGCCGCGAGATCTGGGGCTTTCCGAAAAAGCTCGCCACGCCGAAACTGTCGCATGAGGGCGAGGTGATCCTGGGCACGCTGCACTATGGTTCGGTGCTTTGTGTGACGGCGACCATGGGCTTCAAGCATCGCGCGGTGCCGCTGGGCCCGCTGACCGAGGCGTTGGCCGAGCCGAACTACCTGCTGAAGGTCATCCCGCATGTCGATGGCACGCCGCGCATCTGCGAACTGGTCCGCTATCACCTGACCGACATCAACGTGAAGGGTGCCTGGACCGGGCCGGCCGATCTGCAGCTCTTTCGCCATGTCATTGCCGATGTGGCGCGCCTGCCGGTGCTGGAGGTGGTCTCGGCGCTGCATTTCATCGCCGATCTGACGCTCGACATGGGCGAGGTCGCCCACGACTATCTGAAAAGGGACTGAGCCCATGGACGCGACAGCAACGCCTGCCACCCAACGCAAGCCGGCGCGCAGGACCGTGGCCGCGCCGCTGGTGCCCGACGAGCAGCGCTCTGATGCCATCGGCGAGCCGCCCGAGATCCGTGACCTTCTGGCCGATTACGCCTCGGTTGCTCTGGTGCTGCAGGGCGGGGGGGCGCTGGGTGCCTATCAGGCCGGCGTGTTTCAGGCGCTGGACGAGGCCGGGATCGACCCGGTCTGGCTGTCGGGCGTGTCGATCGGCGCGATCAATGCCGCCATCATTGCCGGCAACCATCGCGGCGACCGGCTGGACCGGCTGCGCGATTTCTGGGAAACGGTGTCGAAACGCAAGGTCTGGCACTGGAACCCCGAGGGCGACTGGATGCGCCGGCTGCGCAACCACACCAGCTCGTCGATGACGATGATGCACGGCCTGTCCGGCTTCTTTCAGCCGCGCCCGGTCAACCCTTGGCTGCGCCTGCCCGGCGCCAGCGGCGCCACCAGTTTTTACGATACCTCGATGTTGGAAGGGACGCTGAACCGGCTGGTGAACTGGGACGTGCTGAACGATCCCCAGCGGCGGTTGTCGGTGGGGGCGGTGAACGTGCGCACCGGCAACTTCCGCTATTTCGACAGCCAGATTGAACGGATCGGGCCGCAGCATATCATGGCCTCGGGGGCGCTGCCGCCGGCCTTCCCGGCCGTCCATATCGAGAACGAGTATTACTGGGACGGCGGCATCGTGTCGAACACGCCGCTGCAATACCTGCTGGAACAGGAAGAAATGCACGACACGCTGGTGTTTCAGGTCGACCTGTTCAGCGCGCGCGGCATCCTGCCCCGCGACATGGGCGACGTGATGGCCCGGCACAAGGACATCATGTATTCCAGCCGGACCCGCAACAACACCGACACCTTCCGCCGGCTGCACAACCTGCGGCTCTGGCTGCACAAGGCGCTGCAAAAGGTGCCGGCCGAGCGGCTGACCGATGAGGACCGCGCCTTCCTGACCTCGATGGAGGAGGACGTGCCGCAGATCAACATCGTCCACCTGATCTATCAGCAAAAGATCTATGAAAGCGATGCCAAGGACTATGAGTTCTCGGGCACCTCGATGCGCGAGCATTGGGAAAGTGGCTATCAGGACACGCGCAAGACGCTGCGGCACCGCAAATGGCTGGTCAAGCCGCCGGAATCGATCGGCATGACCGTCCACGACGTGCATCGCGACGATCCGACCTGACCCGGGCCGGCGGGCGCTGCGGCCCCGCCTGTCCACCTGACCTTTGTCCGGGCAAGCGCCGTTTGACGGCCTTGCCCAGTCTGCTTTTGGCCGGGCGGCACCGCTGCATGAGGGGCGGGACGCGCGCGAATCATGCGCCTGATCGGCCCTGCTGCGCGCCGGTTTCGGCGCCCATCCCGGCGCGGGCGCCGGGCATCTGCGACCGCCGCAGCCAGCAATTGCAGAGATAAACCTTAGGTAGAAAATTTTATGGGCCTTTCGCAGACTAATTGATCCAGTCGCGATTTGGTGATAGCTTTTCTTGAAATAGACGTGTTTTTGTTTCGCACCAGAAATGGTCGGTTTTTCCTGGTTTTTTCCGAGGATGCCGCTATGAATCCGGACCGTGCCTTTCCGCATGAAGAGAATGCCAATGTCATTTTCCGACCGCTGACTTTCAGAAATCTGGAAATTAAAAACCGCCTGCTGCGCTCGAACATTTCCGGTACTTTTGATGACTATAATGGGCACGGCGGTCATGCGCGGCTGAATTGGGAAGAAAAGTTTGCCCGCGGTGGGGTGGGGGCGATCCTGACCTCGTTCACGCCGGTCACGGTGCGCGGGCGCATCCTGACGCGCTATGCGATGATCGACCATGACGACAAGATCCCGTTCTGGCGCGCGGTCGGGCAGCGGGTGCATGGCCATGATTGCAAGCTGATCATGCAGCTGTCCCATTCCGGCCGGCAGCAGGATCTGGGCGGGGTCGAGAACCTGCATCTGCGGGCGCAAAGCTCGACCGACAAGCGGGATTATTTCCACGGCATCCTGTGCCGGGCCATGTCGCGCCCCGAGATCGCCGAGATCGTGCGCCTGTTCGCCCAAGGCGCGCGCCGCGCGCGCGAGGCGGGGCTGGACGGGGTCGAGCTGCATGGCGCGAATGGCTATCTGATCACGCAGTTCCTGTCCTCGGGCATCAACGACCGCAAGGACGAATATGGCGGCAACTGGGAGGCGCGGGCCCGCTTCGTGCTCGAGATCGTGCGCGCCATCCGCGCCGAGGTCGGGCAGGATTTCCACCTGCAGATGAAGATCAACGGCGAAGATCACAACGCCTGGCTCTACCCCTGGCAAAAGCCGGGCAATACGCTGGACGAAACGCTGCGCATCTGCCGATTGCTGATGGATGACGGCAAGGGCGTCGATGCCTTTCACGTCTCGTCCGGCTCGACCTTTCCGCATCCGCGCAACCCGCCGGGCGATCTGCCGATGCGCGATCTGGCGCGCTGGTATGACGGCATGATCAGTCAGGGCACGCGGGCGGGCTTCAACCACGCGATCTTTTCCAACAGGGTGACGGCGCAGGCATTCCGGGCCTTCTGGCGCTGGCGGCGCGGCCGGGTGATCGAGGGCATCAACCTGCCTTACGCCCGTGCCATCCGCGCGGCTGTGCATGCGGTCGATCCCAGCGTCGCGGTGATCTGCACCGGCGGCTTCCAGCATGCCGATGTCATTGCCGGCGCCATCCGCGAAGGGGATTGCGACGCGGTTTCCATCGCGCGGCCGCTGATCGCCAACAATGATCTGCCACAGATCCTGCGTCAGGCCAATGGCCCCGAACGGCGGCGCGAATGCACCTATTGCAACAAATGCCTGATCAACGATCTGGAAAACCCGCTGGGCTGCTATGAGGTCAGCCGCTTTCCCGGCGACAGCTTCGAGGACAGGTATCAGGCGATGATCGCCGATGTCATGTCGGTCTTTGACCCGCCGGCCTTTCCGCCCACCCCAACCCCGCCACGGCAGGAGGCGCAGCCATGAGACGCGATGACGAGCCGCTGACCCCGGTCGAGCGGGCGGTGCGCAACCGGCGCCGGCTGGTCTGGTTGGTCGTTCTGGCGCTGCTGGGCGGGCTGGTCTGGTGGCTGGTGGGGGTGAACCAATATGTCGTCGCCCAAAAGACCGAACAGGACCACTTCCTGCATGGCTCGATCGGGGCCGAGACCGAAAACGGACTGCCCTATTGGGTCTTCAAGGCGCTGCCCGAAATCTACAGCCAGAAGCTGGGCGGCGAGGGGTGGGAGCATTTCGGCCTGATCACCCTGCCGGGCGACGACCTGCCGCTGGGCTTTTCGCGCCGCGTCGTCACCGGGGTCGAGCGGGTCTGGTTCAACTGCTCGCTCTGCCATGTCGGCAGCTACCGGATGGCCGACGGCCAGCAGCATCTGATCGCCGGGGCGCCCTCGAACAACCTGCGCCTGCAAGAGCTGATCTCGTTCCTTGTCGAGGCTGGTCGTGATCCCGGGTTCACGGCCGACAGCCTGATGACCGGGATCTCGAAAGCCGGCGGCCAATTGTCATGGCCCGAGCGGCTGATCTATCGCCATCTCGTCTTTCCTGCCGTCAAGACGAAGTTGCAATGGGTCGGCGACCGCCTTGCCTTTATCGACCGGCAAGAGCCTTGGGGCCCGGGCCGCGTGGACACGTTCAACCCCTACAAGGCGATCGAGTTCAATTTTCCCATGGATGAGGCGCATGTCGGGGCCGATGTGCTGAACGGCGCCTCGGACTATCCCGCGATCTGGCAGCAAAGCCCGCGCGAGGGGATGAACCTGCATTGGGACGGCAACAACGATTCCGTGGCCGAGCGCAATCTTTCTGCTGCGCTGGGCGCCGGGGTGACACCCGTAACGGTGGACCGCGCGGCCATCGGCCGGATCGAGGAATGGATGTGGCACCTGCCCGCGCCCCGCTATCCCGGCCCGGTGGATGAGGTAAAGGCCGCGCGGGGCGAGATGCTTTACACCCGTTACTGCGCCGCCTGCCATGGCCGCATGGCGGCCTCGCCGCCTCTGGAGCCGCAGCGCGGGCCCGGCAGCGGTGCGGCCCGCCTTTACGCCGCAGCCCATGTCGCCAGCAATATCGCAACCCCGCCAACGCGCGATTGCGCCGCGCCCCAGCCTGCGGGCCCGGTGGTGCCTGCGGCCGGGCTGGGCGGCTATCAGCAGCCCGGCACCTATGGCGAGGGTATCTTTGCCTATGCACCGGCGCGGGCCTATGATTACGACCGTGGCCGCTATCCCTGTCTGGGGCAGGTGGTGGCGCTGGACCGGATCGGCACCGATCCGGGGCGCTGGCGGTCCTATACCCGCGAATTCGCCGCCGCGCAGAACCTGCTTTATGCGGGCTACCCCTGGCGCTTTCACCGCTTTCACAAGACCGAGGGCTATGCCGGCCATCCCCTCGACGGGATCTGGGCCCGCGCGCCCTATCTGCACAATGGCTCGGTTCCGACGCTGCGCGACCTGCTGGAGCCCGCCGCTGCCCGCCCGGTGCAATGGTATCGCGGCTCGGACGAGCTTGACACCGCGCGCGTCGGCTATCGGGCGGATTCGGCGGCGCCGGGCCGGCTGTTCCTGTTCGACACCACCCGGCCCGGCAATGCCAACAGCGGCCATGACTACGGCACGCAGCTGACCGCCGATCAGAAAGACGACATCGTCGAATATATGAAAAAGCTATGAAACGCATGGATTCCCTCAGCCGCTGGAAAAGCCGCCATTCCCTGATCGTCTGGCTGGGAATCGTGCTGAACATGGGCTTTGTGCTGCCGCTGGTCTTTGCCCCGGCGTGGTTTCTGTCGCTGTTCGGCCTGACCGCCGAGCCGCTGCTGTGGCCGCGCTTTTCGGGGGTGCTGCTGGGGATCCTGTCGATCTTTTACATCCCCGCGACCTTTGACATCGACCGCTACCGCATCTTTGCCTGGCTGTCGGTGCTGCCGTCGCGCAGCTTTGGCGTGCTGTTCTTTTCGGTCATGGTGTTTCTGGCCCAGCAGCCCGCCGCCTTTCTTCTGGGGGTGGCGCTGGATGGCGGCATCGGCATCGCCTCGCTGTGCTGCCTGATCCGCATCGTGTCGCTGGAACAACAGATCGCCGAGGGAGATTCGTGATGCGTTGGGCGCGGATCCTGCAGGTCATTCTGGTGCTTGTGGTCGTGGGCGGGCTTGGCGGCTGGTTGCTGCTGTTCCGGCCGGTCAGCCAGCCGGGTAGCAACGACATGGCGGCGGTGTTCAACCACGGCTCGATCGGGAACGAGGAAACGCAGGGCATCCCCTATTGGATCTGGCGCGTGCTGCCGCAGGTGTTTCCCGACCTTCTGCCCAATGGCGGCGACGGCTATGCGGCCTTTGGCCTGCAATGGCAGCGCGGCGACGAATTGCCGATCGGTTTTTCGCGGATGACGCTGGGCGTGGTGCCGCGCGTGGCGCCGAACTGCGCCTTTTGCCATCAGGGCAGCTATCGGCTGTCGCCGCAGATGCCGGCGCAGCTGGTCAGCGCCGGTGCCGGCACGCGGGTCGATGTGCAGGCCTATCTGCGCTTTCTGATCGCCGCCGGGCAAGACCCGCGCTTTACCCCCGACCGGCTGATGGACGAGATCGAGGGCGTCGTCGCCCTGCCGCTGTGGCAGCGCGGGCTTTATCGCTATGTGCTGATCCCGGCGACGCGGCAGGCCCTGCGCCAGCAGGCCCTGCGCTTTGCCTGGACCGAGACGCGGCCGGATTGGGGGCCGGGGCGCATCGACCCGTTCAACCCGGTCAAATTCTCCAATCTGGGCCTGCCCGACGACGACACCATCGGCAATTCCGACATGATGCCGCTTTGGGCGCTGGGGCCGGTTGCGACGACGGATTCGGTGATCCGCTCGATGCATTGGGACGGGCTGATGACCGACCTGCACGAGACCGTGGTGGCGGGCGCGATCGGCGATGGCATGACGCAGCTCAGCTATCCGCGCAGCCGCAAGAACCTAGCCCGGATGGAGGATTTCATCCGCGTGCAGGTGCCACCCGCCTCGCCCTTTCGCAGCGACCTGCCGCCGGGCGACCCCTACCGGGTCGAGGCCGAGGCGGTGCAGGCGGGTCACGCGCTTTATCGCCGGCTCTGCGCCGATTGCCATGACCCCGCCGGCGCGCGGTTCCGCCAGCCGATCCCGGTGATCGAACTTGGAACCGACCGGCACCGTCTGGACATGTGGAGCGTCGAGGCCCGCGACCGCTATGCCGCCTATGAGCCCGATTACAATTGGGGCTTTCGGTCCTTTCGCAAGACTCAGGGCTATGTCGCGGTCAACCTGACCGGGCTGTGGCTGCGCGGGCCCTATCTGCACAATGGTTCGGTCCCCAGCCTGCGCGCGCTTTTGCTGCCGCCGCAGCAGCGCCCGGTGACCTTTACCCGGGGCAATGACCTGATCGACCCGGCCAATGGCGGCTTTCGCGCCGATCCGGGCGGCCCGGGCTGGCTTTATGACACGCGGCAACCGGGGAACGGCAATGGCGGCCATCTCTGGGGCACCGAGCTGTCCCCCGGTGATCGCGAATCCCTGCTGTCCTATCTGAAGACATTGTGAGGTTGCCATGCGCCTGATGAAACGCCTCGTGACCTGGCTGGCCGGACTGGCCGCCGTTCTGGTGCTGGTGCTGGCGGTCGGGGGCTATCTGCTGCTGCGCGCCTTTGTCGAACCCGACGAGGCCGCCTTTGGCAATGTCCGGGACGAGGCGAGTGTCGCGGGGCTGTCGGGCGATCATTTCACGGCCGCGGATGAGGCCTATTTCGCCGGCATGGACAAGGGGCTGTTGCTGCCCCCGGCGCCGGGGCAGGACTATCCGGCCGAGATCCGCGAGGTTGCCACCGTGACCGGCCTGCCCCCCGAAGAGGTGCGAAAGGCGGCGATCCGGGGCCAGAACGCCTGGATTGTCTGGACTGGCGGCAATGACCGGTTCTGGGATTTCGCGGCGGGCAATACGGTCGGCTCGTTCGACCTGCTCAAGACGGTCTCGTCGCACCCTTCGCAATATTATGGCCGCGACAACCGCTTTCGCTGGCTGGGGCTGATCAACGAGCCCTGCTTTACCCGCCCGACCGGCCCCGATGACCCCCATTTCGGGCTGTGGCTGGACCAGCGCGACGGCAATTGTCCGGCCGATCCCTTTGCCGATGCCGCGAAATATGCCGGCGTTGCTGCGGGCGCGCGGGGCAAGACGCAGCCGGTCGGTTCGTATTACGGCGAGCCTACCGGCGTCGTCGGGCTGCGGCTGTTTCCCAACCCCGATTTCGATGCGGCGGCGCGCGCGCGCTGGGATCCGGTGCGCTATTACACCGACCCGGACTATTACAACGACCGCAATCTGGTGCGGCCTTATCGCGTCGGCATGTCCTGTGCCTTTTGCCATGTCGGCCCGAACCCGATCAACCCGCCCAAGAACCCCGAGGCGCCGCGCTGGGACGAGCTGACCTCGAACCCGGGCGCGCAATATTTCTGGGTCGAGCGCATCTTTTTCTGGAACACCCGCCCGCGTGGCGCGCCGGGGCAGCCCGCCCCGAACGAGGCGAATTTCCTGTTCCAGCTTTTCCACACCAACCCGCCCGGCGCGCTGGATACCTCGCTGGTCTCGTCCGATTACATGAACAACCCCCGCACCATGAATGCGGTCTATGAGGTTGGCGCCCGGCTGGGCATTGCCGCGCAGCAGGGCATCGAACAGCTGCAGGGCGGTGAAAAGGACAACCGGCAGTTTCAGGACTATCCGCAGACCTCGGCCTTTGCCGGGCTTTATGACGCGGCCGAGGGGCGCGTCGCCTCGATGCGGGTGCTTAAGGATGGGGCGGATTCGGTGGGCGCGCTGGGGGCGCTGAACCGGGTCTATCTGAACATCGGCCTGTTTTCCGAAGAATGGCTGCTGCATTTCCGGCCCTTCCTGGGCGGGCAGAAGATCTCTCCGATCCGCATTGCCGATGCGCAGAAGAATTCGGCCTATTGGCAGGCGACGGAAAAGATGACGCCGGACATGGCGATCTTTTTTCTGGTGACGGCGCGGGCCGACCGGCTGGCCGATGCCCCCGGCGGTGCCGCGCGTCTGGCCGCGCGCGATCCCGCCGGGGTCGCGCGGGGCAGGGAGGTCTTTGCCGAGACCTGTGCCGCCTGCCATTCCTCGCGCCAGCCTCAGCCGCCGGCGGAATCCGGCGTCGATCAGGGCATCTGTGCGGGCGGCGGTTCCGGGCCGCATTACCGCGAATGCTGGGACCGCTATCGCAGCTGGACGCTGAGCGACGATTACAAGGCGCGGATGCGTGCGTTGGCTGCCCAGCCCGATTTCATCGCCGGCAATTATTTCTCGACCGAGCGGCGGGTGCCGATCGACGTGCTGGGCACGAATGCCTGTTCGGCCCTCGCCACCAACGGGCTGCGCGGCGACATCTGGGACAATTTCACCTCGGACAGCTATAAATCGCTGCCGCCGCCCGGCCCGGTGACGGTGCAGCATCCGGTTTCGGGCGCCGCCTCCAGCTTTCAGCCGCTGGGCAGCGGGCGCGGTTATCTGCGGCCGGCCTCGCTGGTCAGCCTGTGGTCCAGCGCGCCCTATCTGTTGAACAATTCGGTCGGCTATGACGGGGGCTATGCCGCCGCCTACAAGGCCGGGGCGCCGGAAAGCTGCCCGGCGGCCGATGTCCACGACCCCGATCTGCCCTGTGTGGAAAACCGGCTTTACCAGTTCGACAAGTCGATCCGCCAGATGCTCTGGCCCGAGACGCGGCGCAAGGACCATCTGACGACCGAGCCGGTGCCGGGCTATATCTATCGCCTTTCGGCCCCGGCCTGTCTGATGGTGCCCAAGGGTTTTGCCCCTGCCGCGATCCGAGACAATGCCCGGCTGCTGTCGCGCGTGGCGCCGTGGCTGGTGACGCCCGATGGCTCGGTGCGCATCGGTCCCTTCCCCAAGGATTTCCCGATCAATGCGCTGGTCAACACCCAGCTGCTGCCCGACAATGACCAGCCTGACATGCTGGCGCATCTTCTGCGCATGGCCAAGGCCTCGCCCAAGCTTCTGGGGGCGGTGCGCGAACTTGGCGGCCGCTGCACGCCGGCCGAGCTGGCCGATCCCGCCGTACAGGCCGATGCCGAACGCATCCTGCGCGAGACCGGGTTGGTCGATACGCTGGTCGGCCTGTCGAAATGCCCCGATTACGTCGTGAACAAGGGGCATGAATTCGGCGCCGATCTGGCTCCCGCCGACAAAGAGGCGCTTATCTCCTTCCTGATGGAGCTTTGACATGGCCGGCGGCGCGCCCGACTATATCGTCGTCGGTGCGGGGGCCGGTGGCGCGGTGGTGGCGGCGCGGCTGGCGCAATCGGGCCAGCGGGTGCTGGTGATCGAGGCCGGCGGCGATCCTTCGGCCGAGATTCAGGACGGCGCGCAGGACATGCCGGTGCGCGATGCGATCCGGGTGCCGGCATTTCATGCCTTTGCCTCGGAACATCCCGATCTTTGCGCCGATTACTGGGTCAAGCATCACGACGACCCCGATCTGTGCCGCCGTGACTGGCGCTATGACCCCCAGCGCGGCGGCGTGCTTTATCCCCGCGCCAAGGGGCTGGGCGGCTGCACCACGCATCATGCGATGATCATGGTGCGGCCCAATGATTCCGACTGGAACCAGATCGCCGCCATTACTGGCGATGCGGGCTGGCGCGCCTCGGCCATGCAGCGGCATTTCGAGCGGATCGAATGCTGCCGCTATCGCTTTTTCCTGTGGCGCTGGCTGGCGCGGCTGACCGGGCTGAATCCGACCGGGCATGGCTGGTCCGGCTGGCAGACGACCGAGCGCGCCATCCCCATGCGCGCCATTCTGGACCTGCCGCTGCGGTTGGCGCTGCGGCGCTCGATCAACAGCGCCACCGACGTGCTGGAGGGCGAGGGCGCGCGCTGGGAGACCTCGACGCTGGACCCGAACGACCGCCGCTGGTGGAACCGCGGCATCGCCGGGATAAGGGTGGCGCCCTTGGGCACCCGTCGCCACGCCCGGCATGGGCCGCGCGAACGGCTGCTCGACATCCACGAACGCCATCCCGACCGGCTGGAACTGCGGCTGCATTGCAAGGTGCTGCGCATCGAGATCCGCGATGGCCGCGCCCGGGGCGTGCTGATCCGCACCCGCGACGGCACCACCGAGCTGATCGAGGCCCGGCGCGAGGTCATCCTGGCTGCTGGCGCCTTTGGCACGCCGCATCTGCTGATGCTGTCGGGCATCGGTCCCGCCGCGCATCTGGAAAGCCACGGCATTCGGTCGGTGCAGGATCTGCCCGGCGTCGGTGGCAATTTGCAGGACCGTTATGAAATCGGCGTCGTCAACCGGATGAAAAAGCCGTGGCGCGCCATGCGCGGCGTCGAATATACGCGCAAGGACCGGCATTATCGCATCTGGAAATGGTTTGGGCGCGGCAATTACGCCTCGAACGGGGTGCTGTTTTCGCTGGCGCTGCGCTCCGATCCCCGGCTGGCGGAAACGGATTTGCATTGCTTTGCACTGCTGGCGGATTTTCGCGGCTATTATCAGGGATATTCCGAACGCATCCGGCGCGGCGATTATCTCAGCTGGGTGATCCTCAAGGCCTATGCCGCCAATCGCGCTGGCAGTGTGCGGCTGGCCGGCCCCGATCCCGATACCCAGCCCGAGATCCGCTGCCGCTCGTTTCAGGGGCCGGGCGGCGATGAGGATCTGGATGCCATGGTGCGTGCCATCCTCATCGTGCGGCGTCTGGGCGATTCCCTTGACGATCAGGTCGCCGCCGAGGAAGAGCCGGGCCGCCAGCGCAGTTCGGACGCCTCGCTGCGCGACTATGTGCGCGACAATGCCTGGGGGCATCATGCCTGCGGCACCGCCGCCATGGGACCGCAGGACCAGGGGGGCGTACTGGATTCGCGCCTGCGCGTACATGGGATCGCCGGGCTGCGGGTGGTCGATGCCTCGGCCTTTCCGCGCATTCCGGGTTATTTTCTGGCCATGGCCGTCTTCATGCTGGCCGAGCGCGCTGCCGAAATGATTGCCGAGGACGCCGTGACCCAGCCCTGACACCGTTGCAACTAGGAGATCCGCATGTTCAGTGCCCCCGCCCCTGTGGGCGCCCGCTTCGTCAAGCGGCTGGTGCGCGGCTGGCGCCGTCTTGATGCGCGGTTCAACCGGCCCGCGCCGCGGGGGCGGCGCTGGTTCTGGGCGCTGCTGCTGCCGGCGGGCGTGGTCTGGTATATGCCGCTGCTGGCGCTGCTGTCGGTGATCGGCATGGCGCTGGGGCCGGCGCCGCGCATGGGCGGGCCGCAGATCCTGTTGCTGCTGCTGGGGGTGGCGGGGCTGGCGCTGGTGCATCTGCGCGCGATGCGCGACGGCGCGCCGGGTGCCGATCGGCTGGGACGGCTTTGCGCCGGCTATCTGATGGTGCTGCTGGCACTGGCGGCGGTTCTGGTGGCGCTGGCCGGGGCCGAGGCTTTTGGCGATCCGGGGCTGCAATTGCATGTCGGTGCAGCCATCGTTCTGGCCGTCACGCTGGGGCTGGCGCTGGCGGGCAGGCTGTCGCGCCGCATGCTGGGCACGGTGCCGCCCGGCGCGCTGGCGGCCACGCTGGCCGAGGTGGACCTGTTTTCCCCGCGCGAACGCTATACTCAGGTCGATGGCATCGTGCTGCCCACCGCGGCGCTGGTCGCGCTGACGCGCTATGGCGACCGTATCCTGCTGCCGGCGGCGCTGCTGATGCTGTTTCTGGACGAGCCGGCCCGCGACGTGCTGGGCCGGGGCTGGCAGGGCGAGCTATGGTTGCTGGGGGTGATCAGCCTGCTGACCTGGGCGCTGATGACGCTGGGCCTGATCCATGAGCGCCTGCTGGAGCTTCTGGAGACCGTCGGCCGCATCTTCTTTGTCGGGCCGCAGCGGCTGGTCAGCTGGCTGGTGATCGCGCTGGCCGGGCTGAGGCTGATGCAACTGCATTATGTCAATTACCTATTCGACGGCGGCGCCAGCGTGTTGGTGGTCTATGTGCTGCTGGCCTATGTCACCGCCTGTTTCTACGGCTTCTGGAGCGATCTTCTGCTGGCGCGGCGGATGCTGCCACTGTTGGCGGGCGGAGAGGGCGGCGGGCGCTATCACTATCGCGTCTGTCTGGACCCCGCGACGCCTGACACCGGCGCCGATCCGGCAGCGGTCGGCACGGTCCGCCCCGCCTCATCGGTCATGACCGAGGGGCGCAGCCTTGCCCTGCATGGCGCCGGGCGGTTCAAGATCGAGGGGCTGCACAGCCCCGACTATGCCCAGCGTGAGGGCATCGAGCGGCGCGCGCTGGCCTTTCTGACCGCCCAGCAGCTGAGCTGCCGGCTGCGGACGGCTGCCGAGGAAAGCGACGGCACCACCTCGCTGGCGCTGGTGCGCGACGTGCAGCGGGCGGCGATGATCTATCCGCCGCTGATGGCGATACTGGCCTTTGTCATTCTGGGGGTGCCGGCCTATGTCGGCATCGTCGATACGATCCAGCCCGCCGCGCTGGAGATCCGGCCCGCGCCCTCGGGCGGCAGCTATGATCTGGCGGCCGCGCTGGAGGGGCGCGAACATCCCGCATCCAGCTGTGAGCCCCCGGCGCCCGGTCAGCCGCGCATCGCGCTGGCGCTGTCGGGCGGCGGCACGCGGGCGGCGATGCACGGCTATGCGGTGCTGCGCGGGCTGGCGGCGGATGGGCAGATCTGCAACCTCGTCGCGGTCAGCGGTGTGTCGGGCGGGGCGGCGGCTCTGGGCTATTTCGCCGTGCATCAGGGTGCTTTGCGCACGCCACGGCTGGACGCCAAGGCCTGGGACGCCTTTGGCAAGGCGATGACCGATCCCTTCATCGACGATGTGCTGGCCGCGCAAAGCAGCCTGCGCGTGTCCTATGGCCGCTTCAGCTGGCGCAACGATGTCTGTGGCGAAACCCCGCGCCCCTATGCGCGGGTCGAGGGCTGGTTCCCTCCGGCCCGCACCCGCAGCGGCACGATTCTGGCCGAGGATTTCGTCTGCACCTTTGGCGCCGGCACGCTCGATCAACTGCCCTTTGCCGCCATCTTCAACGCGGCGCTGCTGGGCAGTTTCGATACCGGCACCACGCGCTGTCCCGATGCCGGCGGCCCGCTGGCTGCCCGCGCGCGGCGCTGCGACGCCTCGCTGGACGGCGGGCTGGCCGGCAAGCGACTGGCGCTGACCAACCTGCCGCTGTTGGGATCGGGGGAAAAGGCCGGCCCCGGCGGACAGGCGAACTGGCTGCTGACGCTGAACCAACCGGGGATTTCGGCCGCGCGGGCGGCGGCGGTGTCGTCGAATTTTCCGCCGGTCTTTCCCGATACCGCCATCGATGTGACCGCCGATGGCCGGAACGGCCGCCGCTATTGGGTCACCGACGGCGGCGTGATCGAGAACCGGGGCCTGCCTACGCTGCTTCTGGCGCTGAACGATGCCGCCTCGGCCCCCGGCTTCACGCTGGCGGGGCCGCTGCATGTCATCGTCGCGGATGCCTCGGCGTTGGGTGGGGGCTATGCGGAAAGCCGGGGCTTCCGCTCGCTTACCAGCGCCGGATCGCAGCTGGCGCTGGCGCTGGAAACCCGGCTGGCCGATGCGCTGGTCGAAAAGCTGCGTCAGCAGGGCGAGCCGGTGTATTTTCACCGTCTGGCAATGCCGCCGACGCTGGTATCGGTCATCGGCACGCATTGGCGGCTGCCGGGGCGGGTGGTGATCGGTGATCCGCAACGGGATGGGCCCGGCCTGCTGGGATCGCTGCGCCGGGCCATGCGGGGCGGTAATGGCGGGCGCCACGCCCCGGACAGCGTCGCGCTGCGCGGGCCCGAGGTCGCGGCGCTGGTCGAATGTCTTTACAGCGCCAATACCGAGGGCATCTCGGGACTGGAGCCGGCCAAGACCGCCGCCGCGCTGGCGATCATGGCGAGGAAGGGCGACGATTGGAGCAACGGCGCCGCGTGGCGCAATCTGCACGGGCTCTTGGGCGGCAACCCGGAGGCGGGGCTTTGTGGCGGGCTGGGGCCGCCGCGCGACAGGGGGCGATAGCGGTCGGGCCTGTCTTGGTGGCAGCGGCCGGCGCTGCCTAGCGCGGTCTGGCGGCTTGCGAGGTGGGGCTACCTTGCACAAAAGGCGAAATGGCTGCGTGGCCGGGTGGCCTTTCCCAAGCAAGCCCGCGGGATGCAGCGCGCCCGGTCACGCCCCATCCCGCAACGAAAAACGCCGGCCCCAGAGGAGCCGGCGTTTCAGGTCAAAGGCCGAAGGGATCAGGCGCCGGCGAGGGTCTTGGCGACCTCGGCTGCGAAATCCTCTTCTTTCTTCTCGATGCCTTCGCCGACCACGACGCGGGCATAGCCGGTGATCTCGACGCCGGCTTCCTTGGCGGCCTGCTCGACGGTCAGGTCGGGGTTCACCACGAAGGGCTGGCCCAGCAGGGTGTTCTCGGCGATGAATTTCTTCATCCGGCCCGGGATGATGTTGTTCTGGATCACGGCCTCGGGCTTCGGCTTGGCCGAAGAGGCGTTTTCTTCCAGAGCTTTGGCGGTCTGCACTTCCAGCTCGCGGGCCAGCAGCGCCGGGTCCAGCGTCGCTTCCGACAGCGAGACCGGGTTGGTCGCGGCGATATGCATCGCGAATTGCTTGCCGATGACCTGCGCCTTGTCGGCGTCACCTTTCAGCGCGACCAGCACGCCGATCTTGCCCATGCCTTCGGTGGCGGCGTTGTGGACATAGGTCACAACGGTGTCGCCTTCCAGAACGTGCATGCGGCGCAGGGTCAGGTTCTCGCCGATGCGGGCGATGGCGTCGGTCACGACTTCCGAAACCGGCTTGCCGTTCAGATGCGTGGCTTTCAGCACCTCGACATCCTCGGCGGTGGTCAGCGCGACATTGGTGATCTCGCGAACCAGCTGCTGGAAGTCGGCGTTCTTGGCGACGAAGTCGGTTTCCGAGTTCAGCTCGACCGCAACACCACGGCCGGCGGTCACGGACACGCCCACCAGACCCTCGGCCGCGACGCGGTCGGCTTTCTTGGCGGCTTTGGCCAGACCCTTGGTGCGCAGCCAGTCGACGGCGGCTTCCATGTTGCCATCGGTTTCGGTCAGCGCTTTCTTGGCGTCCATCATGCCGGCGCCGGTCGATTCGCGCAGCTCTTTCACCATCGCAGCGGTGATAGCCATCGGATGTCTCCTTGTTCTTGAATGCGTCAGGCGGGGCTTATCCCCGCCTGATGACTGTTCGGTAAATGCCAGGCCCCGGGGGGCAGGCCGATCAGGCGTCTGCGGCTTCTTCGGCGGTTTCGCCGGCCAGCTCTTCTTCGACCGAGGCTTCCAGAGCGCCGAGATCGACACCGGCAGCGCCCATCTGGGCGGTCATGCCGTCCAGAGCGGCGCGCGAGGCCAGGTCGCAATACAGCGAGATGGCGCGAGCGGCGTCGTCGTTGCCCGGGATGATGTAGTCAACGCCCTTGGGCGAGCAGTTGGTATCGACCACGGCGACGACCGGAATGCCAAGTTTCTTGGCTTCCAGGATGGCCAGGTCTTCCTTGTTGACGTCGATGACGAACAGCAGGTCGGGCAGGCCGCCCATTTCGCGGATGCCGCCCAGCGAGGCCTGCAGTTTGGCCTGCTCGCGTTCCATCTGCAGACGCTCTTTCTTGGTCAGGCCTTCAGCGCCCGAGCCCAGCGTCTCGTCAAGCGCTTTCAGGCGCTGGATCGACTGCGAAACGGTTTTCCAGTTGGTCAGCGTGCCGCCCAGCCAACGGTGGTTCATGTAGTATTGCGCCGATTTCTCGGCGGCTTCGGCGATGGATTTCTGCGCCTGACGCTTGGTGCCGACGAACAGCACACGGCCGCCTTTGGCGACGGTGTCGCGCACGGCTTGCAGAGCGGCGTCCAGCATCGGGACGGTCTGCGTCAGGTCGAAAATGTGGATGCCGTTGCGTTCACCATAGATGAACTCGGCCATACGGGGGTTCCAGCGCTGGGTCTGGTGGCCGTAGTGAACGCCAGCTTCAAGAAGCTGACGCATGGAGAATTCGGGAAGCGCCATTCCATGTTCCTTTCCGGTTTGCGCCTTGGCGGGGTTTTCAGGGCAATTGCCCCAACCGGTGGACCTGCGAGGATTTCTCCCCCGAAGGCCCGACCCCACCTGTGAAGTGCGCGCGACATAGGCTGTTTTGCGGCGGAATGCAAGTCCCGATGCGCCAGGGCGGCGCGATCGGGTGGTCCTTATTCGGTGGCGGCTTCAGTGGCGGCGGGGTCTGCGGCGGCAAAGCTGCCGTCGAAGCTGCGATAGGACCATGGCCGCAATTCGCGCATGTCGGCATGGGCGGCGCGTTCGGTGCGCTCATCGCAGCGTTCACCAATATCGACAAAGATCTGGTGGCTGCCATGGGCCAGCAGCACGGCATGGGCGGTGTTGCGCGCGCCAAGCGCGGCGCGGGCCAGGCGCAGGTGCTTTTCGACTGTGGACAGGGTGATCTGCAGCTGTTCGGCGATGGCGGGGGCGGGCAGGCCAAGGCCGGTCAGCTCCAGCACCTGACGCTGGCGCGTGGTCAGCACCGGCTCCAGCGTATCGCGCGCGAGATTGGCGATGCGCTCGTGCAGCAACTTGGCCAGCAGATGGATCTGCGTCGCCTGCATCCGCCACAGCCGGTCGACGCTGGTCTGATCGACGCCCTCGCCGCCGATCAGCAAAAGGATGGCGCGCATGCGCGGCACACGGTCGGCCAGGCTGACGGCGATGCCGCTGCCCAGACGATAGCGCCGGAACAGCGCGAAGGCGCTGGCTTCGCGGGCCGAGATCCGTTCCGGGTGGCTTGCGAGCCAGCCCCAGCTTTCGACACCGAAATGGCGCACCAGCCAGCCGGCCATCGGCAGGTGCATGCCCAGCTTGGCCGCCTCGATATCATCCAGCAGCGCCGGCGGCGCTTCGGACAGCGCGATGCCATCGACGATCATGCGTTCGTCGCCCGCCGACAGGATGCGGTGGCCGCGATACAGCATATGGGGAAAGCCCATCTCGCGCATGCAGGCGGTGAATTGCTGCCACAGGCTGGCCATCGTGCGGCAGTCCAGCAGCATATCGATTCGCCTGAGTTCGTGCTCGATCGTCATGTCGCCTTGGCCCGCCACGGCAGGAAGCTGATGGGAACTTGGGTGAGTTCTGCGGTGCGGCGCGTAAAAATGTCAAGGATACCGCCTGCGGGCCGGCGGGCTTCCGCTCTGTGGCTGGACCTCGTCCGCCGGCTCCGGCAAAAAGCGGCGGAACAGCTCAGGGGATCATGCGCCACATGTCGTTCACCATCGCCATCGACGGGCCTGCGGCAGCGGGCAAGGGAACCATCGCCCGCGCGCTGGCGGCCGAGCTGGGCTTTGTGCATCTGGATACCGGGCTTTTGTATCGCGCGGTGGGTGCGCTTGGTGGCGATCCGGTGGCGGCGGCACGCGGCCTGCACCCCGCCGATCTGCAGCGCGGCGATCTGCGTTCGGCCGAGGCCGGGCAGGCGGCCAGCCGCGTCGCGGTGATCCCCGAGGTCCGCGCCGCGCTGGTCGATTTCCAGCGCCGCTTTGCCCGCACCGAGCCGGGCGCGGTGCTGGACGGGCGCGACATCGGCACGGTCATCTGCCCCGAGGCCCGGCTGAAGCTTTACGTCACCGCCCGCGACGAGGTGCGTGCCCACCGCCGCGCGCTGGAGCTGGGCGCCGATCCGGTGCAGATCCTGCATGAGCTGCGCGAGCGGGACGCCCGCGATGCCGCCCGCGACGTGGCGCCGATGCGCCCGGCGCCGGATGCGCTGCTGTTTGACACCAGCGACATGGCGATCAGCGATGCCGTGCGCGTGGCCATCGAGGCGGCGCGGCGCGCCGGCGCCTGAACCTGCGCCTCCGGGCGGGCCTGCGGCAAAACCGCCCGAAACCCTTGCCACATTGGCCGATCCCGGCTATATCGCGCCCGTCGGGATGCGTGATGGGGCCATGACAGGCCGCGTGAAGACAGGGTCGGGCGCAAGCCGCGACCCTTTGTGCATATCCCGGGTGACTACAAAAAGACCGGCGGAGCCAACCGCAAGGCCAGAAAACCGTGTAAAGGAAACTGGATACATATGTGCGCTAAAGCGACCATGGAAGAGTTCGAGGCCCTTCTGAACGAAAGCCTCGAGATCGACACCCCGGACGAAGGTTCGGTTGTCAAAGGCAAGGTCATCGCCATCGAGGCCGGCCAGGCTATCATCGACGTCGGCTACAAAATGGAAGGCCGCGTTGATCTGAAAGAATTCGCAAACCCCGGCGAAGCCCCCAATATCGCTGTCGGCGACGAAGTCGAGGTCTATCTGGACCGCGTCGAGAACGCCCGTGGCGAAGCCAGCATCTCGCGCGAGAAAGCCCGCCGCGAAGAAGCCTGGGATCGTCTGGAAAAAGCCTATGCCGCTGAAGAGCGCGTCGAAGGCGCCATCTTTGGTCGCGTCAAGGGCGGCTTCACGGTGGATCTGGGCGGCGCTGTCGCCTTCCTGCCGGGTTCGCAGGTCGATGTGCGCCCCGTGCGCGATGCCGGCCCGCTGATGGGTTTGAAACAGCCGTTCCAGATCCTGAAAATGGACCGCCGCCGTGGCAACATCGTCGTGTCGCGCCGCGCCATTCTGGAAGAAAGCCGCGCCGAACAGCGCGCCGAAGTCATCGCCAACCTGACCGAAGGTCAGACGGTCGAGGGCGTGGTCAAGAACATCACCGAATACGGTGCGTTCGTTGATCTGGGCGGCGTTGACGGTCTGCTGCACGTCACCGACATGGCCTGGCGCCGCGTCAATCACCCGTCCGAGATCCTGTCGATCGGCGAGACCGTCAAGGTCCAGGTCGTCAAGATCAACAAGGACACCCACCGCATCAGCCTGGGCATGAAACAGCTGCAGGCCGATCCGTGGGATACCGTGGGCAACAAGTTCCCGATCGGCTCGGTCCATTCGGGTCGCGTGACCAACATCACCGATTACGGCGCGTTCGTCGAACTGGAAGCCGGTGTCGAAGGTCTGGTCCACGTCTCGGAAATGAGCTGGACCAAGAAAAACGTCCATCCCGGCAAGATCGTGTCCACCTCGCAAGAGGTTGACGTGATGGTTCTGGAAATCGACGAAGCCAAACGCCGCGTGTCGCTGGGTCTGAAACAGACCATGCGCAACCCGTGGGAAGTCTTTGCCGAGACCCACCCGGTCGGCACCGTCATCGAAGGCGAAGTCAAGAACATCACCGAATTCGGTCTGTTCGTTGGCCTCGAGGGCGATATCGACGGCATGGTTCACCTGTCGGACATCTCGTGGGACGCCCGTGGCGAAGACGCCATCCAGGACTTCCGCAAGGGCGACGTGGTGAAAGCCGTGGTTCAGGAAGTCGATATCGACAAAGAGCGCATCTCGCTGTCGATCAAGGCTCTGGAAAACGACGCCATGGCCGAAGCGGTCGAAGGTGTGAAACGTGGCTCGGTCATCACCGTCACCGTGACGGCGATCGAGGACGGCGGCATCGAGGTCGAATACAACGGCATGAAATCCTTCATCCGTCGTTCGGACCTGGCCCGCGACCGTCAGGACCAGCGCCCCGAGCGCTTCCAGGTCGGTGACCATGTCGACGTCCGCGTCACCAACATCGACGCCAAGACCCGTCGTCTGGGCCTGTCGATCAAGGCACGCGAAATCGCCGAAGAGCGTGAAGCCGTCGAACAGTTCGGCTCGTCCGACTCGGGCGCCTCGCTGGGCGACATCCTGGGCGCCGCGCTGAAAAGCAAGAACTGATCCGGTCGATTTCGACTGATCCTGCCCCCGGTTCCTGTGAACCGGGGGCATTTTCATGCCAACCGGGCGGTGATCTGGCTCAAGGCGCAAAAATCTGGCAACCTTTTCAGCGAGAAGGCGTTCAGCCATTGAAACGCGCCGTGCCTGATCTAAGATCGGTTGGGCTGTAACTGGTTAAACGCGCCAAAATCGGGAACCAAAATGATCCGGTCCGAACTGATTCAGAAAATCTCCGAAGAGAACCCGCATCTTTTCCAGCGCGACGTCGAGCGGATCGTCAACACGGTGTTCGAGGAGATCATCCATGCGATGGCCCGCGGCGACCGGGTCGAACTGCGCGGGTTCGGCGCCTTCTCGGTCAAGAAGCGCGACGCCCGTCAGGGCCGCAACCCGCGCACCGGCGAGTCGGTCAGCGTCGATCAAAAGCATGTGCCCTTCTTCAAGACCGGCAAGCTCTTGCGCGAGCGGTTGAACGGCGAAGAGGAATAGGCCAGATTGGCCGCAGCTTTCGCAAGGGGTGAATCATGCGCGCGATCCGGTTGTTCTTCATTGCTGTTCTGGCCGTCGTGCTGATCCTGATCGCCGCCGCGAACCGGGGCGCGCTGACCGTCAGCATGTTCCCCGAAAGCCTTGCGTCGCTGACGGGCGGGCAATGGTCGCTGACCATGCCCGGCTTTCTGGCGCTGTTTCTGGCCATGGTCTTTGGCCTGATCGTCGGCCTGATCTGGGAATGGCTGCGCGAGGCCGGCATCCGCGCCGATGCCAAGGCCAAGACCCAGGAGCTGGCCCGGCTGGAACGTGAGATGGGCGACATGCGCCGCAAGCACGCCCAGCCGCAGGACGAGGTTCTGGCGATCCTCGACCAATCCGCCAGCCGTCCCACCGGTGCCGGCCTGCCGGCCACGCGCTGAGCCATGGCCACTGCCGTCAAGATCTGCGGGCTAAGCCAGCCCGACAGCGTCGATGCCGCCATCAAGGCCGGCGCGCGCTATCTGGGTTTCGTGTTTTTCCCGAAATCGCCGCGCCATGTCACACCGGCGCAGGCGGCCGAGTTGACCGCGCCAGTGCCGGTCGGCATCGCGCGGGTCGGGCTGTTCGTGAACCCCGATGATGCGGCGCTGCAATCGACGCTGGCCACGGTGCCGCTGGACGTGATCCAGCTGCATGGCCACGAGACTCCGCAGCGCGTGGCCGAGGTCAAGGCCTTGACCGGCCTGCCGGTGATGAAGGCGGTGGGCGTTGCCGAGCCTGCCGATCTGGATGCGCTTTGGGATTATGGTCTGGTCGCCGACATGCTGCTGGTCGATGCCAAGCCGCCCAAGGGCGCCGATCTGCCCGGCGGCAACGGGCTGGCCTTCGACTGGCGGTTGCTGGTCGGGCGGCAGATGGTGCGGCCATGGCTGCTGGCTGGCGGCCTGACGCCCGAGAATGTCGCGCAGGCGATCCGGCTGACCCGCGCGCCGGGCGTCGATGTCTCGTCTGGCGTCGAAAGCGCGCCGGGCGTCAAGGACGTGGAAAAAATCCGTCAATTCATCGCCCGCGCCACCGCGCCGATCCTCTGAACTTTACCAAGGGCGGCGTCGGCGTTAAGAACGGCCGACGGGCTATTTCCGTTTTTCAAATACCCGATCCGACCGCGCGAGGAGAGCCATGGCCGAAGATCTCATCAACAGCTTCATGAACGGCCCCGACGAACAGGGCCGTTTCGGCATCTTCGGCGGCCGCTTCGTCAGCGAAACCCTGATGCCGCTGATCCTGGACCTCGAGGCCGAATACGACCGCGCCAAGGACGATCCCACCTTCTGGGCCGAGATGGACGATCTCTGGGCACATTACGTCGGTCGCCCGAGCCCGCTTTATTTCGCGCCGCGCCTGACCGAGGCCCTTGGCGGTGCCAAGATCTATCTCAAGCGCGAAGAGCTGAACCACACCGGCAGCCACAAGATCAACAACGTGCTGGGCCAGATCCTGCTGGCGCGCCGCATGGGCAAGACCCGGATCATCGCCGAAACCGGCGCCGGCCAGCATGGCGTGGCGACGGCGACGGTCTGCGCCCGCTTCGGGTTGAAATGCATCGTCTACATGGGCGCGCATGACGTTGAACGGCAGGCGCCGAACGTGTTCCGCATGCGGCTGCTTGGTGCCGAGGTGGTGCCTGTGACTTCGGGTCGCGGCACGCTCAAGGATGCGATGAACGATGCGCTGCGCGATTGGGTCACCAATGTGCGCGACACCTTCTATTGCATCGGCACGGTCGCCGGCCCGCATCCCTATCCGGCCATGGTGCGTGATTTCCAGTCGATCATCGGCCGCGAGACCCGCTGGCAGCTTGAGGAACAAGAGGGCGCCGGCCGTCTGCCCGACAGCGTGATTGCAGCGATCGGCGGCGGCTCGAATGCCATGGGCCTGTTCCATCCCTTCCTCGACGATGCCTCGGTGCGCATCATCGGTGTCGAGGCCGGTGGCAAGGGCGTCGATGAACGCATGCAGCATTGTGCCAGCCTGACCGGCGGCCGTCCGGGCGTCCTGCATGGCAACCGCACCTATCTGCTGATGGATCACGAGGGCCAGATCCTAGAAGGCCATTCGATCAGCGCCGGTCTGGACTATCCCGGCATCGGCCCCGAGCATGCCTGGCTGAAAGAGCAAGGCCGCGCCGAATATGTCAGCGTCACCGACACCGAGGCGCTGGCCGCGTTCCAGAAGCTTTGCGAACTGGAAGGCATCATCCCGGCGCTGGAACCCAGCCATGCGCTGGCCCATGTCATCAAGCTGGCGCCGACCCTGCCCAAGGATCACATCATGGTCGTGAACCTGTCGGGCCGTGGCGACAAGGATATCTTCACCGTGGCGAAACACCTTGGTTTCGACATGAAGATCTGACCGCAATCACCAGATAACACGATGGATTACGAAGGCGCGAGCCGGGGAAACCCGGTCTCGCGCCTTGGCGTTTGGCTCACGTGACATGTCGTGGCACAAGGAGGCCAAAATGTTCATGAAGACGCTGAAGATCGCTGCAATCGCTACCGCTCCGCTGCTGTTCGCCGGCGGCGCCATGGCCGTGGAATCGATCACCGTGCCGCAACAGCTGCCGGTGAAACAGGGCCAGAAGGTCGCCGAACAGGCGCTGACCCAGGAGCTGGCCAAACAGGGCTTCACTCAGGTGAAACTGTCCCAGGGCGGCAAAGCGATCGAAGCCAGCGGCATGCGTCAGAACCAGGAACTGAGCCTCACCTATGACCTCAAGACCGGGGATCTGTTCAAGGTCAACGGCAAGCCGCGCCTCATGAAGACCAGCGAAGCCGAACCCGCCAAAACGGTAAAGCCGGCCAAACCGGCCACAACCGCGCCGCAGGCGCACAAGGTCGAAACGCCGGCCAAGCCCGCCCCGGCGGCAAAGGGCTGATCTCGTTCAGACCAGATGATTTCCGGGTAACGATTGCCGGGCCAAGGTAGATGCCTTGGCCCATTTTTCATTTGGCGCCGCGCGCCTCGTCGACCAGTTCCTTCAGATCGGCCTGCGGCAGATAGCCGAACACCGCCCGGTCGCCGGCGATGAAACTGGGTGTGCCCTGCAAGCCGATCTGGTCGGCCAGCTCCAGATTGGCCTCGATCTGTGCGGCAAGCTTGGGGTCAGCGATGTCGCGCTCGAACCGCGCCATGTCGAGGCCCAGCCGCCGCGCCTCGCGCAGCACCGAGGGTTTTTCCGCCTTGCCGGCCATCCCCATCAGCGCCCGGTGGAACTCGGGGTAGCGGTCCTGTCGGGCCGCAGCCAGCGCCGCCAATGCAGCGTAATGCGAACCCTCGCCAAAGATCGGCACCTCATGCACCACCAGCTTGACATCGGGATTGGCGGTCAGAAAGGCGGCGACCTCAGGCATGGCCTTGCGGCAGAAGCCACAGTTGTAATCCGAAAACTCGACCAGCGTGACCGTGCCGGCGGGATTGCCCATCACCGGCGCTGCCGGATCGTCAAAGACCGCGCGCTTGACTGCCGCCACCTCGGCCGCGCTCATCTCGGGCTGGGCCGCCGCAGTCAAGGGCAGGGCGGCAAGCACCAGCGAAAGCATCATGGCTGCAAAGCGGGACATGGTGGCTCCTTTCGTCAGACCTTTCCTGAAAGCCACGTCCGGGGCCAGCGGTCAAGCCTTGCGCGACGGCAACTCTGGCCCGCCCATCGGCCCCCCGGCTTCTTTCGTGTCGAAATATCCCGGGGGAACGTCTCGTGGCCCCGTTGAGGGGCCGCGAGACGTGGGGGCAGAGCCCCCGACCTAAGCCCAGATCTTCGCGTGACGATTGACGTCCTTGTACAGCAGATAGCGGAAGTTGCTCGGCCCCCCGGCATAGCAGCATTGCGGGCAATAGGCGCGCAGCCACATGAAATCGCCGGGCCCGACCTCGACCCAGTCGCGGTTCAGCCGATAGACCGCCTTGCCCTCGATCACGTACAGCCCATGCTCCATCACATGCGTCTCGGCAAAGGGGATGCTGCCGCCCGGCGTCAGCGTCACGATGGTGATATGCATGTCATGGCGCATGTCGGTCGGGTCCATGAAGCGCGTCGTGGCCCAGCTGCCGCCGGTGTCGGGCATCGGGATCGGCGCGATGTCGCGTTCATTGGCGATGATGACATCGGGCTTGTCGAGCCCCTCGACCACCTCCCAGCGCTTGCGCCACCAGTGAAAGCGCGACGTGGCATCGCCATTCTCGACCGACCAATCCATGCCCGCCGGGATATAGGCAAAGCCGCCGGGGACCAGTTCGTGCCGCTGCCCGGCGATGGTCAGGGTGATGGCGCCGTCGGTGACGAAGATGGCCGATTGCACCCCCGCATCGACCTCGGGTTTTGCCGAGCCGCCCTTGGGTTCCAATTCGACGACATACTGGCTGAAGGTTTCGGCGAAACCCGACAGCGGCCGGGCAATCATCCACATGCGCATGCCGCGCCAGCCGGGCAGGAAGCTGGTGACGATATCGCGCATCGTGCTGGCCGGGATGACGGCATAGGCTTCGGTAAAGACCGCGGTATCGGTGCTGAGATCGCTTTGCGGCGGCAGGCCGGCAAAGGGTCCGGCATAGTGGGGCGCGGGCATCGGGCTGCCTTTCGGAATATGGTTCATCGAGGATTCTCCTTGGTCCTGGCCCATCACTGCAGCGCAGATTGCAGGCGCAATTGGGCGATGCGCATGACCTGGCGTTCGGCCTCGGCCCGCTCGGTCGGGGTGTCGTTGTTCCTGCGGGCCTGCATCGCGGCCATGATCCCGGCCTTGTCGTAATCGCGCACCGCGATGATGAAGGGAAAGCCGTGCTTGGCGACGTAATCGACATTCACCTGCTGGAACTCCGCACGCTCGGCATCGGTCAGCGCATCCAACCCCGCCGAGGCCTGCTCCGAGGTGCTTTCCGCCGTCAGCCGCTTGGCCTCGGCCAGCTTGCCCGCCAGATCCGGGTGCGCGACCAGCACGCCCAGCCGTTCCGCGTCCGAAGCGGCGCGGAACACCTGCGCCATGCGCGCGGCCAGACCGGCGGCCGTATCGTGGATCGCGCCCATCTCACCGTCCCAGGTGCGTTCGGCGATAAAGGGCGAATGCTCGTAGATGCCGCCGAATTTCTGCACGAAATCCTCGCGCGTCATCTCGGAGGGGCGCAGCCGGGCTTGATAGGGATGCGTCTTGGCCCAGTGCCGCGCGATGTCCAGACGGCTGGCAAACCAGACGCCCTCATGCTGGCGGCAATGCTCGATGAATTTCTGCACGGCGATGGCGCGGCCCGGCCGCCCGGCCAGACGGCAATGCAGCCCGATCGACATCATCTTCGGCGCGCCCGCCTGACCTTCGGCATAAAGCACGTCGAAGCTGTCGCGCAGATAGTCGAAGAACTCGACCCCGGTGCCGAAGCCCTGACCCGAGGAGAAGCGCATGTCATTGGCGTCCATCGTATAGGGCACCATCAGCTGCGGCTTACCCTTGTGGACATGCCAATAGGGCAGGTCGTCGGCGATGGTGTCGGCCAGATATTCAAAGCCGCCTTCCTCGCATCCCAGCGCCACCGTGTTCATCGAGGTGCGGCCCTGATAAAAACCGCGCGGCCGCTCGCCGGTGACGCGGGTGTGCAGCTCGACCGCTTTGGCGATATGCTCGGCCTCGGTCTCGGCGGGGATGTCGCGATAGTCGATCCATTTCAGGCCATGGGTCGCGATCTCCCAGCCGGCGGATTGCATCGCCGCGACCTGTTCGGGCGCACGCTCCAGCGCCGTCGCCACGCCATAGACGGTGATCGGAATGTCTTTCAGCAGACGGTGCAGCCGCCAGAACCCGGCGCGGGCGCCGTAATCATAGATCGATTCCATGTTCCAGTGCCGCTTGCCGGGCCAAGGCTGGGCACCGATGATCTCGGACAGGAAGGCCTCGGAGGCGGCATCGCCATGCTCGATGCTGTTTTCGCCGCCTTCCTCGTAATTCATCACGATCTGCACGGCGATGCGCGCGCCGCCCGGCCATTGCGGATCGGGGGTGTGTTCGCCATATCCGATCATGTCACGGCTGTAGCGCATCGCTTGCTTCCTTGTATCTCTTGCGGCTTGATGCAGTCATCATCTTGCCGGCACCGCAGGCAACCCATGAATGACTAAAAACACAGCGCCATTTTCGTTGAAAATTCCCGGTTCTCAACAAAGCATTGAAACTCTGTCGTCAGAGCCTGCATTCTCGTGAGGAATAGCCGGTTCTACTGTCGCTATCACGGCGGGCGCATCCGCCAGCGGGAGGTAAAATGCTAGAAAAACAGTTTGGCCTGAAGGCCAGCGGCACCAGCGTCAGGACCGAGGTGATCGCCGGGATCACCACCTTCCTCACCATGGCCTATATCATCTTCGTCAACCCCGAGATCCTGTCGACCACCGGCATGGACAAGAGCGCGGTCTTTGTCGCGACCTGTCTGGCGGCGGCGCTGGGGTCGGCCATCATGGCGCTGTGGGCGAATTGGCCCATCGGCATGGCGCCGGGCATGGGATTGAACGCGTTCTTTGCCTTTACCGTGGTCGGCACGCTGGGATTCACCTGGCAGCAGGCGCTGGGGGCGGTGTTCATTTCCGGCCTCGTGTTCCTGTTCCTGTCCGCGACCGGCATCCGGCGCTGGCTGATCGCGGGGATTCCGCATTCCATGCGCTCGGCCATTGCGGCGGGGATCGGCATGTTCCTGGGCCTGATCGCGCTGAAGAACGCCGGCATCGTCGTCGACAACCCGGCGACGCTGGTGGGTCTGGGCGACCTGACCGCCACCGGCACGCTGCTGGCGGTGCTGGGGTTCTTTATCATCGCGGCGCTGGATGCGTTGCAGGTGCGAGGCTCGATCCTGATCGGCATCCTTGTGGTGACGGTGGTCTCGATTTTGCTGGGCGCCAGCCCGTTCGGTGGCGTGATGTCGATGCCGCCCTCGATCGCGCCGACCTTTCTGCAATTGGATATCGCGGGCGCGCTGACCGTGGGCATCGTCCATGTCATTCTGGTCATGGTGCTGGTCGAGGTCTTTGACGCCACCGGCACGCTGATCGGCGTGGCTAAGCGCGCCGGCCTGCTGACCGAGGGGCCGGCCCATAGCAACAAGGGGCTGAGCCGGGCGCTGATGGCCGATTCGACTGCGATCCTGGCGGGTTCGATGCTGGGCACCAGCTCGACCACTGCCTATGTCGAAAGCGCCTCGGGCGTGCAGGCGGGCGGGCGCACCGGGCTGACTGCGCTGGTCGTGGCCGGGCTGTTCCTGCTGGCGATGTTCTTTGCGCCGCTGGCAGGTTCGGTCCCGGCCTATGCCACCGCGCCGGCGCTGCTTTATGTCGCCTGCCTGATGGTGCGCGAATTCGAGGAAATCAGCTGGGGCGATGTCACCGAAAGCGCGCCGGCGGTGCTGACGGCACTGATGATGCCGTTTACCTATTCCATCGCCAATGGCCTTGCCTTTGGTTTCGTCAGCTATGCTGCGATCAAGCTGTTGACCGGCCGGGCGCGCGAGGTGCATGCGGCGACATGGATCGTGGCGGCGCTGTTCGTCATCCGCTTTGCCTTTTTCATGGACTGAGCAGGGGGGCTTTGCCCCCCGCCTCCGGTCGCCCCTCGACGGGGCGCCCGGAGGCTCCCCCCAGGATATTTTCACACGAAAGAAGACGCGCCGCGGTCACGGAGGCGTGGTTTGCGGGTTAGCGCAGGCCCATCTCGGCCAAGGCGCGGGCGATCTCGGTCGGCAGGCTTGGTTCGGCCTCGCGTCCGGCGGGCAGGTCGGGTGGCGCATCGGCGGCGGCGAGATAGCGCCAGCCCTGAAAGGCGCGGCGCGGCACTGCGGCGGTGCGCACCAGTTCGGGATCGAGCACCAGAGCGCAGCGGCGGATGCCGTCGGCACCCTCGACCTCTTCCAGCGCCAAAAGCCGCTGGCGCGCCTGCATCACGCCCTTGAACACCCAATAGATCGAGCCGCCAGCCAGCAGCTCGGTTTCGCGCTTGGGCCACATGCGGGTGACATGGCGGGCCGGGCCGCCCTGCCATTGCTCGTGTTGCCATTGGGCCAGTTCGGCGGGGCTGTCGCAGCCGACGCAGAGTTTCATCAGGTGCAAGGATACGCTCATACGTCAGATATAGCCTGTCGCCGGGCGGGTGCAACGGGGCGGCTTGCGCCGGGCCGGGCCGGACGATAGGCCGGATACGTTCCATACCAGAGGGTGCCATGTCCGATCCCGCTTCGAATCCGCGCGCCGCGTCGGGCGGATCCCGCCAGCCGCTGCCCGAGTTCATCGCCATGCTGGCGCTGACCTTTGCCTCGATCGCCTTTTCCATCGATTCGATGCTGCCGGCGCTGCCCGACATTGCGCGTGAACTGACCCCGGAGGACGTGAACCGGGCGCAGCTGGTGCTGACGGCCTTTGTCGCCGGGCTGGGGGCAGGGCTGTTCGTGGCGGGGCCGCTGTCGGATGCCTTTGGTCGCAAGCCGATCATCGTGCTGGGCTTTGCGGTCTATGCCATCGGCGCGGTGGCGGCGGTCTTTGCCCCCTCGCTGGAGATGCTGCTGGCGGCGCGCGTCTTGCAGGGCATCGGCGCCGCCGGGCCGCGCATCGTGTCGCTGGCGCTGGTGCGCGATCTGTATCAGGGCCGCGAGATGGCGCGGATCACCAGTTTCGTGATGATGATCTTTATCCTTGTGCCGGCGGTGGCGCCGTCGCTGGGGGCGGGGATCATTCATCTTGCGGGCTGGCGCGGCGTCTTTGGCGCCTTCGTGGTGCTGGCGGTGATCGGCAGCCTGTGGCTGTCCCTGCGTCAGGCCGAGACGCTGCCCCCCGCCCGGCGCCGGCCGCTGCAAATGGGCAGCCTGCTGGCCGGCGCGCGCGAGGTGCTGGGCCATTCGCAGGTGCGGCTGGTCACGGTGGTGATGACGCTGGGCTTTGGTCAGATGTTCGCGCTGCTGAGTTCGGCGCAGCAGCTGTTTTCGCAGACCTATGGCAAGGGCGAGAGCTTTCCGCTGTGGTTTGCCGCCATGGCGCTGTTGTCGGGCACGGGCACGGTGCTGAATGCGCGCTATGTCGTGCGGCTGGGCATGCGCCGCATCGTCGCCGCCGCCTATGCCATGCAGGTCGTCGTCGCAGCCGTGGTGCTGGCGCTGCTGATGGGCGGGCTACTGCCGCAGGCGCTGGCCTTCCCGGTGTTCTTTTTCTGGGCGGTCAGCGTGTTCTTCATGGCCGGCATCACCTTTGGCAACCTCAATGCCATGGCCTTGCAGCATATGGGCCATCTGGCGGGCATGGCGGCCTCGGTCGTGGCGGCGGTCTCGACGCTGGGCGCGGTGCTGATCGCGGCGCCTGTGGGGCAGCTTTACAACGGCACCGCCGTGCCGATGGTGCTGGCGACGCTGCTGTGTTCGGCGCTGGCGCTGTGGCTGATGCGCCGCGTCAGCGAGGTCTGATCAGGACGGGCGCCGGTTCGCCGGCGCCGACCAGCCATTTTGAATGACACATGCCGGACATGCAACTGCCCGGGCCGGCCAATGTTGTCTGCTTTTCAGGGAGGAAGTGGCAGCCCGTAGGGGAGTCGAACCCCTCTTTTCAGGTTGAAAACCTGACGTCCTAACCGATAGACGAACGGGCCACTTTCACGGCTGCCGGGTCATGCCCTGCAGCGTGGAGCGGTGTTTAGGCGAGCGACGCGGGCCGCGCAAGCGGAAAAATGCGCGGGCGGACAAGTTTTTTCGCCCCGCGCCGCGACAGGGTTCAGCCCGCCGGCGCGGCATCGTCCAGCCGCAGCCGCACCCGTTCGCGCCCGCCCCAGAGCGACAGTTCCAGCCGCCCGGCCAGATGAAAGCGCCGGCCCTTGGCACCCAGCAGGGCGGGCCCCAGCGGGCCGGTCATCGCCCCCCAGGCCACCGCCTCGATCGCCGGGCTGCCCGGGCTGCGAAAGCGCAGGCGCAGATGGCTGTCGCCCATGGTGGCGGCGCTGTCGATCAGCTGATCGGCAAAGGCAAAGCGCGGCGCGGGCGCGGCTTGCCCAAAGGGGCCGGCACGTTCCAGCAATTGCATCAGCTCGACGGTGGCCCCGGCCGGATCCAGAAGCCCCGAGATGCGCAGCTCTCCGGCGCCGGCGCGATCGGCCATCTCGCGCGAGAGCAATTCGGCAAGCCGGGCCATGGCCTCGGGGATGCGGGCCTCGTCCACCGTCAGCCCGGCCGCCATGGCATGGCCGCCGCCCTTCAAAAGCAACCCCTCGGCGGCGAGGCGCTGGATGGCACGGCCCAGATCGACGCCGGGCACCGAACGGGCCGAGCCTTTGCCGATGCCGTTCTCGACCCCGATCACCACCGAGGGCAGGCCGGTCGCCTCTTTCAGCCGGGCGGCGACGATACCGACCACGCCGGGGTGCCAGCCCTGATCGGCGGCCCATGCCAGCAGCCCCGGCCCCTGAGCGGCCTCGCGCGCCTCGACCTGTGCCAGCGCGGCCTCGCGCACGGCGGCCTCGATGGCGCGGCGGTCGCGGTTCAGCGTGTCCAGCTCCTCGGCATAGCGGGCGGCGGCGCTAGGGTCGGTGCAGCTAAGGCACTGCGCGCCCAGATCTGCCCGGCCGACGCGACCGCCGGCATTGATGCGCGGGCCCAGAAGAAAGCCCAGATGAAAGGCGCTGGGTGCCGAATCCAGCCGCGCCACATCCGACAGCGCCACCAGACCGGGACGTTCCCGCCGGGCCATGATCGCCAGCCCCTGACGGACAAAGGCGCGGTTGACGCCGATCAGCGGCGCGACATCGGCCACCGTGGCCAGCGCCACCAGATCCAGCAGTCCGATCAGATCGGGCTGCGCCCACCCGGCCTCGCGCAGCAGGCGGTTGCATTGCACCAACGTCAGAAAGACCACGCCCGCCGCGCAAAGATGGCCAAGGCTGCCGTCCTCATCTGCGCGGTTGGGGTTCACCACGGCCAGCACCGGGGGCAGGGTCTCGCCGCCCTGATGGTGGTCCAGAACGATCACGTCGCAGGTGGCGGCGGCCAGCGCCTCATGGCTGAGCGTGCCGCAATCGACGCAGATGATCAGATCGGCCTTGGCTGACAGCGCCTGAATCGCGGGGATGTTCGGGCCATAACCCTCATCGATGCGGTCGGGGATATACAGCACCGCCTCGATGCCTTGACGGCGCAGCCAGTCGATCAGCAGCGCGGCCGAGGCGCCGCCGTCCACATCGTAATCGGCAAAGATGGCGATGCGCTGCTGGCCTGTGACGGCGCGCAGGATGCGCGCGGCCGCCTTGTCCATGTCACGCAGGCTCAGGGGATCCGGCAAAAGGTCGCGCAGGCGCGGTTCCAGATAGGCCTGCGCCTCATGCGCCGGCACGCCCCGCTCGGCGAGGATCCGGCTGACGGGCAGGGGCAGGCGGCTTTCCTGCGCCAAGGCCTCGGCCGCGCGTTCCAGCGCCGGGTCGGGGCCGCGCCAGAACCGGCCGGTCAGCGAAGAATCGACGGAAAGAAAGGCAGGCGGGGCAAGCAGGGTCATGCGGGCTTCATCCCCCATGACCGCCGCTTGCGCAAGGTGCAGCCGGGTTACTTGACCGGGTTGCGATAGATCATGCGCCGCACCGAGCCGGTCTTCGAGCGCATCAGGATGGTTTCGGTGGTCAGATAGCCCGGCTCGCGTTTCACGCCGGCCACGATCGAGCCATTGGTCACGCCGGTCGCGGCAAAGATCACGTCGCCGGTGACCAACTCATCGCGCGAATAGATCCGGTCCAGATCAGTGATGCCGGCCTTGCGGGCGCGGCCCTTTTCGTCCTCGTTGCGGAACAACAGCTTGCCCCACATCTGGCCGCCCATGCATTTCAGCGCGCTGGCTGCCAGCACGCCCTCGGGGGCGCCGCCCGAACCCATATACATGTCGATGCCGGTCAGTTCGGCCTCGGCGCAGTGGATGACGCCCGCCACATCGCCATCGGTAATCAGGCGGATCGCGGCGCCGGTCGAGCGCACTTCGGCGATCAGATCCTCGTGCCGGGGGCGTTCGAGGATGCAGACGGTGATGTCGCTGTCCTTGACGCCGCGTGCGTTGGCCAGTGCCCGCACGCGTTCGGCCGGGGTCATGTTCAGGCTGACCACGTCCTTTTCATAGCCCGGCCCGATGGCGAGCTTTTCCATATAGACGTCCGGCGCATGCAGCAGCGTGCCGCGCGGCGCCATGGCGATCACGGTCAGCGCATTCGGCATGTCCTTGGCGGTCAGCGTGGTGCCTTCCAGCGGATCCAGCGCAATATCGACCTCGGGGCCATGGCCGGTGCCGACTTCCTCGCCGATATAAAGCATCGGGGCCTCGTCGCGCTCGCCCTCGCCGATGACGACGACGCCCTTGATATCCAGCATGTTCAGCTGATCGCGCATGGCGTTCACGGCGGCCTGGTCGGCGGCTTTCTCATCGCCACGCCCGATCAGCAGGGCCGACGCATGCGCCGCCGCCTCGCTCACCCGGGCAAGGCCCAGCGACAACATGCGGTCATTGAAATCCTTGGGCGAAATCATCGGAGAATTCCTTGGTTGGTGTCCCTGCGGCTTCTACGCGGCGGGGCTGATTGCGGCAATCCTGTGTGCGCTAACAGCTCAATCCCCGGCGATTTCCAGCGCCAGCGCGTGGATCCGCGGCACGATGTCGCCCAAAGCCTTGTGGATGGCACGATGCCGGGCGACATGGCCCAGACCGGCCAGCGCAGGGCTGGCGATGCGGATGCGAAAATGCGTCTCGCCCCCTTCGCGCCATCCGCCATGGCCGCGGTGCTGATCGCTTTCGTCCCAAATCTCCAGCCGGCTCGGCGCCAGCACGGCCAGCCTTTCCCGCATCTCGTCGATGATCATCCGCAATGCCCCTTTCATGTCGCGCGAAATAGCCTAAACTGCGCGTCCCGATGAGGACAAGGCAGTGAAATGAGCAATAGCGACCCGTTCGGTTTCGACATGTCCGCGGCTTCGGACAAGAAGCGCAAGACCAAGGGCCGGCGCGGCATGTCGGGCGCATTCGAGACCTCGACGCGGCGCTGCGACAAGGAGGGCTGCAACGAGCCCGGCCAGTATCGCGCGCCGAAATCGCCCCGGAATCTGGATGACTACTATTGGTTCTGCAAGGACCACGTCCGCGAATACAACCTGAACTGGAACTACTTCCAGGGCCAGTCCGAGGCCGAGTTCCAGCAATTCCTGGACAATGCCACGGTCTGGGAACGCCCGACCAAACCCTTTGGCCGCGCGGCGCAGGAACAGAAATGGGCCCGCCACGGCATCGACGACCCGCTTGAGATTCTTGGCGCCAATGGCACCAACCCCGAGGTCCGCCGCGCCGCCACCCGCAAGCTGCCGCCGACCGAGCGCAAGGCGCTGGAAATCCTCGAGGCCCGCGATAGCTGGACCCGGGCCGAAATCCGCAAGCAATACAAGTCGCTGGTCAAGGATCTTCATCCCGACATGAATGGTGGCGACCGCTCGGACGAGGATCGCTTGCAAGAGGTCGTCTGGGCCTGGGACCAGATCAAGGATAGCCGCAGCTTCAAGGACTGAGGCCGCATGGGGGCTTTGCGCCCCCACGCCCGGCTGACCTGCGGTCCTCCGGGCTTCCCCCGCAGGATATTTGTCCACGAAAGAAGGGCCCGGAATCGCTCCCGAGCCCTTCTTTCGTGCTTAAATATCCTGGGGGAGCGCGGCACGCGCGGGGGCGAAGCCCCCTGCCTTACAGCTCGCGTTTCAGCGCGTCAGCCAGATCGGTGCGCTCCCAGGAGAAGCCGCCGTCCGCCTCGGGTGCGCGGCCGAAATGGCCGTAGGCGGCGGTGCGGCGATAGATCGGCTTGCACAGATCCAGATGTTCGCGGATGCCGCGCGGGGTCAGGTCCATGGCGCGCGAGACGGCGCGTTCGATCTCGGCCTCGGGGATTTCCGAGGTGCCAAAGGTATCGGCATAGATTGACAGCGGCTTGGCCACGCCGATGGCATAGCTGAGCTGGATAACGCAGCGTTTCGCCAGACCGGCCGCGACCACGTTCTTGGCAAGGTAGCGTGCGGCATAGGCGGCCGAGCGGTCGACCTTGGTCGGATCCTTGCCCGAGAAGGCGCCGCCGCCATGCGGAGCGGCACCGCCATAGGTGTCGACGATGATCTTGCGTCCGGTCAGGCCGGCATCTCCATCGGGGCCGCCGATGACGAAGGTTCCGGTCGGGTTCACCCACCATTCGGTGCGCTCGGTCAGCCAGTCGGCGGGCAGGACCTCGCGGATATAGGGCTCGACGATGGCGCGGATATCGTCCGAGGTCTGGGCGATGTCCTTGTGCTGATGCGACAGCACGAGGCTGGTTACCTCGACCGGCTTGCCGTTCTCGTAGCGCAGGCTCAGCTGGGACTTCGCGTCGGGGCCAAGCATGGGTTCGGCCCCGGATTTGCGGGCCTCGGCCAGACGGCGCAGGATGGCATGGGCGTACTGGATCGGCGCCGGCATCAGCTCGGGCGTCTCGTCGACGGCATAGCCGAACATGATGCCCTGATCGCCGGCGCCGTCGCGGTCGACACCCTGGCTGATATGGGCGGATTGCTCGTGCAGGTAGTTGTGGACGTGGCAGGTGTTCCAGTGGAACTTTTCCTGCTCATAGCCGATGTCATGGATGGTATCGCGCGCGATCTGGCCAATGCGGCCCATGTATTCGCCAAGCTTCTTCTGATCGGTCAGGCCGATCTCGCCGCCGATAACCACGGTGCCGGTGGTGGCAAAGGTTTCGCAGGCGACGCGCGCGGCCGGATCCTCGGCCAGCAGCGCATCCAGCACGGCATCCGAGATCTGGTCGCACAACTTGTCGGGATGCCCCTCGGAAACCGATTCCGAGGTGAACACATAATTCTGTCTGGCCATGGAGTGCTCCGTTGAAGGTTACGCCGTCACGCCAGGAAGCCGTTGTGACGGTCAGCGTCAGCGATAGATCACGTCCCGGTTGCCGTCAACCGCCGCCGGGTGATGGCAAGGGCCAATGCCGCCACGGCAGCCAGCACCGCCGGCCAGTCGCCCCAGCGGCACCAGAGCGTGGGCGGCAGCGCGCCGGGCAGGGCGGCGTCGATCCGCCCGTCCAGATCAAGCCCCAGCGTCGCGCGCAGCCCGCCGCGCGCGTCGATCACTGCCGAGACGCCGGTATTGGCCGCCCGCATCAGCGGTAGGCCGGATTCGATGGCGCGCAGCCGCGCCTGCGCCAGATGCTGCCAAGGGCCCGAGAGGCGCCCGAACCATGCGTCATTGGTCACTTGCAGCAGCCAGGCCGGGCGCCCGGCCCCGGTGATCAGGTGGCGCGAGAACACCGCCTCGTAGCAGATCAGCGGTTGAAACGCGGGCAGGCGCGGCAGTTGCATCACCTGCGGCCCTGGCCCGGCGGAATAGCCGAACCCGTGTTGTGCGGCAAAGGCGCGGATGCCAAAGCCCGAGAGCTGGTCGCCCCAAGGCGTGTATTCGCCAAAGGGCACCAGATGGAATTTGTCATAGACCGGACCGATGCCGTCTGCGGTGAACTCGGTCAGGCTGTTGTAATAGCGCTCGCCCTCGGAGCGCTGGATGCCAAGGATGACGGGTGCCCCGGCATAGGCCGCGATGTCCTGCGCGGCGGTGCCGGATTGGTCCAGCAGGAAGTTCACCGCGGTTTCGGGCCAGATCACCGCATCGGGGGCCGGTCGGCCCGGATCGCGGGCGGTGGAGAGGTCAAGCAAGCGGCGAAAGAAGATCTCGGACCAATAAGGGTCCCATTTCAGCGCCTGCTTGGCATTGGGCTGGACCAGCCGGATGTGCAGCGCGCTGTCGGCGGGCTGGGGGGCGGCCAGTCGGGCCATGCCCTGCGTCCAGGCGGCGGCGATCAGCAACAGCGACAGGATCGCGCCGGGGGCAGCGGTGCGCCAGCTGCGGTGTCGGGCCAGCGCCTGCGGCAGACAGCTTGCGGCCATGGTCAGCGCCGAAAGCCCGATCGAGCCAAAGGTCGCGGCCAGTTGCCCGGCCGGCGTCGCAATCCAGATATGGCCCGAGAGCGCCCAGGGCAGGCCGGTAAAGATCCAGCCGCGCAGCCAATCCGACAGCACCATCAGCGCGGCAAAGGCGATACCTTGGCGGGCAAAACCGGGCGCCAGCCGTGCGGCCAGCCAACCCGGCACCGCCCAGAACAGCGCGCCGCCAAGCGCCATGAAGAACAGCGCAAAGGGCGCCATCCAGCCATAGACATCGGGCTCGACCAGAAATGGTTCGACGATCCATGACATGGCCAGCGCGAAATGGCCAAGGCCGGCGGCCAGCGCGTGCCAGAAGGCGCGGCGGGCGCTGCCGGCACCGGCGATGCGCCAGCACAAGAGCGCCATCGCCAGCACGGTCAGCGGCCAAAGGCCCCAAGGCGCCTGACCCAGGGCGGCGGCAAGCCCCAGCCCCAGGTCCAGCACCAAGGCCAGCCAGCCGGGCCGCTGCCTTGCCGGCGTCAGCTCAGAGACCAGCGCAGCCATGGCACGAACTCAGACCTCGGCCTTGTCGCCGGTGCCGGGTTGCGGTTCCGGCTGGGCCTCGGGCTGCGGCTGGGCCAGTTGCGCCTCCGTCGTGACCTCGGCGGGCGCGGCCTTGGCGCGGCTCTTGCGCGGGGCGCGCGGTTTGGCCGGTTTCTTCTCGGCCTTTTCGGCGGCGCCATCCTCGGCAGGGGCGGCCTTGGCGCGGGATTTGCGCTTGGGTTTTTCCGCTGGGGCTTCAGTTGCGGTTACCTCGGTCACCTCGACCGGCGCGGCTTCGACTGCTGCGGCCTCGACCGGCGCGGGCGCGTCGGTGCTGGCTTCGGCCACCGGCTCGGCGGGTTTGGCCTTGGGGGCGCGCGGCTTACGCTTGCGCTTGGCCGGCGCGGCGGCCTCGGCGGCGGCTTCGGCCGCAACCTCGGCCACCGGCTCGGCTGCCGGTTCCACGGCGGCGATGGCTTCGACGGCAGGGGGCTGTTCGACGGGCGCCTGTTCCACCGGAGCCTGAGCGGCGGGGGCGGCCTGCTTGACCGGGGCCGGAGCCGCGTTGGCCGGCGCCTCGACGGGCTCATCGGCCTCGATGACCGCTTCGATGATGCGCGGGCGGAAGCTGCGGGTCATGAATTCGGGCATATGCTCGCCCATGCCCATCACCGGATGGCGGTCGCCACCGCGATCCCCGCGTTCGCGGCGATCCTCGCGCCGGTCGCCCCGGCGTTCGTCGTGACGCGACTCATGACGCGTTTCCTGACGCCGTTCCTCGCGCGGCGGGCGCGCTTCCTGACGGGGGGCCTCGGCGCGAACCTGTTCGACGGGCTCGCGCTCGCTGCGCTGCTCGCTGTCGTCGCGGCGGCCCCGGCGGTCGCCACGGTCACGGTCGCGACCACGCTCGCGCTTGCCGCTTTCGCGGGGTGGGCGGGGGGCGTCTTGCGCGGCGGCCGAGAGCGCAAAGCCCTCGGGCAGCGGCGCGCGGGGCAGGGATTGTTTCACCAGGGCCTCGATTGCGGTCAGGTATTTCTCATCCGCCGGCACGCCGATCGAGATGGCGGTGCCCAGCCGGCCGGCGCGGCCGGTGCGGCCGATGCGGTGGACGTAATCCTCGGCATGGCTCGGCAGGTCGAAGTTGAAGACATGGCTGACGGCCGGAATGTCCAGACCGCGCGCCGCCACGTCCGAGGCGACAAGGAAGCGCAGCTTGCCTTCGCGGAAATCGTCCAGCGTCGCCATGCGGTGGCGCTGGTCCAGGTCGCCGTGGATCGGTGCCGCGTCATATCCATGGGCCTTCAGCGACTTGGCAACGATATCCACATCGGTCTTGCGGTTGCAGAAGATGATGGCGTTTTTCAGCGCCTCGCCCTCGGCGTCGATCAGGGCGCGCAGCAGTTCGCGCTTTTGCTTGGCCGACTGGTCGCGGCGGGTCGGCGTGATCTCGACCAGCTTCTGGGTGATGGTCTCGCTGGTGGTGGCCTGACGCGCGACCTCGATCCGCTCGGGCGAATGCAGGAAGGTGTCGGTGATGCGTTCGATTTCCGGCGCCATGGTGGCCGAGAAGAACAGCGTCTGCCGGGTAAAGGGCGTCAGCTGGAAGATCCGCTCGATATCGGGGATGAAGCCCATGTCCAGCATCCGGTCGGCTTCGTCCACGACCATGATCTGCACGCCGGTCAGTAGCAGCTTGCCACGCTCGAAATGATCGAGCAGCCGGCCGGGTGTGGCGATCAGCACGTCGACGCCACGGTCGATCAGCTTGTCCTGTTCGCCAAAGCTGACGCCGCCGATCAGCAGCGCCTTGGTCAGGCGGGTGTGCTTGGCATAGATGTCAAAGTTCTCGGCCACCTGGGCGGCCAGTTCGCGCGTCGGGCACAGCACAAGGCTGCGCGGCATGCGCGCACGGGCGCGGCCACGGCCCAGAAGCGTGATCATCGGCAGGGTAAAGCTCGCGGTCTTGCCGGTGCCGGTCTGGGCGATGCCCAGCACGTCGCGGCCCTCGAGCGCGGGCGGAATCGCCCCGGCCTGGATCGGGGTCGGCGTTTCATACCCGGCTTCGGCAATGGCTTGCAGAACCTTGGGGTCGAGCTTCAGATCAGAAAACTTGGTCATTCAGGGCTTTCGTGTAATGACGCGGGGTCGTAACCCGCGCCTTGCTTGCGTCCATCGCCGCGCTCTCAATTCCCGGAATCGCGGCGGTCCGGGACGCAATTTCCGCACGCCCCTGCCATGCCCGCCGAATGCAGGCCCCGCCCGACTAGCCGAAAACCCGTCCTGCGTCAATCTGATGCATCATTTACGCCTTGCATGGCGTCCTTGCGGCGGGACGCGGGCGCTTTGCGGGGTCTGTCATCTGCCTGTCGCGTGGTTGACGGCCCCCGGCGGCAGGCGCTATCCCGGCGCGATCTTATGGATGGACGCCATGAACCTGTTTTCCGATATCCGCGCGCTGGTCATCGACGCTCTGGCGCAGATGGAGCAGCTGGGCGAGCTGCCCGCTGGCCTTGACACCACCGCCGTCACCGTCGAGCCGCCGCGCGATCCCGCGCATGGCGACATGGCGACCAATGCTGCGATGGTGCTGGCCAAGCCGGCCGGAAAGAAACCGCGCGAGATCGCCGATGCGCTGGCCGCGCGGCTGGCCGCCGATCCCCGCATCATCGCCGCCGATGTGGCCGGGCCGGGCTTTCTGAACCTGCGTCTGGCGCCGGGTGAATGGCAGGGTGTCGTCCAGGTGGCGCTGCGCGAGGGCGCGGATTTCGGCCGCTCGACCATGGGCAAGGGCACCAAGGTCAACGTCGAATTCGTCAGCGCCAACCCGACCGGGCCGATGCATGTCGGCCACACCCGCGGCGCGGTCTTTGGCGATGCGCTGGCGACGCTTCTGGACTTTGCGGGCTATGACGTCACCCGCGAATATTACATCAACGATGGCGGTGCGCAGGTCGATGTGCTGGCACGCTCAGCCTATGAACGTTACCGCGAGGCGAACGGGCTTGAGCCCGCGATCCGCGAAGGCCTTTACCCCGGCGACTATCTGATCCCCGTGGGCGAGGCGCTGAAGGCGAAATACGGCACCGGCCTGCTGGACAAGCCGGAATCCGAATGGCTGGTCGAGATCCGCGAATTCGCCACCGAGGCGATGATGGAGATGATCCGCGCCGATCTGGCGTTGCTGAATGTCCATATGGATGTGTTCTCCAGCGAAAAGGCGCTTTACGGCACCGGTCGGATCGAGGCCGCCATCGACCGCCTGCGCGAGGCCGGGCTGATCTATGAAGGCACGCTGGAGCCGCCCAAGGGCAAGGCGCCCGAGGATTGGGAGCCGCGCCAGCAGACGCTGTTCCGCTCGACCGCGCATGGCGATGACGTGGACCGCCCGGTCAAGAAATCGGATGGGTCGTGGACCTATTTCGCCCCTGACATCGCCTATCACTGGGACAAGATCGACCGCGGCTTTGATCAGTTGATCGACGTGTTCGGCGCCGACCACGGCGGTTATGTCAAGCGCATGACCGCCGCCGTGAAGGCGCTGTCGGACGGTCGCGTGCCGCTGGACATCAAGCTGATCCAGCTGGTCAAGCTGTTCAAGAACGGCGAGCCCTTCAAGATGTCGAAACGCGCCGGCACCTTCGTCACCCTGCGCGACGTGGTCGAGCAGGCCGGGGCCGAGGTGACGCGGTTCCACATGCTGACGCGCAAGAACGACGCGGCGCTGGATTTCGATTTCGACAAGGTGCTGGAGCAGTCCAAGGACAACCCGGTCTGGTATGTGCAATACGCCAGCGCCCGGGTGAACTCGGTGCTGAAAAAGGCCGCCGAGCTGGGCGTGGACGTGTCCGACGCGGGCCTCGCCGGCGCCGATCTGTCGCTGTTGTCGCATCCGGCCGAGCTGGAGCTGGCGCGCAAAGTGGCAGAATGGCCACGCACGATCGAGATCGCCGCCCGTTCGGGCGAACCGCATCGCATCGCCTTCTTCCTCTATGATATCGCCTCGGACCTGCATTCGCTGTGGAACCGGGGCAATGACGACCCCGCGCTGCGCTTCGTGCAAGAGGGCGATCTGGCGGCGACATCGGCGAAAATCGCGCTGGTGCGGGCCGTTGGCGTTGTCATTTCGGCCGGTCTTGGTATCTTGGGTGTGACTCCGGCAAAAGAGATGCGCTGAAAACAGCCGCCGCCGGATCTGAACGAGCAGCAAGTGAACACCGGGCAAACCGGCAGGCAGGCAGGAATGGCAGTAGTAGATTTCCGCTCCGGCGGCTTTCAGGGTGCGCAACCGCAGCGCCATGCGCAGGATTTTCCCTATGGGCAGGACGCCGGGGCCGAGGAAGGCCAAGGCGACTGGCAGGCCGATTGGGATGACCAATATGCCGCGCAGGGCCATGATCCGGCGCTGATCGAATCGCCCAGCCTGCTGGGCCGGCTGTCGCGGCTGACGCATTATGTCGGCGCGCTGGTGTCGGTCGGGCTGGTGGTGATCCTTGCCGTCTGGGGCTTCAAGCTGGTGGTCCGCGATGTCTCAGGCGTGCCGGTGATCCGGGCCGTGCAGGGCGAGGCGCGCACCGCCCCCGAGGATCCGGGCGGCGAGCTGTCGGACCGCACGGGGCTGGCCGTCAACTCCGTCGCTTCGGGTGAAAAGCCGGGCCGGGTGGACAAGGTCGCGCTGGCGCCGGGTTCGACCGGACTGGAAGATGGCGATCTGGCCATGGGCACGCTGGGCGCGACCGCGCAGCAGCCCTCGCGCGCCGTCGAGCTGCCGCCGCTTGACGATGCCGCCCGCACCATTGCCATGTCGGATGCCGAGGCCAGCGCCGCGGCCGCCGCTGCCGCTGCTGCGGCCGCCGCAGCACCTGCGCCGGCTGCGGTCGAGCCGAGCACCGTCGAGGATGCGATGATCTCGGACGCTCCGGCCGCCGAGGCGCCGGCCAATGAGGCGCTGACCGACCTGTCGGGCGAGGAGCCCGAGGACAGCGGTATCAGCCAGGCCCTGGCCGAGGCGCAGACCGCTGCCCCCGCGCCGGCCCCCGCCGTGGCGCAATCCGTGCGCCCCGCGCCGCGTCCGCGCCGCGTGGCCGCAGCCAGCACCGTGATCAGCGACGCTGCCCCGGCGGCTGCCGCGCCGGTGCCTGCCGCCGCCCCCGTGGCGGCAAGCCGTCCCGAGGCCGCGCCGAAATCATCCGCAGCCCAGCCGGCTGCCGACGCTGCCCCGGCGGCCAAGGTCGCGACCGGCTCGGCCATGGTGCAGATCGGCGCCTTTGACAGCGATGCGCTGGCCAAGGGCGAATGGAGCCGCGTTTCGGGCAAGTTCGGCTCGCTCTTCTCGGGCAAGTCGCGCGTGGTGCAAGAGGCGCAAAGCGGTGGCCGCACCTTCTGGCGGCTGCGGGCTGCGGGCTTTGCCTCCAAGGACGAGGCGCGGCGCTTTTGCGCGGCGCTGATCGCCGAGGGCGTGGACTGCATCCCGGCCGTCGCCAAGTGATGACGCAGACGGGCGCGACCATTCTGGGCGGCATTGCCGGCCCCGATCTCGCGCCCGGCGAGCGGGATTTCTTTCGCGCCGCCGATCCTTGGGGCTTTATCCTGTTCGGGCGCAATATCGACACGCCCGCGCGGCTGGAACGGCTGACCGGCGCCCTGCGCGAGGCCGTCGGCCGCAATGCGCCGGTGCTGATCGATCAGGAAGGCGGCCGCGTCCAGCGCATGCGCGCGCCGCATTGGACCGATTTCCGGCCGCCGCTGGGTCAGGCCGAGCTGGGCGAGCGCGCGGTCTGGCTGCATCACCATGTTCTGGGTCGCGAGTTGCGCGGGGTGGGTATTGACGCCGATTGCGCGCCGGTGCTGGATATCGCCCGCCCCGAGACCCATTCGTTCCTGCGCGACCGCTGTCTGGGCTCGGATGCCGCGACGGTCAGCCGGCTGGGCCGCATCGCTGCCGAGGCGCTGCTGGCGGCGGGCGTGCTTCCGATCATCAAGCATATGCCGGGCCATGGCCGGGCGCGGGTGGACAGCCACAAGGATCTGCCGGTGGTCGATGCGCCGCTGGCCGAGCTGGAGGCCAGTGATTTCGCCTCCTTCCGCGCGCTGTCGGACCTGCCTTTGGCGATGACCGCACATATCCGCTTTACCGCCATCGACGATGCGCCGGCCACGCAATCGGCCCCGGTCATTGCCATGATCCGCGACCGGATCGGCTTTGACGGGCTGCTGATGTCGGACGACATCGGCATGGAGGCGCTGTCAGGCAGCCCGGCCGAGCGGGCAGCGGCGACCATGGCCGCCGGCTGCGATCTGGTGCTGTCCTGCAACGAGACTTTGGCGCAGATGGAGGCCATCGTGGCGGCGGCGGGGCGGCTGTCACCGCAGGGCATGCGGCGCTCGGCCCGTGCCCTGACGTTGCGCCACGCGCCCGAGCCGCTGGATCTGGCCGATCTGCGCGCTGAGCTGCGCGGGCTTGGCGGTTTGGCGGCCTGAATTGACAGCGATGGCGTCTTGCCCGATTCTGCGCGGATTGAACCCGCCGGACCCGCGATGACCAAGGTGCCCTATCTGACCCCGGTGCCCGACGCGCCGGCTGCTGCTGCGGTTTCCGCGCCGGACGTGGCCGAACGCCGCGCCGAAGAGGTGCTGGTCGTCGATGTCTCGGGCTTCGAGGGGCCGCTGGACCTGCTCTTGACGCTGTCGCGCAGCCAGAAGGTGGATCTGTTGCAGATCTCGGTCCTGCAACTGGCCAACCAATATCTGGATTTCGTCGAACGCGCGCGGGCGCTGCGCATCGAACTGGCCGCCGATTATCTGGTGATGGCCGCATGGCTGGCATTCCTGAAATCCCGCCTGCTCTTGCCGCCGGACCCCGAGGACGAGGGGCCTTCGGCCGAGGACATGGCCGCGCATCTGGCCTTTCAGCTGGAACGTCTGGCCGCAATGCGCGAGGCGGCAGGACGGCTGATGGCGCGTGACCGGCTGGGGCATCAGCGCTTTGCCCGGGGCGCGCCGGAAACCGTGGTGCGCGCCCGGCGCGTGGCGTGGCAGGCGGGGCTGATCGACCTGATGCGCGCCTATGCGCGTCTGCGCACCCGTGACGAATTCCGGCCCTATGCCTTTGACCGCAAGGACGTTTTCACCATGGAGCAGGCGCTGGAGCGGGTGCGCGGCCTGATCGGCTATATGGGCGACTGGACCGCGCTGGCAGAGTTCCTGCCCGAGGGCTGGTCCGACGATCCGCAACGCCGCCGCTCGGCCACCGCCGCAACCTTTGCCGCAACGTTGGAGCTGGCGCGGCAGGGGCGGCTGGAGCTGTCTCAGGTCGGGACATTCGCGCCGATCTCGATCCGCAGGCGGCCGCAATGAGCGAGGGTCCGCAAGCCTTTCCGCCGCTGCCGCTGTTCGAGCAGGAGCGCATGGTCGAGGCGGTGCTGTTCGCAGCTGCCGAGCCGATGAGCCTGCGCGAGATTTCCGCGCGCCTGCCCAAGGGCTGCGATGCGGCCGAGGCGCTGCGCCATCTGCGCGCGCGCTATGAGGGGCGGGGGGTGCGGCTGGAGCGCGCGGGCGACAGCTATGCCTTTCGCACGGCGGCCGATCTGGGCTTTCTGATGCAGGAAGAGACCGTCGAATCACGCCGCCTGTCGCGGGCCGCGACTGAAACCTTGGCCATCATCGCCTATCACCAGCCGGTCACCCGCGCCGAGATCGAGGAGATCCGGGGCGTGGCCACCAACCGCGGCACGCTGGATCAGCTTATCGAGCTGGAATGGGTGCGGGTCGGGCGGCGGCGGCAGACGCCGGGCCGGCCGGCAACCTTTGTGGTGACCGAGGCCTTTTTGGACCACTTCGGCCTGGAAAGTGCCCGCGACCTGCCGGGGCTGGCCGAGCTGCGCGCTGCAGGTCTGCTAGAGTCGCGCCCGCAAGGCGAGGCGGGCATGTTCGTGCTGCGCGATCCCGAGGCGGATGCGGCGGGCGACGAAGAGGACGGGGCTGCGGACCCGGCCGAGGATCTGTTCGAGGACGAATAGTCAGAAAAGGCGTCGAGAATGAACCTGAACCAGTTGTTTGCCAAGCTGTCGCGGCTGTTCGGCCAGCGGTTGCTGAACCGGGGCGCGGATGTGGCTTTGCACAAGCGCAACATCGATTCGGATGGCAAGCAGAGCCCGCAACAGCGGCAGCGCGAAAAGGCGGGCCGGGCTGCGGCCAAGCGCGCGCGTCAGGCGGCGCGGATCACCCGGCGGATGCGCTGACCCGGGCGTGGTCCTGGGGCTCTGCCCCACGTTTTTCCTGCCCCTGATCGGGGCCGGGAAAACGTTCCCCGGGATATTTGGGCACGAAAGAACTCAGGCGAATTGCTTGGCGAGCTTGAGGCCCTGGCCCTGATAGTTCGAGGCGATGCCGCTGCCGTAAAGGCGTTCTGGCCGGGCGGCCATGCGTTCATAGATCAGCCGGCCGACGACCTGACCATGTTCCAGCGCAAAGGGCGCCTCGTGGCAGCGCACCTCAAGGACGCCGCGCGCGCCCTGACCGGCGGGGCCGTGGCCGAAGCCGGGATCGAAGAAGCCGGCGTAATGCACGCGGAATTCCCCCACCATGGCGAGATAGGGCGCCATTTCGGCCGCGTAATCGGGGGGAATCGCCACCGCCTCGCGGCTGACGAGGATGTAGAAGGCGCCGGGGTCGAGGATCAGCTGGCCATCGCTGCTGCGCAACTCGTCCCAGAAGTCGCGGGCCGGATAATGGCCGATGCGGTCGAGGTCGATGACGCCGCTATGCGGTCGGGCGCGGTAGCCGACCAGATCGCCCGACGCAGGCCGCAGGTCGACGGAAAAGCCCAAGCCTTCGTCGATCAGCGCCTCGCCGCTGACCAGAGGCTGGTCGGCATGCAGGCGGCGCAGCTCGGCATCGCTGAGCAGGGCATGCCCTTGGCGCAGGCGCAGCTGGTTCAGCCGCATGCCGGGGCGGACCAGCACCGAAAAGCTGCGCGGGCAGATCTCGGCATAGATCGGGCCGTCATAGCCGGGGGGCAGGCGGTCGAATTCGGTGCCCTCATCGGTGACGAGGCGGGTCAGCAGGTCCAGCCGCCCGGTCGAGCTTTTGGCATTGGCGACGGCATCGAGGCCCGGCGGCAGGCTCAGCCGCTCCATCAGCGGCACCAGATACACGCAGCCTTTCTCCAGCACGGCACCGCCGGTCAGGTCCATGCGGTGCATCTCGAAATCCGCCAGCCGGTCGCTGACCCGCTTGCCGCGCCCGGCAAGGAACGAGGCGCGCAGCCGCCATGCGGTCGCGCCCAGCCGCAGGTCGAGGCTGGCGGGTTGGATCTGTTCAGGCAGAATCGGGTGCTCGGCGCGGATGGCGCCGGTTTCGATCATCTGGCGCAGGGCGCCATCGGGCAGGACACCGTTCACGAGACACCCTTTCGGCAAAAGGAAACGCCCACCCCCTGAAAGGAGATGAGCGTTTTCGGAATGGTCGGGCCGGAGAGATTCGAACTCTCGGCCTTCCGCCCCCCAGACGGACGCGCTAACCAGGCTGCGCCACGGCCCGACGAGGGGCATATAGAGCCAAGCGCGGGGGCAGCACAAGGGGAAAGCGGCAGAAATCCAGGCATAAATTTCGCAGCCATTCCCGGTTCTTGAGATTTCCGGGAGAGGACGGCCAAGGCGGGCTCAGCGCGCACCGGTCCGGGCGTCGCGCAGCGCGGTCAGGGCGGCGGCGGGCAGGGGGTGCGACCGCTGCCGGCGCAGCAGCGTGGCGGCATGGCCGAGGCGATCAAGCCAGTCACCGCGGTCGGCGTCGGGCGTGGGGCGCCATGGGGCTGGTGGCTGTTCGTCCGGGAAGGAGGCGTTGTCGGTCTCGGCCCCGGCGGGGGCCAGAATGGCCGGTTGCGCGGCCTGTGCGGTCGTGGCGGGGGCCAGCGCGACAGTGGCGGCCTCGGGCAGGGCCAGACGCACGGCCGGGCCGGTGGATTGCTCGGCGGATGATTCCCCCATGGCCTCGCCCAGACGCAGGGCGCCGATCTGGCGCAGGCCGGCCCCGCGATCAGCCGCGATCAAACGCTTGGCGCCCCGGATGCTCATGCCTTCCTCGCGCATGACCTGACACAGGCCCGCGACCAGACGCACATCCTCGGGGCGGTAATAGCGCCGGCCGTCGCTGCGCTTGACCGGCGACAGCTGGCTGAACTGCGATTCCCAATAGCGCAGCACATGCGGCGCGACGCCGACCAGACGAGAGACCTCGCCAATCGAACGGAAGGCGTCGGGCGATTTCTCCATCAGCTTTTGTTGCCGGCCGCGACGCGGTCCTTCATCAGATGCGAGGGACGGAAGGACAGGACGCGGCGGGGCGTGATCGGCACCTCTTCGCCGGTCTTGGGGTTGCGGCCGATGCGCTCGTTCTTTTCGCGCACCGAGAAGGTGCCGAAGGACGAGATCTTGACCTGTTCGCCGCGCACCAGGGCATCGGAGATATGGGCCAGGACGCTTTCGACCAGCTGGGCCGATTCGTGCCGCGAAAGACCGACCTCACGGAACACGGCCTCGGCCAGATCCATGCGGGTCAAGGTGGAGTCGCTCATCTCGGAAACCTCTCTCTTGCTGGAAGGATGATATTCTTTGCTGCGAGCTGTCAACAATCCGGCCGCGATTCCGGTTCCGGCCGCCGAAAATTTCGTCATCTTATTCGCATCTTATCGCAGCTTCCGCGGCTTGACCAGTTGGCGAGCGGCGTCGGTGTGCCTATCTTGTGCGAATGGGACAAGCTTGGGGGAACAGCGGATGGCCGGTGGCTGGGCGCGCGATGATGCCGTGAACGATCAGATCGATGTCTCGACGCGCGAGGCGATCGAGCGGATGCGGCTGCGCAATGCCCGCGCCGCCGATGCCGAGAGCGCCGAGTTCTGCGACGAATGCGACGAGCCGATCCCGCAGGCGCGGCGCGTGGCGATACCGGGCGTGCGGCTGTGCGTCGAATGCCAGTCGGGACGCGACCGGGCGTTCAGGCCGCAGGCGGGCATCAACCGGCGCGGTTCAAAGGATTCGCAGCTGAAATAGGGTGGCGCCTTACCAGCGCAGCACGACCGAGCCCCAGGCGAGGCCGCCGCCGATGGCTTCGGCCACCAGCACCTGACCGGGCTGGAAACGGCCCTCGGCATTGGCAACCGACAGCGCCAGCGGGATCGAGGCCGCCGAGGTATTGCCGTGATCGGCGACGGTCAGCACCACCTTGTCCAGCGGCAGGTGCATGCGCTTGGCGGTCGCCTCGATAATGCGCAGGTTGGCCTGATGCGGCACCAGCCAGTCGACATCGGCGGGCGTCAGCCCGGCCTTGTCCAGCGCGCGATGCGCGGTATCGGCCAGCTTTTCCACCGCATGGCGGAACACCAGATTGCCCTGCATGCGCAGATGGCCGGCGGTGCCGGTCGAGGCAACGCCGCCATCGACATAAAGCAGCTCGCGATACTGGCCGTCGCTGTTCAGGTCGCAGGCGAGAATGCCGCGATCCTGCGGGGTGCCCTCACCCTCGACGGCTTCCAGCACCACGGCGCCGGCGCCGTCGCCGAACAGCACGCAGGTGCCGCGGTCGGTCCAGTCCATGATGCGGCTGAAGGTCTCGGCGCCGATGACCAGCACCCGGTCGGCTTGACCCGCGCGGATCATCGCATCGGCGTTCGACAGCGCAAAGACGAAGCCGGCGCAGACCGCCTGCACGTCAAAGGCAAAGCCCCGGTTCATGCCCAGCCCGGCCTGAACCATGGTGGCGACCGAAGGGAAGGTGAAATCGGGCGTCGAGGTGGCGACGATCACCGCGTCGATCTTGTTCGCAAGCAGGCCGGCGTTCTGCAGCGCGGCCTTGGCGGCGGCGATGCCCAGATCGCTGGTGCGCTGTTCGGGCGCGGCGAAATGTCGGCGCTCGATCCCGGTGCGGCTGCGGATCCATTCGTCGGTGGTGTCCAGCTTGTCCTCGAACCAGCTGTTTTCGACCACGCGTTCAGGAAGGTAATGGCCGGTGCCCCGGACGATCGCACGCCGCATCAGGACGTCCCTTCGTTCACTTGATATTCGTTTCGCCGGCGGGGCCGGCAGCTTCTGGCGCAAGCGATTGCGCGACACGGGCGGCAAGGCGGTTGTGGAAACCGGTCTGCGCCAGTTGGAACGCCAGCTTGATCGCGGCTGAAACGCCGGTCGCATCGGCCGAGCCATGCGATTTCACGACGGTGCCGTTCAGACCAAGAAACACCCCGCCATTGACCCGGCGCGGGTCGATGCGCTTTTGCAGCCGCTTGAGCGATGTCATCGCCAGCAGCGCCGCGAATTTGGACAGGATGGAATTGCCGAAGGCCTGTTTCAGCAGGTCGGCGATCAGCTTGGCGGTGCCTTCGCCGGTCTTGAGCGCGACATTGCCGGTAAAGCCGTCAGTGACGATGACATCGACCCGATCCGAGGGCAGGTCGCTGCCCTCGATAAAGCCGACATAGTCGAAATTGGCCGATTCGGCCGTAGCCGGCATCAGCTCATGCGCCTGTTTCAGCTCGGCGCGGCCCTTGTGTTCCTCGGTGCCGACATTGAGCAGCCCGACGCGCGGCCGGGCCAGTCCCAGCCCGTTGCGGGCATAGGAGGCGCCCATCAGCGCATAGGTCAGAAGATCCTGCGCATCGGCGCGGATATCGGCGCCCACGTCCAGCATGACGTTGAAGCCATGCGGATTGCGCGAGGGCCAGAGGCAGGCGATGGCTGGCCGGTTGACGCCGGGCAGCTTGCGCAGGCGCAGCATCGACAGCGCCATCAGCGCGCCGGTGTTGCCGCAGGAAACCGCGACCGTCGCCTCGCCATTGCGCACCGATTCCAGCGCCGACCACATCGACGTGCCTTCGCCGCGCCGAAGCACCTGGCTGGGCTTGTCATCCATGGTCACGACGCCCTGGGCATCGCGAATGTCGCAACGCCCGGCCAGATCGCCGCGACGGGCGATCAGCTGTTCCAGCTGGGCCTTGGGCCCATGCAGGATGAAGCGGATGTCGGGATTACGCTCGGCGCTTTCGGCAATGCCGGCGACAACGGCAGCCGGGCCGCGGTCGCCACCCATGGCATCGACGGATATCACCACGCTGCCCCTATTGTCCGGGGCGCGCGTGCCGGTCTTGGTCTCTGCCAAAGTCATCGCCGCGGTCGATCCGCTTAGGCCGCGTCGTCGTCCAGATCGACTTCGTTGGCCTGAGCCACGACCTCACGACCATCGTAATGACCGCAGGACGGGCAAACGTGGTGCGGGCGCTTCAGCTCGCCGCAGTTGGTGCATTCGTTCGGGTTACCGGCGACCAGTGCGTCGTGCGAACGGCGCATGTTGCGGCGGGACCGGGTAACTCGGTTCTGAGGGACGGCCATGTCTCAACCTCAAGGGGTTCGGGGGGCAACCGCAGGGCGGCCCCGGGTGTATCGGGTCTGGGGCGGGGCATAGGCCAATAGGACGCCGACCGCAAGGCGCGAAACTGCATTTGCGCGCCAGGGGACAACGGTCCGGGTCATCCCCCGCCGGTCGAATGAAGGCGGCAAAATAGTCGGGTCTGGCGATTTTGCAAGGAGAATCTTGCCGTGGCGCCGTCGGACGCAGCGGCGCGGGCAAAGCGGCGCGAGGCGCGCCGCTGCCTCCGGCGGGGATATTTGGGCACGAAAGAAACCTGCGGGAAAGGCCGGGGGCCGGGCGCGCGTCCCGGCCGGGACAGGCGCCTATTTGCCGAGCTTGGCGTGGACTTCGTCCAGATCGACCTCGGCCTTGGGGTATTTGTTGTCGGGGTTGTCGAAGTCGTATTTGAAGAGCTGGAAGTCCTTCTTGTAGATCTCCCAGATCAGGTGGCGCGACAGATCGTCGAAGTATTCGCTGATCTTATGGGCGCGCTTGGGGCCGTGGCCTTCGGATTCGTTGAACTTGGGCACGTCGTTCACGTCCAGCTTGACCGGGGTCGGGGCTGCGTCCAGCACCTTCTGCATGCCTTCGTTGAATTTTTCGGTGAAGAAGATCTGGTCGTAGCGACCGCCGTTGACGATGAAGGTCGAGATATGGCCGGACATGGCCGACCAGTGGATGTCGGGCTCCATCGGGCGGCGCCAGCGGATGGTGTCGCGCGCGAAGAGCAGGAAGCGGCGGAAGCTGGCGATCTGGTCGAAGTCGAAATCGTTTTCCGGGCTGCCGACGTCGATGCCGTAGCGCTGGATCAGCTGCGGCACCAGATTGCCGCGGTAGCGTTTGCCGTTGCGCTGGATCCCGGCGATCTTGTCGAAGAACGACGACAGGATGCGGCCATAGGGGTTGCGCACACAGGTGAAGGTCAGGGCGCTATGCGCCTTGACGCTGTCCTCGATCGCCTTCTGGCTGTGGTCCTGGTTCCATTTGTGCAGGCCGGTGGTCGCGTCATGGATGTCGCCGTCGAAATAGCGGCCGTGGTCCGAGAAGAACATGATCTGGCCAATGGACGAGCACGCGCATTTCGGGACGACACGATAGACCATGCTCTGGCTCTCGGTCATCCATGTTCCGGGGAATCCCATAGTCACATTCCTTGTTCGCGGCGCCCGTCGGGTTGCCGACCCTGCCAAAATCGTTACAGACAAATCAAATCACCGGGCGAGATTCAACCGCGTGACGAGGTTTCGGGGCGAAAGACGGGATCAACGGGTAAATGGCGCGCATTGCCTTCATTCTGCTCTGCCACAAGGATCCCAAGGGCATCATTGCCCAGGCCCGGCGGCTGACCGCGACCGGCGACTATGTCGCGATCCATTTCGATGCCCGCGCGAATCCCAAGGATTTCGAGGAGATCCGGCAGGCGCTGCTGGACAACCCTGGGGTTGTGCTGGCCAATCGGCGCTGGAAATGTGGCTGGGGCGAGTGGTCTCTGGTCGGCGCAACTCTGGATACCGCGCGCGCGGCGCTGGAGGCGTTTCCGCAGGCGACGCATTTCTACATGCTGTCGGGCGACTGCATGCCGATCAAATCGGCACAATACGCCCATGGCTTTCTGGACGCCGAGGACTGCGACTATATCGAGAACTTCGATTTCTTCGAATCGGACTGGATCAAGACCGGCTTCAAGGAAGAGCGGCTGATCTATCGCCACTGGTTCAACGAGCGCACCCGGTCAAAGCTGTTCTATGCCAGCTACGAGCTGCAGAAGCGCTTCAAGATCACGCGCGAGGTGCCTTCGGACATTCAGGTGATGATCGGCTCGCAATGGTGGTGCCTGCGCCGGCAGAGCCTTGAGAAGGTGATCGCCTTTTGCGACAGCCGGCCGGATGTCGTGCGATTCTTTTCGACCACATGGATCCCGGACGAGACCTTCTTCCAGACCATCGTGCCGCATGTCGTGCCCAAGAAAGAGCTGCGCGCCCGCACGCTGACCTATCTGATCTTTACCGATTATGGCATGCCGGTCACCTTCTACAACGACCATTACGACCTGCTGATGGGGCAGAACTATCTGTTCGCCCGCAAGATCAGCCCCGAGGCGATCCGGCTGCGCGAGCGGCTGGGCGCGCTTTGGGCGGCCTCGGGGGTGCATTTCCCGATCTCGAACGAGGCGACCGGGCTCTTTCGCTTCATGACCGGGCGCGGGCGGATCGGCCGGCGCTTTGCCCCGCGATTCTGGGAGGTGGACGGCAGTCTGGGCCGGCAGAACGCGTTGCGGCTGGTGGTGGCCAAGAAATGGCATGTCGCCAAGCGCCTGACCGAGGCGATCCGGCGGCACACCGACATTCCGGCCGTGGATTACCTGTTCAACGAGGTCGAGGCGCATCTGCCCGATCTGGGCGGGGTCGAGACCACCGTGTCCAAGCGCGAGCATCACCGCCGCGCCCTGCTGAAGCTGTTGTTCGAGCAATTCGAATCGAACCGGCTGGTGATCTGTCTGGACCCCTCGGCGCTGCACCTGATTCAGGACCTGTGCTCGGACAAGGCCGATACGCGGGTGCTGCTGATCGATTCGCATTTCGACGACGCCTATTTGCGCGGCCATATCCGGCGCGTCGGGCTGGCCGGTTCCGAGACCTCGGCCGAGGTCGTCGAGCGGCTGATTCCCACCGTGCGCGCCGATCTGGAACATGAGGCCGAGCGGCTGCGCGATGCCGATCTGGACGCGCTGCAATCCATCGCGCCTTGGCGTCCGGCCGATGACAATGCCGCGCAGCTGGCCCAATTCCTGGATGTGACGCCCGAGATGGCGCATCAGATCCTGGCTGCCGAACATCTTTTCAGCGACTGACAGGGAAAACAGATGCCTGCCTATGATCCGACGAATATCTTTGCCCGCATCCTGCGCGGCGAGATCCCCAACAAGACCGTGCTGGAAACCGAGCACACGCTGGCCTTTTACGACATCGCGCCCAAGGCGCCGGTGCATGTGCTGGTGATCCCCAAGGGTGCCTATGTCACCTATGACGACTTCGCCGCCCATGCGTCCGAGGCCGAGATTGTCGATTTCCACCGCGCCGTCGCCCACATCACCCGCGAGCTGGGGCTGGATATGGAGACGGGCCAAGGTTTCCGCGCCATCACCAATGCCGGTGAGCACGGGCTGCAGGAGGTGCCGCATTTCCACCTGCATATCCTTGGCGGCCACCCGGTCGGGCCGCTGGTCGCGCCGTTCTGAGCCCCGCGTGGCCCTAGGGCCGCGAGGTCAGCTGCACGAAGACATCTTCGAGATCCGGGGTTTCCACCGCGACATCCCGGATTGGCAGGCCCGCGCCATGCAGCGCCGCGATCAGCGCATCGGTGCTGAGCCGCGAGGGCGCATAGCTGATCGCCAGCCGCCCGTCGGGGCGCCGCTCGGCCCGGGCGCCTTCGGGCAGCGGCGGCAGGGCCGGTTCGGCGGCGGTCTGCACGATCAGCGTCTTGGAATCGGCGCGGCCGAGCAGGGTCGCGGTATCTTCGCAAAGCACCAGTTCGCCCCGGTCGATGATGGCGATGCGGTCGCACATGTCCTGCGCTTCTTCCAGGTAATGCGTGGTCAGGATGATGGTCATGCCCTGCTGGTTCAGCTTGCGGACATTGCGCCACAGCATCTCGCGCAGCTGGATGTCGACGCCGGCGGTGGGCTCGTCCAGCACGAGGATCTGCGGGCGGTGCACCAGCGCCTTGGCCAGCAGCAGCCGGCGCTTCATCCCGCCCGAGAGGTGGCGCGAATAGCTTTCGGCCTGATCGGTCAGCCCGACCAGTTCCAGAAGCTCGTCGGTCCAGCGTTCGTATTTGGGAACGCCGTAGAGCCCCGCCTGCACCTCAAGGCTGGCGCGCGGCGACAGGAAGGGGTCGATGTTGAGTTCCTGCGGCATGACGCCGATGGCGGCGCGCGACTGGCGCGGGTTCACATCCTGATCAAAGCCCCAGATCGTCACCTTGCCGGCGGTTTTGCGCACCAGCCCGGCAAGGATATTGATCGTCGTGGACTTGCCCGCGCCATTGGGGCCGAGCAGGCCAAAGATCGAGCCCGCCGGAATGGTCAGATCCAGCCCCTTTAGCGCCTGTTTGGGCGGGGCGGCGCCAGCTGCGGCATAGGTCTTGGTCAGGCCGCGGATCTCGATGGCATTCGCGGTGTCGATTGGTTGCTGGGGGGCTGGCATCGCGGCTCGGCTGTCATTATGATCGCCCCCGGTTTAACCGCGTTTGTCGTCAAAGCTCAAGGAACCACCATGACCCGTCCGGCCCCAGAGATCCAGACCGTCACCTCCTGGAAGGTGGCTTGCGATGGCGACGAGTCGCGCGGGCTGGGGCATCCCCGCGTCTGGCTGGCGATCCCGCAGGACAGCGGCTGGGTCGAATGCGGCTATTGCGACAAGCGTTTCGTCATCGACCGCGCCCACGCCCACAGCGATCACTGATCGGGTGATGCTTGCCGCATCGCAGGCATGCGGGGCGTGGATTGGCCCCGGCGTGGTGCGGGCGGCTGCCTCCGGCGGGGGTATTTGTGAAATGGCGAAAGCCGGGCCGGGGTTGGCCCGGCGATCCGTTCATGGCAGAAGGTGCGCCTGATCCGGGACAAGGGGGCGCTTCATGGACGGGGTTTTCGGCAAGGGCCACCATCTGCATCTGATCGACGGCTCGGCCTTTATCTTTCGGGCCTATCACGCGCTGCCGCCGTTGACGCGGAAGTCCGATGGGCTGCCGATCGGGGCGGTCGCCGGCTTTTGCAACATGCTGTGGAAATATGTGCAGGATGCGCGCGGGGCGGATGCGCCGACCCATGTCGCGGTGATCTTTGACCACAGTTCCAAGACCTTCCGCAACGAGATCTATCCGCTTTACAAGGCCAACCGCCCCGAGCCGCCCGAGGATCTGCGCCCGCAATTCCCGCTGACGCGCGAGGCGACGCGGGCCTTCAACATCGCCTGTATCGAGACCGCGGGCTATGAGGCCGATGACATCATCGCCGCGCTGTCCTGCCGGGCGCGCGATGCCGGCGGGCGCGTCACGATCATCAGCAGCGACAAGGATCTGATGCAGCTGGTCGGCGGCGGCGTCGAGATGCTGGACCCGATCAAGGGCAAGCCCATCGGTCCCGACGAGGTGCGCGAGAAATTCGGCGTCGGCCCGGAGCGGGTGGTGGATGTGCAGGCCTTGGCCGGCGATTCGGTCGATAACGTGCCGGGCGCGCCGGGCATCGGCATCAAGACCGCCGCGCAGCTGATCGAGGAATTCGGCGATCTGGAGACGCTGTTGGCGCGGGCGGGCGAGATCAAGCAGCCCAAGCGCCGTCAGACCCTGATCGACCATGCCGAGCAGATCCGCATCTCGAAGCGGCTGGTGGAGCTGGATTGCGACACGCCGCTGGAGTTCGGGCTGGAGACGCTGGAGGTGCGCGATCCCGATGCCGAGGCGCTGATCGAATTCCTGAACCGGATGGAGTTCCGCACGCTGACCGGGCGCGTGGCCGAGCGCTTTGGCGCGGCTGCCCCGGCGCCGGTGGTGGTCGATGCCCCTGCCGCCGAGGCGGGGGCCGCGCTGCCGCCGATCGATCGCAGCCGCTATGAGGTGATCCGCGACATGGCGGCGCTGACCGGCTGGCTGGCCGGGATCGCCGACACCGGCATCGTCGCCTTTGACACCGAGACCACTGGCCTTGACGAGATGGCGGCGGAACTGGTCGGCGTGTCGCTGTGCACCGGCCCGGGCCGGGCCTGCTATATCCCGCTGGGCCATGTCGGCGAGGGTGCGCCGGGCGATCTGTTCGGCGGGCCGGTTCTGGCCGAGGGACAGATCGACCGCGCGCAGGCGCTGGCCGCCCTGAAGCCGATGCTGGAGGACGATTCGGTCCTGAAGATCGGCCAGAACATCAAATATGACGTCAAGATCCTTGCCCGCGCCGGCATCCGCGTGGCGCCGGTCGATGACACCATGCTGATGTCCTATGTGCTGAACGCCGGCACGCATAACCATGGCATGGACGAGCTGGCCGCGACCTATCTTGGCCACGCCTGCGTGCCGATCAAGGATCTGATCGGTTCGGGCAAGGCGCAGATCGGCTTTCAGCAGGTCGCCATCGACAAGGCGGCGGAATATGCCGCCGAGGATGCCGAGGTGACCTGGCGGCTGTGGCACCATTTCCGCCCGCAGTTGTCGCGCGAGCGGGTCTCGACCGCCTATGAGCTGTTGGAGCGGCCGATGGTGCCGGTGCTGGCCGAGATGGAGATGGCGGGCATCCGCATTGACGCCGATCACCTGCGCCGCATGTCCAGCGCCTTTGCCCAGCAGATGGCGGGCTTGGAGGCCGAGATCCACGAGCTGGCCGGCGGGTCCTTCAACGTCGGCAGCCCCAAGCAGCTGGGTGAGATCCTGTTCGAGCGCATGGGGCTGGCGGGCGGCAAGCAGGGCAAGACCGGCGCATTCTCGACCAGCGCCGAGGTGCTGGAGGATCTGGCCGCCGAAGGCCATGACCTGCCGGCGCGGGTGCTGGACTGGCGCGGGCTCTCCAAGCTGAAATCGACCTATACCGATGCGCTGCCCTTGCATGTGAACTCTGAGACGGGCCGCGTGCACACCAGCTATTCAATCGCCGGGGCGCAGACCGGGCGACTGGCCTCGACCGATCCGAACCTGCAGAACATTCCGGTCAGGACCGACGAGGGGCGGCGCATCCGCGAGGCCTTTGTCGCCGGGCCGGGGATGCGGCTGGTCAGCCTTGACTACAGCCAGATCGAGCTGCGCATCCTAGCCCATGTCGCGCGGATCCCCGCACTGGTGCAGGCGTTCCGCGACGGCATCGACATTCACGCCATGACCGCCAGCCAGATGTTCGGCGTCCCGGTCGAGGGCATGGACCCGATGATCCGCCGCCGCGCCAAGGCGATCAACTTTGGCGTGATCTATGGCATCTCGGGCTTTGGTCTGGCGCGCAACCTGCGCATTCCGCGGGCCGAGGCGCAGGCCTTTATCGACACTTATTTCGAGCGTTTCCCCGAGATCCGCGTCTATATGGACCGCACCGTGGCCGAGGCCAAGCAGGACGGGTTCGTGCGCACCCTGTTCGGGCGGCGGATCAATACGCCGGGCATCAACCAGTCGGGTCCGGCGGCGGGGGGCGCGCGGCGGGCCGCGATCAACGCCCCGATCCAGGGTGCGGCGGCCGACATCATCCGGCGCGCCATGATCCGCATGCCGGCCGCGATCCGCGACCTGCCGGCCAAGATGCTGCTGCAGGTGCATGACGAGCTGGTCTTTGAGGTCGAAGAAAGCGCGGTGCCCGAACTGATCGCGCGGGCGCGGCAGGTGATGGAAACCGCCGCCGAACCGGCGCTGCAACTGGACGTGCCGCTGATCGTGGATGCGGGCACCGGCCTGAACTGGGCCGAGGCGCATTGAGGATCCGCCGCCCTCCACGCCGATCAAGGCGCGGGAGGGGCGGCGCAACCGTCAGATTGCCGGCGAATGGCCCGAGGCGGCCAGATCATAGGCGTCGAACATGCGCGCGATCATGCGCGTCAGCGCCTGACCTTGCGGCAGGATCGTCAGGCCGGTTTCGTCCAGCGCGACCATGCCGGTAAAGCGTTGGGCGACCGGGGCCAGCCGCGCGGCCAGCGTCTCGGCGGTAAAGCCATGATCGCGGATGAATTCCTGCGCGTCGATGCGGAAATCGCACATCAGTGCCTCGATCATCCGGGCGCGCCAGATATCCTCGGCGCTGAAGGCATGGCCGCGCCGGGTCGAGAAGCGGCCGGCCCGGATCGCCTCGACATGGGCACCGGTCGCCGGGGCGTTCTGGGCGTATCCCTGCGGAAAGCGCGAGATCGACGAGGCGCCGAGCCCGATCAGCACCGGCGCCTGATCGTCGGTATAGCCCTGGAAATTGCGCCGCAGCTTGCCCAGCCGTTGCGCCGTCGCCAGCCCGTCGCCGGGGCGGGCGAAATGGTCAATGCCGATTTCCTGATAGCCGTCCATCAGAAACAGCTCGCGCGCGGTCTGGAACAGGCTCAGCCGGTCGGGCGCGGCGGGCAGGGCCTCGGTGGGGATCATCACCTGCCGCTTGGCCATCCACGGCACATGCGCATAGCCGTAAAGCGCCACCCGGTCGGGCGACAGCGCCAGCAGCTTTTGCACGGAATCGGCGATGCGCTGGTTGTCCTGATGCGGCAGGCCATAAAGGATGTCGGCATTCAGGCTGGCGATGCCACGTTCGCGGATCAGGTCCACCGCGCGGCGGGTCAGCTCGAAGCTTTGCTCGCGGCCGATGGTGCGCTGGATCTCGGGGTCAAAGTCCTGCACCCCGATCGAGGCGCGGCTGAGCCCGGATTGCGCCAGCGCGTCCATGCGCTCGGCGTCGATTTCATTGGGGTCGATCTCGACCGAGAATTCGGCCCCCGGCGCCAGCGGAAAGGCGCTGAGCACGGTATCGGCCAGCCGGCGGATCAGGTCTGCCGGCAAAAGCGTCGGGGTGCCGCCGCCCCAATGCAGGCGCGACAGCGTCACGCCGGGGGCAAGGGCGGATCGCAGCAGGGCGATCTCGGCCAGAAGCGTTTCGGCATAGGCGCGCACCGGCTTGTCGGATTGCGTGCCCTGCGTGCGGCAGGCGCAGAACCAGCACAGCTTGCGGCAAAACGGCACATGCAGGTACAGTGAGATGCTGGCCCCGGCGGGGATTGCCGCGATCCAGTCCTGAAACTGGGCGGTCCCGACGGCAGGTGTGAAATGCGGCGCCGTGGGATAGCTTGTGTAGCGTGGGACCCGCGCGTCAAAAAGCCCCAAACGCTCAAGTTGCGATTGCTGTGTCATGCCGTTAATCTAGGCGGAACAGGAGCCCCTTTCCTTGACCCAGATCAATATGCCCGCTGATGCAGCTCTTATTGCGTCGCAGCAAGCCTGCGACATCTGTCCGGTCCGCTATCGGGCCGTCTGCGCGCATTGCGAGGCCGACGAGTTGGGCGAATTGGAAAGCACCAAGTTCTATCGCACCTATCAGGCCGGGCAGGTCGTGGTCTGGGCGGGCGACCGCATGGATTTCGTGGGCTCGGTGGTCTCGGGCATGGCCGGGCTGACCCAGCAGCTTGAGGATGGGCGCACCCAGATGGTGGGGCTGCTTTTGCCCAGCGATTTTCTTGGCCGTCCGGGCCGCGCCGTTGCCGCCTATACGGTGACCGCGACCAGCGATCTGATCCTGTGCTGCTTCCGGCGCAAACCCTTTGAGTCCCTGCTGATGGCGCGCCCGCGCATCGCGGGCCGGCTGCTGGAGATGACGCTGGACGAGCTGGATGCGGCGCGCGACTGGTTGCTGCTTCTGGGCCGCAAATCGGCGCGGGAAAAGATCGCCTCGCTGCTGGTCATTCTGGCCCGGCGCGAGGCCGCGCTGATCAAGCGTCCCGCCGAGGGGCGCATCACCATCGAGCTGCCGCTGACGCGCGAGGCCATGGCCGATTACCTTGGCCTGACGCTGGAAACCGTCAGCCGCCAGATGAGCGCGCTGAAGCGCGACGGGGTCATCGTGCTGGAGGGCAAGCGCCGCGTCGTCATCCCCAGCTTTCAGGATCTCGTTGTCGAAAGCGGGGACGACTCGGACGGCGGCATACCGAACTGATGCCGCGATGGCGCCTTAGCGCGCCATCAGCACCGGCACTTTTGCCTTTTCCAGCATGTTGCGGGTCGCACCGCCCAGGATCGCCTGACGAAAGCGCGAATGGCCATAGGCCCCCATCACCACCATATCCGCAGCGATCTCGGTGGCGCGATGGTTCAGGATATCGCTGATTTGGGGCAGGGTGCGCGCCAGCACCGCAATCTCGGCTTTGACGCCATGGCGGGTCAGCATCTGGCAGAGCGCGCCGCCCGGATCGGACCGCTCGGGCCCGTTGGGCGAGGGATCGACCACGGTGATCTCGACGGCATCGGCGGCCTGCAGCAGCGGCAGGGCGCGGCGCACCGCAGCCATGGCCTCGGTCGACTGGTTCCACGCGATCAGGATGCGCTTGCCAAAGGGTTCGCTCAGCTCGCCCGGCACGATCAGCACCGGGGCCGCGCCCTCGAACAGCGCGGCTTCGGTGATCGCCTCGGAATCGATGGTGGCATCGGGGCCATAGGGACGCGAAAGCACCACCAGATCGCTATAGCGCGCCCGCATCGCCACCAGTGTCGAGAGCCCGCCCACCTGCGCGACGGCGCTGTCTACGGACCAGCGGATGTCTTCGGGGTTCAGCCGCTCGCGCACCTTTTCTTCCAGCTCGCTGGCGGCGCCGACCGCCTTGTCGATGGTCTCTTGCAGGATATAGGCCGAGGCCCCGGCATAGTAATAGCCCGTCTGGCTGTGATCGACGCCCAGGCAGAACACGTCGAGATGCCCATTCTCGCGCCGGGTCATGGCGATCGCCGAATCAAGCTGTTGCTTCTGATCGGCATTGGTCAGCACGGTCAGGATGGATTTGTAGCCCATCGTCCCCTCTCCATTGGATTGCCGGCGGCGACCAAGGGTGCGCCGTGTGGCATAGGCCCAGCTTACACCTGTTTTGCGCCCCTGAATTGACACAGATCAAAGTCTCGCGATCACGTGAGCATTATTCTTGCCGATGACAGATCGCACGCCCGGCCGTCAGGGTCGGGACGGGTGCAGAGTAAGGGACAGAGAAACCTCATGTTGGATACCATCAAGCTGATAGCGCTTGGGGCGATTGCGGTGCTTGCCGCCATCGCCGCGAACTACGCGCGGCCAGATGACCCCGCCTATCTGGTCAGCGCGCTGATTGTCATGCTGGTTGCCAGCGTCATGTTCATCCGCGTGCTGCGCCAGATGGGGAATGCGCAACCCTCGCTGGATCCGGCGCCGCAGACCGAATATTTCGATTCGGTGGTGCGCGCGGGCGTGACGGCGACCGCCTTCTGGGGCGTCGTCGGCTTTCTGGTCGGCGTCGTCATCGCCTTTCAGTTGGCCTTCCCGGTGCTGAACTTCAGCGATTACACGATGGGCTACACCAACTTTGGCAAGCTGCGCCAGCTGCACACCAGCGCGGTGATCTTTGCCTTTGGTGGCAACGCGCTGATCGCGACCTCGTTCTACGTCGTGCAGCGCACTTCCGCGGCACGGCTCTGGGGCGGCAATGCAGGCTGGTTCGTGTTCTGGGGCTACAACCTGTTCATCGTGCTGGCGGCGACCGGCTATATCTTGGGCGCCACCCAGTCCAAGGAATACGCCGAGCCGGAATGGTATGCGGACTGGTGGCTGACTGTGGTCTGGGTCGTCTATCTGGCGGTCTTCCTTGGCACGATCCTGAAGCGCAAGGAACCGCATATCTACGTCGCGAACTGGTTCTATCTGTCCTTCATCGTGACCATCGCGATGCTGCATATCGTCAACAACCTGTCGGTGCCGGTCAGCTTGCTCGGCTCGAAATCGGTGCAGGTGTTCTCGGGCGTGCAGGACGGCTTGGTGCAATGGTGGTATGGCCACAACGCCGTGGGCTTCTTCCTGACCGCCGGGTTCCTCGGCATGATGTATTACTTCATCCCCAAGCAGGCCGAGCGCCCGGTCTATAGCTACAAGCTGTCGATCATCCACTTCTGGGCCCTGATCTTCATGTATATCTGGGCCGGTCCGCACCACCTGCACTATACCGCGCTGCCCGATTGGGCCACGACGCTGGGCATGGTGTTCTCGATCATGCTGTGGATGCCCTCGTGGGGCGGCATGATCAACGGCCTGATGACGCTTTCGGGCGCATGGGACAAGCTGCGCACCGATCCGGTGCTGCGCATGATGGTCGTCGCAGTGGGCTTTTACGGCATGGCGACCTTTGAAGGTCCGATGATGTCGATCAAAGCTGTCAACTCGCTCAGCCACTATACCGACTGGACCATCGGCCACGTGCACTCGGGCGCTCTGGGCTGGAACGGCATGATCACCTTTGGCGCGCTTTACTACCTGACGCCGCGCCTGTGGGGTCGTGAGCGGCTTTATTCGGACGCGCTGGTCAGCTGGCACTTCTGGCTCGCGACCATCGGTCTGGTGCTCTACGCGGCCTCGATGTGGGTCTCGGGCATCATGGAAGGTCTGATGTGGCGCGAGGTCGATGCGCAGGGCTTCCTGGTCAACGCCTTTGCCGACACGGTTGCAGCCAAGTTCCCGATGAACGTGGTGCGCGCATCCGGTGGCGTGCTCTATCTCAGCGGGGCGCTGATCATGTGCTACAACCTGTGGGCCACCGTCGCCAAGCAACCCAAAACCCATGCGACCGCCATCGCGGTCCCGGCAGAGTGAGGGCGGATCATGGCCATCCTTGAAAAACACAAGATCCTTGAAAAGAACGCCACGCTGCTGCTGGTCTTTTCCTTCCTGGTCGTCACCATCGGCGGTCTGGTCGAAATCGTGCCGCTGTTCTACCTGCAGAACACCATCGAAAAGGTCACCGGCGTGCGGCCCTATACGCCGCTGGAGCTGAAGGGCCGCGACATCTATGTCCGCGAGGGCTGCTATGTCTGCCACAGCCAGATGATCCGGCCGATGCGCGACGAGGTGGAACGTTACGGCCATTACAGCCTGGCGGCTGAATCGATGTATGACCACCCGTTCCAATGGGGGTCGAAACGCACCGGGCCGGATCTGGCCCGTGTCGGCGGCCGCTATTCGGATGAATGGCATATCGACCACCTGACCAACCCGCAGGCGGTGGTGCCGGAATCGATCATGCCGAAATACGGCTTCCTGCGGAACCGGATCATCGACCCGTCGAACATGAAGGAACGTCTCAGCACCGATGAGATGGTCGGCGTGCCCTACAATGACGAGATGGTGGCCAATGCCATCGCCGATTTCCGGGCTCAGGCCGATCCCGATGCCGATGCCTCGGGGCTGGATGCGCGCTATCCCGGCGCCCAGCAGCGCAACTTCGACCGCAAGCCCGGCGTGTCCGAAATGGATGCCCTGATCGCCTATCTGCAAGTTCTGGGCACGATGGTCGATTTCTCGACCTTCGAGCCGGACCCGACGCGCTGAGGAGGGGACATGGACCGCTATACGCTGCTGCGCGAACTGGCTGACAGCTGGGTGCTGCTGAGCCTGGTGCTGTTCTTTGTCGGCTCTTGCGTCTTTGCCTTGCGGCCCGGCACCCGGGCACTGCATCGCGATGCCGCCGAAAGCATCTTCCGCAATGAGACAAGGCCCGTCGAAACGGGCGAGAAGGAAGCCGAGTGATGTCCGAGGACGACAAACGCACGAGCCACCCTGATGCCGGCGCGCCCGATGCCGCCAGCCCGGAAAACGCCGACAACCGCATCGAACTCGGGCGGCTGGCCGCCGATGAGGCCCATGAGGCCAGCATCGCCGCCAACCCGCCCGAGGGGCCCGACGGCGAGCCGCTGCACAAGCCCGCAGCGGTCCAGACCCGCGTGGTGCGCGACCGCAAGGGCGTGCGCCACAAGGTCGAGGTGCCCTCGACCGGCCACAGCTGGGACGGGATCATGGAATATGACAACCCGCTGCCGCGCTGGTGGCTGTGGAGCTTTTACGCCACTGTCGTCTGGGCGGTGGGCTATGTCATCGCCTATCCGGCGATCCCGCTGCTGAACCACGCCACCACCGGCGTCATCGGCACCACCTATCGCGGCGAGGTCGCCGCCGATATCCAGCGTTTTGCCGAGGCGAACGCCCCGATCCAGGCCAAGCTGGTGCAGACGCCGCTGGACCAGATCTCGGCCGATCCGGAGCTGGCGAACTATACCGCCAATGCGGGCTCGGCGATCTTCCGCACCTGGTGCGCGCAGTGCCACGGTTCGGGCGCGGGCGGCAACGCCGGCTATCCGACGCTTCTGGACAATGACTGGCTGTGGGGCGGCACGATCGACGACATCCACACCACGATCCAGCACGGGATCCGCGATCCCAAGGATGCCGACACCCGCTTCTCGGAAATGCCGAAATTCGGCACCGACGGGCTGCTGGACAATGCCCAGATCGGTCAGGTGGTCAATTACGTCCTGCAACTGGGCGGCCGGCCGCATGACGCGACGCTGGCGGCCGAGGGCAAACAGGTCTTTGCCGACAACTGCACCGCCTGCCATGGCGAGAACGGCACCGGTGACCGTGCGCAGGGCGCGCCGAACCTGACCGACGCGGTCTGGCTTTACGGTTCGGACCCGGCGACGCTGACCCGCATCGTGCATGACGGCCCCTATGGCGTCATGCCGGCCTGGGCCGGGCGTCTGTCCGAGGCCGATATCCGCGCCGTCGCTTCCTATGTCCACAGCCTCGGCGGAGGCGAGTGACACCCAGATCCATGGCCGGCCCGCCGGCTGTGGTGGCACCGACCCTCTCTTGTTCGCGCGTTTCCTGGGGGTCGGTGCTCTTGAATTCGTGGAACCTTTGCGGGGATCCCGGTCCGGGGGCGGCAGATGCCTGCCCCCGGGCGCATTTGTCCCGGGCCGTCGGGACTTGATACAGATCAAGGCAGCCAGCGATCCGGCCCCCTAGGCTGGCGCCAGCGCAAGAGGAGCCATTCCATGTCGAAAGCCGACATCGACCCGCCAAATCTATATGCCGCCCGCGAGCCGATCTTTCCGCGCCGGGTCAAGGGTCGCTTTCGCAACCTGAAATGGATCATCATGGCGGTGACGCTGGGGATCTATTACCTGCTGCCCTGGATCCGCTGGGACCGTGGTCCCAGCCTGCCCGATCAGGCGGTGCTGGTCGATCTGGCCAACCGGCGCTTCTTCTTTTTCTGGATCGAGATCTGGCCGCATGAATTCTATTTCGTCGCCGGCCTTCTGGTCATGGCGGGGCTGGGGCTGTTCCTGTTCACCTCGGCGCTGGGCCGGGTCTGGTGCGGCTATACCTGCCCGCAGACAGTCTGGACTGATCTTTTCATCCTGACCGAGCGCTGGGTCGAGGGTGATCGCAACGCCCGTGTCCGGCTGTGGAACGAACCCTGGAGCGCGCGCAAGGCCCGGCTGCGGCTGACGAAATGGACGATCTGGCTGGTGATCGCGCTGATGACCGGCGGCGCCTGGGTGTTCTATTTCACCGACGCCCCGACGCTTCTGGGCAATCTGCTGACCGGGCAGGCGCATCCGGTGGCCTATATCACCATCGCGACGATGACGGCGACGACCTTCCTGTTCGGCGGCTTTGCCCGCGAACAGATCTGCATCTATGCCTGCCCCTGGCCGCGGATTCAGGCCGCGATGATGGACGAGGAAACCCTGACCGTCGCCTATCGCGACTGGCGGGGCGAGCCGCGCGGCAAGTCCAAGGTGACCCCCGATGCCGCGCCCAAGGGCGATTGCATCGACTGCATGGCCTGTGTGAACGTCTGTCCGATGGGCATCGACATCCGCGATGGCCAGCAGCTGGAATGCATCACCTGCGCGCTCTGCATCGACGCCTGCGACGATGTGATGGACAAGATCGGCAAGCCGCGCGGGCTGATCGACTATATGGCGCTGAAGGACGAGACCGCCGAACGTGCCGGCGCGGCGCCGAAATCGGTCTGGCGCCATATCCTGCGCCCGCGCACGGTGCTGTATTTCACGCTTTGGGCCGGTATCGGCATCGCGCTGATCGTGGCGCTGTTCCTGCGCTCGCCCTTTGACCTGAACGTGACGCCGGTCAGAAACCCGCTTTACGTCACCATGGCCGACGGCGCGATCCGCAACACCTATTCGCTGCGCCTGCGCAACAAACAGGGCAAGGAACATGAGTTCGCGGTTTCCGTGACCGCTGCCGATGGCTCGGTGCCGCAGGGCATTGCCGTGTTGCTGGAAGGCCAGCCCGACGCCCGCATTCACGTGGCTCCCGACACCACCCAGACCCAGCGGCTGTATCTGACCGCCGCCCCGGGCTCGGCCATGGCCGAGGGCGGGCAGGCCGAGATCGAACTGTGGATCGAGGATCTGTCGGACGGGCTGAAAACGCATGTAAACACCGTCTTCCACGGAAGGAGCGAGAAATGAGCGCAGCGCGCGGCAAGCCCCTCACCGGCAAGACGCTGACTGGCAAGCATGTGCTGGCGATCACCTTGACCGCGTTCGGGGTCATCATCGGCGTCAACGTGCTGATGGCGGTCAAGGCTGTCGGCACCTTTCCCGGACTCGAGGTCGCTAACAGCTATGTCGCGTCGCAAAGCTTCGACCGCGACCGCGCCGCGCAGCAGGCCTTGGGCTGGAAGGTCAGCGCCGATTACGATGGCAAAGAGCTGGTGCTGGCGATCCGCGACGCCCAAGGCAACCCGGCGCGCATCCGCGACATCGCGGTGACGGTCGGCCGCCCCACCTATGTCGCCGAGGATCAGCACCCGCAGATGCGTTATGAGGGCGGGCTTTATGTCGCGCCCTTGACGCTCAAGCCAGGGCTGTGGAACATCCATGTCGTGGCGACAGCGTGGGACGGCACCGAGTTCCGCCAGCGCATCGACCATTACCACGGCAACCGGGTCCAGTAAGATGAGCGATGCTGCCTATGAGGCCCGGCTTTCCGCCTGTCCGGCTTGCGATGCCGCACCGCTGGCTCAGCGCGTTGCCGGCTCGGGCGGCACCGTCGATATCATCCTGTCGCTGCCCACGGTGCATTGCGCCGCCTGCATCAGCGATGTCGAACAGGCGCTGACCCGCCATCCCGGCGTCAAGGCGGCGCGAGTGAACCTGACCCGCCGCCGCGTCACCGTCGATGCCTCGGGCCTGACCGCCGAGGAGCTGATCCCGGTGGTCGAGCGCATCGGCTATGAGGCGCATGAACTGGATCCCGGCGCGCTGTCGGCCAGCGCCGCCGACCGGCAGGGCCGCGACATCCTGATGCGCATTGGCGTGTCGGGTTTCGCGATGATGAACATCATGATCCTGTCCATTGCCGTCTGGTCGGGGGCCGATGATGCGACGCGCGACCTGTTCCACCTGATCTCGGGGGTGATCGCGCTGCCGACGGTGGCCTTTGCCGGGCAGCCGTTCTTTTCCAGCGCATGGCGCGCGCTCAAGGCGCGGCGGCTGGGCATGGACGTGCCGATCTCGCTGGCGCTGATCCTTGCCTCGTCGATCTCGGTCTATGAGACGCTGCATTCCGGGCATCACGCCTATTTCGATGCGGCGGTGATGCTGTGCTTTTTCCTGCTGATCGGGCGCTATCTGGACTATCGCACCCGCGCCGTGGCCCGTTCCGCCGCCGAAGAGCTGACCGCGCTTGAGGTGCCGCGCGCCTTTCTGATCACGCCCGCAGGCGATCAAGCCGTGCCGGTGGCCGAGCTGCGCCCCGGCGATCTAATCCGCATCCGTCCCGGTGCCCGCATTCCCGCCGATGGCGAGATCGTCGAGGGCGGCAGCGAGATCGACCGCTCGCTTTTGACCGGCGAAAGCATCCCGGTGCCGGTGGGGCCGGGGACAGCCCTGTCGGCGGGCGAGGTCAATCTGACCGGCGCGTTGGCGCTGCGCGTGACGGCGGCGGGGCGCGACAGTTCGCTGGCGCGGCTGACGGCGCTGGTCGCGGCAGCGGAATCGGCGCGTGGACGCTATACCGGGCTCGCCGACCGGGCCTCGCGGCTTTATTCGCCGTTGGTGCATCTTTTGGCCTTCAGCAGTTTTCTGGGCTGGTATCTGGCGACGCGCGACCTGCGCCTTGCCATCAATATCGCGGCGGCGGTGCTGATCATCACCTGCCCCTGCGCGCTTGGGCTGGCGGTGCCTGCGGTGGTGACGGCGGCCTCGGGGCGGCTGTTCCGGCGCGGCATGCTGATCAAGGACGGCACCGCGCTGGAACGTCTGGCCGAGGTCGATTGCGTGGTCTTTGACAAGACCGGCACCCTGACCCTTGGCGTGCCGCAGCTGGTCAGCGCGGTGCCGCCGGAACTGCGCCCGGTCGCCTTGGCGCTGGCGCAGGGCTCTGGCCATCCGCTGTCGCGGGCGCTGGCGCAGGCGATGCAGGATCTGGGCGTGACGCCGGCTGCGGTGCAGGATCTGCGCGAATGGCCGGGGCAGGGTGTCGAGGCCGATGTCGATGGCCAGCAGGTCCGGCTGGGCCGCGCGGGCTGGCTGGGTGCGGCGCATGGCGAGGCCACGCTGTCGGCAAGCTGGCTGGCGATTGGCGATCAGCCGCCGCTGCGGCTGGATTTCAGCGACCGCCTGCGCCCGGGCGCGGCTGAGGCGGTTCGCCGCATCACCGAATCCGGTCGCCGGGTCATGCTGCTGTCGGGCGACGCCCGCCCGGTGGTCGCCGAACTGGCCGAGCGGCTGGGCATCGCCGAATGGCAAGCCGGGGTCGGTCCCACCGACAAGGCGCAGGTGGTGCAGGATCTAGGCGCGCTGGGGCACAAGGTGCTGATGGTCGGCGACGGGCTGAACGATACGGCGGCGCTGGCGGCGGCCCATGTCTCGGTCTCGCCGGCTTCGGCGCTGGATGCGGCCCGCGTCGCCTCGGATATCGTCACGCTGGGCGCCGATCTGGCCCCAGTGGCCGAGGCGCTGGATCTGGCCCGCGCCGCCCGCCGCCGCATCCGCGAAAATTTCGCGCTGTCGCTGGGCTATAACGTTGTGGCGGTGCCCTTTGCGATTGCTGGTCTGGCGACGCCGCTGATGGCGGCGCTGGCCATGTCGCTCAGCTCGATCAGCGTCACGCTGAACGCGCTGCGGCTGCGATAGGAGGTCGGGATGGATGTTCTTGTCTTGCTGATCCCGATTTCGCTGGGGCTGGGCGGGCTGGGGTTGATGGCCTTTGTCTGGTCGCTGCGTTCGCGGCAATATGACGATCCCAAGGGCGATTCCGAGCGTATCCTCAGCCGCGAATGGGACGACCGGCCAAAGCCCTGATGGCCGGGGCTGTTCAGCGCCGCCACAGCCAGGCATGGCCGCTGAAAAGCCCCTGCGCCTTGGCAAGGATCCGCAGGCCGGGGCCCGCCAGCCCAAGCTCGGGATCTGCCAGCCGCTCCAGAACCACCTCGGGCGGGCAGGGCAGGCCGCTCACCGGATCGAAATAGCGCGGATAGGCGATCAGTGCGACATGGGTCAGCTGTGCCAGATCGGCCCGCAGCCGGCGGCGTTCGGGCATCGGGCCCAGATCGCGCGTCAGCCCCCAGCCGGCATAGAAGGGCGCGCCCAGCGTGGTGACCGGCAGGCCGCGCAGCAGCGCCTCGAACCCCATGGTCGAGGTGATGGTCCAAAGCTCGTCGATCTCGGCCAGCAGCGCCGCGGGGCTTGCCTCATGCGCGACCACATCGGCCAGCTCTGTCATGCGGGCGGGCGCGATCAGGCCGGGGCGCAGCCCCGCCTCGACATCGGGATGCGGCTTGTAGATCAGCACGGCATCGGGGTTTTCGGCCCGCACCCGTTCCAGCAGCGCAAGGTTGCTGCGCTCGGCCCCGCCGCCCAACCGGACCGAGGCGTCGTCCTCGACCTGACCGGGCACGAGAATGCGCCGGCCCGGCGGCAATTTCGGCAATTGGCCGGCAAGGTTGTATTTGGTGATCCCCGACGTCACCAAAGCCCGGCCAAGTGCCAGCGCGCGCGCGCGATCTTCGTCCGACAGGGAGGCGGCCATCAACTGCTCGAACCGGCTTTCGCGCGTCGGATCGTAATAGATGCCGAGGTCGTCGGCGACCAGCGACAGCGGCGGCACAAGGGCCGCGCCCAACCCGCGCGAGCGCAGAAACCCATCCTCGACGCGCAGCGCTCCGGGGGTTTCGCTGGCACGATTGGCCCAGGCCAGCGTCACCTGCGGTCCCGGCGTCGTGGTGAAGCGCACCGGGCGGGCGCCGCCAAAAGCCCGGGCGATAAAGGGACGTTTCCACAGCCGCATGCCGTAGGCCAGGTGGCCGGCATGGTCCTGTTGCCAAGCCTTAGCCTCGGCCTCGATCTGGTGCAGGGCGGTTTCGAAATCGGTCAGCCGGTCGCGGCAGGGATCATACCAGACCGGGCCGCGCAGGTGGCTGGCGGCAAATAGCGCCTCGATCGGGGCAGGGCGGCGGCGCGGAAAGGCCTGCGCGTCGTCGGAAAGCCCCCAGCCGGCATAGAACGGCTGGCCAAAAATCCGGGGCCGGTGCCCGGCCAGCATCGCCTCATAGCCCAGCTGCGAGGACATGGCATAGACCCGCGCCGCGCCGCCAAGCAGCGCCCAGGGCGAAATCGGCCCGTCCGAGAAGGCATCGCCGGGGCGCAGGTCATCGCGGCTGAAATGCCCCGGCCGGAACCCGGCGGCGGTTTCGGGATGGCTGCGGATCAGGATCGGCAGACCGGGGTTTTCGTCGCGCGCCGCCCGCAGCATGTCAAGGAATTCGGCCCGGCCCGCGCCCGCCAGCGAGGCGTCGCCTCCGGTTTGGTCGATCACCAACACATAGCCGGGTGGCAGCGACGGCTGGTCCGCCGCTTCGGGCAGATGCGCATTGTATTTCGACAGATCGGCCGCGATCAGCCGCCGGATGCCCGAACGGGCGCGGTCCTGCCAGTCGGCAGTCTGCGGATCTAGGATCAGCTGCTCCAGCAACGAGGGCACATCGGCGCGGAAATGCAGGCCGATCGGGTCCAGCAACAGGCCGATGGGGCCACGCCGTGCCACCGGAGGCCCGTTTCGCCGTGCCGCCCGGCCGGGCAGGATTGAGCGCAGAAAGGCATCCTCGACCCGCAACAGCCGGGCGCCGCGCCGCCGTGCGACCGCCTCGCCACGCCATGCGGTCGGGCTCGCGCCCCAAAGCCCGACGGTATCGCCCGGACCCGGCAGCCCGACTGTCACTTGCCATCCGGCAAGGCCAAGGATGCGCCGCAGGCGCGGGCCGGTGAAAAAACCGCCGTTGAAAACGAAAAGCCGCCGGGAAATCCCGGCGGCTTTGTCTGCCTGGGTCATGCCCTTACCTGAACGCGCGGTCCGCGGTGCCGACCTGCGTCACCGGGGTCAGGATCGAGTTCAGCGTCTTTTGCCACTGCACGAAGGGCGCTTCGGTCACATAGACAGTGTCGCTGTCGCGGATCACGAAGTCCCGGGCCAGGAACATGCCGTCAGGCTTGGTCAGGTCCAGCACATAGGCCATGCGCTGCGTGCCATAGATGTCGTTGCGGCCCAGAACGGCGCGGGCGACCGATTGCGGCTCGTCGCGCAGGATGAACAGCCCTTTCGGGTCGGCCAGCTGCGTCGAAAGACCGCCGACCATGGCGATCGCCTCGATGGCGTTGATCTGGTCATTGCCCAGCGGAACCTTGGTCTGGCCACCCAGCGCACCCAGAGCGGTAAAGCTGCGCTCATCCTCTTCGACGAGGATGATGTCGCCCGGACGCAGCGCGATGTCGTTGCGCGAGCTGGAGTAGAGGTCGCGCAGCCAGACCTTGCCGCTGGCGTTGCCGCGCTTGACGGTCACCACCGCGACCTCGGGCTCGATCGAGACGCCGCCGGCTTTCGAAAGCATGGTCGACAGCGTCCGGGTCGGCCGTTCGATCGGGTAGACGCCCTGACCATTGACCTTGCCCATGACCGAGACGGTCGCGCCGTCGCCTGCCACGCGGGTCACCATGACCTGCGGGTCGGGGGTCTGGGTTTCCAGTTTCTGGGTGATGATGCGGCGCAGCTCGTCGGGGCTGTTGCCCGCAGCCTTGATGCGACCGGCATAGGGCACGAAGATATAGCCTTGGCTGTCGACCTGGAGCTGCTGCAGATTGGTCGAGCTGGAGCCCATCGAGGCCAGCAGGCCATCATCAACGTTTTCCCAGATCGACAGGCCCAGCACGTCGCCCGGCCGCACTTCGTCGGCGCCGACCTGACCTGCGGCCTGGAAGTCGCGGCCAAAGCCATAGGCCGGCGTATAGTTGGCTGCGCGGTTCACGCGGTCATCGACCGGGACGATATGCGTGCTGCCGCCTTTTTCGACGGAGCCATTGTAGATCTGACTTTTGGTCGGGCCCGAACGCGGCAAGCCGCAGGCGGACACCAGAATCACAGCGCCAAAAATGGCAAGCCGCACTGCGCGCATGGCAAGGCCACGCTGCAATCCGGACGCAGGGCCAAGATCGCGGTTGGAAAAACTCAATGCGCTCAAATTGTTACTCCTGTGTCTCTCGTCCGAGTCCAGCATTTGGCCGGTTTTGTTGTCGGTAACCTATCGCAGCACGCTTAAGAATTCCATAATCGCGGAACTGTCATTCTGTATAAGTCTCCATTTGTTGCCGATGCTTGCCGCGACCGGCCAGAAGCGCCTCATAGGGGTCGTCCTCGGCCAGCATCAGATCGGCGACGATGCGCAGCGCATGCCCGCGCGAGCGTTCGGAATAGAACCCCCCCGGCACCTGACTGCTTTCCAGAAGGAAATCGCGGTAATGCCGGTAGGCAGCTGGCTGCGGCGGCTTGGGCTCCTTGAGGAATTCGGCCAGCTCCTGATGCGAGACGATGCCGGGCTTGTCATAGACCGCGCGGCCCATCGCCTTGACCGGCAAGCCGCGCCACAGCGCCTGCTGGGCCGAGGTCGAATTGACCGTGACCACCGCCCGCGCCTGATTGAGCAGCTGCGCCAGCTTGCCGCCGCGCACGTAATGCACGCGATCCGCGATGCCCATGCCACGCGCCTTGTCGGCGATGGCCTGACGGATGCCGCCGCGCCCATCCTCCAGCGGATGCGCCTTGAAGACGACATGATGGTGGCGCGGCGCGAAGTTGGCGAATTCGGTCAGCACCTCATCGGTGAATTCGGCCATCCGCTCATAGGGGGAATGCGCCACGAAATTCGAGTCGTGCTCCAGCTGCATCGGCACCAGAACATAGGGAAAGCCGCCGCGCCGCACGGCCCGCGTTTCACGCCATTGCGCCACCATATCGATCGGCGTCATCAACAGCCGGCGCAGGTTCAGCCGGAATTCCTGCAACACGCCGATCTGGCGGTGGGTGCGATAACCGGCGTAACGCCGGTTCGCGATCAGGACAAAGAAATGATAGAGCGCGCCATAAAACTTGTGCTGGCGCATGTCGCCCCAATGGGCGGGCGGGCGGCTGCGGGGCTCGCCCGAGGTGCCGCGCAGGGCGTGGCGCATCTCGCGCAGCGGGATCCCGACCAGAGCCGAGCGACCGTTCGAGCCGCCGCGTTCATAGGTGATCCAGAACGGACGCAGATAGCCTTCCTCAAAGACATGCAGCACCAGCCCGTGACGTTGCGCGGCCTGACGGGCGGCGGCATGGACCGGGCGCACATCGCCGTAAAGCACGATGTCGGTGACGCGTTTTTCGGCGATCAGCCGTTCCAGATGCTGGGGCCATTCCTCGGGGGTGCCGGTGTGGCGGATGAAATGCGCCTTGTCCTTCCAGAAGAATTCGTCGCCGGCATTGAAGCCTGCGCGCCACACCGTCGAGCCGGCTGCGCGCAAAAGTCGCGCGAGCTGGTCAAAGAACGGGCCATGCGGCCCTTGCAGCATCAGAAAGATGCGCTGGTCTGCCGGCCGCGTCGCAATCCCGACCTGCATCGCCTGCACGGCTGAAACGGACATTTGATTCACGGTTTTTCCACAACGGAGATAAAGCGCTGGCTCTTTGGCAACCCGCGAAACCGGCCCAATAGAGGAATTAAACTTGATGAGTCTTGATACCAACAGATTTTCCTGACTCATGCACGAATCAGCAACCCCTGTCACGGTCTTTCCCGGTTTCCGGTGAACGGCGCGGCAAAGCGTGGCACTGGCGTCGCTTGAAGATCGCGCAGCAAAGCTCTAGGTCTCGGGACAGCAATTGCAAGCGAGGTGGCGATGTTTACCGGCATTATCAGCGATATCGGCACCGTGGTGCAGGTCGAGATGCGCGGCGACATGCGCGCGCGCATTGCCTGTCATTACGACATGGCCGGGGTGGATCTGGGCGCCTCGATCGCCTGTGACGGGGTTTGCCTGACCGTGGTGGAAAAGGGCGCCGACTGGTTCGACGTCGATATCTCGGCCGAGACGTTGTCCAAGACCAGCATCGGCGCCAATGGCTGGGCCTCGGGCAAGCGGCTGAACCTGGAACGCGCGCTGCGGGTCGGCGACGAGCTGGGCGGGCATATCGTTTCGGGCCATGTCGATGGCGTGGCGCGCATCGACGAGATGCATGACGATGGCGACAGCACCCGCGTCACCTTCAGTGCGCCGCCGGCGCTGGCGCGGTTCATCGCCGAAAAGGGCTCTGTCGCGCTGAACGGCACCTCGCTGACCGTCAATGAGGTCGAGGGCAACCGCTTTGGCGTCAACCTGATCCCGCATACGCAATCGGTGACGACTTGGGGCGATGCCCGCCCCGGCGATGCCGTCAATCTGGAAATCGACACGCTGGCGCGCTACGTCGCCCGGCTGGCGCAAACAGCATGAGCGCCGGGGCCGCCATCGGCATCGGCCATAACGGCGGGCCGGGCACGGCCAGCGGTTTTCGCACCCATTGCTGGACGCAGGCCCGGCGCGAGCTTTTGGGCGCGCGCCTGCCGACCGAGGTGGTGCGTCTGCAACTGCGCCGCGCCAAGGCGCTGGGGCTGGATTACAAGACCTATGCCGGGGTGCGGGCCACGACCGGGCGCGATCTGGTGGCGTTCCTGTATTCCTCGAATGCGCTTGGCGTGTTCCGTCCCGGCCAAGCGGTCCCCGCCCCCGAGGCCGCCCGCATCGCCGCCAGCGCTGCCGCCGCGCATCTGGGCGGCTCGCCCGGCGTGCCGCTGGACGTGCTGGCGCGCCAGATCGGCGCGGCATCGGCCCGCCGGCTGCCGGCCTTTGGCGCCAGCTGGTCCGAGATGCGGCAAGAGATGAAGCATTGGCTGCGCGCACAGGACTTGCCGGGCGACGCGGTGCTGATGATCGGCGAAACCGCGCATGAGCGTGAAATGATGACGGCCGGCGGGCTGGCGGGCTTCGTCAGCGGGCAGGCCTTCTTTGCAGGAGTTGCGGATGCAATTTGACAAACCCGGCGCGGTCGAGCGCGACTGGTCCGACGTGATTTCCCGGACCGAGGACATCATCAACGAGGCCCGCAACGGCCGCATGTTCATCCTTGTCGATCACGAGGACCGCGAGAACGAGGGCGATCTGGTCATCCCGGCGCAGATGGCCACGCCCGAGGCGGTGAACTTCATGGCGACGCATGGGCGCGGGCTGATCTGCCTGTCGATGACCGGGCCGCGTATCGACGCGCTGGGTCTGCCGCTGATGAGCTCGAAGAACTCCAGCCGCCACGAGACCGCATTCACCATGTCGATCGAGGCGCGCGAGGGCGTGACCACCGGCATTTCGGCGCATGACCGCGCCCTGACCATTGCCGTGGCCATCGACCCGACCAAGGGCGCGGCCGATATCGCCACGCCCGGCCATATCTTTCCGCTGCGCGCCCGCGAAGGCGGCGTGCTGGTCCGCGCCGGCCATACCGAGGCGGCCGTCGACATCTCGCGTCTGGCCGGGCTGAACCCCGCCGGGGTGATCTGCGAGATCATGAACGACGATGGCAGCATGGCGCGGCTGCCCGATCTGGTGGCTTTTGCCCAGAAACACGGGCTCAAGATCGGCACCATCAGCGACCTGATCGCCTATCGCCGTCGCCACGACAACCTGATCGCCGAGCGGGCGCAGCGCGCCGTGCATTCGATCTATGGCGGCGACTGGATGATGCGGGTCTTTGCCGACGAAACCACCGGCGCCGACCATGTCGTGCTGACCAAGGGCGACCTGACCACGCCCGAGCCGGTGCTGGTGCGGATGCATGCGCTGGACCCGCTGCATGACGTGCTGGGCATCGGGCGCGAGGATGCGGGCGAGCTGGGCGCCGCCATGCGGCTGATCGGCCAAGAGGGGCGCGGCGCGGTGGTGCTGTTCCGCGACCTCGAACGCCGCCTGCCCGATCAGGGCGAGACCTCGCCGCATGTGCTGCGCCAATATGGGCTTGGTGCGCAGATTCTGTCGGTGCTGGGCCTGTCGCAGCTGGTGCTTCTGACGAATTCCGCGCCGGTCAAGGTGGTCGGACTTGACGCCTACGGGCTTTCGATCCATTCCACGCGTCCGATTCCCAAAGAGTAAGCCATGGCCGCCAGCATCGAACACCATCAACTGCCGCTGCCCAGGGTCGCGGGCGCGCGCCTGCTGATCGTGGTGGCGCCCTATTACAAACAGATCACCGACGCCCTGACCGCCGGGGCGCGCCGCGCCATTGCCGAGGCCGGGGCCGAGGCCGAGCTGATCGAGGTGCCGGGCGCGCTGGAGGTGCCGACCGCCATCGCGCTGGCGGCGGCGCGCGGGCTTTGCGATGGCTATGTCGCGCTGGGCTGCGTCATTCGTGGCGAGACGACGCATTACGACACCGTCTGCAACGACAGCTCTCGGGCGATCACGTTGCTGGGGCTGCAGGGGCATTGCATCGGCAATGGCATCCTGACCGTTGAGAACTACCCGCAGGCCGAAGTCAGGGCCGAGGTCGCGGGCCAGAACAAGGGCGGTGGCGCTGCCGCCGCCGCGCTGCATCTGATCGCATTGAAGCGGCAATGGGAAACACGCCCGGCCCGCGAGGCGGCCGCCAAGCCGGATCTGATCCGTCTGGCTGGCGAACTGGAAGGACCGCGTGGCGCATGAGCGGACAGGGTGGAAACCGGCAAAGCCCGGAAGCAAAGGCAGAACGTCAGGCCCGCACCTCGGCCGCGCGGGTCTATGCCGTGCAGGCGCTGTTCCAGATGGAGGCTGCGGGGCAATCCGCCGACCGCGTGCTGCGCGAATTCCGGCAATGGCGCATCGGCCGCGATGACGAGGATGCCGACATGGTCTCGATCGAGGCCGATGAGGCGCTGTTCACCCGCATCGTCGATGACGCGGTGAACTGGCAGTCGCGCATCGACCAGATGACCGACCGCGCGCTGGTCGCGAAATGGCCGATCGACCGTATCGACCCGGTGCTGCGGGCGCTGTTCCGCGCCGCCGGCGCCGAGCTGGTCGGGGCCAAGGCGCCGCCGCGTGTGGTCATCGTCGAATATGTCCGCATTGCCGAGGCGTTTTTCCCCGAGGGCCGCGAGCCGAAATTCGTCAATGCCGTTCTTGACCACATGGCGCGCGAGGCCCGGCCCGAGGCTTTCTAAGCCGGCGGGACAACGTGTCGCGGGACATGCTGCCGTCACCCGGTCCGGGTGGCGGCATTTTTCGTTTCGGGACGGGGCGTCCGGGTCTATGCTGGGGCATCCTGAACCCGGTGGATGCCATGCCTCGTCTCATTCGGCTTTACCTGCGCAGCATCACCTTGGGCTTTAGCCTTGGGCTGATCTTTACGCTGCTGCTGTTATGGTCCGATGTCGGCGGGCTGCGGCATTTGCTGATGACGACTGCGGGCGGCTGGCTCGCCATCGCGCTGTTACTCATCTTTCACGGTCTGCTGTTTTCCGGCGTGCAATTCGCCATCGTGGTGATGGCGATGGGGCAGGGACCATCGGACAGCGGTGGAAAAAGGCAGCGCCGGCACGCCCCGGGCACGGCTGCGGCGGCGGCAATCGCCCCGCTGCCTGCGGCATCAGGCCGGCGCTGACACCGCCGGATTGCGTGTGGATTGCGTGGAAATCCCGGTGAAACACTGTTCCGCCGTCAAAGTTCCCGGTTTTTGATCGCAATTGCATAAAATGTGTGTGGCAAGGGCAACAATGCTGCGGCCGGATCGCAACATTAAGTCTGCCTATTTTTCGGGCGCGCCCATCGTCAGCCGCCGATATTGCCGAACTGTCATTTTTTGTGAGCCGCGATGGTGCGCAATTACCACCTGATCTTGGGCGAAAAATTGCCATCGGCGGGGCGGGGCGGGTTTGGTTTCATCACAATTTTACATGAGCCAAATTCCGCCGATGCGGAAATGACACAGGAGTTTCACGATTTCGCGACAGGCGGTGCGTGTGCCGGCGGTCTTTATCGACGGGGAAGGCGGGGTTAATTCTTCGGCAGCAGAGACGCTCGTGGCTGCTGCAAGAGTGGCCACGGACATGAAAAGACGGTTCAAATAAAGGACTGAACTGATGAAAACCCTCGCTTACCTCGTCGGCGCCACCGCTCTGGCCGCTTCGTTCGCCGCGCCCGCTTTTGCGCAGTCGGAAACCTCGGCCGGTGCGAACGCCGTTGGCATCTCGCAAGTCAACGAAGACATGAAAGACATCGAACGCGACGTGCGTGATGACTTTGCCCGTTCGAACGACCCCTACCGCAATGGCAACCCCGACCAGCGTCAGGGCGTGTTCGGTTCGGTCGCGCTGAGCTACTCGGGTTCGACCGGCAACAGCGAAAATCAGGACTTCAACCTGTCGGGTCGTCTGTCCAGCAACCAGGGTGCCTTCTCGCAGTCGGTCGGTATCCTGCTGCAATTCGGTGACAACAACGCCGGCAAGAAAGACACCGAGAAAACCTTCGTGATCTACGAAGGCATGTATAACATCAACGACAAGTTCTACGCTTTCGGTCTGGGCCGTCTGGCCACCGACGCGCTGGCTGGTGATCCGATCACCCTGTCGAACGGCGAAGGCTTTGGTGCTCTTGAAGGCCGTGCGAAACGCGATGCCTACTTCGGTGTGGGTCCGGGTTACCGCGTGATCAACAACGACACCACCGCATGGCGTGTGCAGGCGGCTGTCGGTGTCCGTTACACCAAGCTGGTTGACGTTCTGACCGTTGACGATACGGCGCCGACCCCGACCGGCACCCTTGAATACGACAGCAACACCGAAGTCGGCTACCTGCTGTCGTCGCGGTTCTATCACCGCATCAACGACACGTTCTTCGTGACGAACGATACCGACTACCTGACCTCGGACGCCAACGACACGATCACCAACGAACTGGGTCTGAACTTCAAGATGGCGGACGCGTTTGCGACCCGCGTGTCCTACAAGACCGAATATGTCTCGGACCGCGCGATCCGCACCGACAACACGCTGGGCGTGTCGCTGGTCTACGGCTTCTGAGCCGGTTCCAATCTCTCTCTCTCGTGACACGAGGGGCGGCCTACGGGCCGCCCCTTTTTCCATTGGTCCCGGCCCGTTTCGGATCCGGGCCGGCGGGGGTCAGTCGCCGGCGACGTTGGGCGGCACGCGCAGGATGGATTCGTGCAGCGCGATCGCGTCCTCCAGGTTATAGAAGACCCGCAGCTGCCCGCCCTCCAGCACCGCGCCCATGTTGCACATCTGCCGGATCATCGGCATCGAATGGCTGACCACGATGGCGCCCGAGGTGCTCATCCGGTCGTTGAACACCCGCTGCGACTTGGCGCGGAATTCGGCATCGCCGACGCTGGTCACCTCATCGACCAGATAGGTGTCGAAATGGATGCCCATGCTGGTGCCCATCGCCAGCCGCGAGCGCATCCCCGACGAATAGCTGGCAAAGGGCTGGTGATAATGCGCGCCAAGTTCGGAAAACTCGGCGACGTAATCGACCAGCTCATCGGTATCCACGCCATAGATGCGCGCGACAAAGCGCACGTTCTGCGCCCCGGTCAGCTCGCCGTGAAAGCTGCCGGCAAAACCCACCGGCCATGAGATGGTGCCATCCGACACCACGCGGCCCGAATTGGGCGACACGGTGCCGGCGATCATCTTCAGCAGCGTCGATTTGCCGGCGCCGTTGCGGCCCAGCAGCGCGACCGAGGCGCCGGTGGGAAATTCCGCGTTCAGCGCATCGGCCACCACATGGCGGCGCCCTTTCAGGCGGTAGGCCTTGGTCAGGTTCTCGAGCCGGATCATGGCTTAGGCGCGGTCACGGATGCTGTAATAGATCAGGACAAGGATCGACCAGCCGGTCAAGAGCAGCCCCGCCACGATCAGCAAGAGCCAGGGCCGGTTCGGCGCGGTCGAGCTTTGCGCCACCTTGGGCTCGATATGGGCAGCCAGATAGCGCGACTTGCGCTGCGCCTCGGCCAGCGAGGTCTCATAGGCGACACGCGCGGCGCGATAGGCGCCCTCGGCGAATTCGCGGTCCACCATCAGCTTTTCATATTCGGCCATCAGCTGGGAATAGCTCTCGCCGGCGGGGCCGGACGAGGACGAGCCGAATTTCGACCGCTCGGCCTCGATCAGCTTGCGCAGCGCCTCGATCTTTTGTTGCGACTGGATGACGCGGTGATCGGTCGGCTTGGCATTGTCCAGAAGCAGGTCGTTGGCGACCAGTTGCTCGGCCAGCTTGGCCTGCAGCCCGCTCAGCACGCCCATCTGGCTGGTGAGGTCCGCGGTCGGATCGACGATCTGCGAGCGGATGCGGAAATCGGTCATCGCCTGCCGGGTCCGGGTCAGCTCGCCCCGCGCCTTGGCCAGCTCTTCCTCGGTCAGCCGCAGCGTGTCTGCGCGCGCGATGGCCGAGAGATCGTTGATCTTGTTGGCGCTTTCCTCGAACACCGCCTGCGCGATCTGCTGGGCGTCGTCGGGGCTGAAGGCCAGCACCTTCAGCGTGATGAGGCTGGTCGAGGTGTCGTAAAGCACCTTGACCTGACGCGGCCAGTAATCGGTCAGATCCTCGATATGGCCGTCGGGGTTATAGGCAAAGACAAAGTCATGCGGCCAGTCGCGCGAGAATTTCTGCCGCAGGTTCAGTTTCTGGTCGATCTTTTCGACCATGTCCTGACTGCGGATATATTCGTAAAGCACGTCCGAATCCGTGGCGCTGGAGGCACCGCCGGCCAAGGCGCCAAGCCCGCCCAGCAGGTCGATCGAGGGCACGCCGCCCTCTTTGTGCACGGCAAAGCCCACGGTCGAGACATATTGGTCCGAGGCCCGCGCCCACAGATACCACGCCCAGAACAGGCTGGGCACCACCACCATGACCACGAACGAGGCCAGCAGCAGCCAATGCCGGCGCCGGGGCTGGGCGATGGGCACGGTCGGGCGCACGGCCGGGGCGCCGGGCACGGCGGGCGGCGGGGCATTGGGACGCAGCGCCGGGGCCTGCGCGCCGGGGTTCTGCGGGGCAGGGCGCACGGCTGGCTGCGGCATCGGCCGCACCGGGATCGGCTGGGTGGCGGCGCGCTGCGCCGGCAGGGGCGAGGCCTGGAACGGGCGCGCGACCGCCGGGCGCGGCTGCTCGCCGCTTTGGGCCGGCTGGATGCGCGGCTGCGCCTGGAACGGACGCTGGGCCGCCTGCGGCTGTTGTCCGCCGCTGGTGCCGGTATCGGCAGGGGCTGCGGTGGCTCGCGGCGCGGTGCTGCCGGGTGTTCCGGTCTGATCGTTGGGTTTGCTCACAGACGTGGCGCTTTCGCTGGTTTACCTTTTCTGCGCATTTGTTACATATTGCCTCTCGTCTAGACCAGTCTTTGCATTCACATGTCCGAGATCAGCCCCTTGAATCCTGCGCCGCAACGCCCCTCTCACCACGGGCCGAGGTTCCGGATGCCGCGTATCCTGCTGGCGCTGATGCTGCGCGAGATGGCGACGACCTATGGCCGATCGGCCGGCGGCTATATCTGGGCCATCCTTGAGCCGGTGCTGGGGGTGGTGCTGCTGTCGGTGGTCTTTGGTCTGGCGCTGGCCAAGCCGGGGCTCGGATCGAACTTTCCGCTGTTCTATGCGACGGGGTTTCTGCCCTTTACCATGTTCAACGATCTGGCGGCCAAGGTGGCCAGCTCGATCCGCTATTCGCGGCCGTTTCTGGCCTATCCCAGCGTCACTTATCTTGACGCCATGCTGGCGCGGATCATCCTGAATGCGCTGACCCATGCCACTGTCATGGTCATCATCATCGGCGGCATCTTCGTGATCTATCAGCTGCCCGTGGTCATCAATCTGGGCGAGATCTGCGAGGCGCTGCTGATGATCACCGCGCTGGCGGTCGGGATCGGCACGCTGAACTGCTATCTGATGATGACATTCCCGGTCTGGGAACGTGCCTGGCAGATCCTGACGCGGCCGCTGTTTCTGGCCTCGGGCGTGTTCTTTCTTTACGACATGATGCCGATGCCGGCGCAGAACGTGCTGTGGTACAACCCGGTGCTGCATTGCATCACGCAGCTGCGGCGCGGCGTCTATCCGACCTATCAGGCCAGCTTCGTGTCGGCGGAATATGTCTTTGTTCTTTCGGCGGTGCTGACGCTGTTCGGTCTGCTGCTGTTGTCGCGCAACTATCGCGACATGCTCGAACGCTGAGGCCGCCCGTCACAACAGCAGGTCGTCGGCGCCCAGGGCGCCCCGGTTCTGCAGCATAATGGTCAGATCGGCCTGACCGTCGCCGTTCAGGTCGATCTCGACCCAGCTGTTGACGGGGCCGGCATAGCTGCGGATCTGGCCCGCGCCGCTGAACCCTGCATCGCCCACGAAGCTCAGCCCCAGCCCGCGGAAATCCATCCGGTCGGCGCCGGCGCCGAAATCGGCGATCACATCGGTGCTGCCGTCGAATGCGGCGCGCGCGGTAAAGACAAAGACATCCGCGCCCGCGCCGCCGCGCATGCTGTCGCTGCCCATGCCGCCATCCAGCGTGTCATTGCCCGCCCCGGCCAGCAGCGTGTCCCTGCCGGCCCCGCCGATCAGCCGGCCATGGCCGAACATGTCGATCAAAAGATCGTTGCCCGGCCCGCCGTTCAGCGTGTCATTGCCCGTCCCGCCGTCCAGCCGGTCGTCGCCGGCATCGCCATACAGCACGTCATTTTCCGAGCCGCCATGGATGGTGTCATTGCCGGCGCCGCCGGTAATGCTGTCATTGCCGCCATCGCCACGCAGGATGTCGATGCCGTCGCCGCCCTGGATCCAATCCGCGCCCGGCCCGCCAAAGATGCGGTCATTGCCGGCATTGCCCGCCAGCCGGTCATTGCCATAGCCGCCATAGATCAGGTCGTTGCCGTCATCGCCATAGATCCAGTCATTGCCGGCATTGCCGTAAAGCAGGTCATTGTGCAGCCCGCCCGAGATGGTGTCATTGCCGTCGCCGCCGGCGATGCTGTCATTGCCGGCCTCGCCGCGCAGCACATCGTCATGGGCGCCGCCCCAGATCATGTCGCTGCCCGCGCCGCCCCAGATCTGGTCGCGACCAAAGCCGCCCGAGATGCGGTCATTGCCGTCCCCGGCCCAGATGGTGTCAAAGCCATAGCCGCCATGGATGGTGTCGTTGCCGGGTCCGCCCTGAATCATATCGTGATCCAGACCGCCGTCGATGTAATCATTGCCGAAGCCGCCCTGCAGCAGATCGTTGCCGGCGCCGCCCCAGATCGAATCATTGCCACCCCCGGCCGAGATCGTGTCCTGCCCGGCCTCGCCGGCGATACGGTCGTTGCCGCCCCCGGTCACAACCTCGTCATTGCCGGCACCGGCCCAGATCGCCGCCGCGCCGGTCCAGTCCTCGATATGGTCGTCGCCATCCTCGCCATAGATCAGGTCATTTCCGGCATAGCCGTACAGGCTGTCATTGCCGGCACCGCCATACAGCGTGTCATTGCCGGTCCCGCCCTGCAGCTCGTCATCGCCATCGCCGCCGATCAGGCGATCATTGCCCTCCTCGCCGATCAGGCGGTCGTTGCCGGCGCCGCCCATCAGCGTGTCGTCGCCCGCGCCGCCGATCAGCGTGTCGCGGCCCTCGGCCCCCATCAGCAGGTCGGCGCCGCCAAGGCCGTAAAGATAGGCATTGCCCGCCACGGCGGTCAGCGTGTCATCGCCATCGGTGCCGATCAGGTTCGAGGGCGCCGCTGGCGGCTGGTAATGCGCGGCCGGGAACATGCTGTCGTTGAAATCGCTGGCCTGCAGCGTGCTGCCGTCGCGGGTGCGGATCACGATCACCGTATCGCCAAAGACGATGCGGATGCCGTCCCATTGCCCGCGAAAGGTCAGCTGCGTGATGCTGCGCAACATGCCGAGGTTGGAAAGGTCCAGCCGGTCCACGCCCAGCTCGAAGTCGCGGATGACGATCTGTCCTGAAACCGCAGTCGGCACAAAGATGTCGGCGCCATTGCCGCCGGCCAGCTCGACCGGCTCGCTGCCCGAAATCAGGATGTCGTCGCCATCGCCGCCCCGGATCCGCGTCGTGCCCTCGCCCGCGCGCAGCAGATCGTCGCCGGCGGTGCCGGTCACGGCGCCGGCGCCCACGGTCCGGGTCTCGCCGATCTGGCCGGGGTCAAAGACCAGATGCGTCAGCCCGGCCTCGGTCGCCGAGGTGACGAAAAGCGCGATCTTGCCGCCGATCACCATGGCCTGGATCGCCGAAACATCGGCCAGACTGCGGTCGTCGGCATCGACCAGCGTGGTCAGAAACAGCAGCCGCCCGTTCGGCATGACCGTAAAGACCGAGATGCCATCATCGCCGCCGCCGGCAAAGACATAGGCCCGGCCATCCACCATCGCCGTCTCCAGCGCGGTGGCGCCGCTGAAGCGGGTGTTGAGCGAGTCGATGACGTGATCGACCGGCACCAGCGTGCCCTCATAGGTGATGCGCATGGTGGTCAGCGACGAGCTTTGCGCCCCGGCCACGATCAGATAGGTCACGCCCTGCACAGTGACCGTGCCGATGTGGTTGGGCGCCGCCAGACCGATGCCGCTGTCGGACCACAGCACCTGCGTGCGCCCCAGCGTGCCATCGCCATTGATACCCTGAATTGCGACGTAATTCCCCAGCGCCGAGGCGGTCAGCATGAAGCTGCGGTCGCCCAGCTGCACCACCTGCATGTCGTTGATCTCGGTTCCCTGCTGGCCGGGCAGCCAGGGCAGGTTGCCGATGGCGGTCTTGCCAAGGCTGCCGTCGCCATTCACCTGCCAGATGGTAAAGGCGGGCAGGTTGTTGCGCGCCGAGTAGAGAAAGGTTCCCATCGGCGTCTGAAACGAGCCGAGCTGCGTCACGTCCTGACCCAGCGGCCCCAGTGCTGCGCCGCCGACCATCGCCCCGTCGGCGCCAAGGCTCAGCCCGGCGGTGGTGCCGTTGACCAGCCCCACGCCGAACAGCGCCGCACTGCCGCCCATCTGCACCAGCGCCGCTGCCGGCCGGTCCAGATAGCCCATGCCCGGCGCATAGGCCTGCGTGCCGGTCAGTTGCAGCGCCTGATCGGCGGCGTCCAGCCGATAGGCGGCGATGCCACCGCCCTTCTGGGTCACGGTGTAAAGGGTGTTTCCGGCACTGGACTGAAAGGCCTGCATATCCGCGATGCCGATCGCGAAGGGGACCTTGTCGCCCAGATAGGTTGCGACGTGGCGGTAGGTCAGCATGGAAATGGTCTTGGGTTATGGGGGTGGTGGTGAAAGTTCTTGGCTATGCCCCACAGAAACCCGCCGGGGCGCTGACGTCACCTGCTTTAAGCCGGGCATTTTAGCTTCATCGCGCCTTGAAAACCCCGGCCGGCGCGGCCCCCTGCTTGCGAGGCGGGGGAACATGCGCCATACGTTTTTCCAAAGGCAAGGGAATTGGAATAACGATGCAGATCGAACGCACCGCACTTCCTGGCGTGCTGATCCTGGTCCCGCGCCGGCACGGCGATGCGCGCGGCTTCTTCTCGGAAAGCTGGAACCGGCGCACGCTCAGCGAGGCGGGGGTCGACCTGCCGGAGTTTGTGCAGGACAATCATTCGCTTTCAGCGGCTTGCGGCACATTGCGTGGCCTGCATTTTCAAGCGCCGCCCCATGCGCAGGGCAAGCTGGTGCGCTGCGGGCGCGGCCGGCTGTTTGATGTCGCGGTCGATATCCGCAAGGGCAGCCCGACCTATGGCCAGTGGTTCGGAACCGAGCTTTCCTTTGAAAACGGTCGCCAGATTTGGATCCCGGCGGGGTTTCTGCATGGTTTCGTGACCCGTGATCCCGACACCGAAATTTGCTATAAATGCACCGATCATTATGCGCCGGAATGCGATGGCAGCGTCGCCTGGGACAGTCTGGGCATCGACTGGGGCCTGTCGCAACCGCCGCTTCTGTCGGGCAAGGATGCTGCGGCCACGCCATTTTCCGAATTTGATTCTCCTTTTGTTTACGAGGCCGGCAAATGAAGATTCTGGTGACGGGCGGGGCGGGGTTCATCGGCTCGGCCGTGGTGCGGCTGGCGGTGGCGCGCGGCCATGAGGTGGTGAACCTTGACGCGCTGACCTATGCCGCCAATCTGGAAAACGTGGCCTCGGTCGCGGACCAGCCGGGTTACGCCTTTGAGCAGGCCGATCTGCGCGACCGGGCGGCGCTGGACCGCGTGCTGGCCGATCACCAGCCCGATGCCATCATGCATCTGGCCGCCGAAAGCCATGTCGACCGCTCGATCGACGGGCCGGGCGCCTTTATCGAAACCAACATCACCGGCACCTATAACCTGCTGGAGGCAGCGCGGGCCTATTGGGTCGCGCAGGGCCGGCCCGAGGGCTTCCGCTTTCACCATATCTCGACCGACGAGGTTTTCGGCAGTCTGGGCGAGACCGGGCAGTTCACCGAAGACACCCCTTATGACCCGCGCAGCCCCTATTCGGCCAGCAAGGCGGCCTCGGACCATCTGGTGCGGGCATGGCACGAAACCTACGGGCTGCCGGTAGTTCTGACCAATTGCTCGAACAATTACGGCCCGTTCCATTTCCCGGAAAAGCTGGTTCCGGTGGTGATCCTGAACGCACTGCACGGCCGGCCGATCCCGGTCTATGGCGACGGCGGCAATATCCGCGACTGGCTTTATGTCGAGGATCACGCCGACGCCCTGCTTCTGGTGCTGGAAAAGGGCGAGTTGGGCCGCAGCTACAATATCGGCGGCGAGAACGAGGCGAAAAACATCGATCTCGTGCGCACGATCTGCGCGCATATGGATCGGCTGCGTCCCGATGCCGCGCCGCATGACCGGCTGATCACCTTTGTCACCGACCGGCCGGGCCACGACCGGCGCTATGCCATCGACCCGACCCGCATCCGCACCGAACTGGGCTGGCGTCCCTCGTTGACCGTCGAAGAGGGGCTCCGCCGCACCGTCGAATGGTATCTGGACAATCAGGACTGGTGGCAGCCGCTGCTGGCCCGGCAGGGCGTCGGCGAGCGGTTGGGCAAGGCATGACCGGGCTTCTGGTCTTTGGCCGGGGCGGCCAGCTTTCGACCGAACTGGCGCTGCAGGCGCCCGAGGCGCAGTTTCTGGGCCAGGATCAGGCCGATCTGACCGATCCCGCCGCCTGCGCCGCGCTGCTGCGCGACCTTGCGCCGCGCGCCGTCATCAACGCCGCCGCCCATACCGCCGTCGACCGCGCCGAATCCGAGCCCGAGATCGCGCATCTGATCAACGCCGCCGCCCCCGCTGCCATGGCCAAGGTGGCCGCCGATCTGGGTATCCCGTTTCTGCATGTCTCGACCGATTATGTCTTCGACGGCTCGGGCGACACGCCCTGGCGCGAGACCGATCCGACCGGCCCGCTGGGCGTCTATGGCGCCTCGAAACTGGCGGGCGAGCAGGACGTGGCCACCGCTGGCGGGCAATGGGCGGTGTTGCGCACCTCATGGGTGTTCTCGGCGCATGGCAACAATTTCGTGCGCACCATGCTGCGACTGGGGGCCGAGCGCGACGAATTGCGCGTGGTCGCGGACCAGCATGGCGGCCCGACGCCGGCCCGCGCCATCGCCGGTGCCTGCCTGACCATGATCGCCGCGATGCAGGCCGATCCGGCGCGCGGCGGCATCTATCATTTCGCAGGCGCGCCCGACACCACATGGGCCGGCTTCGCCCGCGCGATCATGCAGCGTGGCGGGCTGTCCTGCCGCATCATCGACATTCCCTCCAGTGATTATCCCACCCCGGCGCACCGCCCGGCCAATTCCCGGCTGGATTGCAGCGCCATCGCCCGCGATTTCGGAATTTCCCGCCCCGACTGGCGCGACGGACTGGCACATGCAATTACGGAGCTTCAGGCATGAACGACACAACCAATTCTCGGCGCAAGGGCATCATTCTGGCCGGCGGCTCGGGCACGCGGCTGTATCCGATCACCATGGGCGTGTCGAAGCAGCTTTTGCCGATCTATGACAAGCCGATGATCTATTACCCGATCTCGGTGCTGATGCTGGCCGGCATCCGCGACATCGCCATCATCACCACGCCCGAGGATCAGGCGCAGTTCCAGCGTCTGCTGGGCGACGGCAGCCAATGGGGGCTCAGCTTTACCTTCATCGTGCAGCCCTCGCCGGACGGGCTGGCACAGGCCTATATTCTGGCCGAGGATTTTCTGGACGGCGCGCCCTCGGCCATGGTGCTGGGCGACAACATCTTTTTCGGCCATGGCCTGCCCTTGCTGCTGGACGCGGCCGACAAGCGTCCTTCGGGCGGCACGGTCTTTGGCTATCGGGTCGCCGATCCCGAACGTTACGGCGTCGTGGCCTTCGACGATCAGGGACAGGTGCGCGAGATCATCGAGAAACCGCCGGTGCCGCCGTCCGACTACGCCGTCACCGGGCTCTATTTCCTTGACGGCACCGCGCCCGAACGCGCCAAGCAGGTCAAACCCTCGGCCCGGGGCGAAATCGAGATCACCACGCTTCTGGAAACCTACCTGCACGAGGGCAACCTGACCGTCGAGCGCATGGGCCGCGGCTTTGCATGGCTGGACACCGGCACCCATTCCAGCCTGCTGGACGCGGGAAACTTCGTGCGCACGCTCGAGGATCGGCAGGGCTTGCAGACCGGCTGCCCCGAAGAGATCGCCTTCGATCAGGGCTGGATCGACGAGGCGGGCCTGCGCCGTCAGGCTGAGCGGTTCTCCAAGAACGAATACGGCCGCTACCTGCTGCGCCTGCTGGGCTAAGCCTCGGCCCGGCGCGGGCTCTGCGACAATCATATGGCAGTTTTGCGACCGACCACCGGGTGCTGACCACCGCCCCCGGCGGCAGGGCCGGTTTTTGCCACAGGCTGCCTGCGCGGCAGGCGGTCGCGCCGGGCGTTTTCCATCTGCCGCAGCCAAGGATTGAACGGCTTGCCGGTGGTGCTGCCGGGCGGGGTGGTGCCGACGGATAGGGCCGCCTGTTCATGAGGCATTACCGGTGTCGATGCCCAAGCACTGCACATGTCAGTTGCAAAGCCGGCGAAGCCCCGCGTAGTTTTGTGAGGCGGAAACACAAGACAGAAAACAGGGAGCCCGCATTTGGCAAGTAAAGCTGGTGGCGATGCCTTCGTCGTCTTTGATCACGTCCAGAAAAGCTATGACGGCCAGAGCCTCGTGGTTAAGGATCTGAACCTTACCATCGGCAAGGGCGAGTTCCTGACGATGCTGGGGCCATCGGGGTCAGGCAAGACCACCTGCCTGATGATGTTGGCCGGGTTCGAAACCGCCACGCATGGCGAGATTCGCCTGAACGGGCGCAACATCAATGACGTGCCGCCGCACAAGCGCGGCATCGGCATGGTGTTCCAAAGCTACGCGCTGTTCCCGCACATGACCGTGGGCGAGAACCTGTCCTTTCCGCTGGAAGTGCGCGGCATGGATTCGGCCGAGCGCAACACCCGCGTCGCCCGGGCGCTCGACATGGTGCAGATGTCGAAATTCGCCGCGCGCCGCCCGGCCCAGCTTTCGGGCGGCCAGCAGCAGCGGATCGCGCTGGCCCGGGCGCTGGTCTTTGACCCCGAGCTGGTGCTGATGGACGAACCGCTGGGCGCGCTCGACAAGCAGCTGCGCGAACATATGCAGTTCGAGATCAAGGCCCTGCACGACCGGCTGGGCATCACCGTGGTCTATGTCACCCATGATCAGGGCGAGGCGCTGACCATGTCGGACCGCATCGCGGTCTTCAACGATGGCCGCATCCAGCAGCTGGCGCCGCCGCCGGTGCTGTATGAAAAGCCGGAAAACAGTTTCGTCGCCGGCTTTATCGGCGAAAACAACGCCCTGCGCGGCACCATCGAACAGCTGGACGGCCCCAAGGCGCTGGTGCGGCTGGGCAATGGCGACCTGATCGACGCGACGGCGGTGAACATCCGCGAAAAGGGGCAAAAGACCACGGTGTCGATCCGTCCCGAGCGGATCGAGTTCAAGCCCGACCTGATGCCCGCCGGCGCCCATACGCTGCAGGCCGAGGTGCGCGATGTCGTCTATATGGGCGACATCCTGCGGGCGCGGCTCAAGGTCGCGGGGCAGGATGATTTCGTCATCAAGTATCGCAACACGCTGGGGCAGGTGAAGCTGACCCCCGGCGAGACCATCCGCATCGGCTGGCATCCCGAGGATGCCCGCGCGCTGGACCCGGTCTGATCTTCGCAGCTTCGCAGTTTCACGACAGAACCCGACGACAAGGAGCCATGATGAAACGCACCCTTATCCTGACCACTGCGGCGCTAGCTTTGGCGACCGCCGCGCAGGCCGAGACCAAGGAGGTGAACCTGCTGTCCTGGGGCGGGGCCTATGGCAACAGCCATGTCCAGGCCTATGTGAAGCCCTTCGAGGCCAAGACCGGGGGCAAGGTTTCGGTCGCCGATGCCGACAACCCGGCCACCCCGCTCAAGGCGCAGGTCGAGGCGGGCAATGTCTCGACCGATGTCGCCTCGGTGGAATATGCCGATGCGGTGCGGCTCTGCGACGAAGGCCTGCTGGAACAGATCGACCCGTCCATTCTGGTCCCGGCCGCCGATGGCACCAAGGCCACCGATGATTTCATCCCCGGCGCCGTGACCGACTGCTTTGTCGGCACCGATGTCTATTCGATGATCATCGCCTATGACGACGCCAAGTTCAAAGATGCCAAGCCCACGACCCCGGCGGATTTCTTCGACACCGCCAAGTTCCCGGGCAAGCGCACCATGCGCAAAGGCGCCAAGTTCAATCTGGAACTGGCGCTGATGGCCGATGGCGTCCCCGCCGATCAGGTCTATGAGGTGCTGGGCACCCCCGAGGGCGTCGACCGCGCCTTCAAGAAACTGGCCGAGATCAAAAAGGACGTGATCTGGTGGGAAGCCGGCGCGCAACCGCCGCAGCTTCTGGCCGATGGCGAGGTCAGCATGGCCTTTGCCTTCAACGGCCGGATCTTCGACGCCGCCCAGAAAGAGGGCAAGCCCTTCAAGATCCTCTGGGACGGTCAGATCTATGAGATGGAGGGCTGGGTGATGCCGAAAGGCGCGCCGCATCCCGAAGCGGCCAAAGAGTTCATCGCCTTCTCGACCGCGCCGGAAAATCAGGCCCGCGCTGCCGAATTCATCAGCTACGGCCCGCCGCGCAAATCGGCTGCCGCGCTGGTCGGCAATATCGAGGGCACCGATGTGCCGATGGGCCCGAACCTGCCGACCTCTGCCGAGAACATGAAACAGGCGCTGGCCTCGAACCTCGACTTCTGGGTCGATCACGATGCCGAACTGCAAGAGCGTTTCAACGCCTGGCTCGCGGCCAACTGATCTCCCGGCTGCGGCGGGCGACTGCCGCAGCCAACCCGCGCCGCCCCGGCGGCGCCCGTGCGACCGGCCCAGATGCCGGGTCGATCAGCTTGATGACGGGGTAACGGATGACACGAATGCGGATCCTGATTTCGGCCCCTGACAGCCCGGCGCAGACCGGCACGGGCATGGCCGGGGGCAGGGGCGTCTGGCGCGCTGTTTCTGTCCCCGTGATCCAGCCAAGCTCTGCCGTGGCCGCCCGGCCCCTGCCGGTGCGCGGCTGACGCCATCCGGCCCGCGGCCCGACCGGGCGCGCGATCCGGCCTGCATCCTTCGGGATGCCAACAAGACCCGGCCAATGCGCCGATCACACCAACGGGAGCAATGCCATGAAAACAATGCTGATCCTGACCACGGCCCTCTGCGGGCTGGCCGTCTCGGCCCAGGCCCAGAACAAAGAGGTCAACGTCGTCTCCTGGGGCGGCGCCTATGAGAAATCGCAGGTCGAGGCCTATAACATTCCCTTCACCGCCAAGACCGGCATCAAGGTCAATATGATGGCCGCCGACAACCCGGCCACCCCCTTGAAGGCGCAGGTCGAGGCCAAGAACATCACCGGCGACGTCTTCGACATCGAGGTCTCGGACGCCATCCGCATGTGCGACGAGGGCGCGCTGGTCCAGATCGACCCGGCGACGCTGCCGGCTGCGCCCGACGGCACCCCGGCCAAGGATGATTTCATTCCTGGCGCGCTGCAGGATTGCGCCGTGGCCAACATCTTCTGGGGCACGGTCATCGCCTTCGACAAGACCAAGTTCGCCGACAATCCGCCCAAGACGGCGGCGGATTTCTTCGACACCGCGAAATTCCCCGGCAAGCGCGGCCTGCCCAAGAACCCCAAGCGCACGCTCTATCTGGCGCTGATCGCCGATGGCGTCGCGCCCGACCAGATCTATGAGACGCTCTCGACCCCCGAAGGCGTCGACCGCGCCTTTAAGAAGCTCGACACGATCAAGAAGGACGTGGTCTGGTGGGAGGCCGGCGCCCAGCCGGTGCAGCTGCTGGCGGATGGCGAAGTGACCATGGCCACCGGCTATAACGGCCGCTTCTTCGATGCCATGGTGGCCGAGGGCAAGCCCTTCGAGATCATCTGGGACGGCCAATACATGGACATGGACATGTTCGCCATTCCCAAGGGCTCGCCCAACCCCGAGGCGGCGATGGAATACCTGAAATTCGCCACCGACACCCAGCAGCTGGCCAATCAGGCGAAATGGATCGCCTATGGCCCGTCGCGGAAATCCTCGGCGGCGCTGGTCGGCAAATATCAGGACGGCAAGACCGACATGGGCCCGCATATGCCCACCAATGCCGAACACATGACCACCGCCGTCATGGACGATCCCGAATTCTGGGCCGACCATTCGGCCGAGCTGTCGGAACGTTTCAACAGCTGGCTGGCGGCCGGCTGATCCCGCTGTCGCCGCCCGGCCCGTCCGGGCGGCACCCCTTGCACGTTTTTTCCGCTGAAGGACCAAGATGGCCAACGCGCTTGACCCCCATGCAGCCATTGTCATCGAGGCGGGCGGCCTCGATCAGGGCGGCACGCTGAAAACCGCGGACGGACAGCCGCTTACCCGCGCCCTGGCGCGCAGCTCGCGCCGGGCGCGGCGCCGCGCCTTCCTGCTGGTGCTGCCGCTGCTTCTGTTCATCTTGATCACCTTCGTCGTGCCGATCGGGCAGATGCTGCAACGCTCGGTCAAGAACGACGGCTTCTCGGCCAATATGCCGCAGCTTTCGGCGTGGTTTCACGACCACCCGCGCGGCACCGAGCCCGATGATGCCGCCTGGGCGGCGCTGGCCGCCGACCTGACCGCCTCGGCCGAGGCGCGCAATATCGGCGTCGTCGGCACCCGCATCAACTATGACATGCCGGGCACGCGCTCGCTGTTCACCGCAGCCGGGCGCAAGGCGCGCGGCGGGATCGCGCCGCCCTATCGCGACGCCATTCTGGCGATGGACAAGAAATGGGGTGACCCGAAGCTTTGGGCAGTCATGCGCGAGGCGGCCTCGCCCTATACCGCGAACTTCTACCTTGCCGCCATCGACCGCAGCCGCGACGAAACCGGCAAGATCGTGCAGGCTCCGCCCGAGCAGCGCGTCTATCTTATGCTGTTCATGCGCACCTTCTGGCTGTCGCTGGTCATCACCTGCACCACCTTCCTGCTGGGCTTTCCGATCGCGCACCTTCTGGCCACGCTGCCGATGCGCAAGTCGAACCTGTTGATGATCCTTGTGCTTTTGCCGTTCTGGACCTCGCTTCTGGTCAGAACCACGGCCTGGATGGTGCTCTTGCAACAGCAAGGGGTCGTCAATGACGTGCTGGTCTGGCTGGGCATCATCAGCGACAGCGGCCGGTTGCAGATGATCTACAACCAGACCGGCACCATTATCGCGATGACGCATATCCTGCTGCCCTTCATGATCCTGCCGCTTTATTCGGTGATGCGCACGATCAACCCCTCTTATGTCCGCGCCGCCCGCAGTCTGGGCGCCAGCAGCTGGACGGCCTTCCGCCGGATCTATTTCCCGCAGACGCTACCGGGGCTGGGGGCGGGGGCGCTCCTCGTCTTCATCCTCGCGGTCGGCTATTACATCACGCCCGCGCTGGTCGGCGGCTCGTCGGGGCAGCTGATCTCGAACATGATCGCCATGCATATGACGCAGACACTGAACTGGTCGATGGCCGCGGCCCTTGCCGCGCTGCTGCTGGGCGGCGTGCTGCTGCTCTACTGGGTCTACGACCGTCTCGTCGGCATCGACAATCTGAAACTGGGGTAATCGCCATGGCGCTTCCGAAATACGCATCGCCTTTGGAAAAGGCCTGGCATTACGCCTATCTGGTGATCTGTGCCGCGATCTTCTTCTTCCTGATCGTGCCGATCGTGGTGGTCATTCCGCTGTCCTTCAACGCCGAGCCCTATTTCACCTTCACCAGCAAGATGCTCAGCTTCGATCCCTCGGGCTATTCGATGCGCTGGTATGACAGCCTGCTGACCTTCGGCATGCAGCAGCCCGACGCGCCGCGCGGGCTCAGCTGGTGGGCGGATGTCTGGCACAATGCGAAATGGGTGCAGGCGACGAAAAGCTCGATCATCATCGGCTTCTTCTCGACCGTCGTGGCGACGGTGCTGGGCACATTGGCCGCACTCGGTCTGTCGCGCCCCGAGATGCCTTACCGCCGCATCATCATGGCCATGCTGATCTCGCCGATGATCGTGCCGATCATCATCACGGCGACGGGGATGTTCTTCTTTTACTCGAACCCCTGCGAGCCGCTGACCTGGATCGGCCTCAACCCCAGCTGCGGCAAGCTTGCCGGCACCTATCTCGGCGTCATCCTGGCCCATGCCACGCTGGGCATCCCCTTCGTCATCATTACGGTGACGGCGACGCTGATCGGCTTTGACCAATCGCTGGCCCGCGCCGCCGCCAGCCTTGGCGCCAACCCGCGCACCACCTTCTTCCGCATCATCATGCCGCTGATCCTGCCCGGTGTGATCTCGGGCGCGCTCTTTGCCTTCGTCACCTCCTTCGACGAGGTGGTAGCGGTGCTCTTCATCGCCGGCCCCGATCAGCAGACGATCCCGCGCCAGATGTGGAACGGCATCCGCGAACAGATCTCGCCGGCGATCCTTGCGGTGGCGACGCTGCTCGTCATCTTCTCGATCGCGCTCCTGACCACGGTCGAGATGCTGCGCCGCCGCTCGGAACGGCTGCGGGGCATCACCCCGCACTAGGCGCCAAAGCCCCGACCCCCCGGAGCGCCGCCCATCAAGGCGGCGTTTCTCATATCCTTCACCATTTTCGCAAATACCCCCGCCGGCAGGCGGAACCGCGTCTCAGGGCAGGACCGAGATCCAGAACCAGATCGTCAGGATCGACAGCGCCGTCGAGACCAGCACCGTCGAGGCCGCCACCCGCTTCGCCGAATTGTAGATCGAGGCGAACAGATAGGCGTTCACCCCCGGCGCCATGCTGGCGGTGATCACTGCCGAGCGCATCGGCCCCACCGGCAGCTGAAACAGATGCCCCAGCGTCCATGTCGTCACCGGATGGATCACCAGCGAACACAGGCAGCAGATGGCAATGGCGGTGCTGTCGCCCTCGGGGCGGTAACGATACAGCACCCCGCCCAGACCGAACAGCGCCGCCGGCAGCGCCGCCTTGGCCATCATGTCGACGGCGGCCCAAAACCCCTGCGGCATCACCAGCCCCGCCTGCATCAGCAGGTTCATCACCGCCCCGCACAGGATGCCGATGATCAGCGGCGTATGCAGCACGCCCGACAGCGCCCGCATGGCGATCTGGCCCACGCGCAGGCTTTGCCCACGCGCGCGCGTAATCTCCATCATGGTGATGCCGAATGTGTAAAGCAGCGGCGAATGGATGGCGATGATCGCCACGTTGCCGGCCAGTGCTTGGGCGCCATAGGCGCGCTCCATGATCGGAATGCCGAGCAGCAGCGAGTTCGAGAACAGGCAGCAGAACCCGATCGCCACCGCATCCGTCGCCGGCCGCTTCAGCCAGTAAAGCGCCAGCCCCCAGCCGATGAAATAGGACAGGAAGGCGCCGCTATAGAACGCCACCCACATACCCAGATTGAAATTCTCGGCCATGTCCAGCCGCGCCACATTGGCAAACAGCAGCACCGGCACGGCAAAGTTCTGCGCAAAGCGCATCAGCCCGTCGACCGCCACCTCGGTGAACATCTTTCGCCAGGCAACCAGATAGCCAAAGCCGATGATGATGAAGACCGGAAGGATGACGTCGAAAAGAATGGTCATGTCAGGTGGAGGGTCAATCCGTCATGGGCAGGGATGACATGCGGCGGCGTCTCCTGCATGACCCGGTCGTGGTCCAGATCGATATGCATATTGGTGATGACACCGCGCAGCGCCTCGGAGCGCGCGATCCAGTCCAGCGCCTGCGCCAGATGGGCGTGGCTCGGATGCGAGCGATAGCGCAGCCCGTCGCAGATAAAGACCTCGGGCCCGGCGATGGCGGGCCATGCCGCCTCGGGGATGTCCTTGACATCGGGCAGATAGACCAGCCCGCCGGCGCGGCCGGGAATGCGAAAGCCAAGCGCGGGAATGTCGCCATGGCTGACCTCAAAGGGGATCAGCTCCAGCGTGCCGCCCTCGCCCTCGACGCGGAACGGTCCCTCGATCGGGACCAGCGTGCAGATCGGCGGATAGGACGAACCTTCGGGCGTTTCGAACACATAGCCAAAGCGCGCAAGCAGCGCGTCGCGGGTCTGGGCATCGGCATGGCAGGGGATGCGCCGGTCCATGTTATAGGCGATCTGGCGCAGGTCATCGATGCCATGGATGTGATCGGCATGGGGATGGGTATAGACCACCGCATCCAGCGCGCCGACCCCGGCATCCAGCAGCTGCGGCACCATGTCGGGCCCGGTGTCGATCAGCACGCGGGTCACGCCCGCCCCCGAGTGCCGCTCCAGCAGCAGCGAACAGCGGCGGCGGCGGTTGCGCGGATTGGTCGGGTCGCAATCGCCCCAGCGGTTGCCGAGCCGCGGCACCCCCCCGGACGAGCCGCAGCCCAGAATGATGGCGCGAAAGCCGTCATCCGTGCCGGAGGCCTCTGCCCCCAGACCGTTCGCGCCGCTCATATCCGGGCCTTGCTGAACAGCCGGTCGAAATTGGCCGTGGTCAGCGCGGCGAATTCGGCCTCGGTCATGCCCAAAGCTTCGGCGCCGACGCGCGCGGTATGCACGACATGCGCCGGCTCGTTGCGCTTGCCGCGATAGGGCGGCGGCGCCAGATAGGGAGCATCGGTCTCGATCAGGATGCGGTCGCGGGGCGCGGCGATAAAGATGTCGCGGATCTCGGTCGAGCGCGGAAAGGCCGCAATGCCCGACATCGACAGGTAAAAACCCAGATCCAGCGCGGTCGCCGCCAGCTCGGGGCCGCTGGTATAGCAATGCATGACACAGGAAAACGCGCCGACCCGGCGCTCTTCGGTCAGGATGCGGGCCATGTCGGCATCGGCATCGCGCGAATGGATGATCAGCGGCAGGCCGGTGCGGCGCGCGGCCTCAATATGGACGCGCAGGCTTTCGGCCTGAACGGCGGCACTTTCGGCGGTGTAATGGTAATCCAGCCCGGTCTCGCCGATGCCGACGAATTTCGGATGCCGGGCCAGCGCCACCAGCTGCTCGACCAGCACCATCGGCTCTTCGGCGGCATACATCGGATGGGTGCCGGCGGCATAGAACAGCCCGTCATGCGCCTCGGCCATGGCACGCACGGCGGGTTCCTTGCGCAGGCGGGTGCAGATGGTGACCATGCGGCGCACGCCTGCGGCATTGGCCCGTGTGATCAGCTCGGCGGTCTGGCCCTCGAAATCGGGGAAATCCAGATGGCAATGGCTGTCGACGAATTCGGGCAGGGCGGGGCGGTCGGTCATGGGATTTCCCTGTCGGCCCGGATCAGGCGGGCTGGTTCGCAAGCCCGATCAGCATATCCATCACCAGCGCGGCAGGGTCAAGGTTGACGGCTCGCGCCCTGCGGGCACGGGCCGATAGCTCGGCCTGCGCCGCAGCCCATTGCTGGGCGGCGCGCTGGTCGGGCGCCAGCCGCGTCAGCACCTCGGCCTCGCCTCGCGCGGCCTCGGGCAGGGGGGCGCCCAGCAGCCCGGCGCGGGCGGCGCGGGTCAGGAACCGGTCCAGCAGCGTCACGATCAGGTCAAAGGGATCGCCCTCGGCGCTGGCGCGCCCGGCGGCCTGTTCGGCCAGCGCGGCGGCACTGGGCCGGTCGATGCGCGGATGGCGGCTGAACAGATCGACGATCTTCTGATAGGCAGCCAGCCCGTCCTGCCCGGCCAGCCGCACCGCCTCGCCGACCGAGCCGCCGGCCAGCGCCGCCAGCTTTTCGGCATCGCCACCGATGCCGAGGTCCTGCAGGATATCCGCCATGTCTTCGGCGCCCAGCGGTTGCAGCCGCAACTCGCGGCAGCGCGAGCGGATCGTCGGCAGCAGACGGCCCGGCTGATGCGCGACCAACAGCAGCGTGGCCTGCGCCGGCGGTTCCTCCAACTGCTTCAGCAGCGCATTGGCGGCGGCCGGGTTCATCTCGTCGGCGGCATCGATGATGGCGACGCGGCTGCCGCCCTCGGCGGCGCTCATGTGAAAGAAGCCTTGCAGCTTGCGGATCTCGTCCACGGTGATTTCGCTGCGCAGCCGGCCGGTCTTTTCATCGACGGGGCGGCGCACCAGATGCAGGCGCGGTTCGGACAGCGCGCGAATGCGCCGCGCGACCGGCAGCTCGGGGTCGATGTCCAGACTGTCCTCGGGCGATCCGGCCAGCAGCCAGTGCGCAATGGCCCAGGCCAGCGTCGCCTTGCCGGTGCCGCGCGGGCCGGTCAGCAGCCAGGCGTGATGCAGCCGGCCGGCGCGGGCCGAGGCCAGAAAATCGCCGACCGCCTGATCCTGACCCAGCACCCGCGTGGCCTCGCGCGGGTGGGGGGCGCCGGGGGCGCGGTCGGGTTCGGGCGGGGTGTCGTCGCTCATAGCGCGGCCATGATGCGGGCGGCGACGGTATCGGCATCGCCGCTGCCGTCGATCACCCGGATGCGGTCGGGAAATTCCTGCGCCAGCGCCAGAAATCCGGCGCGCAGCCGCTGCTGAAAATCAAGGCCAAGGCTTTCGTAACGGTCCTCGCTTCCGCCGCGCGACCGACCGCGCGCCAGCGAAACCGCCGGGTCAATGTCGATGACAAAGCTGCGGTCAGGCTCGATGCCGATGACCAGCCGGTGCAACTCCTCGACCAGCCGGCGGTTCTCGGCCCGCACCAAGCCCTGATAGACGCGGCTGGAATCGGCAAAGCGGTCGCTGATGACCCAATCGCCACGCGCCAGAGCCGGGCGAATGGTGCGTTCCAGATGGTCGCGGCGGGCGGCGTTGAACAGCAAAAGTTCGGTCTCCGGCGACCAGCGTTCGCCGCCGCCCTCGACCAGCAGGCGCCGGATTTCCTCGGCGCCGGGGCTGCCGCCGGGCTCGCGGGTCAGGACGCAGTTCTGGCCACGAGCGCGCAGCACCTCGGCCAGCCGCCGGGCCTGAGTGGACTTGCCCGAGCCGTCGATGCCTTCGAAACTGAGAAACATCAGCGCCGGATCAATTCGCGACGGCGTGGACGGCGCGTTCGCTCAGGCGCAGCGCGGCGTTCTGCAAGCGGCCAAAGACACCGGCGCGGCCCACATCATCGGCCGCCAGCAGCGGCAGGCGCGACTGGCCGGCGCCGGGGATATTGACCAGCAATTCGCCCAGCTTGTCGCCCTTGGTGATCGGCGCCTCGATCGGGCCGTTGAAGACGGCCTCGGCAGTGACACCCGCTTGCGCGCCCGCCGGCAAAAGCACCCGCACGCCCTCGGCAGTGGTCAGGCCGACGCGGCTGCGCTCGCCCAGCCAGACCGGGGCCTGCGCCACGATTTCGCCCTTGGGCAGCAGGGTCCGCATGGTGAACTGGCGATAGGCCCAATTGGCGATGCGCTCGGCCTCTTCGGCGCGGGCCTTGTCGCTGGGCAGGCCGGTGATGACAAAGATGATGCGCCGGTCACCCTGCACTGCCGAGCCGACCAGACCATAGCCCGCTTCCTGCGTGTGGCCGGTCTTCAGCCCGTCGGCCTTCCAGTCGCCACCATGCAGCTTGAGCAGCGGGTTGCGGTTGTTGGCGTTCGAGGGCACGCGATTCTTGTAATTATATTCGGTCAGGGCGAAGTTCTTGTAAAGCTCGGGAAAATCATTGATCAGATGCTCGGCCAGGATGCCCAGATCGCGCATGGACATGCGGTGGTCGGGATTGGGCCAGCCCGAGGCATTGGCAAAATGCGATTGCGTCATGCCCAGTTGCTTGGCGCGCTCGTTCATCGAGCGGGCGAAGGCCTCTTCGGTGCCGGCCAGCCCTTCGGCCACCACGACGCAGGCGTCATTGCCCGAATTGATGATGATGCCGTGGATCAGCTCTTCGACCGTGGGGCGGTCGGCAGGCTCGACGAACATGCGCGAGCCGCCCATCTGCCAGGCCTTGGTCGAGACCGGGAATGTGGTGTCCATGTTGACACGGCCGTCATGCAGCGCCTCGAACAGCATGTTCAGCGTCATTAGCTTGGACATCGAGGCGGGCGGCAGCGGCTGATCGGCGTTCTTTTCCATCAGCACGGTGCCGGTCGGCACGTCATAGACCCAGGCCGCGCTGGCATTGGTGTCGAAGGCGCGCGCCGGAAGAGCCAGCGTCATGGCCAGGGCGATGAGGCGAAAAGTCAGAGCGCGCATGGATCTTCCTCGGGATGTCGCTTTGCCTTCATGGTTAGCGCAGCGCCCGCCGGCCCGCAACGCCGGACCGACAACGCGAATACCCGCGGGTTCGATCTGCCACAGGTTGCAACCCGCGCCGCCCGCCACCGCCCCGCCGCGTCAATAGCTGCGGATCAGCCCCACCAGCCGGCCCTGTACGTTGACCTTGTCTTCGGGCAGCACGCGGGTTTCATAGGCCGGGTTCGCCGCCTCCAGCGCGATCATGCCCCCCTTGCGGCGATAGCGTTTCAGCGTCGCCTCGAACCCCTCGACCAGCGCCACGACGATATCGCCATTCTCGGCCGTATCCTGTTCGCGGATCACCACCACATCGCCATCGTTGATCCCGGCCTCGATCATCGAGTCGCCCTTGACCTCCAGCGCATAGTGCCGCTCTTTCCCCGCGAGCATCGAGCCGGGCACGGCGATGTGATGCGAGACCTCGGAAATCGCCTCGATCGGCACGCCGGCGGCGATGCGTCCCATCACCGGCAGATCCACCGCCGAAACCGACACCTCCAGCGCGCCGCGCGGCAGCGGTTGCGCCGGGCGGGCGTCGCCTTCGATGACGCGGGGGGTGAAATTGCCGCTGCCACGGCTCAGCGTTTCGGGCAGCCGGACGATTTCCAGCGCGCGGGCGCGATGCGGCAGGCGGCGGATGAAGCCGCGTTCTTCAAGAGCGGTCACGAGGCGATGAATTCCCGATTTCGAGCGCAGGTCCAGCGCGAGTTTCATTTCGTCAAACGAGGGCGGCACACCGTCGCGGGCCATGCGCGCCTGAATGAACTCAAGCAGCTGGATTTGCTTTTTCGTCAGCATATTTGTCCCCGCCTTGCCGAAACCGGCATTATGTTCCGCTAATGTTCTAGCGGACTCAATCTCTTGCGTCAACTCTTAAGCCGATTCGGGTAAACAGCCGGTTAAGCAAGATCAGAGCGGCAGATAGTGCATCATTTCGCCGGCGCGACGGGCCGGATCGCCTGCCGGGCGCAGCAGCAGCGCATCGGCTTCGGCCAGAATCCACAGCCGGGCGCTGTCCTGATCGCCAAAGGGGTCGATGCCGGGCAGGCCCGCGCCGGGCACCAGCCTAGCGCGCAGGTAATGCTGGCGATCACCCTCGGGCGGCAGGTCGCGGGTCAACAGGCCCGAGGCCAGCTCCGGCCCCGGCGGCAGCCTCTGCATGGCCCGGATCAGCGGTTGCATGAACAGTTTCGCGCAGACCACGGCCGAGACGGGATTGCCCGGCAGACCCAGCATTGCAGCCGTCCCGATCCGCCCCGCCATCAGCGGCTTTCCGGGCCGCATCGCCAGCTTGTAGAAACTGCGCTCCATGCCCAGATCGGCCGAGACCTTGGCAATCAGGTCGTGATCGCCGACCGAGGCGCCGCCGATGGTCACGATCAGATCGCAGCCCCCGGCCTCGGCAAAACGGGCGCGCAGGCTGTCTTCGGTGTCGCGCGCCAGTTCCAGCACCAGCGGCTCGGCCCCGGCCTCGCGCGCGAGCGCCGCAATGGCGATGTCATTGCTGCTGATGATCTGGCCTGCCGCCGGCGTCTCGCCCGGGCGCACCAGTTCATCGCCGCCGGCAAGGATCGCCACCCGGGGCCGCCGCGCGACCGTGATCCGCGCCACATTCATCGCCGCAATCAGCCCCAGATCCGAGGCGCGCAGCGCCCGCGCCGGCTGGAACTCCGATCCTTGCGCGAAATCATTGCCTTGCGCGCGGATATTGCGATTGTCTCCGACCTCGGCCACGCGGATCGTATCGCCGTCACGCGTGACGATTTCCTGGATCACCACGCGGTCACAGCCCGCAGGCACCGGCGCGCCGGTAAATATGCGCACCGCCGCGCCCTCGGGCACCGTCCCCGCATAGGGCACGCCTGCCGCCGCCGTGCCGACCACGGGCAGCGGCCCCGGCAGATCGTCCGAGCGCAGCGCATAGCCGTCCATGGCCGAGGCATCAAACGGCGGCTGCGTCAGCCGCGCCACCGCCGGCGCCGCCATAGCGCGCCCCAGCGCATCCTCTACGGCGATCTCTTCGGTTTTCACCGGGCCGGCCAGCGCCAGCACCAGCGCATGGGCCTCATCGACGCTGATCATCATTCCCCCTCAGGGCGCGCGGAATTCGCCCGATTTGCCGCCGGTCTTGGAAAGCAGACGGATGCCTTCGATGCGCATGTCCTTCTGCGCGGCCTTCAGCATGTCATAGACGGTCAGACAGGCGGTCGAAACGGCGGTCAGCGCCTCCATTTCCACCCCGGTCTTGCCTGCCGTGCGCACGGTCGCGGTGACGCGGATGCCGGGCAGGGCGGGTTCCGCCACCAGATCGACGGCGACCTTGGTGATGGGCAGCGGATGGCACAGCGGGATCAGATCCGAGGTGCGTTTCGCCCCCATGATCCCCGCCAGCCGGGCCACGCCCAGCACGTCCCCCTTGGCCGCGCCGCCCTGCGCGAGGGCCAGCGTCTCGGGCGACATGATGACGACGCCCTCGGCCACCGCCTCGCGCGCAGTGTCGGGCTTGGCCGAGACATCGACCATATGCGCCTGACCCGCCGCGTCGAAATGCGTCAGGCTCATGCGGCAAGGCCCAGAATTTCGCGGGTGGCGGCGGTCACGTCCTGCTGGCGCATCAGGCTTTCGCCGATCAGGAAACGCTCGATCCCGGCATCCGCCATGCGGTCCAGATCGGCAGGGGTGAAAAGCCCGCTTTCGCAGACCAGATCGCGGCCCTGCACCATCGGGGCCAGCCGCAAGGTGGTGTCCAAACTGACCTCGAAGGTTTTAAGGTTGCGGTTGTTCACCCCGATCAGTGGCGATTTCAGGCGCAGGGCGCGCTCCATCTCGGCCTCGTCATGCACCTCGATCAGCGCGTCCATGCCCCAATGGAACGCGGCATCTTCAAGCTCGGCGGCAAGGGTATCGTCAAGGCTTGCCATGATAATGAGGATGCAATCGGCGCCCCAGGCACGGGCCTCGGCCACCTGATAGGTGTCGTAAAGGAAATCTTTGCGCAGCGCCGGCAGATCGCAGGCGGCGCGGGCGGCGGTCAGAAACTCGGGCGCGCCTTGGAAGCTGGGACCGTCGGTCAGCACCGAAAGACAGGCCGCGCCGCCCGCCTGATAGGCCTGCGCCAGCGCCGGCGGATCGAAATCGGGGCGGATCAACCCTTTCGACGGGCTGGCCTTTTTGATCTCGGCAATCAGCGCATGGCCGGTTGCCGCCTTGTCCGCAAGCGCCCGGGCAAAGCCGCGCGGGGCGTCTGCGGCACGCGCGGCCTCCTCGACGCTAGACAGCGGGCGGGCGGCCTTTGCGGCGGCGATTTCCTCAAGCTTGTAGGCTTTGATGCGGTCCAGAATATCCATGTCTTGTCCTTACGCTGCCGGGGCGGTTTCGCAAAGCGCCCAGTCGATGGGCGTCTCGCCTTGCGCGGCCAGCCAATCATTCACCCGGCTGAACGGGCGTGAGCCAAAGAACCCCCGCCGCGCCGACAAGGGCGAGGGATGGGCGCTTTCGATCACCAGATCCTGCGGGCGCGGCAAACCTGCCAGCGCCTTTTGCGCATGCGCCCCCCACAGGATAAAGGCCAAGGGCCGCTCGGCTTGCGCGCGGCGCACCGCCTGCCGAGCCAGCCGGTCCCAGCCCCATTTCGCATGCACGCCCGCCTGACCCGGCAGGACCGACAGCGAGGTATTGAGCAAAAGCACCCCCTGCCGCGCCCAATGCGACAGATCGCCATTGCCGGGCGTTGCGCCCAGATCGTCGCGCATCTCGGCATAGATGTTCTTCAGCGACCGGGGCAGGGCAGTTTCCGGCGTTACCGAAAAGGCCAGCCCATTGGCATCGCCGGGTGTCGGATAGGGGTCTTGCCCCAGCAGCACCACGCGCACCCGCTCGGGCGGGGTCAGCTCCAGCGCGGCAAAGACCCGGTCGGGGCCGGGCAGCCAGTCCGGGGCCACCAGCCGGTCGCGGATCGACGGCCAGTCCTCGCGGAAGAACGCCAGATCGGCCCAGGCCGGCGGGATCCGGGCCGGTTGCATCAGGCTTGCGGCTCGGGTGCGCCGACCAGAGCGGCCAGCGCAGCCAGCTTGGCGGCCGCCTTGCCGCTGTCAATCGACTCGGCCGCCATCGCCGCACCTTCGCGCAGATCCGCAGCCTTGCCCGCGATCAGCAGCGCGGCGGCGGCGTTCAGCAGCACCGCATCGCGATAGGCGCCGGTATCGCCCGCCAGCAGCCGACGCAACGCGCCCGCGTTCTGCGCCGGATCGCCGCCCAGCACCGCCTCGAACGGATGCACCGGCAGGCCGGCATCCTCGGGGCTGATCTCGAATTCGCTGATCTCGCCGCCTTTCAACTCGGCGACCCAGGTCGGCCCGGCGATGGAGATCTCATCCGTACCGTCCGAGCCATGCACCAGCCAAGCCAGATCACTGCCCAGCTCGCGCAGCGTCTCGGCCATGGGCCGGTTCCAGACCCGGTCGAAGGTGCCCGTCAACTGCCGCCGCACCGAGCCCGGATTGGTCATCGGTCCCAGCAGGTTAAAGATCGTGCGCGTGCCCAGCTCGGCCCGCGCCGGGCCGACATGGCGCATGGCGGGGTGATGCATCGGCGCCATCATGAAGCAGATGCCGGTTTCGGCCAGCGCGCGTTCGGCCACCTCGGGCGGCGTCATCACGTTCAGGCCCAGATGGGTGATGGCATCGGCGCTGCCGGATTTCGACGACAGGTTGCGGTTGCCATGTTTCGCCACCGGCACGCCCGCGCCCGCCACCACAAAGGCCGTCGCAGTCGAGATGTTCAGCGTGCCCTTGCCGTCGCCGCCGGTGCCGACGATGTCCATCGCGCCTTCGGGCGCCTTGATGCGGTTCATGCGCGCGCGCATGGCGCGGGTGGCGGCGGCCATTTCCTCGACCGTCTCGCCACGCACGCGCATCGCCATCAACAGGCCGCCGATCTGGGCGGGGGTGGCCGCCCCCTCGAACAGCGCTCCAAAGGCATCCTCGGCCTCGGCTCCGGTCAGCGGGCGGCTGGCGGCAACGCCGATCAGCGGGCGGATATCGGTCACGCTCATGCCGCCGCGCCCAGATTGCTGCACCGGCTCAGGAAATTGCGGATCATGTCGTGACCGTATTCCGAGGCGATGCTTTCGGGGTGGAACTGCACGCCCTCGATGGGCAGGCTGCGGTGCATCAGCCCCATGATGGTGCCGTCGCCTGCCGTCGCGGTCACGCGCAGGCAGTCGGGCAGGGTCTCGGGTTCCACGGTCAGCGAATGATAGCGCGTTGCCGTCAGGGGCGAAGGCAGGCCGCTGAAGACGCCGGTGCCGTCATGGCTGATCGCATCGGTCTTGCCATGCACGATGCGCGCGGCGCGTACGACCTTGCCGCCAAAGGCCTCGCCGATGGCCTGATGGCCCAGACAGACGCCGAACAGCGGAATCGCCCGCGCGGCCGCCGCCTTGATCAGCGGCACGATGATGCCCGCCTGCGCCGGATCGCAAGGCCCGGGCGAGATGACGATGCCCTGCGCGCCCATGGCCAGCGCCTCATCGACCGACAGCACGTCATTGCGCCGCACCACCACATCGGCCCCCGCCTCGCCCATGTAATGCACGAGGTTCCAGGTAAAGCTGTCGTAATTGTCGATGAGCAGGATCATGGCACTCGCCTTGGGTTGGGGGCATTGCATTAGGGGTGCACCCCGGGAAATCTGCGGCTATAGATGGGCTAAAGTGCCGCAAGGGGTCAAGCCTGCGGGGCAAGAAAAACAGGCGCGGGCGGGACGGATGGCCAGGGGATTTGCGGCAGGGCTGGTTCATGGGGCGCTGGCATGCGGCGCGGGGCTGGTGGCGCTGTCGCTGCTTTTGCCGCAACCGCCGCGCCCGGTGGCCTTGCCTGAAACCGTGGCCCCCGAAACTGCGCCTCCTGAAGCCGTGATCCCGAAGCCGGTGATCCCCGAAACCATGGCCCCCGAAACGCCCGCAGCCCCGGCGATGCCGCAGGCCGCGCCCGGCCCGGCCCCGACCCTTGGCGATACCACGCCCGAGTCCGCGCCGCAGATCCCCGCCGCAGAAGCGCCCGCCGGCCAGCCCTCGGCACCCGCCGCCCTGACCGGGGCCGGCCCGGCGGCCTCGGCGCTGGACCTGCCGGTCGGCTCGGAATTCGCGCGTGGCCCCGACAGCGCCCCGTCGCGCCCCGAGGCGATGGCCCGCGTCGCGCCGCCGGCTGCGGCGGTGCCGCAGGTCGCCCTTCCGGCGCGCGAGGTGGTGCCCGCCATGGACAGCAGCACCGAGCCCCGGCAAGAGGCCCCCGGCGCGCCGCTCTTGCCGGTGCCCCCCGCCGATGCGCCCATGGCACCCGAAGGGGCGGGTGCTGCGCCTGCGGCCGATGCCGCCCCGTCGCGCGCGGCCGCCCCGGCGCTGGATCACGTCACCGCAGCCGCCCCGGCGCCGGTCAGCGCACCGATGCCCGAAGCTCAGGCCAGCGCCCATGAGGCCCCCGAGGCTCCGGCCCCCGAGATCCCCGCCGCAACACCGGCCCCGGTCGCCATCCCCGAGACCCCGGCCAGCGCCCCGGCCGAGACCGCACCCGCCGCAACCCCGGCGACCGGCACCCCCGACCTCTCCACCCCGCCCGATTTCGGCGCCCTGCGCCTGACCAAACCATGAGAATGCCGATGCCGCCCCTCAGCGCCGCCCCCGTCAACCCCGCTCTGGCCGCCACCTTCCGCCCGCCGGTGATGGAGGCGCGGCGCTGGCTCGACGGCGTGACATTCCCGCCCGACCGTCCGCTGATCAACGTCAGTCAGGCTGCCCCGGTCGATCCGCCGCCAGACCCCCTGCGCCGCGCCATGGCCGAGGCGGCGCTGAACCAGCCCGACGCGCATCTTTACGGCCCGGTGCTGGGCCGCAGCGCGCTGCGCGAGGCGGTGGCCCGCGAGTGGTCGGCGGCTTACGGCGCGGCCATCGCGCCCTCGCAGGTGGCCATCACCCAGGGCTGCAATCAGGCTTTCTGCGCCGCAATCCAGACGCTGGCCGGGCCGGGGGATGAAATCATCCTACCGCTGCCCTGGTATTTCAACCACAAGATGTGGCTCGACATGCAGGGCATCACCGCCGTCGGACTGCACTGTGGTCAGGGCATGATCCCCGACGCGGCCGAGGCCGCCAAACTGATCACCGGGCGCACGCGCGCCATCGTGCTGGTCAGCCCCAACAACCCCTCGGGCGCGGAATACCCGGCCCGGACGCTGCGCGCCTTTTATGATCTGGCACGCGCGCATGGCCTCGCGCTGATCGTGGACGAAACCTATCGCGATTTCGACAGCCGCGACGGCGCGCCGCATGACCTGTTCACCGATCCCGGCTGGGGCGACACGCTGATCCACCTCTACAGCTTTTCCAAGGCCTACCGGCTGACCGGCCACCGTGTCGGCGCGCTGGTCAGCGGCGAATCGCGGATGATCGAGGTCGAGAAATTCCTTGATACCGTGGCGATCTGCGCCAGCCAGATCGGCCAGATCGGCGCCACCTGGGGCATGGAGCACCTGCGCGACTGGGTGGCGGGCGAACGCGACGAGATCCTGCGCCGCCGCGCGGCGATGCAGGCCGGCATGGACAGTCTGGATGGCTGGGTGGTCAAGGGCTGCGGCGCCTATTTCGCCTGGGTGCGCCACCCCTATGCACAAAGCTCGGCCGAACTCGCCCCGCGTCTGGTGGCCGAGGCAGGTCTTCTGATGCTGCCCGGCACCATGTTCATGCCCGAGGGCGACCCCGAGGGCGCGGCGCATTTCCGCATCGCCTTCGCCAATGCCGATCCCGCCGGCATCGCCGAAATGGTCGAACGGCTGCGGCACTGGCGACCCTGATCCGACAGGGGGGCCCCGGCGCATTTGTGACCGGGTTCGCCGGGGGCCCGGCGGGCGCGGCACTTGCCGCCGGACCCGCATCCCCCTAAAGACAGCCGCAGGACCAAAAAAAGGGCAGGGCGGATGCGCGGCAAGGGCAAACAAACCATCGTCTGGTTGCTGATGGGCATGCTGGTGCTGGGGCTTGGCGGCTTTGGTGTCAGCAATTTCTCGGGCGGGACCGCAGATGTCGGTCAGGTCGGCGGGGTCGAGATCTCGTCGCAGGATTACGCCCGGGCGCTGCGCGCGCAGAAACAGGAATTCGCCGCCCAGACCGGCAAACAGGTCAGCCCGGCCGAGGCCAAGGCCTTTGGTCTGGACCAGGCGGCGCTGTCGCGGCTGTTCGTGGCCGCAGGCCTCGAGGCCGAGGCGAACCGGCTGGGCGTCTCGGTCGGCGACAAGGCCGTGGCCGAGCAGATCACCAGCGCGTCCGCCTTCAAGGGCCTTGATGGCAAGTTCGACCGCGCCCGCTATGCCGACGTGCTCAAGCGCGAAGGCATGCGCGAGGCAGAGTTCGAACATGACCTGCGCATGGACGAGGCGCGCATGATCCTGCAAAGCGCCGCGCTGGCCGGCGTGACCGCGCCCGCGCCCGTCACCGATCTGGCGCTGAACTGGCTTCTGGAAACCCGTGACATCCACTGGCGCGAACTGACCGCCGCCGACCTCCCCGATCCGATCGCCACCCCCGATGAGGCGACGCTGGAGGCATGGCACAAGGCCAATGCCGACCGCTTCACCGCGCCCGAGACGCGCAAGATCACCTATGTCTGGCTGACCCCCGAGATGCTCGAGGACAAGGTGCAGGTCGACGAGCAGGCGCTGCGCGATCTCTACCAAAGCCGCATCGCCGATTACCAGCAGCCCGAGCGCCGCATGGTCGAGCGTCTGGTGTTCCCGACCCAGGCCGCTGCCGAAGCCGCCAAGGCCGCGCTCGACAAGGGCGAAACCAGCTTCGAGAAACTGGCCGGCGAACGCGGCCTGTCGCTTTCCGACATCGACCTTGGCGAAGTGACCAAGGCGCAGCTTGGCGCGGCGGGCGATGCGGTCTTTGCGCTGGATCAGCCCGGCATTGCCGGTCCGGCCAATTCCAACCTTGGCCCGGCGCTTTACTCGATGAACGCCATCCTCGATCCGGTGAACACCAGCTTCGAAGAGGCCGAACCCGACCTGCGCGTCGAAGCCGCGCTCGACCGCGCCCGGCGCCAGATCGAAAGCGAGACGGGCGATCTGTCCGACCAGATCGCCGGCGGCGCCACGCTCGAGGATCTGGGCAAGCAGGGCCCGCTGCAACTGGGCCATATCGACTGGACCGGCAAGGACGAGGCCGGCCCCGGCAGCATCGCCGCCTATCCCGAATTCCGCGCACAGGCCTCCAAGATCACCGACAAGGACTTCCCCGAGCTGATCACGACCGAGGATGGCAGCATCTTTGCCCTGCGCCTCGATCAGGTGGTGCCGCCGACGCTGGAGCCCTTTGAACAGGTGCGCGCCCGCGTGGCCGAGGACTGGTCCCAGAACGAGACCAAGCGCCAGCTTCTGGCCCTGGGCGAGGATCTGAAGATGGCGACCGATGCCGCAAGCGAGCCCGTGGTGTCGCCCTTGCCTGCCGCCACCACCCCGGTCGCGCAGGCCGTGGGCGCCGCCGAGGCGCCGCAGCCCGCCCCCGCCCCGGCCGAGGCGCCGGCCAAGGGCAAGCCCGAAACCGGCCTCGCCCGCGGCGGCTTCATCCAGGGCGTGCCGCAGGCCGTCGTCGCCGATGCCTTCGAGATCAAGAAGCCCGGCAGCGGCGAGGTGGTCGAGGCCGAGAATCGCGTCTTCCTCGTGACGCTGGACCAGATCCATGCCGCCCAGACCTCCGGCTCCGAGGCCGAGCAGATCCGCGACGGCATCCAGAACCGTCTGGCCGATTCGATGCGTCAGGACGTGTTCGACTATTTCGCGCGCGCCGTGCAGGCTCAGGCCGGCGCGACGGTGAACCAGACCGCCGTGGATGCGGTCAACGCTCAGGCTCAATGATGGACATCTCGCCCAGTTTTCCCGATTTCGAACGCGGCTGGACTGCGGGCCGCAACCAGCTTCTGACCATGCGGCTGGCGGCCGATCTCGACACGCCGGTCAGCCTGATGCTGAAACTGGCCGAGGCCGCGCCGAATTCCTTCATGCTGGAAAGCGTCACCGGCGGCGAGATCCGCGGCCGCTATTCCTTTGTCGGCATGAAGCCTGACCTGATCTGGGAATGCCGCGACGGTCAGGCCCGCCTGAACCGTCAGGCCCGCTATGCCGAGGAATGGCAGCAAGACGACCGCCCCGCGCTTGATAGCCTGCGCGCGCTGATCGCCGAATCCCGCATCGACATGCCTGATGGCGTGCCGGCCGGGGCGGCGGGCCTGTTCGGCTATCTGGGCTATGACATGATCCGGCTGGTCGAGCGTCTGCCCGATGTGAACCCCGATCCACTGGGCCTGCCCGATGCGATGATGCTGCGCCCCTCGGTCGTGGCCGTGCTTGATGGCGTCAAGGGCGAGGTGCTGCTCTGCGCCCCCGCCTGGCATCAGGACGGGCTAGGCGCCCGCGCCGCCTACGCCCAGGCCGCCGAACGGCTGGCCGAGGCGCTGCGCTCGCTCGACCGCCAGCCGCATGAGCCGCGCGCCCTGGGCGAGGATCTGAAGGTCGGCGAGCTGCGCAGCAATTTCAGCAAGCCCGCCTATCTGGCCGCCGTCGAAAAGGCCAAGGATTACATCCGCGCCGGCGACATCTTTCAGGTGGTGCCCTCGCAGCGCTGGTCGATGGACTTCCCGCTGCCGCCTTTCGCGCTTTACCGCTCGCTGCGCCGCACCAACCCGTCGCCCTTCATGTTCTTCCTGAACTTCGGCGGCTTCCAGATCTGCGGCGCCTCGCCGGAAATCCTCGTGCGCCTGCGCGGCGGCGAGGTGACAGTGCGCCCGATCGCCGGCACCCGCCCGCGCGGCGCCACCCCGGAACAGGATGACGCGCTGCAAGCCGACCTGCTGGCCGATCAAAAGGAACTGGCCGAGCATCTGATGCTTCTGGACCTTGGCCGCAACGATGTGGGCCGCGTGGCGAAAATGGGCACGGTCAAGCCGACCGAGCAATTCATCGTCGAACGCTACAGCCACGTCATGCACATCGTCTCGAACGTGGTGGGTGAACTGCGCGAGGGCGAGGATGCGCTGTCGGCGCTCTTGGCCGGGATGCCCGCCGGCACCGTCTCGGGCGCGCCGAAAGTCCGCGCCATGCAGATCATCGACGAGCTGGAGCCGGAAAAGCGCGGCGTCTATGCCGGCGGCGTCGGCTATTTCGCCGCCAATGGCGAGATGGACATGTGCATCGCGCTGCGCACCGGCGTCATCAAGGACGGCCAGCTTTACATTCAGGCCGGCGGCGGCGTCGTCTATGACAGCGACCCCGAGGCCGAGTTCATGGAAACCGTGAACAAATCGAACGCCCTGCGCCGCGCCGCCGAAGAAGCCGCGCGTTTCGTGCGCAGCGGCAACGCCTGACGATCAGGCCCCGCCGCGGGGCAACCTGCGGCGGGCCATCCGGCGCCCAAGGCCCGGGGCCGTGCCTGCACAGGCCCCCGCGCGCCCATCGGCCAGCGGCCAAACCCTCGGCAATCGCCCCCACGGGCTGTCGCGCCGAGCGGCATCCTGAAAATCTGGCCCCATTATTCCGCTTTTGCATAACATATCCGGATAATGAATTAGCTAACTGATGCTCGACACCCTAAGAGCAGCGCAGTTCAACCTTCCGTGACCGATCCCCTCCATGACATGCAGCGCGCAAAGACCGGCGCGGGCTCTGCCCCGGCGGCGCATGTCCCTTGCGGGCCCGGTGCGGGGCGTTGGCCGCCAGCAGCCATTGCAAGAAACAAGGGAAAAGAATGAAGTCCATCTCGGGGAATGAACTGCAACCGACGAAAAGCCGGTTGACCTTCTGGATCGGCGTCGGCGTGGTTGCCGGGGTCGCGCTTGGCGCATGGTGCCACAACACGGCCGCCACGCCCGAGGCCGCCAAGGCGCTGGCCAAGAATTTCACCATCGTCACCGATATCTTCCTGCGGCTGATCAAGATGATCATCGCGCCTCTGGTGCTGGCCACGATCATCTCGGGCATCGCGAGCCTCGGCAATGCCAAGGCGGTCGCGGGCATCGCCGGCAAGGCGATGTGCTGGTTCATCCTTGCCTCGCTGACCTCGCTGGGGATCGGCCTTGTCGCCGCCAACCTGCTGCAACCGGGCGCCGGGCTGAACCTGCCGATCCCGGCCGAGGTCGCCGAAACCGGGCTCAAGACCGAGGCGCTCAGCTTTGCCACCTTCCTGACCCATGTGTTCCCGACCAGCGTGATCGAGGCCATGGCCGAAAACAACATCCTGCAGATCCTCGTCTTTGCGGTGTTCTTTGGCGTCGGTCTGGGCGCGCTGCCGCGTCAGGTCGCGGCCCCTGCGGTCAAGGTCGCCGATGCCGTGGCCGGCACCATGTTCAACGTCACCGGCTATGTGATGAAGCTGGCGCCGCTGGCCGTCTTTGCCGCCATGGCCGCCGTGGTCACCGTGCAGGGTCTGGGCGTGCTGGTGGATTACGGCCGCTTCATCGGCTCGTTCTATGCCGGGCTTGCGGTGCTGTGGCTGGCGCTGATCGGGGCCGGCTGGCTGATCCTGCGCGGCGAGGTCTGGCGCCTTCTGGGCCTGTTGCGCGAACCGATGCTGCTGGCTTTCTCGACCGCCTCCAGCGAGGCCGCTTTCCCCAAGACCGTGCGCCAGCTTGACGAATTCGGGGTCAAGGAACGCATCTCGGGCTTTGTGCTGCCCTTGGGCTATTCCTTCAACCTCGACGGCTCGATGATGTATCAGGCCTTTGCGGCGCTTTTCATCGCGCAGGCCTTCGGCATCGAGATGACGCTGGGCCAGCAGATGATCATGCTGCTGGTGATGATGATCGCCTCCAAGGGCATCGCGGGCGTGCCGCGCGCCTCGCTGGTGGTGGTCGCGGCCATCGCGCCGATGTTCGGCCTGCCGGCGGCGGGGATCCTGCTGATCATGGGCATCGACCAGATCCTCGACATGGGCCGCACCATGACCAACGTGCTGGGCAACGGGCTTGCCACCGCCGTGGTCGCGAAATGGCAGGGCGATGTCGGCGAAGAGGACGCCCATCCGCATGGCGCCGATCTGGAACCCGTCGAAAGCCTTGCCTGACGCCATGGCGGTGTACGGCCTGTGTACGCCCGGTGTACGGCTGCTGCACGCAGATCACAGCAAAAACCCCAGCATTCGCTGGGGCTTTTCGTTTCCGTCCCGGGATGGGGTCTGTGCGCAACGCACGCAGCCGTTGCGCGCCTCAGTCGGGCTGGCTGCGCCACTCGCGCCATGTCAGCCAGATCACGGTCGCATCCAGCAGGCTCAGCGCCAGCAGCACCGGCGAGTGGGTATGCGTCCAGCGGTGCATCTGCATGACGATGAACCCGGCAAAGACCGCGATCCCCAGAGGATAGGCAAAGGCCAGCTTGCGCATCAACAACGCGATGATCGCCATTTTGATCGCGCCATGGCCCAACAGGTAAAAGGCATAAAAGTGCTGGCTGGCCAGACTGAACTCGGCCAGCGCCCGGGCAATGCCGGCATAGACCGGGCTGTGATGCCCCTCGATCAGATCGTTGCGCGTCAGCCATGCGGTGAACTGGGCGATGCGCTCATGCGGCACCAGCCACAGGCCCAGCCCGGCCGCGATCTCCAGCCCGGCAAAGACCGCCTTGACCACCAGCGTCGATTCGAAAAGCCAGTGCAGCGGCCCGTGCTGGCCCTGGATGTGCTTGATGCTCAACGGAAAATCAATCCTCGCCCCGATAGGGCTGGACATATTGCAGCGCCATGTCCCACGGAAAAAAGATCCAGGTTTCCTGGCTGACCTCGGTGACATAGGTCTGCACCATCGGCCGGCCCTTGGGCTTGGCATAGACGGTGGCGAAATGTGCCTTGGGATACATGGTGCGGACATGTTCCAGCGTGCGCCCGGAATCGACCAGATCGTCGATGACCAGAATGCCGTCGCCGTCCTGCATCACCGCCGGGTCCGGCGCCTTCAGCACGCTGACCGAGCCGCGTTCCTGCCCGCCCTTGCCGTGATAGGATTTGACCGAGATCGTGTCGATCACGCGAATGTCCAGCTCGCGCGCGATGATCATCGCCGGCACCAGCCCGCCGCGGGTGATGGCAAGGATCGCGCGCCATTCGCGATCCTCCAGCCGCCAGGCCAGGGCGCGGGAATCGCGGTGGAGCTGATCCCAGCTGATGTGGAACCCGCGTTCATGGGGCAGGCGGTCGGTCATTCTGTCTGGCTCCTTAGTGCTTGACGATCAACAGCACCCCAAGCACGGCCATGGCAAGGCTGGCGGCGCGGTCGATCCAGAATTTCGCAGCAAAATAGCGTGCCCGCATGGTGGCTGTCGACATCAGAACCGCGACGGTCGAATACCAGAAAAGCTCAGTTGACAGGCAGATCGCATAAAGTACCGCCTGATGCCCGGCCGACAGGGGCGCCGGAAACACCGACAGGATCAGGGCGGCGTAAAACATCGCGGGCTTGGGGTTGGACAGGTTCAGCGTGATGCCGCCGAAGAACCCCTTGGCCCCGCCCGCCGCCGCCGGCAGCGGCTGGTTGGCGGATTGCCACAGCCTCCAGGCGAACCACAGCAGATAACAGCCCCCTGCGACCTTGAAGCCGGAAAACCAGCCCGGATGCAGCTTGAAGACCAGCGCCAGCCCAAAAAGCGCCGCCAGACACCACAGCGAGGCGCCGCAGGCCAGACCCAGCGCATAGGGCAGGGCACGCTCGCGCCCATGCGCGAACGCGGTCTGGATGGTGGCGATGATCGACGGCCCCGGCGTCAGGATCGCCAGCGACAGCGCCGAGACAAGCGTGAGGACCTGCTCGACGCTCATGGCTGCGACTTAATCTTTTTTTGTCGTGGCGATGTCGGGCGCGTCCACGGCCTTCATGCCGACGATATGATAGCCCGAATCGACGTGATGGGTTTCCCCGGTCACGCCCGAGCCCAGATCCGACAGCAGATACAGCGCCGACTTGCCGACCTCGTCCTGGCTGACGTTGCGGCGCAGGGGCGAGTTCAGCTCGTTCCATTTCAGGATATAGCGGAAATCGCCGATGCCCGAGGCGGCCAGCGTCTTGATCGGCCCGGCCGAGATCGCGTTGACGCGGATGCCGTCCTTGCCCAGATCCTCGGCCAGATAGCGCACCGATGCCTCAAGCGCCGCCTTGGCCACGCCCATCACGTTGTAATGCGGCATGACGCGTTCGGCACCGTAATAGGTCAGGGTCAGCATGCTGCCGCCATTCGTCATCATCGCAGCGGCGCGGCGCGCCACGGCGGTGAAGGAATAGACCGAAATGTCCATGGTCATCAGGAAGTTGTCGCGCGTCGTATCGGCATAGCGGCCGCGCAGCTGGTCCTTGTCGGAAAAGCCGATGGCATGGACGATGAAGTCCAGGCTGTCCCAGCGTTCGCCGATCGCGGCGAACAGCGCATCGATGGATGCCTCGTCGGAAACGTCACATTCGGCCAGCAGATCCGAGCCGAGCTGGGCGGCCAGAGGTTCGACCCGGCGCTTGAGCGCCTCGCCCTGATAGGAAAAGGCCAGCTCGGCCCCCTGGTCGGCCAGCGCCTTGGCGATGCCCCAGGCGATGGACTTGTCGTTGGCAAGACCCATGATGAGGCCGCGACGCCCTTTCATCAGCCCCAGACCGGCTTCACTTGACATGTTGCTGCCCCTCGCGCTTCTTCGGTTTTCAGCAGGATTAGGACAACTGCAAGGGGGCATCAAGTGTCGGTGATTGTGCAGCCGTGAGCGATCGCAGTGGAATATTCGCGGGCAGTGACCCGTTTGCCCTGGCGCGGAGCTGGTTGGCCGAGGCCGAGCGCACCGAGCCGAACGATCCCAACGCCATCGCGCTGGCCACGGTGGACGGCGCGGGCATGCCCGATGTCCGCATGGTCTTGCTGAAAGAGATTGAGGGCAGCACCCGCGATGGCGCCTTCGTCTTTTACACCAATTTCGAAAGCGCCAAGGGCTGCGAGATCGAGGCGACGGGCGTGGCGGCCTTTGTCATGCATTGGAAATCGCTGCGCCGCCAGATCCGGGTCCGCGGCCATGTCTCGCGCGTCGAGGACGATCTGGCCGATGCCTATTTCCAGTCGCGCGCGCTGCAGTCGCGCATCGGCGCATGGGTCTCGCGGCAAAGCCGGCCGCTGCAGAGCCGGGGCGCGCTGATGGCCGAGGTCGCGCGTAAGGGAATCGCCCTAGGGCTGACCCCGCCGCGCCCGCCGCATTGGGGCGGCTACCGTATCCGTCCGGTTCAGATCGAATTCTGGGCAGATGGCGCCTTCCGGCTGCATGACCGCTTTCAATGGCAGCTTATTGGCAACAACGAAGAAAAAGCCGCAGAACCGGGCGAAGACATTGAGGCTGTCGAAAGTTTCTGGCGTGTGCGCCGTCTTAGCCCTTGATACGCGTGATGGTTTTATTCATGTTGTGGAAAACCTGACCGCTTTGCTTAGGCGGTCCAGGTTTTCTTTGGATGGGATGTCAGAGTGAAATGAGCGAAAACGACGAACAGCAGCGCGAAGTCGCCGGCGTCGTGAAATGGTTCGACGGCAACAAGGGATTCGGTTTCCTGACCGACCCCGACGGGGAAGCCGACATTCTTCTGCATGCCAACGTTTTGCGCAATTTCGGGCAAAGCTCGGTCGCCGAGGGGGCGCAGGTCAGGGCTCTGGTGCAGAAGACGCCGCGCGGAATCCAGGCCGTCGAGATCCTTTCTATCGAACCGCCCGCAAGCGAGCCGATGCCCGCGATTGCCGATCTGTGCATGGCTGCGCCCGAAGAGGTTGCGCGTCTGCCGCTGATGCCCGCGCGGGTGAAATGGTTCGACAAGGCCAAAGGCTTTGGCTTTGCCAATATCTTTCAGCAAAAAGCCGATGTGTTCCTGCATATCGAAGTGCTGCGCCATTCAGGCTTTTCCGATCTGGCCGTGGGCGAGGCGATTGCCCTGCGCGTGGTCGATGGCCGGCGCGGCATGATGGCGGCGCAGGTGCTTTCCTGGGAACGGGCCGTGCTTGAATCTCAGGAATTGCAGCCGGGGGGAGCAGCCGCGCCCGCTAAACTGCGGCTGGTTGCGGGCGCGTTATGAAATGGCAGGCTGCAGCGGTTCTTCTGATCCTTGCTGAGCCTGTCGCCGCATCTGCCCGAGCCGCCTGTGCGGTGGACCGGGCGGTTTTCACTGGGCAGGGCAAGACCGTTTCGGTTCAGGTCGAAATCGCCAAGACGCCGCAAGAGCGTGCGCAGGGGCTGATGTTCCGCAAGCATCTGAACCCCGACAGTGGCATGTTGTTCATCTATGAGGCGCCGCAGCCGGTCAGCTTCTGGATGCACAACACGCTTATTCCCCTTGATATGGTTTTCATGGATGCGACCGGGCTTGTCCGTCACATCCATCCCAAGGCGCGGCCGCTGGACGACAGCAGTGTGCCCGGCGCCCAGATTGGCGACCCGGACCCGGATCGGCTGATGGTGCTGGAGGTCGCTGGCGGCGAGGCCGCCCGGCTGGGCATCCACGAGGGTATGGTGCTGGCCCATCCCGATCTGCCACAGGACATTGCCCGACAGCCTTGCGACTGATTGCGCCCCGGATGGCCGGGACAGCAACTGAAAACGGCGGGTTACCCCGCCGCTTTGCGATGCATGTCGTCTGCGCGACAGCCTAGTCAGCTTTCTTGGACGAGGCCTTGTCGTCGTCAAGATTTCCCGCGGCACCCTTCAGCTTCTGGCGCTCTTCGATCAGGGCGCGCTTGAGTTGGCGTTTCAACTGGCTGGTCATGTCAGTCCTCCCAAAAAGGGCAGCGGTCTGCTGCACATGTTCAGGCTAACACAACCTTTCCGATCTTATAGCGATAAAATAGGTCGTGTTTTTCGGGGCTTGCGATTTTTTCGCCACAGGTCGGGAAAATCTTGCGGGGATTCTTGGCGGGCCGACGCGCTGCGCCGGCCCGTGATTCAGCCGCCATTCGCTACTGGCGCGCCAGCCAATCGGTGACGGTCGCGCGCAGGTTGACCTCGCCCAAGGCACGAACATCGTCGAGAACCTTGCGCAATTCGGTCAGGTCGATGCGGCGGATCAGGTGCTTGACCGGGCCGATCGAGGCCGGACGCATCGACAGCCGGCGAAAGCCCAAGGCGGCAAAGGTCACCGCCTCAATGGGCTTGCCGGCGTCCTCGCCGCAGAAACTGACCGGCACCCGCGCCTCGTTGCAGCGTTGCAGGATCTGTTCCAGCAGGCAGATGAACGAGGTGTTCAGCGCGTCATAGCGGCGGCGCACGCGCTCATTCTCGCGGTCGGCGGCAAAGAAGAACTGCTTGAGGTCATTGCCCCCGACCGAGATGAAATCGCACATCTCGAAGAATTTCTTCGGTGCAAAGGCAAGGGCAGGGGTTTCCAGCATGGCACCGACCCGCACGTCGCTGGGCATCGGATGGCCCAGACGCTGCTCGCGGGCGATCTGCTCCATCAACAGCCGATGCGCCTCTTCGAATTCGTGCATCTCGGTGACAAAGGGGAACATGACGTAAAGCGGCCGTCCGACCGCCGCCCGGATCAGCGCCTGCAACTGCATGCGCAGCACGCCGCGCTTGTCGAGGCCCACACGGATCGCCCGCCAGCCCATAGCCGGGTTCGGCTCATCCTGCGGCTTCATATAGGGCAGGACCTTGTCCGAGCCGATATCCAACGTGCGGAACATCACCGGCTTGCCATGGGCATTGTTCAGCACATGCGAATACAGTGCCGCCAGCTCGCCCCGGCGCGGCACGCGGGTCCGGGTCAGGAATTGCAGCTCGGTGCGGAACAGGCCGACGCCCTCGGCGCCCGAGCCTTCGAGGCTGGGCAGGTCGGCCATCAGGCCGGCGTTCATGTAAAGCTGCACCGTGCTGCCCGACAGGTCGGTGGCGGGCAGGTCGCGCAACCCGGCATAGCGGTGCTGCGCCTCGGCCTGCATCGCCATCTTGTCGCGAAAGGCCTTGGCCACGGTTTCCTCGGGGCGCAGGTGCACGGTGCCGACATCGCCATCGACCAGAATCTGGTCGCCGTTCAGGGCCTCGCTGGTGATGCGCTCGGCATGGATGACCAGCGGGATCGCCAGTGCCCGGGCGACGATGGCGGCATGGCTGCCGACGGAGCCACCCTCCAGCACGACGCCGCGCAGCCGCCGGCCATAGTCCAGAAGCTCGGCCGGGCCGATGTTGCGGGCGACAAGGATCGGGTCGTCGGGCATCTCGGCCCCGGTATCCTTGCCCTGTCCGGTCAGGATGCGCAGCAGCCGGTTCGACAGATCGTCAAGATCGTGCAACCGATCACGCAGATAGGGGTCGGCGGCGCTTTCCAGCCGGGCGCGGGCGTGGCTTTGTTCCTTTTCGACGGCGGCCTCGGCGGACAGGCCCAGCTCGATGCTTTCCTCCATCCGGCGCAGCCAGCTGCGCGAATGGGCAAACATGCGATAGGTCTCCATCACCTCGGCGCTGTCGCCTTGGCCCATGTCGGTGGCAGCCAGCAGCGAATCGACCGTGCTGCGCAGCATGGCAACCGATTCGTTCAGCCGCGCCTTTTCCTTCAGCGGATCGTCCGCGACCGGGTTCGAGATCACCACGCGCGGCTCGTGCAGCCAGACGCGGCCCTCGGCCACGCCTTCTTGCCCGGTGGCGCCCCGGAACATCACCGGAAAGCGGTGCACCGGCGGCAGTGAATCCGATTGCGTGCCCTGAAACGCGCCCAGCTCGGCCATTTCGGCCAGCACCATGGCCACGACTTCAAGGCCATAGACCTCGTCCTCGGTGAACTGGCGGGCGTCGCGCGATTGCACGACCAGCACGCCCAGCTTTTCGCCCACGCGCTGGATCGGCACGCCCAGAAAACTCGAGAACACCTCTTCGCCGGTTTCCGGCATATAGCGGAAGCCGGGTTCGGCCGGAGCATTGGCGGTGTTCACATGCCGGCCGGCGCGGGCGACGCGGCCAACCAGCCCTTCGCCCAGCCGCAGCCGGGTCTGGTGCACCGATTCGGGCTTCAGCCCCTCGGTCGCGCACAGCTCCAGCGTCTCGGCATCGCGAAACAGATAGATCGAGCAGACCTGAGTCCCCATCGAATCGGCGATGTGATGGGTGATCTGATCCAACCTGTCCTGACCGCCACCTGGGGCTGCCAGGGTCTCGCGCAGCCGCCGCAGCAGCTTGCGCGAATCACTTTCTTTGCGTTCGGCCACGGAACCTCCGCTTACGGCCCGGCCGATGTGTCAGGCCTGTTCCAGCTGGAAGGCATCATGCAGCGCCTGCACGGCCAGTTCCATATATTTGCGGTCAATCAGCACCGAAATCTTGATCTCGCTGGTGGAAATGACCTTGATGTTGATGTTTTCATCGGCCAGCGCCTTGAACATGCGGGCGGCGACGCCAGCATGGCTGCGCATGCCGATGCCGACGACCGAAACCTTGGCCACGTCGGGATCGACGACCAGCTCGTCATAGGCGATGGTGCCGGCGGCCTTGGCCTCTTCCATCGCCTTGCGGGCACGGGCGACCTGATTCACCGGGCAGGAAAAGGTCATGTCGGTCACCGAACCGGGGTGATCCTCATAATCCTTTTCCGAGATGTTCTGCACGATCATGTCGACGTTCACGCCGGCCTCGGCCAATGGCGCAAAGATCGCGGCCGAGATGCCGGGCCGATCCTCGACGGTGACGAGCGTGATCTTGGCCTCTTCACGGGAATAGGCGACGCCGCTGACGACTTTCGATTCCATGATTTCATCCTCATCGCAGACCAGCGTGCCGCTGGTTTCGTCGGTTTCCTCGAACGAGCTCAGCACCCGCAGCCGGACGTTGTAGCGCATCGCCAGCTCGACCGAGCGGGTCTGTAGGACTTTGGCGCCCAGGCTGGCCAGTTCCAGCATCTCCTCGAAGGCGATCTTTTCCAGCTTGCGCGCCTTGGTGGTGATGCGGGGGTCGGTGGTATAGACGCCGTCCACATCGGTATAGATGTCGCACCGCTCGGCGCCAAAGGCGGCGGCAAAGGCCACAGCGGTGGTGTCCGAACCGCCCCGGCCCAGCGTAGTGATGCGGCCTTCGGGCGACAGGCCCTGAAAGCCCGCGACCACGGCGACCTTCATGCCCTCGGCGAATTTCGTGTCGATGTTCTTGCGCGGAATATCGATGAAACGGGCGGCCGAATGCGCGGCGGTGGTGTTGATCGGCACCTGCCAGCCCTGCCATGAGCGTGCGGGCACGTCCATTTCCTGCAGGGTCAGGGCCATCAGCCCGGCGGTGACGTTTTCGCCCGATGCGACCACGGCGTCATATTCGCGCGCATCGAACAGGGGCGAGGTTGCCTCGACCCAGCCGACCAGCTCGTTCGTCTTTCCGGACATGGCGCTGACGATGACGATCACGTCATAGCCCCGCTCGACCTCGCGCTTGACCTTCAGCGCGGCATTTTTGATGCGGTCCGGGTCGGCCACGGACGTGCCGCCGAATTTCATCACCAGAAGCGGCATTCCCTACCCCCAGCAGCCACAGGATTCAGGGGCGCGTTCTATGGGCGGCATCGGAAAAGGGCAAGGGGCTGCGGGAAAAGCCGGCACATCCACTTGCGATCGCTTGGGCCGGACGGGGCTTGGCAGCGGTCATAACGGGCCAAAGATCTGGCGGATTGGCGGTGGGAAAGCGTTGATTTCCTCAGGCGGGGGCCACGGTTTGTTCGCGAAGTCGTTTTAAAACATGATGTTGATATTATTTCGGGAAATTTCGTCACGCGATGCAACCGTTAATTGTTCGTTAACCATACGCAGCCTAAAAACCATTTGATCATAATCGCATGCAGGGGCAGTCATGTCGGAGCAGTCGTTCGAATCCATCCAGGCGCCGGTCAAGCTGGTCATCTGGGATCTTGACGAGACATTCTGGTCCGGCACCCTGTCCGAGGAGGGAATCCACACGGTCGAGGCGCATGTGCAGATGATCCGCACCCTGGTCGATCGCGGAATCATGTGCTCGATCTGCTCCAAGAACGATTTCGCTCAGGCGCAGGCAGCGGTCGAGGCGCTGGGGATCTGGGATCTGTTCGTCTTTCCGCATATCGCCTGGTCGCCCAAGGGGCAGGCCATCGCGCAGATGATCGATGAAATGGGGTTGCGCGACGAAAACGTGCTGTTTCTGGACGACAACCACCTGAACCTCGAAGAGGCCACGTTCTTCAGCCCGCGGCTGATGGTGGTCGATGCCTCGAAGGGGGGGCTGACCGGGTTGCTGGACCTGCCGCAACTCAAGGGCAAGGATGACCGCGGCCACAGCCGGCTGGCGCAATACAAGGTCATGGAGCAGAAAAAGGACGAGCGCGAGAACTCGGGCCTGTCCAATGCCGAATTCCTGCGCCAGTCGCAGATCAAGATCAAGATCATCACCGATGTGGAAAACCACATGGACCGTGTGCTCGAAATCCTGAACCGCACCAACCAGCTGAATTTCACCAAGATCCGCGCCAATTCGGAGACCGAGCGCGCCGCGCTCGAAGAGCTTCTGGCGGTGTCGGGGATGCATGCCGGGTTGGTCCATGTTCAGGACCGTTATGGCGATTACGGCGTGGTCGGGTTCTTTTGCGTGCGCACCAAATTCTCGGGGACGGCAGTGCATCACTTTGCCTTTTCCTGCCGCACGCTCAACATGGGCGTCGAACAATGGGTCTGGCAGCACCTGAACCGGCCGGATTTCGATGTGGTGGGCCCCGTCGCCAGCAAGCTGACCGATCATGGCGAGATCGACTGGATCACCGAGGTCACCGATTTCGAGACCGGCACCAACCAGCTGGAAGAGCGGCGGCTGTGCCTAGTCGGCGGCTGCGACCTGTTGCAGGTCTCGTTCTATTGCGGCACCAACCGCGATGAATTCGTCAACAAACCGGATGAGAACGGCCTGCTGGTGCGCCACGACGATGTCGGCTTCATCCTGAATCCGCGCGACAAGTCGCTGCGCCATTCCTTTCCGCTGCGCCATCTGGTCGGGCAAAGCTATGAGGACATGCTGGCCTTTGACGCATCGGTCAAACAGGCGGATCTGGTGCTGCTTTCCCTATATTTCTCGGTGCCTTCCGACCTGTTCTTTACCTATGGCGGCAAGGAATGGGGCGGCGAATACTGGGCCACGATCCCGCCGCGTCGCTTCAAGCGGCTGATGAAGGATCCCGATCTGGCCGCGCGCTTTGCCAAGGAGATGTTCCACCGCCGTCTCAGCCTTGCCGAGCGGCTGGAGCTGACCCGGCGCTGCTTTGCCCGCGTCGACAGCCTGCGCTTGCCCGAGGCGCCGCTGTTCATCCTGTCTGCGGCCAGCGAACATGGCGAACAGGCACAGCGCACGCATGAGATCCGCGTCGCCTATAACGCCATGTGCCGCGATTTCTGCGATGTCACGCCGAACACGCATTTCATCGACGTGGACCGGCTGCTGAGCCCCGACGAATTCGTCGACAGCGACCATTACACCCGCACCGGCTATTTCAAGGTGGCCGAGTTCGTGAACAGTTTTGCGGCCAAGCAACCGGCGCAGGAACAGGCCGCCTGAAACGTCGCGCGCCCCCGCTTTGCGGGCGGGAGCGCGACCTGATCCGCCTGTGGGCGGGCCCGCGCCGCCAGGCAAGATACGAGGCTTTGCGCATGTTCCAATCCCCGATGCCGGCGGCTCCGTCTCGCCCCGAGCCGCCGCAAGTCCTTTTCGATGGTGAGCATCTGCAACTGCTTTACCAGCCCGGGCCGGGGCCGCTGACGGTGCTGAGCTTTGACATCATGCATGCCCGCGCCAATGGCCGGAATGCCTTTGCGCGCAAGCTTTGCCTGCGCAACGGGCTGCCGCTTTTGGGCGTGGTGCCCAAGTACCCCTGCTGGTATCCCGCGACCGAGATCGTCCGGATCGCCGAGATCTGTCGCCGGCTGGGCCGGGGGCCGGTCATCGCCTATGGCGCCTCGATGGGCGGCTATGGCGCGCTGCGCTGGGGCAAGTTTCTGGGCGCGCATCATGTGCTGGCCTGCAGCCCGCAGGCGACGATCGACCCCGGCCAGACCGGGCCGGGGGATCGTCGCTATGGCCGGTATTTCCAGCCCGCGCAGCATGCTGTCATGGCGGTGCGGGCCGAACATGTCGCGGGGCAGGCGGCGGTGCTTTATGATCCGCGCTTTGGTCCCGATCGCGTGCAGGCCGGCTTGCTGGCGGATCTGGATGGCGTATCGCTGCTGCCACTGCCCTTTGTTGCGCATGGCACGGCTGCCTGTCTCAGCGGCTCGGCCAATGCGCTGGCCGCATTCCAGCATCTGATCGCGGGCGATTTCGCCGCGCTGCGCCGGCAATTGCTGGCCCGGCGCAAACTGGGCGGGCGTTATCATCTTGAACTGGCGACGGCGGCCATTCGCCACGGCCGGCACGCCTTGGCCCAGCGGCTTGCCGCCCCGGTGCTGGCGACCGATCCGCTGGGCTATCACATGGTCATGGCCCGCCGGGCGATGGCCGTCGGCGAGCCTGCGGCTGCCGCCGGGCATTACCGCAGCGCGCTGGCCGCGAAACCCGGCCATCGCATTGCCGAGATGCATTTGGCTAAGCTAGTCGCGGAAGCCGGCGAGGTCGCCTGACGAGGGGCATGACTGCAGGGTCGCCGCTGGTCGGGCCGGCAAAGCGCCGCGCGCGCGGTCGGTTGCCTGCTGCGCACAGGGCTGCGATCCGGCTCGACTCTCTCCCCTTGGCTGCAATCCGTCCCGCGCCCCGCGCATCCGAGGCAGGGCCAAACCCAAATGAAAATGCCGCCCCTAGGAGCGGCATTTCGGATCTTGCGCAGAACCGTTAGGCTGGCTCAGGGGCCAAGGATGGTGCAGGCCTGTTGCCGGGCGGCAAGGCGGCTGCAGGCCAGTTCGGCAGTTTCCTGCGACATGCCAAAGAAATTCGCCTCATAGCCGCGCTGGGTGTTCAGCACCCGGCTGGCCGCGTTGCCAAGCGCGCTGTTTTCCTGCAGCGCGGTGCGCAGCAACAATTGCTCGGCCTCGCTCTGCGAGCGGTAAAGGCCCAGCGAAACGCCATAGCTGCTGCCATTGTCGCCACGGGCCACGACCTCGACCGGCTGGGCCGGATCCGTCGCTTCGGCGCCGGGGGCGGTCAGCAGGATCGCGCCCGCCTTCGGCGCGGCACGCTCGGCCAGGGCCATGCCTGAGGCCGGGGCAACCGGGCTCAGCACAAAGAGCGAGGCGGCACCCGAACGGTCCAGACTGGCCGATTCGTCGCTGCGCGGCGCGCGGTTGGGCCGGGCCGAGCTGGCCAGCCCGTCCGCCTCGGGCGAGTCGCCCTCGGGGCGACCGGCAGGACGGGCAGCGGCGATCTCGTCGGCGCCCTTGGTCGAGGCGCGGGCAACGGGTTGGCCGGGCTTGCGCTGCGGACGCGACGCATCGCCCGGCTGCTTTTCACGGGCGGCCAGCTGCGCGCGCTCGACGGCGGCGGAAATCGCCTGTGGCGTGACCACGGCGGTATTCGACGCGCGCGCCACCGGCCGGTCCGAAGCCGAAAGCCGGACTTGGGCGCTGGCGGTCGATGCCGCTGCGGCGGGCTGGGTGCGGCTCGGGGCCACAGCCACCGGCGCGGCCGGGGCGACCTGAACCACGGGTTCGTTCCGCGCAACCTGCACCGTGCGGCGCACTTCACGCGGCGTTGCAACCAGCACCGGCGCGGGTTTCACCTCGCGCACGCGGGACGGAGCTTTGCCGAAGCCGGCGTCCAGCAGCTGCGCCATCACCGCGTTGCGATGCGCCGTCGAATTGCCGCCCAGCACCGTGGCGATCAGCCGTTTCGGCCCCCGCTGTGCCGAGGCGGTCAGGTTGAAGCCCGCCGCGCGGGTATAGCCGGTCTTGATGCCATCCGCGCCCTCATAGCTGTCGAGGAAACGCTTGTTGGTGCTGGACACCGTCGCGATGCCGGCATCCGCCGTGCGGCGCGAAAAGATCGAATAATACTGCGGGAAATCGTAGAACAGCCGCCGGCCAAGAATGGTCAGGTCGCGCGCGGTGGAGTAATGCCCGTCGATCGTCAGCCCGTTGGCATTGCGGAACTGCGAGTTCCGCATCCCCAGCGCCTTGGCCATGGCGGTCATCTGCGCGGCAAACTTGGGCTCGGAACCGGCAAGGTTCTCGCCAATCGTGGTGGCCGCGTCATTGGCCGATTTCACGGCGGCGGCGCGGATCAGGTAGCGCAGCTCGATGCGCTGGCCGGGGCGCAGCCCCAGACGCGACGGCGGCTGCGAGGCCGCGTGCTGCGATACGAGGAATTTGCTGTCCAGACGGACCTGCCCCCGTTCGATGGCGGTAAAGGCCATGTAAAGCGTCATCATCTTGGTCAGCGAGGCAGGGTGCAGGGGCGTATCCGCGTTCTGCGAATAGATCTCCTGTCCGCTGCGCGCGTCCATGACATAGGCGGCAAAGGGGGCCGCGGTGACCGCCATGGGCAAGGCCCAAGCCAATAGGACCATCAGTCCCAAACGGACGTTCTTGGTGATTCTGCTCACTGTCCCGGTCTCTTCTGCCTCTGAGGGTCCATTCGTTATGCGGACCCTTCGTTAATATTCCGATAATATCACGGGTTGACGCTTTCGGGAACACGAAGTTTGGCGCCCCCGGTGGATTTTCTACCCGTGGTTGAGGCGTCCGCCCGCCGCCCGTGATGACGCGGGGGGCTTACATCGGCGGGATTTGCGCCTATATTCAACCCCAACCCCAACCATTCATGTCCTTGGCCCCGTGACCGATCCCCTGAAGATGAGCGATCCAAACCACCGTGAGGACGTCGATCTGGCGGTCAAGACCAAGCCGCGCACGCAACGGCCGCCGCTCTACAAGGTCTTGCTGCTGAACGACGATTTCACGCCGATGGAATTTGTCGTGCATGTGCTTGAACGCCTGTTCAGCATGACCCGCGCCCAGGCGATCGAGATCATGCTGACCGTGCATCGCAAGGGGGTCGCCGTCGTCGGCGTGTTCTCGCATGAGATCGCCGAAACCAAGGTGGCGCAGGTCATGGAACTTGCCCGCCGTCAGCAGCATCCGCTGCAATGCACCATGGAAAAAGAGTAGAATTTGGCTGGATCTCGTCTGGATCTCGTGTTCGGCGGCGTGCCGCCCGAAGGTCGTTTGTTGTTGGTCGGGGCGGATGGCGACAGCGATCTGTCCGGATTCGATCCCGCGCGCACGCAGGTCGTGCAGCGATTCTTTCCCGATGTGGCCAGCCTGAAGGCGCGCGGTTTCGAGCCGGTGACGCAGGCCGAGGGTCGCTTTGATGGCGCGGTCGTGTTCCTGCCCCGCGCCCGGGCCGAGGCCCGCGCCCGCATCAGTGCCGCCGCCGCGCATCTGGCCGCCGGCGCGCCGCTGTGGATCGACGGGCAAAAAACCGATGGCATCGATTCCGTTCTCAAGGAAATGCGCGGCATCACCGAAGTCGACGGCGTGCAATCGCGCGCCCATGGCAAGATCTTTCGCGTGCATCTGCCCCAGCCGGGGCTGATCCCCGCCGATTGGGCGGCCCGCGATCATGAAGCCGCGCCCGGTTTCGTCACCCGTCCGGGCGTGTTCTCGGCTGATGCGCCCGATCCGGCCTCGGTCGCGCTGGCCGCGCATCTGCCCGAAAAATTGCCGACGCGGGTGGTTGATCTGGGTGCCGGCTGGGGCTGGCTTTCGGCGCAGATCCTGCGCCATCCCGGCGTCGAGACGCTGCATCTGGTCGAGGCCGATGCCGTGGCGCTGGACTGCGCGCGGCGCAATGTCACCGATCCGCGCGCGCAATTCCATTGGGCCGATGCGCTGGATTTCCGCCTGCCCGAGCCGGTGAACGGCGTGGTGATGAACCCGCCCTTCCATGACGGCCGCGCGGCGGATCCGGCGCTGGGGGCGGGCTTTATCCGCGCGGCGGCCGGGCTTTTGACCGGGGCGGGGCGGCTCTGGATGGTGGCGAACCGGCATCTGCCCTATGAGCAGGCGCTGCGCGACAGCTTTGCCGAGGTAACCGAGCTGGGCGGCGATGGCCGCTTCAAGATCCTGACCGCCACCGGCGCCCGGCGCGGCGGCAAAGCCGCAAAGGGACGTAGATGAGCATCTCGATTCAGGGCAGGACGGCGATTGTCACCGGCGCGGCGCGGGGCATCGGGCTGGCCATCGCCCGGCATTTTCAGGATGCTGGCGCGCAGGTCGTGTTCGCCGACAGCGACGAATCGGCGCTGCTGACGGAAACCGGCGATCCCTCCGAGGGGCCGATCCGGGCCTTTGCCGGCGATCTGGCGCAAAAGCTGACCTTGGCCAATCTGGTTTCGGCGACCATCGACGCCTTTGACCGCATCGACATTCTGGTCAATGCCCATCGCACCGTGCAGCCCTGCGATCCGCTGGCGCCGAATGACGAGCTGTTGGGCCAGATGCTGCGCGAAAACATGATCTCGGGGCTGAAGCTGTCGCAGATGGTGGCCAAACGCATGGTCGCGCAGGCCGAGGCCGAAGCCAATGACGGCGCCTTGCAATGCGGCGCCATCGTCAATGTGGTCTCGCTGGCGGCCGACCGGCCCAGCCCGGACATGCTGGCCTATTCCATCGCCAGTGCAGCGCAGGCGCAGGCCACGCGCGCGCTGGCCATGGCGCTGGCGCCCAAGCGGATTCGCGTGAATGGCGTGGCCTTTGCCTCGATCATGTCGAATCAGCTGCAACTGACGCTGCGCGAGGATCCGGGCATCCGCGACCGGCTGATCGCGCTGACGCCCTTGGGCCGTATCGCCAGCGCCGATGAACTGGCCGAGACGGTGCAGTTTCTGGCCAGCGAAGGCGCCTCTTTCATGACCGGGCAGATCCTGCGCGTCGATGGCGGCCGCAGTCTGGGCGATCCGATGCAACCGGGTGTCTATTAGGCGGTCATTTCTGCTTTTCGGGATAGGCGGCCTTGCAGGCATCCATCGCCACCACCGCCGATTTGGCCAGCTTCGCCTTGCGCGCGGCAAGATAGTCGCGTTTGCGCGTCTCGGCCGCCGGGTCGATCGGCACGCGATAACGCTCGGTATCGACGGTATTGCGCAGGCAGGGCCGATAGGTGACGGCGGATTTGCCGTCTCGGCCGCGCACCACGGTTGGGCAATCGTCCCATTCCGGCCGCGTCACCTGACGTTCCTGCCAGGCGTAGCCGCGCGCCAGATTGCCCTCGACCTCGGCCAGCAGGCGCGACACGGTGCGGTATTCGCTGGTATTGCGGCTGATGCATTGCTCTTGCGGGGTGCCGCAGGCTGCGACAATCAAGACAAGCGGCAGGCCAAGGGCGATGTTGCGGGTCATGGTCCGGGGCTCTAGTTGTTTCGGCAAGCATAGAGCCGGCACCGATGCCGGGCAATTCACGAATGCAGGGAAACACGGGATGCAGATGCAGGCAGAGCGCGACGAGGCCGCCGCATGGTTCAGGGTGCTGCGCGACCGGATCGTCGCCGCCTTCGAGGCGCTTGAGGATGCCGGGCCGGGCAGCAATGCTCCGGGCCGTTTCGAGGTGCGCCCGACCCAGCGCCCCGAAGGCGGCGGCGGGCTGATGTCGGTGATGCGCGGCGGCCGGGTCTTTGAAAAGGTCGGCGTGAACTGGTCGGCGGTGCATGGCACGCTGTCGCCCGCCGCGCAGCAGGCGATGGCCGCGCGTGGCGTGCCGGGAGTTAAGACCGATCCGCGCTTCTGGGCCTCGGGGATCAGTCTGGTCGCGCATATGCAGAACCCGCATGCGCCGGCGGTGCATATGAACACCCGCATGTTCTGGACGCCCGGCGCGTGGTGGTTCGGCGGCGGCACCGACCTGAACCCCTGCCTTGAGATCGCCGAGGATACCGCGCATTTCCACGACACGTTGCGCGCCGCCTGCGCGCCGCATGGCACCGATTACTATGACCGCTTCAAGGCCTGGGCGGATGAATATTTCTTTGTCCCGCACCGGGGCCGGGCGCGCGGCGTCGGCGGCATCTTCTATGATGATCTGAACAGCGGCGACTGGCAGGCCGATTTCGCCTTTACCCGTGCGGTGGGCGAGGCCTTCCTGCCCGCCTTCCTGCCGCTGGCCGAAAAACGCATGGCCCAACCCTGGGGCGAGGCGGAAAAGGACGCGCAACTGATCCATCGCGGGCTCTATGCCGAATATAATCTGGTCTATGACCGGGGCACCAAGTTCGGCCTTGCCACCGGCCATGATGCCGAGGCGGTGCTGATGTCGCTGCCACCTCTTGCGAAATGGGCATGACGCCAACGCTTTACCTGCTGCGCCACGGTCAGACGGAATGGAACGCGCAAGGCCGGCTGCAGGGACGGCTGGATTCGCCCCTGACCGCGCTGGGGCGGGGGCAGGCCAAGCGGCAGGCGCAGCTGATCGCCGCCCTGCCGCCCGAACTGCAATGCTGGAGCAGCCCGGCAGGCCGGGCGGTCGAGACGGCGCGGATCGCGCTGGGGGGGCGGCCGCTGGCTTTCGACGCGCGGCTGGCCGAAATCGACATCGGTGCCTTTACCGGCCGCACCCTGTCCGAATTGCAGTCCGCCCATCCCGAGCAGTTTTCCGGCGGTGGGCTGGACTGGTATGACCGCACCCCGCAGGGCGAGGATTTCGCGGCGCTGCACGCCCGCGTCCGGTCATTTCTGGACGGGTTGCGCGCGCCGGCGATCATCGTCACCCATGGGGTGACGCTGCGCATGATCCGGCTGGTCGCCATGGGGTTGCCCTTGGCGCGAATCGGAGAAATGTCGGTGTTTCAGGGGGCGCTGCACCGAGTCAGCGCCGGCAGGCATCAGGTGTTTTTCTGATGCAGTGGTCGCGCCGGGTTGCCGGCCACGGTCAGGCCGGCCGGCACATCCCGCGTCACCACCGCGCCCGCGCCGATGATGGCGCCATCACCCACGGTCACGCCCGGCAGCAGGATCGCGCCACCGCCGACCCAGACATCATCGCCGATGGTGATCGGGCGGCCCCATTCCACGCCTTTGGCGCGGCGCTTGATATCGCGGGGACGATCCTCGGTCAGCAGGTGCACGCCAGTGCCGAACTGGCAGCGCGCCCCAATGCGAATGTCGCAGATATCCATGAAATAGCAGCCGAAATTGACAAAGCAATCCGGACCGAAATGGATATGCTTGCCGTAATCCACCGCAAAGGGCGCGCGGATGACCGCGCCGTTCCACGTGCCCAGAAGCTGGTTCAGGGTGCGGGCGCGGGTCTTGTCGCCGATGATGGTGGCATTGTAGTCGCGCATCAGCCCCTGCGCCACCCGGCGCATCGCGACGAGCTCGCCATCGCCGGGATCATAGGGGCGCCCGGCCAGCATATCCTCGCGTGCGGTCAAATGAACCCCAACTCCAACCTGGCTTCGTCCGACATCATGTCCATGCCCCATTGCGGTTGAAAGGTCATTTCGACATCGACCTGCTTGACGCCGGGCAGCGCCTCGACGGCATCGGCGACCCAGCCGGGCATCTCGCCCGCCACCGGACAGCCCGGCGCGGTCAGCGACATGATGATGCGCACCGCGTTCTGATCGTCGATCGCGATGGTATAGATCAGCCCCAGATCAAAGATATTCACCGGGATTTCAGGGTCGTATACCGTCTTGCAGGCTTCGACGACACTGTCATACAGCGGATGGTCCGTGGTCGAAGGGGCGATCAGCGGATCGCCTTCCTGAAGGGTTTCACTGGTCATTCGGCGCGTCCTGTCACTTGTTGGCGATTATATAGGACTCTGACCGGCCGGGGTCCAGCCCGCCGCGCCATTCGCCGGGATCAGAAGCGGAAGTTCAGCCGCCGCGCGATGCCAATGCTGATCGAGGGCTGGCTGCGGGTTTCGACGATCGGTGAATCGCCGGCGTCGCCCAGCAGGCGGCCATAGGTGACGCGGCCCATCAGCGCGGTGTCGGGCATGAATTCGTAACGCGCCTCCAGCGTGGCGCGGGCGATATAGGCGCCACCATCAGGGTTAAAGGCGCGCTTGCCGCTGCTGGCCGATTCGCCCTCGGTCACGCCGAAATAGGTGCCGGTAAAGTCGCTGCTGCCAAGGCCCAGCTCGCCGCCGGCCCAGAAGGTCAGCTTGTCATTGTATTCAAAGCGGTATTTGGCGCCGACTTCGCCAACGGTGCCGTGGTGGCCGCCAAAGCCCTTGCGCAGCGCGCCATAGCTGACGGCATTCCCGCTGCGCCAGGACAGTTTGAAGCCGATCTCGCCGGCATAGCCGATGTCATCCAGACCATGCAGGCCGCGGGTGTCATCGGCGTCGCGCTTGCCGATATAGTTCAGCGAGGGCGCGATCGACAGCCCGTCAGGCTGACCGCGATCGGCGTCGACATTCTTCAGGATCAGCCAGGGCGCGGCCTCAAGCTTGTCCGAGCCCATGAATTCAGGCGTGTACTTCATGCCCAGCCCGGCATCGACCGACAGCGAACGGTCAAGGGTCTGCGCCCCGGCGACAGAGGCGGCACCGATCACGCAGGCGGCGGCAAGGGCAAGAGGTTTGAACATGGCGAATCCTTTGAACTGCGCGCAGGCTTGGACCATGTGGCCCTGTCAGGCAAGCATGTGATCCATCCAGTAGGCGGGAAAATTCCCGACTGTTGCATTCAGACGCGTTCGGCGGCCTCCAGCCGTTCCAGCGCCTGCATCCACAGCCCCTCGGCGCGCAGCATGGCCTCGCTGGCCTCGGCATGTTTGCGGCCAAAGGCCTCGGCCTTTTGGGCATCGTCATAGGTGGCCGGGTCGGCCATGATCGCGTCCAGCTTTTCCAGCATCGCGTCCAGCTTCTCGACCCGCTCTTCGGCGCGACGGGCTTCGGCGCGCAGATCAAGGATCTGGTCGCGCGAGGGGCGCTTGACCGCGGGCTTTTCCGCCTTTGGCGCGAGCTTGTCATCGCCCGTCAGCAGCATGCGGCGATAATCGTCCAGATCACCCTGCCAGGGCGAGACGCCGCCCTGATCGACCAGCCACAGCCGGTCGGCGACCAGATTGAGCAGATGCATGTCGTGGCTGACCAGCACCACGGCGCCAGTGTAATCGTTCAGCGCCTCGGTCAGCGCCTCGCGCGATTCGATGTCGAGGTGGTTGGTCGGCTCGTCGAGGATCAAGAGATGCGGCGCGTCGATGGTGGCCAACAGCAGGGACAGCCGCGCCTTTTGCCCGCCCGAAAGCTGGCGCACCTTGGTTTCGGCCTGCGCCTCCATCAGTCCGAAGCCCGCCAGCCGCGCCCGCAGCCGGGGCGGCGCCTCATCGGGACGCAGCCGCCGCACATGCGCAAGAGGCGTCTCGTCCAGCTCCAGCTCATCGACCTGATGCTGGGCGAAATAGCCGATGCGCAGCTTGCCCGAGCGGTTGATCCGCCCCTCCATCGGCTCGAGCCGCCCGGCAAGCAGCTTTGACAGCGTCGATTTGCCCTGACCATTGCGGCCCAGCAGCGCGATGCGGTCGTCCTGATCGATGCGCAGGTTCAGCCGGTGCAGCACGATGCGCGTGTCGTAACCCACCGAAACCCCGTCCAGCGAGACGATCGGCGGCGACAGCTGATCGGGCTGCGGAAAGCTGAAGCGGTGGAACTTGGCCTCTTCGGGCGCGGTGATCGGCTCCATTCTGGCCAGCATCTTGATGCGGGCCTGCGCCTGCACGGCCTTGCTGGCCTTGGCGCGGAAACGGTCGACAAAGCTTTGCAGATGCGCGCGGCGGGCTTCCTGCTTTTTCGCCTCGGCGGCCTGCAACGCGCGTTTCTCGGCGCGGGTGCGGGCAAAGGTGTCATAGCCGCCGGTGTAAAGCACCAGCTTGCGATCCTCGAGATGCAGGATATGGCCCACGGCGCGATTGAGCAGGTCGCGGTCGTGGCTGATGACGATGACGGTATGCGGATAGCGTTGCAGATAGCTTTCCAGCCACAGCGCGCCTTCCAGATCCAGATAGTTGGTCGGTTCGTCCAGCAGCAGCAGATCGGGCTGCGAGAACAGGACCCCCGCCAGGGCGACCCGCATCCGCCAGCCGCCAGAATAATCGCTGGTCGGGCGGGCCTGATCTTCGGTGGAAAAGCCAAGGCCGCGCAGGATCGTCGCGGCGCGCGCCTCGGCGGACCAGGCGTCGATATCGGCCAGCCGGGTCTGGATTTCCCCGATGCGATGGGCGTCGGTTGCGGTCGCGGATTCCGCCAGCAGGCTTGCGCGTTCCTCATCGGCGGCCAGCACGGTGTCCAGCACGCTGACCTCGGTTCCCGGCGCCTCTTGCGCGACGCCACCGATGCGGGCGCGTGAGGGCAGGGTGATCTGGCCGCCGTCAAGGCCAAGGTCGCCCCGGATCAGCTTGAACAGCGTGGTCTTGCCGGCGCCGTTGGGGCCGACAAGGCCCACCTTGTGGCCGTCCGGAATGGTGGCGCTGGCCTGCTCAAAGAGCGGCCGGCCGGCGATGGAATAGGAAATGTCGTCGATACGCAGCATGCCCCTCGCATGGCGCAAGGCGGGGGCGGCGTCAATGCCGCGCCCGCTTTTCAAGCCGCTGCGAAGATGTTAACCGGGCGCGGAATTTCGGGCCAAGGGGTCCGGAACAGCAAAGGATAGAACCATGGCCACCGAACGCACGCTTTCGATCATCAAACCCGACGCCACCAAGCGCAACCTGACCGGCAAGATCAATGCCAAGTTCGAGGATGCCGGCCTGCGCATCGTCGCGCAAAAGCGCATCCAGCTGACCCTGGCCCAAGCCGGCCAGTTCTATGCCGAGCACAAGGAACGCCCCTTCTATGGCGAACTGACCGAATTCATGATCTCGGAGCCGGTCGTGGTGCAGGTTCTGGAAGGCGAAGGCGCCATCCTGAAAAACCGCGAAGTCATGGGCGCGACCAACCCGGCCAACGCCGACGAAGGCACCATCCGCAAGGAATTCGCCCTTTCGGTCGGCGAGAACTCGGTCCACGGTTCGGACAGCCCGGAAGCGGCTGCGCGCGAAATCGCCTTCTTCTTCTCGGGTCTGGAACTGGTCGGCTGATCTGCCGCCAACCATGGCTTTGACATGTTTGCGGGCCGCCCTTGGGGCGGCCCGTTCGCGTCCTGACTGGCGCGCGGGATCAGTTGTCGCTGCCGATGTGGGTGACCAGCCCGAAGTTCGCCGAATGGCCCAAGGTGTCGTCGCTGGCCACGGCCGAGTTGATGCCACGGCTGCTTTGTTCGGTCAGGAACTTGACCAGAGCGGCGCGGCGGTCAGCATGCTTTTCAGAAGCGATCTGGCCCAGTTGGCTGGTGGTGAACTGGCCGGCGTCAAGGCCCAGCAGAGCGGCCTGCATGCGGTCGCCCGAGTTCACGGTGCCGGCAAAGGCGGGGGCGGCAACGGTCAGCGCAACGGCGGCAATCGCGAATTTGTTCAGCATTTTCTTCTCCATGTGGCCGGCGCAGTTTCTGTTTGCGCCGGTGATGAGTGCAATATGATCATTGCGATCCGGCGTTAAACTGGCCAGAAAGAACAGTGATTGTGCGAAACTGAGTTGAACCAATGCGACTGAACCTGTGGACGGAAATCCGCACCGTGGCGCAGGTGGCACGGCTTGGCCGGGTCAGCGCCGCAGCCGAGGCGCTGGGGATGCATCATGCCTCGGTCATCCGCCATATCGACACGCTCGAGGCCGAGCTGGGCGCCAAGCTGTTCCAGCGCCACGCGCGCGGCTATACCCCGACCGAGGCCGGGCAAGAGCTGCTGCGCACCGCCAGCCTTGTCGATGAGCATTTCGTGCAGATGCGCGCCCGCATCGATGCCGCCCGGCACGAGATCTCGGGGCGGCTGGTGCTGACCGTGGTGCCGGGGCTGGTGGATCTGATGCTGCCGGTAATCCGGCGCTATCTGCTGGCGCATCCCAAGGTGCAGCTGGTGTTCAGCGCCGATCAGCGCAATTACGAATTGTCGCGCGGCGAGGCGCATATCGCCCTGCGCGCCGGGCCGCGTCCGACCGGGCTGGATCATGTGGTCTCGCGTGCCTTCGACTGGACGCACGCGTTGTTCGCGGCGCCCGAATATATCCAGAAACACGGCCAGCCCCGGCATCTGGACGAGCTGGCGCAGCATCGTTTCGTCGGCGGCGAGGACAGTTTCGCCCGCGTGCCCTTCAACCTGTGGCTCGACAGCCGCGTCCCCGAGGATGCTTTTGCCCTGCGCACCCCGCAAAGCGGCGCCGCCTATCGCGCCATCCGCGACGGGCTGGGCATCGGCTTTCTGGGCCGGGCGACGGCATGGCCCAAGATGGTCGAGCTGTTTCCCGATTTCGATCCGCCGGAATGGCGGGTGGCGGTCTGGATGGTGACGCATGTGGATCTGCACCGCAGTCCCAAGGTGCAAAGCCTGACCCGGTTCATTCAGGACGAGATCCAGACCCTCTGGCAGACCGGGCGCCAGAACCCGACGCCCACAGGCTAGCCCCCCGAGAGAGGCGGCGGAAAATGAAAAGGGCCGGCGCGCGGCCAGCCCTTTCCGATCCTGCCTCATCGGCCTGGCTTATTCTACCAGTGCCTTGTTGTGTTGGGCATGGCGCACTGCCAGCTTGCGGCCCTGACGGCCCGAAGCCAGAATGCGTGCGCCCTGCGGCATCTCGGCCGTTTCGGTGTCGCGCAGCTCGGGGAAGATCGCAAAGATCTCGTCCCGCGCGGCCTCGCCGACGGCTTTCAACGCCTCGGTCCCGGTATAGAGCGACTCGGTCTGGGCGCCCTCCGAGAAGACCACCTCGTGGCGGTCGAACAGGAAGTGGACATATTCCACCTCATGCAGGTCGTCGGCGATGTCGATGCCGTCGATCTGCAGCAGCTGCTTGGCCGCAACCAGAATTTCGGTCGCGCCAAAGATCTTTTGCGCAATGCGCGAACGCACCAGAACGCGGTGCTGCGGCGACACGATCAGATCGCGTTGCGGCAGCCCGCAACCAAGCGCGCCGGCGCGGATGCGGATCGGGCGCAGCTGCGGATTCGCGGTCATGGTCGCGGCATCGATCAGCTGGGCGCCAACCCAGCGCAGCTCTTGCGGGCCGTGATCTGCGGTCATGACCATCATGCCGGGCTGCAGCGCCTCGACAGGCAGATCGCCCTCCTCGGTGCGGATCAGCGTGCCACGGGCAAAGCAGGGAACACAACCGCCGCCGCCACCGCCGCCGCCACCGCCGCCGCCGCCACCGCCGCCGCCACCGCCGCCGCCGCCGCC
>NZ_WMIF01000010.1 GCF_009711185.1 Paracoccus limosus
AAGGTGACCAAGCAGAACAAGCCCGAGGCCGAGGCCCGCATCATGGCCGTGGTCGAGGATACCGGCGCCGAGCTGATCGTGCTGGCGCGCTACATGCAGGTGCTGTCCGATGACATGTGCCGCAAGATGTCGGGGCGGATCATCAACATCCACCACTCGTTCCTGCCCAGCTTCAAGGGGGCGAACCCCTACAAGCAGGCCTATGAGCGCGGGGTGAAGCTGATCGGCGCGACCAGCCATTACGTCACCGCCGATCTGGACGAGGGCCCGATCATCGAGCAGGACACCATCCGCGTGACCCATGCCCAGTCGCCCGAGGATTACGTCAGCCTTGGCCGCGACGTGGAAAGCCAGGTGTTGGCACGGGCGATCCACGCCCATATCCACCGCCGCGTGTTCCTGAACGGCAACAAGACCGTGGTCTTCCCGGCCTCGCCCGGCAGCTACGCCAGCGAGCGCATGGGCTGAGCCAAGACGGGGGCGCCCCTCGCGCCCCCTCATCCTACCCGACGGGTGGCTTCTTTCGTGCCGAAATATCCCCGCCGGAGGCACCCAAGACCCGTCCCGGGCGCCCCCCGCGCCGCCTAGGACAAAGGCCGCCGATCATCCCCGCAATGCGATAAGGCTGAAGCAATGCTGTCGGCGTAATGAACCAGCGGTTTGCGCAGCCCATGCGTCAGCAGAACCCGGCGGATGTCGCGGCTGGCTCCGGTCAGCCAGAGCGTCATGCCCTTGCGATGGGTCTTCTGGGCCAGCCCCTCGATCATGTTGGCGCCACTGGAATCGAGAAAGGGCACCGCGCTGAAATCCACCACCAGCATCTTGGCCCCGTCCTGAATATTGTCGAGGACCGAGCCGATGCTGGCCGCCGCGCCAAAGAACAGCGCCCCCGAGATGCGATAGACTACCGCGTCCTGCGGCTGCTGCACATCGCGAGAGCGCAGGTGATCGGGAATATCGTCGCTGACGAAGGCGTGCTGGGTGCGCACCTCGGTCGCCTTGCTCATGCGCTGGATGAACAGCAGCGAGCCAAGCGCCAGCCCGGTGACGATCGCCTCGGTCAGGTCGCGAAATACGGTCAGGCCAAAGGTCACCGTGAGCACCGTGGCCTCGCCCCAGCCCGAGCGCAGCAGGACGGCGATGGCGGGTTTCTCGACCATGTTCCAGGCCACCACCGCCAGCACCCCGGCCAGCGCTGCAAGCGGGATGTAAGAGGCCAGCGGCGCCGCCACCAGCATGAAGACCAAAAGGAACGCCGCGTGCAGCATGCCCGCGACGGGGCCATGTGCGCCCGAGCGGACGTTGGTCGCGGTGCGCGCGATGGTCCCGGTGACGCAGATGCCGCCGAACAGCGCCGAGCCCATATTGGCGATGCCCTGCGCCAGCAGCTCGCAGTTCGAGCGGTGCCGCCGTCCGGTCATGCCATCGGCGACCACCGCCGACAGCAGCGATTCGATGGCGCCAAGCAGCGTCAGCGACAGCGCCGAGGGCAGCAGCGCCACCACCTTTTCCAGTGAGAACGGCGGCAGATGCGGCGCCGGCAGGCTGGAGGGGATGCCGCCGAATTTCGAGCCGATCGTCGCGACTGGCAGCCCGGTCAGCCCGACGATCAGCGCGGCGGCGGCCACCGCGATCAACATGCCCGGCCAATGCGGGCGCAGGTGCTTCAACCCAAGGATCAGCGCCGCCGTGCCAAGCGCAATGGCCAGCGCCGCCGGCGTCAGCGTGCCGCGCGCCTGCCACAGCGCCGCCAGCTTGGCCACCAGCTCGCCCGGCTCATGCGCAAGGTCGAGGCCGAAGATTTCCTTGATCTGGCTGGCAAAGATGATGACCGCGATGCCGGCGGTAAAGCCGACCGTCACCGGAAAGGGAATGAACTTGACGAATGTGCCCAGCCGCAGCAGCCCCATGGCGGCCAGCATCAGCCCTGACAGGAAGGTGGCGATGATCAGCCCGTCCATGCCGTATTTTGTGACGATGCCCGCCACCAGCACGATGAAGGCGCCTGCCGGGCCGCCGATCTGGTAGCGCGAGCCGCCAAGCGCCGAAACAAGGAAGCCGCCGATGATGGCGGTATAGAGCCCCTGCGCCGGGGTCGCGCCCGAGGCGATGGCGATGGCCATGGACAGGGGCAGCGCCACGATCGCCACGGTCAGGCCGGCGATGGCATCGGCACGCAATTGCGCCAGCCCATAGCCATCGCGCAGCACGGTGACGAGCTTGGGCGTGAAAAGCGAGGAAAATCCCGGCTGTTGCGGGGTTGCTGTCTGGGTCATCTCAAGGCCGCACCTTTGCAAAGGGGGCGGCGGCATCGTCGGCAGGAGGTCGGCGGTCGCCGTCGCATTCAGGGTCGTTCGCTGTCCGGGGCAGGTTTCAGCCGCACGCCGCGACCGCCGGACGAACTGACGGCGCCTTCGCCGATCAGATCGATCCCGGCGGCGTCCAGTGCCTCGACCACGCGCGTCAGGCTGTCGACGACGCCGCGCACATTGCCATCGCTGGCCTCCATGCGCTGGATCGTCGGGACCGACAGGCCCGAAAGCTCGGCCAGCCGTTTCTGGTCGATGCCAAGCAGGGCGCGTGCCGCACGCATCTGGGCCGCAGTGATCATTCAGCCGATTCCCATCCTTCACATGCATGGCTAGCATATCACTATAGATGTTTGAAACATCAATTCTGATGGGTCTACCCTAAACTTCCCAACCTTTTCCCGAATGCCGGCGCGGTTTGCCCGACCGTTGCCTGCCTGCTATGCAGGGGGCGGATGCGGCCCGCAGGTGGGGACAGGCGATGGCAGTCAGGCTTTTGTTGATCGCGGCGGTGGCGCCGGCCGGGGCGCAGTTTCCCGCCGATCCGCCGGCGGCGCCCGGCCCGCTGTCCCGCGTCAGGCCGCTGGAGCGGCCGGGGCAGGCGGTTTCGTCGCCGCTGCTGCGCGCGCGCCAGACGGCGGCGGCGCTGGGATTGCAGCCGGTGATCGAACCGGCGCTGGCCGAGGTGGATTTCGGCGCCTGGCGCGGGCAATCGCCCGAGGCGGTGCTGCAGGGCGATCCCGCTGGCTTTGCCCGCTGGCACGCCGATCCCGCTCAGGCCCCGCATGGCGGCGAAAGTTTTGCCGCGATGTCGGCGCGGGTCATCGACTGGCTGGCGCGGATCGCCGGGCAGGCGGGCACGCTGGTCGCGGTCAGCCACCCCGGCCCGATGCAGGCGGCGCTGTTGCATGTGCTGGGAGCCGGCACCGCCGAGGCGGGCCGGATCGGCGTCGGCTCTCTGTCGCGGCTGCAGCTCAGCCATGACGGGCGGCGCTGGTCGGTGGTGCTGCCGGCCGGGGCCTGATCAGGCCGCTTGGCCCAGCCCGGCCAGCCGGGCCTTCAACTGCTCGCGCGGGATCTCGGCGCGGCTGCCGCCCAGAACCTCGCGGCCACGTTCCAGCATCACGAAGCGGTCGCCAAGGTCATAGGCGAAGTCGAAGAACTGCTCGACCAGCACGATGGCCATGTCGCCCCGGTCGCGCAGGCCTTTGATGACGCGGCCGATCTGCTGGATGATGTTGGGCTGGATGCCCTCGGTCGGCTCGTCAAGCAACAGCACCTTGGGCCGGGTGATCAGCGCGCGGGCAATCGACAGCTGCTGCTGCTGGCCGCCCGACAGATCGCCGCCGCGCCGGTGGCTCATCTCGGCCAGCACGGGGAAATGCTCGAAGATCGCGTCAGGGATCTTGCGTTCGCCGCTCGGCAGCAGGCCAAAGCCGGTTTCCAGATTTTCGCGCACCGTCAGCAGCGGAAAGATCATCCGGCCCTGCGGGACATAGCCGATGCCGCGCGCGGCCATGGTCTGGGCATTGACCCGGCCCAGTTCCTCGCCGTTCAGGCGCAGCGTGCCGCCGGATCGCGGGTGGCTGCCCGACAGGACCTTCAGCAGGCTGGTCTTGCCGACGCCATTGTTGCCCATGATGCAGGTGACCTGACCGGGCTCGGCGATCAGGTCGATGCCGTAAAGGATCTGGCTGCCGCCGTAATGCAATGTGATGCCGCGTGCGTCCAGCATGTCAGCCCCTTCCCAGATAGACTTCGATGACCTGCGGATTGGCGGTGACGTGATCGAGGCTGCCCTCGGCCAGAACCGAGCCTTCGTGCAGGACCGTCACCTTGCAGTCCAGCCGGCGTACGAAATCCATGTCATGCTCCACCACCACCACGGCGTGGCGCTGCGCCAGACGGCGCAGCAGCGTCGTGGTCTGTTCCCGCTCGGCCAGGGTCATCCCGGCGGCGGGCTCATCCACCAGCAGCAGGCGCGGCTCCTGCGCCAGCAGCATGCCGATCTCCAGCCATTGTTTCTGGCCATGGCTCAGCTCGCCCGACTTGCGGGCCAGATGCGCGTCCAGCCCCACCTCCATCGCCAAGGCGGTGACGCGGGCCTCTGTCTCCAGCCCCGGTTTCCACCACAGCACCCGGAACGGGCCGCGCGCGGCCTTCAGCGCCATGGTCAGGTTTTCGGCCACGGTCTGGTCCTCGAACACGGTCGGGCGCTGGAACTTGCGGCCCACGCCGGCCCGGGCGATCTGCGCCTCGTTCAGCTTGAGCAGGCTGACCGAGTTTTCGCCCCACAGCACTTGGCCTTCGTTCGGGCGGGTCTTGCCGGTCACGATGTCCATGAAGGTGGTCTTGCCGGCGCCGTTCGGGCCGATGATCGCCCGCAACTCGCATTCTGCGATGGCGAAGCTGAGATTGTTGATGGCGCGGAACCCGTCAAAGCTGACCGAGATGCCGCTGACCTCCAGAAGCGCGCTCATTCCACGGCCTCCCTTTCCTGCAAGGCGCCCATGTCCGGGCCAAGGGGGGTGCCGCCGCGCCGGGGCGGGCGCAGATGCGCCAGTGCGTCAAAGATGCCCGAGATGCCCTTGGGGGCAAACAGCGTGACCAGCACGAAGGAAAGGCCCAGCAGCACCTGCCACCAATCCACCCATTTGATGGTGTAGAACCCAAGGTTCACATCCGGGGCGCGGCCCCCGGTGAACCAGCTTGACAGCATCGAGACGACGATCGCGCCGATCACCGCGCCGTAAAGCCGCCCCCGCCCGCCGATCGCCACCCAGACCGCCAGATAGATCGAGGCGATGGGCGCCAGCTCCGCCGGGTTGATGATGCCCGCCTGCGGATAATACAGCGCCCCCGCGATGCCCGTAATGACAGCGGCAAGCGTAAAGACCACCAGCTTGTAGCTTTCGACCGAATAGCCCAGGAAGCGGACTCGCGCCTCATCGTCGCGGATGGCGCGGGTGACGCTGCCGAATTTGCCCGAGGCGACCCAGGACACCAGCAGATAGCCAAGCCCCAGTGCCACGGCCGAGGCCCAGAAGAACCAGATCGACAGGCTTTCCTGCGGCACGGCATCCAGACCGGGAATGTTCTGCAGCCCCGACAGCCCGTTATTGCCGCGCAGGCCCGAATCGTTCTGGAACAGATACAGCGCCAGCGCCAGCGTCATCGCCTGCGTCAGGATCGACAGATAGACCCCGTTCACGCGCGAGCGGAACGCCAGCCAGCCAAAGACCAGCGCCAGCAGTCCCGGCACCAGCACCACCAGCGCCAATTGCCCGATCAATGAGCCGGAGAGGAACCAGATCGCCGGGAACTGGTCCGAACCGACGACGCCAAAGATCTGGGTGGCGACGGCCTGATTGATCTCGGCGGCGGTCGGGGGGATCGGCAGGTTCGCAAGCGAGCCGGTGACGATGGTCTCGGTCCGCGCGACCATCAGCCACATGCCGATCATGTAGCCGCCAAGGGCAAAGAACGCCATCTGGCCCAGCGACAGGATGCCGGCATAGCCCCAGACCAGATCCATGGCGACGGCGGCCAGCGCCAGACACAGCGTCTTGCCCAGCGTCTTGACCATGCTGGTCGAGATGACGCCGGTGCCGTAGCCGGTGGACAGGATCGTGACGCCCACCGTGAACACGGCCAGCACCGCCAGAAAGACCAGGATCGAGGGGTGACGAAGCACCAAGGGTTTGCGCATGTCAGGCCCCCACGGCGGCGCGGCCCTTGGCGGCGATGATGCCGCGCGGCCGGAACTGGATGAAGATGATGATGAACAGGATCATGTAGGTCTGTGCGGCCAGCGTATTGGCCGGGTTGAACCACTCGATGCCCTTTTGCAGGAAGCCGATCAGCGCGGCCCCGGCCAGCGTGCCCCAGATATTGCCGACGCCGCCGACCACGACCGTCATGAAGCTTTGCACGATGTAGTCGCTGCCAAGCTCTGAGGTGACCTTGGCAAACAGCCCGATGGCCACGCCCGCGATCCCGGCGATGCCCGAGCCAAGGCCAAAGGTCAGCATGTTGATGCGGTCGGGGCTGATGCCCATGCTGGCCGCCATGCCGGGGTTCTGGGTCACGGCGCGCACCTCGAGCCCCAGCCGGGTGCGGTTCATGATGAAGAGGTAAAGCCCCAGAAACACCAGCGCGAGGACGAAGATCGCGATGCGGATATAGCTGATCGACACGATGTCGTTGAAGGTCAGCGCCCCGTCCAGCCAGCCCGGCGAGGTCAGCGGGCGGGCCTGCGTGCCGAAGATGTTCTTGGCCAGCTGTTGCAGCGCGATGGAGACGCCGAAGGTCGCCAGCAGCGTCTCCAGCGGGCGCTTGTAGAGGTGCCGGATCACCAGCCGCTCCAGCGCCACGCCGGCGGCGAAGGTGACGGCAAAGGCCAGAGGCAGCGCCACGATCAGCGAGATCGTCTTGTCGCTGATGAACTGCTGCACGACATAGCCGGTATAGGCGCCCATCATGATGAATTCGCCATGCGCCATGTTAATGACGCCCATCACGCCAAAGGTGATGGCCAGACCGATGGCGGCAAGGAAATAGATCGAGGCCAGGGACAGCGCATCCAGCGACAGGTCCGCCGCCTGCATCAGGCCGATGCGGGTTTCGGTGCCGCGCAGGGCGGCGCGGGCGGCGGCGGTGACATCGGCGTTCGGCTCGGCATAGACATCGAGGAAATGAAAGCGGTCGAGCGCGGCGGTGACCTCATCCTCGCTGGCGGCGGGTTGCACCAGACCCTGCCCTTCAAGCGCGGTATAGGCGCGGTCGCGGGCGGCCTCATCGCCAAGCTCGATCACCGGCACGCCGCCGACCATGCCGTTGACGATGTGCTGGGCCAGCGTGGCGCGCTCGGCCTGCGGGGTCAGGCGGGCGGGGGCGAGGCCCGCATCGACCAGCATGGCATAGGCGGCATCGCGGGGAATGTCGCTGCCCACGGCCAGTTCATCCGCGACATTGGCATCGGCGGGGATGGTCTCCAGCGCGACGCGGCGGGTGGTCAGGATCGGGTTCAGGCTGGCGCGGAACTCCAGCGAGGTATCGCCGCCAAAGCTTTGCATCGCGGCGATGCGCGCGGCGGGATCGGTGTCATATTGGATGGTCAGCAGCCGTTCCAGCCGCTGCTTGCGCGCGGCGAGCGTCGGGTCGGGATCGTCCATCGCCTGCCGCAGCAGGCCCAGTTGCGCGGCATCGCCCTTGCGCGACAGCGCCTCCAGTGCCTCGGCGCGGCGCTTGGGATCGGGGTCGGACAGGGCCGAGCCCGCCATCGCCGCCGAGATCAGCCCGCGCACGCCCGAATTCGGGCGCAGCAGTGTCACCTGATCCTCGGGGGCCGGGCCCAGATCGGCGCCGGTCGCGGCATCGGTCAGGTGCAGCGCGTCGCCTTCGGGGGCGGCGATCACCAGCCGCCCGTCGGATTTGCGCAAGCCCAGCAGCCGGTCGCCCCAGGCTTGCAGCAGCGCCGCGCCCTGCGGCCCGGTTGCGGCGATGGCTGCCACCACCGGCTCGACCGTCTGGCGCGAGGGCTTTTCGATCTGGTCGCGATACTGGGCGATCACCCCCGCCAGATCAGCAGTTTGCGCGCGGGCGGACAGCGGCAGGACCAGCGCCAGAAGCGCCAGGACTAGGACAATGGAACGCATGAAATCCCCGGAACGGTAAGAAAGGGGCGGCAGAGCACTGCCGCCCACAGGGTCAGGTCAGTAGTTCGACTTGATCTGCACGCAGCTGTTGGTCTCGGTGTTCCACATGCCGCATTTCTTGTCCGGCCAGTCGCTGTCCAACTTGGCGCTTGCGGGCAGGAAATCGGTCCAGGCGTCGCCCGCGACTTCCTTGGTCTGGCTGACGATGTCGAACTGGCCGTCCTTGCGGATCTCGCCGATCAGAACCGGCTTGGTGATGTGGTGGTTCGGCAGCACCTTGGCCTCTCCGCCGGTCAGGTTCGGGGTTTCCAGACCGACGATGGCGTCCAGCACCTTGTCGGTATCGGTCGATCCGGCCTTTTCCACCGCCTTGACCCACAGGTTGAAGCCGATCATCGTCGCTTCCATCGGGTCATTGGTCACGCGCTTGGGGTTCTTGGTGAACTTGTGCCATTCGTCGATGAAGGCCTTGTTGGCCGGCGTGTCGGCGGACTCGAAATAGTTCCAGGCGGCCAGATGCCCGACAAGGTTGGTGGTATCCAGACCGGCCAGTTCCTCTTCGCCGACCGAGAAGGCCATGACCGGGATATCGTCCGCCGAAACGCCCGCCGCCGCCAGTTCCTTGTAGAAGCCGATGTTCGCGTCGCCGTTGATGGTCGAGACCACGCCGACCTTCTTGCCGTCCGCGCCCAGAGCCACCACGTCAGCGACGATCTTGGACCAGTCGGAATGGCCGAAGGGGGTGTAGTTGACGAAGATATCCTCTTTCTTGACGCCCTTGCCGGCCAGATAGCTTTCCAGAATGTTGTTCGTGGTGCGCGGGTAAACGTAATCCGTGCCCAGAAGCGCCCATTTCTCGACGCCCAGCTCGTTCATCATGTAATCCACCGCCGGGATTGCCTGCTGGTTCGGCGCGGCGCCAGTATAGATCACGTTCTTGGACGATTCCTCGCCCTCATACTGCACCGGATAGAACAGAAGGCCGTTCAGCTCCTCGATGACCGGCAGCACGGATTTGCGGCTGACGCTGGTCCAGCAGCCAAAGATCGCATCGACCTTGTTCACCGAGATCAGCTCGCGCGCCTTTTCGGCAAACAGCGGCCAGTCCGAGGCCGGGTCGACCACGACCGCCTCGATCTTCTTGCCCAGCAGGCCGCCCTTGGCGTTCTGCTGGTCGACCATCATCAGGACGGTGTCCTTCAGCGTGGTCTCGGAAATCGCCATGGTGCCTGACAGCGAGTGCAGGACGCCGATCTTGATCGTATCCTCGGCCCAGGCGGCGCCCGCCAGGCCTGCCGATACGGCGGCGGCGGCGAAGGCAGTGGTGATCCTGTTCATCCCTGTTTTCCCTCTTTGTGATTGCGCCGCATCGCGGCAAGAGGATCAGGGCAGGGTGCGGGGATTCTGCCAAGTTCAGCGGCAAACTGCGCGCACGGGTTTTTGAACTGCGCGTGATTGTGATTATTTATCGGGCTGAAAGCCTGAAATTAAGGCGTTACGCAAAGAAAAGGGCGGCCAAAGCCGCCCCATTTCCTGCGATTGCCTAGCTGCGCAGCAGGGACAGCAGGTTGCTGTCGGCATAGCCATCGGGGGTCATGCCGCGCGAACGCTGGAACGCCTTGACTGCCTCGACCGTCTTGGCACCCAGCTTGCCGTCGACGCCGCCGGTGTCAAAGCCCTTGGCCATCAGCAGGCGCTGCACCTCGGATTTTTCGCTGTTCGACAGCGGCCGGTCGCCGCGCGGCCAGCTGCCCTGAATGCCGGGCAGTCCGGCGATGGCATCGCCCAGATAGCTGACGGCCAGAGCATAGCTGTCCGAGGCATTGTATTTCAGGATGGCGCGGAAGTTTTCGGTAATCAGGAATGCCGGCCCGCGCGCCCCGGCAGGCGCGATGATCGCCCCCGAGGGAACGGCCGTGCCGTTGGCGGTGCGCACGCCCATTGCCGCCCATTGCGCGCCGGATTTCACGACCGACTTGCTGACCTGATTATAGTCAAAGCCTTGCGGCAGGATCACCTCGGCGCCCCAGGGCTGGCCGGGTTGCCAGCCGTTCTGGTGCAGGTAAGAGGCGGTCGAGGCCAGCGCATCGGTCGGATCGTCCGACCAGATGTCGCGCCGGCCATCGCCGTTGTAATCCACCGCATGGGCAAGGAAGGACGAGGGCATGAACTGCGTATGCCCCATGGCGCCGGCCCAGCTGCCGACCATATGCGCCGAATCGACATCGCCCGACTGGATGATGCGCAGCGCGGCGACCAGCTCGCCGGCAAAGAACTCGCCTCGCCGCCCGTCATAGGCAAGGGTCGCCAGCGCGGGCACGATGGGCGTGCTGCCGCGTCCGCCGCCAAAGTTCGATTCCATGCCCCAGACGGCCAGCACCACCTCGCGCGGGACGCCATAGCGCGATTCGATGGCCGACATGGTCGAGGCATATTGCGCCGCCTTGCTGCGCCCGGTCGCCGCGCGCGAGCCGATGGCACCGTCGAGATATTCCCAGACCGGCTTCGAGAACTCGCTTTGCTTGCGGTCGAGCGCGATCAGGTTCGGCATGAAATGCGCGTCGGCCATGGCGCTGTCAAAGACCTGCGGCGAGATGCCGGCGGCCAGCGCGCGCGGGCGGAAGGCCTGCACCCAGCTCTGGAACCCGGCCTCGGACCCTTGGGCGCCCGCCGTGGGCAGGCCGCCGAAATTGCCGCCGCCGGCCGAGGGCGCGCGGTTCATCGACACACCGCAACTGGCCACCGTCAGGGTCAGCAGCGCCGCAGCGGCGATCCGGGAAATGCCTTTGGTCATCGTGCCTGTCCGTTCCGTGCTCTTGTTCTGGTTGCAGGCAGTCTAGCGCAGCCCGGAGCGGGTGGATAGCCGGTCCGGGCCTAGTCCTATTCCTCGTCCTCGTCGCCGTAAAGCGGCTCCATCTGGGCCACGATCACGGCGTTTTCGGCCAGTGCGCGGTCCATCAGGGCGCGTTCCTCTTCGGGGATGTCATGGCCTTCGGCCAGACGCTCATCCACGGTGCCATGGCCGGTCACATCCAGCGGTGCCAGCCCGGCCTGTTTCAGGATCGCTACGGTTTCGCGCACAGCCTCGGCCTCGTCCTTGCCCGAGGCATAGCAGACCAGCGCAGCCCCGCTGGCATCGGCGGGCAGGCCGTCATCGGCGGCGCGGCCGACCTGAACCAGAAGTGTATAGACCTGCTGCATGACTTTCCCCTTGCCCGGATTTGCGCTCATATCGCCCGAAAACGAGGGGACAGACAATGAGCAAGAGCCTGAACCGGGTGCGCGCGGCGTTGCAGGCGGCCGGGCTGGCGGTCAAGATTCGCGAGACCGACGACAGTGCCCGCACCGCCGAGGGCGCGGCGGCGGCTGTGGGATGTGCGGTCGATCAGATCGCCAAGTCGATCATCTTTCGCGGCGAGGACAGCGGCCATGTCGTGCTGTTCCTGACCGCCGGCAGCAACCGGGTCGATCCGGTCAAGGCCACCGCGCTGGCCGGCCAGCCGCTAGGCAAGGCCGACGCCGGGCTGATCCGGGCCGAGACCGGCTTTGCCATCGGCGGCGTCGCGCCCCTGGGGCATCTGCGCCCGATCGCGGCCTGGATCGACCCGCGGCTGGCCGAGTTTCCCGTGGTCTGGGCCGCCGCCGGCACGCCGCGCCATGTGTTCGCCATCGCGCCCGCAGAGCTGATCCGCGTCACCGGCGCCCGCATGGTCGATTTCTGTGCATGAAAAAGGGGCGGAATGATCCGCCCCGTTTGTCACCTGCGCGCCCCGGTCAGGATATGGCGCGTTTCAGCCAGATCAGGATCACCGCGCCGATCAGCCCGGCAAAGCCCTGCGCCAGCCAGCTGCCAGCGGCGAAATGCACGCCGAATACCCCCAGAAGGGCGTTGGCCACCACGGCACCGACGATGCCAAGGATGATGTTCAGAAGCAGGCCGGTGTCGGCCTTCATGATATTGCTGGCGATCCAGCCAGCAAGACCGCCGACGATGATGGCGGCGATCCAACCCAAGCCCTGCATGTGCGACCTCCTGTGAATGCGGGGTTCCGGCGAGGCAACGCTTGCCGGAAGCCTTTGGTTTCACGCGAGGTTGGAGGGCTGCAAATGAAGCAGCCCGGCAACGGCTCAGTCGCGCAGCAGCTCGTTGATCGAGGTCTTGGAGCGGGTCTGCGCATCGACGCGCTTCACGATCACCGCGCAATACAGGTTCACGCCGTTTTTCGACGGCAGCGAGCCCGCGACGACGACCGAACCGGCCGGAACCTCGCCATACATGACCTCGCCGGTTTCCCGGTCAACGATCTTGGTCGATTTGCCGATGAACACGCCCATGCCCAGAACCGAGCCCTCGCGGACGATGCAGCCCTCGACCACTTCGGAACGGGCGCCGATGAAGCAATTGTCCTCGATGATGGTCGGGCCGGCCTGCATGGGTTCCAGAACGCCGCCGATGCCGACACCGCCCGACAGGTGGACGTTCTTGCCGATCTGCGCGCAGCTGCCGACGGTGGCCCAGGTGTCGACCATGGTGCCCTCATCGACATAGGCGCCGATGTTGACAAAGCTGGGCATCAGCACCACGCCCTTGGCGATATAGGCCGAGCGGCGGACGACGCAGTTCGGCACGGCGCGGAAACCGGCATTCTTCCAGTCCTTTTTCTTCCAGCCGGCGAATTTGCTGTCGACCTTGTCCCACCAGCCGCCGTCTTGCGGGCCGCCGTGGTGGATCTCCATGTCCTTTAGGCGAAAGCCCAGCAGCACGGCCTTTTTCGCCCATTGGTTCACATGCCAGTCGGCGCCGCGCTTTTCGGCCACGCGCAAGGTGCCCTTGTCCAGCGCCTCAAGCGTCGCCTCGACCGCGTCGCGGGCCTCGCCCTTGGTGTCGGGGGTGATCTGGTCGCGGATCTCCCAGGCGGATTCGATGGCGGCTTCTAGGGCGTCATTCGACATGGTCTGGCCTCTCTCGGGTGGAAACTGTCACGCAAGGGCTATAAGCCGGGGCCTGCGGTCGCGCAATCCGCCCGCAGCCTGCACCAGAGGTTTAGATGATCGAAGAAGACGAGCGCAGCCACCCGTTCCGCGACAGCCATCAGGACGCCGTTACCGCGCGCAAGATCCCCGATACGCCGCAGACCCGTGCCCCGGCCTATCGGCTGGCCTTTACCGACAATGAATTCCTGCTGCGCGAAGAACTGCGCCCGGTCCGCCTGCAGCTTGAACTGCTGAAGCCGCAGATGATCATGGATGCCCGCGGCATCCGCTCGACCATCGTGATGTTCGGCGGCGCCCGCATCCCGGCGCCCGACCGCCGCGACAGCGCCCGCACCCCGAAACTGGCCGAGCTGTCGCAGTATTATGACGAGGCGCGGCGCTTTGCCCGGATCATGACCGAGCGCAGCCTGGTCAGCTATGGCGCCGAGAATGTGATCTGCACCGGCGGCGGCCCCGGCGTGATGGAGGCGGGCAATATGGGCGCCTCGGACGCGGGCGGGGTGTCGATCGGGCTGTCGATCGTGCTGCCGCATGAACAGGCGCCGAACGCCTATGTGACGCCGGACCTGTGCTTCAATTTCCACTATTTCGCCGTCCGCAAGATGCATTTCCTGATGCGGGCCAAGGCGGTGACCGTGTTCCCGGGCGGGTTCGGCACGCTGGACGAGATGTTCGAGGCGCTGACCCTGATCCAGACCGGCCGGATGAAGCGCATCCCCTTTATCCTGTTCGGCGTCGAATTCTGGAAGACGGCGATCAACTGGCAGGAGCTGGCCGAATGCGGCACGATCAGCCCCGAGGATCTGGACCTGATCAGTTTCGTCGAGACGGCCGAAGAGGCCGCGTCCATCATCGACAGCTGGGTCGAGGACTGCGCCTGAGCGCAAGCCCGTCGCCGGTGGCTATTGCGGCCACCAGGCGATGAAATCATGGCGGCCGACACTATCCTTGCCGGGGTGGTCCGAGCCGGCGCTTTCGCTGGCCGCCCCCTCCATCGCGCCGCTGCGATAGATGGTATAGGTGCGCTGCGGCTGCAGTTCGGGGTCGCCATCCTCGCTGACCTGCCGCACGACGATGGTGCCTTTTTTCAGCGCGCGCTGGAAAGCCGGGTCGTCGGCATAGACAGATTTCAGATATTCGATCACCTTGGCGCGAAAGGCGGCCTGATCCACCGGCGCATCCTTGTCCTTGCCGGTTTCGCGTGCCATCTCGCTGCGGATCATCCGCTCCAGCGCGGGATCGGTCTCGATCAGCCGGTCCACGGCCTGACTGCTCAGCAGGAACTGGTCCTGCGGCTGGTCGGCCTCATTGTCGTGGCGCTGCTTGTGCTGCCGGTCCTTGTCGTTCTGCCGGGCGAGGGGGCCGACATGCGGGCCGATGATGCGGCTGTCGGCTTCGGCCGGATCGGATTGCGACAGCGCCGTCAGCGGGCGCAGATGCCGGCGGTCATCGTCCGACAGCGAGGAATTCGCCGCCGAGCCCGGCGGGGATTGCCCGGTGACCGTCACCGCCGCAGGACCCGACAGCGCAGAGATGGGTGAGGGAATCATGGCGCACCTGTGGGATTCGTTCAAATACACCATGGTATTGTAGATCCTGCGCCGCAGATTGCCGCGCCGGTTTTGCCAAGGATTTTAACAAAGCCTTTACACCCGGTGATAGGGGCTGCCCGACAGGATGGTGGTGGCGCGATAGATCTGTTCGGCCAGCATGACGCGGGCCAGCATATGCGGCCAGACCATGCGGCCAAAGCTGATCGCCAGATCGGCGCGGTCGCGCAATTGCGGCGAAATCCCGTCTGCGCCACCGATGACAAAGACGATGTCGCGCGCCTGATCGCGCCAGCCTGCGATGACTTCGGCAAATTCGGGCGAGCTGAGCAGCTTGCCGCGCTCGTCCAGCACCACCAGCGCGGCTCCGGCGGGGATCGCGCGTTCCAGCAAGGGGGCTTCGGCCTCCATGCCGCCGCCGCGCTTGTCCTCGACCTCGGCCAGCGTCACCGGGGGCAGGCCAAGCGCGCGGCCCGCCTTGGCGTGACGGTCGAGGTAATCGGCGATAAGCGCCGCCTCGGGGCCATTCCGCAGCCGCCCGACCGCAGCAATGACCATACGCATTCGCGCAGCAGGCCCGGTTCAGGCCTGCGGGCGGCGCGCCGCCTCGTCGGCGGCATGATCGGCGCGCATCCGGTCCAGCGTGGCGGAGCGCAGCGCATCCGCCGGCATCCACATCTTTTCCAGCTGATAGAATTCGCGCACTTCGGGGCGGAAGACGTGGACGATCACGTCATCGGTATCGATCAGCACCCAGTCGCCGGTTTCCTGGCCCTCAATGCGGGCACCGCGACCGGTCTGCTGCTTCAGACGCTGCACCAGCTTTTCGGCAATGGCAGCCACCTGACGCGCGTTGCGGCCCGAGGCGATGACCATGTGGTCGGCCATGGCAGAACGACCGCGGAGGTCGATGGTCACGACATCCTCGGCCTTGTCATCATCCAGCGATGCAAGAATGCGGTCCAGAAGCTGATCGCTGGTCAGATCTGTTTCCGCAGCGGGCGCAGCCGGCACGGAGGCCGGCGAAGCGGTATTGGACAGGGGTTCATCCTCCGGTCATCGCGCCGCAATTCCCCGGCGCCGGGTTCTTGCAATGTAACATGGAATCCGCCCTGCTCAATGCAGGCTGGGCGGATTTCTGGGCGAATTTCCGGCCAGACAGGCGGCCAAAGGCAGATTTCCCCATGGGTCGGGGCATTGGACCAGCCCGGTTTCCCATGCCAGTCGCCGCGTCTCGCGCCGCTGGATTTCCTGCGCGCGGTCGTCGGGATGATCCAGCACAAAGACCGTCAGCGTGAAAATCGCCACGCAGATCAAGGGCATCAGCCGAAAGAGGATCCGAATCGCCATGCTTGCCTCGTCGATGGTTGTGCCGCGCAACTTAGACCCCGAAGCCGAACAGAGAATTAACACCCTCGTGCGCGATGTTGAAAACCCGGCGCGGCAGGCGTAAAACAGCCGACATGCAAGGATTCGTCTATTTCGACATCCATGATCGCGCCCGCCTGCCGGGCCGGTTCTACGGCGAAAGCCTGTCCGTCACCGCCCGACTTTGACGGACGATGGCGCATGTGCGCCCCTGCCGCCCTGTGCGACCCTCGTGCAATCCAATCCCAGCTACTCTTTCGGAAAGAGAAAGCCATGACCGGCAACACCAACGCGGGCGCGCCCCGCACGCTGTACGACAAGATCTTCGACGCCCATGTCGTCGACCGGCAAGAGGACGGCACCTGCATCCTCTATATCGACCGCCACCTGGTCCATGAGGTCACCTCGCCCCAGGCCTTCGAAGGGCTGCGCATGGCCGGCCGCAAGGTTCATTCGCCCGAGCGCACCATCGCCGTGCCGGACCACAACGTGCCCACGACCGCCGACCGCGTGAACGGCATCGAGAACCCCGAAGGCCGCATCCAGGTCGCCGAGCTGGACAAGAACGCCCGCGAATTCGGCCTGAACTACTATCCGATGAGCGATGTGCGTCAGGGCATCGTGCATATCGTCGGCCCCGAACAGGGCTGGACCCTGCCCGGCATGACCGTGGTTTGCGGCGACAGCCACACCGCGACGCATGGCGCCTTTGGTGCGCTGGCGCATGGCATCGGCACCTCCGAGGTCGAGCACGTTCTGGCCACGCAGACGCTGATCCAGAAGAAATCCAAGAACATGAAGGTGGAAATCACCGGCAAGCTGCGTCCGGGCGTCACCGCCAAGGACATCACGCTGGCCGTGATCGGCAAGACCGGCACCGCCGGCGGCACCGGCTATGTCATCGAATATTGCGGCGAAGCGATCCGCGATCTGTCGATGGAAGGCCGCATGACCGTCTGCAACATGGCGATCGAAGGCGGCGCCCGCGCTGGCCTGATCGCCCCGGACGAAAAGACCTATGAATACTGCATGGGCCGCCCGCACGCCCCCAAAGGCGCTGCATGGGAAGCCGCCGTCAACTGGTGGAAGACGCTCTTCACCGACGAAGGCGCGCATTGGGACAAGGTCATTACCATCCGCGGCGAAGACATCGCTCCGGTCGTGACCTGGGGCACCTCGCCCGAGGATGTGGTGGCGATCACCGACAAGGTTCCCGCCCCCGAGGACTTTGAAGGCGGCAAGGTCGAGGCGGCGCGCCGCTCGCTGGACTATATGGGCCTGAAACCCGGCACGCCGCTGAACGAGGTCAAGATCGACGCGGTCTTTATCGGCTCCTGCACCAACGGCCGGATCGAGGATCTGCGCGCCGCAGCAGGTATCCTCAAGGGCAAGCATCTGGCTGACGGCGTGCGCGGCATGGTCGTGCCCGGCTCGGGTCTGGTGCGTCTGCAGGCCGAAGAAGAGGGTCTGGACAAGATCTTTACCGATGCCGGTTTCGAATGGCGTCTGGCGGGTTGCTCGATGTGTCTGGGCATGAACCCCGACCAGCTGGCACCGGGCGAGCGTTGCGCCGCGACCTCGAATCGCAACTTCGAGGGCCGCATGGGCCGTGGCGGCCGCACCCATCTGATGTCGCCGGTCATGGCGGCAGCGGCCGGGATCGCCGGTCACCTGACCGATGTGCGCGAGGTCATCGCCGAGACGGTGTGACCTGCTGCGGCTGGCGGCGGGGTGATCCTCGCCGCAGCAACAGCAGCGCGTTGATCGCGATCAGGACCAGCCCGGCGTTCTCGAACCAGAAGTTGAACTTGATCCGCGCGAAATCCATGTTGATGAGGCTGTCCACGTGATGGAACCCCACCGCCCGCACCAGCACAAAGCCGCACAGCACGGCCAGCCCGACAAGGGCCAGCCCGTTGCCGCGCAGCCGACCGCGAAGCGAGCGCAGGGCCAGCAGCAGGGCCAGCAGCACGACAAGGATCAGCCCGGCGATAAAGCCGATCTGCACCAGTGCCCGGTTGTCATACCAGCCTTCGGCATGGGCCATGCAGCGGCCAGTCGCGGTCAGCGCGGTTTGCAGGTCAAGCTGCTTGTTGATCGCCAGAAAGCCCAGCAGCGGCACCAGCGTCAGCCACAGGCCGCGTGCCGTGCCGGGCGGGTTGCGCATCGTCACGCGCAGTGCAAGCACGAAACAGGCCAGATAGGACAGCACCGTCAGCCAGCCCGTGACATCGGGATCGCCGATTCCCGGGGACCATTGCTGCGCAATGCAGGCGCGCAGGGCTGCGAAACTCGTGAAACCAAACATCTGAAAATCACCCTTGCGGCGGAAAACATCTGTCGCCGCCATAAAGGTTAACGGCCTGCCACCTGCGCGGCCAGTCAATTCTGCGAGGAAGCAAATGGACAAATTCACCACCCTGACCGGCATCGCGGCGCCCATGCCGCTGGTCAATATCGACACCGACATGATCATCCCCAAGCAGTTCCTGAAGACGATCCACCGCTCGGGTCTGGGCAAGAACCTGTTCGACGAGATGCGCTTCAACCCCGATGGCAGCGAAATCGCCGATTTCGTGCTGAACCAGCCGGCCTATCGCGACAGCCAGATCATCGTCGCCGGCGACAACTTCGGCTGCGGCTCGTCGCGCGAGCATGCGCCCTGGGCCCTGCTGGATTTCGGCATCCGCTGCGTCATTTCGACCAGCTTTGCCGATATCTTCTACAACAACTGCTTCAAGAACGGCATCCTGCCCATCGTCATGCCGAAAGAGGTGGTCGATGTTCTGATGGAGGACGCCGGCAAGGGCGCGAACGCCCGCGTTACCGTCGATCTGGAAAACCAGACCGTGACGACCTCGGACGGGCAGAGCTTTGCCTTCGAGGTGGACCCGTTCCGCAAGCATTGCCTGCTGAACGGCCTCGATGACATCGGCCTGACCATGGAAAAGGCCCCGGTCATCGCCAGTTACGAAACCCAGATGGCGCAGAGCCGCCCTTGGGTCTGAGGGCGCTTGTCCTTGCGGCGCTGCTGGCGGGAGCAGGCCTTGGCCTGCCCGCCGGGGCGGCGCCGCTGCGGATCGCCAGCTACAGCCCCGACCTGTCGCGCGACGGGCCGGGGCTTTTGCTTCGCGATCTGGGACGCAAGGACGCGCAGATCGACGCGGTCGTGGCCATCATCGCCGAGGCGCGCGCCGATGTGCTGCTGCTGACCGGGTTCGACTGGGACTATGATGGCCGCGCATTGGCGGCGTTCCGCAAGCGCCTTGCAGAGGCCGGGCTGGACTATCCGCATGTCTTTGCCCCGCGCCCGAATGCCGGTGTCGAGACCGGGCTGGATCTGGACGGCGACGGCCGGCGGAGCACGGCGGATGACAAGCAGGGCTTCGGGCGCTTCACCGGGCAGGGCGGCATGGTCCTGCTGTCGCGCCACCCGCTGGGCCCGGTGGTCGATTACAGCGACAGGCTGTGGCGCGATCTGCCCGGCAACAGGATGCCCGACACCTCGCCCGAAGTGGCTGCGGCGCAGCGGCTGTCCTCGACCGGGCATTGGGATGTGGTGGTGACGGTGGCGGGCCAGCCGCTGCATCTGCTGGCCATGTCGGCCTCGCCACCGGTGTTCGGGCGCGGCGACCGCAATGCCCGGCGCAATCACGACGAGCTGGCCTTTTGGCTGGGCCATTTGCCGGCGCAGCCCTTCGTGCTGGCGGGCAAGCTGAACATGGACCCGCTGGACAGCGCTGGCGATCCGGGCGCGCTGGCGCGGATCATGGACAAGGTGCAGGACACGCAACCGCGCAGCGACGGCGGGGCGCAGGCCGGCGGAGCAGGAGTGAACGCCGGGCAAAAGGGCGATCCGGCGCTGGACACCGGCGACTGGCCCGATGAGCGGCCACCCGGCAACCTGCGGGTGGATTACGTCCTGCCGCAGCAGGGATTGAAGGTGCTGGGCTCGGGCGTGATCTGGCCGGCAGAGGGGCCGCTTGCTAAACTGGCGCTGACCGCGTCGAGCCACCGGCTCGTCTGGGTCGATCTGGACTGGCCGCCTGCGGATGCGCCCGACTGACGGGCCTGTCCGCCTGCGGTCCACTGTCGCGTGAAAGGTCATCAGGATGAATTTCGGACGCGAGGATGTGGCGGCCCTGCACCGCATTCTGCAATGGCGCAGGGATGTGCGGCATTTCCGCCCCGATCCGATCCCCGAGCCGCTGGTCGAGGAACTGGCCGAGGCGATGGAGCGGTCGCCCTCGGTCGGCAATGCCCGGCCATGGCAGGTGGTGCGGGTCGATGATCCGGCCCTGCGCGCCGCGCTGCGGGCCGAGTTCGCGCGCTGCAATGCCGCGGCGGCGGCGCAATACCACGGCCGGCAGCGCGAGGATTATCAGGCCCTGAAGCTGGCCGGGCTGGACCGCGCGCCGCTGCAACTGGCGGTGTTTACCCGCATTGACCCCGACGAAGGCCACCGACTGGGCCGCGCGACCATGCCGCAGACCCTGCACCAGTCCACCGCCATGGCGATCCATACGCTGTGGCTGGCGGCGCGGGTGCGCAATCTGGGGCTGGGGATGGTGTCGATCCTCGACCCCCAGCGGGTCGGTGCGCTGCTGGACATGCCGCCGGATTGGGAGTTCTCGGCCTGGTTGTGTCTGGGCTGGCCGGAGATCGACGATGACACACCGCTGCTGGACCGCACCGGCTGGCAAAAGAACCTGACGCGGAACTGGCTGCGGCGCTAGCCGGGCGGCGGCTAGGTGCGGCTGATCTGCACCCGCCATGCGCCCTCGATGCGCGGCGGGAACACGCCGGACGCCGGGCCGTGGCACAGCAGCGCATCCAGCGGCGCCAGCGTCAGCGGCCCGGCGGGTCCGGGCAGCTCCAGCGCGCGGGCAGCCAGAACCAGCGTCCAGTCGGCGGTGTCCGGTCCGGGATCGTCGGTCCCGCGCAGCAGGCGGTGCGACCATGACCCGCGCCGGGTCATCACATTCAGATCGGTGATCGGCTGGCCCAGCAGCCGGGCCGAGGCCGGCACATCCGCCGCAAAGGCCAAAGGCGGTGTCGCGAGCGTCAGCCGATGCAGGCCCAGCCCCTGCACCTGCAATTCGATGCCATCGCCCGACAGCACCGCCAGACTGCGGTCGATCTGCGGAAAGATCGAAAAATCGCCATCCTCGGCCACGCCGGCCATGCTGATGCGCCAGTCGAACCCGTCCAGCCCTGCGGTCGGCGGCCAGATGGCGATCTCGGTGGTTTCGCCGCGCCCGTTCTTCCACGGCATGCAGCGATGGTCGGCGGCGCGCAGCACTTGCAGGGTCATTGCGCCGCGCCCTCGGGTTCGGCCCAGCGATAGCCGACGCCGGGCTCGGTCAGGATCAGCGCCGGCCGTGCCGGGTCCAGCTCCAGCTTTTGCCGGAGCTGGCCGATAAAGACGCGCAGATAGGGCACGTCATCGACATGCGCCGGGCCCCAGACCTGATCCAGCAGCTTGCGATGCGTCATCACCCGTCCCGCATTCGAGGCCAAGGCCACCAGCAGGTCAAACTCCTTGGGCGTCAGCCGCAAAAGCTCGCCATCGCGGCTGACCTGATGCGCGCCAAGGTCGATTTGCAGCCCGGCCTGACGGATCTGGTCGGTGCGGGCCGGATTGCGGCGCGAGCGCAGGCTGACGCGCAGCCGCGCCAGCAACTCACCGATGCCAAAGGGCTTGGCCACGAAATCATCGGCGCCAAGGTCCAGCGCCATGATCTTTTCCATCTCCTGATCATGCGCCGACAGCACGATCACCGGCAGCGCCGAACGCAACCGCAGCCGTTCGATGACCTCCTTGCCGTTCATGTCGGGCAGGCCCAGATCAAGGATCAACAGGTCGGGCTCATGCGCGGCGATGCGCGACAGCGCCTCCTGTCCGCTCGCGGCCAGCATGGTGTCATAGCCGGCAGCGGTCAGGGCATGGCCCAGAAAGCGCTGGATCTGCGGCTCATCATCGACGATCAGGATGGTCTGCCTTGCGCTCATGGCTCAGGCCTGCGGTCCGGCGGGGCCGTGTTCGGGCGGGACGGGCAGGCGGATTTCCAGCACCGCGCCGCCCTGCGGCGTCTGCGCGGCGCGGATATGGCCGCCAAGCGCGGTGGCGATGCCCTTGCTGATCGGCAGGCCAAGACCCGCGCCCAGCGGCGGGCGGGTCATGCCGTCACTGGCCAGCCATTCGGCGATCGGCCCGGGCAAGCCACGGCCCCGGTCGGCGACCGACAGCACCATCTCGTTGCCCTGCACCTCGGCCTGCAACCGGATCACGCCGGGCGCGTATTTCACCGCATTCTCGATCAGATTGAACAGCGCCTGTTCCAGCAGACCGACCTCGGCTCGGATCATCGGCAGCGCCGGCAGCTGCGTCTCGATCCGGGCATTGGGCCAGGCCCGGCGCGCCCGCGCGACCGAGGCCTGCGCCACGTCGCCGGCATCAACCCAGGCTAGATGCACCTCCATGCCCGATTGCAGCCGCGTCAGTTGCAGCAGTTTTTCGACATAGCGGCCCAGACGCTCGGTTTCTTCCTCGATGGCGGCCAGCAGGTCGGACTGCGCCGAGGGCGACAACGTCGCGCCAAGTTCCCGCAGCGTCGTCACCGAGCCCAGAATAGTGGCCAAAGGCGTGCGCAGGTCATGCGACAGCGAGGCCAGCAGCGCGGCGCGCATCTCTTCGCTGGCGGCGCGGCGGCGCTCGGCCTCGGCCTCTTCGGTCAGGGCCAGCCGCTGCAGGGCCTGCCCGGTCTGGCGCAGGATCACCTCGATCGCCTGCTCGCGCCATGCGCGGTCGCGGCTGTCGGGCGCGATGCGGGCATGGCCGATCACCGGGCTGCGCTGGTTCGGGGGCTGGCCGGGAATATGGTTGCCCAAGGGATAGAAGCTCAGCTTCGAGCCGCTCCAGCCTTGCGCCGATGCGAACTCCGCCCGTCCGCGCCGCCAGGCCACATCGGCGGCCTCCAGCTCGCTGGCTTCGGGCAGATAGGATTCGGGCTCCGAGGCCAGAACGCGCAGCTGGCCTTCCATCGGCCCCAGCGCCAGCGCCGGCCCATGCGCCAGCGCGTTCAGATGCCGCACCGCCACCCGCGCCACCTCGGAGGGGCTATGCGCGGCGGCAAGCTCGGCCGAGACCTGCGACAGCACCTCCAGCGCCGCCGCGCGTCCCTCGGCGGCATCGACCTGTTCGCGCAGCCGACCCGAAATCAGCCCGGTGATCGCCGCCGCCAGCAGAAACACCGCCAGCTTGATGATGTCCTCGGGGCGGGCGATATGCAGGGTGAAATGCGGCTCGACATACATGAAGTTGACGCCGATCAGCGCGCCAAAGGCGCTGGCGATGCCAACCCAGAAGCCAAAGGCCGCAGCCGAGACCAGCACGGCGGTCAGAAACAGCAGCACCGCCACCGATTCCGGCAGGATGTGCCGGGCCGAGCCGACCCCCACCGCCACCAGCAGCAGGATCATCGCCGCCCCCAGCACGCCGCCAAAGCTGGGCGTGCTCATCAGGCAACGGTCGTTGCGAAGGCGGGGTGGATCGATGCGATTCATGCCCGGATCTGGCGACAAGCGAGACGCCTTGTCCATGGTCTTTACGAAAACTTTACGCCGCGGCGCGGAATCCCCGTCGAACCTTTATGCCGGTTTGGGCAATCTGCGCTTCTGCCGGACGAGTCCCGGCGCTAGGTAGGATTATATGGCCAGTCTGGATACTGATCTGACCGATACCCCGGCCCATTCACACAAGCGTCCCGGCCTGATGTCGCTGTCCCTTGCCGCGATCGGCGTGGTCTATGGCGACATCGGCACCTCGCCGCTTTACGCCTTTCGCGAGGCGATGCTGGCGGCCGGCGCGACCCATGGTCAGGTCCTGCGCGAGGATGTGCTGGGCGTGCTGTCGCTGATCGTCTGGGCGCTGATCCTGATCGTGACGGTGAAATATGTCCTGATCCTGCTGCGCGCCGACAACGAGGGCGAGGGCGGCACGCTGTCGCTTCTGGCGCTGGCGCAGCGCGCCATGGGCCGGCACAACCGCGCCATCCTGCTGCTCGGCATGATCGGCGCGGCGCTGTTTTATGGCGATGCCGCGATCACGCCGGCGGTCTCGGTGCTGTCGGCGGTCGAGGGGCTGAAGCTGGTGACCCATGAGGTCGATCCCTTCATCGAGCCCATCGCCATCGCCATCATCATCGCGCTGTTTCTGGTGCAGAATCGGGGCACCGAGGCGGTGGCGCGATTCTTTGGCCCCGTCACTCTGATCTGGTTTCTGGTCATGGCCGCCGCCGGCACGCATTGGATGCTGCAGGATCTTGAGGTGCTCTCGGCGGTCAACCCGGCGCATGCGGTGTTCTTCGTGCTCGACAACGGCAAGCTGGGGCTTGTGGTGCTGGGCGCGGTGTTTCTGGCCGTCACCGGGGCCGAGGCGCTTTATGCCGACATGGGCCATTTCGGCAAGAAACCGATTCAGGTCGCTTGGCTGTTCGTGGCCTTTCCCGCACTTTTGCTGACCTATTTCGGGCAGGGCGCGCTGGTGCTGTCGCGGCCCCATGCCATCGAGAACCCGTTCTTTCTGATGTTTCCGGGCTGGGCGCTGCTGCCGGTGGTGGTTCTGGCGACGCTGGCCACCATCATCGCCAGTCAGGCGGTCATCACCGGAGCCTTCTCGCTGACCCAGCAGGCAGTGCAACTGCACATGCTGCCGCGCATGAAGATCCGTCATACCTCCGAGGCGCATCAGGGCCAGATCTATCTGCCGGGCGTGAACCAGTGGCTGATGCTGGCGGTGCTGGCGCTGGTGGTGATGTTCGGCTCGTCCTCGTCGCTGGCCTCGGCCTATGGCATCAGCGTCACCGGCGCCATGGTGGTGACGGCGACACTGGCCATCATCGTGGCCTACAAGCATTGGAAGCTGCCGCTGTGGCTGGCGGTCGGCATGATGCTGCCCTTCCTGCTGCTGGACCTGACCTTCCTTGGCGCCAACCTGATCAAGATCGCCGAGGGCGGCTATGTGCCGCTGGGTATCGCGGCGGTCATGCTGATCATCATGGCCAGCTGGATCCGGGGCAGCGGCATCGTGGTGATCAAGGACCGCGAGGCCGAGCTGCCGCTGGATACGCTGCTGGCGCAGATCTCGAAATCGGCCTCGATTGCCACGGTGCCGGGCACGGCGGTGTTCCTGACCTCGACCCCCGACCTGACGCCGGCGGCGCTGTTGCACAGCCTCAAGCATTTCAAGTCGCTGCACGAGCAGAACGTGATCCTGACCATCCAGACCGCCGAGGTGCCGCGCGTCGCGCTGGAGGACCGGGTGCGGATCGAAGAGATCGACGACCGCTTCCGCCGCATCGCGCTGCTTTACGGCTATGCCGAGGATCCCGATGTGCCGCAGGCGCTGCTGCAATGCCGCAAGCAGGGCTGGAAATTCGACATCATGGCGACCTCGTTCATCCTGTCGCGGCGGCGCATCCGCATCTCGACCCGCTCGCGCATCCCGACATGGCAGGGCAAGCTGTTCATCACCTTGGCGCGCAATGCCGCCGGCGCCTCGGATTATTTCCGCATCCCCGCCGGGCGGGTGGTGGAAATCGGCACGCAGATGAACATCTGACCTTGGCCGCCGGGCCGGGCATCCTGCCGCCGGGGCGGGGTGCCCAGATGCCACAACATCACGATCGGGCGGGATTTTCCGTGCCGCCTTCTCAATCCGCGCCGGCGCACCTATGATACGCCCACAATTTTACCTTGCATGCTGGATGACGACGCGATGATCCGACCCCTATTCGTCCTTGCCGCCCTTGCCGCGCTGTCCGGTTGCGTGGCGGCACCTGCCCCCGCGCCAGAGCCCGTCGCCGTGGTCGACCCGGTTCCGGTCACCCCGGTCGCCGGCGTCAGCGGCCTGACCTCGCGCGAGCCTGATGCCTGCCACGCCAAGACCTATATCTCGGCGCTGGGCCAGCCGGGCACGGTGATCCCGGGTCTGGGCATCACCCGCGAATTCCGAGTGGTGGAATATCGTGGCATCGAGCCGCAGGAATATAACCCGCTGCGCATCGTCTTCCGTCTGGATGCGGCCGGCAACATCTACAACATCGACTGCGGCTGATCCCATGCGCTATGCCATTCTTATGACCCCGCTGCTGCTTCTGGGCTGTGTCGAACCCCAGGAACCCGTCGCGCCGCCGCAACCGCCCGTCGCGCCCGGCTGCACCGCCGCCAGCCTGCAAGGGCTGATCGGCCAGCCGAGTGAGGTTGCCGAACGCATGAGCCTGCCGCCTGGCAGCCGTATCATCGGCCCGAACCAGCCGGTCACGATGGATTTCCGGCCCGACCGCCTGAACATCGAAACAGGCAGGACAGGTCTGATCGAAAAGATCTCCTGCTACTGATCGCGGCGCCGGCGGCGATTGCGCCGCCGGTTGCCTCCATCGACTAGTCCGCCTGCGCCAGCATGGCCGCCAGCCCGCGGCGATAATCGGGATAGCGCAGCACCACCCCCAGCTCCTGTTTCATCCGCCGGTTCGAGACGCGCTTGCTTTCGGCGTAAAAGCTGCGCGCCATCGGCGTCATTTCGGCTGTGGCGTAATTCTCGGCCGGGGGCAGGGGCAGGCCCAGCAGTTCGGCGGCATGGGCGATGACATCCTCGGGCGGGGCCGGGTCGTCGTCGCACAGGTTGTAGATCGCGCCTGCGCGCGGCGCATGGATCGAGGCCAGCAGCGCGCGCGCGATATCCTCGGCATGGATGCGGGAAAACACCTGTCCAGGCTTGACGATGCGGCGCGCCGTGCCGGCCCGCACCTTGGCGAACGGCCCGCGTCCGGGGCCATAGATCCCGGCCAGCCGAAAGATGTGCAGGGGCAATCCGTGGGCGCTGGCCAGCGCCTGCCATTCGGCCTCGGCCGCGACGCGTTCGCGCCCGCGCCGGGTCGAAGGGGTCAGCGCCGTCTCCTCATCGACCCAGCCGCCCTGATGATCGCCATAAACCCCGGTCGTCGAAAGATAGCCCAGCCAAGCCGGCCGCGCGGCTGTCAGCGCCGCGCCGTAGGTCGCAAGCGTGGGATCGCGCCCATCCTCGGGGCCGGCGCTGACCAGAATCGCATCGGCATGGGCAATCGCCCGGCGGATCGCCTCGGCATCGGACCAGAGCAGCGGCTCGGCCCCGGCGGCGGCCACGCGCTCGGGGGTGCCGCGCGTGGTGCCCTGCACCTGCCAGCCCTCGGCCCGCAGCAGGGGCGTCAGGAAGCCGGCGCTGTAGCCATGGCCAAGGACCAGCGCCCTCATGCCGGCTGTGCCTCGGCCCGCGCGCGCAGGATCTCGGCTGCAATGGCGAACGAGCGGTGGCGGGCCGTCTGGTCAAAGATATTGCCGACCACGATCACCTCATCAGGCTGGTGGCGCGCGATCAGCCGGTCCAGTTCGGCGGCAACCGTCTCGGGCGCGCCCACCGCGCTGACCGACAGCGCATGTTCGACGGTCGGCAGGATACGCACCGGCACCGCGTCCAGAATGTCATCGACCGGCGGCGGCAACAGCCCCGGCATTCCCAGCCGCAGTCGGGCAAAGCTGATCTGCTGGCTGGTGCGCAGGCGCTGCGCCTCGGCATCGGTATCGGCGGCGATCACGTTGACGGCCAGCATGAATCGCGGCTTGTCGCCGAACTCGGTCGGCTGGAAACGGTGGCGGTAAAGCGCCACGGCCTCGTCCAGATCGCCCGGCGCGAAATGGCTGGCAAAGGCATAGGGCAGCCCCAGCGCGGCGGCGAGGCTGGCGCCGTAAAGCGATGAACCAAGGATCCAGACCGGCACCCCGGTGCCTTGGCCGGGATGGGCTGCGACCGGCACGCCGCGCTGGGCGGGGCCCAGATAGCGCATCAGCTCGACCACATCGTTCGGGAAATCCTCGTTGCGGGAATGGCCGCGCCGCAGCGCATGCATTACCGCGCCATCGCCGCCGGGTGCGCGCCCCAGCCCAAGGTCGATGCGCGGGCCGTGGATCGTTGCCAAAGTGCCGAATTGTTCGGCAATCGCCAAGGGTGCGTGGTTTGGCAGCATGATGCCGCCCGCGCCCACACGGATGGATTTCGTATGTTCGGCGACATGGCCGATCAGCACCGAAGTGGCCGCGCTGGCGATGCCGGCCATGTTGTGGTGCTCGGCCAGCCAAAAGCGGTGATAGCCCCAGCCCTCGGCCGCCTGCGCCAGCGCAACGGAATTGGCGATGGCCTGGCGCGCGTCCGAGCCCTCGGCCACCACTGCCAGATCGAGTATCGAGAAACGCATGGTGAATGCTCCTTTGCCCTGTCAGATAGGAAGGCCCGAGCCGGCTTGCCAGCCTCTTGCTGCACTGGCACTGTCGCCGAAAACAGGAGTGCGCGGATGTTTGAGGTCAATCGGGGATTGCCGCTGGAGATGCCGGAACGCGCCGAGCGGGCTCTGTTCGACGATCCGGCAGCGGCGGTGGCGCGGCTGATCGCGCTTTACGACCGTGCCTCGGGCTTTCTGCTGGACCGCTTTATCCGCACGCTGGATGGCGAGGTGCCGCGCGCGCGCTATCGCGCCTTTTATCCCGAAGTGCGCATGATCGTGCCCAGCCACACCAAGACCGACTCGCGCCTGTCCTTTGGTCACGTCGCGGTGCCGGGTGTCTATGCCACCTCGGTCACCCGGCCCGACCTGTTTCGCGGCTATCTGACCGAACAGATCGGCCTGCTGATGAAGAACCACGGCATCGGCGTGCTGATCGGTGACAGCGACACGCCGATGCCGGTGCATTTCGCGGTGGCAACGCGCAGCGATCTGAACGTGCCGCAGGAAGGCGTGCTGAAATTCTCGTTGCGCGACGTGTTCGACGTGCCCGACCTGAATACGATGAATGACGACATCGTGAACGGCACCGGCGGGCTGAACGCGGATGGCAGCCAGCCGCTGGCGCCCTTTACCGCGCAGCGCGTCGATTACTCGCTGGCGCGGCTGTCGCATTACACCGCGACCCTACCCGAGCATTTCCAGAACTTTGTCCTGTTCACCAACTACCAGTTCTATGTCGACGAATTCGAGGCCTTTGCCCGCCGCGCGCTGGCCGATCCGAATTCCGGCTACACTGCCTTTGTTGCGCCCGGAAACCAGATGCTGGAACGGCCCGAGGATGTGATCGCGACCGGCGCCAAGATGCCGCAGATGCCGGCCTATCACCTGAAGCGCGCCGATGGCGACGGCATCACGCTGGTCAATATCGGTGTCGGCCCCTCGAACGCAAAGACCGCGACCGACCATATCGCCGTGCTGCGCCCGCACGCCTGGCTGATGGTCGGCCATTGCGCGGGGCTGCGGAACAGCCAGTCGCTGGGCGATTTCGTGCTGGCCCATGCCTATCTGCGCGAAGATCACGTTCTGGACGACGATCTGCCGGTCTGGGTGCCGATCCCGGCCCTGGCCGAGGTGCAGGTCGCGCTGCAAGAGGCGGTGGCCGAGGTCACGCAGCTGGACGGCTATGACCTGAAGGCGATCATGCGCACGGGCACGGTCGCCACGATCGACAACCGCAACTGGGAGTTGCGCGACCAGTCCGGCCCGGTGCAGCGCCTGTCGCAGTCGCGTGCCGTCGCGCTGGACATGGAAAGCGCCACCATCGCCGCCAACGGTTTCCGCTTTCGCGTCCCCTATGGCACGCTCCTGTGCGTCAGCGACAAGCCCCTGCACGGAGAGCTGAAGCTGCCCGGTATGGCCACGGCATTCTATCGCACGCAGGTGGCGAACCATCTGCTGATCGGAATCCGTGCGATGGAAAAGCTGCGCGCCACGCCGCTGGAACGCATCCACTCGCGAAAGTTGCGTTCCTTCAACGAGACCGCCTTTCTTTAGAATTGCGCGCATGGTGGGGTTTCGCTGCGTTTGCTGGGGAAAACCGCCGAAAACGCTTGAAATGCGCGCAAAAAGCTTGTGTAGCGGCAAACGTGCCGCCAAGGTGGCGTCCGAAAATTTCCCGAACGGGAAACACAGAGGAGACAGACTATGGCTCAGGCCGCTTCGAAACCGATGACCAAGACCCAGCTGGTTGCTACGCTGGCCGAAGAAATGGGCAGCGACAAGAAAACCGCCGCTGCGGCGCTGGATGCGCTTTCGGCCGTCGTTTCGAAAACCGTCGCGGATGGCGGTGCTCTGACCCTGCCGGGTATCGGCAAGGTTGCCTGCCGCGCCCGTCCCGAACGTCAGGTGCGCAACCCGCAGACGCAGGAAATGATGACCAAGCCGGCGGACAAGGTGGTCAAGATCACCATCGCCAAGGCGCTGAAAGACAGCGTGAACGCCTGATCCGGGGCGTGATCGCCGATCAAGGGGCCGCGCAATCCTGCGCGGTCCTTTTCGTTTTTGGGGCCGGCATCCGGGCCCCCGCGCCGGGTCGGGCTTTCCGCTTGCGATGGTCGGTCCATCTGCTAACCCCTTCGATGAAGCAACCGGAACGGAGGGCGGCCATGGATATCAAGGCCATTGCGATGGGCGTCAGCTTTGCGCTGCTCTGGGCCTCGGCTTTTACCGCGACGCGCATCGCGGTGCTGGCCGCGCCGCCACTGACCGCTTTGGTACTGCGTTTCGCGCTGTCGGCGATCATCGCCATCGGCTTTGCCCGCGCGCTGGGCCAAAGCTGGCGGCTGAGCCGGGCCGAGTGGCGCACGGTCCTGCTGTTCGGCCTGTGCCAGAACGCGCTGTATCTGGGCTTTGCCTGGGTGGCGATGCAATATGTCGAGGCCTCGGTCTCGGCCATCATCGCCTCGACCATGCCGCTGATCGTGGCCTTTCTTGGCTGGGCGATCCATGGCGAGCGGCTGCGGCCGATGGCGGTGGTCGGGCTGATCGCCGGGGTGATCGGCGTCACCATCATCATGGGCGTGCGGCTGAAACACGGGCTGGACCTGCATGGCGTGTTTTTGTGCGTGTGCAGCGTGATCGCGCTGACCTTTGCCACGCTGGCCGCGCGCGGTGCCGGCGGCAGCCGCAACATGATGATGATCGTCGGCTTGCAGATGGCGGTCGGTGCCGTGGTGCTGTTGCTGCCGGCATTGCTGTGGGAATGGAACCGCCCCGTCGCATGGAGCGGCGAGCTGATCGGCGCCATGCTGTATTCGGTGCTGGTGCCGGGCATCATCGCCACATGGATCTGGTTCCTGCTGGTGGCCCGGATCGGTGCGGTGCGGGCGGCGACTTTCCATTTTCTGTCGCCGATCTTTGGCGTGGCCATCGCCGCCGCGCTGCTGGGCGAACGCTTTGGCGCCTCGGATGTGATCGGCGCGCTGATCGTCGCGGCCGGCATCCTGATGGTGCAGCTGGCGCGGATTCCCGCCACGCCAGCCGCCCCGGCGCCCGCGGTGCGCTGATCTAGCGGCCTTCGGCTGCGGTCAGTGCGCGCACCGTGTCGCGATCCTGACAGCGCGCGACCCAGTCGCGCACCGCCGGGGTCGCGGGCAGGGCATCGCCGAACCACGCAAACGGCCCCGAGCACAGCAGATCCGCCGCGCTATAGTCCGCGCCCAGCAGATAGGGCTGGCGCGACAGGGTTTCGTCCAGCCGCTGCAGGGCGGTGTCGTAATCGCGCAGCGAGGCCTTGACCGCCGGGTGATCGAGCCCGGCCCAGGACAGGATCGTCACCGGCTCGAACACGCCCTGATACCAGACCATCCACGACAGGTATTGCCCGCGCAGCGGATCGCCGGGCAGCGGTGCCAGTCCCGCCTGCGGAAAGCGGTCGGTCAGATAGATGATGATGGCGGCGCGTTCGCGGACGTGATCGGCGCCATCGGTCAGATAGGGCACCTTGCCCTCGGGATGGGGGTTGCGCGGATCGCGGGCGCCGCTGCCGTCCTGACGGATGATGCTCACCCGCTCGACCCGGACCTGATCGCCGGTGCCCAACTCGGCCAGCAGCTGCACGATGCTGGTCGAGCGGCTTCGCGGCGCATGATAAACTGTCAGCATGACTTGTCTCCGATAGGTTGATGCGCCTAGCAATAGGCCCTGCCTCCTGACAGAAGATGACAGCATGTCCCGCACCGATCGCCTGATGCGCCTGATGGATACGCTGCGCCGTCTGCCGCAACCGGTGACGGCGGCGCGGCTGGCCGAGGAAACCTGCGTGTCGCCGCGCCAGCTGTATCGCGACATCGCCACGCTGCGCGCGGGCGGCGCGCTGATCGATGGCGCCGCCGGTCTGGGCTATACCCTGACCGAGGACAGCGCCCTGCCGCCGCAGAGCTTTTCGCGGCTGGAGATCGAGGCGCTGCTGCTGGCGATTTCCGGCCTGCGGGCGCTGGGCGACGACGCCCTGACCCGCGCGGGCGAGGATGCCTTGGCGCGCATCATCGCCACCCTGCCCGAATCGCAGGGCCGCCACGCGCTGCATACGACGATGCGGCTGTTCCGCCCCCTGACCGAACGGCCGGCGCCGCAGGTGGACATGGCGCTGTTGCGGCAGGCGCTGTGGGACGAGCAGAGCCTGATCATCGACTATCAGGACAAGACCGGGCAGCGCAGCACGCGCGAGATCTGGCCGCTGGGCCTGTCCTATTCCGACAATCACATGCTGCTTTTGGCGATGTGCCAGCTGCGCGGCGATTACCGGCTGTTCCATGTGCCCAGCATCCTTGCGATGCAGCCGGGCGGCACCAGCTTTCGCCCGCGCCGGGTGGCCTTGTTGCGGGATTACGTCGTGCAGCGGACCCGATGCCCGGCGTGATGCGTTGGCTTTGGGTTGATTTTCACGAAATGTTCCACATCTTCGCATCATGCGCGCCGATCCGATCCTGCTTCCGACCAAGGACGGGCTTTATTGCCCCGCAGGCCGCTTTCACATCGACCCGCTGCGCCCGGTCGAGCGGGCGCTGATCACCCATGGCCATTCCGACCATGCCCGGTTCGGGCATCGTCATGTCATGGCGAGCCGGCAGACGCTGGACATCATGCGCCTGCGCATGGGCCCGGATTTCGCCGGCGCCACGCAAGAGGCCATGGGCGAAATGCGCATCGGCGATGTCACCGTCGGCTTTCATCCTGCCGGCCATGTGCTGGGTTCAAGCCAGATCGCGGTGACGCAAGGCGGGCGCCGGATCGTGGTCTCGGGCGACTATACGCGCCAGCCCAATCCGACCTGCCTGCCGTTCCAGCCGGTGCCCTGCGATGTCTTCGTGACCGAGGCGACATTCGGCCTGCCGGTGTTCCGCTTTCCAGATCCCGCGACCCAGATCGCCAAGCTGATGGCCAGCATGGCCGAATTTCCCGAGCGCCCGCATCTGATCGGCGCCTATGCCCTGGGCAAGGCGCAGCATGTCATCGCGCTGCTGCGGGCCGCGGGCCATGACGCACCCATCGCCATCCATGGCGCGCTGGCGGGGCTTTGTGACTATTACGTTTCGCAAGGGGTCGATCTGGGGGTGCTGGTGCCGGCGACCGCCGATGAGGTCGCGGCGCAGCTGGTCGTCGCGCCGCCTTCGGCATTCGCCAGCCCATGGGTGCAGCGGTTCCGCGATCCGGTGCTGGCCTTCGCCTCGGGCTGGATGGCGGTCCGGGCGCGGGCACGGCAGCGCGGGGTCGAACTGCCCTTGATCATCAGCGACCATGTCGACTGGCCGATGTTGACCGGCACCCTGACCGAGCTGGCACCCGCCGAGGTCTGGGTGACGCATGGCACAGAAGAGGGCGTGATCCGCTGGTGCGAGCTGGCGCAGATCCCGGCCCGCCCGCTGCGGCTGGTCGGCTATGAGGATGAGGCCGAGGAATGAAGGCCTTTGCCGCGCTGCTGGAACGGCTGGCCTTTACCCCGGCGCGCAATGCGAAATTGCAGCTGTTGCAGCATTATCTGCAACGCACCCCCGACCCGGATCGCGGCTGGGCGCTGGCCGCGCTGACCGGCGAGCTGGAGCTGCGCCGGGTCACGCCGTCGCTGCTGCGCGGGCTTGCGGCCGAGCGGATCGACGGTCAACTGCTGGCGCTGTCTTACGATTTCGTCGGCGATCTGGCCGAGACCATCGCCTTGATCTGGCCCGAGGGGGCCGAGGACGACCCGCCGCTGTCGCAGGCGGTGACGCTGTTGATGACAACCGGCAAGGCCGGGCTGCCCGCCGCCATCGCCGGCATGCTGGACCGGCTGGGCCCGTCCGAGCGGCTGGCCTTTCTGAAGCTGGCCACCGGCAATCTGCGCATCGGCCTGTCGGCCCGCATGGCGCGGCTGGCGCTGGCGCAGATGGGCGCCCCCGAGGTCGGCGATCTGGAGGAGATCTGGCACGGACTGAGCCCGCCCTATGCACCGCTGTTTCACTGGATCGGCGGCGGCGCGCGGCCCGAAAGCGCGGCGCTGGCGCCGTTCCGGCCCGTCATGCTGTCCACGCCCACCGATCTGGATCAGCTGCGTGCGCTGGATCCGGCAGAGTATCTGGCCGAGTGGAAATGGGACGGCATCCGCGTGCAGGCGGTGGCCGAGGGCGGCGTGCGGCGGCTGTATTCCCGAACCGGCGAGGATATTTCCCATGCCTTCCCCGATGTGGTCGAGGCGATGGATTTCGACGGCACCGTGGATGGTGAACTGATCGTGCGGCGCGGCGGCGAGGTGGCACCCTTTGGCGATCTGCAAAAACGGCTGAACCGCAAGGCGGTGGGCAAGGCGCTGCTGGCGAGCCACCCGGCGGGGCTGCGGCTTTACGACCTGCTGATCTGGCAGGGGCGCGACCTGCGGGCCAAGCCTTTGGCCGCGCGGCGGGCGGTGCTGGAGGCGGCGGTTCTTGATCCGCGTATCGACATCTCGCCGCTTCTGGATTTTGGCGATTGGGATGGGCTGGCGGCGCTGCGCGCCGATCCGCCGGCGGCGGTGATCGAAGGCGTGATGATCAAGCGCCGAGACAGCCTTTATGTCTCGGGCCGTCCGCGCGGGCCATGGTTCAAATGGAAGCGCGATCCGATGGTGGTCGATGCGGTGCTGCTTTATGCGCAGCGCGGGCATGGCAAGCGGTCGGGTTTTCATTCCGACTTTACCTTTGGGCTATGGGACGGGGCGGAGCTGGTGCCGGTCGGCAAGGCCTATTTCGGCTTTACCGATGCCGAGCTGCGCGAGCTGGACCGCTTTGTCCGGCAGAACACCGTCGAACGCTATGGGCCGGTGCGCGCGCTGGCGCCGAAGCTGGTCGTCGAGGTGGCCTTCGAGGGGCTGAACCGGTCCTCGCGCCACAAATCGGGGGTGGCCATGCGTTTTCCGCGTATCAGCCGCATTCGCTGGGACAAGCCCGCCGCCGAGGCGGACCGGCTGGCGGTGCTGGAGGCGATGCTGTGATCCTGCCGGAGCTGTTTCAGGACTGGTTCGTGTGCCAAGGCTGGCAGCCGCATCCGCATCAGCTGGCGCTGCTGGCGGCCGAGGGCGACAGCCTGCTGATCGCGCCGACCGGTGGCGGCAAGACGCTGGCGGGGTTCCTGCCCTCATTGGTGGAGCTTGCGCCGGTGGCGGGGCCGGATGGGTATTTGGAAAATGGTGAAAGGGCCGGGGTTGGCCTGCATACGCTTTATGTGTCGCCCCTGAAGGCGTTGACGGCGGATATTGCGCGCAATCTGGCGCGGCCGGTGGCCGAGCTGGGGCTGGATCTGCGGATCGAGGACCGGACCGGCGACACCGGCCCCGCGCAGCGGCGGCGGCAGCGGATTGACCCTCCGCAGATCTTGCTGACCACGCCCGAGAGTCTGGCCCTGATGCTGAGCTATCCCGAGGCGCCGGCGATCTTTGGCAGCTTGCGGCGGGTGGTGCTGGATGAATTGCACGCCTTGGCCGAGAGCAAGCGCGGCGATCAGCTGATGCTGGGACTGGCGCGGTTGCGGGCACTGGCGCCGGATCTGCGGGTGACCGGGCTGTCGGCCACGGTCGAGGATCCGCAGGCCTTGGCGGGGTTCATGGCCGGCGCTCGTCCGGTGGAGATCGTCGAGGCCGATTCGGGGCCGGATCCCGATATCGCCATACTGCCGACCGCGCGGCCCGCGCCCTGGGCTGGGGGCGGTGGGCATTATGCCATTCCCGAGGTGCTGGCGGCGGTGAAGGCGGCGCGGACCACCATCATTTTCATCAATACGCGGGCGCAGGCCGAGCTGTTCTTTCAGGCGCTATGGGCGGCCAATGACGAGAATCTGCCGATCGGGTTGCATCACGGCAGTCTGGCGCGCGAGCAGCGCCAGCGGGTCGAGGCGGCGATGGCCGCGGGCGAATTGCGCGCCGTGGTCGCGACCGGCAGTCTGGATCTGGGCATCGACTGGGGGGCGGTGGATCTGGTGATCCAGATCGGCGCGCCCAAGAACGTCAAGCGGCTGGTGCAGCGCATCGGCCGGGCGAACCACCGCTATAACGCGCCCTCGGTGGCGCGGATCGTGCCGGCAAACCGCTTTGAGCAGATCGAATGCGTGGCCGCGCTGCAGGCGGTCAAGGCGCGCGATCTGGATGGCGCGCCGCGCGGGCCGGGGCCTTTGGACGTGCTGTGCCAGCATATCCTGCTGACCGCCTGTGCCGGGCCCTTCGATGCCGATGCGCTGTTTGCCGAGGTGGGCACGGCCGGGCCCTATCACGGGCTGGCGCGCGCCGATTTCGACGCCTGTCTGGAGTTTGCGGCGACCGGCGGCTATGCGCTGCGCGCCTATGACCGCTGGCAGCGGCTGATGCTGCAGGGCGGGCTGTGGCGGCTGCGCGACCCGCGCGCGGCCAGGCTGCTGCGGATGAATGTGGGCACCATCGTCGAGGCCGAGATGCTGAAGGTGCGGCTGCGCGGCCGCGGCGGTGCGCCCTTGGGCGAGGTCGAGGAGGGGTTCGCGGCCAGCCTCGTGCCCGGGGATACGTTTCTGATCGGGGGGCGCGTGGTGCGCATGGACGCGCTGCGCGAGATGGTGGTCGAGGTGACGCCCGACCCTGGCCGGCAGCCCAGGATCGCGGTCTATTCCGGGGTCAAGCTGGCCATGTCGACGCAACTCGCGCATCGGGTTCTGGCGCTGATCGGTGATCCTGCGCGCCATGACGACCTGCCGCCCGACACCCGCGACTGGCTGGCCCGGCAGGCCGAGGTCTCGCGTCTGCCCGAGCCGGGGCTGCTGCTGTCGGAAAGCTTTCCCCATGCCGGGCTGTGGCATTTCGCACTTTATGGCTTTGCCGGGCGCAATGCCTTGCAGACGCTGGGTCTGCTGATCACGCGAGAGATGGAGGCGGCGGGGCTGGGCCCCTTGGGGTTTCTGGCCACGGATTACGCGCTGCTGGTCTGGTCGCTGGATCAGGTCGCCGATCCCGCGCCCTTGCTGGACGGGGCGCGGCTGCGGGCAGGCCTGGGCGACTGGCTGGGCGACAATGCGGTGATGAAGCGGACTTTTCGCAATGTCGCGACCATTGCCGGGCTGATCCAGCGCAATATGCCGGGGCTGCGCAAATCCGGGCGGCAGGCGACGTTTTCCAGCGATATCCTTTACGATACCCTGCGCCGATATGATCCCGGCCATCTTTTGCTGCGCGTCACCGCAGAGGAGGCCGGTCGGGGTCTGGTGGATTTCGGAAGGATCGAGGAAATGCTGGACCGCTCGCCCCGCCGCGACCATCGCATCCTGACGCGGGTGTCGCCGCTGGCCGCGCCCTTGCTGTTGGAGCTGGGCCGCGTGCCGATCCGGGGCGAGGGGCGCGAGCGGCTGGCCCGGATCGAGGCCGAGGCGCTGATGGCCGAGGCCGGTTTGCAGGATTTCGCATGAGCGGCCATGGCTTTGACTATCACGGCCTGCGGCTGGTGGCGCGCGGCTCGGGCGTGTTGTGGTGGCCCGAGGGCGGCCTGCTGGTGGTGGCCGACCTGCATCTGGGCAAATCCGAGCGGCTGGCCCGGCGTGGTGGCCCGCTGCTGCCGCCCTATGAGGGGCTGGCGACGCTGGAGCGGCTGGCGGCCGAGGTGGACGCACTGGCGCCGCAGGTCATCGTCAGCCTTGGCGATGCCTTCGACGACATGGCGGCCGTGCCGGCGCTGGACGAGGCGGTTCTGGCGCGGCTGCAGGCGCTGGCACGGGCGCGCGACTGGATCTGGCTGGCCGGAAACCACGATCCCGCCGTGCCGCAGGGCTTGCCGGGGCGGCTGGTCGGGCAGCTGGCGCTGGGTCGGGCGGTGCTGTGCCATGAGCCTTGCGACACCATCCCCGAGCCGCAGATCTGCGGGCATTTCCACCCGGTCGTGCGGCTGGCGGGCGAGCGGCGGCGGGCCTTTCTGCTGGGCGCGCGGCGGCTGATCCTGCCGGCTTTTGGCGCCTATACCGGCGGGCTTGACTGCGACGACCCGGCCTTGGCGGCGGTGGTGCCACGCGGTCTTGCCATCGCCTGTGGCAGCCGGCCACTGGTCTTGCCGGTCGGGGCGCCGCGCCCATCGGCCGCCATCCGGCGCCGGCGCTGAGGCCGGAATGCAAAAGGGGCGGCCCATGGCCGCCCCTTGCAACAGATGCGCCTGAGGCGGATCAGAACTTGAAGTTCACACCGACTTTCAGGTTGTTGTATTTGGCGCTGGCTTCCGTGGTCAGGCCATTGAAGTCCAGCTTTTCCTTGCCGAAGTTGGCGTATTCGTATTCGCCGGTCACCGACCATTTTTCGTTGAGCTGTTTTTCGACGCCCAGACCGACGATGTAGCCGGTTTTCTTGTAGTCATCGCTGATGTCGTTCAGCGAGTAGTCGACATCGGCGCGTGCGACGCCGGCGATGCCATAGACCAGAGTGTCGGGCGCGACGGTGTAGCCGGTCTTGAAGCGCAGCGCGAGCACGTTCTTGATCTTGGATTCGGCCGAGAAATCGGTGCCGCCGATGCTGCCATCGGTGTCACCCTTGATGTCGCCGCCTTCAAAGCCCAGTTCCGGGCCGAACACCCAGCGGTCTTTCTGCCAGCGGTAACCGGCGCGGACACCCGCGTTGGCGCCCTTGAGCTTCAGCTCGCCGATATTGCCCAGCAGGCTGTCGCTGGCGCTGTCGGTCAGGCCGACGCGGTCCTTGCCGCCAAAGGCATAGCCCAGCGTCGCACCTGCATAGCCACCTTGCCAGTCGCCGACCGGCTGCTCGATGACGATCGGCGCGGCCGGAGCGGGTTCGACGACGGGGGGCACATAGCCACCGGCATGGGCGGTGGCGGCCAGGACGGTCATGGAGCCAGCAAGGGCGGCGATGTGTTTCATCTTCATGTCCAAATCTCCTAATTCTTTTGCACAGACACCGACGTTCACGAAGGTTTGGATCAGGCGTCTGCTGCCGTATTCGGTAAACAGATGGGTCCGCTTTTGTCCCGTCGCAACAGAACATCCACGGTGCGAAAATTCCAAGCCGGCGGATGAGACATTCCTGCCACAATCAACCTGAGGATGCTTCAACTTGCCGAGACCAGCTTGTGAACGCAAGAGTTCAGATCTCAGATATCCAGATTTTCCACGCTCAGCGCATTTTGCTGAATGAAATCACGGCGCGGCTCGACGACATCCCCCATCAGTTTGGTGAAAATATCGTCAGCTTCGCTCACATCCTCGATTCGCACTTGCAGCATGGTGCGGGCGGCAGGATCCAGAGTGGTTTCCCACAGCTGCTCGGGGTTCATCTCGCCCAAGCCCTTGTAACGCTGCAGGGAAAGCCCCTTTTCCCCCTCAAGGAAGATCGCTTGCAGCAGGCTCAGCGGGCCGTGGATCGGGATGCCGCGATCTTTGCGCACCAGATGCGCGGTATCTGCATAAATTTCCTGCAGGGCAGGGGTGATGGAACCGAGTCGCCGGCTTTCGCCGCTGCGCAGCATCGGCCCGTCCAGCGTGCGGCTTTCTTCGACCCCGCGCAGCAGCCGGGTCAGGCGGATGCCGGCATCCTGCGTCGGCCGGCCCGACCAGCCGCGTTCGTATTCCTCGGCGATCATGTCCAGCCGTGCCGCCACGGCCGAGGCCACGCCCTGCGCATCGGCATCGACCCGGCCCGGGACCAGCGCGCCGGCGATGGCGGCCTGTTCGGTGATATGGGGCGGGTAATGCGTCGGATAGGCGCGCAGGATGCGCCGGGCGGCGCGGGCCTCATCGACCACGCGCGCCAGATCGGCGCCGGCGATGCTGTGGCCATTGCCCAGCCGCAGCGTGGCGCCTTCGATGCCCTGCTCGATCAGGTAATCTTCCAGCGCCGCCTCGTCCTTCAGGTAAACCTCGGACCGCCCGCGCGCGACCTTATAGAGCGGCGGCTGCGCGATATAGAGATGCCCCGCCTCGATCAGCTCGGGCATCTGCCGGAAGAAGAAGGTCAGCAAAAGCGTGCGGATATGCGCGCCGTCCACGTCGGCATCGGTCATGATGACGATCTTGTGGTAACGCAGCTTGTTCAGGTTGAACTCGTCCCGCCCGATGCCGGTCCCCAGCGCGGTGATCAGCGTGCCGACCTGATCGCTGGACAGCATGCGGTCGAAGCGCGCCCGCTCGACGTTCAGGATCTTGCCGCGCAGGGGCAGCACCGCCTGGTTCTGGCGCGAGCGGCCCTGCTTGGCAGAACCGCCGGCCGAGTCGCCCTCGACGATGAACAGTTCCGACAGCGCAGGATCCTTTTCCTGACAGTCGGCCAGTTTGCCGGGCAGGCTGGCCACGTCCATCGCGGTTTTGCGCCGGGTCAGCTCGCGCGCCTTGCGCGCCGCCTCGCGCGCCAGCGCCGCCTCGATGATCTTGCCGACGATCTGACGGGCCTCAGCGGGGTTCTCCTCGAACCACTCGGCCAGCTTTTCGTTGACCAGCCCCTCGACGGCCGGGCGCACCTCGCTGGACACCAGCTTGTCCTTGGTCTGGCTGGAAAACTTGGGATCGGGCACCTTGACCGACAGCACGCAGGTCAGCCCTTCGCGCGCGTCGTCGCCGGTGAAGTCGACCTTTTCCTTTTTCGCGATGCCGCTGGTCTGGGCATAGGTGTTGATCACACGGGTCAGCGCGCCGCGAAAGCCCGCCAGATGCGTGCCGCCATCGCGCTGCGGGATGTTGTTGGTAAAGGGCAGCACGGTTTCGTGGTAGCTGTCGTTCCACCACATCGCGACTTCGACGCCGATGCCGTTCTTCTCGCCCTGGATAAAGATCGGGTCCGCCATCACCGGCGTCTTGGACCGGTCGATGAACTTCACGAATTCCCGCACGCCGCCTTCATAAAACAGCTCGGTGCGCAAAGGCTCGGCCGGACGCTCGTCCTCCAGAATGATGCGCACGCCAGAGTTCAGGAACGCCAGTTCCCGCAGCCGGTTCTCCAGCGTCTTGTAGACGAAATCCCGGTTCGAGAAGGTGCCCTCGGCGCTGTCCTCCTTGGACGAGGCCAGAAACCGCACCTCGGTGCCCTTTTCGCCGGGCTCGGCATCGCCCACCACGCGCAGATGCTCGACGGTATCGCCATGCTCGAAACGGGCGTAATGTTCCTTGCCATTGCGCCAGACGCGCAGCTCCAGCCAGTCCGACAGCGCGTTCACCACCGACACCCCGACGCCGTGCAACCCGCCCGAGACCTTGTAGCTGTTCTGGTCGAATTTGCCGCCGGCATGCAGCTGGGTCATGATGACCTCGGCCGCCGAAACCCCCTCGCTCGGGTGCATGTCCACCGGGATCCCGCGCCCGTTGTCGCGGACCGAAACGCTGCTATCGGCATGGATCTTGACGCGCACGAAATCGGCATGACCGGCCAAAGCCTCGTCGATGCCGTTGTCCACGACCTCATAGACCATGTGATGCAGACCCGAGCCATCGTCCGTGTCGCCGATATACATGCCGGGACGCTTGCGCACAGCTTCCAGGCCCTTGAGAACCTTGATGGAATCGGCGCCGTATTCAGAGGGCTGGGGGGCGGGGTCGTTCATCGTATTCTTATCCTGCCTTGGGCTCACATCTTATAGGGGCAATGCCGGGGAATGTCACGGGAAAGCCACAAGATTTAGGGGAAACGCCGGGCGTTTCACCCGCATCCGCCCGCACCCGCACCGGACCGTGAAGCCAGCGCCTGACATCGCAGCTTTCACCGTTTCCCAAATACCCAATCGCAACGGCGAAACCTGCGTGGCGCCTCAGTTCAGCCCGTCCTGATCCAGCAAGGTCGAGCCGTCGCGGCTTTCGATCTCGATCACCCACAGGTCGGGGTCGCGGGCGGCATCGCGGGCGATGCGGGCGTCGATCTCGCGCTCGGGCGCCGCGTCCAGCCGGACCCACAGCCGCCGGTCACTCTCCAGATCCCATTCGCGCACCCAAAGCTCGGCTCGCCCGTCCAGAGTGGCGCATTTTACCATGATGCTGCCGGCGGTGTCGTCGCCATGGCGGGTGACATAGGCCGGGATATCGGCCAGCGACAGCCGCCGCAGATAGGCCGCAACCCAGATCCCCGCCGCCAGTCTTGCCTCAGGCATCGCCGTCGCGGAAATCCAGACCCATCTCGTTATAACGCTCGGCCTCGTCCAGCCAGTTCTCGCGCACCTTGACCTGCAGGAACAGATGCACCGGCCGGCCCATGAATTCGGCCAGCTCGGCGCGGGCGGCCTGACCCACGGCCTTGATGGTCTCGCCGCCCTTGCCCAGAACGATGCCCTTGTGGCCGGGGCGCGCGACATAGACGATCTGGTCGACGCGGGCCGAGCCGTCCTTCTTTTCTTCCCAGCGCTCGGTTTCCACCGTCAACTGATAGGGGATTTCCTCATGCAGGCGAAGGGTCAGCTTTTCGCGGGTGATCTCGGCGGCGATCATGCGCATCGGCAGGTCGGCCACCTGATCCTCGGGGTAAAGCCAGGGGCCGGCGGGAACTTCGGCGGCCAGCCACTCCATCAGGTCGTTGCAGCCATAGCCCTTTTCGGCCGAGATCATGAAGGTGCGGGCGAACTGGAAGGTTTCGTTGACCTTTTGCGACAGCTCCAGCAGCACCTCGGCCTTGACGCGGTCGATCTTGTTGATGACCAGCGCCACCGGGGTCTTGCCGGCATGTTCGCGCAGGTTGTCGATGATGGCCCGCGCCCCGTCGGTCAGGCCACGATGCGCCTCGATCAGGAACAGGATGACATCGGCATCCGCCGCACCCCCCCAGGCCGCCTTGACCATCGACCGGTCCAGCCGGCGACGCGGGCGAAAGATGCCGGGCGTATCGACGAACACCACCTGCGCATTGCCCTCGATGGCGATGCCGCGGATGCGGGCGCGGGTGGTCTGCACCTTATGCGTCACGATCGAGACCTTGGCCCCGACCATCTGGTTCAGCAGGGTGGATTTCCCGGCATTCGGCTCGCCGATCAGGGCGACGAAGCCCGCGCGTGTTTCGGTCATGTCTCGCTTTCGATCTGATCCAGCAGGGCCTGAGCGGCGGCCTGCTCGATGCTGCGTTTGGTGCCCTTGCCGCTGGCGGTGGCCTCCTGGCCGCTGTCCAGCCGGACGGCAATCTCGAATTCCGGTGCATGGTCAGGCCCCGAACGCGAGGTCTGCACATAGCGCGGCGGGCTCATGCCCTTGGCCTGCGCCCATTCCTGCAACGCGGTCTTGGCGTCGCGGGCATCGTCATCGACGCTGTCCAGCCGGCTGGCCCAATGCCGCAGGATGACGGCGCGCGCCGCCTCGAAGCCGGCGTCCAGATAGACGGCGGCCAGCACCGCCTCCAGCGCGTCGGCCAGCAGCGCCTCTTTCCGGCGCCCGCCCGACATCATTTCCGAGCGGCCGAGCTTCAGCACATCGCCCAGACCCAGCTCGCGCGCGACGGCGGCGCAGGTCTCGCCCTTGACCAGCGCGTTGTAGCGCGGCGCCAGCTGGCCCTCGGTCGCGGCGCGGTCGGCCGAAAACAACGCCTCGGCCATGGTCAGGCCCAGAACCCGGTCGCCCAGAAACTCCAGCCGCTGGTTGTCGGGCCGCGTCGCGGTCGAGATCGAGCCATGCGTCAGCGCCCGCACCAGCAGTTCGGGCCGGGCAAATTCATGGCCCAGCCGTAGGGAAAAGGCGCTCAGTTCGGCGGAAATCTTCATGTCTCAATTCTGCCACGACCGATACGGTCGCGGCAATCTCTCTCAGTCCACGGACTTGAAGAAGCGGTCCGGGCGCCAGGTCCAGAAATACAGCAGCGACTTGCCGGCCGATGAGAACATGATCCGGTCGGCGCGGCCGATCAGATACTGCGCCGGCACCATGCCCACGCCGCCCGCCGAGGCCGGCCAGCGCGAGTCGCCAGAATTGTCGCGGTTGTCACCCATGAAGAAATAATTCCCCTCGGGCACGGTGAATTCCGGCGTGTTATCGCCCGGACCGTTGTCGGTCAGGTTCAGCACGTCATGGCTGACCCCGCCGGGCAGGGTCTCGGTATAGCGTTCGGCGACGCATTGCCCGTCCTGCGCTTCGCGGATCGGCGCGGGGCAGGGCAGGCTGCCTTGCGGGCCCTGCGGCTCTTGCGCCTCGGTGAACTCTCCGGCGGGCACCTGCGGGGCGGCCTCGCCGTTGATGTAAAGGGTGCCGTTCTTCATCTGGATGCGGTCGCCGGGCAGGCCGATCAGCCGCTTGATGAAATCATCGCCGCGCGTCGGATGGCGGAACACCACCACATCGCCGCGCTGCGGTTCCGAGCCGAGGATGCGGCCGGTGATCGGGCACAGGCCAAACGGGCAGGACACCGCTGAATAGCCGTAGGCCATCTTGTTCACGAACAGGAAATCGCCGATCAGCAGCGTGTCCTTCATGCTGCCCGAGGGGATCCAGAACGGCTGGAAGAACAGCGTGCGGAACACGCCTGCGATCAACAGCGCCCAGAAGATGGTCTTGACGGTTTCCCAGATGCCCCCATCCTTGCGGGCGTCGCGTTTGGCCATGGCCGTTCCTTCCTGCGAAAGTCGCGCGTTCATGGGGCGCGCGGGGTCTGAAAGTCAAGCGGTAGTGCCGGTCCCGGCCGGCTCGGGCAGCGCCTCGATGACGACAAAGGCCTGCGCCCAGGGGTGATCGTCGGTCAGCGTGACATGCACCCGCGCGACATGGCCGGCGGGCGTCATCGCCGCCAGCCGTTCCGCCGCCCAGCCGGTCAGCTGCATGGTCGGCTGGCCGCCGGGCAGGTTGCGGACCGCCATGTCGCGCCACGAGATGCCCATGGCAAGCCCGGTCCCGAGCGCCTTGGAGCAGGCCTCCTTGGCGGCCCAGCGTTTGGCCAGCGTCGCGGCCTCCAGCTTGCGCCGCCGGGCCAGCGCCAGTTCGGTCTCGGTAAAGACCCGGTTGCGAAAGCGGTCGCCATGGCGCGCCAGCACGCCGGCGATGCGGTCGATATTGGCCAGGTCGCTGCCGATGCCCAGGATCATTCGGGGGTGCCTCCTTTGGGCGGGGGTGCGGCGAGGTCAGGGGCTGCCACGTCGTCGCCAGACCAGTCCCATATCCCCGAGAGCCGCGCCAGCGTCCAGTCGTAGCTGGCCGAAAGCGAGATTTCCGGCAGTTCGCCGTAAAGCCCGCGCGCCGAATCCCATGCCGCTCCGGGGCTGTTCCTGACCGCCTGCCAGACCTCGTCGCGGGTGGGTGGCTTCAACCCGCAGATCTCGTCCTCACTGACCGGATCGTCGGGATTGAAGGCCGCGTCCAGCGCCCGCATGTCCTTCATCAGTTCGCAGCTGTCGCGCAGTTCCCATGCGGTGGCGGCGACGATCACGCCCACGCCCACCACCGGCAGCGCCTCGCCCACCGTCGAGCCCAGCGTGCGCCCTGCCGCGACCGAGCTGCGGCGAGCCACCCGTTCCGCGGTGTCATGCACCGCCTCGCGCATGGCGACGCGGGTGCCGCGATAGGGCACGGCATGTTCGGCCAGTTCGCGGCGCAGGGCGGCCGTCTCGGTGCGGCGCGCCACGCGCTCGGCCTCCAGTTCGGAAAGCAGCCGGGTTTCGCGCGCCCGCGCCTGCGTCACCACGGTCTTGCGCCCGGTCATCGCCTCGACCCCGGTCGCCACCGCCCCCAGAACGGCGGGGAAAATCGTCATCGCCACCGACAGCGCCAGCGATGCCAGCGTCAGCAGGATCATCAGCAGCGACCACAGCCCGCCAAGGGTGCGTAGCAGGAAACGCATCAGCCGCCGCGGGCCTGATCCATGCGGCTGCGCATCTCGCGGATGGCATGGTCAAGCCCGACAAAGACCGACTCGGCAATCAGGAAATGGCCGATGTTCAGCTCGCGGATCTGCGGCAGGGCGGCGATGGGCGCCACGGTGTCATAGGTCAGGCCGTGGCCCGCATGCACCTCAAGCCCCAGATCATGCGCGAGCGCGGCCCCGCGTGCCAAAGCCGCCAGTTCGGCATCGCGCTCGGCCAGGCGGCGCTCGGTGTCGAAATCGCAATAGGCGCCGGTGTGCAGCTCGACCACGGCGGCGCCGGCGCGGGCGGCGGCCTCGATCTGGCGCGGCTCATGGCCGATGAACAGCGACACCCGGCAGCCCGCCTCGGCGAGCGGCGCGATGAAATCGGCCAGACCGGGATTGCCCGCCACGTCCAGACCGCCCTCGGTGGTGCGCTCCTCGCGCTTTTCCGGCACGATGCAGACGGCATGCGGGCGATGGCGCAGGGCGATGGCCTGCATCTCGGCGGTGGCGGCCATTTCCAGATTCAACGGCAGCCGCAGCGCCGCCATCAGATGGTCGATATCGGCATCCGAGATATGCCGGCGATCCTCGCGCAGATGCGCGGTGATGCCATCGGCACCGGCCTCTTCGGCGAGGGCCGCGGCGCGCACCGGATCGGGCCATGGCGTGCCGCGTGCGTTACGGATGGTGGCGACATGGTCGATGTTGACGCCCAAGCGAAGCATGGTTCCCTCCCGCAAGAATGTCGCAGGTCTAGACCGTCGCGCGCGCGGGCGCGAGTCCCGATGCGGTGACCCACCAGCCCGGATGCGCGGCGGCGATGCGCGCCTGCGCCGCCCGCGCGGCCTCGGCATCGGCATAGATGCCGAAACATGTCGCACCCGAGCCCGACAGCCGCGACAGCCACGCGCCGCTGTCCGTCAGCGCGGCAAGGCAATCGGCGATCCCCGGCATCAGCGCCAGCGCCGGTTCCTGCAGATCGTTGCGGCAGGCGGCGACGAAGTCGACCAGCGCGGCTGTGTCGGGGAAATCGGGCAGCACCTCGGGCATGGCGGGATTGTCCCTCCGCGCCAAGGCCTTGAAGACGCTGGGCGTGGACAGGCCCGCGCCCGGATTGACCAGCACCAGATGCAACGGCGGCAGCGGCGGCAACGGCGTCAGGATCTCGCCCAGACCGCGCATCCGCATCGGCTGGCTTTCAAGGCAGACCGGCACATCGGCGCCAAGGCTTTCAGGATGATCGGGTCGGGCGTCCAGCGCGCGCAGCACCGCAGCCGCATCGGCCGAGCCGCCACCGATGCCCGAGGCGATGGGCAGGTTCTTTTCCAGCGTGATCGCCACCTCGCGCCCGGCCAGCCGAGCGGCGCGCAGGCACAGATTGTCCGGCCCGTTGTCCAGACCGGCGGCGAAGGGCCCGGTGATGGCCAGCGACAGCGGCCCCGGCGCGACCGTCACCCGGTCGCCGATGTCCAGAAACACCACCAGCGAATCCAGCAGGTGATAGCCATCGGCACGGCGGCCGGTGACATGCAGCGTCAGGTTCAGCTTGGCCGCAGCCCTTTCGCTGCGGATCACGGCTTGTCGGTCGCCGGCGGTGCGGGCACCGGCTCGGGGGGCGTGCCGCCCTTGGCCTTTTCCTCGGCCAGAACGGCGTCCAGCCCCCGGTCAAGTTTGGCGCGGATGCGGTTGGCGGCGGCCTCGGTCGCGGGTTTCAGCGACAGGGCGCGGTGCCACTGGATCTCGGCCTCGCGGTGGCGGCCGACCATCCAGTAGATGTCGCCCATATGGTCGTTGACCAGCGGGTCCGAGGCCATGGCCGAAACGGCGCGCTCCATCGGCGCCACCGCCTGCGGGTAGCGGCCCAGCCGGTAATAGACCCAGGCCAGCGAGTCGAGGATATAGCCATCGTCCGGGCGCAGATCGACGGCGCGCTGGATCAGGCGCAGCGCCTCGTCCAGCTTCTCGTTGCGGTCGACCAGACTGTAACCCAGATAGTTCAGCACCTGCGCCGAATCCGGGCGCAGCTTCAGCGCCTCGCGGAAATCGGTCTCGGCCTTGGCGAACTGGCCGCTGCGCTCCAGCGCGATGCCGCGCGCATAAAGCGGGAACCAGCGCGCCGTGCCGCCCTTGGGCCCGATCAGCGACAGCGCCTTGTCATAGGCCGGGATCGCCTGACTGAACTTGTCCTGTTGGCGCAGAAGATCGCCAAGCGCGATCCAGCCTTGCGCCAGTTCGGGATGTTCGGCGGTCAGTGCCAGCGCCGCCTTTTCGGCATCGTTCAGCCGGTCGGCCCGCGACAGCGCGTCGATGCGCGCCAGTTCCGCCACCGGGCGCATGTCGCCCAGATCGCGCAACGCGTCGAATTCCGCCTCGGCCAGATCGAACTGGCCGAAATCCTGCAACAGCTGCGCATTCAGCAGATGCGCCTCGCCCAGTTGCGGCGACAGATAGCTGGCCAGCCGGGCATAGATCAGCGCCAGCGGGTCAGGCTCGTCGCCGCTGGACAGCGCGCTGGCAAAGGTCAGGAACACCTGCGCCATGCCATCGGCGGGCGATTTGATCGAGTCAAAGGGCAGGGTCTCGCCGGCGCGCATGCGGTCGCGCAGCGCGACAAGCTGCGGTTCCTCGGCAAAGCCCGGCACCGCCTCAAGCATGGCGATGGCGTCCTTGTTGCGCTCCAGCTGCGACAGGATCTGCGCCCGCGCGATCACGCCCAGCAGATGCGCCCCGGTCTGCGGATCGGCCAGCAGCTTTTCGGCGCCCTCGTAATCGCCGACCGTGGCCTTGGCCAGCGCCAGATGATAATTCACCATCGAGCGCGCGCCGCGCACCTTGCCCAGCTCTTCAAAGGCCGACAGCGCCTGCCGGGCATTGCCCGCACCCAAAAGCGCCCATGCCCGCAGCATCTTGTCCATCAGCACCGGGCCGCCGGGCGTATCGCCCAAGGCCTGATCGCCGGCATTCGGGGGCGTGCTGTCGATGGCATTGACCAGATCCTGCCAGCGCCCGGCACGTGCCAGTTCCGAACGGCGCATCAGCTGCGCCAGCTCGGTCGCGCGGCCCTGTTCGGCCATGGTGACCGACAGGGCGCCCGCGCGCTCCATCTCGCCGGCCGAGATCAGCGACAGCAGGGCGGAATCCTGCAAGAAGGGATCGGTGTCATCCTGCGTCAGCGCCTGCAGGAAATAATCCGCAGCGCTGGGATAGTCATTGCCCAGCACCGCCTGACGCGCCGCCAGATAGGGGCCGGCCAGCCCGTTCATCGCCGGGGCCTCGGGTGCCGGAGCCTTGGCGGGCGTCTCGGGGGCTGGCATGTCCGAGGCGGGGGGCGCGCTGCGGGCGGGCTTGGGACGCGGTGCCTGCTGCGCCAGCTGCGGATTGGCCAAAGCTGCCGGCGGCAGCAGGGGCGCGGCGGTCAGCGCGATCAGCGCCAGCGGGATCAGTCTTGTCGTCACGGGCGGGCCTATCACTTGGCGGGTAGTGACGGCGACCCTAGCCGTCCCTTGGTCGCAGGGCAACGCCGGGGGTAAACCGGCATTGCCCCGACCGATCACATATTCGGGTAATTCGGCCCGTCGCCGCCCTGCGGCGTGGTCCAGTTGATGTTCTGCGACGGATCCTTGATGTCGCAGGTCTTGCAATGGACGCAGTTCTGGAAGTTGATCTGGAACTTGGGTCCCTCGGGGGTTTCCAGCACCTCATAGACGCCGGCCGGGCAATAGCGCTGCGCGGGTTCGGCATATTCGGGCAGGTTGACCCGGATCGGCACCGAGGCATCCTTCAGCCGCAGGTGGCAGGGCTGGCTTTCCTCGTGGTTGGTAAAGGAAAACGCCACGTTGGTCAGCCGGTCGAAGGACAGTTTGCCGTCGGGCTTCGGATAGTCGATCGGCTGGTAATCGGCGGCCTTGCCGGTCGATGCCGCGTCGGTCTTGCCGTGTTTCCACGTGCCCAGCGGGTTCCAGCCGGTCAGGTTCGCCACCCACATGTCAAAGCCGCCCAAGGCCAGCGACGGCCACAGGCCCAGCTTGGACCAGATCGGCTTGACGTTGCGCACGGGCTTCAGGTCTTTACCGATGGCGCCGTCGCGCACCTCGGCCTCGTAATTGGTCAGTTCGTCGCCCTCGCGACCTTCGGCGATGGCGGCTGCCGCCGCTTCGGCGGCCGCGATGCCCGAGAGCATCGCGTTGTGGTTGCCCTTGATGCGCGGCACGTTCACGAGCCCCGCCGAGCAGCCCAGCAGCATCGCGCCCGGCACGGTCATTTTCGGGATCGACTGGAAGCCGCCCTCGGAAATTGCCCGCGCGCCGTAAGCCACGCGCTTGCCGCCCTCCAGCAGTTCTGCGACCAGCGGATGGTGCTTGAAGCGCTGGAATTCCATGTAGGGATACAGATAGGGGTTCTTGTAGTTCAGGTGGACGACAAAGCCGACCAGCACCTGATTGCCGCCCAGATGATAGATGAAGCTGCCGCCGCCGGCATTGCTGCCCAAGGGCCAGCCCATGGTGTGGGTAACGGTGCCGGGCTTGGCCTTCTCGGCGGGGATCTCCCAGATCTCTTTCATGCCAAGGCCGAATTTCTGCGGCTCGTGGCCTTTCGACAGGTCGTATTTGCCGATCAGTTCCTTGGCCAGCGATCCGCGCACGCCCTCGGCGATGAAGACATATTTGCCGCGCAGCTCCATGCCCGGCTCGTAGCCGGGGCCGGGGGTGCCGTCGGCTTCCAGACCCATCTCGCCCGCGACCACGCCGACCACACGGTCGCCCTCATAGACCAGTTGCGAACAGGCCATGCCGGGGAAAATTTCCACTTCCAGCGCCTCGGCCTGTTCGGCCAGCCAGCGGCAGACATTGCCCATCGACACGATATATTTGCCGTGGTTCGACATCAGCGGCGGCATCGGCCAGTTCGGCACGCGCATATGGCCATGCGGCCCGAGGACATAGAAATTGTCCTCATGCACCTCGGTCTCGATGGGCGCGCCCTTTTCCTTCCAGTCGGGGATCAGCTTGTCCAGACCCGAGGTGTCCAGCACCGCGCCCGACAGGATATGCGCGCCGATCTCGCTGCCTTTTTCCAGCAGCACAACCGACAATTCGGGGTTGATCTGTTTCAGCCGGATCGCCGCAGACAGGCCACTGGGGCCACCGCCGACGATCACGACATCATATTCCATCGACTCGCGGGTCGTTTCCGACATGGCTTGGCCCCCTGCATCCTAGCTCTTGTTCGGGGGTCAGACCTATCGCGTTACGGTTTTTACGGCAATGGGAAGGCGACCTCTCATTGCTCGGAAACGACGCTTTCGCGGCAGGGGCCGGGTTCGGTGACGGCGGGTCTTGAATCGCTGGGGTAATCGCGCCACCATGGGGCTCAAGTTTTCAGCGAACGCCCCCGGCCCATGGTTCGGGGGCGTTCCAACACCTTGCATTGCGCAGATTGGGCATTGCGCAGATTGAGGCCGTCAAAGGGGCGGCGGAAGGACCGGAATGGAAAAGATACCGATGACCCGCGCGGGGTATAACCAGCTGGACGAGGAACTGCGCGAGCTGCGCTCGGTTGATCGGCCGGCGGTGATCCGCGCCATCGCCGAGGCGCGCGAGCATGGCGACCTGTCCGAAAACGCCGAATATCACGCCGCCCGCGAAAAGCAGAGCTTTGTCGAGGGCCGGATCAAGGAACTGGAAGCGCTGATCTCGCGCGCCGAGGTCATCGACCCCGCGAAACTGTCGGGCAGCATCAAGTTCGGCGCCACCGTCACCCTGCTCGACGAGGACACCGAGGAAGAGCGCACCTATCAGATCGTCGGCGAATCCGAGGCCGATCTGGAACGTGGCCTGCTGAACATCCGCGCCCCCCTTGCCCGTGCCCTGATCGGCAAGGACGAGGGCGACAGCGTCGAGGTGGTCACCCCCGGCGGCGGCAAGTCCTACGAAATCATCTCGATCCGCTACGTCTAGGAGAGGCGGATGAACCCCAAGCAGCAACTGCAAGATACCCTCGCCCGACAGAGTCACGCCAGCCTGACGATGCTCGGTATCATAGCCAGCGTGGTCTGGCTGGCTCTGGCGCTGCTGGCGTCATGGCTGATGCCCTCGCAATATTCCGGTGGCCTGCTGGCATGGCTGGTCCGGGCGCTGTGGCTGTTGTTGCCGCTGGGCCTGATCTGGCTGGGCGTCTGGTCGGCGCAGGCCCTCTTGGTGCTGCGCCAGGAGGCCGAGATGCTGCGCGAAATGCTTGACGAGATGCGCGGCGGCCCGGCCCCGGCGCGCGCCGCCCCCTCGGGCACCGCCCCGGTCCCGGACCCCGCCGGATCTCGCGGCCTTGCGCCCGCACGCCGCGCAGCCCCCCCTACCGCCGCGCAGCCCGCCCGTCCGGCGCCTGCCGAAACGGCCCCGGCGCCCGAGCTGACGCCGACCGAGATGTATTTCGCGCTGAACTTTCCCGACGGCCCCGATGACCGCGAGGCGATCCGCTGCCTGCGTCTGGCCTTGGCCGAGCCGTCGCTGGCCCGGCTGATCCGTGCGGCGCAGGATGTCGTGACCCTGCTGGCGGGGCGCGGCATCTATATGGACGACCTGCATGTCCCCGAGACCGACCCGGCGCTGTGGCAACGCTTCAGCGCGGGCGAGCGAGGTGCGGCTGTTGCCGGGCTGGCGGTGGTCGATGACGCCGCAGCCCTTGGCACGGCGGCCGAGATGATCGCCTCGGACGAGGTGTTTCGCGATGTGGCGCATCACTTCCTGCGCCAGTTCGACCGCATGCTGGCCGAGCGGGCGCAGATCGACGATCCGAACGTGCTGGCCGTGCTGGCCGAGACCCGCAGCGGCCGCGCCTTCATCCTGCTGGCGCAGGTGACCGGCATCATCGGCGGCCCCGAGGCGCCGCAGCCTGCCGGGACCGCGCCCGAGGTTGATGGCATCGGCACCGAGGGCAGCGAGGCCGAGACCGCAACCGATGGGGCGGACGAACCCCATGCCGCCGATCCGGTCGCCGAGGGCAGCGAGCCCGCGCCGCGCCAACCCGCGCCGGGCGAGGCCTAGGCCCGGATCAAGGGGGCCGCTGGGCCTTGCACCAGTGACGGTGCCTGTGCCGGCGACAGGGCCGGGCGGCGCAAGACCCAAGCTGGCGCGGCCCAGACCCAGCCCAGCCGTTGGCGGCCCTGCGGCTGGAACCCCAGCGCCTGCCACGCCGCCAGTGCCGTGACATTCTGCGCCGCCACCTCGGCGCGCAGGCCGGGATAGCCCAGACGAAGGGCCTCGGCCCCGGCGGCATCGGCCAGCGCCCGCGCGATGCCCTGACGCTGCCAGCCGCGCCGCACTGCCACCCCATCCAGCACCAGATCGGCGGTTTCGCCGCCGCGATGCAGGTTGGCCATGGCCAGCGCCAGCCGGCCCCACCACGGGCCAAGCACCTGCCGACAGGCGCCGGGGGACAGTTCCAGAAAACCCCCGCGCGACCCGCGCAGCCCGGCGATGCCCAAGACCCCGCCCGAGGCACCGATGGCGATCAGCGCACGGTCAGGTTGCATCAGCGCCCTGACCAGCGCTGCGCCGCGCCGGGGATCCAGCGCGCAGGGGCAAAGATCGGCCCCGAAGCTGCGCCAGTACAGCCGCGCCGCCGCGCCGGCCAAAGCCGGTGGCACGCCCTTGCGAATGATCCAGTTTGCGGTCAAATCCGCGCCTCTCTTGCACCGCGCCACGGCATTGGCCAATCTGGCGCGTAACATCATACGACAGGCTCCGCCGCTTTCACCATGACCCGCAGATCCCCGATTTCAGCGCCGGCCGCCGCCGGCGATGCGGCCGCATTGACGCCCGAACAGGCGCGCGTTCTGGCCCGCAGCCCGGCGCAATGCCTGCGCCATGGCGTTGTGCAGGCGCTGCCCTTCGTGCTGGTGCTGGTGCCCTTTGGCATGCTGTTCGGAGTGCTTGCGAACGAGGCCGGGCTGGATCTGGCGCAGGTCTTGGGCTTTTCGGTGCTGGTGCTGGCGGGGGCCTCGCAATTCACCGCGCTGCAGCTGATATCGGATCATGCGCCGCTGGTCATCGTCATCCTGTCGGCGCTGGTGGTGAACCTGCGCATGGCGATGTATTCCGCCGCGCTGGTGCCTTGGCTGGGTGGTGCCGCGCCAAGGCAAAAGGCGCTGCTGGCCTATACGCTGATCGACCAGACCTATGCCCTGTCGGTGCAGCATTACGAGGCCAACCCCCGGCTGCGGCTGGACCAGCGGCTGGCCTATTTCTTTGGCACCTCGATCAGCTGCTGCATCCCGTGGTTTCTGGCCTCGGCGGTGGGCTTCACGCTGGGCCGGGCGATCCCGGAAAGCTGGGCGCTGGATTTCGCGCTGCCGATCACCTTTCTGGCCATGATCGCGCCGATGCTGCGCAGCTTCGCGCATGTCGCGGCGGCGACGGTGGCGGTGCTCGCGTCGCTGGCGTTCAGCGGCCTGCCCTCGGGGCTGGGGGTGCTGCTGGCCGCGCCGCTGGCCATGGCGACCGGCGTCGCGGTCGAGATGCTGGTGGAGGCGCGCAAGGCGCGCAGGGGGGCCGGGGCATGAGCTTTGACGCAAGGATCTGGGTGGTGATCCTGACGGTGGGTCTGGGCACCTATCTGATCCGCTGGTCGTTTCTGGGCGCGCTGGGCCGACGGGCGATCCCGGCATGGGCTACGCGGGCGCTGCGCTATACGGCGGTGGGGGTCTTGCCCGCGATCCTTGCGCCGCTGACGCTGTGGCCGGCGGCGACGGGCGGGCAACCCGATCCGGCGCGGCTGGTGGCGGCTGCGGTGACGGTGCTGGTGGGCCTCGTCACGCGCAATGTGCTTTCGGCGATCCTGTCAGGGATGGCCAGCCTGTTTGCCATGTTGTGGCTGCTCGGCTGACCTTCAGGTTCAGTTCTGGGCGTGCAGGCGTCCGTCGGCGCCATAACCCTCGATCACGCCGTTCTTCTGGCGCAGCAGCACGTTGTGGTTGTTGGCCGGATCGCCGTCCATGTGCTTCTTGCTGACCACGCCGGGCAGGGTCAGGAACCAGCGGCGCAGGTTCAGCGGCGAAAACCCGGTCGGCGCACCCTCGAACCCCGGCACGCGGCGCAGCACCTTGCCGGTCGAGACGGCGCAGAAGCTTTTGTTCGTGGCGCCCTGCTGTTCGGCCGAACGGATGGCGGCATCGGCCACGGCCAGCGGCACCTGAATGGTGTCCTCGGCGACCCAATAGGTCTCACGCGCGTGGTAATCGATGTAGAAGTTCTTGAAGTTCGGGGTGATGCCGTAAAGCACGTCATGGCGTTCCGGGATCGCCGGGTGATTCCAGCTGCCGGCCGGGTCATAGATCACCCGCTGGCTGCCGTTGATGATCAGCGCCGAATGCCCGCCTTCGCCGCGCGGAATGCCGATGACGGTCAGGAGCCCGATCGAGGGCGGCTCGGGCGAGACATAGCGCGCCTTGCGGATCGCGTCGTCGCTGGCCCAGATATTGTCGGCCCCGCAGGCCGCCAGCGCGGCTGGCAGCGCCAGCGCGAGAAACGCACGTCTTTGCATCGGATGACCCCGGATCAGCTGTTGGCAAGCGCCATGAAGATCAGCACCGCAATGGACAGACCCGCCACCCAGGTCGATGCCTTGATGAAGCCGGCAAAGGTCTTCTGGTGGTCACGGATGTCCATTTCGCCGTGCTTGTAATCGGTCACTTCGTGATGCGAGGCCATGGGCTGTTCCTGTATCTGCGCCGTTCCCCCCTTGGATAGCCCAAGCCCCGGCCCCTGTCACGCCCCCCAAAGGGTGGCCCCTTCGGCGGTTTGTCCCACCGGCCACAGCCGGCCCGTGGCGCCAAGGTGGTTGACGTGGCCCTGTGCCTCGGCCAGCGCCAGCCCGAACTCGGGTTTCGAGATCTCGCGCCGATACAGCAGTGCAAAGCAGCCGACGGTGGTGCGCGGGCCGTTTTGCAGGCCGCGCACCAGCCGCTCCAGCGCGGCCTGCTGGTTGTCGATCAACTGTGCCAGCCGGGTCGGCAACCCGCGATAGGGTGATTTATGCCCGGGCAGCACCAGTTGCTCGGGCCGGGCATGGGGTTGCAGGGCGCGGCAGCTCTGCAGCCAGCCGCCGACCGTATCGGCGCCGGGCTCGTTGGGATAGACCCCCAGATTGGGCGAAATCGAGGCCAGAAGCTGGTCGCCGCCGATCACCAGCCCGTCGTCTTGGGACCACAGCGTGACATGTTCGGGCGCATGGCCCTCGCCCATGCGGACGTCCCAGCGCCGGTCCCCCAGGGTGATCACATCGCCCTCGGCCAGCCGGTGATAGCCGGGTGGCAGCGGCGCGGACAGGTCCGACATGTTGAAGGGCCGCTCGCCGGCGCGCTCGGCGATCATCTCGGCCGGCATCCCGGCCTGCGTCCAGAAGGCGATGGCCTGCGGCGTCGGCCGGTCCTGCACATCAAGGATCGACATGCGCGCCATCAGCCATGCGGTGCGCGAGGTCATCAGCCCGGCGCCATGCCGGCTTTGGAACCAGCCGGCCAGCCCCATATGGTCCAGATGGTGATGCGTGGCCAGCACCCGCTCAACCGGCAGGCCGCCCAGCGGCCCGGCCAGCAACGCCTCCCAGATCGCGCGGCTGCGCGGCGTGTCGATGCCGGTATCGACCAGCGCCCAGCCTGCCCCTTCGCGCAGGGCGTAGCAATTCACGAAATCCGGCTTGAAGGGCAGGGGCATGCGGATCCACAGCACGCCCGGCGCGATCTCATGCGCCTCGCCCTCGGCCGGCAGGTTATGGGTCTCGGTGCGGATCACCCGGCCATCCGGCCCGCGAGCAGCCCATCCTCCAGCGCATCCAGATCGGCGCCCCCGACAAGCGCGATGGCAAGATCGGCCGTGTTGCGCGCCAGCACCCGCGAGAAATAGATCCGCGCAAGGCAGGCCGAGCCATCCGCCACCGCCGCGCGCAGGTGGAAATGCGCGCCCAGCAGCCGCGCAAAGGCCGACAGATAGGGCGCCGCGCCGGCAAAGCGGTCGGGCAGGGGTTTGGCCAGCAGCTCCAGCGTGGTCTCGCGCAGAAATTCGGTGGCCTGCCACAGCTGATGGGCCATCGCGGGCTGGGAGGATTGTGCCGCCTTGGCGCCGTCCAGTATCTCGTCCAGCAGCGCCATGGCGGCGGCGCCGTCATCGGCCAGCTTGCGGCCGACCAGATCCATGGCCTGAATGCCGTTGGTGCCTTCGTAGATCTGGGTGATGCGCACGTCGCGCAGATACTGCGCCGCGCCGGTCTCCTCGATATAGCCCATGCCGCCATGCACTTGCAGGGCGATGTCGGCCACGCGGCTGCCGACATCGGTGCCATGCGCCTTGGCGATCGGGGTCAGCAGCGCGGCGCGCGCCGCCCAATCGGCGCCGCCGGTCGCCCGCGCCATGTCCAGCGCCACGGCGCAGGCCAGACAGATCGCCCGCGCGGCAAAGACCTCGGCCCGCGATTCCGCCAGCATCCGGCGCACGTCGGGATGCTGGATGATCGGTCCCATTTGCACGCGCTCGGCGGCATAGGCGGTGGCCTTTTGCAGCGCCGCCTCGGCCTGGGCCACGCCCTGCACGCCCACGCCCAGCCGCGCGGCGTTCATCATGGTGAACATGGCTGCCATGCCCTTGTTTTCCTGACCGACCAGCCAGCCGCGGGCCCCCTCAAAGCTCATCACGCAGGTCGGAGAGCCGTGGATGCCCAGCTTGTGCTCCAGACTGACGGTGCGCAGGCTGTTGGCCGCGCCGGGCTGGCCCTCGGCATCGGGCAGGTATTTCGGCACCATGAACAGGCTGATGCCGCGCGTGCCGGCGGGGCTGCCCGGCAGGCGCGCCAGCACCAGATGGCAGACATTCGCCGTCACGTCGCTGTCGCCCCAGGTGATAAAGATCTTTTGCCCGGTCACCCGATAGGTGCCGTCGCCGTCCGGCTCGGCCCGGGTGGTCAGCGCGCCCACGTCCGAACCGGCGCCGGGTTCGGTCAGGTTCATCGTGCCCGACCATTCGCCCGAGATCAGCTTGGGCAGGTAAAGCTCGCGCAGCTCGGCGCTGCCGTGATGCTCCAGCGCCTCGATCTGGCCCTGCGTCAGCATCGGGTTCAATTGCAGCGCCAGACAGCCCGAGGCGACCATCTCGTTCACCGCCATGTTCAGCGCCTGCGGCAGGCCCATGCCGCCATGTTCGGGGCTGGCGGCAATGCCGATCCAGCCGCCCTCGGCCAGGGCCCGGAACGCCTCGGCAAAGCCGGGCGAGGATCGCAGGCTGCCGTTCTCCAGCCGCGCCGGTTCCAGATCGCCATTGCGGTTGACCGGGGCGATGACCTCGTTGGCCAGCCTGCCGGCCTCGGTCAGGATCGCTTCGACCATCTCGGGGGTCGCCTCGGCGAAACGCTCGGTCTGCGCCAACTGCGCAAAGGCCACCACGCGGTTGAGGATGAAACTGATCTGCTCGACAGGTGCGCGATAGGTCAATGATCTCTCCCTCGGGTTCCGCCTTGGCAAAGCGGTTGATGACGCATAGTGCTCCCTCAGACTATCATATGGGCGCGGGTTGCGCCTTCAATACGAACCCGACGTAACGGCTGACGGTGATGCAGACACGGATCTTAGCCCCGGATGATCAGGGCCTTGCCGAGGCGGCGCGCTGGCTGGCGCAGGGCGCGCTAGTCGCGATGCCGACGGAAACGGTCTATGGTCTGGCCGGCGATGCGCGCGACGCCCGCGCGGTCGCGGCGATCTATGCGGCCAAGGGCCGGCCCAGCTTCAACCCGCTGATCGTGCATGTGCCCGACCTGACCACGGCCGAACGCTACGCCGTCTTCGACGCGCCGGCGCTGGCGCTGGCGGCGGCCTTCTGGCCCGGCGCGCTGACCATGGTGCTGCCGCTGCGGCCGGGATCGGGGATCGCCGGGCTGGTGACGGCGGGGCTCGATACGGTGGCGATCCGGGTGCCGGCGCATCCGGCGGCGCAGGCGCTGCTGCGGTGCTTCGACGGACCGCTGGCGGCGCCTTCGGCCAATCCCTCGGGGCGGATCAGCCCGACCACGGCGGGCCATGTCGCCGATCCCGAAACCGGCCTTGGCGGGCGCATTGCGGCGGTGCTCGATGCCGGGCCCTGTGCCGTGGGCGTCGAATCGACCATCCTTGGCTGGCAGGATGGCGCGCCGGTGCTGCTGCGCCCGGGCGGCATCGCCGCCGAGCGGCTTGAGGCGGTGCTGGACCGCCCCTTGGCCAGCCATCACGCCGATCCCGACGCCCCGACCGCGCCCGGCCAGCTGATCAGCCATTACGCCCCGCGCGCCAGCCTGCGGCTGCAGGCCGACAGCGCCCGCCCGGGCGAGCTGTTGATCGGTTTCGGCCCGATCAAGGGCGACATGACCCTCAGCGACAGCGGCGATCTCGCCGAGGCCGCCGCGCGGCTCTTCGACCTGCTGCACCGCGCTGACGATCAGGGCCGGCCCATCGCCGTGGCGCCGGTGCCCGAAACCGGGCTTGGCGCCGCGATCAACGACCGCCTGCGCCGCGCCGCCGCGCCCCGTTAGGCCCGGCTTTCATCATTTCCCAAATACCCCGGGGGAGTCCGCAGGACGGGGGCAGAGCCCCCCTGCAACCCAACCTCGCCGATCCCGCCTCAGGCATGCCCGGCGCTCGGGGACAGCACCAGGGGGTCGATGCCCATGCCCTTCAGGGCCGCACGCCATTTGCCGGGATTGTCGGCGCCAAAGATGATCTCGTCCAGCCGCTCGCTGGTCAGCCAGCCGTTTTCTAAGATCTCGTTGTCCAACTGCCCCGGCCCCCAGCCGGCATAACCCAGCGCCAGCACCGCCGGCTGCGGGCCCATGCCGCGGGCGTAATCTTCAAGGATGTCGCGGGTGGTCGACATGGCCAGATTCTCGCCGATCCGCATCCGCGTCTCGTCGACCTCGCCGCCCTCGGGCACGCGATGCAGCACGAACCCCCGCCCCGGCTCGACCGGGCCGCCAAAGCGCACCGGGATGTCCAGCGCCGCATCGCTCGCGTCGATGCCCAGCTGCGTCAGCAGGTCGCTGAAGTCCACGTCGGGCAGGGGCCGGTTGACCACCAGCCCCATGGCACCCTCTTCGGAATGTGCACAGACCAGAATGACCGAATGCTCGAAACGCGGATCGCGCATCCCGGGCATGGCGATCAGCATCTTTCCGGTAAGGTTGCTCGACGACTCCACCATCCGCTCCTGTTCTTTTGCACAAAGATCGGCGCTGCCGGGCGATTTCGCAAGAGCCTGCCGGTTTTGTGACTTCACCCCATGCCGGACGCCGGCCTATGAAAGACGTATGAAACTGCTTGCCTTGCTCATGTTCCTGCCGCTGCCGGCGCTGGCCCAGACGGAGGTGCCGCCGGGGCTGATGGCGGCCCGGCTGTTGCCCGGCTGGACCACGCCCGAGGGCCACCGCATGACCGCGCTGCAATTGCAGCTGGAACCGGGGTGGAAGACCTATTGGCGCAGCCCCGGCGATGCCGGCGTGCCGCCGCGCTTCGACTGGTCGGGGTCCGAAAATCTGGGCGAGGTGACGATGCACTGGCCCCGCCCCGAGACCATCGAATCCGGCGGCGAGCGCAGTCTGGGCTATCACCGCGAACTGATCCTGCCGATCGAGATCGCCCCCGCGCAGCCCGGCCAGCCGGTCGAGGCGCAGGCGCGGGTGGATTTCGGCCTGTGTGACACGATCTGCGTGCCGGCGCATGTCGCTCTGCGTGCGCCGCCGCCCGCCGCCACCCCCGATCCGGCGATCGAGGCCGCGCTGCAACAGGTGCCCCGGCTGGCGACCGATCAACCCGCCTGCCGCGTCGAAGAGATCGAGGACGGCATGCGCGTCACCGCCCGCTTTGACGCCGATGCCCCCGAGGCTGCGATGGAGCTGGACGACAGCCGCATCTGGGTCTCGCAGCCGCAGCTCAGCCGTCAGGACGGGCAGCTGGTGGCCGAGGCCGATTTCATCGCCGAATCGGGCAAGCCGTTTCCGCTGGACCCGGCAGGGCTGCGCCTGACCCTGATCGCGCCCGATCATGCGGTGGAATATCGCGGCTGCCGCCCCGCCGGCAGCTAAAGCCCCAGCCGCGCCGCGATGGACAAAAGGTCGGCCCAGGCCTCGCGTTTGGCCAGTGGCGTGCGCAGCAGATAGGCCGGATGCGTCATCGGCAGGGTGGGCAGGCCGAAGGCCTCGGTCCATTGCCCGCGCAGGCGCAGGATGCCCTGCCGGTTCAGCGCCGCGATGCAGGGAGTATTGCCCATCAGCACCAGAATCTCGGGCTGGGCCAGTTCGACATGCCGGCGCAGGAACGGCAGCATCATTGCGATCTCGGCGGGTTCGGGGCGGCGATTGCCGGGCGGGCGCCATGTCAGCACATTGCTGATATACAGCGCCTTTTCCGCGTCCACCGCGTCGCGCGCCAGACCGATGGCGCCAAACATCCGGTCCAGCAGCTGGCCGGCGCGGCCAACAAAGGGGCGGCCCTGCTGGTCCTCTTCCTCGCCCGGCGCCTCGCCGATGATCATCACCCGCGCGCCCGGCCGGCCATCGGCAAAGCAGAAATTGCGCGCGCCCTTTTTCAGGTCGAGGCCGTCGAAGCCTTCTTGCACTTGCGCCAGTTCGGCCAGAGTGCCGGCGCGGGCGGCCAGCGTCTCGGCCAGCGCGACCTGATCGACCGCCGCATCGGCGGGCGCTGCGACAGGCGCGGCAGTGATGGCAGGGGCCACCGGCGCCTCGACACGCTCGGGCATGTCATAGCGGTCCAGCGGCGCGTCCAGACATGGCTCATCGGCGCCCAGCTCTGCCTGCCATTGCAAGAGCGCGAGCGCGGTGTCCGCGTCGAGCGCGAATCCGCGATAGGTGGGATCTGCCGTCATGGCCGCAGGCTATGCCGCGCCGGGCCGCGCCACAAGCCGGCGCGGCTATTGGGGTTGCGTCAGCGGCGTCGTGCCGCCGCCCATCCCGACCAGCCGCTGGATCAGCGGCTTGGCGCTGGGCCCGATCCGGTCGCAGGCGCCGGGATCGTCCAGCAGCTTGAAGGCCGGGCCGTAATAGGCCTGATCATAGGCGCGCGGGTCCAGCCCCAGCCGTGCCGCCAGCCGGTCGCCGGTGGCGGTGATCAGCGTCCATTCGCCGTTGCTGATCGGGTAGGCGGGGCAGTTCGAGGTGATGACGTTGACATTGGCCAGCTCGGTCAGCAGCGCGCGGGCCTCGGCCTCGCTCAGCCCCGAGACATCCGGCATCTGCACGGCGATCCCGCCATCGGCCCGGGCCATCTGCACCGCCCCCGGCAGCGCGGCATTGCAACCCAGGATCAGTGCGGCCGCCAGCATGACTTTCATGGCATCGCCCTTTCCGTTCGTTTCCGCGCCCTATCCCGCCCCAGCCGGGGCCGGGCCGCAAGCCAATTTGCCGTGAACTTGACGGCACCGGGCTGCGGGTCTAGGCGATTGCCCGAACCGCGAGACGCACGAGGAGATGCCTGCGATGACCACCCATTCCCTGCTGATCCTGCCCGGCGACGGCATCGGCCCCGAAGTCATGGCCGAGGTGCGCAAGGTCATCGGCTGGTTCGAAGCGAACAAGGGCCTGTCCTTCGACGTGTCCGAGGATCTGGTCGGCGGCGCCGCCTACGACAAATACGGCAAGCCTTTGGCCGACGAGACCATGGCCAAGGCGCAAGAAGTCGACGCGGTGCTGCTGGGCGCCGTGGGCGGCCCGGCCTATGACAATCTGGACTTCAGCCTGAAACCCGAGCGCGGTCTGCTGCGCCTGCGCAAGGAAATGGACCTGTTTGCCAACCTGCGCCCGGCGCAGTGCTTTGACGCGCTGGCCGATTTCAGCTCGCTGAAACGCGACGTGGTGGCCGGTCTGGACATTCTGATCGTGCGCGAGCTGACCTCGGGCATCTATTTCGGCGAGCCGCGCGGCATCCATGCCGATGACAACAACCCCGAGAACGAGGGTGGCCGCGTCGGCATCAACACCCAGCGCTATACCTCGGGCGAGATCCGTCGCGTTGCCCGCGCCGCCTTCGAGCTGGCCCGCAAGCGCGGCAACCGGGTTTGCTCGATGGAAAAGGCCAACGTCATGGAATCGGGCATCCTGTGGCGCGAAGAGGTGCAATGGGTCCACGACAACGAATACCCGGATGTCGAGCTGTCGCACATGTATGCCGATAACGGCGCCATGCAGCTGGTGCGCCGTCCCAACCAGTTCGACGTGATCGTGACCGACAACCTGTTCGGCGATATCCTGTCGGATGCGGCGGCGATGCTGACCGGCAGCCTTGGCATGCTGCCCTCGGCCAGCCTTGGCGCGCCGATGGCCAATGGCAAGCCCAAGGCGATGTATGAACCCGTGCACGGTTCGGCCCCCGATATCGCCGGTCAGGGCAAGGCCAACCCGATCGCCTGTATCCTCAGCTTTGCTATGTGCCTGCGCTATTCGCTGAATCTGGGCGATGACGCCGATCTGCTGGAGCGCGCGGTCGAAAAGGTGCTGGCCGATGGCGTGCGCACCGCCGATCTGATGGGCGCCGAGGGCGGCACCCCGGTTTCGACCTCGGAAATGGGCGACAAGATCGTGGCGGCGCTGTCGGCGCTGTAATCGCACCGGACCCTGCCTGAATTGCCGCGTCCCCCGGTCGGGGGGCGCGGTTTTCTTTTGCGCTTTTCCCGGAACAGCCCCTTGACCTTCCCATGATGGGAACCCCCATATCGCGTGCTGACCCGCAATCCGGCATCAAGGAAGCCTTCCCATGACCAATGCCCGCGCCATCGGCCCCGCCGCCTCTGACCCCGCCATCACGCTGCCGGTTCTGGGGATGAGTTGCGCCTCGTGCGTGGGCCGGGTCGAACGTGCGCTGAAGGCTGTGCCGGGCGTCGAGGCAGCTGCGGTCAATCTGGCCACCGAAAGCGCCACCGTGCAGGGGCAGGGGGTCGCGCCGGCAGCCCTGGTCGCGGCCATCCGCAAGGCCGGCTACGAGGTGCCGCAGGCCGATTATGAACTGGCCATCGAGGGCATGAGCTGCGCGTCGTGCGTGGGCCGGGTCGAGCGCGCGTTGAAGGCGGTGCCGGGCGTCGAAAGTGCCGCCGTCAACCTTGCGACCGAGCGCGCCCGGGTGCAGGGCACCGCCGCCATGCCCGCGCTGATCGCGGCCATCGCCAAGGCGGGCTACAGCGCGCAGCCGGTGGCGGATGCCGCCGCCCCCGCAGATCGCGACGACCGCCACGCCGCCCAGCAACAGGCGCTGCGCCGCGATTTCCTGCTGGCGCTGGTGTTGGCACTGCCGGTCTTTCTGCTGGAAATGGGCGGCCACATGTTTCCCGCGCTGCACATGCTGATCCATGACACCATCGGTATGCAGGCCAGCTGGGTGCTGCAATTCGTGCTGACGACGCTGGTGCTTGTCGGGCCGGGCCGGCGCTTCCTGACCGGCGGCCTGCCGGCGCTGCTGCGCGGTGCGCCCGACATGAACGCGCTGGTCGCCGTGGGTTCGCTGGCCGCCTATGGCTATTCGGTGATCGCCACCTTTGCGCCCGGCCTGCTGCCTGCGGGCACGGTGCATGTCTATTACGAGGCCGCCGCCGTCATCGTCACGCTGATCCTATTGGGGCGCCTGCTCGAGGCGCGGGCGCGCGGGCGCACCTCCGAGGCGATCAGCCGGCTGGTGCGGCTGCAACCGCAGCAGGCACGGGTCCGGCGCGGTGGCGCGGTGGTCGAGCTGCCGGTGGCGGCGGTCGCGCTGGGTGATGTCCTTGAGGTGCGCCCGGGCGAACGCATCCCTGTCGATGGCGAACTGGTCGAGGGCGAAAGCTATGTCGACGAATCCATGGTCACTGGCGAGCCGGTCCCGGTCGCCAAGACTGCCGGCGCGGCGGTGGTCGGCGGCACGGTGAACCAGACCGGCGCCTTTGCCTTTCGCGCCACGGCGGTCGGCGGCGACACCATGCTGTCGCAGATCATCCGGCTGGTCGAACAGGCCCAGGGTGGCAAGCTGCCGATCCAGGCGCTGGTCGACCGGGTGACGATGTGGTTCGTGCCGGCGGTGATGGTGGCGGCGGCGCTGACCTTTCTGGTCTGGCTGGCCTTCGGCCCCAGCCCGGCCCTGGGCTTTGCGCTGGTCAATGCGGTGGCGGTGCTGATCATCGCCTGCCCCTGTGCCATGGGGCTGGCCACGCCGACCTCGATCATGGTCGGCACCGGGCGCGGTGCCGAGATGGGGGTGCTGTTTCGCAAGGGCGAGGCGCTGCAGCAGCTCAAGGATGCCCGCGTGGTGGCGCTGGACAAGACCGGCACGCTGACGCTGGGCAAGCCGGTACTGACCGATCTGGAACTGGCGTCCGGCTTTGACCGCGCCACGGCTCTGGCCCGCATCGCGGCAGTCGAGGCGCAATCCGAACATCCCATCGCCCGCGCCATCACCGATGCCGCGACCGCCGAGGGGCTGACGCTGCCGCCGGTCTCGCGCTTTGCCTCGGTCACCGGCTATGGCGTGCATGCCGAGGTGGAGGGCGAGGCCATCGCCATCGGCGCCGACCGCTACATGGCGCAGCTGGGGCTGGATGTGGCGCCCTTTGCCGAGACCGCAGCCCGGCTGGGCACCGAGGGCAAGTCGCCGCTTTATGCCGCCATCGGGGACCGGCTGGCGGCAGTGATCGCGGTCGCGGACCCGGTGAAGCCCTCGGCCGCGGCCACCATTCGCGCGCTGCATGGCATGGGGCTGAAGGTCGCGATGATCACCGGCGACAATGCCCGAACCGCGCAGGCCATCGCCGGCCAGTTGGGGATCGACGATGTGGTGGCCGAGGTCCTGCCCGAGGGCAAGGTCGCCGCCGTCCAGCGCCTGCGGGCCGCGCATGGCGCGCTGGCCTTTGTCGGCGACGGCATCAACGACGCCCCGGCGCTGGCCGAGGCGGATGTGGGCATCGCCATCGGCAGCGGCACCGATGTCGCCATCGAGGCGGCAGATGTGGTGCTGATCTCGGGCAGTCTGACGGGGGTGGCCAATGCCATCGCGCTGTCGCGGGCGACCATGGCGAACATCGGGCAGAACCTTTTCTGGGCCTTTGCCTATAACGTGGCGCTGATTCCGGTGGCGGCGGGGGTGCTCTATCCCGGCTTTGGCATCCTGCTGTCGCCGGTCTTTGCCGCCGGGGCGATGGCGCTGTCGAGCGTGTTCGTGCTGGGCAATGCGCTGCGCCTGCGCCGGTTCCGGGCAGAGGTTGCGGCATGAACATCGGCGATGCGGCGCGGGCCTCGGGCGTTTCGGCCAAGATGATCCGCTATTACGAATCCGTCGGGCTGATTGCGCCCGCCGCGCGGCGCGCCTCGGGCTATCGCGATTATTCCGAGGCCGATCTGCATGTGCTGCGCTTTGTCCGCCGCGCCCGCGATCTGGGCTTTGCGCTGGCCGAGATCCACGAGCTGCTGGCGCTGTGGCGCGACCGCGAACGTCACAGCGCCGAGGTGCGCCGCATTGCCGAGGCCCATGTCGAGGCGCTGCAGCAAAAGATCCGCGACATGCAGGAGATGGCCGACACCCTGCAGGAGCTGGTGCATTGCTGTCAGGGCGATGACCGCCCCGACTGCCCGATCCTAGACCGGCTGGCGCGGCCCTGACGCCTGCTAGCGCGCGCCCTCGCGCATCGGGTCAAAGCCCAGAAGCCGCAGCGCGTTCAGCGTCACCAACACGGTCGCGCCGGTATCGGCCAGAATGGCGATCCAGAGCCCGGTGATCCCAAGGATCGAGGTCACCAGAAACACCGCCTTCAGCCCCAGAGCCAGCCCGATGTTCTGGCGGATATTGCCCATGGTGGCGCGCGCCAGCCGGATCAGCGCCGGCACATCGGTCACCTTGTCGCGCAGGATGGCGGCATCGGCGGTCTCCAGAGCCACGTCGCTGCCCGAGCCCATGGCCACGCCCACGCCCGCCTGTTTCAGCGCCGGGGCGTCGTTGATGCCGTCGCCGATCATCATCACGCCGCCGTCCTTGCTTATGGCGCGGATGGCGCCCAGCTTGTCCTCGGGCATCATCTCGGCCTGAAAGGACATGCCCAGACCTTCGGCGATGGCTGCGGCGGTGCGGGAATTGTCGCCGGTCAGCATGGTGGCCCCGACGCCCATCGCGGCCAGCTGGCGCATCGCCTCGGCGGCCTCGGTGCGCGGCTCGTCACGCAGCGCCATCAGGCCCAGCGGCTGGTCCTGACGGAAGACGGCGACGACGGTCTTGCCCTCGGCCTCAAGTGCGGTGGCGCGGGCGGTGGCCTCGGGGGCGATGCCGGAAAGCTCGGCCGCGTGGCGGGGCGAGGCGACCCAGGCAAGGCTGTCGCCGACCATGGCCTGCGCGCCGCGACCGGGCAGAGCACGGGCTTCGCGCGCGGGCAGGGCGGCGATTCCAGCCTCGTCGAGCCGCTTCAGGATGGCCTGCGCCAGCGGGTGGCTGGAGCCGGTCTCAACCGCACCGGCCACGGCCAGCAGCTCGGCCTCGGTGATGCCGGGGGCGGTCAGCACATCGGTCACGCGGGGGCGGCCATGGGTCAGGGTGCCGGTCTTGTCAAAGGCGATATGGCGCACGGCGGCGGTGGCCTCGATCACCGCGCCACCCTTCATCAAGAGACCGCGCCGCGCGCCCGAGGACAGCGCCGAGGCGATCGAGGCCGGGACCGAGATCACCAGCGCGCAGGGGCAGCCGATCAGCAGCAGCGCCAGCCCGCGATAGATCCACGTGTCCCAGTCACCACCCAGAGCCAGCGGCGGCACCAGCACCACCAGCGCCGCCAGCGCCACGATGGCGGGCATATACCAGCGGCTGAAACGGTCGATGAAACGCTCGGTCGGGGCGCGGGCCTCTTCGGCCTCTTCGACAAGGCGGATGATGCGCGAGATGGTGTTGTCGGCGGCGGTCTTGTCGACACGGATGCGCAGCGCCGCCTCGGCATTGATGGCGCCGGCAAAGACCTGCTCGCCGGGGCCGCGCGTCACCGGGATGCTTTCGCCGGTGACCGGGCTTTCGTCGATGCCCGAGGTGCCCTCGATGATCTCGCCATCGGCGGGGATGCGGTCGCCGGGACGCACCAGCACGATCTGGCCAAGCGCCAGACTGTCAGCGGGAACTTCGCGCGTGTTGCCGGCGTCCTCGACCCATGCGGTCTTGGGCACCAGCGCCGACAGGGCGCGGATGCTGGCGCGGGCCTTGTTGGCGGCGACGCCCTCCAGCACCTCGCCCACGGCGAACAGGAACACGACCAGCGCCGCCTCTTCGGCCGCGCCAATGGCCACCGCGCCAAGCGCGGCGATGGTCATCAGCCCCTCGATGGTAAACGGCTGGCCCATGCGCAGCGCCGCCCACGCCCGTCGCGCGACCGGCGCCAGCCCGATCAGGCAGGCGGCCAGAAAGGCCCAGTAACCAAAGCGGGCCGAGGTCAGAAGCTCGAATGCCCAGGCCAGCACCAGCAGGGTGCCGGTCACGATCACCAGCCGGCCCTTGGCGGTGCGATACCACGGCAGGCCACGCTCGGCCGGGTCGTCGTGCACATGGCCGCTGGCGGCGTGGTCGTGATCGCCGTGGTCGTGGTCATGCTCATGGTCATGGCCGGCATGGTCGTGCGCGGCCTGCGTCTCGGCCGGGGCGGCGGCCCCCGCCTGCGGCGCGGCAATGCCATAGCCCAGATCGCGCACCGCGCCCTCGATCCGGGCGGGGTCGGTGGTGCCGGGGGTCAGCTGCAACGACAGCCGCTCGCTCATCAACGCCACGCGCACATCGCTGACGCCGGGCATCCGCTCGACGGCGCGCGTGACCTTGGTGGTGCAAGACGCGCAATCCATGCCGGTGACGCGCCATTCGTGACGTTCGGTTGCCTTGTCGGCCATCGGGATTCTCCTGCCCTTGTTCCGGTCGCAGGCCATACCTAATTCCTCTAGCAACTAGAGCTTCAAGAGGTATTTCATGGAAATCTCGATCGGGCGGCTCAGCGCGGAAACCGGGGTCAAGGTGCCGACGATCCGCTATTACGAACAGATCGGCCTGATGGCGAAACCGCCGCGCAGCGAGGGCAACCAGCGCAAATATGACCGCGCGGCGCGCGAGCGGCTGCGGTTCATCCGCCACGCGCGCGATCTGGGCTTTCCGCTGGAGGCGGTGCGCGAACTGCTCAGCATGTCGGGCGCGCCCGGCGATCCCTGCGCCGCCGCCGATGACATCGCCCGCCGCCAGCTGGCCGAGGTCGAGCTGCGAATCGCCCGGCTGACGGCGCTGCGCGAGGAGCTGCAGCGCATGCTGGGGCAATGCGCGCATGGCACCATCTCGGATTGCCGGGTGATCGAGGTGCTGGGCAACCATGACCTGTGCCAGCACACCCATCAGGCCGACCATCGCCATGATGCGGCCTAGCCGGAGCGCTTAAGGGGACACAAAACGGAAAGCCCCGCCCTTGCGGGGCGGGGCCTGCCGATCCGACGGTCTGTAGAGGCGGATCTGGCCGCAGTCAGGCTGCGGACGGGGTGGAAACCCCGCAACCGGCCAAAGGTTCCCGCGTTCATGCGGATTGCCGCAAATTAGTTTTCACCCGCCGCGACCCTGCGTCGGCGACATGCCCAGCCGCCTTGCGCCTGCCCGTGAACCGCGTCAGGATCGGGGGCCCATCACATCACCGAGGATTGCCATGTTTGCCTGGTTCGAGCGCCGGCTCGACCCCTATCCGGCCGAGGCCCCGCAGATGCCGCCGCGCGGCCTGTGGCGCTTCATCGTGCATTTCACCCGCGGCGCCTGGGGCTTCATGCTGGGCATGGCCGCCTGTTCGGCGCTGATCGCCCTGGCCGAAGTGGTGCTGTTTGGCTATCTGGGCGACCTGGTCGACAAGCTGTCGCAGGCCGACCGCGCCAGTTTCTGGGCGACCGAGGGCAACCGCCTGCTGATCATGGGCGCGCTTCTGGTGATCGCGCTGCCGGTCCTGCAGGTGATCTTTTCTCTGCTCATGCACCAGACGCTGATGGGGAACCTGCCGCAACGCATCCGCTGGCAGGCGCACCGCTATCTTCTGCGCCAGTCGATGAGCTATTTTCAGGACGAATTCGCCGGGCGCATCGCCGCCAAGCTGATGCAGACGGCACTGGCCGTGCGCGAAGTGGCGATGAAGTTCATGGACGTGCTGGTCTATGTCGGCGTCTATTTCCTGGGCGCGATCTGGCTTGCGGCCTCGACCGACGGCTGGCTGGCGCTGCCTTTCGTGACCTGGGGGCTGGCCTATGCGGTGCTGCTGCGCTGGCTGATCCCGCGCATCGGCCGCGTCAGCGAGGCGCAGGCCGATGCCCGCGCGGTGATGACCGGCCGCGTCGTCGACAGCTACACCAATATCTCGACGGTCAAGCTGTTCTCGCATTCCTCGCGCGAGGAAAGCTATGTCCGCGACAGCATGGACGGGTTTTTGCAAACGGTGCATGGCCAGATGCGGCTGGCCTCGGTGCAGAATATCCTGCTGGCGGCGCTGAACTCGGCGCTGACCTTTGCCGTGACCGCGCTGGGGCTGTGGCTGTGGACGCGCGGTCAGGTCGAGGTCGGCGCGCTGGCCGTGGCGATCCCTCTGGCGCTGCGGCTCAGCAACATGTCACATTGGATCATGTGGGAATTCGCCGGCCTTTTCGAGAATATCGGCACGGTGCGCGACGGCATCGGCTCGCTGTCGCTGCCGCGCATGGTGGTTGATGCGCCGCAGGCGCGGGCGCTGGACGTGACGCGGGGCGAGGTGGCGTTCCACGATGTGACATTCCGCTATGGCGAGCCGGCCGAGGGGCGGCCCGACGCGGTGCTGGACGGCCTGACGCTGACCATCCGCCCGGGCGAGCGGATCGGGCTGGTCGGCCGTTCCGGTGCGGGCAAGTCGACGCTGGTGAACCTGCTCTTGCGGTTCCACGATGTGGAATCGGGGCGCATCACCATTGACGGGCAGGACATTGCGCAGGTCACGCAGGAATCGCTGCGCGCCGCCATTGGCGTGGTGACGCAGGACACCTCGCTGCTGCACCGTTCGATTCGCGACAATATCGCCTATGGCCGGCCCGATGCCAGCGACGCCGAGATTGCCCGCGCCGCCGAACTGGCCGAGGCGGGTGCCTTTATCCCCGGCCTTGGCGACACGCGCGGGCGGCGCGGCTATCAGGCCCATGTCGGCGAGCGTGGCGTGAAACTGTCGGGCGGACAGCGCCAGCGCATCGCCATTGCCCGCGTGCTGCTGAAGGACGCGCCGATCCTGATTCTGGACGAGGCGACCAGTGCCTTGGACAGCGAGGTCGAGGCCGCGATCCAGTCGCAACTGGAAAGCCTGATGCGCGACAAGACCGTGATCGCCATTGCGCACCGACTGTCCACCATCGCGCGCATGGACCGGCTGGTGGTGATGGAGCGGGGACGCATCGTCGAACAGGGCAGCCATGCCGAATTGCTGGCGCGGGGCGGCATCTACGCCGGCCTGTGGGCGCGGCAATCGGGCGGCTTTCTGGAAGATGACGCATCGGAAAGCGACGAAGGCCGCGAGTTCCCTCTTGAACCGCGCTCGGTCCTCGCGTAATCAACAGCGCGGCTTAGGGGTTTAGCTCAGTTGGTAGAGCATCGGTCTCCAAAACCGAGGGTCGTGGGTTCGAGTCCCCCAACCCCTGCCAGCCGCATCCCCCGACATTCCTGACCACGCAGGTCGATCACACCACGCGGCAGACGGGCATTGGCTGTTTCCATACATCTCGGCGCGCACAAGACCGCTTCAACGCATCTGCAATTGTCGTTGCGCCGAGCGCGCGACGAGCTGCGGGCGGCAGGGGTGTTTCTGGCCGAACCCTCGATGCTGCGCGAGGAGGCGGCGACGATCCCGCTCAGTCAGGCTTTGGCCGAGGGCGAGGGCTGCGCCGCGCAGCACGACTGCCGGCGCCTGCTGGCCGAGGCGCGCGGCGATGCGCCCGATCTGCTGCTGACCGAGGAGAACATCCTTGGCGGCACCCGGCGCGGCACGATGTTTTCGCCCCAAGGCGTGCTTTATCCCTTTGCGGTGCGGCGGCTGCGTCAGGCCATCGACATCACCGGCGGCGGGCCGGTCACGCTGTATCTGGGCCTGCGCGATCCGGCGGATTTTCAGGTCTCGGCCTTTGCGCTGCAGCTGGCTCTGGGCAATGAGCTGGAGCTTGCGCCCTATCTGCAGGGGCGCGATCCGGTGCGGGTCGGCTGGTCGGGGCTGGTCAGGCGGCTGCTGACGGTGCCGGGTGTCGCCGGGATCGTCGTCTGGCGCCTTGAGGACTATGCGGCGGTGCGGTCGCAGTTGCTGCGCATGCTGCTGCCCGGCGATCTGGCGGCGCGGATCCCGGATCCGCCGCCCTCGAACGAAAGCCTGACCCAGCCGGGCTATGACTGGTTCCTGAGCCGCGCCATGGCCGACAGCGAGATCGACCTGCGGGTGCTGGCGCGGCGGGCGCGGGCGCGGTTCCCGCGCAGTCAGGGCCATCCGCCCTTGCGCCTTATGGACGAGGCGACGCGCGCCCGTTCGGCCCGCGCCTATGCCGCCGAGATTGCGCGCATCGGCAGCCTGCCGGGCGTCACCTTGTTGCAGCCCTGAGCGCACAAGGCCGGGCGGCGGCAGATCCCGGCTTGAAATGCCGGCCCGCACCGGCTATCTGACGCGCTGCAAGACCGAAGGGATCAACATGGCCAACCCCGTCCAGTTCATCAGCCAGGTGCGTGCCGAAGTCGGCAAGATTTCCTGGCCCACGCGCCGCGAGGTGATCACGACCACGGTCATGGTCTTCGTCATGGCGACTCTGGCCTCGATCTTCTTCTTCCTCGTGGACCTTGCGATCAAGTCGGGCCTGTCGGGAATCCTGCATCTGGTCGGCTGAGGGCTTGCATTGGCAGGCGTCTGGCGGTATGTCCGCCCGACCTGCCCGTGACGCGGCGTGCATCGATTCGGTCGTGCGCGCCGATTTCAATTTTGTCGGGGGTCTGGCCAGAACAGGTCGGCCGGCTGACGGGCGGTAAGCGAATTCAAGGGCTTGGTGCAAACCAAGCTGGAAGAAACAGGGGTCGATCGAGACATGGCAAAGCGTTGGTATTCGGTCAGCGTCCTGTCGAACTTTGAAAAGAAGGTCGCCGAGGCGATTCGTCAGGCTGTCGCCGAAAAGGGTCTCGAAGATGAGATCGACGAGGTTCTGGTCCCCACCGAAGAGGTGATCGAGATCCGTCGCGGCAAGAAAGTGACGTCGGAGCGGCGTTTCATGCCGGGCTATGTGCTGGTGCATATGGACCTGTCGGACAAGACCTATCATCTGGTGAACTCGATCAACCGGGTCACCGGTTTCCTTGGCGCGCAGGGCAAGCCGATGCCGATGCGCGACGACGAAGTGAACGGCATCCTGCATCGCACCGGCGATGGCGGGGTCGAGGTTGCGCCGCGCAACCTGATCCGCTTCGACGTGGGCGAGAAAGTGAACGTGACCGACGGGCCCTTCGAGGGCTTCTCGGGCATGGTCGAGGAGGTGGATGAGGTTTCGAGCCGCATCAAGGTCACCGTTTCGATTTTTGGCCGGCCGACGCCGGTCGAGCTGGAATTCACGCAGGTCTCCAAGACCGCGTGATCGTCGCGGGAGGTCCGCGTCCCGAGGGGCGCAGGCCGTACCGCTAAGTCGGCCCGGTTCCCGGGCGTGATGATAAGGAGAGGGCCAGATGGCCAAGAAAGTTGTCGGCAGCCTCAAGCTGCAAGTGAAGGCGGGCCAAGCGAACCCGTCCCCGCCGATCGGTCCCGCGCTGGGTCAGCGCGGCATCAACATCATGGAATTCTGCAAGGCGTTCAACGCGCGCTCGCAGGAAATGGAACAGGGTTCGCCCGTTCCGGTCGTGATCACCTATTACGCCGACAAGTCCTTCACCTTCGAGATGAAGACGGCCCCGGCCTCGTTCCTGCTGAAAAAAGCTGCTGGCCTGAAGCCGGTCGGCAAGCGCAACCGCGCCAAGGGTTCGGAAAAGCCCGGCCGTGTGGTCGCCGGCACCGTGACCGCCAAGCAGGTCCGCGAGATCGCCGAAGCCAAGATGAAAGACCTGTCCGCGAACGACGTGGAAGCCGCGATGCAAATCATCCTCGGCTCGGCCCGTTCGATCGGCATCGAGGTGAAAGGCTAAGTCATGGCAAAAGTTTCCAAGAACAAAGCCGCCGCCCGCGCCGCCTTTGAAGGCAAAGCGAACCTGTCGGTCGAAGACGCCGTTGCGCTGGTGAAAGCCAACACCAAGGCGAAATTCGACGAGACCGTCGAAATCGCGATGAACCTGGGCGTTGACCCGCGCCACGCCGACCAGATGGTCCGCGGCGTCGTCACCCTGCCCAACGGCACCGGCAAGCATGTGCGCGTCGCCGTCTTTGCCCGTGGCCCGAAAGCTGACGAAGCCAAGGCCGCCGGCGCCGAGATCGTCGGTGCAGAAGACCTGCTGGAAACCATCCAGTCGGGCAAGATCGAGTTCGATCGCTGCATCGCCACCCCGGACATGATGCCGCTGGTCGGCCGTCTGGGCAAGATCCTGGGCCCGCGCAACCTGATGCCGAACCCCAAGGTCGGCACCGTGACCATGGACGTGAAATCGGCCGTGGAAGCTGCCAAGGGCGGTGAAGTCCAGTTCAAGGCCGAAAAAGCGGGCGTCGTGCACGCCGGCGTCGGCAAGGCTTCGTTCGATGCCGCCAAGCTGGCTGAAAACATCCGCGCGTTCGTGGATGCGGTCAACCGTGCGAAGCCGTCGGGCGCCAAGGGCACCTATATGAAGAAAGTCTCGATCAGCTCGACCATGGGTCCGGGCGTGTCGCTGGACCTGTCTTCGGCCGCGCAGTAAGCGGCAAGAATTTCGCCAGAGTGATCTGGCGGATGGCGGGGCATCGCTGCCCCGTCCTGTCCGAGACGGAGGGTGCCGGGGAACTGGCTTAATTTCCTTCCTGAGATGGGATCAAGACCATTTTTCCGAAGGTTTCTTCGGGGGATCTTGGACCGTCACGGACCCGTTCCTGCCGCTGTTCTGGCGACAGGAAAGTGAGAGCCGGGGGGAAACCCCCATACTTGGAGTGAAACCGTGGATAGAGCGCAGAAAGAGCAGTTGGTCGAAGAGCTCGGCCAAATCTTCGAAGCCTCTGGCGTCGTGGTGGTTGCCCACTACGAGGGGATGACGGTTGCCGAAATGCAGGACCTGCGCGCGCAAATGCGCGAAGCTGGCGGGTCCGTTCGCGTTGCCAAGAACAGGCTCGCCAAGATCGCCCTGGATGGAAAGCCTTGCGCCAGCATCGCCGACTATCTGACGGGCATGACCGTGCTCGCCTATTCCGAAGACCCTGTGGCTGCTGCCAAGGTCGCGGACAAATACGCCAAGGGCAACGACAAGTTCGTGATCCTGGGCGGTGCAATGGGTGACTCGGCGCTTGACCCGGCCGGTGTGAAAGCCGTGGCCCAGATGCCGTCGCGTGAAGAGCTTATCGCTCAGATCGTGTCCTGCATCGGTGCCCCTGCTGCAAACATCGCGGGCGCGATTGGCGCACCTGCTTCCAACATCGCGAGCATCCTCACGACTCTGGAAGAGCGCGAGGCCGCTTGAGGCAATCCCCGTCCCGTCGTGGGGTTGAAACCCCGACGTTGGAACACTTAATGGAAAGAACGGAAAAATGGCTGATCTGAAACAACTCGCCGAACAAATCGTGGGCCTGACCCTGCTGGAAGCCCAAGAGCTGAAAACCATCCTGAAAGACGAATACGGCATCGAGCCGGCCGCCGGTGGCGCCGTCATGGTTGCCGGCCCGGCCGCTGCTGCCGAAGCCGTCGAAGAGAAAACCGAATTCGACGTCGTTCTGACCGACGCCGGCGCCAACAAGATCAACGTGATCAAAGAAGTGCGCGGCATCACCGGTCTGGGCCTGAAAGAAGCCAAAGACCTGGTCGAAGCCGGTGGCAAAGTCAAAGAAGGCGCTTCGAAAGCCGACGCCGAAGACATCAAGAAAAAGCTCGAAGCGGCTGGCGCCAAAGTCGAGCTGAAGTAATCAGGCCTGCACCACATGGTGCGCGCCGATTGATTTCGGAAGAAAATGGCAGGGTCCGGGGCTTTCCCGGTCCCTGCCGAACCTGTCTTGAAGGACGGTTTTCCGCGTGAGGCGGGGCGCAGACCTTCCTTCAGGGCATGTTCGGGGTTCGGGAGCCGCGCGGTGGGACGGGCGGCACGAATTGGACCCCACCCCACATTCGCCGCCTTGTGCCGGTCGGGCCCCGACGACCGCCGCAAGCGAAAGACGAAAGGTAAGACCCTCTATGGCGCAAGCTTATGTCGGCCAGAAACGCATCCGGCGTTACTATGGCAATATCCGCGAAGTTCTTGAGATGCCGAACCTCATCGAGGTTCAGAAATCCTCTTACGACCTGTTCCTGCGGTCGGGTGAGGATGAGGGCCATCAGGATGGCGAAGGCATCCAGGGCGTCTTCCAGTCGGTGTTCCCGATCAAGGACTTCAACGAGACCGCGACGCTGGAGTTCGTGAAATACGAGCTGGAGCGCCCGAAATACGACGTGGACGAATGCCAGGCCCGCGACATGACCTATGCCGCGCCGCTGAAGGTCACCCTGCGCCTGATCGTGTTCGATGTCGATGAAAACACCGGCGCCAAGTCGGTCAAGGACATCAAGGAACAGGACGTCTACATGGGCGACATGCCCCTGATGACGCAGAACGGGACGTTCATCGTGAACGGCACCGAGCGTGTCGTCGTGTCGCAGATGCACCGTTCGCCCGGCGTGTTCTTTGACCACGACCGCGGCAAGACCCATTCCTCGGGCAAACTGCTGTTCGCCTGCCGCATCATTCCCTATCGCGGCTCGTGGCTGGACTTCGAATTCGACGCCAAGGATCTGGTGTTCGCGCGCATCGACCGCCGCCGCAAACTGCCGGTGACCACGCTGCTTTATGCGCTTGGCATGGATCAGGAAGGCATCATGGATGCCTTCTACGACACCGTGGACTACAAGCTGCAACGCGCCGTCAAGGGCAAGGAAGCCGGCTGGATCACCCGCTTCTTCCCCGAGCGGATGCGTGGCACCCGCCCCAGCTTTGATTTGGTGAACGCCGAAACCGGCGAAGTCATCACCAAGTCGGGCGACAAGGTGACGCCGCGTCTGGTCAAGCAACTGGCGGAAAAAGGCGACATCAACCTGTTGCTGCCGTTCGACAAGATCATCGGCCGTTTCGTCGCCAAGGACATCATCAACGAGCGCACCGGCCTGATCTATGCCGAGGCCGGCGATGAAGTGACCGTTGAATACGACCGCGACGGCGAGATCTCGGGCGGCCTGCTTAAGGTGCTACTGGACAACGGCGTCGAGGATATCCCGATCCTGGACATCGACCATGTCAACGTCGGTCCCTACATCCGCAACACCATGGCGGCCGACAAGAACATGAACCGCGACGGTGCCCTGATGGACATCTATCGCGTCATGCGTCCGGGCGAGCCGCCGACCGTCGAGGCCGCCTCGACCCTGTTCGACAGCCTGTTCTTTGACAGCGAGCGCTACGACCTTTCGGCCGTGGGTCGCGTCAAGATGAACATGCGTCTGGATCTGGATGCGCCCGATACCCAGCGCACCCTGCGTCCCGATGACATCATCGCCTGTATCCGCGGGCTGGTGGAACTGCGCGACGGCAAGGGCGAGATCGACGACATCGACCACCTCGGCAACCGCCGGGTGCGTTCGGTCGGCGAGCTGATGGAGAACCAGTATCGCATCGGTCTGCTGCGCATGGAGCGGGCGATCCGCGAACGCATGTCCGGCGTCGAAATCGACACCGTGATGCCGCAGGACCTGATCAACGCCAAGCCGGCTGCGGCTGCGGTGCGCGAGTTCTTTGGCTCGTCGCAGCTGTCGCAGTTCATGGACCAGACCAACCCGCTGTCGGAAGTGACGCACAAGCGTCGTCTGTCGGCACTCGGGCCGGGCGGTCTGACCCGCGAACGTGCGGGCTTCGAGGTGCGCGACGTTCACCCGACCCATTATGGCCGGATGTGCCCGATTGAAACGCCGGAAGGTCAGAACATCGGTCTGATCAACTCGCTGGCGACCTTCGCGCGTGTGAACAAATACGGCTTCATCGAGACCCCTTACCGCAAGGTCATCGAAGGCAAGGTCACCGACGACGTGGTCTATATGTCCGCGACCGAGGAAATGCGCCACACCATCGCGCAGGCGAACGCCACGCTGGACGATGACGGCAAGTTCGTGGACGACCTGATCTCGACCCGTCAGGCGGGCGACTTCATGCTGAACCCGGTAGATGCGATCGACCTGATCGACGTGTCGCCCAAACAGCTGGTGTCGGTTGCTGCGGCGCTGATCCCCTTCCTTGAAAACGACGACGCCAACCGCGCCCTGATGGGTTCGAACATGCAACGTCAGGCCGTTCCCCTGCTGCGCGCCGAAGCGCCGCTGGTGGGCACCGGCATGGAAGCGACCGTGGCACGCGATTCCGGGGCCGCCATCATGGCGCGTCGCGGCGGCATCATCGACCAGGTCGATGCACAGCGGATCGTTATCCGGGCGACCGAGGATCTGGGCGCGGGCGATGCGGGCGTGGACATCTATCGTCTGCGCAAGTTCAAACGCTCGAACCAGTCCTCGACCATCAACCAGCGTCCGCTGGTCAAGGTGGGCGACCGCGTGGTCAAAGGTCAGGTCGTGGCTGACGGTCCGTCGACCGATCAGGGCGAACTGGCGATCGGCCGCAACGTGGTCGTGGCCTTCATGCCCTGGAACGGCTACAACTATGAGGACTCGATCCTGATTTCCGAGCGGATCCACCGCGACGACGTGTTCACCTCGATCCATATCGACGAATACGAAGTGGCGGCCCGCGACACGAAACTGGGGCCGGAAGAGATTACCCGCGACATCCCGAACGTCGGCGAGGAAGCCCTGCGCAACCTCGACGAGGCCGGTATCGTCTATATCGGTGCCGAAGTCGGCCCTGGCGACATTCTGGTTGGCAAGATCACCCCGAAGGGTGAATCGCCGATGACGCCGGAAGAAAAGCTGCTGCGCGCCATCTTTGGCGAAAAAGCGTCGGACGTGCGCGATACCTCGCTGCGCCTGCCGCCGGGGGCTTACGGCACCATCGTCGAAGTGCGGGTCTTCAACCGTCACGGCGTCGACAAGGACGAACGTGCGCTGCAGATCGAGCGTGAGGAAGTCGAACGTCTGGCCCGTGACCGGGACGACGAGCTGGCCATCCTCGAGCGCAACATCTACGCGCGTCTGAAGTCGCTGATCACGGGTCGCGAAGTCGTCAAGGGTCCGAAAGGCATCAAGCCGGGCGTGGCCGTCGATGAGGACGTGCTGGGTCAGCTGTCGCGTGGTCAGTGGTGGCAGCTTGCCGTCGCCGACGAAGAGACCGCCAAGGAAGTCGAAGCGCTGAACCAGCAGTTCGACAGCCTGAAGCGCGCGCTGGACAACCGTTTCGACGACAAGGTCGAAAAGGTCCGTCAGGGCGACGACCTGCCTCCGGGCGTGATGAAGATGGTCAAGGTGTTCGTCGCCGTGAAGCGCAAGCTGCAGGCGGGTGACAAGATGGCCGGTCGTCACGGCAACAAGGGTGTGGTGTCCAAGGTCGTTCCGATCGAAGACATGCCGTTCCTTGCAGATGGCACCCCGGTCGATCTGGTGCTGAACCCGCTGGGCGTGCCGTCGCGGATGAACGTCGGGCAGATCCTTGAAACCCACATGGGTTGGGCCTCGCGCGGTCTGGGCATCCAGATCGACGAAGCGCTGCAGGACTATCGCCGCAATGGCGATCTGGCCCCGGTGCGCGAAGCCATGCGGATCGGCTACGGCGATCAGTTCTACGGCGAGACCTTCGACGGTCTGGAAGACGAGGCGCTGATCGAACATGCCGACGCCGTGCGCGGCGGTGTGCCGATTGCCACGCCGGTCTTTGACGGCGCCAAGGAAGCGGATGTGAACGATGCGCTGCGGCGTGCCGGTTTCGACACCTCGGGTCAGTCCACGGTGTTCGACGGCCGCACCGGCGAGCAGTTCGCCCGCAAGGTCACCGTCGGGATGAAATACGTCCTGAAGCTGCACCACCTTGTCGACGACAAGATGCACGCCCGCTCGACCGGTCCGTACAGCCTCGTCACGCAGCAGCCGCTGGGTGGTAAGGCGCAGTTCGGTGGTCAGCGTCTGGGTGAGATGGAGGTCTGGGCTCTGGAAGCCTACGGCGCCGCCTACACCCTGCAAGAAATGCTGACGGTCAAGTCGGATGACGTCGCAGGCCGCACCAAGGTCTATGAGAGCATCGTGAAAGGCGAGGACAATTTCGAAGCCGGCGTGCCGGAATCGTTCAACGTTCTGGTCAAGGAGGTCCGGGGTCTGGGCCTCAACATGGAACTCCTGGATGCGGAGGACGAGGAGTGAGGGGTATCCCCTCACTTCACCCCACCGCGCCCCTCATTAGGATTTGGAAATGAACCAGGAACTCGCTCACAACCCCCTGAACCCGCTGGCCTCGCCGCGGCAGTTCGACGAAATCAAGATCTCGCTGGCCAGCCCCGAGGAAATCCTCGCCTGGTCCTATGGCGAGGTGAAGAAACCTGAAACCATCAACTACCGCACGTTCAAGCCCGAGCGTGACGGTCTGTTCTGCGCGCGGATCTTTGGCCCGATCAAGGATTACGAATGCCTCTGCGGCAAATACAAGCGCATGAAATATCGCGGTCTGGTCTGCGAAAAATGCGGCGTGGAAGTGACCCTGCAAAAGGTCCGCCGCGAACGCATGGGCCATATCGAGCTGGCGGCGCCCGTGGCGCATATCTGGTTCCTCAAGTCGCTGCCCTCGCGCATCGGTCTGATGCTGGACATGACGCTGCGCGATCTTGAGCGTATCCTGTATTTCGAAAACTACGTCGTGATCGAACCGGGTCTGACGGACCTGTCCTATGGTCAGTTGCTGACCGAGGAAGAGTTCCTTGACGCGCAGGACCAGTACGGCGCCGACGCTTTCACCGCCAATATCGGCGCCGAAGCGATTCGCGAAATGCTGGCCAATATCGATCTGGCCGCCACCGCCGAGCAGCTTCGCGAAGAGCTGAAAGAGGCGACCGGCGAGCTGAAGCCGAAAAAGATCATCAAGCGTCTGAAGATCGTCGAGTCGTTCCTGGAATCGGGCAACCGCCCCGAGTGGATGGTGCTGACCGTGGTTCCGGTCATCCCGCCGGAACTGCGTCCGCTGGTTCCGCTGGATGGCGGCCGCTTTGCGACCTCGGATCTGAACGATCTGTATCGCCGGGTGATCAACCGCAACAACCGTCTGAAGCGTCTGATCGAACTGCGTGCGCCCGACATCATCGTGCGCAACGAAAAGCGGATGCTGCAGGAATCGGTCGATGCGCTGTTCGACAACGGCCGTCGTGGCCGCGTCATCACCGGCAACAACAAGCGCCCGCTGAAATCGCTGTCCGACATGCTGAAAGGCAAACAGGGCCGTTTCCGTCAGAACCTTCTGGGCAAACGCGTCGACTTCTCGGGTCGTTCGGTGATCGTGACCGGTCCCGAGCTGAAGCTGCATCAATGCGGTCTGCCCAAGAAGATGGCCCTGGAGCTGTTCAAGCCGTTCATCTATTCGCGGCTTGAGGCGAAGGGCCTGTCCAGCACCGTCAAACAGGCGAAAAAGCTGGTCGAAAAGGAACGTCCCGAGGTCTGGGATATTCTGGATGAGGTCATCCGCGAGCACCCGGTTCTGCTGAACCGTGCGCCCACGCTGCACCGTCTGGGCATCCAGGCGTTCGAGCCGATCCTGATCGAAGGCAAGGCGATCCAGCTGCACCCGCTGGTCTGCTCGGCCTTCAACGCCGACTTCGACGGCGACCAGATGGCCGTGCACGTCCCGCTGAGCCTTGAGGCGCAGCTGGAAGCGCGCGTCCTGATGATGTCGACGAACAACGTTCTGTCGCCCGCCAACGGCGCGCCGATCATCGTTCCGTCGCAGGACATGGTTCTGGGTCTGTATTACACGACCATGGAACGCGAAGGCATGAAGGGCGAAGGCATGGTCTTCGCGAACCTCGAAGAGGTCGAGCATGCTCTGGCCTCGGGTTCGGTGCATCTGCACGCCCGGATCAAGGCCCGCCTGCCGCAGATCGACGAGAACGGCAACGAGGTCATCAAGCGCTATGACACCACGCCGGGTCGTCTGCGTCTGGGCTCGCTGCTGCCGAAGAACGCGAAAGCGCCCTTCGAGCTGGTCAACCGCCTGCTGCGGAAAAAAGACATCCAGAACGTCATCGACACCGTCTACCGCTACTGCGGCCAGAAAGAGTCGGTCATTTTCTGTGACCAGATCATGGGTCTGGGCTTCCGCGAAGCGTTTCGCGCCGGCATCTCGTTCGGCAAGGACGACATGGTGGTGCCGCCGACGAAATGGGAACTGGTCGAGGAAACCCAGGATCAGGTCAAATCCTTCGAGCAGCAATATCTCGACGGTCTGATCACCCAGGGCGAGAAATACAACAAAGTGGTCGATGCCTGGTCGAAATGTAACGACAAGGTCACCGACGCGATGATGAAAACCATCTCGGCCACCAAGAAGGACGAGAAGGGCGCCGAAATGGAGCCGAACTCGGTCTACATGATGGCGCACTCGGGTGCCCGGGGTTCGGTCAGCCAGATGAAACAGCTGGGCGGGATGCGCGGCCTGATGGCCAAGCCGAACGGCGAGATCATCGAGACGCCGATCATCTCGAACTTCAAGGAAGGTCTGACCGTTCTTGAATACTTCAACTCGACCCACGGCGCCCGGAAGGGTCTGTCGGACACCGCGTTGAAGACGGCGAACTCGGGTTACCTGACCCGTCGTCTGGTCGACGTGGCGCAGGACTGCATCATCCGCGAGCATGACTGCGGCACCGAACGCGCGATCACCGCTTCGGCGGCGGTCAACGACGGTGAAGTCGTCAGTCCGCTCAGCGAGCGTGTGCTGGGCCGTGTCGCGGCCGAGGACGTGCTGGTGCCGGGCGAGGATGTCGTGATCGTTCGCAAGAACGAAGTCATCGACGAACGCAAGGCGGACGAGATCGAGCAGGCCGGCGTGCAGTCGGTCCGCATCCGCTCGGCCCTGACCTGCGAAGCCGAGGACGGCATCTGTGCGCTGTGCTATGGTCGCGACCTTGCGCGCGGCACGCTGGTCAACATCGGCGAGGCCGTGGGCATCATCGCGGCGCAGTCGATCGGCGAGCCGGGCACGCAGCTGACGATGCGGACCTTCCACATCGGCGGCATCGCCCAGGGTGGTCAGCAGTCGTTCATCGCGGCGGCGCAGGAAGGCACGATCTCGTTCGAGAACGAGAACACGCTGGAAAATGCCTCGGGCGAGCTGATCGTGATGAGCCGCAACATGCAGCTGCACATCATCTCGGCCACGGGCGAGACGCTGGCCAGCCACAAGCTGTTCTACGGCAGCAAGCTGTTCGTGCGCGAAGGCGATGCCGTGGCGCGCGGCCAGAAGATGTTCGAATGGGACCCCTATACCCTGCCGATCATCGCCGAAAAGGCCGGTGTGGCGAAATATGTCGACCTGCTGTCGGGGATCTCGGTCCGCGACGAGACCGACGATGCCACCGGCATGACGCAGAAGATCGTCACGGACTGGCGCTCGGCCCCGAAAGGCAACGAGCTGAAGCCCGAGATCATCATCGTCGACGCCGATGGCGAGCCGGTGCGCAACGATAACGGCAACCCGGTCACCTATCCGATGTCGGTCGACGCGGTTCTGTCGGTCGAGGACGGGCAGGAGATCAAGGCCGGTGACGTGGTGGCGCGGATCCCGCGCGAAGGTGCCAAGACCAAGGACATCACCGGGGGTCTTCCCCGCGTGGCGGAACTGTTCGAAGCCCGTCGCCCGAAAGATCACGCGATCATCGCCGAGCTGGATGGCTATGTGCGCTTTGGCAAGGACTACAAGAACAAGCGCCGCATCACCATCGAGCCTGCCGACGACACGCTGGCTCCGGTCGAATACATGGTGCCGAAAGGCAAGCACATCCCGGTGCAGGAAGGCGACTTCGTGCAGAAGGGTGACTACATCATGGACGGCAACCCGGCGCCGCATGACATCCTGCGCATCATGGGGATCGAGGCTCTGGCCGACTACCTCATCGACGAGGTGCAGGACGTCTATCGACTGCAGGGCGTGAAGATCAACGACAAGCACATCGAGGTGATCGTTCGCCAGATGCTGCAAAAGATCGAGATCCTCGACAGCGGCGACACCACGCTGCTGAAGGGCGAGCATGTCGACCGCGACGAGTTCGAGGAAGAGAACGCCAAGATCGAAGCCAAGGGGGGCCGTCCGGCCTCGGGCGAGCCGGTGCTTCTGGGCATCACCAAGGCCAGCCTGCAAACCCGCAGCTTCATCTCGGCCGCCTCGTTCCAGGAAACGACCCGCGTGCTGACCGAGGCCGCCGTTCAGGGCAAGCGCGACAAGCTGGTTGGGCTGAAAGAGAACGTCATCGTCGGCCGGCTGATCCCGGCGGGCACGGGTGGTGCCACCGCCCGCGTCAAGCGCATCGCCAGCGAGCGCGACAATGAGGTGATCGAAGCCCGCCGCGCCGAGGCCGAAGCCGCCGCCGCGCTGATCGCGCCGGAGGAAGTTCCGGTCGAGCGCAGCGGCGAGTGATCGCCGCAGGATAGGAATGGGAAAGGCCCGGCGGATCGCCGGGCCTTTTCATTTGGCGGAGCCGGGCGCCGGTCAGCGGTGCTCTGGTCCTGACCTGCGACGGGATTTTTCTTGCGGTTTGCCTTGGGCCCAACCCCGGCAGTCTGGATCGAGACTTTCGACCCGCAAGCAGCCATCCCGCTGCAAGGCCGGGGCAAGTGGTGGTGTCCGGGGCGCCGGACCATGCCTGCCTGACGGTCACCGATTTCAATGTCGCCAGCCTGCGCATCGTCGAGGCGGGCGCCCGGCAACTGCATGGTCTCGAGATGCATGATCTGGGCAGGCCCGAGGGGCCGGCGGGCGAAATTATCGAACTGCCGCAAGAGGTGCGCTTTCCCGACGACCGCCCGGTGCGGGGCAGCCCCCCTCGAATGCCGTCGCGGGACATCCTGCCGTGGCACTGGCATTTCGCCTGCGTCTTGCGTAACTCTGGAGACGTTCGCCCCTTGAGAACCACATGCGCGCTCCGCTTCTTTCGCCTTTCCGCAAGACCCGCCCCCGATCCGAGCCGCGCATCCTGTTCGCAGGGGCTTCGGACAACCTGCGCGGCACTCTTCTGATGGTGCTCAGCATGGCGGCCTTTACCTGCAACGACGCGGTGATGAAGGCGGTGACGCGCAGCATGCCGCTTTATGAATCGGTGGCGCTGCGCGGCATGCTGATCCTTGGGCTGATGCTGGCCATCGCGCAGGTCCAGCAGGGCGGCGTGCGGTTGGCGGTGCCGCGCGGTGACCGCCGGGCCCTGGTGCTGCGCAGTCTGGCCGATATCGTCTCGACGCTGCTTTACCTCTTTGCGCTGCGGCAGATGGCGCTGGCCGATCTGTCGGCGATCATGCAGGCGCTGCCTTTGGGCGTGACGCTGGCCGCGGCGCTGCTCTTTCGCGAACGATTGGGCTGGCGGCGGCTTCTGGCCATCGGCATCGGCTTTGTCGGCGTGCTGCTGATCCTGCGGCCGGGCACCGGCGCCTTTGACCGCTGGTCGCTGATCGCGCTGATCTCGATGGTGCTGATCGTGGTGCGCGACATGGCGACGCGCTGTTTTTCGCCGGCGCTGGGGTCATCGACCATCGCCTTTTACGCGGCGCTGACGGTGATGCTGTCGGGCTTTGCCTTGGCCGGAGAAGAGGTCTGGCGCTGGCCCGATTCCCGCGAGTGGAGCCTGCTGCTGCTGTCGGCGCTGTTCCTGACCGTCGGCTATATCTCGGCCGTGGCGACCATGCGGGTGGGCGAGATCTCGTTCGTGGCGCCGTTCCGCTATACGTCGCTGCTTTGGGCCATCGTGCTGGGACTGGTGCTTTTCGGCGAGTGGCCCGACGCCTGGACCTGGGCCGGCTCGGCGCTGGTGGTGGGGGCGGGGATCTATACCATCCTGCGCGAGCGGCAATTGGGAAAGGTGACGTGATGCGCGTGCAAATGCTGGGGCTGTGCCGGTTCTCCTATCTGGGGGGGCGCGGCTTTCAGATCCTGCACGAGACCGTCGAGGCGCGCCGCGCCTTTCTTTACGATCCCGAACGGCTGGCCCGGCGCTGGTTCTGGTTCGAGAACGTCACCCTGCCGGGGCTGATGGCGCAGACCGATCCCGATTTCACGCTGATCCTGATGACCGGCCCCGATTTGCCCGAACCCTGGATGTCGCGCCTGCGCGATCTGGTCGCCTCGATGCCGCAGGCCCGGCTGGCGCTGATCCCGCCGATGGACAAGCATCTGGACGCCTGCATGGCTGCCACCGCACCGCATATCGACCCCAAGGCCGATGTGGTCGGACATTTCCGTCAGGACGACGACGATGCCGTGGCCATCGACTACATCCGCGATGCAAGACGCGACTTCGCCGCCATGCAACCGCTGTGGGAACGCCGCCGCCGTCTGTCCTGCGACTATGCGCGCGGGCTGGTGCTGAAGGCGACGCAGGACGGGGTTTCGGTCGAGCAGCGGATCATCTACAATGCCGTCGCCGGGCTTACGGTCTATCTGCCTCCCGATGCCGGGCGCAGCGTGATGCATTTCCCGCATTGGAAGATCGGCCTGTCGATGCCCGGCGTGACGCTGCCCGGCAAAACCATGTTCGTGCGCTTCCTGAACCATGACAACGACTCGGGTGCCATCGGCGCGGGCTATGCCGTTCCGGCCGAGAACGACAACTGGGCCGGAATACTGGCCGAGCGCTTCCGCATCGACCTTGCGCGCATCGATCAGGCCGCGCGCGCGTTCAGCCTGCCGGGCGCCGACCGGCCGCGCTGGGGCCTGTGAGGGCGGGGCCGGCTGTTGACTCATCCGGGCTTTCCTCCTATACGCCGCACACCCGACAGGTGACTGCGCGGGTGCCCAGAACCCTTACCGGTCACGATCCGGGCCGTAATTGCCCCGGTCCTCTGGAGAATAACCCGTCCCGCCCCCAGTCCGGGGACAGGATGGGTCGTGGCGTTTCACGATTCGCGTGATTCGCTGTCGAGAAGTGGTGCAACCAACCGGTTGCGAGTATTGACGAAAGCAAGACGGGGAACCGAATGCCGACGATCCAACAGCTGATCCGCAAGCCGCGGCAGCCGAAAGTGCAGCGCTCGAAGTCGCAGCACCTGCAAGGGTGCCCGCAGAAACGTGGCGTGTGCACGCGCGTCTATACCACGACGCCGAAGAAACCGAACTCCGCTATGCGTAAGGTTGCCAAGGTGCGCCTGACGAATGGCTTCGAGGTCATCTCCTACATCCCGGGCGAAAAGCACAACCTGCAGGAACACAGCGTCGTGCTGATCCGTGGCGGCCGGGTAAAAGACCTTCCGGGTGTCCGTTACCACATCCTGCGCGGTGTGCTGGATACCCAGGGCGTCAAAGACCGTCGTCAACGCCGTTCGAAATACGGCGCGAAGCGTCCGAAGTAAGGAGATCCCAGAATGTCTCGTCGTCACGCCGCTGAGAAGCGCGAAGTTCTGCCCGACGCCAAGTATGGCGATCGCGTGCTGACCAAATTCATGAACAACCTGATGATCGACGGCAAGAAATCTGTCGCCGAACGCATCGTCTACAGCGCCCTTGACCGCGTTCAGGGCAAGCTGAAGCGCGAGCCCATCGAGGTGTTCCACGAAGCCCTCGACAACGTGAAGCCTTCGGTCGAAGTGCGTTCGCGCCGCGTCGGTGGTGCCACCTATCAGGTTCCGGTCGAGGTTCGCCCGACCCGCCGCGAGGCTCTGGCCATCCGCTGGCTGATCACCGCTGCGAAAAACCGCAACGAACACACCATGGAAGAGCGCCTGGCCGGCGAGCTGGCCGATGCGGTCAACGGCCGCGGCACCGCCGTGAAGAAGCGCGAAGATACGCATAAAATGGCCGACGCCAACAAGGCGTTCAGCCACTACCGCTGGTAAGGGAAAGCTACCATGGCACGCGAATACCCGCTTGAGCGGTACCGGAACTTCGGGATCATGGCCCACATCGATGCGGGCAAGACCACGACGACCGAACGTATCCTGTTCTACACCGGCAAGTCGCACAAGATCGGCGAAGTCCATGACGGCGCTGCGACGATGGACTGGATGGAACAAGAGGCCGAGCGCGGCATCACCATCACTTCGGCGGCGACCACCACCTTCTGGCAGCGCCACGAAGACACCGACTATGTCGAAGACCAGTCGCAGCGGAACCGCTTCAACATCATCGACACCCCCGGCCACGTCGACTTCACCATCGAAGTCGAACGTTCGCTGGCGGTTCTGGACGGTGCGATCTGTCTGCTGGACGCCAATGCCGGCGTCGAGCCGCAGACCGAAACCGTGTGGCGTCAGGCTGACCGCTACAAGGTTCCGCGGATCGTCTTCGTCAACAAGATGGACAAGATCGGCGCGGACTATTTCAACTGCGTCCGCATGATCAAGGACCGCACCGGCGGCACCCCCTGCCCGATCGCCCTGCCGATCGGCGCCGAGGACAAGCTGGAAGGCATCATCGACCTCGTGAAGATGGAAGAATGGGTCTGGAAGGGCGAAGACCTCGGCGCAAGCTGGGTCCGTCAGCCGATCCGTGAAGAGCTTCAGGATCTGGCCGAAGAATGGCGCGGCAAGATGATCGAGCTCGCCGTCGAGCAAGACGACGATGCCATGGAAGCCTATCTCGAGGGCAACGAGCCCGATGAGGCGACCCTGCGCCAGCTGATCCGCAAAGGCACGCTGTCGCTGTCCTTCTTCCCGGTCATGGCCGGCTCGTCCTTCAAGAACAAGGGCGTGCAGCCGCTGCTGAACGCCGTCGTCGACTATCTGCCGGCGCCGACCGACGTTCCCGCCTACCTGGGCTTTGCCCCGGGCGACGAGAGCGAAACCCGCAATATCGAGCGTTCCGCCTCGGACGAGCAGCCCTTCTCGGGTCTGGCGTTCAAGATCATGAACGACCCCTTCGTCGGCTCGCTGACCTTCACGCGCATCTATTCGGGTTCGCTGAAAAAAGGCGACCAGATGATGAACTCGACCAAGGGCAAGCGCGAGCGTGTTGGCCGCATGATGATCATGCACGCCATCAACCGCGAAGAGATCGAGGAAGCATTCGCCGGCGACATCATCGCGCTGGCCGGTCTGAAAGACACCACCACGGGGGACACGCTGTGCGACCCGAACAAGCCGGTGGTTCTGGAAACCATGACCTTCCCCGAGCCGGTGATCGAGATCGCCGTCGAGCCGAAGTCGAAAGCTGACCAGGAGAAGATGGGCCTTGCCCTGGCGCGCCTGTCGGCCGAAGACCCGTCCTTCCGCGTCGAAACCGATCTGGAATCGGGTCAGACGATCATGAAGGGCATGGGCGAACTTCACCTCGACATCCTGGTCGACCGCATGAAGCGCGAGTTCAAGGTCGAGGCGAACATCGGTGCGCCGCAGGTGGCTTACCGCGAGACCATCTCGACCCAGGCCGAGATCGACTACACGCACAAGAAACAGACCGGTGGTACCGGCCAGTTCGCGCGCGTCAAGCTGGTCATCACCCCGACCGAGCCGGGCGAAGGTTATTCGTTCGAATCGAAGATCGTGGGCGGTGCGGTGCCGAAGGAATACATTCCCGGCGTCGAAAAAGGCATCAAGTCCGTCATGGACTCGGGCCCGCTGGCCGGCTTCCCGGTCATCGACTTCAAGGTGGCGCTGATCGACGGTGCCTTCCACGACGTCGACTCGTCGGTGCTGGCCTTTGAAATCGCGGCCCGTGCCGCGATGCGCGATGGTCTGAAGAAAGCCGGCGCGAAGCTGCTGGAACCGATCATGAAGGTCGAAGTCGTGACGCCGGAAGAATACACCGGTTCGATCATCGGCGACCTCACCAGCCGTCGCGGCATGGTGCGTGGTCAGGACTCGCGCGGCAATGCGAACGTCATCGACGCTTTCGTGCCGCTGGCGAACATGTTCGGCTACATCAACAACCTGCGCTCGATGTCCTCGGGCCGTGCGGTGTTCACCATGCTGTTCGACCATTACGAGGCCGTGCCGCAGAACATCTCGGACGAGATCCAGAAGAAATACGCCTGATCGGGTTGGCGGGGTCTCGGCCCCGCCGCTCCATAGTAGACACCAAGAATCCAAGGAGCCCTGCTTATGGCAAAGGCAAAGTTTGAACGTAACAAGCCGCACGTCAACATCGGGACCATTGGTCACGTTGACCACGGCAAGACGACGCTGACGGCAGCGATCACCAAGTATTTTGGTGAATTCCGCGCCTATGACCAGATCGACGGCGCTCCGGAAGAGCGTGCGCGCGGGATCACGATCTCGACCGCTCACGTGGAATACGAATCGGACGCGCGCCACTATGCGCACGTCGACTGCCCCGGCCACGCCGACTATGTGAAGAACATGATTACCGGTGCGGCGCAGATGGACGGCGCGATCCTGGTGGTGAACGCCGCCGACGGTCCGATGCCGCAAACCCGCGAGCACATCCTGCTGGGCCGTCAGGTCGGCATCCCCTACATGGTCGTCTACCTGAACAAGGTCGACCAGGTCGATGACGCCGAACTGCTGGAACTGGTCGAGATGGAAGTGCGCGAGCTGCTGAGCTCGTACGACTACCCCGGCGATGACATTCCGATCATCAAGGGCTCGGCTCTGGCCGCGATGGAAGGCCGCGACAAGGAAATCGGCGAGGACTCGATCCGCGCGCTGATCGCCGCTGTCGACGAATACATCCCGACCCCCGAGCGTGCGATCGACCAGCCGTTCCTGATGCCGATCGAAGACGTGTTCTCGATCTCGGGCCGCGGCACCGTTGTGACCGGCCGCGTCGAGCGTGGCGCCGTGAACGTCGGCGACGAACTGGAAATCGTCGGCATCCGCGACACCCGCAAGACCACCTGCACCGGCGTCGAGATGTTCCGCAAGCTGCTGGACCGTGGGGAAGCTGGCGACAACATCGGCGCGCTGCTGCGCGGCGTTGACCGTGACGGCGTCGAGCGCGGCCAGGTGCTGTGCAAGCCCGGCTCGGTGAAACCGCACACCGAGTTCGAAGCCGAAGCCTATATCCTGACCAAGGAAGAAGGCGGCCGTCACACGCCGTTCTTTGCGAACTACCGTCCGCAATTCTACTTCCGCACCACCGACGTGACCGGCACCGTGAAGCTGCCGGAAGGCACCGAGATGGTGATGCCGGGCGACAACCTGAAGTTCACGGTCGAGCTGATCGCTCCGATCGCGATGGAAGAGAAACTGCGCTTCGCCATCCGCGAAGGCGGCCGCACCGTCGGCGCCGGCGTGGTGTCGAAGATCCTGAAGTGATCTGACGGGCGGGGCGGGGGCTTGCCTCTGCCCGGTCGAGACTTCGCCGGGTGATCCCGCCAGGGATATCGCGGCGAGACGGGCCCGCTCTGGAAACAGGGCGGGCCTTTTGGTTTGCAATTTTAATAAGAAGCGAAGGTGACGATGTTCCATACACTGCTCTATCGTCTAGAAAGGAACCAAAAGCGTGCTTTGGCCGTGCTAGGATGCGTGTTTTTGATCCTTTCGATCATCTGGTTCGTCCTCGAACTGTACGATCAGAGTTTTCCTATGGAGCCAATCGTTGTGTTTGTTGGTGGGATCGCGACACTTCTGGCATCTTATTGGCCGTGGGCGCCACACTATACGGACCGCCGTCTGAAAGGCCGGGCTTCGATAGACTATATGTCCAACAACCAAGAGTTCATCATTGGGAGAGAGGAGCTCAGTTTTACGCTAAAGTTCTCGAAGGCCAGCGATGAAAGAATACACATCTACAGAGATCCCTCGGACATCGAGGCGGTCGCCTTAGTCCACGGAGCCGGACTGCCAAGTGAGGTCCGCGATGCCAAGGCTCTGGACTATAGTAATCGGGTCATCTCTCCTGCCGAAGGCGATGTGGTGGTACTACGGAACATACACGGTCATTATGCCGCGATGGTGGTCTGCGATGTTAGGGACTCTACTCGAAATGATGACAGAGATGAGGTGACTATTTCTTGGGTGATCAACCCCGAGCACGGCACGGACTTCTCCTAGAACGACTGCTTGACAGCAGTGATGTGACCCTCTATTCCCCGCCCATCGCTGCCCGTTCTCCCAGAATCGGCGGCCATCAGGCAGGGCCGCCAGCCATGGCGGCCTGCTGTTGTTTTATACGGTTCGACGCTGGCGGGGCATGGTGCGCTGTCAGCCTCTCAACTGGAACTCCCCGCAAGAGGGAAGTCTATGCAAAGCCAGAATATCCGCATCCGGCTCAAGGCGTTCGACTATCGCGTCCTGGATGCCAGCACGCAGGAAATCGTGAACACCGCCAAGCGCACCGGCGCTACCGTTCGTGGTCCGATCCCGCTGCCGAACAAGATCGAGAAATTCACCGTTCTGCGCGGCCCGCACATCGACAAGAAATCGCGCGACCAGTGGGAAATCCGGACCCACAAGCGTCTGCTCGACATCGTCGACCCGACCCCGCAAACCGTTGACGCCCTGATGAAGCTCGACCTCGCCGCCGGCGTGGATGTCGAGATCAAGGTTTAAGGAGGCCCCCATGCTGCGGACTGGTGTTATCGCCAAGAAGCTGGGCATGACCCGGCTGTTCCTGGAAGACGGGCGTCAAGTTCCCGTCACCGTTCTTCATCTGGACAATGTCCAGGTCGTCGCTCAGCGCACGACCGATAAGGACGGCTATGTGGCTCTGCAACTCGGCGCGGGCGAGGCGAAAGCCAAACGCACGACCGCCGCGCTGCGTGGCCATTTCGCGAAAGCGAATGTCGCGCCCAAGCGCAAGATCGCGGAATTCCGCGTTGCAGAAGAAAACCTCGTGAACGTGGGCGAAGAGATCATCGCCGACCACTATTTCGCGGGTCAGTTCGTCGACATCGCCGGCACCTCGATCGGTAAAGGCTTTGCCGGTGCGATGAAGCGTCACAACTTTGGTGGTCTGCGCGCCTCGCACGGCGTGTCGATCAGCCACCGCTCGCACGGTTCGACCGGCCAGTGTCAGGACCCCGGCAAGGTGTTCAAGGGCAAGAAGATGGCGGGTCATCTGGGTGCCGTTCGCGTCACCACGCAGAACCTGCAGATCGTGCGCACCGACGCCGACCGTGGCCTGATCATGGTCAAGGGCTCGGTTCCGGGTTCGAAAGGTGGCTGGGTCACCATCAAGGACGCCGTGAAGAAGCCGCTGGCTGAAACCACGATCTTCCCTGCTGCGACCCGCTCGAAAGCCAAGGAAGCCGCGCGTCTGGCCGAAGAAGCCGCCGCTGCCGCCGCCGCCGAGGAAGAAGCCGCCCGCAAGGCCGCTGCTGAAGCCGAAGCCGCCGCGCAAGAGGCTGCTCTGGCCGAAGCCGAGGCTTCGATCGCCGCGGACAACTCCGCTGACGATGCCGCGCCGGAAGGAGAGAGCAAATGAAACTTGATGTGATCACGCTCGAAGCCGGCAAAGCCGGTGATATCGACCTGAACGATGACATCTTCGGTCTGGAGCCCCGCGCCGACCTGCTGCACCGTGTGGTGCGCTGGCAGCGTGCGAAGGCCCAAGCCGGGACTCACTCGGTTCTCGGCAAGTCGGACGTCAGCTACTCGACCAAGAAGATCTATCGCCAGAAAGGCACCGGCGGCGCCCGCCACGGTTCCAAGAAGGCCCCGATCTTCCGTCACGGTGGCGTCTACAAAGGCCCGACCCCGCGCTCGCATGCCTTCGATCTGCCGAAGAAAGTCCGCGCGCTTGGCCTGAAACACGCGCTGTCGGCGAAAGTCGCTGCGGGTGAGCTGGTCATCGTCGACAGCCTGAACCTTGCCGATGCCAAGACCTCGGCCGTTGCCAAAGCGGTCAAGGAAAACGGCTGGAAGCGCGTTCTGGTGATCGACGGTGCCGAAGTGAACGAGAACTTCGCCCGTGCCGCCCGCAACCTCGAAGGCGTCGATGTGCTGCCGTCGATGGGTGCAAACGTCTATGACATCCTGCGTCGCGACACGCTCGTGCTGACGCGCGCCGGTGTCGAAGCTCTGGAGGCTCGCCTGAAATGAGCGTGAAACCCGAACATTACGATGTGCTGGTCAAGCCGCTGATCACCGAGAAAGCGACGCTGGTGTCTGACGCCAACGCCTATGTTTTCCAGGTGGCCAAGGACTCGAACAAGCCGGCGATCAAACAAGCTGTCGAAGCCCTGTTCAACGTCAAGGTGAAGGCCGTGAACACGACCATCACCAAAGGCAAGACCAAGCGCTTCAAAGGCCGTCCGGGCGTGCGCTCGGACGTCAAGAAGGCCTATGTGACGCTGGAAGCTGGCAACAGCATCGACGTCTCGACCGGCCTCTGATAGAAGCCAGCGAATCGACGGCCCCGGCAGCGGGGCCGTCAATTTTTGACTGAAACGGACCACCTACGGTCCAAAGCAACGGAAGACAGAAAGCATGGCACTCAAGTCGTATAAACCGACGACGCCTGGCCAGCGTGGGCTGGTTCTGATCGACCGTTCGGAGCTTTGGAAAGGGCGCCCGGTCAAATCCCTCACTGAGGGTCTGACCAAGAATGGCGGCCGGAACAACACCGGACGGATCACGATGCGCCGCAAGGGCGGCGGGGCGAAGCGTCTCTATCGCATCGTCGATTTCAAACGCACCAAGTTCGATGTTTCGGCCGTGGTCGAGCGGATCGAATACGATCCCAACCGCACCGCTTTCATCGCGCTGATCAAATACGAAGATGGCGAGCAGGCCTATATCATCGCGCCGCAGCGTCTGGCTGTTGGCGACAAGGTGATCGCCGGCGCCAAGGTCGACGTGAAACCCGGTAACGCCATGCCCTTCAGCGGCATGCCGATCGGCACGATCGTCCACAACGTCGAGCTGAAGCCCGGCAAGGGCGGCCAGCTGGCCCGTTCGGCCGGCACCTACGCCCAGTTCGTCGGTCGCGATGGCGGCTACGCCCAGATCCGCCTGTCCTCGGGCGAGCTGCGTCTGGTCCGTCAGGAATGCATGGCCACCATCGGTGCCGTGTCGAACGCCGACCACTCGAACCAGAACCTCGGCAAGGCAGGCCGCAACCGTCACTTCGGCATCCGCCCGAGTGTCCGCGGTGTGGCCATGAACCCGATCGACCACCCGCACGGCGGTGGTGAAGGTCGGACTTCGGGCGGTCGTCACCCGGTTACCCCGTGGGGCAAAGGCACCAAGGGCAACAAGACCCGCACGAACAAGGCGACCGACAAATACATTCTGCGGTCGCGTAACGCGAAGAAGGGGCGCTAATCCATGGCACGTTCTATCTGGAAGGGCCCCTTTGTCGACGCATACGTGCTTCGCAAGGCGGAAAAAGCCCGCGATGCCGGCAAGTCGGATGTCATCAAGATCTGGTCGCGTCGTTCGACCATTCTGCCGCAGTTTGTCGGCCTGACCTTCGGTGTCTACAACGGCCACAAGCACATCCCGGTCGCTGTGACCGAAGAGATGATCGGCCAGAAGTTTGGTGAATATTCGCCGACGCGGACCTACTATGGTCACGCCGCCGACAAGAAAGCGAAAAGGAAGTAATCCCCATGGGTAAGGAACAAAATCCGCGCCGCGTGGCGGAGAACGAGGCGTTTGCGAAAACCAAGATGCTTCGCACCTCGCCGCAGAAGCTGAACCTGGTTGCGGCGCTGATCCGTGGCAAGAAGGTGGACAAGGCTCTGGCCGACCTGACCTTCTCGCACAAGCGCGTTGCCGGCGACGTGAAGAAATGCCTTCAGTCGGCCATCGCCAATGCCGAGAACAACCACAACCTGGACGTCGACAATCTGATCGTCGCCGAGGCTTGGGTCGGCAAGAACCTGGTTATGAAACGTGGTCGCCCGCGCGCCCGTGGCCGTTACGGCAAGATCATGAAGCCGTTTTCGGAAATCACCATCAAGGTTCGTCAGGTCGAGGCCATTGAAGCCGGGGAGCGCGCGTAATGGGTCAGAAAGTCAACCCCATCGGGATGCGTCTTCAGGTCAACCGCACCTGGGACAGCCGCTGGTATGCGGACGACAAGGACTACGGCAATCTGCTGCTGGAAGACCTGAAGATCCGCGACTTCATCCATGATGAAGCCAAACAAGCCGGCGTCAGCCGCGTCATCATCGAACGTCCGCACAAGAAGTGCCGCGTCACGATCTATGCCGCGCGTCCGGGTGTGATCATCGGCAAAAAAGGCGCCGATATCGAAACCCTGCGCAAGAAGCTGGCGAACTTCACCGCTTCGGAACTGCACCTCAACATCGTCGAGGTCCGCAAGCCCGAACTGGACGCCCAACTGGTGGCCGAGTCGATCGCCCAGCAGCTGGAACGTCGGGTGTCGTTCCGTCGCGCGATGAAACGTGCCGTGCAGAACGCCATGCGCATGGGCGCCTTGGGGATCCGGGTGAACGTGTCGGGTCGTCTGGGTGGCGCCGAGATTGCGCGCACCGAATGGTATCGCGAGGGCCGTGTGCCGCTGCACACCCTGCGCGCCGACATCGATTATGCGCTGTCGGAAGCCTCGACCCCCTATGGGATCATCGGTGTGAAGGTCTGGATCTTCAAAGGCGAGATCATGGAACACGACCCGCAGGCCCGTGACCGTCGCGCCACCGAGGCGCAGGACGGCCCGGCTCCGCGTGGTCCGCGTCGTGATCGCGACCGCGACGCGCGCTAAGGAGAAGTTGTCATGCTGCAACCGAAACGGACCAAGTTCCGCAAACAGTTCAAGGGTCGGATCCATGGCGAAGCCAAGGGCGGTTTCGCCCTGAACTTCGGCTCGTTCGCGCTGAAGGCCACCGAGCCCGAGCGTGTGACCGCCCGTCAGATCGAAGCGGCCCGCCGCGCGATCACCCGTCACATGAAACGTCAGGGCCGGGTCTGGATCCGGATTTTCCCGGATGTTCCGGTTTCGTCGAAACCGACCGAAGTGCGGATGGGTAAAGGTAAGGGCTCGGTCGATTACTGGGCGGCCCGCGTGCACCCCGGCCGCATCATGTTCGAGATCGACGGCGTGTCCGACGAGATCGCGCGTGAGGCTCTGCGCCTGGGCGCCAACAAGCTGCCGGTGCTGACCCGCATCGTCGCCCGCGAAGACTGGTAATCCAGCCTCGCCGGTTCAAGACCAGCGCCCCGTCGGGAAACCGGCGGGGCGTTTTCATGGCAATTCCGTGAAAAGGGTTGCCAAAGCCCGGGCAGGCCTGTATGGGCAAGCCTTCACATGAAACTCCACCGGAATCAGGGTGGCCTTGCATGCAAGGGCCCTCCGGTGATGTTGAAAGGAACAGGCGCATGAAAGCGCAAGAACTGAAAGAAAAGTCGCCGGAACAGCTGCGCGAGCAGCTTCTGTCGCTGAAAAAGGAAGCGTTCAACCTGCGCTTCCAGCAGGCCACCGGCCAGCTCGAATCGACCGCTCGTATGCGCGCCGTCAAACGTGACGTTGCTCGCGTGAAAACGATTCTGAACCAGAAAGCGGCCGCGGCCGCTGCGTCGAACTAAGGAGCCAAGCCCATGCCCAAACGCATCCTGCAAGGCAAGGTCGTCAGCGACAAGAACGAACAGACCGTCACCGTTCTGGTCGAGCGTCGCTTCAAACACCCGCTGCTGCACAAAACCGTGCGGTCGTCCAAGAAATACCGCGCCCATGACGCGGAAAACCAATTCAAGGTGGGTGACACCGTTCGCATCGTCGAATGTGCGCCGATCTCGAAGACCAAGCGCTGGACCGTTCTGCTTGACGCTGCTGAAGCCCAAGCCTGACACCAGTTTAATCGATACCCTGGGGCCGGGTGATGCCGGTCCCCAAAGGTCGGGAGTAACCCTATGATCCAGATGCAGACCAATCTGGATGTCGCTGACAACTCCGGCGCTCGCCGGGTGCAGTGCATCAAGGTCCTGGGTGGTTCGCACCGTCGCTATGCGTCGGTGGGCGACATTATCGTCGTCTCCGTCAAGGAAGCCATCCCGCGCGGCCGCGTGAAGAAAGGTGACGTCCGCAAGGCCGTCGTCGTGCGCACCGCCAAAGAAGTGAAGCGTGAAGACGGCACCTCGATCCGTTTCGACCGCAACGCCGCCGTCATCCTGAACAACCAGGGCGAACCGGTCGGCACCCGTATCTTCGGGCCGGTCGTTCGTGAGCTGCGCGCCAAGAACTTCATGAAGATCATCTCGCTCGCGCCGGAGGTGCTGTAATGGCTGCCAAGCTGAAAAAGGGCGACAAGGTCGTCGTGCTGGCCGGCAAGGACAAAGGCAAGCAGGGCGAGATCACTGCCGTGTTCCCGAAAGAGAACAAGGCCGTTGTTGACGGTGTCAACATCGCGATCCGTCACACCCGTCAGAGCCAGACCTCGCAGGGTGGCCGCGTGGCGAAAGCCATGCCGATCGACCTGTCGAACCTCGCGCTGCTGGACAAGAACGGCAAAGCGACCCGCGTCGGCTTCCGCGTGGAAGGTGACGACAAGGTCCGTTTCGCCAAGACCACGGGAGACGTGATCTGATGCTGGACCAAGTCAATTACACCCCGCGTCTGAAGTCGCTCTTCAAGGACAGCATCCGCGCTGCCCTGAAAGAAGAGTTCGGCTACAAGAACGACATGCAGATCCCGCGTCTGGACAAGATCGTCCTGAACATGGGCATCGGCGAGGCCGTCAAGGACACCAAGAAGGTCAAGCAAGGCGCTGAAGAGCTCTCGCTGATCGCCGGTCAGAAAGCCGTCGTCACCCATGCGAAAAAGTCGATCGCCGGCTTCCGCGTGCGTGAGGAAATGCCGCTGGGCGCGAAAGTGACCCTGCGTGGCGACCGGATGTATGAATTCCTGGATCGTCTGATCAACATCGCGCTGCCGCGCGTCCGCGACTTCCGCGGCGTGAAGGGCACCTCTTTCGACGGTCGTGGCAACTACGCCATGGGCCTGAAAGAGCACATCGTTTTCCCGGAGATCAACTTCGACAAGGTCGACGAAGTTCTGGGGATGGACATCATCATCTGCACCACCGCGCCGACCGACGCGGAAGCGAAGTCGCTGTTGAAGCATTTCAACATGCCGTTCAACAGCTGATCGCGGAGGGAAGAAGATATGGCTAAGAAATCCATGGTCGAGCGCGAGAAGAAGCGCGAGCGTCTGGTTGCGAAATACGCCACCAAACGAGCCTCTCTGAAAGAGGTGATCAACGATCAGTCCCGTCCGATGGAAGAGCGCTTCAAGGCCTCGCTGAAGCTGGCTGAACTGCCGCGCAACTCGTCGGAAACGCGTCTGCACAACCGGTGCCAACTGACCGGTCGTCCGCATGCGTATTACCGCAAACTCAAACTGTCGCGGATCATGCTGCGCGAGCTCGGCTCGTTCGGCCAGATCCCTGGCATGGTCAAATCGAGCTGGTAAGGGGGCAATATGTCGATGAACGATCCTCTCGGCGATATGCTGACCCGCATCCGCAATGCTCAGATGCGCGGCAAATCGACCGTTCGCACGCCTGCCTCCAAGCTGCGCGCTTGGGTTCTGGACGTGCTGAAAGCCGAAGGTTACATCCGCGGCTATGAAGAAACCACGACCGAAGCCGGTCACAAGGAACTGGAAATCAGCCTGAAGTACTACGAAGGCACTCCGGTCATCCGCGAACTGGCTCGTGTTTCGAAACCGGGCCGCCGCGTTTACGCCGGCGCCAAGGAAATCCCGCAGGTCCGCAACGGCCTCGGCGTTTCCATCGTCTCGACGCCGAAAGGTGTCATGTCGGACGCAGCAGCACGCAATGCCAACGTTGGCGGCGAAGTGCTCTGCACCGTGTTCTAAGGAGGGCAGAGATGTCTCGGATTGGTAAAAAACCGGTCGCTCTCCCGAAAGGCGTGACCGCAGAGATCAAAGGTCAGACGATCGAAGTGAAAGGCCCGAAAGGCGCCCGCAGCTTCACCGCGACCGATGACGTGACCCTGTCGCTGGAAGACGGCGCCGTGACGGTGACCCCGCGCGGCCTGTCCAAGCGCGCTCGCCAGCAGTGGGGCATGACCCGCTCGATGGTCGAGAACCTGGCCATCGGCGTCAGCACCGGCTTCAAGAAAGAGCTCGAGATCCAGGGCGTGGGTTACCGCGCCACGATGCAGGGCAAAGTTCTGAAGCTGGCTCTGGGCTATTCGCACGACGTGAACTTCGAAACGCCGGAAGGCGTGACCATCACCTCGCCGAAGCAGACCGAAATCGTGATCGAAGGCATCGACCAGCAGCTGGTCGGCCAGGTCGCGGCAAACATCCGCGAGTGGCGCCAGCCCGAGCCCTACAAAGGCAAAGGCATCCGCTACAAGGGTGAGGTCGTCTTCCGCAAGGAAGGCAAGAAGAAGTAAGGGGCGCGTAAATGGCACTGAACAAACGAGAGCTGTTCCTGAAGCGCCGCCTGCGCGTGCGGAACAAACTGCGGAAAATCTCGGACGGTCGTCCGCGTCTTTCCGTTCACCGTTCTTCCAAGAACATCAGCGTCCAGCTGATCGACGACGTGAAGGGGGTCACTCTGGCCGCCGCCTCGACGCTCGAAAAGGATCTGGGCGTTGTGGGCAAGAACAACGTCGAAGCCGCCGCCAAGATCGGCGCGGCGATTGCCGAGCGGGCCAAGCAAGCCGGTGTGGAAGAAGTCATCTTCGACCGCGGTGGTTTCCTGTTCCACGGCAAGATCAAGGCACTGGCAGACGCAGCCCGCGAAGGCGGTCTGAAGTTCTGATCCTGCGGGCGGCGTTCCAGCCGCCCCGATGATCCGGGGGCGCTCCTTCGTGGGCGCCCACCTGGATTGAATGAACCGGCGCTTGTCGCCAACCTGATAAGGAATGCCTCATGGCAGAACGTGAAAACCGTCGGGGTCGCCGCGAAGAGCGCGAAGAAACCCCGGAATTCGCCGATCGTCTCGTCGCGATCAACCGTGTGTCGAAAACCGTCAAGGGTGGTAAGCGCTTCGGCTTCGCCGCTCTGGTCGTTGTCGGCGATCAGCGTGGCCGCGTCGGCTTCGGCAAGGGCAAGGCCAAAGAGGTCCCCGAGGCGATCCGCAAAGCCACCGAGCAAGCGAAACGTTCGCTGGTTCGCGTGCCGCTGCGTGATGGCCGCACCCTGCACCACGACATCGAAGGTCGTCATGGCGCCGGCAAGGTGATCATGCGGACCGCCGTTCCGGGGACCGGCATCATCGCCGGTGGTCCGATGCGCGCCGTGTTCGAGATGCTGGGCGTTCAGGACGTTGTTGCGAAATCGCAAGGTTCGCAGAACCCCTACAACATGATCCGCGCCACTCTGGACGGTCTCAAGAAAGAGGCCTCGCCCCGCAACGTCGCTCAGCGTCGTGGCAAGAAAGTGGCCGACATCCTGCCCTCGAACGACAAGCCGGCTGACGCCGCTGTCGAAGCGTAAGGAGAGGCAACAATGGCTAAAACCATCGTCGTCAAGCAGATCGGCTCGCCGATCCGTCGTCCGGCCGTGCAGCGCGAAACGCTGAAAGGCCTGGGCCTGAACAAGATGAATCGCACCCGCGAGCTGGAAGATACCCCGGCCGTGCGCGGCATGGTCGCCAAGATCCCGCATCTGGCCACCATCATCGAAGAGCGCGGCTGATTTCAGCCCCTCGATCCTGGCGAACGCCCCGGAGCAATCCGGGGCGTTTTGCGTTTCGGGCCGGGCAGGCGCGGTCCCGTCGAACGTCCAGCCATCCGGCATTAACCTTCTGCTAACCGATTGGCGCTAACCTGCCCGGGTGCGCATCGAAAGGAGCAGGGGATGCCCAGGCCAATCCGTCATCTTGTCGCCGTGCTGGCCGTGTTGCTGCCCCTAGTCCTTACTGGCATGGCGCTGGCCGGCCCTTGGCCGCGCGAAGAGGGCGGGGTGTTCCTGTCGGTCTCGACCGAGCAGGACCGCGACGACAGCCGCTATGACAGCATCTACACCGAATACGGGCTGAGCCCGCGCAATACGCTGGGGCTGGAACTGGGCCATACCAAGGGCGAAAGCAGCGCGCTGATCTGGTGGCAGCGGGCGCTGGACGATGGGTCCGGCCCGAATCGCTGGTCGATCTCGCTGGGCCTTGGCGCGATCCAGCGCGACGGGCGCACCCATCCCATGGGGCAGATCGGCACCGCATGGGGCAGGGGCTTCGACAGCCTGCCGCTGCTGCAACTGGTGCCCGGCGGCGGCTGGCTGGCGCTGGACACCCGCTTCAAGATGGCCGCGGTCACGCAGGAATTCGACTTCGGGCCCAATGTCATCGCCGACGAAACCACCTACCTGACCCCGGAAAGCACCAGCAAGGCCGAGGCGACGCTGGGCTGGCATGTCTCTGACCGGCTGATGCTGATCAACCAGTTCCGCTTCGAGGATCGCGAGGACACCGGCTTTTCCAGCAAGCTTGCGGTTTCGGCGGTGCAGGATCTGGTCGGCCCGGCCAAGGTCGAACTGGGCCTGATCGAGCCGCTGTCCGGCCCCGGTGAACGCGCCGTCAAGCTGGGGGCGTGGTTCGGGTTCTGACCCCGAATGGCCACGGGGCAGGGCGCGCGAAAGCAAGATGCGCGAAAGCCGATGACCAAGGCGTGATAAGGCATTAGTCTGGGCGTCAGCAGCTGCGGGTGCGCCGCAGGCTTGTTGTTTGCGCCCATGGAGTTTGTTGCATTGCTTGGAAACATCCAGATCCTGCGCTTTGTCGCGGCCAGCATGGTGGTGCTGTTCCACGTCGCCCTGACCGCAAGTAACGAAGGGATCTCTCCGGGCCTGATTCAGGGTTTCGGGATCTGGGGCGAAAGCGGTGTCGACATCTTCTTTGTCATCTCGGGGCTGGTGATGATGCTGTCGCAATCGCGCAAGCACCGCACGGCCGCGGCCTTTCTGACCGAGCGCGCCATTCGCATCCTGCCGATGTATTGGGCGCTGACGCTGCTCTTGGCCGGGGTGCTGCTGGTGATGCCACAGCTGTTCAACAGCGACAGCTTTACCCTGCGCAAGACGCTTGCGTCGCTTTTCATGGTGAACTGGCTGGCCGGAGACGGGATGCCCGTTCTGTATCTCGGCTGGACGCTGGAATATGAATGGATCTTCTACGTCGCGTTTTCGCTGGGCTTTGCCGTCCTGCCGCTGCGGCTGGCGTGGATCCCGGTGCTGGCGATCCTGCTACTGCTGAACGTCGCCGGTTTCATCGGGCTTTTCGCGATCGAATTTGTCTATGGCATGCTGATCGGGCTGCTTTTCCTGCGCGGCAACTGGCGTCTGCCGCTGCCTTGGCTGTTCGTCCTGCTGGGCTTTGCTGCCATGGCGGCACATGCCTATCTGCCGCTGCAGGCGGTGCCGCGCCATATCGGCTATGGCATTCCGGCGGCGATGATCGTAGCCGGGCTGATCGGGCTGCCGCAGGCACGCGGCCGGCTGGCGCTACTGGCCGGCGCTGCTTCTTATTCGATCTATCTGGTGCAGGTCTTTGCCATTCCGGTTGCCTTTCGTATCGTCAAGAAGCTGCCGGCCCTGCCCGATGGCGTGGCGGCGCTTCTGGTGGTCGCGGCCAGCTTGCTGGCCGGGGTGCTGGCCTATCTGCTTGTCGAAAAGCCGCTGACCGGCCTTGCACTTCGCATCTGGGGCCCGCGCCACGATTCTGGCCCGGTGCTGACCGGCGCGCCGCCGCAGCGCTGACAGGGCAGGGCTGGCCGACAGCATCCTTGACCTGCGCCCACCCCGTCGCTAAAAGCCGCCGGTGCCCCTGCGGGCATCCGACTCAACAAGCAAGAAATGCCGTGTCCGCCCCCTTGCGCTTCATGGGGCGATTCCGGCTTATGGAGAAGCGATATGAAACTGCATGAAATTCGCGACAACGAAGGCGCCTCGCGCAAGAAAAAACGTGTTGCTCGTGGTCCCGGCTCGGGCAAGGGTAAAACCGCTGGCCGTGGTATCAAGGGTCAGACCTCGCGTTCGGGCGTCGCGCTGAACGGTTACGAAGGCGGCCAAATGCCGCTCTATCGCCGCCTGCCGAAGCGCGGCTTCAGCAAGCCGAATCGTCTGGACTTCGCCGTGGTCAACCTGGGCCAGCTGCAAGCCTTCATCGACGCGGGCAAGCTGGACGCGAAAGCCGACGTGACCGAGGACGTGCTGGTTGCTTCGGGCGTCATCCGCCGCAAGCTGGACGGCGTGCGCGTGCTGGCCAAGGGCGAGCTGACCGCCGCGCTGAACCTGACCGTTGCCGGCGCGTCGCAAGCTGCCGTCGAGGCCATCGAGAAGGTCGGCGGCAAGATCACCGTCACCCGCGTGGCGAAAGAAGAAGCAGCGGCTGAATAAGCTGTTGAAGGGCGCGCCCGCGCCCAATAGATAGCTTGCAAGTTTTCCTAGGCGCCGCGGGATCGGAAAACGATCCGGCGGCGCTGCCACGAAGGGGCATGTCATGGCGTCAGCCGCAGAACAGATGGCCGCGAACCTCTCCTGGGGCGCGTTCGGCAAGGCGAGCGAGCTTCGCCAGAGGATCTGGTTCACCCTCGGACTTCTCATCATCTATCGCCTCGGCACCTATATCCCGGTGCCCGGCATCGACGGCGCCGCGCTGCGCAACTTCATGGACAACGCGCAAGCGGGCATCGGCGGCATCCTGTCGATGTTCACCGGCGGCGCGCTGGGGCGCATGGGTGTCTTTGCGCTTGGCATCATGCCCTATATCTCGGCCTCGATCATCGTGCAGCTTCTGGCCTCGATGGTGCCTTCGCTGGAACAGCTGAAGAAAGAGGGCGAGCAGGGCCGCAAAAAGATCAACCAATACACCCGCTATGCCACCGTGGCGCTGGCGCTGTTCCAGGCCTGGGGCCTTGCCGTCAGCCTTGAGCACGGCAACCTCGCGCATGAGCCGGGCATGTTCTTCCGCATCTCGGTGGTCATCACGCTGGTCGGCGGCACCATGTTCCTGATGTGGCTGGGCGAACAGATCACCGCGCGCGGCATCGGCAACGGCATCTCGCTGATCATCTTCGTCGGCATCGTGGCCGAGATCCCGGGCCATCTGGCGCAGTTTCTGGCGCAGGGCCGCACCGGCGCGATCTCGACCCCGGTGGTTCTGGGCGTGATTCTGATGGTCGCCGCCGTGATCGCCTTTGTGGTGTTCATGGAACGCGCGCTGCGCAAGATCCACATCCAGTATCCCCGCCGTCAGGTCGGCATGAAGATCTATGACGGCCAGTCCTCGCACCTGCCGATCAAGGTCAACCCGGCCGGCGTCATCCCGGCGATCTTCTCGTCCTCGCTGCTGCTGCTGCCGGTGACGATCTCGACCTTCTCGGGCAACCAGACCGGCCCGGTCATGTCGACGATTCTGGCCTATTTCGGCCCCGGACAGCCGCTGTATCTGGTGTTCTTCTGCGCGATGATCGTGTTCTTCGCCTATTTCTACACCTTCAACGTCAGCTTCAAACCCGATGACGTCGCCGAGAACCTCAAGAACCAGGGCGGCTTCATCCCCGGCATCCGGCCGGGCAAGCGGACCGAGGATTACCTGACCTATGTCGTCAGCCGCGTGCTGGTCATCGGTTCGGCCTATCTGGCGGCCGTCTGCCTGCTGCCCGAGGTGATCCGTCACCAGCTGGCGATCCCGTTCTACTTTGGTGGGACTTCCGTTCTGATCGTGGTCAGCGTTGTGATGGATACGATCAATCAGGTGCAAAGCCACTTGCTTGCGCATCAATACGAAGGTTTGATCGAAAAGTCGCAGCTGCGTGGCAAGCGCAAGGCCGGGGCCGCCAAGCCCCGCAAGGCACCCGCGCGGCGCTGAGAGGGAACGCCCGGCAAGGGCAAGTGAGGGACGACAATGACGGTCAACATCATTCTGCTGGGGCCTCCGGGCGCCGGCAAAGGCACCCAGGCGCGCCGGCTGATCGAAGAGCGCGGGCTCGTGCAGCTTTCGACCGGCGACATGCTGCGCGAAGCGCGCAGCTCGGGCACCGACATGGGCAAGCGCGTGGCCGAGGTCATGGACCGGGGCGAGCTGGTCACCGATGAGATCGTCATTGGCCTGATCCGCGAGCGGATCGAGCAGGGCGGCAAGGGCTTCATCTTTGATGGCTTCCCGCGCACCCTGCCGCAAGCCGACGCGCTTGAGGCGCTGATGGCCGAAGAAGGCCAGCGCGTCGATGCCGTGATCGAGATGCGCGTCGATGACGCCGCCCTCGTCAGCCGCATCTCGGGCCGTTTCACCTGCGGCAATTGCGGCGAGGTCTATCACGACGTCACCAAGCCGACCAAGGTGGCGGGCACCTGCGATGTCTGCGGCTCGACCGATCTGCGCCGCCGCGCCGATGACAATGCCGACAGCCTCAAGACCCGGTTGATGGAATATTACAAGAAGACCTCGCCGCTGATCGGCTATTACTGGTGCAAGGGCAACCTGCACTCGGTCGATGGTCTGGCCGAGATCGACACCGTCGGCGCCGAGATGGCCGCCGTGCTGGACCAATTGCCCTCCAAGGCTTGACCTCGGCTGGCGAATCCCTTAATCCGCAGCATCTCGCATGAGAATCATCCTTTCGGGGATGGCCGTCGAAGGCCCGAAGGCGACGCTTTCGGGTCTTTGGTTGTGAAAAAAGGTTCCGGTGCTACGGAACCGCAACTTTGAAAAGGAAGAACGCGTGGCTCGTATTGCTGGCGTCAACATTCCGACCGGGAAACGCGTCCCGATCGCACTGACCTATATCCACGGGATCGGCCCGAAATTCGCCGACGAGATCGTCACCGCCGTCGGCATCGAGCCGACCCGCCGCGTGAACGAGCTGTCGGATGCCGAAGTTCTGAAGATCCGCGAATACATCGACGCCAACTACACCGTCGAAGGCGACCTGCGTCGCGAAACTCAGATGAACATCAAACGCATGATGGACCTGGGCTCGTATCGCGGCCTGCGCCACCGTCGCGGCCTGCCGGTTCGCGGCCAGCGCACCCACACCAATGCCCGCACCCGCAAGGGCCCGGCGAAGCCCATCGCCGGCAAGAAGAAGTAAGGGGGAACGGACATGGCACGCGATAAAACCCGTATCAAGCGCAAAGAGCGCAAAAACATCGCCACCGGCGTGGCGCATGTGAACAGCTCGTTCAACAACACCAAGATCCTGATCTCGGACGTGCAAGGCAACGCTATTTCGTGGTCGTCGGCTGGCACCATGGGCTTCAAGGGCTCGCGCAAATCGACCCCTTACGCCGCCCAGATGGCCGCTGAAGATGCCGGCAAGAAAGCTCAGGAACATGGCGTCCGTTCGCTGGAAGTCGAAGTTCAAGGCCCCGGCTCGGGCCGCGAATCGGCTCTGCGCGCGCTGGCTGCTGTCGGCTTCAACATCACGGCCATCCGTGACGTGACCCCGATCGCGCACAACGGCTGCCGCCCGCCGAAACGCCGTCGCGTCTGATCGGCTTTGATCTTGTCGCGTTCCGTGCAGGCTGGTCTTGCGCGGGCGCGATTTTTCGCATTTCACCTCGGGCGTTTCCGGCCACCGGTCATGGGCTGGAAACAGGTATGGAGGAAAACGCATGATCCACAAGAACTGGGCCGAACTGATCAAGCCCACCCAGCTGGAAATCAAGCCGGGTGCCGATTCCTCGCGCGTCGCGACCGTGGTTGCGGAACCGCTGGAGCGTGGCTTTGGCCTGACGCTGGGCAACGCCCTGCGCCGCGTGCTCTTGTCCTCGCTGCAAGGCGCGGCCATCACCTCGGTGCAGATCGACCACGTCCTGCACGAATTCTCGTCCGTCCCCGGCGTGCGCGAGGACGTGACCGACATCGTCCTGAACCTCAAGGGCGTGACGCTGAAAATGGAAGTCGACGCGCCCAAGCGCCTGACGCTCTCGGCCAAGGGCCCGGGCGAGGTCAAGGCCGGCGACATTCAGGAAACGGCCGGGATCACCATCCTGAACCGCGACCACATCATCTGCCATCTCGACGACGGCGCCGAGCTGCACATGGAACTGACCGTTGCCAACGGCAAGGGCTATGTCGCCGCCGACAAGAACCGTCCCGAGGATGCGCCCATCGGCCTGATCCCGATCGACGCGATCTTCTCGCCGGTCAAGCGCGTCAGCTACGAAGTGCAGCCGACCCGCGAAGGTCAGGTGCTGGACTATGACAAGCTGACGATGAAGGTCGAAACCGACGGTTCGCTGACCCCGGAAGACGCCGTGGCCTATGCCGCGCGCATCATCCAGGACCAGCTCTCGGTCTTCGTCAACTTCGACGAGCCCGAAGCCGCGACCCGCTCGGATGCCGAGGACGGTCTGGAATTCGATCCGCGCCTGCTCAAGAAAGTGGACGAGCTGGAGCTGTCGGTGCGTTCGGCCAACTGCCTCAAGAACGACAATATCGTCTATATCGGCGACCTGATCCAGAAAACCGAAGCCGAGATGCTGCGCACCCCGAACTTCGGCCGCAAGTCGCTGAACGAGATCAAGGAAGTGCTCTCGGGCATGGGCCTGCACCTCGGCATGGATGTCGTGGACTGGCCGCCGGAGAACATCGAAGACCTGGCCAAGCGTTTCGACGACCAGTTCTGATCGAATGCCGGGGGCGGCATACGCCCGGTGTACAGCCTGTGTACGCGCGGTGCATCTGATGCACGCCCCCGGAACGACTGGGCAATCCTGCCCCAAGGAGAGTGGCCCGCCACGCATGGGCCGCCAGACAAAGCAAAAGACGTCATAGGAGATTATCATGCGTCACGCCCGCGGTTACCGCCGTCTGAACCGTACCCACGAACACCGCAAAGCGCTGTTCGCCAACATGGCCGGCTCGCTGATCGAGCACGAGCAGATCAAGACCACGCTGCCGAAAGCCAAGGAACTGCGCCCGATCGTTGAAAAACTGATCACGCTGGCAAAGCGCGGCGACCTGCACGCCCGCCGTCAGGCCGACGCCCAGCTGAAGCAAGACCAGCACGTCGCCAAGCTGTTCGAAGTGCTCGGTGCCCGCTACAAGGACCGTCAGGGCGGCTATGTCCGCATTCTGAAAGCCGGCTTCCGCTATGGCGACATGGCTCCGATGGCGATCATCGAGCTGGTCGATCGTGACCCGAATGCAAAAGGTGCGGCCGATCGCGCCCGCGTTGAGGCCGAATCGGCGGAATAAGTCTGATAACGTTAAACCTTTTTTAGGCTTAGCGCGTTAAACCGAGCCCGTAGTCTTGTAAAAGGCTGCGGGCTTTTTGCAACATGAGCGCGAAATTTAATTTCCGAATCAACCAAGGAGGGATCGGACAGCCTGGCGAGATCGATGGATGCAGGTCACTGGATTTGCCGGGGAAAATCCTCGCGCGATCCGGGAAACCATGCCGGCGACCACAGCGGTCTGTCGCATGGTTGACAGATGCGAAGGCATGAGCGGTGCTGAAAACTCCGCTCGCAAAACCGGTTACGCTTGAATAGACTAGGTGACATGCCATTTTGGCTGTAACCCGTGGAAATCTCAATCTGTCCAAAACGTCATGTCGTCTCGCGCGGAAATCAATGCAGCACTCGCCAAGCTGAAGAAGCTTGCACCGGCCGGCTATTTTGTCGGCCTGCACATCCGTTTTGCTGCACCCTTGATGCAGTTTCGGACCTACAACAAGGAATGGGTCCTGCGCTACGCCGAGCGGGCCTATGCCCTGCGCGATCCCACGATCGCATGGGGGTTTTCGATCACGGGTGCCTGCCGCTGGAGCGTGCTGCCGATTCCAGATCCTTTCTCGATCCTGCAGGATGCCGCCGACCACGGGCTGCATTACGGCTTGGTCGTTGCTCACGGCCCCATCAAGTCTCGGACGATCGCGGCCTTTGCGCACGACAAGAGGGAATTCACGGATGACGAGATCGAGGTGATCTCGGCAATCACACGTCGGCTCCATGACATCACCGAGCCGCCGGAGAGCCTGACCAAGGCTCAACAAGAGGCCCTTCGGTGTATCGCAGAGGGCGATCGTCATGCAGCAGCGGCTGCCAAACTTGGTATAACGGAGAGCGCATTCAAGGCACGTCTCATTTCGGCGCGCGAACGTCTCATGGCGCGTACGACTGCCGAGGCGCTGCAACGGGCTAAGGACTACCGCTTGCTTTAAACGGTCCGCCTGCGTGCGGTTCAACCTGGGGGCCACCACCCACCACAACCCCAGGAGACTACCATGCAGACCACCACCCTTTCGTTCGCCAACCTCCACAACCACGGCGAGCTGTTTGCCAATATCTTCCGCGCGCGGAAGCAAAGCTTCATCATCCAGAAACGCTGGGATCTGCCCCAGACGGATGACATGGAGTTCGACCAATACGACACCCCGATGAGCCGCTGGGTCGCGATCCACGAGCGGGGTCAGGTTCTGGCAGGGGTGCGGCTGACGCCGTCGACCGCGAAATGTGGCATGTATTCCTATATGATCCGTGATGCCCAATTGGACCTGCTTGGCGGCTCGATCCCCCAGAATCTTCTGGACGGTCCGGCCCCGGTCGAGCCCGGCACCTGGGAAGCAAGCCGACTGTTCGTGGATCACACGATCCCGCAGCGTGAGCGTCGCCGGGTGCAGCTGGCGCTGGTCCAGGAAATGAGCAACTCGGCGCGCGCGCTGGGGGCGACGCGGCTGGTCTGCCTCGTGGCCTCGACCTGGCCGCGCTGGCTGAAACCCTGCGGTCTGGACGCGCAGGCGATGGGTCCGGTGATCTGGATCGACGACGGCTATTTCCAATGCGTCTCGATCAACCTCGCGACCAAGATGCACTGATGCACCTTGCGAGGATGCGGCGGGCGGCCGGCCATTGCCGTGCCGCCGCCGCAGTCCGGCAAGCCGCTAGCGATGTGATGACGCCCCCGAGGCTTGTGCAGGCGCTGTCAGGCCCGGAAACGGGCGTCTGTCGCGCGCTGCCGCTGGCGCCGGCGATCTGCGAGCCCGTTCATGGCCACCCGCCCAAGGCGCGACTCGGCGCCGGGCGCGCATCCTGATATCCTCAGCGCCGCGCCCAAGGGATCGCGGGCGTCGGTGCCGTGGCGGCGCTGTCGTGGGGCCTTTCCCCGCCGGGGCTGCCGGCTTAGACTGCGGATCTTATGGCTGATCTCTTCGACCCTGCGCCCACGGGCGCCCCGCTGCCCGACGCGAACCGTCCGCTGGCCGACCGCATCCGGCCGGCCCGGCTGGCCGATGTCGTGGGGCAGGGCAAGGTGCTGGGCCCCGAGGGACCGCTGGGCGCGATGCTCGGTTCGGGCAGCCTGTCTTCGCTGATCCTCTGGGGGCCGCCGGGTGTCGGCAAGACCACCATTGCCCGCCTGCTGGCACAGCAGACCGATCTGGCCTTCGTGCAGATCTCGGCGATCTTTTCCGGCGTGCCCGAACTGCGCAAGGTGTTCGAGGCCGCCCGCCTGCGCCGTCAGCAGGGCCGCGGTACGCTGCTGTTCGTTGACGAGATCCACCGCTTCAACAAGGCGCAGCAGGACAGTTTCCTCCCGCTGATGGAGGATGGCACCATCGTTCTGGTCGGCGCCACCACCGAGAACCCCAGCTTTGAACTGAACGCCGCGCTGTTGTCGCGCGCGCAGGTCATCGTGCTGGAGCGCCTGTCGCTGGCCGATCTGGAGCTCTTGGCGCAGCGCGCCGAGCACGAGGCGGGCCGCGCGCTGCCCCTGACCGGCGAGGCGCGCGAGCGCTTGCTGGAGATGGCCGATGGCGACGGCCGCGCCGCCCTGAACCTGATCGAGCAGGTGATGGCGTGGAAGGTCAAGGACAAGCTGACCACCGACCAGCTGGCGCAGCGCCTGATGCGGCGGGCGGCGAAATACGACAAGTCGGGCGATGAGCATTACAACCTGATCTCGGCCCTGCATAAATCCGTGCGCGGCAGCGATCCCGACGCGGCGCTTTACTGGTTTTCCCGCATGCTGGAGGGCGGCGAGGATCCGCGCTATCTGGCGCGCCGCATCACCCGTATGGCGGTCGAGGATATCGGTCTGGCCGACCCGGCGGCGCAGCGGCATTGCCTGGACGCCTGGGCGCTTTATGAGCGCCTTGGCAGCCCCGAGGGTGAACTCGCGTTGGCGCAGGCGGTGATCTATCTGGCGCTGGCGCCGAAATCCAATGCGGGCTATGCCGCCTACAAGGGCGCGCGGGCGCTGGCACGCCAATCGGGCAGCCAGATGCCGCCGGCGCATATTCTGAACGCGCCGACCGGGCTGATGAAGGATCAGGGCTATGGCGCGGGCTATCAATACGACCACGATGCCGAGGACGCGTTCTCGGGTCAGGATTATTTCCCCGAGGGCATGAAACGCCCCGTGCTTTACCTGCCGGTCGAGCGCGGTTTCGAGCGCGATCTGAAAAAGCGCGTTGAATGGTTCGCCGGGCTGCGCCAGAAGCGGCGCTCAGAGGGCAAGACATGATGAATTTTGAAGTGACTCGCGGCGGCAAGGGGCTGCCGGCATGAGCGGCGTGCAGATGATCCGCGTGACCGGCGACGAGGGCGAGCAGCGCCTTGACCGCTGGCTGAAGAAGCATTTTCCGCAGCTGACGCAGGGGGCCGTCGAAAAGATGTGCCGCACCGGCCAGCTGCGCGTCGATGGCGGCCGCGTCAAGGCCAACACCCGGATCGAGCCGGGGCAAGAGGTGCGTGTGCCGCCGATCCCCGACGGGACCGCGCCGGCGCCAGCGGCCAAGCCGCGCGTCAAGCCGTCCGATGCCGAGATGATCCAGTCCTGCGTCCTGTGGCGAGACGAGCATATCATCGCGCTGAACAAGCCGCCGGGGCTGCCGTCGCAGGGCGGCTCGGGGCAGGGCGACCGGCATGTCGACGGGCTGACCGAGGCGCTGATGTTTGGCTACAAGGACCGCCCGAAGCTGGTGCACCGGCTGGACAAGGACACCTCGGGCGTACTGCTGCTGGCGCGCACCGACCGGATCGCGCGCGCGCTGAGCGAGGCGTTCCGGCACCGGCTGACGCGCAAGATCTATTGGGCGGCGGTGGCGGGCGTGCCGCATCCGCGCATGGGCTCGATCAAATATGGCCTCGTCAAGGCGCCGGGTCGTGGTCGCGGCGGCGAGGGCGAAAAGATGATGGCCGTGCTGCCCGCCGAGGTCGCCACGACCGAGGGCGCCAAGCGCGCCCATACCGATTACGCAGTGCTTTCTGCCTTGGGCGGTCGGGTCGCCTGGGTGGCGATGGTCCCGATCACCGGCCGCACGCACCAACTGCGCGCGCATATGGCCGAAACCGGACATCCGATCGTCGGCGACGGCAAATACGGCGGTTCGGGTCAGGAAAACCTTGGCGATGGCTGGGGCGCGCAGCTGGGCGGCGAGATCAGCCGCAAGCTGCATCTGCACGCCCGGATGATCTGCTTTGAGCATCCGATCACCAAGAAGCTGATCACCATCACCGCGCCTTTGCCCGACCATATGGTCCGCACCTGGCAGACGCTTGGCTGGTCCGAGAATGACGTGCCGGAAGACCCGTTCGAGGAGGCCTGATGCATCTGATCCTGTTCGACATGGATGGCACGCTGATCGACAGCCGGGTCGAGATCACGCAATCCATGAACCGGGCGATGCAGATGGCCGGCCTGCCCGAGATGGACCCGGCGCAGATCCTGACCATCGTCGGCCTGTCGCTGCCGGTCGCCGTGGCCGAACTGCTGCCCGGCGCCAGCGCCGAGATGCAGGACCGCGTCGTCACCGGCTATCGCGAGGCCTTTATCCGCTTGCGCGCCGCAGGCCACCATCCGGCGCTTTATCCCGGCGCGCGCGATTGTCTGGATGCGCTTTTGTCGCGTGAGGATGTGTTTCTGGGCATCGCCACCGGCAAGCCGATGCGCGGGCTGATGGCGGTGCTGGATGCGCATGGCTTGCAGGGGCATTTCGTGACCCGACAATCGGCGGACGGGCACCCCTCGAAACCCAGCCCGGCGATGATCCATTCGGCGTTGTCCGAAACCGGGGCCCTGGCCACGCGCACGGCGATGATCGGCGACACCAGTTTCGACATGGACATGGCACGGGCGGCGGGCGTCGCCGGGTTCGGCGTCGATTGGGGCTATCACCCGCCCGAGGTGTTGCACCAGGCTGGCGCCCGGCTGGTCGCCCCCGATTACCCGGCGCTGACCGAGGCGCTGATGGGCTGGATGGCACAGGAGCAGATGGCATGAGCGAGTGGAAGGCACGGCGGTTCTGGAAGGCGGCCTCGGTCCGGCCCTGCGACGGCGGCTGGGAGATCATGCTGGACGACCGTCCGTTGCGCACGCCCGGAAAGCTGGCGCTGACCCTGCCGACCCGGGCATTGGCCGAGGCGGTCGCTGCGGAATGGGACGCGCCGGCCGATGTGATCGACCCGAACAAGATGCCCTTGACCCGCGCCGCCAATTCCGCGCTGGAGCGGGTGACGCCGCAATTCGAGGCCGTGGCCGATATGCTGGCCGATTACGGCGGCACCGATCTGCTGTGCTATCGCGCCGAGGCACCCGATGCATTGGTCGAGGCGCAGGCCGCCGGCTGGGATCCGCTGGTGGATTGGGCCGCGACCACGCTGGGGGCGCCGCTGCGCGTCACCCAGGGCGTGCTGCCGGTGGCGCAGGCCGACTCATCCCTGCTGAAATTGCGTGCAGAGGTCGGGGCACTTGACCCTCTGGGGCTGACGGCGCTGCATGATCTGGTCACGCTGCCCGGCTCGCTGATCCTTGGGCTGGCGGTGCTGCGCGGCCGGTTGAGCGTTGACGAGGCCTATGCCCTGTCGCGGATTGACGAAGAATTTCAGTCGGATCGCTGGGGGCGCGACGAGGATGCCGATGCCGCCGCCGCCGCAAGGTTGCAGGCGATGCGCGATGCCGACCGGCTTTGGCGGCTTAGTCGGCAGGCCTAGTCCCTTCGGCTTATTCCTTGACGCCTGTTCCTGCTTGGGCACAATGCCGCTTATGGGGGCATAAGGGCTCCTTGCCGCCAAGGGGGCTTGCGACCCGGCGTCGACAAGGTCCCGCAGGGGGCCAACGAACAGCAGAGAGGAACTCCATGAAGAAATTTGCATTCTTCGGCACGGTCGCGGCCATGGCCCTTGCGGCCACCGGCGCCCTTGCCGCCGAAGGCGACACGCTGAAAGAGGTCAAAGCCCGCGGCGTGCTGAACTGCGGGGTGAACACCGGCCTGATCGGCTTTGCGGCGCCTGATGCGAATGGCAACTGGTCGGGCTTTGACATCGCCTATTGCAAGGCGGTCGCCGCCGCCGTGCTGGGCGACCCGACCAAGATCAAGTTCGTTCCCACAACCGGCCAGACCCGGTTCACCGCGCTCAGCTCGGGCGAGGTGGACATTCTGGCGCGCAACTCGACCTGGACCTTCCAGCGCGACACCGACCTCAAGCTGGATTTCGTCGGCGTCAACTATTACGACGGTCAGGGCTTCATGGTGCGCAAGGATCTGGGCGTGAGCTCGGCCAAGGAATTGGACGGCGCCACCGTCTGCATCCAGACCGGCACCACGACCGAGCTGAACCTGGCCGATTACTTCAAGGCCAATGGCATGACCTATCAGCCGGTCAACATCGACAGCAATGCCGAGGGCGAACAGCAGTATATGGCCAAGGCCTGCGACGCCTATACCACCGACGCCTCGGGTCTGGCTGCGACCCGCGCCAGCTTTGCCGATCCCGAAAACCACATCATCCTGCCCGAGATCATCTCGAAAGAGCCGCTGGGGCCGGCGGTGCGTCATGGCGACAACAACTGGGGCGACATCGCGCGCTGGACGCTGTTTGCGCTGATCGCGGCCGAGGAATATGGTGTGACCTCGGCCAATATCGATGAGCTGGCGAAATCCTCGACCAACCCCGAGGTGCAGCGCCTGCTGGGCACCACCGACGATCTGGGCAAGATGATCGGGCTGGATGCCGAATGGGCCAAGCGCGCCATCAAGGCCGGCGGCAACTATGGCGAGATCTTTGCCGCCACCATCGGCGAGCAGACCCCGATCGGTCTGGCGCGCGGGCTGAACGCGCAATGGACCCAGGGTGGTCTGATGTATGCGATGCCGTTCCGCTGATCGGCACTCCTCGGGACGGGCGGCCTTTGGGTCGCCCGCTCTTTTTTCAAGACCGGCCAGTTAACAGGGCACAAGACCCGCCGCCGGCTTTCAGGGGGTTCAAAAATGGTGGATTATCCGGGGGTGGTCAAACCACCTTTCCGACTGTCGATGCTTGTCTATGATCGGCGCTATCGTTCGCTGACCATTCAGGCGGTCGTCTTTATCCTGGTCATGCTTGTCGCCGGCTGGCTGGTCGACAACACGCTGCGCAACCTTGCCATCATGGGCAAGACCTTCAGCTTTGATTTCCTGTTCCGGCGCGCGGGCTATGACATTCCGCAGCAGCTGATCCCCTATAATTCGGACGACACGCATCTGCGCGCGCTGGTGGTGGGGCTGCTGAATACCTTGCAGGTGTCGATCCTGGGCTGCATCTCGGCCACGGTGCTGGGCGTGGTGGTGGGCGTGCTGCGCCTGTCCTCGAACTGGCTGATCGCGCGGCTGATGACGGTCTATGTCGAGGTGTTCCGCAATATCCCGCTGCTGCTGTGGATTCTGGTGATTCTGGCGATATTCACCGAGATCATGCCGCCGCCCAACGCCTATCGCGGCGACAATCCGCAGGCGGGCATGCTGTTTTTCGACCTGATCGCCCCCACCAACCGCTATACCGCCATTCCGACGCTGGGCATGACCAACCCGCCCGGCACCATCGCTTTGGGGCGCGAGGGGATAAGCTGGGCCTTTGTCGCCTATGCCGTGGCGATCATCGCTGCCCTGACCATCCGGTATTTCGTGCTGCGCCGCGCCAAGCGCCTGCAGGATGAAACCGGCCGGCGCCCGACGACATGGTGGATCAATCTGGCGATCCTTCTGGTGCCGCTGGCGCTGCTGACATGGCATTTCGGCCTGCATCTGATCGCACCGGTCATGCGCGGCTTCAACTTTGTCGGCGGTATCAACCTGTCGAACAGTTTCGTGGTGCTGTGGCTGGCGCTGACGCTGTATACCGGCGCCTTTATTGCCGAGATCGTGCGCGCCGGTATCCTGTCGGTCAGCCGCGGTCAGTCCGAGGCCGCCGCCGCTTTGGGCCTGCGCCCGGGCCGGACGATGTCGCTGGTGATCCTGCCGCAGGCGCTGCGGGTGATCATCCCGCCGCTGATCTCGCAATATCTGAACCTGACCAAGAACAGCTCGCTGGCCATCGCCGTGGGCTTCATGGATCTGCGCGGCACGCTGGGCGGCACGACGCTGAACCAGACCGGCCGCGAGATGGAGTGCATGGTGCTGCTGATGGGCATCTATCTGCTGCTCAGCCTGCTGATTTCGGGCGGGATGAACATCTTCAACAGCCGCGTCAAGCTGAAGGAGCGGTGACATGAGCGATACACATGCCCAAACCGTCTCCTTTGTTCGTGACAGCATGTTGCCGCCCGAGCCGCCGCCGGCGGCGCAGGCCGGCGCCATCCGCTGGTTGCGCGAGAACCTGTTCTCGGGCCCGCTGAACATCCTGCTGACCCTCGTGGGCTTCGGCGTCCTGTGGCTGGTGGCCAGCACGATCTGGCCCTGGCTGTCGCATTCGGTGTGGAATGCCGGCAGCATGGCCGAATGCCGCAAGATCATCGCCGCGACTTGGGGCCCCGATGCCTCGGGCGCCTGTCTGGCGCTGATCAAGAACCGCTGGAACCAGTTCGTCTTTGGCTTTTACCCCTCGGCGCTGTATTGGCGGCCGGTGCTGGCCTTTGGCATGCTGTTTCTGGCGCTGGCGCCGGTGCTGTTTTCCGAAAGCCGCAGCGCAAGCCGCAGGGTGATGGCGCTGGCGGTGGTGCTGACATTCGTCATCGCGCAAATCCTTGGCGCGCCGGGGATGGCGCTGGTGCTGATGGCTTTGGCCATGCTGGCCTGGGTGGCGCTGATCGAGCTGCGTCCGGGTTGGGCGCTGCTGGCAAGCTGTCTTTATCCCTTTGTCGCGGTCTGGCTGCTGTGGGGCGGCAGTCTGTGGTCGCCGGCGATGGCGCTGGCCGGTTTTGTCATCGGCTATCTGGTCTGGCGGGCGCTGTCGCGGCTTGGGATGCTGGCCTTTGCGCTGGCGGTGCTCGCGGCGGCGGTCTGGTGGCTTTTGCTGTCGGGCTGGGTGGCGCAGGCGCTGGCGGCGGCGCTGCCCCTGCGTTTGCAGCCGGTATCCTCGGACCAGTTCGGCGGCTTCGTGCTGTCGATCACCATCGGCGTATCCGGCATCGCCATGTCGCTGCCGTTGGGGGTGATCCTTGCCTTGGCGCGGCGCTCGGACCTGCCGGTGGTCAAGATGTTTGCCGTGATGTTCATCGAGTTCATCCGGGGCGTGCCGCTGATCACGCTGCTGTTCGTGGCCTCGCTGCTGCTGAACTATTTCCTGCCGCCGGGGACGAATTTCGACATCATCCTGCGGGTCATCATCATGGTGACGCTGTTTGCTTCGGCCTATATGGCCGAGGTGATCCGCGGCGGGCTGGCGGCGCTGCCCAAGGGCCAATACGAGGCTGCTGATGCGCTGGGACTGGATTACTGGAAGGCGCAGCGGCTGATCATCCTGCCGCAGGCGCTGAAGATCTCCATCCCCGGCATCGTCTCGACCTTCATCGGCATGTTCAAGGACACCACGCTGGTCGTGTTCGTGGGCCTGTTCGATCCGCTGAAGGCCATGGCCGACACGATCCGCGCGAGCTTTGAATGGAAGGGCGCCTATTGGGAGCCCTATATCTTTGTCGGCTCGATCTTCTTCATCCTCTGCTTCGGCATGTCGCGTTACTCCATGTATCTGGAACGCCGGCTGAAGCGCGACCATCGCTGAGGAGCAGCACATGCAAACGCAGACCCAATCGCAGCTGGGCGGCCCGGCCATCGAGATCAGCAAGCTGAACAAATGGTATGGCACCTTTCACGTGCTGCGCGACGTCGACCTGACCGTGTCGCGCGGCGAGCGGATCGTCATCGCCGGCCCCTCGGGCTCGGGGAAATCGACGCTGATCCGCTGCATCAACCGGCTGGAGGAACATCAGGCGGGCCGGATTGTCGTCGATGGCACCGAACTGACCAATGACCTGAAGAACATCGACAAGGTGCGCTCCGAAGTCGGGATGGTGTTCCAGCATTTCAACCTGTTCCCGCATCTGACCATTCTGGAAAACTGCACGCTGGCTCCGATCTGGGTGCGCAAGATCCCCAAGAGGCAGGCCGAAGAGACGGCCATGCATTTCCTGACCAAGGTCAAGATCCCCGATCAGGCGCATAAATATCCCGGTCAGCTGTCGGGCGGGCAGCAGCAGCGGGTGGCCATTGCGCGCTCGCTGTGCATGAAGCCGCGCATCATGCTGTTCGATGAGCCGACCTCGGCGCTCGACCCCGAGATGATCAAGGAGGTTCTGGACACGATGATCGAGCTGGCCGAGGAGGGCATGACCATGCTGTGCGTCACCCATGAGATGGGCTTTGCGCAAGCGGTGGCGCATCGGGTGATCTTTATGGATCAGGGGCAGATCGTCGAGCAGAACACCCCGAGGGAGTTCTTCAACAACCCGCAGAGCGAGCGGACCAAGCTGTTCCTGTCGCAGATCCTTGGGCATTGAAGAGGGGGGCTGCGCGCCCCCCATCCGCCTGCGGCGGCTTCCCCCGCGGGATATTTTCCCACGAAAGAAAAAGGGGGCCGGTTGGGCCCCCTTGGTCATTTCGGTAGATCGCGATCAGAAGTGGATCGCGCGGCCATAGGCCGAGAGTACCGATTCATGCATCATCTCACTGAGCGTCGGGTGCGGGAAGACCGTCTCCATCAGCTCGGCCTCGGTGGTTTCGAGGGTGCGGCCGACGACATAGCCTTGGATCAGCTCGGTCACCTCGGCGCCGACCATATGGGCGCCCAGAAGCTCGCCGGTTTTGGCATCGAAGATGGTTTTGACCAGACCTTCGGGTTCGCCAAGGGCGATGGCCTTGCCGTTGCCGATGAAGGGGAAGCGGCCGACCTTGATGTCGTAGCCTGCGGCTTTCGCCTTTTCCTCGGTCAGGCCGACAGAGGCGACTTGCGGGTTGCAATAGGTGCAGCCCGGGATCGAGTTCGGCTTGATCGGGTGGGGATGCTGACCGGCGATCAGCTCGGCCACCATGACGCCTTCGTGGCTGGCCTTGTGGGCAAGCCAGGGCGCGCCGGCCACGTCGCCGATGGCGTAGAGCCCGTCGACTCCGGTGCGGCAATATTCGTCGGTGACGACATGGGTGCGGTCAAGCTTGACGCCCAGCTTCTCGAGCCCAAGGTTTTCCACATTGCCGACGATGCCCACGGCCGAGATGACCGTGTCGAATTCCTGCGTCTCGGTCTTGCCGTCCTTCTCGATATGGGCGGTGACCTTGCCGGGGGCGCGGTCCAGTTTCTTGACCGTGGCCTTTTCGATGATCTTCATGCCCTGTTTGACGAACTGCTTTTTCGCCAGGGCCGAGATTTCCGCATCTTCGACCGGCAGCACGCGGTCCATCACCTCGACAACCGTGGTGTCTGCGCCGAGCGTGTTGAAGAAGCTGGCGAATTCGATGCCGATGGCGCCCGAGCCGATGACCAGCAGCTTTTTCGGCGTCCGCGGCGGCTGCAGCGCGTGCTTGTAGTTCCAGACCAGATCGCCGTCGGCTTCAAGGCCGGGCAGGTTGCGGGCGCGGGCGCCGGTGGCCAGAACGATGGCCTTGCCGGTGACGTCTTCGCTGCCCTTGTCGGTCTTGACCGAGAGCTTGCCGGGCGCGGTCAGCGTCGCCTCGCCCATAATCACGGTGACCTTGTTTTTCTTCAGCAGGTGACCGACGCCGCCGGCCAGTTGCTTGGCCACGCCGCGCGAGCGCTGCACGACCGCGCCCAGATCATAGCCGGCCTTTTCGACCGAAAGGCCGAATTCCTTGGCGCGGTGCATGAGGTGGAACACCTCGGCCGAGCGCAGCAGCGCCTTGGTGGGGATACAGCCCCAGTTCAGGCAGATACCGCCCAGATGTTCGCGTTCGATCACCGCGACCTTGAGGCCCAGCTGGGCCCCTCGAATGGCGCAGACATAGCCGCCCGGGCCGGAACCGATCACCACCATGTCGAAGGATTGCGCCATGGAATTCCCCCTCTCGCAAAAACTAGTTCAGCGTTAAATCATTTCTCAGAGGTCGGCAAGCGACAGCTTGCCCGACACCAGCGCGCCATAGCCGCCGGCCTGCATCACCCGGTCCTCGGCTTCGGTCGGGGTGCGGCCCAGAGCAGCATTGCGCCATGGAAAGCGGCCAAAGCGGGCGATGGTGTCGCGGTGCAGGATGGCGTGACGTTCATTCTCGCCGGGCATGAATTGGGAAAACAGTTCGACCCCGCGGTTCTGGTCATCGAGGTTTTCGCTGTGTTCGAAGGGCAGGTAAAAGAACTGCCGGGCCGGCGGGTCGATGCGCAGGTCATGGCCGGCGGCCACCGCCTGATCGGCAAGGCGCAGCGCCAGCGCATCGGTGGCAAAGGCGCGGATGTCGCCCCGGAACATGTTGCGGGGAAACTGATCGGTCAGGATCAGCGCCGCCAGCGCGCCTTCGGGCGTATCGGTCCAGGTGGGGGCAAGGGACTCGGCCTGTTGCCAGCTGGTCAGGAAACGGTCGCGGATCGTCTGGTCCAGTGCCTCCGAGGCCAGATACCAGCCATCGGGGCCGACCTCGTCCAGCCAAAAGCGGGTGATCTGGGCCGGGGTGGCGGTTGGCTCGCTCATGGCGCTGTCTCCTCCTTATGTCGGAGGGATGGTTGCAGAGCCGGGCGGGGGCCGCAAGCCCCGCCGGTGCTCAGCCGGCCGGTCGCGCGGGATCATCCGACCCGGCGGTTTCCAGCGCCGCCTCGACCGCGATCGGGGTGGCCGAGGGGGCGATGACGGCAAAGTTCTGATCCTGCGCCGGGGTTGGCCGGCGGGTGCGACGCCAACCGGCATAGAGCGCGAGCAGCAGCAGAAGCGCGCCGATATAGGCCCAGAACCCGTCCGGCCCCATCATCGACATCAGCTTGCCGGTGATCAGCGGGCCGGTCATCGCGCCGACGCCGTTGATGAACAACAGCCCCGCCGAGGCCGCCGCCATGTCCTTGGCTTCGAGAAAGTCGTTGGTATAGGCCAGAAGCAGCGAATAGACCGGGTTCGCGACGCCGCCGATGATCGCGGCGGTGGCGAGCAGACCCCAGATGCCCGGCTTGACCGCCAGCGTGATGCCGCAGGCGGCAAAGCCCAGCACCGCAAGGCCCAGCACGATCATGCGCCGGTCGCTGTGGTCCGACAGCCAGCCGATCGGATATTGCAGCACCAGCCCGCCGACATAGATTGCCGCGACGAAGGCCGAGATCTGGCCGACGCTGAGCCCCTTGGCAGACCCCCAGACCGAGGCCATGCCGAAGATCGCCGAGAATACACCGCCCATCAGGAAGATCCCGATGCAGCCCAGAGGCGAGACGCGGAACAGCGTCGCAAAGCTCATGCGCTGGATGGTGGCGAATTGCGGCGCCGGCTGCGTCGACAGCAGGATCGGCAGAAAGGCAAAGCTGACCAGAACCGAGGGGATCACGAACAGCAGATAGCCGGCCGGATCGGCGGTGTTCATCAGAAGCTGCGCGCCGATGATGCCCAGCATCTGCACGATCATATAGGCCGACAGCGCCTGCCCGCGGGTTTCGTTGGTGGCGCTGGCGTTCAGCCAGCTTTCGGCGGTGATATAGACGCCCGAGAAGCAGAAACCGATCATCAGCCGCTCCAGCGACCAGATCCGCCAGTCGGGGGCGACGGCATAGAGAATCAGCAGCGACGAGATCACCGACCCCAGCGCGGCAAAGACCCGGACATGGCCGACCTTCTGGATCATGCCCGGCACGGTGCGCGACCCCAGCAGGAAGCCGCCGAAATACGAGGCCATGACCACCGACATCTGTTCGGTGTGGATGCCCTCGATCTTGCCCCGGATGCCCAGCAGGGTGCCCTGCATCCCGTTCCCGACCATCAGCAGCAGGATGCCCAGAAGCAGGGGCCAGGTGGTGCGCAGCACCGTCGACATGATCAGTTCCTTTACGGGATCAGCAGCGACGCATCGCCGTAGCTGAAAAAGCGATAGCCCGAGTCGACCGCGTGGCGATAGAGCCGGCGAACCCGATCCTGCCCCATCAGTGCCGAGACGAGCATGAGCAAAGTCGACTTCGGAAGGTGGAAATTCGTCATCAGCGCGTCGGTTATCCGGAAACGATAGCCGGGATAGATGAAGATTTCGGTGACGCCGCTGAAAGGTTGCACCTGACCGGCCGTATCGGCCGCTGATTCGATCAGGCGCAGTGCGGTGGTGCCGACCGGGATCACGCGCCCGCCAGCCGCATGCGTGCGGTTGATCGCCTCGGCCGCCTCGGCGGTGACCTCGCCCCATTCGCCATGCATTTTGTGCGTGGTCACGTCCTCGACCTTGACGGGCAGGAAGGTGCCGGCGCCGACATGCAGCGTGACATGAACGAATTCGACGCCGCGCGCGCGCAGGCGTTCCAGCAGCGGCGCGTCGAAATGCAGGCTGGCGGTCGGGGCGGCCACCGCGCCCGAATTGCGCGCCCAGACCGTCTGGTAATCCTGCCGGTCCGATTCGTCGGGCGCACGCAGCGCCGCGATATAGGGGGGCAGGGGCATGGCGCCGACCTGAGCCAGCGCCGCGTCGAACGCCTCGCCCGTCGCGTCAAAGCGCAGGATCAGCGCCGCATCGGCGATCTCGACCACCTCGGCCGACAGCGCCTCGCCAAAGCGGATGGTCTCGCCCGGTTTCAGCTTGCGCAGCGGTTTCGCCAGCGCCTTCCAGCCCTGCGCCACGGGTTCCAGCAAGGTGACCTCGATCCCGGCCACCGCCTCGCCCTGTGGCGTCGTCCGGGTGCGCTGGCCGCTCAGCCGGGCCGGTATCACCTTGGTATCGTTCAGAACCAGCAGGTCGCCCGGACCCAGCAGGTCGGGCAGATCGCCGACATGCAGGTCGCGCGTCTCGTCACCCTGAGCCAGCAGCAGCCGCGCGGCGCTGCGGGGGCGGGCGGGGCGCGTGGCGATCAGCGCTTCGGGCAGGTGAAAGTCGAAATCATCCAGTTTCATGGCCGGGTATCTGGCCCCGGCGCGCCCGAGAATCAAGCATTGCTGACAGGCCGCGGCGTAAGGTCGTTGCGATAGGTTAGGGAAAAACTCGGCTTTACTTTTCTGACCGATTTGGTAGGTTTCGACGACAACCCGAGGTGAGCCATGATCATCTGCCATTGCACCCAGATCTCGGACCACGACATCCGTGCCGCGGTGGATTGGATGCGCGCGTCGGACCCGGAAACCATCATCACCCCGGGCAAGATCTATCACGCCCTTGGCAAGCGCGCCGATTGCGGCGGCTGTATGCCTTTGTTTCTAGACACCATGCGCGAATGCGATAGTTTGGCCGTGCCCCCCGTACTTCGGGGTCTGAGAGCCAAGCGCATAGGAGCAAGTCATGAAGGGCGACGCCAAAGTCATCGAGTATCTCAACGCGGCGCTGCGGTCTGAACTGACTGCCGTCAGCCAATACTGGCTTCACTACCGGCTGCAGGACGACTGGGGTTTCGGCAAGATTGCCGACAAGTCGCGCGCCGAGTCGATCGAAGAGATGCATCACGCCGACCGCCTGATCCAGCGAATCATCTTTCTGGAGGGCCATCCGAACCTGCAAAAGCTGGACCCGCTGCGCATCGGCCAGAACCTCAAGGAAACGCTGGAATCCGATCTGGCGGCCGAGCATGACGCCCGTACCCTTTACATCGAGGCGCGCGACTATTGCGATTCGGTCAAGGATTACGTCAGCAAGGACCTGTTCGAGGATCTGATCGCCGACGAGGAAGGCCATATCGATTTTCTGGAAACCCAGCTCGATCTTTACGAAAGCATCGGCGCCCAGAACTATGGCCATCTCAACGCCAAACCGGCCAGCGAAGCCGAGTGAACCAGCCGGAACTGACCGGATCAGGGGGCCCTGCGGCCCCCTTTTTCATGTCCAGCGTTCAGCAGCCCAGCCATGCGGCGGCCAGCTTTGGCAGGTCGTCGAAATGCGCCAGCATCGCCTCGGGGGCCAGCCGCGACAGCGCCTCGCCCTCGGGGCCAAAGGCCACCAGCGCCACCGGCACGCCTGCGGCGGCAGCCGTCTTGCGGTCGGTCTCGGTGTCGCCGACCAGAAAGGATTGCGCGACCGTGCCGCCCGCGCCCGTGACGGCGGCCTGATAGGGGCGGGGGTCGGGCTTGCGCACCGGCAGCGTGTCGGCACCGATCATGGCGGCAAAGCGGTCGCGGATGCCCAATTCACGCAACAGCACCTCGGCCAGCGCCTCGGGCTTGTTGGTGCAGACGGCCAGCCGGTGGCCGTCGCCCGCCAGCCGGTCCAAGGCCGCCTCGGTGCCGGGATAAAGCCGGGTGTGGCGGGCGATGTCCTGACCATAGAATTCCAGCAGGCGCGGATAATCCTCGTCCTCGGCGCCGGGCGGCAGCAGCGTATCGGCGCCGATGCGGCCATAGCCCGCGCGCAGCATCGCTCGCCCGCCGTGGAACGCGATCAGCGCGTCATCGACCGGATGCAGCAGATCGCCCAGACCGCGCGCCTGAAAGCAGGCATTGGCCGCCGCGATCAGGTCGCCCGAAGTGTCGGCCAGCGTCCCGTCCAGATCAAAGACCACCGTTCCCGCCATGCTGTAACCTTCCGTCAAGATGTTTGATCCGCCGGGGCCTTCCCCCGATGCTGCCCCCTAGGTAGAACGCGCAGACAAGAGATAAAACAGACAAGAGGCAGAGATGACGGACAATCCCGCAGCCCTTATCGTTCTGGCAGCCGGGCAGGGCAGCCGGATGCAGTCCGATTTGCCCAAGGTGCTGCACCGTCTGGCCGCCGTGCCTCTGGTCGGACATGCGCTGGCCGTGGGGCGCGCGCTGGAGCCTGCGCAGATCGTCGTCGTGGCGGGGCATGGCGCGGATCAGGTCCGCAAGGCCGTGGCCAAGCTCGAGCCCGACGCGCAGATCGCCCTGCAAGAGGAACAGCTTGGCACCGGCCATGCCGTTTTGCAGGCAATGCCGCTCTTGCAGGACTTTCAGGGCCGGGTGATCGTGCTTTACGGCGATACGCCCTTTATCGGCGAGGACACGCTGCTGGCGCTGGCCAGCCATCCGGCGGATGTGGTGGTGCTGGGCTTCGAGGCTGCCGATCCGGGGCGTTACGGTCGCCTCGTGACCGGGCCCGAGGGGTTGGAGCGGATCGTCGAGTTCAAGGATGCCGATGCCGCGACGCGCGCGATCCGGCTGGTGAACTCGGGCGTGATGGCCGCCGACGCGGATCTGTTGCGTGATATCCTGCCGCGTCTGGGCAACCAGAATGCCTCGGGGGAATACTACCTGACCGATGTGGTGGCGCTGGCCCGCGCGCAGGGGCGGCGGGTCGAGGTGGTGACCTGCGACGAAGAGGAAACGCTGGGCATCAACACCCGCGCCGAACTGGCCGAGGCCGAGGCGGCCTTTCAGGCCCGCGCCCGCGCCCGCGCGCTGGAGGACGGCGTGACGCTGAGCGATCCGGCGACGGTCTGGTTTGCGCTGGACACCTGCATCGGTCGCGATGCGATCATCGGCCAGAACGTGGTCTTTGGCCCCGGCGTCACCGTGGAAAGCGGAGCCGAGATCCTGCCCTTCTGCCATCTCGAAGGCTGCCATGTCAGTGCCGGCGCCACGGTCGGCCCCTTTGCCCGGCTGCGTCCGGGGGCCGAGCTGGGTGGCGATGTCCATGTCGGCAACTTCGTCGAGATCAAGAATTCGGTTCTGGCCGAGGGCGTCAAGGTGGGCCACCTGACCTATCTGGGCGACGCCCAGATCGGCGAGCGCACCAATATCGGCGCCGGCACCGTGACCTGCAATTACGACGGCGTGAGCAAGCACCGCACCCAGATCGGCGCCGATGCCTTCATCGGCTCGGACACCATGCTGGTGGCCCCGGTTCGGGTCGGCGCGCGGGCCATGACCGGCTCGGGCTCTGTCATTACCGAGGACGTGCCGGATGAGGCGCTGGCGCTGGGTCGCGCCAAGCAGGTGACCAAGCCCGGCCTTGCCACGCGCCTGATGCAGGCGCTGCGCCAGAAGAAGGGGAACTGACATGTGCGGCATCATCGGCATTCTTGGCCATCACGAAGTCGCGCCCCAGCTGGTTGAGGCACTGAAACGGCTGGAATATCGCGGCTATGACAGCGCGGGCGTTGCCACCGTCGATGCGGCGGGGCAGCTGGCCCGGCGTCGGGCGGTGGGCAAGCTGGTCAACCTGTCCGACCGGCTGGTGCATGAACCCCTGACCGGGCACAGCGGCATCGGCCACACCCGCTGGGCCACGCATGGCGCCGCGACCGAGGTGAACGCGCATCCGCATCGCCGTGGCCCGGTCGCCGTCGTCCACAATGGCATCATCGAGAATTTCCGCGAGCTGCGCGATGAGGTCATTGCGCTGGGCCTGCACCCGGAATCGCAGACCGATACCGAGACGGTCGCGCTGTTGACCGCATGGCACATGGATCAGGGCATGGACCCGGTCGAGGCGGCGCGGGCGACGCTGTCGCGGCTGGAAGGCGCCTTTGCGCTGGCGTTCCTCTTTGAGGGCGAGACTGATCTGATGATCGCCGCCCGCCGGGGCAGCCCTCTGGCGCTGGGCCATGGCAATGGCGAGATGTTCCTGGGCTCGGACGCAATTGCGCTGGCGCCCTTTACCGATCGCATCACCTATCTTGAGGATGGCGATCACGCCGTGATCCGCCGCGCGGGGGCCGAGATCTTCGACGCAGCCGTCCGTCCCGCCAATCGCGAGATCGCCCAGATCGACGTTGGCGCCACCCAGATCGACAAGGGCGGCTATCGCCATTTCATGGCCAAGGAAATCGCCGAACAGCCGGTGGTTCTAGGCGATGCGCTTAGCCATTACATCAAGGGCGACCGGATCGTGCTGCCGGAATCGCTGGATTTCCGCGATGTGGACCGCCTGACCCTCGTCGGCTGCGGCACCGCCTATTATGCCGCCCATGTCGCGCGTTACTGGTTCGAAAGCCTTGCCGGGCTGCCCTGCGATCTGGATGTGGCCTCGGAATTCCGCTACCGCGAGCCGCCGCTGTCGCCGAAAAGCTGGGCGCTGTTCGTCAGCCAGTCGGGCGAGACCGCCGACACGCTGGCCGCGCTGCATTACGCCCGGGGCAAGGTCGCCAAGACCGTGGGCGTGGTCAATGTCGGCACTTCGGCGATCGCACGCGATGCCGATATCGCCCTGCCGACGCTGGCGGGGATCGAGGTCGGCGTGGCCTCGTCCAAAGCCTTTACCTGCCAATTGGCCGTCCTGGCGGTGCTGGCGCTGAAGGCGGCGCGGGATCGCGGCCGGCTGAGCGATGCCGAGTTGCGCCAGCATCTGGACGACCTGCGCGCGTTGCCGGGGCTGATGAATCAGGCCCTGGCGGTCAGCGACGAATGCCGCCGTATGGCCGGCTGGCTCTCCGAGGCGCAGGATGTGCTGTATCTGGGGCGTGGGCCGCTTTATCCGGTCGCGCTCGAAGGCGCGCTGAAGCTCAAGGAGTTGAGCTATATCCATGCCGAAGGCTATGCCTCGGGCGAGCTGAAGCACGGGCCCATCGCCCTGATCGACCGCAATGTGCCGGTGGTCGTGCTGGCGCCGCGCGATGCGCTGTTCGAAAAGACCGTCTCGAACATGCAAGAGGTGATGGCCCGGCACGGGCAGGTGCTGCTGATCTCGGATGCCGAGGGGGTCGCGCGCGGTGGCCATGGCGTTCATGCCAGCCTGAACATGCCGACCGGCGGTGGCCTGTTCCAGCCGGTGCTTTACGCCGTGCCGATGCAATATCTGGCCTACCATACCGCCGTCGCCAAGGGCACGGATGTGGACCAGCCGCGCAATCTGGCGAAATCGGTGACGGTCGAATAGCCGGGGGCGCTCCCCCTTCCTAGGCCGTGTTGACAAAAGGGGTTCCGTTGGCAGTCGTCCTATGATTCAAGCTCATCTCTGCTTGGGAGATGGGCTTGGCGCGCAACCTGATATCCGACGATGAGTGGGCCTTCTTCGAGGGCTT
>NZ_WMIF01000011.1 GCF_009711185.1 Paracoccus limosus
CTACCTCGCCGATACCCTCCGGGCCATCCTCGACGGACACCCCAGATCCCGCATCGAGGACCTCATGCCCTGGTGCTACGACCAAGCGTCAAGCCTCGCTGCATAGGGCCTCGTCGTCGCGCTTACCAGGATTCCGACTACACCGGCTATGATATGGTGATGGCAGACAACCTGCCGCGACCAGAAGTTCTGGTCGCCGACAGGGGCTACGACTCTGATAAAATTCGGGAAGACATCGAAAGCCGCAACGCCCTGCCAATGATCCCAATGCGAAAGAACCGAAAGGTGCGTAAGGCTGTCGACATGACCATCTACACCCTGCGCAACATGGTCGAACGCTGCTTCAGCAAACTGAAAAACAGCCGCCGGCTGGCAACCCGCTACGACAAAACCGCAGACAGTTTCCTCGGCTTCGTAGACGTCGCCTGCATCAGGCTCTGGCTCCGCCATTTGTCAACATGACCTAAGGTATTCTTATCTCCGTCGGGGATGCGGATGGCCGATTCTTGGCAGAGCGTAGTGGCTGCGGCGACAAGGCGGGCGCCCTCGCGAATGCGGTCGACTGCGATCGGCCGCGCATCGGCCCGGTCCTGATCCCGCTCCTCAAGGCGCTTGGCAATGCTGCTCTTCATCAGGTCGAACCGAGAGCCGATCCGATGGTAATCGTTCCAAAACTCAATAGTTTCGGCAAGATCGAGAGGCCTGGTTGTGAACGGCCACGCCTCGGCACGCTCTACGGCTTTAGTGAAGGCTTTGATGTCGGTCACACCCTTGGCGATCGCAAAGGCTTCGACCTGAACGCCGTGCAGATCTTCGAGGGTCACGATGCGGAACGGGGCGTGCTTATTCTCACGCTTCGCCACTCGCTCGGCTACGACCGCATATCCCCCCTGGGGCGCGGGCGCCTCGTTGGGTTCTTTCGCCGGCGCCTCCCAACGCAGGTTGGTCCGGCACAACAAGAGGTCGGTCGTAGGGCGCCACGCCTCCATGCGGCCCGTGATGACGATATGCGTGCGCTGTAGGGCACGCTCAATCCGCTTCCCAATGCGGCGGATGGCACGCTCAAAATCCTTGGGATCGCGCAGGCGCGCCTCGTCCACGGAATCGAGGAAGAGCCAGCCTCGATCGTCCGACTTGAGCCAGGCCTCAAAGTCCTCGAGATCCCCCTCTTCGAAACTCGTCTCGAATTCGTCGATAACATGCTCAATGCGCAGGAAGAAGGCCGGCTTGCCCTCGGCGCGTTGGCGACGGCAGATGTGCCGAATCTCCTCCGTCTTTCCCGAACCGGCCTCTGCAAGCACGATGACGCGTGGCTCGGCTAAGAGATCCGCCCAACGCGTTGATGCGTTCCGGGCAAAAAGCCGCACCATCTTCGCTTCGTCACCATCCTCATCGGAGGTGGCAAGATCGCGAAAGGTCCGATCCAGATCAATGAAATCGTTGAAGTTTCCAGACATATCACGGATATAGTCGTTAAAGTCCTAACCCGCACAGGGTATTCCACTAAAAGCGCGCGCCGAAAGGCTCTACCTTGAGCAATCGAAATAGATCGGAAGCCTTTGCAGACTGTTATGGCCCTCTGTCGAAGCTTTCGTAGGTGCCCATGATACAAGCCTAATGATGCGTTGCAAGGATGGGTTCTGGCTCGCCATCGCGCTGCCCGCCGTAGGCAAATCGCTGCGCTCTGGCAGGATTGGGGGCTCAAGGCATAGTTCGCATAGCCCTAATTTGCGCACACTCTTTTTTTGATCCCGCGGAGGTTACCCCACAGGCAGGACCTTCCTAAACGGCCGTCAGTTCCCGGTCCGATTCAGCTTCGTCAGCAATCCAGCATCGCGGCGATCCTTCTTCTCGCGGTCTTCCAACCGATCCGGTGAGCTTGCCCGCTGCGGTGTGTCTGATCGTCTGCTGCTCCAGCTTGCTGCACATGCAATGCTGCGCCGCCGCCAGACAGCCGCCCTGTGGGCCGTTTCGGCACTCTGTTCGCTGCGGCCTTCCTGAACGGCTGCTTCATCAAGATTTCGGCGGCAGCGCCGCCGCGCCGCCGTCAGACGGCTTTCCGCCCCTATCGCCGATCTAAACGGAGACTCTGCGCAGCAGACGAACACGTGGCAGTATGAGTGATTGACCGCCCTGAGGCATCGGCAGGCACTGCCGTTAACGCCGATAGCAGCATTCAGTCAACCCACCTGTAGACTCGTCGAGCGAGCGTAATTATTCTGTTATAATTCAACTATTTGAGGAATTTTTGCCTCTTCAAGAGGCAACTTCTGTGATCAAAAAGGCAGAACTATCTGCTTCTTATCATCGGGAAAATGGTCGGAGCGAGAGGATTCGAACCTCCGACCCCCTGCTCCCGAAGCAGGTGCGCTACCAGGCTGCGCTACGCTCCGACCGTGGAGCGCAGGTATCCCGTCGGCCCGGCGAATGCAAGAGCAGAAAACAGGTTTTTGCGTCGATGCTTGGCCGGACCCGGATCTGCCGGGTCCGGCCAGTGCGAACGGGCTATGCCTGCTCGGTCTCGGGCGCGGGCATATCAAGCTGGCGCACCACGAGCGTGGTCAGGTCCGAGAGCGAAAACGGCTTGGCCAGAAAGGCCGAGTTCGGCACCGGGGCATGCCCCTCGGCAAAGACATCCTCGGCATAGCCCGACATGAAGATCACGCGGCTTTGCGGACGGTCGCGCAACGCGGTGCGCACCCAGGCCGGCCCGTCCATGCCCGGCATCACCACATCGGTGACGAAGACATCGACGTTCAGGCTTTGGTTCGCGAGCAGGGACAGGGCGTCCTCGGCGCAGGCGGCCTCCAGCACATTGAACCCCTGCAGCTTCAGCGCGCGGCTGGCAAAGGCGCGCACGGGCGCCTCGTCCTCGACCAGCAGCACCGTCGCCTCCTGCTCGCGCCGGACGTGGGCGACAACGCGCTGCGGCTCCGGGGCGGGGGCGCTGGCCTCATCCTTGTCATGTGCCGGGAAGAACAGGGAAAAGGTGCTGCCCTCGCCCAAGGTGCTGTCGCAAAAGATGTAGCCCCCCGTCTGCTTGACGATGCCATAGGCGGTCGAAAGACCCAGCCCGGTGCCCTCGCCCGTCCGCTTGGTGGTATAGAAGGGCTCGAAGATCTTGATCAGCTCGTCCGGCGCGATGCCGCAGCCCTGATCGCGCACCTGCACCCGGACGTAATCGCCCGGCGGCAGGGTGGCGCGGCCGATCTCGGTCGGGCTCGCCAATTGCAGGTTGTCGGTGGTGACGGTGATGTCGCCGCCCTGCGGCATGGCATCGCGCGCGTTCACCACCAGATTCATGATCACCTGCTCCAGCTGCCGGCGGTCGGCGCGGATCATCCGTAGCGATGGGTCATGGTCAAAGGTCAGCACGATCCGCTCGCCTACCAGCCGGTTCAGCAGATGCGTCAGGTCCGACAGCGTATCGCGCAGGTCCATGATCTGCGGCTTGAGCGTCTGCTTGCGCGAAAAGGCCAGCAGCTGTCGCACCAAAGCCGCGGCGCGATTGGCATTCTGGCTGATCTGGTCGAGGTCGGCATAATCCGGGTCGCCCTTGTCGTGGCGCAGCATCAAAAGGTCGCAATGCCCGGTGATTGCGGTCAGCAGGTTGTTGAAATCATGCGCAATCCCGCCCGCCAACTGACCGATGGCCTGCATCTTCTGGCTTTGGACGAACTGCGCCTCAAGCGTCTTGAGCGCGCTGGCATCGGACAGCACCGCCGTGACATGATCGCCATGACAGCGGCTCAGACTGACCTGAACAAAGCGGTCGCTGCCTTCTGCGCGCAAATGCAGCACCTCGGCGCCACCGATGGTCCGGCCCGCATGCACGTCCGACACCCAATCGCCGATCTCGCGCCCCAGCCCGTCAAGCAGCGCCGACAGCGATTGCCCCGGCGCGGCATCGCCCAGCAGCTCGCGGGCGGCGTCATTGATACGCAGGATAGTGGCCGAGGCGTCCAGCGTCAGCAACGACACCGGCAGCCGGTCGAATTCCTCGCCCTGACCTTGCGGGGCGGGCTGGGCCGGACCCGGCTCTTCGGCCAGCCACAGCTGCACCTCGCCACCGCTGGCGCGGGTCACCAGATAGCGCCCGGCCGGGCCAAGATCGGCGTTGAAGCGCCCACAGCGTTGCAGCGCCGCGCCGATATCCTGCCAGACCAGTTGCGGATCGGCATGGCAGCGGCCCAAGACCTCGTGGATTCTGCGCCCGGCCAGATCGCCCATCGCGCCCAGCGCGTAATCGTTCTGGCGCAGGATACGGCCTTCGGGCCCGACGGCCATCGCGGCGGCACCATGCGCGGCCAAGGGACCGCGCAACCGCGACAGATCGCGGCGAATGGCATGGCCGCGCCGCAGATGCAGCGCCGAGATCGCACCGCCCAGCAGGTATAGCGCAATGACGGCACTGCCGAGCGCCAGAAGGATCGCGTAGTTTTCACCACGCGGCGCAATCGCGATCCACAGGGCGCCCAAAAGCGCCGGCAAGGCCAGAAACGGCACCAACAGCTGCGCCGAGCGCAGAGCCTCTGCCCGATCCGACGTCATGGCGCCTCCCCTTCTTGCAAGCCGACGCGTCCTGATTAGGCCAGCCCGGTTAATGTCAGGTTAACACCGGCGCATCACCGCAAGATAGAAGCCATCCGAAGCGTCTAGGGGCGTGAACCGCCGCTCATCGACCAGTGCAAAGCCATCGCTTGCCAGAAAGCCGCGGATCTGGCCACCATTCTCGGCGTCGAGCAGCGAGCAGGTCATATAGGTCAGCCAGCCGCCCGGCGCGACCAGAACCGAGGCGTGCTGCAGGATCTGCGCCTGCACCTCAAGGATCCGCTGCAGATCGGCGGGCTGCAGGCGCCATTTCGCGTCGGGCGTCCGGCGCCAGGTGCCGCTGCCCGAACAGGGCACATCGGTCAGCACCAGATCGAAACCACCGCGCAGCTCGCGCGTCTGGGCCAGCCGGATCCGCGCCCCGGCGCGGGCCGCGCGGGCCGGCAGGTCCGACATCCGCTGCGGATCGGCGTCATGGGCGGTGACATCGCTGCCGCGCGCCGCCAAAGCCAAGGCCTTGCCGCCGCCGCCCGCGCAGTAATCCAGCACCCGCCCCGCCTGCGGCAGCGCCGCGCAGGCCAGCTGCGGCGACAGGTCCTGCAGCTCGACCAGACCGTCGCGATAGGCCGAGGCGGCGACGAGGCGGCGCGCGCCCTCCTCAACCCGCAGGGCGGTGGCAAGGGTGGCATGCGGCCTCGCGACGATCCCGTCCACCGCCAGCGCCGCGATGGCCTGTGCCGGACTGGCGCGCAGGCTGTTTGCCCGCAGCCAGACCGGCGCACGGTCCCGCATGGCAGCGGCAATCGGCCCGGCCTGATCAGAGAGCGACCCGCGCCACAACGGCAACAGCCAGTCGGGCAGGTCCAGCGCCTCGTCGGCGCTCGGCGTGCGGCCCGCCAAAAGCTCGCTTTCCGACAGGCGGGCCGGCGCGTGGCCCTCGCCGGAAAACAGCAGACCGGGGTCGCGCCTCTCTTCGCGCAACATGCCAAGGATCAGGCCGCGCCCGGTCATCGCCCCGCCCAGCGCCGCGCGCGAATTGCGCCGGCGCAGGCTATCAAAGACCAGATCGCGCACCGCCGCCCGGTCGCCCGAGCCGGCATAGCGGCTGGCGCGCGACCAGCGCAGCAGCCCCGCCTCGGCGGGCTCGCCGGCCAGAATGCGGTCCAGAATCTGGATCGCCGCTTGCGCACGCGCGGCAGGTGTCATGGCAATCGCCCCAAATGAGATGCGCCCAGAAAGGCGGCGGGGCGGGTTTTGTCAATGCGCTGCCGTCAGGGGTGGTTCAGGATCTCAATGTCGAAATCCTCGCCGGTAAAGTGCTGCGGCCCCGGATCGGACACCGGCGGGCCGGTATAGGGCTGCGGGCCGGGGATGTCGGGCATCTGCTCTGCAGGGCCCGGGTCATCCGCCAGCGCCAGCGTGACGCCATCGGGCAGGGCATCGGGTCCGGGCGGCGCGGCAGGGCGGGCAATGCGGCGGGTGCGTTCGACCCCGGCGCCAAACAGCGGGCCGCGCGCGGCAGTGACCAGCGCCCCCTTGGCACCGGCGATGGCCGCGCCGCGCCCCTGCCCCACCGCCGCCAGCGAGCCCGGCAGGCCGGTGACCCCGGTGCCCAGCGGCGCGCCCAGCAGCATCACACGTTCCCGCACCTTCTTGCGGCTGCCCGAGGAAATCGCGGCAAAGCTGTTATAGGTTTCGGGACCGCCGGCCAGCCCTTGAAAGCCACGGTCGCGCAGCATCGCCCGCAGCGTGTCGAACCGCTCCAGATAGCGGTCGGCATAGGCCCGCGTGCGCGAATGAAAGGCGCCGGCGGCGGTGCGCCAGTCGCCAGTCTCGGCGTAAAGCCGGCTGACGAACCGCGCGGCATAGCGCGCATTTTCCAGCGGGTCGAACATCTGCGCCACCGAGGCGAACTCGCCACCATGCCAACGATAGTTCAGCTGAAAGCAGCCGATGTCGATATTGGTGCGCCCCTGCGCCACCCGATCCTGAGCGAAAGCCACGGCGCTTTGCGGGTCGTCGAACCACGTGCCTTCGCCCTCGGCATTGGCGCTCCAGGCCCAGGGCCGCACGCTGCCCTCGATCCGGCGGCCGGTTTCGGTAAGGGTCAGCGCGCCCAGAATGTCGATCGGCACACCGGTTTCCCGCGCCGCCTGCCCCGCCGCCCATTCGCAGATATCGGCCGGCGGCAGCGCCCACGAGGCCGTCCCGCAAACCAGCGGCACCGCCGCCAGCATCAGCCGCCGCAGCGCGCACCATAGCCATCCGCCTTTAACCACCGACCGGGCGCCCCCGCGTCAGCAGCCTGCCGCTTTGCCCGCGATAGGACCAGCGCGCCACCTCAAAAACCGAGACCCGATATTTGCGATCCATCTGCGAGGTGATCTCGCGCTCGCGCGCGACCCCTTCCAGACGGATCTGCATCAGCGGCGTATCGAGGTAATATTCCCGCCCGACCTGCCGCATCCGTGCCAGCCGCTCCTGCAGCTCGACCCCGGTGGTTTCCTTCCAGATCAGCGCCCGCTCGCAGGAAATCGCCACCCGGATTTCGCGCGAGGGTTTGCTGTCCAGATCATGGCACAGCAGCAGGATCACGCCGGCCTGCTCCTTGCAATTCGGGGTCACCGCCACGTTCAGCTCGCGCAGCGCCTGCTGGCCGAACAGCAGCGAATCCATGTTCACCTGCGGCAGATGCACCGGCCCTGCGAAATGCCGCGCCATACCAGACATCGGCGGACCGCCCATCCCGCGCCCCGCCTCAGCCATGCCAGGCCCCCCGCATGGGGGCGCAAGCGTGCCGCGCCCCCATGTCCCGCCGATGCCGAAATGCCGACGGGGCCCGAAAGCCCCGCACAATCTGTCTGTCGATGTTCCGAGTCATCCGACGGATCCCTGCTGCCAGTCCGGCAATCCTCGCAGGGATCCGTTAAGATAAGGTTAGCCCAGCCGGTAGTTCGGGCTTTCGCGGGTGATCTGCACGTCATGGACGTGGCTTTCCTTCAGTCCCGCCCCGGTGATGCGCACGAATTCGCAGCCGCCGCGCATCTCGGCCACGGTGGCATTGCCGGTATAGCCCATGGCAGCGCGCAACCCGCCGACCAGCTGGTGGATCACCGCAGCGGCCGAACCCTTGTAAGGCACCTGCCCCTCGATCCCTTCCGGGACCAGCTTGTCCGACGCTGCATCCTTCTGGAAATAGCGGTCGGCCGAGCCGCGCGCCATGGCGCCAAGGCTGCCCATGCCGCGATAGGATTTGAACGAACGGCCCTGATACAGGATCACCTCGCCCGGGGACTCATCAGTGCCCGCGATGGCCGAACCCACCATGGCGCAGGATGCCCCCGCCGCGATCGCCTTGGCGAAATCGCCCGAGAACTTGATGCCGCCATCGGCGATCACCGGCACGTCGCCGGCACCGCGCACGGCATCCATGATCGCGGTCAGTTGCGGCACACCGACGCCCGCCACGATCCGCGTGGTGCAGATCGAGCCCGGCCCGATCCCCACCTTGATCGCATCGGCACCGGCATCGACCAGCGCGCGCGCGGCATCGGCAGTGGCGACGTTGCCGGCCACGACCTGAACCTCATTGCTGTGCGACTTGATGCGGGCCACGGCCTTGGCCACGCCTTCGGAATGGCCATGGGCGGTGTCGATCACCACCATGTCCACGCCGGCATCGACCAGCGCCAGACTGCGCTCATAGCCCTCGTCGCCCACGGTCGAGGCGGCGGCGACGCGCAGCCGGCCCAGACCGTCCTTGCAGGCCAAGGGGTTCAGCACCGCCATTTCGGTGTCTTTCAGTGTCAGCAACCCGGTCAGACGGCCCGCGCCGTCGGTCACCAGCAGCTTTTCGATGCGGCGCGCCTTCATCAGGCTGATGGCCTCGGCCCGGTCGGCGGGCTCGCGCAGGATGGCAAGGTTTTCGCCGGTCATCACAGCCTTGACCGGCATGTCGTCGCTATTGGCAAAGCGCATGTCGCGGTTGGTGATGATGCCGACCACGCGGCCACTTGCATCGACCACCGGAAAACCGGTCACATTGTAGCGTTCCTGCAGCGCACGGGCATCGGCGATGGTCTGGTCGGGGGTCAGGGTCACCGGATCATAGACGATGCCGGATTCGAAACGCTTTACCCGGCGGACCTCATCGGCCTGCTGCTGGGCGGTCAGGTTGCGGTGGATCACGCCGATCCCGCCGGCCTGAGCCATGGCAATGGCCATGCGGCTTTCGGTCACGGTATCCATGGCGCTGGAAAGCAGCGGAATATTCATCCGGATCTGCTGGGTGACGAAAGTCGTCACATCGGCGGTCGAGGGCATCACCGAGGACGCCGCAGGAACCAGAAGAACGTCATCGAAGGTCAGAGCCTCACGAATCTGCATGGGAGCATCCTTGTCAGGGGTTCGTTTGGCAGTTTCCCATTTCACGGAGCCGCCGGATTGTCCAGAGCATCGCGTGGCCCACCGGCCGGCTTTTCTCACGCGAGACGTGGCGTTCTGAGCACACGTCAAGATTGCGTAGGACCAAACCGGGTCGCAAGGCAGCGAAATCATTGACGTGAACTCGCCCAATGACGCAGGCTTGACACAAGCGCCCGCATCAGGATCGGCGCAAGAAGGATCGCGATCATGAAGAATGTTCTGGCCGGAATCGGCATGCTGTTGGGCAGCACCGCGCCGGTTTTTGCCGGCGGGATCGAACGCGCACCGCAATCGCTGGCCATCCTGTTCGAGGACGGGAACCATGCCGAGGTCAGCTTTGGCGGCGTCAATCCGAAACTGTCGGGGCGCGACCTGCCGGCCTATGGCGGCACCTCGACCGGTGACGTGGCCAAGGGTTATGGCTTTGCCGGTTTTGCCTACAAGCACCAGTTCAGCGATGCGCTGTCGGGCGCCTTCATCCTTGAACAGCCCTTCGGGGCCGATCTGGGCTACAAGGCCACGGCCGAAGGCGGCTCGGTCGTGCTGGGCGGCACCGGGGTCACGGTGAACTCGACCACCTATACCGCGCTGCTGCGCTACAAGTTCGAAAACAATTTCTCGGTCCATGGCGGGATCCGCGGCTCGCATGCCGATGCCGAGGTGACGCTGAGCGGCGCGGCCTATGGCCCGCTGTCGGGCTATAACGTCCAGCTGGACGGCGCCTGGGGCATGGGCTGGGTCGCAGGCATGGCATGGGAACGACCCGATATCGCCGCCCGCGTCTCGCTGACCTACAACTCGCCGGTCGAGCATGAATTCGACACCACCGAATCCAGCGCCTTTGGCCAGCTCGACAGCAAGACCAAGGTCAAGACGCCGCGCAGCTGGGTTCTGGAGGGTCAGGCCGGCATCGCCCCGGACACGCTGCTTTTCGGCTCGATCCGCTGGGTGAAATGGTCCGAATTCCGGGTGAACCCGCAGATGCTGGTCACGGCGCCGCCTTCGGGCTTTGGCGTCGACGGCGGGCTGGTCGAGCTGGAGGACACCACGACCTATACCATCGGCCTTGGCCGCAAGTTCACCGAGAACTGGTCCGGCTTGGTCTCGTTCATGTATGAACCGGGCGGTGACGATTTGGTCTCGCCGCTGGCACCGACCAACGGGCGCAAGGGCGTGACACTGGCCGCGATCTATACGCAGGACAATATCAAGATCACCGGCGGCGTCAGCTATATCAAGCTGGGCGATGCCCAAGCCGAAACCGGCACGCCGGACGTGGCCCGGGCCAATATGTCAGGCAATGACGCCTGGGGCGTGGGGCTGCGCATCGGCTACAGTTTCTGATCCCGGCGGGACGAGGATGACGGGGCCCCGGTCGCGCGCCGGGGCCTTTTACGTGGCAAGAGGGCGACCGGCCCTGATCAGCGCGGCAGCGCCTGCACCAGCGCGGTGAAATGCTCGCCGCGCTTTTCGAAATTCGGATATTGGTCAAAACTGGCGGCCGCCGGAGCCAGCAGCACGGTATCGCCGGGCTGCGCCTCGGCTGCGGCGCGGGCGACGGCCTGATCCATGGTTTCCAGCACCTCATGCGGGGTCTGGCCCAGTTGTAGGGCGAAGTCGCGGGCCGAATGGCCGATCAGATAGGCCTTGACCACATTGCCAAGGAAAGGCTGCAGCGCCTCGATGCCGCCGTCCTTGCCCATACCGCCGGCAATCCAGCGGATGTTCTGGAACGCGGTCAGCGCCTTGGCTGCGGCATCGACATTGGTCGCCTTGCTGTCGTTCACATAGGCCACACCACCGATCTCGGCGACGCGCTGGCTGCGATGCGGCAGTCCCTGGAAGCTGTGGAAGGCCTGCTCGATCTGACGCGGCGCGATGCCGACGGCGCGGGTGGCGGCATAGGCGGCACAGGCGTTCTGGTGGTTGTGCTCGCCCGGCAGGCCCTTGACCTCGCGCAGGTCGATCGAGGCGACCTGACGGCCCTTGCGGTATTCCGAGAGATAGCCCTTGCGTGCAAAGACCGACCAGCCGAAGCGTTCGAGCTTTTGCCCAGACGAAACGCGGATCACCCGATCATCCGACGGCGCCATGGCAAGCTGGTCGGCAAGATAGCGGCCCTCGACCTCATCGACGCCGATTACGGCGCGGTCGGGACCGCCCTCGGCGAAAAGCCGGCGCTTGGCAGCGAAATAGCCGCCGGGCCCGCCGTGGCGGTCCAGATGGTCGGGCGACAGGTTGGTAAAGACGGCGACATCCGGCGTCAGCGCGCGTGCGAGATCGGTCTGATAGCTGGAGAGTTCCAGCACCACGACCTCTGCGTCATGGGCCGGATCAAGCGACAAGACGCCAGTGCCGATATTGCCGCCGATCTGCGTGGGGCGGCCGGCCTCGCGCAGGATGTGGTGGATCAGCGCGGTGGTGGTGGATTTGCCGTTCGAGCCGGTGATGGCGATGACGCGCGGCGTGGTGTCGTAGCTTTCCCAGTCGCGGGTGGCGAAGCTGCGAAAGAACAGGCCGATGTCATTGTCGACCGGCACGCCCAGCGCATAGGCCATGGCGATGACCGGATGCGGTTTGGGATAGAGATGCGGGATGCCGGGGCTGGTGATCAGGGCGGCGATGCCGTCCCAATTGGCCTCGCGCGTGAGGTCGAGGACGGTCATGCCGTCCGCTGCCGCCTTGTCTCGGGTGTCGACGCCGTCGTCCCAGACGACGACATTCGCGCCGCCCTCGGTCAGGGCGGCAGCGGTGGCGCGGCCCGAGCGGCCGAGGCCGAGCACGGCGATGGTCTGGTTTTCGACGCCTTGGACGGGGATCATGGTTCTGCCTTCGCTGAAGGAAGGCCGGGGGCGCTTCGCCCCCCGGACCCCCCGAGGGTATTTGTGAAGTGATGAAGGGTCAGCGCAGCTTGAGCGTGGCGAGACCGATCAGGGCAAGGATCAGCGCGATGATCCAGAAGCGGATCACGATCTGCGCCTCGCCCCAGCCCTTTTTCTCGAAATGGTGGTGGATCGGCGCCATCAGGAAGACGCGCTTGCCGGTGCGCTTGAAGTAGAGCACCTGGATGATGACGCTGAGCGCCTCGACCACGAAGAGGCCGCCGACGATGGCCAGAACGATCTCGTGCTTGGTGACGACGGCGATGGCGCCCAGAGCGCCGCCAAGCGCGAGGCTGCCGGTGTCGCCCATGAAGACCGCTGCCGGGGGCGCGTTATACCACAGGAAGCCGAGGCCGCCGCCGATGAGTGCTGCGACGAAGACCGCAAGTTCGCCGGTGCCGGGAACGAAATGGACGCCGAGGTAATTGGCGAAATTGGCGTTGCCGACCATATAGGCGATCACCGCAAAGGTGGCGGCGGCAATCATCACCGGCATGATCGCCAGACCGTCGAGCCCGTCGGTGAGGTTGACCGCATTGGCCGCGCCGAGGATCACCAGCACGGTAAAGGGCACATAGAGGATCCACAGGTTGATCAGCGTGTTCTTGAGGAAGGGCAGCGCCAGCTCACCACTGAGCGGGGCCGGATGCAGATGCGCGGCGGCGGCGCCAGCAGCGGCGGCGATGCAAAGCCCGATCAGCAGCCGCACCCGCCCCGAAAGCCCGGCGTGGTGCTGTTTGGTTACCTTGGCATAGTCGTCGGCAAAGCCGATGGCGGCAAAGCCCAGCGTCACCAGCAGCACGATCCAGACATAGCCATTGTCAAGCCGGGCCCAGAGCAGGGTCGAGACGGTCAGCGCGGCAAGGATCAGCAGGCCGCCCATGGTGGGGGTGCCGGCCTTGGACAGGTGGCTTTGCGGGCCGTCGTCGCGGATCGGCTGGCCCTTTTTCTGCTTGCGGCGCAAAAGGTCGATCAGCGGCCGGCCAAACAGAAAGCCAAAGATCAGCGCGGTGAAGAATGCCCCACCGGCGCGGAAGGTGATGTAGCGGAAAAGGTTGAAGAAATCTCCGCCGTCAGAGAGATTGGTAAACCAATAAAGCATTACTCTGTCCTTTCGCCAGGAGGCGTGCTTTGGCGGGTTCGCCGCAGCGCGTCAACCACCGTCGAGACCTTCGAGCCCTTCGACCCCTTCACAAGTACAATATCGCCCTCGGTGACCAGCTCGGCGATGCGCTCGCCCAGTTCGGCAGCACTGTCGGCATGAAGCCCGCGCCGCGCGGCAGGCAGCGCCTGATGCAGGGCGCGCATCCGGGGTCCGGCGGTATGGACCAGATCCACCGCCGCCATGGCGGCATCGCCGGCCATGGCCTCGTGCATCGCGATCTCGTCGGGGCCAAGCTCCAGCATGTCGCCAAGGATCGCCACCCGGCGCCCGCCGGTCAGCCGCGCCAGCGTCGCAAGCCCCGCCGAAAGCGAGGTCGGATTTGAGTTATAGGCGTCGTCGATCAGGCGGATGCCGGCCAGATCCTCGACCGCGCCACGGCCCAGCGGCGGGCGCCAGTCCGACAGGCGGCGCGCGGCCTGATCCAGATCGGCACCGGCAGCCGAGAGCGCGGCCAGCACGCCCACGGCATTCATCACGAAATGCGTGCCGGCGGTGGCAAGGCTGAAATCCACGGTCTCGCCCAGAATGCGGGCGCGGACCTCGGTCACGCCATCGGTCGTCTCGGCCTTGAGCGGCCGCGCCATGCCATGTGCGCCAAAGCCGATGACCAGCGCGCCCGCCGCGTCGGCGCAATCGCGCAGGGTCTGCGTGACCGGCAGATCCTCGGGGATCACCGCATGGCCGGCGGGTTGCAGGCCCTGAAAGATCGCGCCCTTTTCGCGCGCGATGCCCTCGATGGCGCCAAAGGCTTCGAGATGGGCGGCAGCAACGGTGGTGATCATGGCGACATGCGGGCGGGCAAGACGGGCCAGCGGCTCGATCTCGCCGGGGTGGTTCATGCCGATTTCGATGATGGCGAAATCGGTATCCGCCGGCATCCGCGCCAGTGTCAGCGGCACGCCCCAGTGGTTATTGTAGCTGGCCTCGGCCGCGTGGATCACCCCCTGCCCGGTCAGGGCGATGCGCGCCATCTCCTTGGTCGAGGTCTTGCCGACCGAGCCGGTGATGGCGATCACCTTGCCCTGCATCCGCGCGCGACCGGCACGGCCCAAGGCCTCGAGCGCGGCCAGAACATCGGGCACGACCAGCAGCGGCGCGTCAGGCGCGACGCCCTCGGGGATGCGGCTGACCAGCGCGGCGGCGGCGCCATTTTCCAGCGCCTGCGCCACGAAATCATGGCCATCCCGCGCCGCCTGCAGCGCGACGAACAGATCGCCCGGCTGGATCGTCCGGGTGTCGATCGACACGCCCATGATGGCAAAATCGCGGGTGGTGCGGCCGCCGGTGGCGGCAGCTGCGGCTTCAGATGTCCAGAGCGTCATATCTTGCCATCCAGCGCAGCCACGGCGACCGAGGCTTGTTCCGCATCGTCAAAGGGATAGACATCGCTGCCGATGATCTGCCCGGTTTCATGACCCTTGCCGGCGATCAGCAGCGCATCGCCCGGTTGCAGCGCATCGACGCCGCGCAGGATCGCCTCGGCGCGGTCACCAACCTCGATGGCCTCGGGGCCGGCGCCGGCCATCACCTCGGCCCGGATCGCTGCCGGATCTTCGGAACGGGGGTTGTCGTCGGTGACAAAGACCACATCGGCGAAATCCCGCGCCGCCTCTCCCATCAGCGGGCGCTTCAGCCGGTCGCGGTCGCCGCCGGCGCCAAAGACCACGATGATGCGGCCCATGACATGCGGGCGCAGCGATTGCAGCGCCGAGGCCAGCGCGCCCGGCTTGTGGCTGTAATCGACAAAGACCGCCGCGCCGTTTTCGCGGATCGCGGCCAGCTCCATGCGGCCGCGCACCGTGGTCAGGCCCGGCAGGGTTTCGAACACACGCGCCGGATCATCGCCAGCCGCGATCACCAGCCCCGAGGCCGCCAGCACGTTTTCGACCTGAAAGCCGCCGATCAGCGCCAGCCGGACCAGATGCGCCTGACCCTGCCACGAAAAGCGCAGATCCTGCCCGGTGGCATCGTAGCGCTGGCCAAGGATGCGCAGATCGGCGCCTTCATCCTTGCCGATGGTGGTCAGTTGCAGGCCGCGTTCACGGGCGATGCCGGCCATCTGGCGGCCGCGCGGGTCGTCGATATTGACGACCGCGCCCGCGCCTTCGTCCAGCACATGGTCGAACAGCAGCGCCTTGGCGGCGAAGTAGTCGTCGAAGTTCTTGTGATAATCCAGATGATCCTGGCTGAAGTTGGTGAAGGCTCCCGCCTTCAGCCGCACCCCGTCCAGCCGGCGCTGGTCAAGACCGTGGCTGGATGCCTCCATCGCGGCATGGGTAACGCCCGCAGCCGCGGCCTCGGCCAGCACGCGATGCAGGGTCAGGGGATCGGGCGTGGTATGGGCAAGCTTGGCCTGGTAATCGCCTTGCACGCCCATGGTGCCAAGGCTGATCGCCTTGTGGCCCAGCGCCTGCCAGATCTGCCGGGTAAAGCTGGCCACCGAAGTCTTGCCCGAGGTGCCAGTGACCGCGACCATGGTTTCGGGCTGACGCGCGAACCACAGCGCCGCCGCACCCGAAAGCGCCGCGCGCGGGTCCTCGGCCACCACCAGCGCGGCATCGGACCCGGCCAGCAGATCGGCGGCGATCTGCGCGCCCTGCCGGTCGGTCAGCACCGCGCCCGCGCCCTGGCGCAGCGCGTATTGGATAAACTCGGCGCCATGGACGCTGGAGCCCGGCAGAGCTGCGAACAGCCAGCCCGGCCCCACCTGCCGGGAATCCACCGCGATCCCCATCACCTCGGGGTCACGCCCCTTGTCGCCCCGAAGCCCCAGCTGGGACAGCCGCAATGCCCTGTCAGTCACGAAAACCCCGTTTCTCAGTTCGAGACGAGCTTTAGCCCATTCGCTTGCGGCCGTTCAACCACGGGCAGCGGCTGGTCCGTGCGCGGCCGCAGCCCCAGAAGCGGCGCCAGCCGGCGGATCATCTCGCCCGCGACGGGCGCGGCGGTGGCGCCGGCAGTGCGGCTTTCGCCGCCACCCGCCAGACCCACGGTCGGCTCGTCAAGGCTGAGCACCAGCACATATTGCGGATCGCTGGCCGGGAAGACCGAGGCAAGCGTCGCCACCACCTTGTTCTTGTAATACCCGCCCGAGGGACGCGGCTTGTCGGCGGTGCCGGTTTTGCCCGCGACCTCATAGCCCGGCACATCGGCCGAACGCGCGGTGCCGCGCGTCACCACCTGACGCAGCAGCTGCAGCGCGGTATGCGCGGCCGCAGGCGACAGCACCTGCTCGCCCTCGCGCTGGCTGCGGTCATGCACCAGCGTCGGGCGCACCCGCTTGCCGCCATTGGCGATGGTGGCATAGGCGGTGGCAAGGTGCAGCGGGCTCGCGGCCAGACCATGGCCAAAGGCCACCGTGGCCGAGGTCACGGCCGGCCAGCGTTGCGGCACCAGAGGCTTGCCGGTCGGCGCCTCGCTCATCTCGATCGGCGTCGGCTCGAACAGGCCAAGGTTCTTCAGGAATTCCTTTTGCCGTTCCGGGCCCAGCAGCTGCGCCACCCGCACCGTGCCGACGTTCGAGGATTTCACGATGATGTCGGTGACCGACAGCTGGCCGCCGTAATTGTGGAAATCGTTGATCAGATACTTGCCGATCTTCATCGGCGTATGGGTGTTGATCATCGTCGCCGGGTTGATCAGCTTGAGATCCAGCGCCTGCGCCACCGGGAAAATCTTGAAGGTCGAGCCCAACTCGTATTGGCCCTGCACCGCGCGGTTGAACAGCGGGCTGTCCGAAGGATCGCCCTTCAGCAGCGGGCGCGGCCGGTCGTTGGGGTCGAAATCGGGCAGGCTGGCCATGGCGACGATCTCGCCGGTCTTGACCTCCATCAGCACGGCGGTGGCGCCCTTGGCGCTCATCACCCGCATGCCGTTGCCCAGCACTTCCTCCATCGCGGCCTGAACGGTCAGGTCCAGCGACAGCGACAGCGGCGCGCCATCATTGGCCGGATCGCGCAGCCAGCGGTCAAAGGCCTTTTCGACGCCGGCGATGCCCACGACCTCGGCGCTGGCCACGTCCTCTTTGCCAAAGGTCGCGCCGCCCAGAATGTGGCTGGCGATCTTGCCATTGGGATAAAGCCGCATCTCGCGCGGGCCAAACAGCAGCCCCGGCTCGCCGATGTCATGCACGGCCTGCATCTGCTCGGGCGAGATCTTCTTCTTGATCCACAGGAAGCTGCGCTTGCCCGAAAAATCCTGCTTCAGCCGGTCGGCCTTGAGGTCGGGAAAGATCGCCGCCAGCTTTTCGGCCGCCCCGTTCGGGTCGATCATCTGGCGCGGATGGGCGTAAAGCGAATGCGTCAGCAGGTTCGTCGCCAGCACCCGGCCACGGCGGTCGGTGATATCAGCGCGCTGCGAGATGATCTGCGCGCCACTGACCTGCGTGCGCGGTTCGCTGGGCTGACCGGCAGCCATGGCGCCCATGCGCAGGCCGACGATGCCAAAGGCCACGGCAAAGGCGCAGGACATGAACAGCAGCCGGTTCTGGGCATGACTGCGCGCCTTGTCCTGAATCGCCGCATGCCGCTGGGCGCGGTTCTCGGCCTCGATGGCATCGGGATTCTCACCCTTTTCGCGCGCGCGCAGAATGCGGGCCAAAGGGCGCAGCGGGGTGCGGATCATGGCGTCCTCTCCTGTGGTCTGACGGGCGGGAACCCTGCCGGGCGCTCGGCAGGGGTGGTTCCGGGCTGGCCGGGCGTGGCGGCCGGGGCTTTCTGCGTCGGGAAGGGCACCCGGTTCACATCGACGAACTGGCTGGAATCATAGGGGCCCAGCTTGAGCTTGTCGAAATTCAGGTTCACCAGCTCGCGCAGGCGCTGCGGGCGGTTCAGAAAGGCCCATTCGGCACGCAGCACGCCCAGATCCTCGCGCAGCGACGCGATCTGGCTTTGCACGCCGCCCATTTCGTTCAGCGCGGCCTGGGTGCGGTAATTCTCGCGATAGGCCCAAAAGGCCAGCCCCATGACGATCAGTGAGGTGACAAGATAAAGCAGCGACCGCATCAGCCGCGCCTCTCGGTCAAAAGCGGCAGGCCCAGCGCGTCGGAATCGACGCGGCCCGCCGGCGCCGTGGTGCGGATGCCGACGCGCAGCAGGGCCGAACGCGAGCGCGGGTTCACCCCCAGCTCATGCTCGTCCGGGCCGATGGCGCGGCGGAAGGGCAGCGTGAAGGCCGCCTCGTCGCGCTGCGCCTCTGGGGCATAGCGGCTGCCGCCACCGGCGCTGTTCGAACGCGCCTGCATGAAGCGCTTGACGATGCGGTCCTCGAGCGAATGGAAACTGACCACTGCCAGCTTGCCGCCCGGACGCAGCGCGCGTTCCGCCGCCGCAAGCCCCGCGACCAGCTGGCCGAATTCGTCATTGACCCAGATGCGGATTGCCTGAAACGCCCGGGTCGAGGGATGGCTCTGCCCCGGCTTGGGCCGCGGCAAGCAGCCCGAGACGATATCCGACAGCTGTCCGGTGCGGCTCAGCGGACGCGCGGCAACGATGGCCTTGGCGATGCGGCGCGAGGCGCGCTCCTCGCCATAAAGATACAGCACATCGGCGATCACCGCCTCGGGGGCGGTGTTCAGCAGATCGGCCGCGGTCGGGCCGTCGGTGCCCATGCGCATGTCCAAAGGCCCGTCGCGCAGGAACGAAAACCCGCGCTCGGCCTGATCGAGCTGCATCGAGCTGACGCCCAGATCCAGCACCACGCCATCGACCGGCTCACCGGCAAGGCTGTCCAGATCCGAGAATGTGCCCTGCACCAGCCGCAGCCGCGCGCCGTATTCGCCCGACCATGCCGCCGCCATCGCAAACACGCTGGGATCGCGGTCGATGCCGATGACCTCGGCCGCGCCCTGCGCCAGCAGGCCACGGGCATAGCCGCCGGCGCCAAAGGTGCCATCGACCCAAGTGCCCTCAACAGGCGCGACGGCCCGCAGAAGCGGGCCAAGCAGGACGGGAATATGCGGATCTTCGGCCATGCTAGCCTTCCTCTGCCAGCGACAGCAGCGACAGCGGATCGGCGCCGGGCTCCAGTTCCGGGACGCGGGCTTCCAAAGCGCGCTCTTCCTCGGCATGGGCCTCGGGGGTCCAGACCTTCAGGCTGTCGCCGGCCGAGATGAAAAAGGCGCTGTCGGTCAGGCCGATCTTTTCGCGCAGCTTCTGCGGCAGGACCAGACGGCCGTCGCCGTCGATCTCGGCCTCGTCGGCATGGCCTTGATAGATGTTTTCCAGCAGGTTGCGGGCGGCCGAGCCGCGCGGCATGCGGGCGATGCCGTCCTCGATCTCTTCCATGGCCTCGATGGTGAACAGCTGCAGCCAGTTCCAGTCGCGGGTGCCGTGGACGATGACCAGTTGCGCGCGCTTGCCGGCTTCGAAATCGGGATCGGAGGCTTCAAAGATGCGACGGAACTTGGCGGGGATGGAAACGCGACCTTTCGCGTCCACCTTGACCTCTTCCGACCCTCTGAACCGGCGTGCCAAGGGCGCGCCCTCCTTTCACTGTCCCGACCTTTTCCGTTTGCCGGAAAAGGAAAGGGCGGATCGGGCTGCTGCCACTGCCCGATCCGCCGCCCTCGTTCCCATCTCTGGGCCCCGTAGTTTCGGGGATCGCTCTCTGCTTTCGCGCCACCTGGGGGAGGTGCTGCTCGCGCGCCGCAGAAGCCTTTTGTCGGAAAGCGGGTGCCTGTATGAAGCCTGCTTTACGCCTTGGGGTCTTGTCGCCCTTGAGCCCCTTTCCGTGAGCACAGAGATGCCATGGGATTTCATGGGAAGCAATGGGCTTGTTTGGCACGGGCGGTTCAATGCCGGCGCTGCCCGCCGGGAACACGCACGGAACATCATCTCAACACTCGTTACCACAAGGAAAGTGTGGTTTTTGACCCTAGGTCAACCTACTATATCTAGTAGGTCGAACCGGCGCGGCATATTTCCCACATTTTCCCAGAATCGTTCCCGGACCTCCCGATCCGGGGCTGCTCGCCCCCATTCTACCTGCGCGTGTGCTTCACGATTCGGCGTGCGCGGCCCGAAAAATCCGGGCCATCACGCCGGTTCACAGGCCGGTGATTCGAGGCGGCGACCCATTCCCAGGTTTTCCCAGAGCGAACCCGCCACCCCGACAGCAGTCCGGCCCGGCGATGACCGCCGGGCCGGGACAACAGGATGCCAGGGCGTTGCTTAGGCCATGCCGCCGGCGATCAGCCGCGCCGCCAGCCGGCCAAAGGCATCGGCCACCGGCCCGTCCCCGGCCGCGACCGGGGCGCCGCCATCGCCGGCCAACCGCACTTCGATGTTCAACGGAATCTCGCCCAGGAAGGGCAGATCCAGCGCCGCCGCCTCGGCCGCGACGCCGCCATGGCCGAACAGATGCGCCTCATGGCCGCAATTCGGACAGATATAAGTAGACATGTTCTCGACCAGACCCAGCACCGGGGTCTTGAGCTTGTTGAACATGTCGATGGCGCGGCGCGCGTCGATCAGCGCCACATCCTGCGGCGTCGAGACGATGATCGCGCCCGAGACCTGCGCCTTTTGACACAAGGACAGCTGCACATCGCCGGTGCCGGGCGGCAGATCGACCAACAGCACGTCCAGCTCGCCCCATTTCACCTGATTGAGCATCTGTTGCAGCGCGCCCATCAGCATCGGGCCGCGCCAGACCACGGCCTCGCCCTCTTTCATCATCAGACCCAGCGACATGACCGTCACGCCATAAGCATGCAGCGGCTCGATCATCTGACCGTCACTTTTCGGGCGCTGCCCGGTCAGGCCCAGCATACGGGGCTGCGACGGACCATAGATATCGGCGTCCAGCAGGCCGACCCGCCGCCCCTGCCGTGCCAGCGCTACCGCAAGGTTCGAGGTCAGCGTCGATTTCCCGACCCCGCCCTTGCCCGAGCCGATGGCCAGAATGCGCGCAACGCCGCTGACCGGCAAAGGCCCGGCCTGCGGCGTCGGGTGACGGCCGATGGTCAGGCTGGGCGGCGCCCCCGCGCCCGAGCGCGCGGTGACCTGCGGTGCCGCAGCGCCCCGCGCCCCCGCCGGGGCCGTGGTAACGATCTGGACCTTGTCCACCCCCGGCAGCGCGCGCAGCAAGCGCTCGGCCTCGGCCTCGACGGCGGCAAGACCACGCGCGGATTCGGCGTCCGGCGCCTCGATGACGAATCGCACCACGCCGTTTTCGACGTTCAGCGCGCGCACCATATCGGCCGAAACCAGGTTCGCGCCGCCGGCAAGGGCGACCTTCTGTAACTCGAAAAGCACAGTTTCGCGTGTGGCAGCCATCTTGATCCCCCGGCAGTGCAAGCAGGCGCAACATGGCAACTTCGGCGGGGGTCGGCAAGGCGGCGCACCTGCGACAAAGCGTAAACCCCTGTTTCCCCGCGTCACCCGCCGCCGATTACCCATGGATTCCGGGGAACAGTCCCAGACATGGCCGTAAGGTTAAACTTTATTAAGCGATTGCAACGGCCTGCCGGAAAGCAATGCAGTTTCCGCATAGCAGCATCACGCCACTGTCTATTGTGCAGATGCAGCAAAGCCCTCATGTTGGCCCTAACAAAGCGACGACGATCCCACGGACCGCTACGCCGCATCCGAAATTAGGAAGAGTTAGGCAAATGGCTGTTCTGCACCTGAACCAAAGCGCACTGCACAACCGCGCTGACCACGCTGGCCTGTTCGCCGGCATCCGCGACTACATGGCCCGCCGCGCCGTCTATCGTCAGACCGTTCGCGAACTGAACGACCTGAACGCCCGCGAGCTGGCCGACCTCGGCATGAGCCGTTCGATGATCCGCAACGTGGCTTACGAAGCCGCCTGGGGCGCGAAATAAGAATTACGATACCCGACCCACTCCTCCTCCCTTGGGTCCGGGTTCAGGCGGCATCCTCCCTCCTCCTCCCTGAGGATGCCGCCACTCCGATACGGTAAGACCCCTCCTCCTCCCTGGGTCTTACGGTCAAGGCGACTTCCCCTCTCCTTCTCCCTGGGGAAGTCGCCAAAAAATACCGCGGGGCCCCTCCTCCTCCCTGGGCCACGCAGTTCAGGCGGCCGCTCTCCTCCTCCTCCCTGAGGGCGCCGCCGACCCTAAGCAGCGGGACCCCTCCTCCTCCCTGGGTCCTGTGCGACAGGCGGCACCCTCCCCTCCTCCTCCCTGGAGGGTGCCGCCGCTCTCCGCCCTGCGGCGGAACGGAATTCGGCGCCCCCTCCTCCTCCCTGGGGCGCCTGATAGCGGTAATGGCCTCCTCCTCCCTGCCATTGCCGCACCTATACGCGGCCCCTCCTCCTCCCTGGGCCAGCGTTGCGCGGCGGTGCCCCTCCTCCTCCCTGGGCACCGCCGCTTTTCATTTCCGGCCCATGGGTTTATGCGCAGCGCATGTTGTCCTATCAGCACGCCTATCACGCCGGGAATCTGGCCGACCTGCACAAGCACGCCCTTCTGGCGTGGATGCTGGATTACCTGACCGCCAAGCCCAAACCGCTCAGCTATCTGGAAACCCACGCCGGGCGCGGGCTTTACGACCTGTCTGGCGCGGAATCCGCCAAGACCGGCGAGGCCCGCGCCGGCATCACCCGCGCCCTGGCCGAGGGCTGGCTGCCCGAGGATCACCCGCTCAATCAGGCGCTGGACCAGATCCGCACCCTGCATGGCCCCGCGGCCTATGCCGGCTCGCCGCTGATCGCGCGCTATTTCCTGCGCCCCGAGGACAATGCCCATCTGGCCGAGTTGCACCCCGCCGAGCATGCCGCACTGGCTCAGGTCGCGGGATTCGCACATCTGCACGCGCAGGACGGCTTTCAGATGGCCAACGCCCTCTGCCCGCCCACCCCGCGCCGGGGGCTTTTGCTGATCGACCCCAGCTATGAGGTCAAGGCCGACTACGAATCGGTGCCGCGCCACATCGCCAAGCTGTCTGGCAAGTGGAACGTCGGCGTCATCGCACTGTGGTATCCGATCCTGACCGATAACCGGCAGGCACCGATGGTCCGGGCACTGATGCGCGACCACCCCGAGGCGCTGCTCTCCGAGGTCCGCTTTCCGCCCGCGCGTCCGGGGCACGGGATGGTCGGCTCGGGCATGTTCGTGATCAACCCGCCCTACGGGCTGGAAGCTGAAGCTGCGCGGCTCGCCACGCTTTACGCCGGGCTCTAGCGCCTAACTGCCAAGGAATCTGCGCCGCGATTCCTGCTCGATATCCAGACGCAATTGCAGATCGGCCAGCTTTTTCATCTCCACCTTGCGCGTGGCCTCGTCAGGGGCCTCCCGCATCGCTTTGGTCTGTTCGGCCACGGCCTTGCGCAACTGGATCTCGCGCGGCAGGGCGCCCGCCTCGGCCATGATGCGAAAGCCGATGGCATCGGCACTGCCGTCTCCCGACAGATCAAGCGGCTTGCCAGCACCTTTCAGATTGTCCAGCTGCCCCTCGGCCTTGGCCTTCAGGATTTGCCGTTCCGCCATATCCGAAAACTTCATACTCGGTCCTCCACGCAAGGCGGGGCTAGAAAAGCGCGCTCCAATTCGTCGAATACGGGCCAGAACATCCCCAGCCCCTTGGGACCGCGCGGCGCAAAGGCCGTCAGCGCCCCGGTCATGGCAAGCGCCGCCGCCAACGGGTCCAGATCGGCGCGGAACACGCCCTGCACGCGCCCAATCGCCAGAATTTCGGCATAGCGCTGGCACCAGCCCTGCGTGAAACCATCGATCTGCATGGCAATCGCCGGTTCGCTTGCGGCAATCTGCATCAACTGCGCAAAGCAGGCGGCCAGTTCGGGCCGGTCGCGCAGGCTTTGAAAATAGGCCTGCGCCTCGGCCCGCAATTGCATCCGCGCCGGTCGCGTCGGATCGGGCGCGGGCGGCAGCAGGTCCAGAAAGGCATCGCGCGTGGTCTCGGCCACCAGCGCCACCAAAGCGGCCTTGTTCGCCACATGGAAATGTAGCGTCGAGATATTGATCCCGACCAGCGCCGCCACATCGCGGGTGCGCAGGCCCGCATAGCCGTTTTCCACGATCAGCGCCCGCGCGGCTTGGGCGATCATTGCGCGGCGCTCATCCTTGCGCAGATAAGGCTGTTTCCCGTCATCCATGAATCAATCATACGATTGATTTCCGACTTAGACTAGCCCCGCCGCGATCCTGCGATCCACCGCATCCTCGGCCCCCTCGGCCCAAGGCCGGAACCGCAGCCGGAACGCCGCCAGCCGCGCCGGGCATTCGGGATAGCCGATCCGGCTCAGGCTTTCGTCCAGCGGCAGGTCCGGCCCAAGGCCCGCAGGCCAGACCGCCAGCCCCTGCAAGGCCAGCCGGCGCCAGTCAAAGCGCGGGCCGGGGTCGATCTTGCGCTCGGGCGCCATGTCGGAATGGGCGATGACGCCGGCGGGCGGGATAGACCAGCGCGCCATGATGCCCCGCAACAGATCCTCCAGCGCCGCCATCTGCGGTTCGGGAAAGGGCCGGTCGCCGGGATTGACCAACTCGATGCCGATGCTGCGCGAATTGACATCGCCCTGCCCCTGCCACGATCCGGCCCCGGCATGCCACGCGCGGCGGTCCTCGGGAACCAGCGCCTCGGTCAGCCCGTCCTCATGGATCAGCCAATGCGCCGAGACCTCGGCCTGCGGGTCGCAGAGCCGCGCCCGCGCCGAGGCGCCGTCCACCATGCCGGTATAATGCAAAACGACCAGCGAGGGCACCTGCCCGCGCCGGTCGCCGTGATTGGGCGAAAGGCTCAAAGTCCGGAGCGGCGATAGGGCCTTGGATCCCAGCCGCAGACAAAGCCGTCGCCGTCCGGGTCCAGCCCGCGCGGGTCGATCACCGGGCCGCCAGCCAGAATGAACGTGCGCTGCGCCGCGTCAGCCGAGCCGAAGGCGCCGCAAAGCTGCGCCGCCCGCGCGGCCGAGCCACCCGGACGCTGATAGACCGCCTGCCCCGGCAACTGCCGCTCATGATTGGCATAGCGTGCCAGATCCGGCACCGGCTGGGCCACCACCCGCTGGCCCGGCTGCACCACCACGGCGGGCGCCACGACCGTCGTGCCGGGCGTGCCGGCGATCTCGGCGGCGGTCGGCGCCTTTACCGGCAATTGCACCGGGATGGCCGCCGGAACGGCACCGCGCCCGTGCAGCGCCGCTTCACGCTGTTGCAGGTATTTGGCGTAATCCGAACCGTTGTTGATGGCGCTGTAATTCGGGTTCCAGCCGGCATTCTCAGCGCAGGCGGACAGGGCCAGCAAGGACAGGATCAGCAGAGGGCGCATCGGTCACTCCCGTTCTGGCCGGCCTACCACCAGCGCGAAGGTTTCTGTGTAAAGCCTGCCGCAGATTCGACCGCCTGCGCAAGGTTCAACAGCCCGCCTTCGTCCCACGGCCGCCCGATCAGCTGCATGCCCAGGGGCAGGCCCTGCCGGTCCAGCGCCACCGGGACCGAGATCCCCGGCAGGCCGGCCAGGTTCAGCGTCACGGTGAACACGTCATTGAGATACATCTCGACGGGATTGCTGGCATCCGCAGAGCCCAGCGCAAAGGCCGAACTGGGCGTGGTCGGTGCCAGAATCGCGTCGATGCCGCTGGCATAGGCCTGATCAAAGTCGCGCTTGATCAGCGCGCGCACCTTGCGGGCGCGGTTGTAATAGGCGTCATAGAAGCCCGCCGACAGCACATAGGTGCCGACCATGACGCGGCGCTGCACTTCCTTGCCAAAGCCCTCGGCGCGGGTCTTTTCATACATCTCGACCACGCCATCGCCCGCGCCCAGCTTCGCGCGGCGGCCATAGCGCACGCCATCATAGCGCGCCAGGTTCGAGGACGCCTCGGCCGGCGCGATGACATAATAGGCCGGCAGCGCGTATTTCGCATGCGGCAAACTGATGTCGACGATCTCGGCGCCGGCATCCTTCAGCATCTGGGCGGTCTGGCCCCAGAGCGCGTCGATTTCGTCGGACAGCCCTTCGATGCGGTATTCGCGCGGAATGCCGATGCGCTTGCCACGAATATCGCCGGTCAGCGCGGCCTCATAGTCCGGCACCGGACGGTCGGCGCTGGTCGAATCCTTCGCATCGCATGATGCCATCGTGCCCAGCATGATCGCCGCATCGCGCACCGTCTTGGTGATCGGCCCCGCCTGATCCAGCGAACTGGCATAGGCGATCACGCCCCAGCGGCTGACGCGGCCATAGGTCGGGCGCAGACCCACCGTGCCGGTGAATGCCGCAGGCTGGCGGATCGAGCCGCCGGTATCGGTCGCAGTCGCGCCAAGGCACAGATCCGCCGCTACCGCAGCCGCCGAACCGCCCGACGAGCCGCCCGAGGTCCGCGCCACGCCATCATCCAGCTTCCAAGGGTTCACGGTCGCGCCATAAGCGCTGTTTTCCGTGGACGATCCCATGCCGAATTCGTCCTGATTCAGCTTGCCCAGCATGACCGCGCCCTGATCCCACAGGTTCTGCGTCACGGTGGATTCGTATTGCGGCAGGAAGCCGTCCAGAATGCGGCTGGCCGATTGCGACGGCACGCCACGCACGCAGAACAGATCCTTCACCCCCACCGGAATCCCGGTCATCGGCGCGGCATTGCCGGCCTGCAGCCGCGCATCCGCAGCCTTGGCCATGTCGCGTGCCATCTCGGGCGTGTTGTGGACAAACGCATTCAGCGCGCCCGAGCCATCGATGGCCGACAGGCAGGCCTCGGTCAGTTCGACCGCAGTGGTTTCACCCTTGGCCAGTGCGTCGCGGGCGCCGGCGATGGTCAGTTTGTTCAGATCGCTCATTCCACCACCTTCGGCACGGCAAAGAAGCCCTCGCGGGCATCGGGGGCATTCTTCAGGATCAGCGCCTGCATCTCGCCATCGGTGACGATATCCTCGCGGCGTTTCAGGCGCATCGGCTCGACGCCGGTCATCGGCTCGACGCCGTCGACATCGACCTCATTCAGCTGCTCCATGAAATGCAGGATGCCGTTCAGCTCCTGCGCAAGTGCCGGCAGGTCCGCGTCATCGACCGCGATCCGCGCCAGATGCGCGACCTTGCGGGCTTCATCCTGAGTAATCGCCATGTCGGGTTCCTTTCGCTTGCGCGCGGTTTACAAGGCGCGCCCCGGCGGGGCAAGCGGCGGATGCGGCGGAACTTTACCCGCCGCCGCCGGATTGGCAGGATGCCGGCACATGAAAAGGAGCGTCACATGCAACTGACCTGGCTGGGCCATTCCGGTTTCCGTCTGGAAATCGAACAGGCCGTGATCCTGATCGACCCTTGGCTGTCGGGCAACCCGATGTTCCCCGATGACAAGCGCGCCGAGGCGATTGCCGGGGCCACCCATGTGCTGATCACCCACGGCCATGGCGACCATACCGGCGACACGCTGTCGATCGCGCGGGAATTGAAGATCCCGGTGGTCGGCATCTATGACCTGATCACCACGTGGCAGACGCATCAGGGCATCGAAGGCGCGGGCTTCAACAAGGGCGGCACCGTCGATCTGGGCGGCGCGAAAGTGACGATGGTGAACGCCAGCCATTCCTCATCGATGGAGGGCAACGAAGGTCCGGTCTACGCCGGCCACGAGTCGGGCTATATGATCGCCGGTGAAGGCCATGTGATTTATCTGTCGGGCGACACCGACATCATGGCCGATATGGACTGGATGGGCGATTACCACCAGCCCGACATCGGCATCCTGTCGGCGGGCGGGCATTTCACCATGGACATGAAGCGCGCCGCCTATGCCGCGCGGCGCTATTTCAAGTTCCGCACCGTGATCCCCTGCCACTACCGCACCTTCCCGCTGCTGGAGCAGAACGCCGACGCGCTGCGCGCCGGCCTGCCGGGCGTCAATGTGATCGAGCCCGAGGTGCTGGTGCCGATCCGGCTTTAGGGCCAGCGATATCCGCTGGGCTGCGGCGCCGGGCGGTCGATGGGGCCGGCCGGTGCAAAGATCTCGACCAGCAGCGGATGGCAGGCGGCGGTGTCGCTGGAATGTTCGGCGCTGCAATCGCCGCCCGGACAGGCCGACAGCCCGCCGATCAGGTCGATCTCGGCAAAGAATTCGATGTAATCGCCCGGACGCACCGGGCTTGCCTTCATGAAATACTGCCCGGTGTCATGGGTAAAGCCCGTGCACATGAACACGTTCAGCACGTCATGCACCAAGGGCTCGACCTCGGCGCAGGGCTGGTTCAGCTCTTCGGCCAGCGCGCGGGTCAGGTTGGAATGGCAGCAATGATGGTAATCGTCGCCGCCGCTCAGCAGATGATGCGTATAGGGGTCGCAGCGGGTGCCGATCACGTCATGCACCGAGCCGCCGAATTCGTCGATGCCATACCATTCCAGCGTATCCTCGGTCACCGTCGCCATCGGGCGCAGATGCGGAAAGCTGGACCACATGCGGTCACCGCGCGTCAGGTGGCTGCCATGCAGGGCGCGCGTCTTGCCGGAATAGAACCGCTCGCGCGGGTCGGCGGCCGACCACAGGTTCAGATCGCCGACCTGCGGCCCCTCGATGCTGGAGATGCGAAAGAAATGCCCGGCGGGCACGCGAAAGCAGCGGCCCTCGCGCGCGGGGACCAGACATTCCCCGGTCTTGCGCGCCGTCATCCGCAGATCGGACAGGCGCAACAGATCGGGGTCGGGCAAAGTGTCATTGGGATAGCAGATGACCGGACGGACAGCCCGGCGCTCGGCGGCGTCTTGCGGAATGATGTAGCTCATGGCGGCGATGCTAGGCCATGACCGGGTCCGGCGACAACCCTTGTGGCGGGGCAAAGGTCACGCACTGGCGCAGGGAAATTGGCACGGGCGGTCCGGCAAGACGCAGGCCCGGAAATACGAAAGCGCGGCCAGATAGCCGCGCTGGAAGGCCCGCAAGGGGCAGGCTCGGGCCGGATCAGGCGGCGAGCGCGTATTCTTCGTAATCGTCGGCAACGGCGACCGGCGCGGTGGCCAGCGGCTCATAATAGCCGAACATCTGCTCCAGCACGGCCAGCGCGTCTTGCGAAGCGGCGGTTTCAGCTGCGGAGCGGGCGACAGTCTCGGTGGTCATCATGGTCTCCGGGGTTATTCCAGTTTGCTCCCCGGCCAGAGATGTAACGCCGCGCCGCAGAATTTTCCACTCTGCAGCGCGGCATATCATCGTATACCGGCCATGACCTCAGCGCAGGTCACACCACCCGGTCGACCATCATATGCTTGATCGAGGCAATCGCCTTGGCCGGATTCAACCCTTTGGGGCAGGTGTTGGTGCAGTTCATGATCGTATGGCAGCGATACAGCTTGAACGGATCTTCAAGGCTGTCCAGCCGGTGGCCGGTCGCCTCGTCGCGCGAATCGATGATCCAGCGATAGGCGTGCAGCAAAGCCGCCGGGCCCAGATAGCGGTCACCGTTCCACCAGTAGCTCGGGCACGAGGTCGAACAGGACGCGCACATCACGCATTCATAAAGCCCGTCCAGCTTCTTGCGGTCCTCGATCGACTGGCGCCATTCCTTGTCGGGCGTCGGCGTCTCGGTGATCAGATAGGGCTGGACCGAGGCGTGCTGGGCATAGAAATGCGTCAGGTCGGGGATCAGGTCCTTGACCACCGGCATATGCGGCAGCGGGTAGATGTTGACGTCCTTGCCCTTGACCTCGTCGATGCCAAAGATGCAGGCCAGATGGTTGCCGCCGTCGATATTCATCGCGCAGGAACCGCAGATGCCCTCGCGGCAGGACCGGCGGAAGGTCAGCGTCGGGTCGATCTCGTTCTTGATCTTGATCAGCGCGTCCAGAACCATCGGGCCGCATTTGTCCAGATCGATGAAATAGGTGTCGATGCGCGGGTTTTCCCCGGTATCGGGATCCCAGCGATAGATGTTGAAGCGGCGGACGTTCTTGGCGCCCTCGGGCTTGGGCCAGGTCTTGCCGACCCGCATGCGGCTGTTCTTGGGAAGGGTAAGTTGGACCATTGGGCTACTCCTGGTGGTCTGACTGCCGTTAGGCCGTCATGCGGTCAGCGGTTTGGCTGCGGGCATCATCGCGCCCCCCAGCCCGGTTGCTCATAAAGCGGCCGTTCGGGCAGCTTCCCCGAGCGGCGGATGACGCAGTCCTGAAAGACCTTCGACGGGTCGCGTCCCATGATGTAATCCGACGACACGCCGATCTGGACAAAGCCGCCGCGATAGCCGTGCGAGCCGACGCCGATGCCCATCTGGGTGCGCGGGCCGGTGGCGTCGCGGGCATCGGCCAGACAGGCGCGCTCGGCCTGCTCGACCGGGATCGGCGCACAGCCCGCCAGTCCCAGCACCAGCGGGATCAGGATCAGCTGCGCGCCGGCCCGCATCAGGCGGTCCGCTTGGCGGCCGCTGCCGCCCCGGCGATACATTGCGTCGTCGCCGGACGGCCGACGACCGAGGCCACCGCGCCGCTGGCATTGGCCGATTGCGCGATATCGGCCAGTTCCGCCGTGGTGGCGTTCTGCAGCACGCAATCGGTATAGGGCGCGACATTGGCGCCGGGCAGGCGCCGCGCCATTTCGCGGTTGATCACCACCCGGGCCGAGCTGCGCACGGCAGCGTCGGGATTGGGCGTAACCACCGGCGGCGGCAGATTGGCCGGCGGCGGCATGCCACCGGGGTTCTGCACCACGCAGCCCGACAGGGCCAGCGCGGCAACGGTAAGGACGACAGGAAGACGCATCAGTAAACCCTCGCTTTAGGTGCGATCTTTTTCAGATCGATCCCGCCCTCGTCCTGCGTGGTCAGCGGGTCGAGATGGACGGGCCGATAGTCCAGTCTAACCTCGTTCCCCTCGATCCACGCAAGCGAGTGCTTGCGCCAGTTCACGTCATCGCGCTCGGGCCAGTCCTCATGGGCATGGGCACCGCGGCTTTCCTTGCGTGCCTCGGCGGCAACGATGGTCGCCAGCGCGTTCGGCATCAGGTTGGTCAGTTCCAGCGTTTCCATCAGGTCGCTGTTCCAGATCAGGCTGCGGTCGGTGACCTTGATGTCGTTGAGCTTGGCGGCAATCGCCTCCATCTTCTCGACGCCCTCGGCCAGCGATTTGTCGGTGCGGAACACCGCCGCATCGGCCTGCATGGTGCGCTGCATCTCCAGCCGCAGCTCGGCGGTCGACACCGAGCCATTGGCGTTGCGGATGCGGTCGAACCGATCAAGGATCGCATCCACCGCCGGCTTGTTGGTCAGCGGGATCGGGCTGGCGCGGTCGATGACCTCGCCCGCACGGATCGCCGCGGCCCGGCCGAACACCACAAGGTCGATCAGCGAGTTGGAACCCAGACGGTTCGCGCCATGCACACTGGCACAGCCCGCCTCGCCCACCGCCATCAGGCCCGGGAAGGTCTGATCGGGATTGGCCTCGGTCGGGTTCAGCACTTCGCCCCAATAGTTGGTGGGGATACCGCCCATGTTGTAATGCACGGTCGGCAGGATCGGGATCGGCTCGCGCGTCACATCGACGCCGGCAAAGATCCGCGCCGATTCGGAAATGCCCGGCAGACGCTCATGCAGGCTTTCCGGCGGCAGGTGCTGCAGGTTCAGGAACATGTGGTCCTTGTGCTCACCCACGCCGCGACCTTCGCGGATCTCCAGCGTGATGCAGCGCGAGACCACATCGCGCGAGGCGAGGTCCTTGTAGGTCGGAGCGTAACGCTCCATGAACCGCTCGCCTTCGCTGTTGGTCAGGTAGCCGCCTTCGCCGCGCGCGCCCTCGGTGATCAGGCAGCCCGAGCCGTAGATGCCGGTCGGGTGGAACTGCACGAATTCCATATCCTGCAGCGGCAGGCCCGCGCGCGCCACCATGCCGCCACCGTCGCCGGTGCAGGTATGGGCCGAGGTCGCGCTGAAATAGGCACGGCCATAGCCGCCGGTCGCCAGCACCACCATCTTGGCGTTGAAGACATGCATGGTGCCGTCATCCAGCTTCCAGCAGACGACGCCGGTGCATTTGCCGTCGGTGATGACCAGATCCAGCGCGAAATATTCGATGAAGAATTCCGCTTTTTCCTTCAGCGACTGGCCATAGAGCGTGTGCAGGATGGCGTGGCCGGTGCGGTCGGCAGCGGCGCAGGTGCGCTGCACCGGCGGGCCTTCGCCAAATTCGGTGGTGTGGCCGCCAAAGGGGCGCTGATAGATCTTGCCCTCTTCGGTGCGCGAAAACGGCACGCCGTAATGTTCCAGCTCATAGACCGCCGCCGGGGCCGAGCGCGCCAGATATTCCATCGCGTCGGTATCGCCCAGCCAGTCCGAGCCCTTGACGGTGTCATACATGTGCCACTGCCAGTTGTCGGGGCCCATGTTCGACAGGCTGGCGGCGATGCCGCCCTGTGCCGCCACGGTATGGCTGCGGGTCGGGAACACCTTGGTCACGCAGGCGGTGCGCAGCCCCTGCTCGGCCATGCCCAGCGTGGCGCGCAGACCGGCGCCACCGGCACCGACGACAACCACGTCATAGTCGTGGGTCTGGATCTTGTAGTCAGCCATTGCGCAACCTCACAGCACGACGATCGCGCCAAGACCCATACGGGCCAGCGCGTAGACGGCAGCGGCGATCACCGCCCAGCCGAAGATGACGGAAAAGATGATGGCGCCCTTGCGCACCCCACCCTGGAAATAGTCGTCGATCATGATCCGCGTGCCTTTGATAAAGTGCAGCATGCCGACGATGACGAACAATGCGGTGATCAGCGCCGGGAACGGCCGGGCGAAATAGGCCAGCACCAGCTCGCGCGGCAGGCCGATGGCACGGCCCACGGTGATCATGAACAGGGGCGTCAGGATCAGCAGCGCGACGGCCGAAACGGTCATCGCCCAGTGATGCTGGGTGCCCTCATGGGCCGAGCCGAGGCCCTCGGCGGCTTTCAGCGGGGTAATGTAGCGCATGTCCGGGCCCCTCAGAACAGGAAGAAGATGATCAGCGTCAGCAACGCCAGCACGACCGAACCGGCGATCAGCGCCTGGCTGGTCTTTTGCGCGGTCTCGATCTCCAGCCCATAGCCGGCGTCATAGAACAGGTGCCGCAGACCGGCGAGCAGGTGATACCACAGCGCCCACATCGCGCCGGTCAGGATGATGAAGCCCAGCCAGGACCGAACCACCCAATCGGCGCAGGCAAAGGCGCCGGCCGAGCTGACGGCGGCAACCAGCCACCAGACGATCAGCACGATGCCCGCGACCAGCGCATGGCCGGTGATGCGGGTCAGGATCGAGGTGACTGCGGCGAGGGGCAGGCGATAGACCTGCAGATGCGGTGACAGCGGCCGGTTGCCCCGGTTGACGTCAGCCATGGTGTGCTCTCCTGCGTTCAGGGGCCCTCAGCGCGCGGCGGCTGGCGGCGAGGGCTGGCCGAGAAATTGGGTCTGCTTCTAGTTACTTTGTCGCAGCTGTCACGGCCCTGCGCCAGATGAAATCAAGAATATCACGAAAATCCGGACTTTGTGATCACGCACTTGCCGCATGTGATCACGGTCACGAATCTGCTAGCGGTATCATCTGACCGCGCGCAAGACCGCGCATGGGCAGGCCGAAAAACCCAAGTGATTTTGTCACTATTTTCGCCCGGTGCCCGTGGCCCCTGCCCCGCGCCACGTAACCCGGCGCCAGATCGGGCCAGCGCCCGGCGCGGCGCGAAAGCCCCTGCAATCGGCGGAAGCGACGGGTAAAAGCCGGTGACATCGCGCCCGGCGGCGGGGGCCTCCGCTCTGCCCGAAGCGCCCCTCATGGCATCGGCGCGGACGGTATGACGCCCGCGCCGCGGGCCGGCCACCGACAGCCGGGCGCGGGCGGCAAAGCGGCCCGGCCCGGCCCGATCAGGACCGCGCGGCACCGCTCAGACCGGCACCAGCACCCACAGATCCAGATCCAGCAGCACCTGCGGATGGTACTTGCCCTGATCGTCGCGCAATTTGTGATCACCAGCCGCGCCCTTATGCGCGACCAGCCGCAGACGCAGGGCGCCGATGCCCGGCACCGAGGTCTCGGCCTTGTCCAGCACCTCGGACCACGCCCGCACCGTGTCGCCGGCAAAGCAGGGATTGGCATGCGCCCCGCCATTCAGCGCCACGATCATCTGCGCATTGGCCAGCCCGTTGAAGCTCAGCGCGCGGGCCATGGAAATCACATGGCCGCCATAGATCAGCCGCTTGCCATCCTCGCGGAAGGTCGCGTCGAAATGCACCTTGGCGGTGTTCTGCCACAGCCGGGTGGCCAGCATATGCTCGGCCTCTTCGATGGTGACGCCATCGACATGGTCGATGATCTCGCCCACGGCGTAATCGCCCCAGCGATGCGGCTCGCCCGCCAGCTCAAAATCGTAATCCGCGAAGGTCAGCCCCTCGGGGATCACCAGATCCGCCGCAGCCACCGCCTTGGCGAGGTCCGGCAGCACCGGCGCCGGCGCGGGCGTGGTCTCGTCGCGCTTGCGCACCATGACCCAGCGCACATATTCCAGCACCGCCTCGCCCATCTGGTTCAGCCCGCGTGTGCGGACATAGACCACGCCGGATTTGCCGTTCGAGTTCTCCTTGAGCCCGATCACCTCGGATTCCGCCCGCAGCGTGTCGCCGGGCCAGACCGGCTTCAGCCAGCGCCCCTCGGCATAGCCCAGATTGGCCACCGCGTTCAGGCTGATGTCGGGCACGGTCTTGCCGAACACGACATGAAAGGCGATCAGATCATCCAGAGGCGAGCCATCCAGCCCGCAATCTGCGGCGAATTCATCGCTGGAATACAGCGCATGCCGCGCGGGATAGAGCGCATGATACAGCGCCCGTTCCCCTTCGGCGACGGTGCGGGGGACGGCATGGCGGATCACGTCGCCGATGCGGTAATCCTCGAAGAAACGGCCCGGATTGGTCTTGCTCATTGCTGTCCCAGCTTCATGTCGGGGTGATATTCGGTCTCGATGTCCTTGGTGACGGCCTGCGCGCAGCGCATGATGCCGCTGGCCGCGTCAAAGGCATAGGCGGGGCTGCCGTGCAACTCCCAGCCTTTCGACAGGGCCAGGCTGACCTTGTGGCAAAAGGCCGAGGTGTCCTCCTCGGTCAGCAGGCGATAGATTTTCGGCATCTCAGCCTCCGAAAGGGTTGTAGCCCAGCCAGCTGTGGATCAGCCCCACCACCAGCATGACGATGACGGCACCGGCCAATGCCATGATTTCCTTGCGCCCCGGGAACGGCCCGGCCGGCGGCACCCAGACCGGTTGCGCGCGGTTCAGCACCACCATCTCGACCAGCGCCCAGACCAGCAGCCCGCCGAACAGCACAAAGCTTGGCAGATCGCCGTTGACCAGCAAATGCGCCAGCGCCCACAGCGACACCGCCGTCAGTTGCGGATGCCGGATGCGCGCGGTGATGCGCGTCTTCATCCCGTCGGCGGCGAACAGATAAAAGGCCGCCAGCACCAGCAGGTTGTTGATGCCCTTCAGCGGCGCCGAGGCCCCCCACCAGTAAGGCCCGTCCGCCATGCGGTAGCCCACGACCATCAGCACCACCGACAGCACCAGCAGCCCGGCGATGCCGCCGCGCCCCAGCCGGTCGCGCAGTTCGGGCGCCACGCGCTTCAAAAGATGCGCCGCCCACCACAGGGCCACGCCAAGGATCAGGATCAACATCTGGCTTTGCCTTTCGCTGGATGTAGCAGGCCGTCAGCTTGGCATCATCCCGCCAGCGCGGCAATCGCGTCCGCCCGCGCCAGCGTCTTGCGCGCGGTCTCGACATGCAGGTTCTCGACGATGCGGCCATCGACCACCGCGACGCCCTTGCCCTGCGCCTTGGCCTCGTCAAAGGCGTCGATCTGCCGGCGGGCCAGATCGACCTCGGCCTCGGAGGGGGCAAAGACCTCGTTGGCAATGGCCAGCTGCGCGGGATGGATCAGCGTCTTGCCGTCAAAGCCCATGTCGCGGCCCTGTTCGCATTCGGCGCGCAACCCGTCCTCATCCTTGAAGGCGTTGAACACCCCGTCCACGATCACCCGGTCATGCGCGCGGGCGGCCAGCAGGCACAGGCCCAGCCCCGCCATCATCGGCAGCCGGTCGGCGCGAAACCGCGAGCCAAGCTCCTTGGCCAGATCATTGGTGCCCATGACCATGCCGGCCAGACGCGGATGCGCGGCGATCTCGGCGGCGTTGAGCATGCCTTCAGAGGTTTCCATCATCGCCCACAGCGGCGTGTTCGGTACCAGCTCGGCCACCCGGTCCAGATCGGCGGCGCGGCTGACCTTGGGGATCAGCACCGCATCGGCGCCGCTGGCGAAGGCACGCGCATCGCCCGCGCCCCATTCCGTGTCCAGCCCGTTGATCCGTACGATCCGCGCCCGCCCGCCGTAATCGGCCAGCAGCGCCTGCGTCAGCAGCTCGCGCGCGCCGACCTTTTCCGCCGGCGCCACCGCATCCTCCAGATCAAAGATGATGGCATCGGCAGGCAGGGCCTGGGCCTTTTCCATCGCCCGGGCATTGGCGGCAGGAATATAAAGGACAGAGCGATAGGGACGGGTCATGCGGGCCTCGCGTAATAATCTTGCGCGAAGCTGCCCGCAAAGGACGCGAATCGCAAGCCCTGTTTTGCCGCAGCGCGGCGTCAGAGCGCCGACCAGATCAGCCGGACCGAGACCAGCACCAGCGCCCATGTGATGAAACGATAAAACACCACCGGCGACATCCGCCGCAGGACCCAGACCCCGCAGGCAACCCCAATCAGCCCCGGCACCATCAGCACGGCGGCAATGCCAAGGTTATGCGCCGACAGCTGGCCCAGCATGGCATAGGGCACCAGCTTGACCGCGTTGCAGACCGCAAAGAACACCGTGGTGGTGCCGGCAAAGGTCATCGGCGCCATGCCCAGCGGCTGGGCATAGACCTGATAGGGCGGCGCGCCGGAATGCGACACAAAGCTGGTATAGCCCGAGAGCACCCCCCAGAAGCTGCCCCGGCCCAGCGAAGGCGCGCGCTGCACGGCCGAGGCGCGCGGCCGCAGGATGGCGTTCAGCGCAAAGGCCAGCCCGATCACGCCGACGATCAGCCCGACCTGACGCTCCTCAACCAGATGCGCGGTGGCCCAGCCCAGCCCGATGCCGGCGACGGCCCCCGGCAGCAGCGTCGCCAGCACCCGGCGGTCGAAATCGCGGCGAAAGGCGATCAGCCCGCCGATGTCCGAGACGATATAGACAGGCAGCAGGATCCCCGCCGCCTGCACCGGCGACATCACCAGCGCCATCAGCGGCACCGCGATCACCCCCACCATCGACAGCCCGCCCTTGGCCAGCCCGATCGCGAAGGCCGCCACCCATGCCAGCGCCCAGCCCCAGATATCCAGTCCCATCGCCTCTCCTGTGCTGCCCGGCGCCCTCGGCCGTATCGCTAGGACGCAGGGCCGCGCACCGCAAGGGCGGCGCCGGGCCGGGCCCGCCCCTGCCGGATGCCCATGTTAGCGCCTGACCTCGCGCCATCATGCCGCAAAACTGCCGCAGGGGTGCCGCCGAGGCTTGCGATTCTCATTCCAAGGGACTACCCAACCGCCCGAACCATCATGGAAATCGGAGGTTGACTATGGCCCGACCCAAGATCGCACTCATCGGCGCGGGGCAGATCGGCGGCACGCTCGCACATCTGGTCGCGATGAAGGAACTGGGCGACGTCGTCCTGTTCGACATCGCCGAAGGCACCCCTCAGGGCAAGGCACTGGATCTCGCCGAATCGGGCCCGGTCGAAGGTTTCGACGCCGATCTGAAAGGCGCCAACGCCTATGCCGACATCGCGGGCGCCGATGTCTGCATCGTCACCGCCGGTGTGCCGCGCAAGCCGGGCATGTCGCGCGACGACCTGCTGGGCATCAACCTGAAGGTCATGAAATCCGTGGGTGAGGGCATTGCCCAGCACGCCCCGAACGCCTTCGTGATCTGCATCACCAACCCGCTCGACGCCATGGTCTGGGCGCTGCGCGAATTCTCGGGCCTGCCGGCCGAGAAAGTCGTCGGCATGGCCGGCGTGCTCGACTCGGCGCGCTTCCGCTATTTCCTCGCGCAGGAATTCGGCGTGTCGAACAAGGACGTCTCGGCCTTCGTGCTGGGCGGCCATGGCGACACCATGGTGCCGCTGGCCCGCTACTCGACCGTCGGCGGCATCCCGCTGCCGGATCTGGTCAAGATGGGCTGGACCACGCAAGAGAAACTGGACTCCATCATCCAGCGCACCCGCGACGGTGGCGCCGAGATCGTCGGCCTGCTGAAAACCGGCTCGGCTTTCTACGCGCCGGCCGCCTCGGGCGTCGAAATGGCCGAAGCCTATCTCAAGGACCAGAAGCGCGTCCTGCCCTGCGCCGCCTATGTGAAGGGCGCCTACGGGCTTGACGGTCTCTATGTCGGCGTGCCGACCGTGATCGGTGCGGGTGGCATCGAAAAGGTCATCGACATCGCGCTGGACGCCGAGGAACAGGCGATGTTCGACAAGTCGGTCGACGCCGTCAAAGGTCTGGTCGCGGCCTGCAAGGGCATCGACCCGACGCTGGCCTGATCCGGCCCGCCTGACGGCAAACATGAAACCCCGCAGGCGCTGCCTGCGGGGTTTTTCCTTGCGCGCCCGTGGCCCACGCCTCAGACGAAGTTGAAATCCGAGGCACCCAGCGCCGAGGCGTTCACATTGACCAGCGTGATCGTGGTGCCGCCAAAGCTGACCAGCGCATTGCTGCCCGACTGGCTGATGTGCAGGTCGTCGAAACTGTCATAGCGTGTCCCCTGCCAGGTGCCGGCGGTGATGCGGATATGGTCGATGCCATCCTGCCAGTCGGTGATGCGGTCAGCGCCAAAGCCGGTGCCGAACAGGAACACATCCGCCCCGGCGCCGCCGGTCAGCACATCCGCCCCGACCCCGCCACTCAGCATGTCATTGCCGGCCGCGCCGTTCAGCACGTCATTGCCGCCGCCGCCCTGCAGCACGTTGTTGCCGGCGCTGCCGATCAGGCGGTCGCCGTAATTCGAGCCGTTGACGTTCTCGATCCCGATCAGCAGATCGCTGCCATGGCCGCCGCCGACGAATTGCGCCGTGGTCAGGCCAAGGTTCACCGTCACCCCGGCATTGGCATTGCCATAGGCCACAGTGTCGATCCCCGCGCCGCCGTTCAGCGTGTCATTGCCCATGCCGCCGTTCAGCAGATCATTGCCGCCGCCACCCTGCAACACATTCGCCCCGGCGCTGCCAAGGATGGTATCGGCATAGGCCGAGCCATTGACGTTCTCGATATTCAACAGCGTATCGCTGCCCTGCCCGCCGCCGATCACCTGCGCCCCGGTCAGCGCCAGATTGACCCGGATGCCGCTGGTCGCATTGCCATAGCCGGTCAGGTCGACGCCATCGCCGCCGTCCAGCCGGTCATCGCCCGCCCCGCCGATCAGCGTATCGCGCCCCGAGCCGCCCTCGACCTTGTCATTGCCGCCATAGCCCAGGAAATAATCGTCGCCATCCTCCAGCTCGATGGTGTCATAGCTGCTGACGGTGCGGATGCCGCTCAGATTGAACACATCCGCGCCGCCGGTGCCGGCAATATCGTAATAGGAGAAATCCAGCGTCTCGGCGCCGCTGACATGGGCGGCGTCCAGCATCAGCCGCGACACGGTCAGATCGCCCGACAGCCGGATCACATCGGCACCGTCGCCGCCGTTGAACGTATCGAGCCCCGGATCCGTGCCGCCGATATAGAAAGTGTCATCGCCGGTGCCGCCGATCAGCAGATCGTTGCCCGAACCGCCGATCAGCGAATCCGCACCGGCGCCCCCGTTCAGCGTGTCATTGCCCGAGCCGCCGTCGATCTTGTCATTGCCGATATAGCCGGTAAAGCGGTCGTCGCCGTCATTCATCTTGATCCAGTCGTAGCTGGTCACATAGGTCAGCCCGCTCAGATCAAAGACATCCGCCCCGCCCGTGCCGGCGATATCGTAATAGGAAAAATCCAGCGTCTCGGTGCTGGTCAGATGCGCAGCATCCAGCGACAGCTGCGCGACGGTCAGATTGGCCGACAGCCGGATGATGTCTGCGCCATCACCGCCGTCGAAGGTGTCGATCCCCGAATCCGTGCCGCCGATATAGAAGGTGTCATCGCCGGTGCCGCCGATCAGCTGATCGTTGCCCGAACCACCAATCAGCGAATCCCCGCCAGCGCCCCCGTTCAGCGTGTCATTGCCCGAGCCGCCATCGACCAGATCCTTGCCGCTATAGCCGGTAAAGCGGTCGTCACCATCGTTCATCTTGATCCAGTCATAGCTGCTCGCATAAGTGAGCCCGCTCAGATCAAAGACATCCGCCCCGCCCGTGCCGGCAATGTCGTAATAGGAAAAATCCAGCGTCTCGGTGCTGGTCAGATGCGCGGCATCCAGCGACAGCTGCGACACGGTGACATTGCCCGACAGCCGGATCACATCTGCGCCGTCGCCACCGTTGAACGTGTCGATGCCAAAATCCGTGCCGCCAATGTAAAAGGTGTCATCGCCGGTGCCCCCGTTCAGCGTGTCATTGCCGCCGTTGCCGGTGATGCGGTCATTGCCGGCCAGACCGTTGATCACATCCGCGCCCGAGGTGCCATTCAGCGTATCCGCGCCGCTACTTCCATCAATCGCCATCTTGCGTCTCACTTGTTCTGAATGCGCCTTTGTCGCCAAGAAGCTCTGCCGCCGCAGACGAACTTGTCAAAGCAAATCTGGACGGATCGGCACCTGCCGATGACCCGGTACAGGGCCCGGCCTCAGCCCCCGGCGCGGGCCCGGCAGTTGCTTGCGGTAACGGCGGAAAGTTTTGCGATCACAGCTTGATTTTATGTGATCACAAAAGCTGGAAACAGGTCGATTTTCCGCATTTTCCGACTCTTGGCGCTTTGGAGGGGTCTGCGAATATGCCACAAGCCGGCCAACCGATCTTAGCGGGGAATGACGATGAACATCCATGAATACCAGGCCAAGGCGCTGCTGCGCCAATACGGCGCTCCGGTCTCCGACGGCCGGGTCGTGATGAAGGCCGACGAGGCCAAGACCGCCGCCGGCGAGCTGGACGGCCCGCTTTGGGTCGTCAAGGCGCAGATCCATGCCGGCGGTCGCGGCAAGGGCCATTTCAAGGAAAAGGAAGCCGGTGACAAAGGCGGCGTCCGTCTGGCGAAATCCGTGGCCGAGGCCGAGGAACTGTCACGCCAGATGCTGGGCCGCACCCTGATCACGCATCAGACCGGCGAAACCGGCAAGCAGGTCAACCGCATCTATATCGAAGACGGCAGCGACATCGCGCGCGAGCTCTACCTCGCGCTGCTGGTTGATCGCGGCACCTCGCGCATCAGCTTCGTCGCCTCGACCGAAGGCGGCATGGACATCGAGGAGGTCGCGGCCTCGACCCCCGAAAAGATCGTCAGCTTCTCGGTCGATCCGGCCTCGGGGCTTTCGGATTTCCACGGCCGCCGCGTGGCCTTTGCGCTGGGTCTGACCGGTGGTCAGGTCAAGCAATGCGTGGCGCTGGTGAAAAACCTGTATCGCATGTTCATCGAAAAAGACATGGAGATGCTGGAGATCAACCCGCTGATCGTGACCCCCGAAGGCAACATCAAATGCCTCGACGCGAAAATGGGTTTCGACAACAACGCGCTCTATCGCCAGCCCGACATCCTCGCGCTGCGTGACGAGACCGAAGAAGATCCCAAGGAACTGGCCGCCTCGAAGTTCGACCTGAACTACATCGCGCTCGACGGCGAGATCGGCTGCATGGTGAACGGCGCGGGTCTGGCGATGGCCACCATGGACATCATCAAACTGTTCGGGGCCGAGCCCGCGAACTTCCTTGATGTCGGCGGCGGCGCGACCAAGGAAAAGGTCACCGAGGCGTTCAAGATCATCACCTCGGACCCGAACGTCAAAGGCATTCTGGTCAACATCTTCGGCGGCATCATGCGCTGCGACATCATCGCGGAAGGCATCATCGCCGCCGTGAAAGAGGTCGGTCTGCAAGTGCCGCTGGTCGTGCGTCTGGAAGGCACCAACGTCGAGCTGGGCAAAGAGATCATTTCGAAATCCGGCCTGAACGTGATCGCCGCAGATGACCTGTCGGACGCCGCCCAGAAAATTGTCAAAGCGGTGAAGGGGTAATTCCATGGCCGTTCTCGTTAACAAAGACACCAAAGTCATCTGCCAGGGCATCACCGGGTCTCAGGGCACCTTCCACACCGAACAGGCGATCGCTTACGGCACCAAGATGGTCGGCGGCGTGACCCCCGGCAAAGGCGGCTCGGAACATCTGGGCCTGCCGGTCTACAACTCGGTCCATGAGGCCGTGGCGAAAACCGGCGCCAATGCGACCGCGATCTATGTGCCGCCGCCCTTCGCGGCCGATTCGATCCTGGAAGCCATCGACGCCCAGATCCCGCTGATCGTCGCCATCACCGAGGGCATCCCGGTTCTGGACATGATGCGGGTGAAGCGCGCGCTGCAAGGCTCGAACTCGCTGCTGATCGGCCCGAACTGCCCCGGCATCATGACGCCGGACGAATGCAAGATCGGCATCATGCCGGGCTCGATCTTCCGTCGCGGCTCGGTGGGCGTCGTCTCGCGCTCGGGCACGCTGACCTATGAAGCGGTGAAACAGACCTCGGACGTGGGTCTGGGCCAATCCTCGGCCGTGGGCATCGGCGGCGACCCGATCAAGGGCATGGAGCACATCGACGTGCTGCGCATGTTCTTGGACGATCCGGAAACCGAATCGATCATCATGATCGGCGAAATCGGTGGCTCCGCCGAGGAAGAGGCCGCCGAATTCCTGGCCGAGCAGAAGAAAAAGGGCCGCTGGAAGCCGACCGCCGGTTTCATCGCTGGCCGCACCGCGCCGAAGGGCCGCCGCATGGGTCATGCCGGTGCCATCGTCTCGGGTGGCAAGGGCGACGCGGAATCGAAGATCGAGGCCATGAAATCGGCCGGGATCATCGTCGCCGACAGCCCGGCAGGTCTGGGCGAGGCCGTTCTGAAGGCGCTCGGGCGGTAAAGTGCCGGGATTCGGGGCCGGAACCGGTCACGAATTCGTAAGACTTTTGACTTAGGCGTAGCCCCTGCCTACCTTGTCAGGGGCTACGCAATACCGCCACAGGTGGAAAATTGGACCGCAGAAGCATCAGCCCCGATCATCTTGCCCGGCCCTTCAGGGTCCGGCGCGGGATTCGGTTGCTGGCCGTCGCCACGCTGGCGCTGGCGGCCGCCGCCTGCGGACGCGGTCCGACCGAGGACATCCTGCGCGGCGGCGTGCCCGCCCGCACCAACCTGCACCAGACCACCGGCCTGCCCAGCGAGGCGGTGCGCACCGTCAATCGCAACGATGCCGGCTGGCGCGTGATCTTTCACCCGGCCCGCGCCCCCGTCGGCGCCGAGCAGCAGGCCGCGCGCGCGTTGTGCGGTCTGGAACGACGTGCCGTCTCCAGGATCGAGCGGCTGCCTCTCGATGCGCCAACCGACGATCCGGGCGCGGTCAAGTTCGATATCATCTGTGCCTGACCCGACCGCCCCCGTGACTGACGACCCCAAGACCGGCGCAGGCCCGGCCCGAACCGCAGAGACGCTCTCTGCCCCTTTCCCAGCCGCCTGAGCGCGACGGCAAGCAACTGGACGATCAGAAATGAACGATCAATCCCCCAACGCAACCTTTCACGATTCGAGCTTTCTGCAGGGCCATAACGCGGCCTATGTCGAACAGCTCTACGGCCAGTGGGCCAAGGACGCCTCGGCGGTGGACGCGGCATGGGATGCCTTTTTCCGCAGCCTCGGCGATGACGAGGCGACCGTCACCCGCGAAGCCAAGGGCGCAAGCTGGCACCGCGCCGACTGGCCGCCGGCGCCTTCGGATGACACCACGGCGGCGCTGACCGGCGAATGGCCGATGCTGCCCAAGGCCGAGGCCAAGGCCGCGCTGGACAAGATCGCCGCGAAAGCCGGTGAAAAGGGCGTCAGCCTGACCGACGACCAGCTGAAGCGCGCCGTTCTGGACAGCATCCGCGCCATCATGCTGATCCGCGCCTTCCGCATCCGGGGCCATCTGCACGCCGATCTGGACCCGCTTGGCATGCGCGAAGTGCCCGACACCGGCGAGCTTGACCCGCGCACCTACGGCTTTACCGAGGCCGACATGGACCGGCCGATCTTCATCGACAACGTGCTGGGCCTGCAGATCGCCTCGATCCGCCAGATCACCGATCTGATGAAGCGCACCTATTGCGGCACCTTCGCCATCCAGTTCATGCATATCTCGAACCCCGAGGAAGCCGCCTGGCTCAAGGAACGGATCGAGGGCTACGGCAAGGAAATCGCCTTCACCCGCGAAGGCCGCCGCGCCATCCTCAACAAGCTGGTCGAGGCCGAGGGCTTCGAAAAGTTCCTGCACGTCAAATACATGGGCACCAAACGCTTCGGCCTTGACGGTGGCGAGGCGCTGATCCCCGCGATGGAGCAGATCATCAAGCGCGGCGGCGCGCTTGGCGTCAAGGACATCGTGGTCGGCATGCCGCACCGCGGCCGCCTGTCGGTGCTGGCCAATGTGCTCAGCAAACCTTACCGCGCCATCTTCCACGAATTCCAGGGCGGCAGCTACAAGCCCGATGACGTGGACGGCTCGGGCGACGTGAAATACCACCTCGGCGCCAGTTCGGACCGCACCTTCGACGACAATACCGTCCACCTGTCGCTGACCGCCAACCCCTCGCACCTCGAGGCGGTGAACCCGGTCGTGCTGGGCAAGGTCCGCGCCAAGCAGGACCAGCTGTCGGACACCACGCATCGCACCGCAGTGCTGCCGATCCTGCTGCATGGCGACGCGGCCTTCGCCGGTCAGGGCATCGTCGCGGAATGTTTCCAGCTTTCGGGCATCCGCGGCCATCGCACCGGGGGCACCATCCATATCGTGGTGAACAACCAGATCGGCTTTACCACCGCGCCGCATTTCTCGCGCACCTCGCCCTATCCGACCGATATCGCGCTGATGGTCGAGGCGCCGATCTTCCACGTCAACGGCGACGACCCCGAGGCCGTGGTCCACGCCTCGCGCGTGGCGACCGAGTTCCGGCAGAAGTTCCACAAGGACGTGGTCATCGACATCTTCTGCTATCGCCGCTTCGGTCACAACGAAGGCGACGAGCCGATGTTCACCAACCCGGCGATGTATAAAAACATCAAGGGCCACAAGACCACGCTGCAACTCTACACCGACCGTCTGGTCGCCGACGGCCTCGTGCCCGAAGGCGAGATCGAAGAGATGAAGGCCGCCTTCCAGGCGCATCTCAACGAGGAATTCGAGGTCGGCAAGAACTTCAAGCCGAACAAGGCCGACTGGCTGGACGGCAAATGGTCGGGCCTCGAAGCCGAGGGCGAGGAATACACCGCCGGTCAGACCGGCATCGCCCCCGACACCATGGCCGAGATCGGCACCGCGCTGACCCGCGCGCCTGACGGGTTTGAACTGCACAAGACCGTGGGCCGGCTTCTGGACGCCAAGAAGCAGATGTTCGAAACCGGCAAGGGCTTCGATTGGGCCACCGGTGAGGCGCTGGCCTTCGGCTCGCTGCTGGTCGAGGGCTCGCCGGTGCGTCTGGCCGGTCAGGACTCGACGCGCGGCACCTTCTCGCAGCGCCATTCGGCCTTCATCGATCAGGTCACCGAGGAACGCTACTATCCGCTGAACCACATCCGGGGCGGGCAGGCGCGTTACGAAGTCATCGACTCGATGCTGTCGGAATATGCGGTGCTGGGCTTCGAATATGGCTATTCGCTGGCCGAGCCGAACACGCTGACCCTGTGGGAAGCCCAGTTCGGCGACTTCGCCAACGGCGCGCAGATCATGTTCGACCAGTTCATCAACTCGGGCGAAAAGAAATGGCTGCGCATGTCGGGCCTCGTCGTGCTGATGCCGCATGGCTACGAAGGCCAGGGCCCCGAGCACAGCTCGGCCCGGCTGGAACGCTGGCTGCAAATGTCGGCCGAGGACAACTGGATCGTCGCCAACTGCACCACGCCGGCGAACTATTTCCACATCCTGCGCCGTCAGCTCAAGCGTCCCTTCCGCAAGCCGCTGATCATGATGACGCCGAAATCGCTGCTGCGTCACCCGATGGCGGTCAGCAAGGCCGAGGAATTCCAGACCGGCTCGACCTTCCACCGCGTGCTGTGGGACGATGCCGAACGCGGCCATTCCGAGCTGCAACTGAAACCCGACGACCAGATCAAGCGCGTCGTCATCAGCTCGGGCAAGGTCTATTACGACCTGCTGGCCGCGCGTGATGCCGCCGGCGCCGATGACGTCTATCTGCTGCGTCTGGAGCAATTCTATCCCTTCCCGGCGCAAGCCATGTCGAAGGAACTGGAACGCTTCAAGGACGCCGAGATCGTCTGGTGTCAGGAAGAGCCCAAGAACATGGGCGGCTGGTCCTTTGTCGAGCCGAACATCGAATGGGTGCTGTCGCGCATCGGTGCCAAGCATGGCCGTGCCCGCTATGTCGGCCGCGCCGCCTCGGCCTCGCCGGCCACGGGTCTCGCTTCGCGCCACAAGGCCGAGCAAGAGGCGCTGGTGACCGAAGCCGTCACGATCGGGGCCTGAGATGCCCGTCGAGTTGCGCGTCCCCACTTTGGGGGAATCGGTCTCTGAAGCCACCGTCGCCACCTGGTTCAAGAAACCGGGTGACACGGTGGCGGTGGACGAAATGCTGTGCGAGCTGGAAACCGACAAGGTGACGGTCGAGGTGCCCTCGCCCGTCGCCGGCAAGCTTGCCGAAATCCTCGCCCCCGAGGGCGAGACGGTGACGCCCAATGCGCTGCTGGCGATGATCGCCGAGCAGGGCGACGCCGGCCCCGAAGAATTGTTGCCCAAGGCTGAAGCGGGCGCGAAGCCCAAGGAAGGACAAGGAAAGATGAGCGGAAAGTCCGTCGATGTTATGGTGCCCACCCTGGGCGAAAGCGTGACCGAGGCGACCGTCGCCACCTGGTTCAAGAAGGTCGGCGACAGCGTCGCGCAGGACGAGATGCTGTGCGAGCTGGAAACCGACAAGGTTTCGGTCGAGGTGCCCGCCCCCGCTGCTGGCGTTCTGGCCGAGATCCTCGCCCCCGAGGGTGAGACCGTGGACGCATCGGCCCGCCTCGCCATCATCACCGAAGGCGCCGCCGGTGCCGCCGCCCCCGCCCCCGCCAAGGCCGAGCCTGAGGCGAAAAAGGCCGCTGCCGTTGAATCGCCCGGCGCCGGCCCGGAAACCGTGACCCCGCGCAAGGATGTCGAGGACGCGCCTTCGGCCAAGAAAGCCATGGCCGAGGCCGGCGTCTCGCGCGATGCCGTCACCGGCACCGGCCGCGATGGCCGCGTCATGAAAGAGGATGTCGGCCGCCCCGGCTCCGCCCCGGTGGCCTCGGCCGCGCCGACCCCGGCCGCCGCGCCGCGCGCGCCCAGCTCGGCCGATGACGCCGCGCGCGAGGAACGCGTCAAGATGACCCGCCTGCGCGCCACCATCGCCCGCCGGCTCAAGGATGCGCAGAACACCGCCGCGATGCTGACCACCTATAACGAGGTGGACATGAAGGGCATCATGGACCTGCGTAACGAATACAAGGACCTGTTCGAGAAGAAGCACAAGGTCAAGCTGGGCTTCATGTCCTTCTTCGTGAAGGCCTGCTGCCACGCCCTGAAAGAAGTGCCCGAGGTCAATGCCGAAATCGACGGCGGCGATGTGGTCTACAAGCACTTCGTCCATATGGGCGTGGCCGTCGGCACCCCGAACGGTCTGGTGGTTCCGGTCCTGCGCGATGCCGATCAGAAAAGCTTTGCCCAGATCGAAAAGGAAATCGCCGAACTCGGCGCCAAGGGCCGCGACGGCAAGCTGACCATGGCTGAAATGCAGGGCGGCACCTTCACCATCTCGAACGGTGGCGTCTATGGCTCGCTGATGTCATCGCCGATCCTGAACCCGCCGCAATCGGGCATTCTGGGCATGCACAAGATCCAGGAACGCCCGGTGGCGATCAACGGTCAGGTGGTGATCCGCCCGATGATGTATCTGGCGCTCAGCTACGACCACCGCATCGTCGACGGCAAGGGCGCCGTGACCTTCCTCGTGCGCGTCAAGGAAGCCCTGGAAGATCCGCGCCGCCTGCTGATGGATCTCTGAACCATGGCGATGCGCGCGCCCCATGCCTCCGGCCCCGCCGGGACCGGGCGCGCGCATCCCGGTCCTGCTCGGCGGGCCAGAGGTGCATCGGGCGGTGCATCCGGCGGTGTACGACCTGTGTACGCGCGGTGTACGCCTGCTGCACGGCTGTCACAGCGCAATCGCCTGCAATTGCTGGGTGAAATGCGGATCGGCCCCGGACTGTTGCCCGGGCAACGCACGCAGCGCGTGGCACCCGCCGTTCCGGCAACCCAAACCCGCCCCGGATCGTTGCGGTCACGACCGGCAAAATGCGGGCAGCCTTTCGGCCCGACCTCGATCCATCGCGCGGCCTGCCGGCCCGTCCGCGCCCCCCATAGGCCAGGAGCCGAACCATGACCCAGATGATCGCCCGCTACAGCTTCGCCAATTACGCCACCTTCAAGACCGCCTTCGACGATGACGCCGAGGATCGCGGCAACAGCGGCCTGTCGCTGCTGCAGCTCTGGCGCGAAAACGACCGCACGGCATGGGCGCTCTTTGCCGTCAGCGACGCCCCGGCGGCGCGTGACTATCTGCAGGGCGCGGCTGGCGTCTTCAACAGTCAGGCCGGGGTCACCGACACCGATTTCCATCTGGTCGAGACGGTCTGATGGCGGCTGAAACCACCGCTCTGGCCTTGGCTGCGCTGCTTCAGGCAGCGCAGATCGGGCTGGCCGCCGTCTCGATGAATGGCGACGTGGGGGCGCGCTGGAACGCCAGCCCCCGCGACACCCAGCCCGAATTCTCGGCCCGCACCGGGCGGCTGCGGCGCGCGGTGGACAACCATTTCCAGGGGCTGATCCTGTTCACCATCGCCGTGCTTCTGGTCGCGCTGACCGACAGCGGCGGCGAGGTGACGGCGATCTGCGCCTGGGCCTATCTGATTGCGCGGATCCTCTACGTGCCCGCCTATGCCCTGGGCTGGTCGCCCTGGCGCTCGGCGATCTGGGGCGTGGGGTTTCTGGCCACAATGGTGATGATCGTCACCAGCCTTTTCTCATAGACCCGAACCGGCGCGTGCGGCGCCGGACCTGTTAAGGAGACCTGAATGTCCACCTATGATCTGATCGTGATCGGCGCCGGCCCCGGCGGCTATGTCTGCGCCATCCGCGCCGCCCAGCTGGGCCTGAAGGTCGCCTGCGTCGAGGGCCGCGAAACCCTTGGCGGCACTTGCCTGAACGTCGGCTGCATCCCGTCCAAGGCCCTGCTGCACGCCAGCCACATGCTGCACGAAAGCCACGAGAATTTCGCCAAGATGGGCCTGATGAACGCCCATGTCGACGTCGACTGGTCGCAGATGCAAAGCTACAAGGCCGAGACGGTCGGCACCAACACCAAGGGCATCGAATTCCTGTTCAAGAAGAACAAGATCGACTGGATCAAGGGCTGGGCCGAGATCGAGGGCGCCGGCAAGGTCAAGGTCGGCGACACCACCTATGAGACCAGGAACATCGTCATCGCCACCGGCTCCGAACCCTCGGCGCTGAAGGGGGTCGAGGTCGACAATGCCGGCGGCGTCGTGGTCGATTCGACCGGCGCGCTGGTCCTGCCGAACATCCCGAAATCCATGGTGGTGATCGGCGCCGGCGTCATCGGCCTTGAGCTTGGCTCGGTCTATGCGCGTCTGGGCGCCGAGGTGACCGTGGTCGAATTCCTCGACTTCATCACCCCCGGCATGGACGGCGAGGTGCAAAAGCAGTTCCAGAAGATCCTGACCAAGCAGGGCCTGAAATTCGTCCTCGGCGCCGCCGTCTCGGGCGTCACGACCGACAACGGCACCGCGAAAGTCACCTACAAGCTGCGCAAGGACGACAGCGAGCATGTGATCGACGCCGATTGCGTGCTGGTCGCCACCGGCCGCCGCCCCTATGTCGCGGGCCTTGGCCTTGACAAGCTGGGCGTCGAAATGACCGAGCGCGGCTTCGTCAAGGTCAATGATCACTGGCAGACCAGCGTCAAGGGCATCTATGCCATCGGCGACGCGGTTCCCGGCCCGATGCTGGCCCACAAGGCCGAGGATGAGGGCATGGCGGTGGCCGAGGTCGTTGCCGGCAAGCATGGCCATGTGAATTACAACGTCATCCCGGGCGTGATCTACACCACCCCCGAAGTGGCCAGCGTTGGCCTGACCGAAGAGGCCGCCAAGGACAGCGGTCGCAAGATCAAGGTCGGCAAGTTCCCCTTCATGGGCAATGCCCGCGCCAAGGCCCTGTTCCAGGCCGATGGCTTCGTCAAGATGATCGTCGATGCGGAAACCGACCGCGTTCTGGGCTGCCATATCATCGGCCCGAATGCCGGCGAGATGATTCACGAGGTCTGCGTGGCGATGGAATTCGGTGCCGCAGCCGAGGATATCGCCCTGACCTGCCACGCCCACCCGACCTGTTCGGAAGCGGTGCGCGAGGCGGCTCTGGCCTGCGGCAGCGGCGCCATTCACGTCTGAATCGGCGCCCATCGGCGGATCTCCACCGATACAACCGGAAATTGACGGCAATAAACCGCCGACAGGGCCGCGCAACACCGCGCGGCCCTTATCTTTCGGTTCCCCGCCCGCCTGCCCTGTGGCTAATCGAAGGGAATGACATCACGAGGGCAGTCATGAAATCCATGTTCCGACTGTTGGTGCTGGGCAGCCTGCTGGCCGCGACCAGCGCCTGCGGCGACAACCGGGTCGATCCCGACCGCCGCTATCTGGTCGAACCGCGCGCCACTGCTGCCGAAACCGTCGGCCTGCACGCGAACGAAACGCCCGAGCTGCGCCGGCTCATCAACAAATACGCCGCCGAATATCAGGTGCCGGTCGATCTGGTGCACCGCGTCATCATCCGCGAATCGCGTCACCGTCCCGGCGCCCGCAATGGCCCCTATTACGGGCTGATGCAGATGCTGCCCGCCACCGCGCGCGGCATGGGCTATCGGGGCAATGCCACGGGTCTGCTGGATGCGGAAACCAACCTGAAATACGGCGTCAAATACCTGCGCGGCGCCTATGTGGTCGCCGGCGGCAATTACGACGGCGCGGTGAAATGGTATTCGCGCGGCTATTACAACGAGGCCAAGAAAAAAGGCCTGCTGGAAGAATCCGGCCTGCGCTGATCCTAGCGCCCCTTATCGAAAAGGCCCCTGCCGCGGCGGGGGCCTTTTGCATTGCCGCGCGGTCAGCCTAGGGGCGGTTGTAGCGCAGAAAGGGTGAACGTTTGCCAACCCGGTCATACAGCATTCGCCCGGCGTAATTGTCCTCGGCGGTCAGCCAATAGACCGTCGGCACGCCCGCCGCATCGGCGGCGGCATAGACCGCCTCGATCAGCCCCCGCGCCACGCCCCGGCCCCGGGCCTCGGCATCGGTGAACAGGTCCTGCAGATAGCATACACCCTCATCGCGCCACAGATTGGGGTGGAACACGTAATGCACCAGCCCCAGCAACCGCGCGCCGTCCTGCCGCACCAGCCCGTGGAAATCGCGCGGATCATCCGACATCAGCCGGGCAAAGGCCTTGTCATAGAATTCCGCCGGGCGGTCGTGAAAGCCGTAGAACGCCTGATAGCCCTGATACAGCCGCTGCCATTCGGCGCGATCGCCGGGTTGCAGGCTGCGGATCATGCTGTCTCCCATCATCTTTGCCGGCGGGCCAGAAAGGCCAGCCTCTCGAACAGCGCCACATCCTGTTCGTTCTTCAGCAGCGCGCCATGCAGTTTCGGCAGCATCTCACCCGCCGGGCGCTGCAGATCCTCGGGCGCCAGATCCTCGGCAAGGATCAGCTTCAGCCAGTCCAGCAGCTCGCTGGTCGAGGGCTTTTTCTTCAGCCCCTGCACCTCGCGCAGCTCCAGAAACTGGCTCAGCGCCTCGTCCAGCAGGCGCGGCTTCAGCCCCGGAAAATGCACATCGACGATGCGCTTCAGCGTCTCGGCATCGGGAAAGCGGATGTAATGGAAAAAGCAGCGGCGCAGGAACGCGTCCGGCAATTCCTTTTCATTGTTCGAGGTGATGATCACCACCGGCCGCTGCCGGGCGCGAATCGTCTCGCCGGTTTCGTAGACATGGAATTCCATCCGGTCCAGTTCCTGCAACAGATCGTTCGGGAACTCGATATCGGCCTTGTCGATCTCATCGATCAGCAGCACGACCTTTTGCGGCGCCTCAAAGGCCTGCCACAGCTTGCCCTTGCGGATGTAATTGCCGATGTCATGGACGCGCGCCTCGCCCAGCTGGCTGTCGCGCAACCGCGAGACGGCATCGTATTCATAAAGCCCCTGCTGCGCGCGGGTGGTTGATTTCACGTTCCATTCCAGAATCGGCAGGCCCAGCCGCGCCGCCACCTGCCGCGCCAGTTCGGTCTTGCCGGTGCCGGGTTCACCCTTGACCAGCAAGGGCCGCTCCAGCGTGATCGCGGCATTGACGGCCATGGCCAGATCGGGCGGCGCCACATAGGTGTCTGTCGAGGAAAACTGCATCGCTTCGTCCTTCTGCCCGATCCGGGGCAGCCTAGAACCGGCGGCGATGCTGCGCAAGCGAAGCGCCCGGACTGCGGGAAAGGCATAGTGACATTCCTCCGCCCATCCTTTATGGGACCGGCAAGGATCGGGCATCCATTCGCCCGGTTTCCGGAGGAACGATGAAAGCCCAGACCTTTCTGCCCGAAGATTATCGCCCCGCCGAAGACGAACCCTTCATGAATGAGCGGCAGCTTGAATATTTCCGCCGCAAACTGATTGCATGGAAACAAGAGCTGCTGGACCAATCGGCGGAAACGCTGGAAGGCTTGCAGGACAGTGCCCGCAATGTCCCCGACCTTGCCGACCGCGCATCCGAGGAAACCGACCGCTCGCTGGAATTGCGCACCCGCGACCGCCAGCGCAAACTGGTCAGCAAGATCGACGCGGCGCTGCGCCGCATCGAGACCGGCGAATACGGCTATTGCGAGATGACGGGCGAGCCGATCAGCCTGAAACGGCTGGACGCGCGCCCGATCGCGACGATGACGCTGGAAGCGCAGGAAAAGCACGAGCGGCGCGAACGCGTCCATCGCGACGACTGATGGTCAAGGCGGCTTTGGCCCCCTTGACCCTTTCTGGCCAGGCTCATGCCCGATCTGGATATCTGCATCATTGGTGCCGGCATTGCCGGCCTGACCGCCGCCACCGCTCTGGCCCGGCGCGGCGCAAGCGTCACGGTGCTGGAACAGGCCCCGGAACTGCGCGAGGTCGGCGCCGGGCTGCAGATCTCGCCCAATGCAATCCGCGTCATTGACGCGCTGGGGCTCTGGCCGCGCTTCCAGCAGATTTCGCTGGCCTCGGAACAGGTCGAGCTTTGTGATTCCTCTGCCCGCCCGGTCGCGCGGCTCGATCTTGCCCGCCACCGGCCACAGGACCGTTTCCGCCTTGTCCACCGCGCCCGTCTGGTCGAGATGCTGGCCGAGGCCGCCACCTCTGCCGGCGCCCACATCCGGCTGGGCCAGCAGGTCACCACGCCGCCGCAGGCCGATCTGGTCATCGGTGCCGATGGGGTGAAAAGCCGGCTGCGCCCGCTGCTCAACGGATCCGAGACGCCGTTCTTCACCGGCCAGACCGCATGGCGCTGCCTGATCCCGGCCGAAGCCGGCGCCGCACCCGCCGCGCAGGTGTTCATGGGGCCGGGCCGCCATCTCGTCAGCTATCCGCTGGCCGGCGGGCTGCGCAATATCGTCGCCGTAGTCGAACGTCAGGACTGGCGCGAAGAAGGCTGGTCCCATCCCGGCGATCCCGCTGATCTGCGCGCCGCCTTCGGCCATTTCGGCGGGCCGGTGCCGGGCTGGCTGGCCCGGATCGATCAGGTCAATCTCTGGGGTCTCTTCCGTCATCCGGTCGCCGCGCATTGGCAGCGTCCCCCGGCCGAGGAACCGGCCATTGCACTCATCGGCGATGCCGCGCATCCCACCCTGCCCTTCCTCGCGCAAGGCGCAGTCATGGCGATTGAGGATGCCTGGATCCTCGCCGCCTGCCTCGATGCCGCACCGCTGCCGCAGGCACTCGCCCGCTATGAAAACCTGCGCAAACCGCGCTGCGAGCGCATCGTCGAGGCCGCCAATGCCAATGCCCGCAACTATCATCTCAAGGGCCCGACCCGCGCCGTCGCCCATGCCGGTTTGCGCGCCGTGAACCGGCTCGCCCCCACCCGGCTGATCGAGCGCTTCGCCTGGCTCTACGACTACGACCCGACCGCGATCTGATCGCGCCCGGCGCAGTCTTTCACCATTTTCCAAATACCCATGCCAAGGCCGCCACCCGCGCGGCGGCCCCGCATGTCAGTCCAGATGCCTCAGGCCGCCTTCTCGACCGCAGCCACGATGCCGTCCACGACCTCGCGCAGCACCGCCTCATCCTCGGCCTCGGCCATGACGCGGATCAGCGGCTCGGTGCCCGATTTGCGGATCAGCACCCGGCCCGAGCCATCCAGCCGCGCCTCGGCCCGCGCAATCTCGGCCTTGACCGCCTCGACCGACAGCGGATCGGCGCCCTGCGCATAGCGCACATTTTTCAGCATCTGCGGCACCGGCTCGAACTGCGCCACCAGATCCGAGGCCTTGCGCCCGCTGTCCGACATCGCGGCCAGAAATTGCAGCCCGGCGATCAGCCCGTCGCCGGTCGTGGCGTAATCGGTCATCACGATATGGCCCGATTGCTCGCCACCCAGATTGAAGCCCGCGCCGCGCATCCGCTCGACCACATAGCGGTCGCCAACCGCGGTGCGCTCCAGCCGCAGGCCGCGGCCCTGCAGGAACCGCTCCAGCCCAAGGTTGGACATCACCGTCGCAACCAGCGCGCCGCCGCGCAGCCGGCCCTGCTCGGCCCAACGCCCGGCCAGCAGCGCCATGATCTGGTCGCCATCCGCCACCTGACCCTTTTCATCGATGATCATCACCCGGTCGGCATCGCCATCCAGACTGATGCCGATATCGGCGCCATGCTCCAGCACTGCCCGCGCGCAGGCCGCGGTATGGGTCGAACCGACGCCATCGTTGATGTTGTGCCCGTTCGGCGTCACCCCCAGCGCGATCACCTCGGCGCCCAGTTCCCACAGCACGTCCGGCGCGGCGCGATAGGCCGCACCATTGGCGCAGTCGATCACCACCTTCAGCCCGTCCAGACGCTGGCCCTGGGGGAAGGTGGTCTTGGCATATTCGACATAACGGCCGCGGCCGTCATCGATGCGCTTGGCGCGGCCGATGTTCTGCGGCTGCGCCGGCTCGATCTCGCCGGCGACGATGCTTTCGATCTCGGCCTCGGCCTCGTCGGACAGCTTGAACCCGTCGGGGCCAAAGAACTTGATGCCATTGTCCGCCGCCGGATTGTGGCTGGCCGAGATCATGATGCCCACATCCGCCCGCATCGAACGGGTCAGAAAGCCCACCGCCGGCGTCGGCACCGGCCCCAGCAGCAGGACGTTCATGCCCGTCGAGGTCAACCCGGCGGTCAGCGCGTTTTCCAGCATATAGCCCGACAGGCGGGTGTCCTTGCCGATGACGACCCGGTGACGATCCTCGCCCTTGCGGCGGAAATAGCGCCCGGCGGCCGCGCCCAGACGCAGCGCCATCTCGGCGGTCATCGGATAGGAGTTGGCGCGGCCCCGCACGCCATCGGTCCCGAAAAGCTTTCTGCTCATATGTCCCCTCCGGTCACGGCCTGCCATAGGGCAAGGCCCTGCCTTGTTTCTTCCGCGTCATGCACGCGGTGGATCTGTATGCCCTGCGCGACCCCGGCGAGGGTGACCGCCAGCGTCCCGGCCGCCCGGTCCGCCGCAACCTCGGCCCCGCCGATGCTGCCGATGAAGCGCTTGCGCGACACCCCCAGCAGAACGGCACAGCCCAGCCCGTGATACAGCGAGATCCGCCGCAGGATCGCCAGATTATGCGCCTGCGTCTTGCCAAAACCAATGCCCGGATCAATCACGATGCGCGCCCGCGCGATGCCCGCCGCCTCGGTCCGCGCAATCCGCAGCGCCAGCGCGTCATAGACATCCAAGAGGACATCGTCGTAGCTCGGATCGTCCTGCATGGTTTCCGGAATGCCCTGGGCATGCATCAGGCACAGCGGCAGGCCGCTTTCCGCCACCACCCCGGCCAGTGCCGGGTCGAAATCAAGGCCCGAAACATCGTTGACCATGCCCGCGCCCGCAGCGATCGCCGCCCGCGCCACCTCGGCCTTGCGCGTGTCGACCGAGATCCCGGCCAGCCCGCGCAGTTCGGCGATCACCGGGGTGACGCGGGCGATCTCGTCGCCCACCGGCACCTCCTGCGCGCCGGGGCGGGTCGATTCCCCGCCCACGTCCAGAATCTGCGCACCCGCCGCCACCAGCCTGCGGCCCTGCACGGTGCCATCATAGCGGCCGCCATCCGAAAAGCTGTCGGGCGTGGCATTGACGATGCCCATGATCCGGGGCCGGTCCAAGGACAGGCCCAGCACATCGGCGCGCGGCGTGGTCAAGGCCTGCAACACCGCCTCGGGGGCGCTGTCGACGATGCGGGGGGCGGCGCCGCGCTGCAACAGCTCGAATTGCGAAAACCGGACCCAGCCGCCGGCCAGCAGCCAGTGCCCGGTTTCGGACGGGATGGGGCGAAAATATTCCATGCGCTTCCTTACGCCCCGCCGCGCAATCAGGCAAATGCCGGGATCAGAGCCGCGAGCCGGGGATGCGGAAACCTGCCGGCACGGGCGGCAGCGCCGCACCCTCGGGCAGGGCCCAGTCCAGGCGCTCGGCCGCCAGCCGCTCGGCCAGCCAGAAGGCCAGCGCATGCGGCTCGGGCGGCAGGCCCGCCACGTCGCGCACCATGCGCGCCGGCGCCCAGACCACGGCGCGGCCCTCGGTCGCGGCCCAGTCAAGCTCGGTCCGGCTGTCGGCCACGGTCAGGCCCAGATGCCCGGCCAAGGCCCATGCCGCCTGATCCAGCGCCAGCAACTGCACCTCGCGCGGGTTGCCGCCCTGCGGCAGCGGCAGGGCCGGATCTTCGGGGATCAGCACCAGCGCCCCCTCGGGCAGCGCAACCTCGGCGCCATGGAACAGCACCCGCACCGGGGCGGCGGTCTCATCGGCCTCGACCCGCGCCTGTCGGCGCACCAGCGTCACCCCCAGCGCGCCGGGGATGCGGTCCAGCTTTTGCACCGTCACCGACACCTGCGCCGCGCGCGGATGCGCCAGCACCTGTGCCGCGATCTTTTCGGCCAGCGTCTCAAGCAGGTCATAACGCCGGTCGGCCAGCCCCGCCGCCACCGCGCCGGTCAGAATGTCATAGCTGAGGATGCGGTCGACCTCGTCATCCACGCCCATGACATGCTGGGCAAGCTCGACGTCGATGTCGAAACGCAGACGCTGACGGGCGCCGCGCTCGGTCTGGAAGGCGCCGATCTCGGCCGAGACGATGTAATCGCGCAGGTGGATGCGGTCGGGTTGGTCCATGGCCTGATCTGTCACGAAATATGGCCCCACCGCAAGGGATGGGGCCATGCAAAGCCTTGCATAAATGCGTCAGCCGCGCCGCAACGGGGCCGGGGATCAGTTCGACGCCAGCCGGCGGTCGGTGCGGTAAAAGATGTGGCTGCCGATACGGGCCGTGCGCTCGAAGCGCTTGGACCACGACGGGCGGACGCCGCCAGTGTGGAAATAGGTGGCGCCATTGGTCAGGTTGCGCGGCGCGCCCATCAGCGCCGCCTTGGCGATCTGCTGGGCGCGGGCAAAGGCGCCGCGCTCGCGGATGCGGGTTTTCTTGTAGGTGAACTGGCCGCTTTGATTGACCACGCCGCAGACGCTTTTGGGGAAACGCGGGTGATCGACGCGGTTCAGGATGACCTCGGCCACCGCGCGCTGGCCCTGCGAGCCCTCGCCGCGGGCCTCGAAATACAGCGCCTCGGACAGGCATTGCAGGTCTTTCTGGCTGACCGGCTGGGCCTGGGGCAGCACCATCGCGGCACGGCTGCCGGTCTGGTAGGTGATCTGGGATTGGGTTTCGGCAGCGGCGGGGGTGGCCACGGCCGCAGAAAGCGCAAGGGCAACACACAGGGAAACGCGCGCCATCCACGACAGAGGTGTCGACATGTTGATCCTGGTCTAGGGGCCGGAAGACTGTCCCGGACGATTTCGCCATGGGCCGCTTCGGACCCTTATCTGGCGCTAAAAGGGCCCAGACCGGGGCCGACGATCTACCCCACTTGGGCGTGATCTGGCAAAATCGCCTGATTTTCCTTGATTTAGGCAGGAACCCGCCGAGCCGAGAATCCTTAACGGGCCAGATCCTGCCAAAACCCGCCGACGCTACGACTGCGCCGGAGGGGTCATTTGCGCCGATTCACGCTGCATCAGAATCGATTCCTGCGCCGCAGCAAGCCGTGCGACCGGCACCCGGAACGGCGAGCAGGACACATAATTCACCCCGGCGCGCAAGCAGAAGGCGATCGATTCCGGGTTGCCGCCATGTTCGCCGCAGACCGAAATGGTGATCCCCGGCTTGTGGCTGCGGGCGCGCTCGGTGCCGATGGCGACCAGTTCGCCCACGCCGTCGCGGTCGAGGATGTGGAACGGGTCCTCGGCATAGACGCCTTGACTGACATAGGTGCCCATGAAGCGGCCGGCATCGTCGCGCGACAGGCCATAGGTCATCTGCGTCAGGTCGTTGGTGCCGAAGGACAGGAAGGCCGCATGTTCGGCGATCTCGCCGGCACGCAGCGCCGCGCGCGGCGTTTCCACCATGACGCCCAGCCGATAGGTAAAGTCCTTGCGGCTTTCGTTGCGAACGGCGGCGGCGACCGCATCGATGCGGTTCTTGACCAGCTCGACCTCGCGCCGGGCACTGACCAGCGGGATCATGATCTCGGGCACCACCGGATCGCCGTTTTCGCTGGCCAGCACCGTCGCCTCGAAGATGGCGCGGGCCTGCATGTCGTAGATTTCCGGCACGGTGATGCCCAGCCGTACGCCGCGCATCCCCAGCATCGGGTTGAATTCGGACAGCGCCTCGACCCGGCGGGTCACGTCCGACAAGGGCAGGTCCAGCGATTCCGCCAGCTCGCGCATGCCTTCGCGGTCATGCGGCAGGAATTCGTGCAGCGGCGGGTCGAACAGGCGAATGGTCACCGGCAGCCCGGCCATGATCTCGAAGAGCTTGGCGAAATCGCTGCGCTGCATCGGCAGCAGGCGTTCCAGCGACAGCCGCCGGTCCTCGGGCTTGTCGGCAAAGATCATCTCGCGCATGGCCGGCAGGCGTTCCTCGTCAAAGAACATATGCTCGGTCCGGCACAGGCCGATGCCCTGCGCCTTGAACATGCGGGCGGTGCGGGCGTCCTCGGGCGTGTCGGCATTGGCGCGGATGCGGATGCGACAATGCTGGTCCGCCCAGTCGAGAAGCTGGCTAAAACTGTTGTCCAGCGCGGGTTCCAGCATCTCGGCGGCGCCGGCCAGAACCTCGCCCGAGGTGCCGTCGATGGTCAGTTCGTCGCCCGCGTGAAAGACCCGGCCGCCCACGGTCAGGGTGCGGGCGCGGGCGTCGATGCTGATACCCGAGGCGCCGACGATGCAGGGCAGGCCGATGCCGCGCGCGATCACCGCCGCATGGCTGGTCATGCCGCCGCGTTCGGTCAGCACGGCGACCGCGGCGTGCATGCCGCGGATGTCCTCAGGCACGGTTTCACGCCGGACCAGCACGCTGCGTTCGCCGCGCGCCTCGGCCTCTTGCGCGGCGGTGGCGGTAAAGACGATGCGGCCGGTGGCGGCGCCGGGGCTGGCATTGATGCCGCGCGCAATGATGTCGCGGGGCGCGCGCGGATCGACCTGATGATGCAGCAGATCCGACAGCGCGCGCGGTTCGACCCGCATCACCGCCTCTTCGGGCGGGATGATGCCGTCACGGGCAAGCGCGGTGGCGATGCGCACACTGGCGCGCGAACTGCGGCTGACCCGCGTGGCGTCGATGATCGAGAGCCGGCTGTCCGAGACCACGAATTCGATCTGCATTTCCTCGCGCAGGCGTTCGCGCGCGGCGACGCCAAAGCGGACCAGATCGGCAAAGACCTCGGGCGCCGCCTCCTCGAACGAAGGACCGCGCGGATCGCGGGTCAGATACAGCGTCTCGGCGCCCTCGCCCTTGGACCGGCCCTGCGTCTGGCCGCGGAACCGGCCGGTCAGGCGCGGGATGCCGGTGATGCTGTCGATGAACTGGATGCTGCCCGAGCCGGTAACGCCCGGCCCGATGGCCAGCGCCATGTCCTGCACGACCAGACCCAGCGGCGCCTGCGCCGGGGCGCCCTTGGCCTGCCGCAAGAGCCGCGCCGTCGGCCCGTCCCAGGCCCGCGCCATCGAGCGCAGCACCTCGGCCAGCTGGCGGGCCGGATCCTGCGGAAATTCCTCGTCGGTCTCATGCTCATAGGCGCGCAGGCTGGCTTCGAGCCCGCCCTCGCTGTCGGGGAACATGTCGGGGTCGAGGCGGGCGACATGGATGGCATAGGATTGCACGAAGCCCATGTAGAGCGCATCCGCCGCCGCCCTGCCATGGCTGGCGACCAGCCGGGCGTGGCGGTCGTGGTTGATACCCACGTTCAGCACCGTGCCCGGACCACCCCAGGCCGGATTGGCCGCCGAGGGCCGCACGCTGACCAGCCCGTCGGCGCGCTCGATCATGCTGGCGAGGCGGCTGCGGTCGGGCATCTGCCCGGCGGCGATGGCGCGCACCGCATCCGCCGAGATGGCAAAGCTGGTCGGGACCGGTAGATCCATCCGCACCAGACGCTGCAGGCATTTGGCCCGCCAGCCGTGCTGCGCGGTATGAACCGCCGCCGCAGGGGTGATTTCAAGGATGGCGTCGGATTGGGTGAGGAATGTCATGGTGGCAACAGATTAGGCATGTGCCGCGCCATGCTGCAAGCGCGAAGAAAAGCCGGAACCTGTCGCGGGGCCCGGGGGGCTTTGCCCCCCACGCCTGCCTGCCTCCTTAACGGAGGCCGGCAGGCGTTCCCCCAGGATATTTGCGCACGAAAGAAGCGCGTCAGCCCTCGATCTTGCCGAAATCGGCGATCTGGCGGCCGGCCTCGCGGATGCGCGACAGCAGGTTCAGGCGGTTGCGCCGCACGATCTGGTTGTCGGTGTTGATCTGCACCGCCTCGAAGAAAGCGTCGATGGGCGCGCGCAGCGTGGCGATGCCTTGGGTCGCGGCCTGAAAATCCTCAAGGCGGAGAGCTTCGCGGATCGCGGGCTCGGCCTTGTCGAGGGCGGCAAAGAGGGCGCGTTCCTGATCAGTCTCGGCGAATTTGACATCGGCGCCAAAGCTGTATTCGACGCCATCCTTGGCCTCGGCCTGGGTCAGGATGTTCGAGGCACGCTTGAGGCCTTGCAGCAGGTTGGTGCCGTCGTCGGTCTTGAGCACGTCATTGAGCGCGGTGGCGCGGTTGACCAGCAGCACGAGGTCGTCATTGCCGGGCATACTGAGAACGGCGTCGATGATGTCGTGGCGGATGCCTTGGTCTTTCAGGAAGACCTTCAGGCGATCGTGGAAGAAGGTGAGGAGGTCGGCAGGGATAGCTTCGAGCCGCTCGCTCACCTCACCACGATGACGGATTGCCTCATCGGCAGTAGTTTGGCGTTTGGAAAGCTCAGCCTCTGCATCGGCGCGCGATGCGAAACCAGACAAAAGCGTCGGCTGCCAATTCGGATCGTTCAAGTTTCTCCGCAGTTCACCGGCGCATGCAATCTCATCTTCACCAAGACTCTGCGCAGCCGGCAGATACTCGCGGTCAATAACTCTCTTAGCGAGTTCTTCAAACCCAACCCGCACGCCATTCCCCAGCACCAGCCGGATCACCCCCAGCGCGGCGCGGCGCAGCGCGAAGGGGTCTTTGGAACCCGTCGGCTTTTCGTCGATGGCCCAGAAGCCGGTCAGCGTGTCCAGCTTGTCGGACAGCGCCACCGCGACCGAGACAGGCGCCGAAGGCACGGCGTCCGACGGGCCCAGCGGCGAATAGTGGTCGCGGGCGGCGTCAGCGATGGCAGTGGGGTGACCAGCCTCCAGCGCGTAATAGCGGCCCATGGTGCCTTGCAGCTCGGGGAATTCGCCGACCATGGCCGAGCGCAGGTCGAGTTTCGCGATCTTCGCGGCTTCCTCGGCCTGATCGGGGTCGGCGCCAACCAAGGGCGCGATTTCGCGCGCCAGCGCGGCGATGCGGGCGACGCGGTCCGCCTGCGAACCCAGTTGGCTTTGGAAGGTCACGGATCTCAGGCCCTCGGCCCAGTCAGTCATGCCCGCACGCGCCTCGCGCAGGTCATTGTCCCAGAAGAAGGCGGCGTCGGACAGACGCGCGGCCAGCACACGCAGGTTGCCTTTCAGGATCGTCTCGCCGTGATCCGAAGTCTCGATATTGGCGACGGTGATGAAGCCCTCGATCCGGCCGGTCTTGGGGGTGCGGGCCGAGAAGAACTTCTGGTGTTCCTTCATTGAGGTTTGCAGCACCTCGGGCGGCAGCGACAGGAAGCGGTCCTCGATCGCGCCCATCAGCGGCACCGGCCATTCGACCAGACCGGCGACCTCGGAGAGCAGGCTGTCGTCAGACATGATCTCCCAGCCGCGGGCAAAGGCGAGGTTCGCGGCCTCTTGCCGGATCGCGGCCTCGCGCTCGGCGCTGTCCAGCATCACCTTGGCGCGGCGCAGTTTCGCGGCGTAATCGTCGAAGCCCGACACGGTGAAGGCGTCGGGCGCCATGAAGCGGTGACCGCGCGTGGTGTTGCCCGAGATGATGCCCTCGACACTCAGCGGCACGACAGTCGCGCCCGCCTCATCGCTGAGCAGGCAAATGATGGAATGCAAGGGACGCACCCAGCGCAGCGAGCCCGCGCCCCAGCGCATGGATTTCGGCCATGGGAAGTTGCGGATCACCGCCTCCAGCACCTCGGCGACGATGTCGGCGGCAGGGCGGCCGGGTTTCTGGATCACGGTGAACCAGACCTGGCCCTTTTTGTCGTCGCGCGCCTGAAGCTGGTCTTTGGTCAGCCCGGTCGAGCGCAGGAAGCCCTCCAGCGCGGCCTCGGGGGCATCGGTGCGCGGACCCTTGCGTTCCTCGCGCGTGGTCGGGCTGTGGGCGGTCAGCCCCTCGACGGTCAGCACCAGCCGGCGCGGCGTCGAAAAGGCGCCGGCGCTGGCATAGGTCAGACCCGCCTGAACCAGCCCGTCCGTGACCAGCTTTTTCAGGTCCTCGCGCGCGCGGCCCTGCATCCGCGCCGGGATCTCTTCCGAAAAGAGTTCGATCAGAAGGTCGGGCATCAGTCCATCACTCCGCGTTCGGGGGTCTTGTCGTTGAATTGGTGCCAGCCATAGGCGCGGCCATCGGGATAGACGGCGATCACCCGGTCCACATCGGGGCGGATCTCGGGTTGGCCAAGATAGGCATGGGCGGCACCCGAGGCCAGATCGGCAGCGATCCGGCCGGCGTCGAAACAGGAAAACCAGCCGGGCGCGATCAGCGGCGTCGGCTGGGCAAAGGGTTCGGCATCGGCGGGCAGCGGCTTGGTCAGATGAAAGCAGGCACGCCAGCGGATGGGCGAGCTGTCAGCGTCGATCGCCTCGACGCCATTGGTCGCCAAAGCCACCGGCTTGCCATCGGCGATCACGGTCAGCGCTGCGGCCGAGGGATCGATCCGGTCGTAAAACCCGTATTCCTGCGCATACCACACGCCCACGCCCGCCGCGACGGCGGCAGCGATCAGGATCAGCGCGGGAATGCGGCCGTTCACTTATGCACCGGCGGGAAAGGCAGGCAGCGGCTCGCCCGTCGCCGCCGAGGTCGTCACGAAAAGATCGGCGCAGCGCTTGGCCAGCGCCCGGACGCGGCCGATATAGGCCTGACGTTCGGTGACCGAGATCACACCACGCGCGTCCAGCAGGTTGAACAGATGGCTGGCCTTGATCGCCTGATCATAGGCCGGATGCGCCATCGGGATGCTGCGGCCCGCGCTGTCGGTTTCGGACGCGTTCAGAATGCGGTCGCATTCGGCCTCGGCATCCTTGAAGTGCTGCAGCAGCGTCGCGGTATCGGCCTGATCGAAGTTCCAGCGCGAATATTCCCGCTCGGGCTGGCGGAAGATGTCGCCATAGGTCAGCGGGATCGGGCTGTCCGGGTGGTTGAAGGGCATGTCCATGACATGTTCCACCCCCAGCACATACATCGCCAGACGCTCCAACCCATAGGTCAGCTCGCCCGAGACGGGGCGACAGTCATGCCCGCCGACCTGCTGGAAATAGGTGAACTGGCTGACCTCCATGCCGTCGCACCAGACCTCCCAGCCCAGACCCCAGGCGCCCAGCGTCGGGCTTTCCCAGTCGTCCTCGACAAAGCGGACATCATGGATCATCGGATCAAGGCCAATCGCCTTCAGGCTGCCCAGATACAACTCCTGGAGGTTTTCGGGGCTGGGTTTGATGATGACCTGATACTGATAATAATGCTGCAGCCGGTTCGGGTTCTCGCCATAGCGGCCATCGGTCGGCCGGCGTGAAGGCTGGACATAGGCCGCAGCCCAGGGGCGCGCACCCAGCGAACGCAGGGTGGTCGCGGGGTGGAAGGTGCCGGCGCCGACCTCCATGTCATAGGGCTGCAGCACCGCGCAGCCCTGAGCCGCCCAATAGGACTGCAAGCGCAGGATCACGTCCTGAAAACAGACGGGTTTCGCCGTCTGATTGTCCTTGGGGCTGGTCATCACGTATTCCTTCGGCATAACTGGCAGGAAATGTCTGCCGCCTTCTAGGCAGAGGGCGGCGCAGGGTCAATGAGACGGAGGTTCTGATGCGGCGCTTTGCGGTGGTCTTGGGTGCAGCCCTGCCGGTTCTGGGGGTAACGGGCGCCTGGGCCGAGAACGTGGTGATCCGCATCGAGGCCAAGCGCGGTGGCGATGCCGCAGCCCAGACCGCCACGGCTTGGGCGGCGCAATTTCCCGATGTGGTGACCTTCCCGGCCGGCGACAATTGGGTGGCGATCGCGCTGGGGCCAATGCCGCGCGAACAGGCCACCGGCCGGCTGGCCGAGCTGAAACAGGCCGGCAAGGTGCCGGGCGACAGCTTCATCGCCAGCGCCGAGGGGCGCGATCTGACGCCGGCGGGCGCCGCACCTGCCCCCACCGCCACGACCGATGCCGCCCCGGCCGACACCGCCATCCCGGCCGGTGCCGGCTCGACCTTCCCGCAGGCCACCGCCACCCCGGCCGAGCCGACCCAGACCCTGCCCGCCGATCCGGTCCTGAACGCCCCGGTCGCCGCCGCCGACAGCGCCGCGCCGGCCACGCAGCCGGACCCCGCCCCCGCCGCGCCCGAGCAATTCTTCCTGCGCCTCGAATCCAGCGCCGACCGCGCCAAGGCCGAAGAGATCCTCGCGAAATGGCGCCAGTCCCTGCCCGAGGCCGGGCTCTGGACCCTGCCGAACGGCCGCCTTGCCGTGGGCTTCGGCCCGATGGACGAGGCGACCGGCAAGGCCTGGCTCAAGGCCTTCCGTGCCGCAGGGGCAGTCCCCAAGGACGCCTTCCTGGCTCCGGGCAAGGACATGGGCGAAATCACCATCATCGGCGCCCGGCCTGAACTGGGCGCACCACCCGCTGCCGATGCCGCCCCCGTGCCGATGCCACCCCTGCAGGACATCCAGAGCGCGCTGCGTTGGGCCGGCCATTACGACGGCGCCATCGACGGCAAGGACGGCCCGATGACGCAAAAGGCCATCGCCGAGGAAATCCTGCGCCTGCGCACCTCGCCCGACCCGGCCAGCGCCATGCAGGAACTGCTGCGCCGGCGCGAGGCATGGCGCGCCGAGGCCGGGCTCGAAACCCTGCGCGACGATCACACCGGCCTCGAACTGCCCGCCCCCATGGCCCGGCTGCAATTCGACCGGACCGAGCGGCAACTCTCGATCTATGGCCCCAAGGATGGCTCGGGCGCGGCGCTGATCCTGTTCTCGCAACCCGGCGGCCAGCAGGAAATGCTGGACCTCGCCGGGCTCGTCACCGCGCTTGGCTGGGTGCCCGCCCCGCAGCGCCGGGTCGAGCGCGGCAGCATCACCCTCGACGGCCGCAACCAGACCCATATCGGGCATGCCGAGGGCCGGGTCGTCGAAGGCATGGTGCAGGGCTTCGTGCTGATCTGGCCGGCACAGGACGCCGAAAGCCAGCGCCGCATCGCCACCGAAATCTCTGACCGCCTCGCCCGCTTTGCCCCCGGCAATGGCACGGCACCCACGGACATGATCCCGGCGAACTGACGGCCTCTTTCGTGGACAAATATCCCCGCCGGAGGCACCGGCGGGGCAACCGGCGTCCCCGCCGCCCTGCCGCGCCTAGCTGCGCCAGAATCGCGGCATGAACAGCACCAGCACGGTCAGCAGCTCCAGCCGCCCGACATACATCCCCAGCGCCATCAGCCATTTCGCCGCCGTCGGGATGTCCTTGACCGCGCCATTCGCGCTCAGCTCCGGCCCCCAGATCACGCCGACATTGGCGATGGCGGTCCATGCCCCGGTCAGCGCCGTGCGCGGATGCAGCCCGGTCATCGCCAGCCCGACGATCAGCAGCCCGAATGTCAGCATGAACAGGGTAAAGAACGACATCACCGAATCGACCACATCCCGCTCCAGCGGCTGGCCGTCATAAAGCAGCGGATAGATCCGGTGCGGCGACTGCATGCGGCGCAGCTGCGTCCTGACCGCCTGGATCAGCACCAGATAGCGAAACACCTTGACCGAGCACGAGGTCGAGCCGGTGCAGCCGCCGATCAGCCCGACGATGACCAGAATGACAAACGGGAAATGCCCCCATTGCTGCACATCGGTCGAGGCGAACCCGGTCCCCGAAAAGGTCGAGATCACGTTGAACGTCGTCTCGCGGATTACATCCAGCGGATGCTTGGCCTCCAGCCACAGCAGCCGATAGGCGACGATGGCTGCGATGGCATAGAAGGTCCAGCGCAGATAGGCCCGCACCTGCACGTCGCGCCACAGGGGCTGGGCCGAGCCCCGGATCAGCTGCACCATGCGGATGAACGGGATCGAGGCCAGGATCATGAAGAACGAGGCCGCATATTCCGCCGCCCCGATAAAGGGCGCGAAACTGGCATCGTAATTGGAAAACCCGCCGGTGGAACAGGTCGACAACGCCAGCACCAGCGCATCGAAACCGGTCATGCCCAGCAGGATGAACACCAGCATGCAGACCCCGGTCAGCGCGACATAGACCCCGGTGGTCTCGCGCGCGATGTCGAAGGCGCGGGGCAGGATCTTGCCCAGCGTGTCGAAACCCTCGGACTTGAAGAACTGCATGCCGCCGACCTTCATCACCGGCAGAAAGATCATGGCGACGACGATGATCCCAAGGCCGCCGGCCCAGTTCAGAAAGGCCCGCCACAGGTTGGTGCCCTTGGGCAGATCATCCAAGCCCACGAAGGCGGTGGTGCCGGTGGTGGTCAGCCCCGACATCGCCTCGAAATAGGCGTCGGTAAAACTGGCATGCGGGGCGCCGATCATGAAGGGCACCGCCCCCGCCGCCGGCAGCACCGCCCAGATCGCCGCCGTCATCAGAAAGGCCTGCTCCATGCTCAGCGTCTTGTCGCTGCCGCCGGTGGACAGGGTGATAAAGGCGCCGACCAGCATGGTCAGGACCGAGGATTGCAGAAAGCTTTCCCAATGCGGATCGCCGGCCCACAGATCGACAGCCATCGGCAGGACCATCGCCGCGCCCAGCGTGATGACCAGCTTGCCGATCGTATTGGCCACGGGACGAATGTCGATCATTGGCCTTGCTTGCCGCGCCGCCCGCGCGCCGTCAAGCCACGCCGCCGATTTGCCGCCTCAGGCTTGCATGGCGCGCTTGGGCCCCCTATACGCAAGGTTGATGCGGGTGTAGCTCAATGGTAGAGCAGCAGCCTTCCAAGCTGAATACGTGGGTTCGATTCCCATCACCCGCTCCATCCCCCTTCCCATGCGCCCCGGCCCGGCCAAGCCCGCACTTCCGTTTGCGCCAGCGCAGCCCTATATCCCGTTGAGCAGCAATCCGCGTCTGGCCGAAAGGAAACCCATGTCCCGCAAAGCGACGCAGCGCCTGTCCTTTTTCCTGCTGATGGGGCTGACGCTCTATGCGGCGCTCTGGGGTGCGGGCTAGGCCATGGCCCGGCGCTTCGGCGGCCGTTTCTCGCCGCAATCCTCTGCCGGACAGCCGCTTGATCCGGCGCGCGCCGCGCCGCGCCCGGTGGTGCCCCGCCATCCGCTGCAATCGCGCACGCGCTGGATCACCGTCATGGCGGTGCCATTCCTGCTGACCGCCTTTGGGCAGGATCCGGCCGGGCTCGTCGCGCATCTGTTGGCCTTTGGCGCGGTGGCCGCCGGCATGGGGCTGACCCGCGAAGGGCTGCAGGCCGAGGCGGAATATGACGCCCGCCCCATCGCCCGCCGTCCCGCCATCCCGCGCAAGCTGTTCGGCGGCGTGCTGACCGGGCTGGGGCTGGCGATCGGCTCTTATTCGCCCGATGCGGCGGCGGGGGCCGGCCTGATCGGGCTGGCGGGGCTGGCGCTGCACTGGCTGGCCTTTGGCGCCGATCCGATGCGCGACAAGGGCATGGAGGGCGTGGACAGCGTCGCGCAGGACCGCGCCCATCGCCTGCTGGCCGAGGCCGAGGCGCATCTGAGCGCAATGCAGGACGCCATCCTGCGCACCGGCGACCGTCGGCTCGAAGCGCGGCTGGCCATGTTCGCCGCCTCGGCCCGGGCGCTGTTTTCCCGCATCGAGCAGGCGCCGGGCGATGCCTCGGCGGCGCGGCGCTATCTTGGCGTCTATCTGCAGGCAGCCCGCGACGCGACGGTGAAATTCGCCGATCTCTACGCCCAGACCCGCGACCCGCGCGCGCGGCAGGATTACGAAACCATGCTGACCGATCTTGAAACCCGGTTCGAGCAGCGGCGCGAGGCGCTGGTGCAGGGCGACCGCGTGAACCTCGACATCGAGATCGGCGTGCTGCGCGAACGGCTGGAACGCGAGGCGCCGCGCCCCGATGAGCTGTCGCGTGCGCTGACGCTGGACGACCTGCTGATCCCGCGCGAAACCGACAAGACCCGCTGAATGCCCCGCTTTGCCCTGTTGATCGAATATGACGGCGGCCCCTTTGCGGGCTGGCAGGCCCAATCGGACCAGCCCAGCGTTCAAGGCGCCATCGAGGCGGCGCTGGCGCGGCTGGATCCGGGCTTTGCCGCCGGCGCCCGCATCGCCGCCGCCGGGCGCACCGATGCCGGCGTCCATGCCACGGGTCAGGTGGCCCATGCCGATCTGGCCCGCGACTGGGACCCGTTCCGCCTGTCCGAGGCGCTGAACTGGCATCTGAAGCCCGCCCCGGTCGCGATCCTTGCCGCCGCGCGGGTGGGTGACGAATTCCACGCCCGCTTTTCGGCCCGGGAACGGCGCTATAGCTTTCGCCTGATCGCCCGCCGCGCCCCGGTCACGCATGAACGCGGCCGGGTCTGGCAGGTGCAGAACCCGCTGGACGCCGAGGCGATGCGGGCCGGCGCGGCGCATCTGGTGGGCTTGCATGATTTCACCACCTTCCGCTCGACCATGTGCCAGTCGAAAAGCCCGGTGAAGACGCTGGACCAGATCGACATCGAGGCGCTGGCGATCCCGCAGGGCTGGGAATACCGCTTTCACCTGCGGGCACGGTCGTTCCTGCACAATCAGGTGCGCTCTATCGTCGGCACGCTGGAGCGGGTTGGCGCCGGGTCATGGCCGCCCGAACGCGTGGCCGAGGCGCTGGCCGCCCGCGACCGCGCCGCCTGCGGCCCGGTCTGCCCGCCGCAGGGCCTGTATCTGACCGGCGTGGGCTACCCCGAGGCGCCCTTTCCCTGAAGCGAGGCCCAAAGCGTGGCCAGCCCCGCCTCGATCCCGGTCGCGGCGCGAAAGCCCAGCTCGCGCGCCGCCAGATCGGGAGCGCCGCATGAGGCCCGGATATCGCCGCCCCGCGCCGGCTGATGCCGGATCGGCAGCGCGGCACGGCCCGACACGTGGTCAATGGCGGCGGCAAGGTCCAGCAGCGTCGTCTGCTGCCCGGTGCACAGGTTATAGACCCGCGCGCCCGCCCGCCGCGCCAGCGATTCGCGCGCCAAGAGCAGCCCCTGCGCCACATCCGAGACGGCGATGAAGTCGCGGCTTTGCCCGCCGTCGCCAAAGATCTGGTGCGGCCGGTCGGCCAGCCGGTTGGCGCAGAATTTCGAGATCACCCCGGCATAGGCCGAGGCCGCGTCCTGCCTTGGCCCATAGACGTTGAAGAACCGCAGCCCGACCGAGGCCAGCCCGTGGATCTCGGCCATGGCGCGGGCCTGATGCTCGGTCGCCAGCTTGTCGGCGGCATAGGGCGAGATCGGCAGGGGCAGGCTGTCCTCGGCGCAGGCCAGACCCGAGCGGTTGCCATAGACCGCCGCCGATGAGGCATAGATCACCGGCACATTGCCGGCCTGCTGCGCCGCCCGCAGCACCGCCATGCTGCCGCCCAGATTGATGCGATGTCCGCCCAGCCAGTCCGCATTGCATTCCGGCACCGAAACCAGCGCGGCCAGATGAAAGATGCTGTCGGCATCGCGGGCCAGCTTGCCCAGCAGTCCGCCGTCCAGAATGTCGCCGCGCACCAGCCGGACACCGGCGGGCAGGTTCTGCGGCCGGCCGCTGGACAGGTCGTCCAGCACCGTCACCGCCTCGCCACGGGCCAGCAGACGCTCGACGAGATGGCTGCCGATAAAGCCCGCGCCCCCCGTCACCAGAACCTTGTGCTGCAACCCTGCCTCCGTAATTCGGCGGCGATGGAGAGACCAAGCGCGCGGCGCCGTCAAGTCCCCATCCGGTGCAAAACCGACCTCGCCGACCGATTCGCGCCCGAAACCGGCGCGGCGGGCCTAGCGGCGGCCGTGACGGCGCGGACGCTCGTCCTTGTAGAGAACGATCCGCAGCGTGCGCCACAGAATCCACAGATCCAGCCCAAGACCGCGGTTGCGCTGATAGATCATGTCGATCTTGAGCTTGGTCGGCAGGCAGCGGCGGGCATAGGCGGCCTCGGTCGCCTCGGCGCTTTTGCAGCGGGCCAGAATCCGGTCTTCGTGGCGGTGATAGATCAGCGTGGCCAGCCCGGTGACGCCGGGGCGGCTTTTCAGGATCTGGCCATAGACCAGCGGAAAGCGCTCGACATATTCGCCGATGGTCGGACGCGGGCCGACAAAGCTCATGTCGCCCATCAGGATATTGAAAAGCTGGGGCAATTCATCGACGCGGGTGCGGCGCATGAAACGGCCCAGCGGCGTGATGCGCCAATGCTTATGCGCGCCGGTGACGCCTGAATCGTCGTCCTGACACAGCATGGTGCGGAATTTCAGATGCATGAAGCGGCGCGTCGGCGTCGCCATCCGCGGCGCGGCGTAAAAGATCGGCCGGCCCTGCGCGATCAGCAACACCACGGCAAAGACCGCCATCACGATCGACAGCGGCACCAGCAGCACCAACGCCAGGACGATGTCGAACACCCGTTTCGAAATTGGCATCCCCCGCGGAACCTCGGCACTGCCCTTGAACCAGGACATCTCGGGTTGAGGAAGGCTTGCCAGCCCCGCGACATCTGCCTTGTCCCAGTCCTGGTGGATTGTCACGTTCGGATCCCGTTGTATCGAGCTGCTCGTTAACGATTTGCCCTAACATAGCACCTTGCAAAAGCAAACCGACGCAAGAAGCAAAGCGTGACAGACTTGCGAAACCGTGTCCTTTCGGCCAGTCTTTGCGCATTGCGGGAACAGATCCCCGACGGCTGGACCGGTCCTATCATGCGGAAATTCCTTGTCGTTCTTGACGATACGCGCGAATGCCTGAATGCGATCCGCTATGCCGCGATGCGCGCGGCCCATACCGATGGCGCGGTGCAGGTGCTGGCGGTGATCTCGGCCGCCGAGATCCAGCACGGCTTTGGCGTGGCCGATGTCATGCGCGCCGAGGCCTATGAGCGGATCCAGCAACATTTCGATGTCTTTGCCAAATGGATGCGCGACCGTCCTGGCGTCGAGCCCGAGCTGATCGTGCGCGAGGGCGAGCCCGGCACCGAGCTGCTGGCCCAGATCAGCGAGGACCCCGAGATCGGGGTGCTGGTGCTGGCCGCCTCGACCGACAGCGCGGGACCGGGGCCGCTGATCACGCGGGTGATGCGGGAAATGGCCAGCCTGCCCTGTCCCATCACCATCGTTCCCGGCGATATTTCGCGCGAGCGGCTGGAAAAGATCACCTGAGATGGACCGGCGGCTGGCCTGCGCCGCCCTTGTGCTGACCGGCCCGCTGGCGCTGCTGTTTCGCGCCCTGACGCAATGGCTGCCGCCGGTGCCGGGCTTTGGGCTGGGGCTGGCGGTCTATTGGCTGCTGCTGGCCGTGGCGCTGTGGCGGCATCGGGGCTGGTCGCTGCGCCCCGCCCGGCCCGGCCTGCCCGCGATCCATGGTCTTGTGCTGCTCGCAGGGCTGGCGGCGCCATCGGGCCTGCCGGCGCTGGTGCGGCTGTCGCCGCATGTGCTGGCGGCGGTGCTGCTGGCTGCGGCGCTGAACGGCGCGCTGGAAGAGGCCTTCTGGCGCGGCGCGCTGCTGCCCCGCCTGCGCAGTTGGCGCGATTCGCTGGCACCGGGGCTGATCTTTGTGCTGTGGCATCTTGCGCCTTTGGCCGGTGCGGTGGCCTTTCGCCCGGCCGGCATGGCCGCGCTGCAATTGCTGGGCGGGGCAGCGCTGCTGGCGGTGCCGGCAACGCTGGCGCGGCTGCGGGGTGGCACGGCGGGCGCCGGCGCGATCGGGCATGCGCTGGTCAATGTCCTGACCTTTGCCACGGTGGCGGCGCATGCCCCCGGATAGGGCCGGTTTCCCTTGACTTGCCACCCCCCGGATCCCCATATCCCCGGCAAAGGAGCCGCTTCATGTTCATCCAGACCGAAACCACCCCGAATCCCGCCACGCTGAAATTCCTGCCGGGCGAAACCGTTTTGGGCACGGGCACCGCCGATTTCCCGGATGCAAGCGGGGCCTCGACCAGCCCGCTGGCGCAGCGGATCTTTTCGGTGCCGGGCGTCGCGGGCGTGTTCCTTGGCTCGGATTTCGTGACCGTCACCAAGGCCGATGACGCCATCTGGGACCATCTGAAGCCCTCGGTTCTGGGCGCGATCATGGAGCATTACCAGTCCGGCGCCCCGGTCATGGAAGGCGCGGTGCAAAGCGCCCATAACGAACAAGCGGGCGAAGACGCCGAGATCGTCACCCAGATCAAGGAGCTTCTGGACACCCGCGTGCGTCCCGCCGTGGCTCAGGACGGCGGCGACATTACCTTCCACGGCTTTGATCGCGGCGTGGTCTATCTGCACATGCAGGGCGCCTGCGCGGGCTGCCCGTCCTCGACCCTGACGCTGAAAATGGGGATCGAGAACCTGCTGCGCCATTACATCCCGGAAGTCACCGAGGTTCGTCCCGTTGGCTAGACGGCTTTCGCTTGGCTTCGACACATCGGCCGCGCATTGCGCGGCCGCTTTGCTGAACGGGGACCGCGTGCTGGTCCAGCGCCACGAGGACATGGCCAAGGGTCAGGCCGAACGGCTGTTTCCCCTGCTGGCCGAGGTTCTGGCCGAGGCCGGGGCGGACTGGCGGGATCTGGACGTTCTGGGCGTCGGCACCGGGCCGGGCAATTTCACCGGCATCCGCATCGCGGTCGCCGCGGCGCGCGGCCTTGCCCTGTCGCTGGGCATCCCGGCGGTGGGCGTCGGCCTGACCGAGGCCGCCGCGCTGGACCTGCCACGCCCCTGCCGGGTGGCGCTGCCCGCGCGCGGTGACGAGGTGATCTGGCAGGACTTCGGCCAAGGCGACAGCAGTCCGGCACAGGCGCCGCTGCACATGCTGCCGCCGGGCCCGCCGCTGCTGGCGCCCCGCCAGCCGCTGGCCGTCGCCATTGCCCGCATCGCGCTGGACCGCGCCGGGCAGCCCGATCTGCCGCGCCCGGCGCCGATCTACCTGCGCCCCGCCGATGCCGCCCCGGCACTCGACCGAGGCCCGGTGATCCTGTGAGCCATGACCGCGCGCCGATTGATCCTGAATCCGCCGACCGGCTGGCCAATCTGCATCTGCGCTGCTTTGGCAGCCACCCGCGCCCCTGGACCGCCGCCGAGATCGAGGATCTGTTGTCCAGCCCGCTGAATTTTCTGCTGAGCGGGCCGCAAGGGTTCCTGATCGGCCGCGCCATCGCCGACGAGGCCGAACTGCTGACCCTTGCAGTCGCACCCGAGGCCCGCCGCCAAGGCATCGCCAGCGAACTGATGGCGCAATTTTACGCAAGATCGCGCGAACGCGGCGCCGATCGCGCCTTTCTGGAAGTTGCTGCGGGCAATGCTGCGGCGCAGGCGCTATATCTGGCCGAAGGCTGGGCCCAGACCGGCCTGCGCCGCAATTACTATGCACCGGGCGTCGATGCGATCCTGATGAGCCGGGCGCTCTAGCCGGTTGACGGCCTTGGGCGCTTGCGCCCTAATCGGGGAATTCCCGGGCTGAATCGCCCGCAATAGGTTGAGGTTCAACAAATGTCCCTGATGAAATCGCTGCTGGCCGGTGCCGCGCTGACCCTGATGCCGCTTGCTGCCTTTGCCGATCCGGCGCTGATCTTCGACCTGGGCGGAAAATTCGACAAAAGCTTCAATGAGGCCGCCTATCAAGGTGCCGAACGCTGGAAGGCGGAAACGGGCGGCAGCTACAAGGAACTGGAGATGCAGTCCGAGGCGATGCGCGAACAGGCGCTGCGCCGGCTGGCCGAAACCGGGGCCAACCCGATCGTCATGACCGGCTTTGCCTTTGGCGAGGTGCTGGACAAGGTGGCGCCGGACTATCCCGACACGAAATTCGTCATCATTGACACCAGCGTCGACAAGCCCAACGTACAATCGGTCGAATTCTCCGAGGAGCAGGGCTCGTATCTGGCGGGCGTGCTGGCGGCAGAGGCCTCGAAATCGGGCACCGTCGGCTTTGTCGGCGGCATGGACATCCCGCTGATCCATAAGTTCGAATGCGGCTATGCGCAGGGCTTCAAGGCGACCAAGCCCGATGGCAAGCTGATCATCAACTATACCGGCACCACGCCCGCCGCCTGGAACGATCCGGTCAAGGGCGGGGAGCTGGTCAAGGCGCAGGTCTCGCAGGGGGCGGATGTGATCTATGCAGCGGCCGGCGCGACCGGCATCGGTGTGCTGCAGGCGGCAGCGGACGCCAAGATCCTGTCCATCGGCGTCGACAGCAACCAGAACCACCTGCATCCGGGCCAGGTGCTGACCTCGATGGTCAAGGGTGTCGACAACTCGGTCTATGAGGCGTTCAAGGCCGGCGCGGACGTGAAACCGGGCCACAAGCTGATGGATCTGGCCTCGGGCGGGGTGTCGGTGGCGATGGACGACAACAACAAGCCGCTGATCACCCCCGAGATGGCCGACAGCGTCGCCAAGGCCGAAACCGGCATCAAGGACGGCGCGATCAAGGTGCATGACTACATGACGGACAATACCTGCCCGGTGAAGTGATGGCGACGGACGACACCCCCGCAATCGAATTGCGGGGGATCTCCAAGGCCTTTGGTCCGGTGCAGGCCAACAAGGGGATCGACCTGATGGTGCCGCGCGGCACCATCCATGGCATCATCGGCGAGAACGGCGCAGGCAAGTCCACGCTGATGTCGATCCTTTACGGCTTTTACCGCCCCGATGCCGGCGAGATCCTGATCGGCGGTCGACCGATCGTGATTTCCGACAGCCAGACGGCGATCCGGGCCGGGATCGGCATGGTGTTCCAGCACTTCAAGCTGGTGCAGAATTTCACCGTGCTGGAAAACGTCATCCTTGGTGCCGAGGATGGCCGCCTGCTGCGCCCCTCGCTTGCGCGGGCGCGCGGCGAATTGCAGCGGCTGGCGCGCGAATATGAATTGCAGGTCGATCCCGATGCGCTGATCGAGGAGCTGTCGGTCGGGCACCAGCAGCGGGTCGAGATCCTGAAGGCGCTGTATCGTCAGGCCGATATCCTGATTCTGGACGAGCCGACCGGCGTGCTGACCCCGGCCGAGGCCGACCATCTGTTCCGCATCCTGCGCGGTCTGCGCGATGAAGGCAAAACCATCATCCTGATCACCCACAAGCTGCGCGAGATCATGCAGATCACCGACAATGTCAGCGTGATGCGGCGGGGCGAGATGGTGGCCTCGGTCAAGACCTCCGAGACGAGCCCGGCCGCGCTGGCCGAGCTGATGGTCGGGCGCAAGGTGCTGCTGCGGGTCGACAAGGCCCCCGCCACGCCCGGCGCGCCGGTGCTGGAGCTGCGCGGGCTGCGCATGGTCGATGCCGAGGGCGTCGAGCGGCTGCGCGGCATCGATCTGGACATTCGCGCGGGCGAGATCCTGGGCATCGCCGGGGTCGCGGGCAATGGCCAGACGCAGCTACTGGAGATCCTCGGCGGCTATCCCGAGGCCGGCGCGAGGTTGGAGGGCGAGATCCGGCTGAAGGGCCAGCCGCTGCCCTTGTCGGGCAGCGATGGCCGCGCGCGGCGTCGCGCCGGGATCGGCCATGTCCCCGAGGACCGTCAGGTCGAGGGGCTGATCATGGATTTCTCGGCCTGGGAGAACGTGGCCTTTGGCTATCAGGATGCGCCCGAGTTCAATCGCGGCCCCTTGATGGACCATGCCGCGATCCGCGCCGATGCGCAGGGCAAGATCGAACGGTTCGACGTGCGCCCGCCGAACCCGGATCTGGCGGCGAAGAACTTTTCGGGCGGCAACCAGCAAAAGATCGTCGTGGCCCGCGAGGTCGAGCGCAATCCCGACCTGTTGCTGATCGGCCAGCCGACGCGCGGCGTCGATATCGGCGCCATCGAGTTCATCCACAAGCGCATCGTGGCGCTGCGCGACGCGGGCAAGGCGGTGCTGCTGGTTTCGGTCGAGCTGGACGAGATCATGGCGCTGTCGGACCGCATCGCGGTGATGTTTGATGGCCGCATCATGGGCGAGCGCCTGCCCAAGGCGACCACGAGCGGCGATCTGGGCTGTCTGATGGCCGGGGTCGATCCGGCCGTCGTGCCGGCAACCGAGGCGATCCCGCCAGCCCAAGCGCCCGGCACCGAACCGGGCGGAGGTGCAGTTTGACAGGGCAGGTGCCTCCGGCGGGGATATTTGGGCACGAAAGAAACGCAGGCGCGGGGAACGGCTGATGGGCAGATTGCCAAGATGGGCGGATGTGATCCTGACGCCGCTGATTTCCGTGCTGCTGGCCTTTGCCATTTCAGCGCTGGTGATCCTTGCGATCGGGGAAAGCCCGGTCGAGGCCCTGAAGGTCATGGTCGAGGGCGCGCTGGGGTCGAGCTATGGCTGGGGCTTCACGCTGTATTATGCGACGAACTTCATCTTTACCGGGCTGGCGGTGATGGTCGCTTATCACGCCGGGCTCTTCAACATCGGCGGCGAGGGTCAGGCGGCCATGGGCGGGCTGGGCGCGACGCTGGTGATCCTGTCGCTGCCCTGGCCGCATTGGGCACTGGCCCTGCCTGCGGCGATGATCGGGGCGGCGGGCTTCGGCGCGCTTTGGGCGCTGATCCCGGCGTGGCTGCAGGCCCGGCGCGGCAGCCATGTCGTCATCACCACGATCATGTTCAACTTCATCGCGGCGGCGCTGCTGAACTATATGCTGGTCAATGTGCTGCGTCCGGTCGGCAGCATGGACCCCGCCTCGGCCAATTTCCCGGCGGCGACGCATCTGCCGAAGCTCTCGGAGATGGCGCTGGCCTTTGGCATCACCTGGGGCAAGAACACGCCGGCCAATATCACCCTGTTCATTGCGCTGGCCGCCTGTGTGCTGGTCTGGCTGCTGATCTGGCGCACGCGGCTGGGCTATGAGATCCGCGCCTTTGGCAAGTCCGAGCCGGCGGCGCTTTATGCCGGCATCTCGCCGGTCCGGATCACGGTGCTGGCCATGCTGATCTCGGGCGGGCTGGCCGGGCTGATGGCGGTCAACAACGTCATGGGCGAGGCCGAGCGGCTGGTGCTGAACTCGGTCGAGGGTGCGGGCTTTATCGGCATTGCCGTGGCGCTGATGGGGCGCAACCATCCGTTCGGCATTCTGCTTTCGGCGCTGCTTTTCGGGTTTCTCTATCAGGGCGGCGGCGAGCTGGCGCTGTGGACCACGATCCCGCGCGAGCTGATCGTGGTCATTCAGGCATTGGTGATCCTGTTCACCGGCGCGCTGGACAATATGGTGCGCCGGCCGCTGGAATGGGTTTTCGCACGTAGCGGCAAGAGGGACTGATGGATTTCGCGACGGTCATCCAGATTCTCGATTCCGCGCTGCGGCTGATGGTGCCCCTGCTGCTGGCCTGTCTGGCCGGGCTTTATTCCGAACGCGCCGGCGTCTTTGACATCGGGCTGGAGGGCAAGATGCTGATGGCGGCGTTCTGCGCGGCCTCGGTCGCCTATGCCACCGGCAACGCATGGCTGGGGCTTTTGGCGGGCATCGCCGGGGCGGTGGCGCTGGCGGTGGTGCATGGGCTGGCATCGATCACCTTTCGCGGCAATCAGCTGATCTCGGGGGTGGCGATCAACTTTCTGGCGTCGGGGCTGACCGTGCTGCTGGGGCAGAAGATCTTTGGCCTTGGCGGGCGCACCCCGTCGCTGGAGGGGGCGGCCCGCTTTACCGAGATCACCCTGCCCTTTGCCGATGCCCTGCGCGGGGTGCCGGTGCTGGGACGCATCTATGCCGATCTGATCTCGGGGCATTCGGTGCTGGTCTATCTGGCACTGGCGACGGTGCCGCTGACATGGTGGGTGCTCTATCGCACCCGCTTTGGCCTGCGGCTGCGGGCAGTGGGGGAAAATCCGGCCTCGGTCGATACGGCCGGTGTCTCGGTCACGCGGCTGCGCTACGCGGCGGTGCTGATCTGCGGCCTGCTTTGCGGCATCGCGGGCACTTATCTGGCCACCGCGATCTCGGCAGGCTTCGTCAAGGAAATGACCGCCGGGCGCGGCTTCATCGCGCTTGCGGCGCTGATCTTTGCCAAATGGCGGCCCTGGGGGGCGCTGGGGGCCTGTTTACTGTTCGGGCTGCTCGAGGCGATTGCCAACCGTTTCCCGAATCTGGATCTGGGCTTTGTCACCGTGCCCTCGATGTTCATGAACGCGCTGCCCTATATCCTGACCGTCATCATTCTGGCCGGTTTCGTCGGCCGTGCCATCCCGCCGCGCGCGGGCGGAGAGCCCTATGTCAAGGAACGCTGAACTGGCCGATCTGATCCGGGCGCGGGCCGGGGCCGAGGCGCCGGAATTCGCGCTGATCCTTGGCTCGGGGCTGGGGCACCTGGCAGCAGCGGTCGAGGGCGTGGCGATCCCCTATTCCGAGCTGCCGGGCTTTCCGCATGCGGGGGTTTCGGGGCATGTGCCGCAGCTGGTGATCGGTCAGTTGGAGGCGCGGCGGGTGGCCGTGCTGGGCGGGCGGGCGCATTACTATGAATCGGGCCGCGCCGATGCCATGCGCCCGGCGCTGGAGGTGTTGCAGGCGCTGGGGTGCCACCGGCTGATCCTGACCAATGCGGCGGGCAGCCTGCGCCCCGAGATGCCGCCCGGATCGCTGATGCTGCTGTCGGATCATATCAATTTCGCGGGCACCAATCCCCTGATCGGCGAGCCTACGGATGCGCGCTTCGTGCCGATGACCGCCGCGCATGATCCCATGATTCGGGCGGGTCTGCGCGCTGCCGCCAAGGCCGAAGGCGTCGATCTGCCCGAGGGGGTCTATTGCTGGTTCTCGGGCCCAAGCTTCGAGACCCCGGCTGAGATCCGCGCCGCCCGCGTTCTGGGCGCCGATGCGGTGGGCATGTCCACCGTGCCCGAGGTGATTCTGGCGCGGTTTCTGGGCCTCGACTGCGCGGCGATCTCGGTCATCACCAATATGGGTGCGGGGCTGTCGAACGAATCGATCAGCCATGAGCATACCAAGGCCATGGCGCCCTTGGGCGCGGCCAAGCTGGAAAGGGTGCTAAGGCGCTTTCTGCGCGATCGCCGCCTCGACGGCTGAGGCAGCGGCCTCCAGATCGGACAGGCTGGGCAGGGTGACCACCGCCGCCCGGCCATCGTCATGGCGGGCGCGGTGCCTCTCATAGCGCGGGTCGTAATGGTCGCGCAGCAGCGTCAGCGACAGGGTCGGCCAGTCGCGCGCCAAGGCAAGGCGCTGCCATTCGGCGATACGCTCGGCCGGGTGCAGCGGGCGCAGGCTGTCGATGATCGCGGCCAGCGCCTGCGGATCGTCACCGGCATCGGCATAGGCGCTGGCGGTATGGGCGGCGCGGGCCTTGGCGGGCACGTCCAGCCGGATGCGCGGCGCGGCGATCATCGCATGCCACAAGCCTTGCGGCAGGTTCAGCGCGCCGATGCGGGTGCTTTCGGCCTCGACCAGCAGCGGCCGGGTCGGGTCCAGCGTCTCAAGCGCCATGGCCAGACGGCTTTCGAACAGCTTCTGACTGGGCTGGCCACCGGGCATGGCCCCGAACAGGCTGCCACGATGGTTGGCCAGCGCTTCAAGGTCGATGACCTGATGGCCGCGCGCCGCCAGCCGGGTCAGGATCAGGGTCTTGGCGCTGCCGGTATTGCCGTCCAGCACCACCACGGGCGCGCGGGGCGGGGCCGCCAGCCGCTGGACGACCAAGGCGCGCCACGCCTTGTAGCCGCCCTCGATCCGCCCGACGCGCCAGCCGATCTGGGCAAGGATGGTCGCAAACGCCCCCGAGCGCTGGCCGCCACGCCAGCAATAGACCAAGGGCCGCCAGCCGCCGCCAAAGCCCGCAAGCGGCCCGGCGATATGGCGCGCGACATTGGCCGCGACCATGGCGCCGCCCAGCTTGCGCGCATCGAACGGAGAGACCCGCTTGTAGATGGTGCCGACCTGCGCGCGTTCGTCATCCGACAGCACCGGCAGGTTGATCGCGCCGGGCAGGTGATCCTGAGCATATTCCAGGGGTGCGCGGGCGTCGATGATGGTGTCGAACCCGGCAAGCGCCGGATCCGACAGCGATGTCAGACGGATGTCCAATCAGTAGACGTAGACGGGCGTGCCGACCGGCACCTGCTCATAAAGATCCATCACCGCCTCGTTGCGCATGCGCAGGCAGCCGTTCGAGACGGCGCGGCCGATCGAATTCGGCTCGGTCGTGCCATGGATGCGGATCGAGGTGTCATTGCCCTTGGCGTCGTAAAGATACAGCGCGCGCGCGCCCAGCGGATTGGTCGGGCCGCCCGGCATGCCATCGGCCCATTTGCCGTATTGCGCGGGCTTGCGCTTGATCATCGCGGGCGTGGGTTTCCAGCTGGGCCATTCGGTCTTGCGGCCGACGGTGGCCCGGCCCTTCCAGACCAGTTCGTCCTTGCCCACGGCGACGCCGTAGCGGATGGCGCGGCCCGGCGCGATGACGTGATACAGGAAGAAATCCTTGGAGACCACGACGATGCTGCCAACCTCGAAATCCGGGCGGATCGCCACCTCGGTCGGGACATAGGGGTCGCGTTTGGGTTCGGCCTTGGCGGCCACGGGCTGCGCCTTGGGCTGCGCCAGCACCAGGGTCGGTGCGGCGATCAGCGAGGCGGACAGCATCAGCATCTGACGGCGGTTCATCAATACGGTCCTGAATTCGATCACTCTTGTCCAAGGCGGTAACGTCTTGCTCGCGGGCAATCAACTCAAAGCGCCATGACGCCCTGCATTGGCCGGGCAAACGTGCCCGCTTTGCATCGCGGGGCGGCAGGCAGCAGTGCCGGGGCGGCAGGCAACGCGGGCGGATTTCCGGGCAGGGTTGCAATGGCGCGGCACCCGCGGACCGGGCGGTTCCCATTCCGGTGCGATTTCTGCTAGGCTGGCCGCAGCGGCGCGGGCAGCGGGCCCGGCCATGTAACCTTAGGCAAGATCGTATCGATTCGCATGTTCCTGCGCGCTTTTTCTGTGGCTTTTGCCCTGATGCTGACTTTGCCTGCCCCCAATCCGGCGCAGGCGCGGCAGATCCGTTTGCTGGCCTTTGGCGACAGCCTGACCGAAGGATATGGGCTGAAGCCCAGCGAGGGGCTGGTGCCGCGCCTGCAATCATGGCTGCGCGATCGTGGCCATGACGTGGTGGTGCTGAACGGCGGGTTGTCGGGCGACACCACCGCCGGCGGACGCGTGCGCATCGGCTATTCGATGGCGCGCCACCACCCCGATGCGGTGATGGTCGAGCTGGGCGGCAATGACATGATCGCCGGGCTGGGCGTCAGGGCGGCCGAGGGCAACCTCGGCTCGATCCTGTCGCAGGCCGGGCAAAAGGACATGCCGCTGTTGCTGGTCGGCATCGCCAACCCGCGCGCTGGTGCCGTTGAGCAGGCCGAATGGGCGGCGATCTGGCCGCGTCTGGCGCAGCGCCACGGCACCCTGCTCTATCCCGACCTTTATGCGCCGCTGGTGGCGCAGCCCCGGACGCGCTGGTCGGAGCTGCTGCAGGGCGATGGCGTGCATGCCTCGGCCGCCGGCGTCGATCTGATCGTGGGAGCTTTGGGGCCCGAGGTCGAGGCATTGCTGGCCAAGGTCAGCCTGCCCGACGCCGACGGCAGCTGAGGCGGCGGACCGCAGGTCGGGTTCGCCGGACCGGAATGCGAAACGCCCCGCCGTTACCGGCAGGGCGCGATCAGGATCGGCGTGGGCTGCGAATCGTCCAGCCCGCCGCTATCCTTGGGCGAATCAGGCTTTGGCCAGTTCGCGCTTGATCTTCAGGGCGCGGTCCGACAGCTCGGTGTCGCTGGCTTTCGCCAAAAAGGCGTCCAGACCACCACGGTGGTCGACCGAGCGCAGCGCGGCGGCCGAGATGCGCAGCTGGTAGCTACGGCCCAGTTTGTCCGAGATCAGCGAGACCTCGTTCAGGTTCGGCAGGAACCGGCGGCGGGTCTTGTTGTTGGCGTGGGACACGTTGTTGCCGCTCATCGGGCCCTTGCCGGTCAGTTCGCAAACGCGCGACATGATCTTGTTCCTTCGATTCGTTGAGCGGTTGCCCGCAATATGAAAGGGCGCCGCGAGGCAGCGCCCGGAATTAGGTCTGCGGGGAAATACGCGCAGATGGCGCAGAGGTCAAGCCTTTTCGCCGGGGTTTGTGCCCCGATGCCCGGCGAAACCCCAAGGCTTGCAGGGATTGCGGCATGGCGCCGCGCCTGTCCAGCCCCAATGACGCCCTCCGTGACGGCGAATCGCGGTCAGGCCAGCCAGTCCAGCATGGCCTGCGCGGCGCTGTCGGGATCAGCTTCGCCCCGCGCCACGGCTTCGCCCGTCTCGCGCAGGCGGGCGCGGACCTGCGGCTGTTCCAGCCGCGCCAACAGACCGGCGCGCAGCTCGGACAGGAACCAATGCCGGGCCTGTTCGGAGCGGCGGGCCTCGAAATGCCCCCCGTTCCGGCGCCAATCGGCCAGTGCCGTCATCTCGGCCCAGGCGAGATCCAGCCCCTCACCCGAATAGGCCGAGACCGGCAGCGCCTTGGGGAAGCCCTCGGGGTCATGGGGCCGCTTGCGCAAGAGCCGCAACGCACCCGCGTAATCGGCCACCGTGCGCAGGGCCGTGTCGCGCAGCGCGCCATCAGCCTTGTTGACAAGGATCAGGTCGGCGATCTCCATGATGCCGCGCTTGACGCCTTGCAGCTCATCGCCACCGGCGGGGGCCAGGAGCAGGATGAACAGGTCCGACATCTCGGCCACCAGCGTTTCGGACTGGCCCACGCCCACCGTCTCGATCAGCACGACGTCGAAACCCGCCGCCTCGCAAAGCCGCACGGTTTCGCGCGAGCGGCGCGCGACGCCGCCCAGCTCCGCGCGCGAGGGCGAGGGGCGGATGAAGGCATTGGGATCGCGGCTGAGAAGTTCCATCCGGGTCTTGTCGCCAAGGATCGAGCCGCCCGAACGCGCCGAGCTGGGATCGACCGCGAGCACCGCGACGCGCAGGCCCTGAGCGGTCAGCATCTTGCCGAAGGCCTCGATGAAGGTGGATTTGCCGACGCCCGGCGTGCCCGAAAGCCCGATGCGCAGCGCCTGCCGCGACGGCAGTTCCGCCAGCAGCGCCAAGGCCCGGGTGCGGTGATCGGCGCGGGTGCTTTCGACCAGCGTGATGGCGCGTGACAAGGCACGGCGGTCGCCCCGGATCAAGGGATCGGTCAGTTCATCCATCTCTTGCGCTCCCGATCTTATGCGGTTCCCGGCCTGCGTTTCATGTGGGGGCTGACTGCCCCCACGCCCCCGTGGATATTTGTCCACGAAAGAACTGTAAACGCCGCGCTTGCGCCATTGCCGGGGCGGGCATAGGGTCCGGCGCCATGTTGAGACGACGGATCCTGCTGGCCGGTCTGGCCATCCTTGCGGTGCGGCCTGCGCAGGCTGCCCCTGCGCTGCGGTTGATGATGGTGCGCCGCAAGGGCTGCGTCTATTGCGCGCAATGGGACCGCGAGATCGGGCCGGTCTATGGCCAGCATCCCGAGGGGCGGGCGGCGCCGCTGTTCATGGTGGATGTGGACGGCCCCTATCCCGACGGGCTGGCACTGGACCGCATGCCATGGCTGACGCCGAGCTTTATCCTGCTTCGCGATGGCATCGAAATGGCGCGATTCGAGGGTTATCCGGGTGCGACGCGGTTCTTTGCGGTGTTGCAGCACATGCTCGCCCAGGCGCGGGGCTTGGGCTGAAGGCTTTCGCCCCGCCGGGGCTTGCGCTATCTGGATCGGCAGAACCTGTCCGAGGGAAGCATCATGCACGACATCCGCGCCATCCGCGAAAACCCTGCCGCCTTTGACGCGGCGCTGGCCCTGCGCAATCTGGCGCCGGTTTCGCCCGGGATTCTGGCGCTGGATGCCGACCGCCGTGCCCGCATCGCCAGCGCCGAGGCCGCGCAGGCCGAGCAGAACAAGGCCAGCAAGGAAGCCGGCGCCGCCAAGGGACGCGGCGACGAGGCGGAATTCGAACGGCTGCGCGCCTTTGTCAGCGCCAAGAAGGACGAGGTTGCCGCCATGCAGGCCGAGGCGACCGCATTGGACGCCCAGTTGCGCGACCTGCTGCTGACCATCCCGAACCTGCCCGTCGACAGCGTGCCCCCCGGCAAGGACGAGGATGACAACGTCGAAATCCGCCGCTGGGGCACGCCGCGCGCCTTTGACTTCGCCCCGCGCGAGCATTTCGAGATCGCGGGCGTCAAGCCGGGCATGGACTTTGAGACCGCCGCCAAGCTGTCGGGCGCGCGTTTCGTCGTGCTGAAGGGCGGCGTCGCCCGCGTCCAGCGCGCGCTGGCGCAATTCATGCTGGACCTGCACAGCAGCGAGCATGGGCTGGAAGAGACCTGGACCCCGGTGCTGGTGCTGTCGGACATGATGTATGGCACCGGTCAGCTGCCGAAATTCGGCGAAGACAGCTATCAGACCCGCGAGGGCTGGTGGCTGATCCCGACCTCGGAGGTCACGCTGACCAATACCGTGAACGGCGATGTCGTCGAGGCGGCCAGCCTGCCGCGTCGCATGGTCGCGCATAGCCAGTGCTTCCGCTCGGAGGCGGGCAGCGCCGGGCGCGATACCGCCGGCATGCTGCGCCAGCACCAGTTCGAGAAGGTCGAGATGGTCTCGATCACCGATGCCGAAAGCGGTCTGGCCGAGCATGGCCGGATGACGAAATGCGCCGAGGCGGTGCTGGAGCGGCTGGGCCTGCCCTATCGCACCATCGTGCTGTGTGGCGGCGACATGGGTTTTGGCGCCCGCATCACGCATGACCTCGAGGTCTGGCTGCCCGGTCAGGATAAGTATCGCGAGATTTCCAGCGTCAGCTATTGCGGCGATTTCCAGGCGCGGCGCATGAACGCCCGCTATCGCCCGGAAGGCGGCGGCAAGCCCGAGTTCGTGCACACGCTGAACGGCTCGGGTCTGGCGGTCGGGCGCACGCTGATCGCGGTGCTGGAAAACGGCCAGCAGGAAGATGGCTCGGTCGAGCTGCCGCAGGCGCTGCACCCCTATCTGGGCGGCAAGACCCGGCTGGCGGCGGACGGCACGCTGGCCTGAGGCCGGCGCCACAACCTTAGCGGGAATTTTCAAGGCGGCCGCGAATCCGCGCAACCTGCCCATGGCCGGCAACGTTCGGCTTGCATGAGGCGCAGAGGAACACCCCTGCTGATCGGCGCAGTGCTGGCGTTCATCGCCAGCCTGCTGCTGCACGGGCTGAGCCTGTTGAACGCGCCGCATCTGGCCCCGGATGATGCGCTGGCCACGCCGATGGCCGACAACCCCATCGACATGGTCGATCTGCTGCTGGCGCCGCAATCGCCGGTGGCGCTGTCGCTGATGGCGGTTCTGGGCTGCGGGCTGCTTTATCACGCGCTGCGCCGCCAAGACCCGGAGGCCGCGCCAGCACAGGGCCCGCTGGAGGTCGGGCTGCTGGCCGGTGCCTTCTGGCCTTGGCTGGAACTGCACCAGCCGGTCGCGGCGCTGGCTCTGGCGGGGCTGATGCTGGTGGCGCTGCTGCGCGCGGCGCTGGCCGGGCTGCGCCATGACGGACGGGGTCGCAGCAGCGCCACTCTGGCCTTTGCCGCCGGTTGGGCGACGCTGGCCGGGATGGCGATGCTGGCATCGGTGTTGCAATACCGGCTGGGTGCGCCGCCGCTGCTGGCCGCCGCCATCAGCCTGATGCTGGCGACACTGCTGAGCGTCAATATACAGCTGCGGCTGGGCCGGACAATTTCCTACAGCATCGCACTAATCTGGGGGCTGATCGCCATTGCAGCGGGGGCGATGCTGGCCAGCATCGGGCTGGCCGCAATGGCGGTGCTGGCCATCGCGGTCATTGCCGTGGCGCTGGTGCAGGCCTCGACCTAAAAGGCTATTCGCCCTTGGGCTTCTGCCGGTGCTTGTGCTTGGACAGGGCGCCGGACTGATTGATCTTGTTGGCTTTTTCCTTGTAGGGGTTCTTCGCCCCCTGATCGCGGAACGTCAGCCGGATCGGCGTGCCGGGCATGTCGAAATCCACCCGCAAGCCGTTGATCAGGTAGCGCTGATAGCTGTCGGGCAGTTTGTCGGTATGCGTCGCCATCACCACGAAGGCCGGCGGCCGGGTTTTCACCTGCGTCATGTAGCGCAGGCGGATACGGCGGCCGCCCGGTGCCGGCGGCGGATGCGCCTCGGTCATCGCGCCCAGCCACTGGTTCAGACGCGCGGTCGGCACGCGGCGGTTCCAGACCTCATGCGCCTTGAGGATGGCATTGTGCAGCCGGTCCAGCCCTTTGCCCGTGCGGGCCGAGACGGTGACCAGAGGCGCGCCCTTGAGCTGCGGCAAGAGCCGCTCAAAGGCCTCGCGCAGCTCGTTGAGCTTGTGCGGCTTGTCCTCTTCCAGATCCCATTTGTTCGCGGCGATGACCACGGCGCGGCCCTCGGTCTCGGCGAAATCGGCGATGCGCAGGTCCTGCTGTTCGAACGGGATACCCACGTCCAGCAACACCACGACCACCTCGGCAAAGCGCACGGCGCGCAAGCCGTCAGCCACCGACAGCTTTTCCACCTTGTCGGTGATCCGCGCCTTTTTGCGCATGCCGGCGGTGTCAAAGATGCGGATCGGCGTGCCCATGAAATCGGTGCTGACGCTGATCGAATCGCGGGTAATCCCGGCCTCGGGGCCGGTCAGTAGCCGGTCCTCGCCGATGATCTTGTTGATCAGCGTGGATTTGCCGGCATTGGGACGGCCGATCACCGCGATCTGCAGGGGCTTGGCAGCCGAGGGCCGCCAGCTTTCGTCGTCGTCCTCGTCGTCATCCTCGGACAGGTCGACGTCGGTTTCCGGCGCCTGCTGGACATTCGCCGCCTCGAACTGCTCGGCCAGCGGCAGCAGCGCGCGGTAAAGGTCGTCCATGCCCTCGCCATGCTCGGCCGAGACGCGCAGAGGCTCGCCCAAACCAAGGGCATAGGCCTCCATCGCGCCGGCCTCGCCCGCACGGCCCTCGGCCTTGTTGGCAGCCAGAATGACGTGCTTGGCGCGGCGGCGCAGGATCTCGGCAAAATACTCGTCGGCTGCCGTGACACCGATGCGGGCGTCGATCACGAACAGGCAGACGTCCGCCTCGTCCACAGCGCGCTCGGTCAGGCGGCGCATGCGGCCTTGCAGGCTGTCGTCATCGGCCATTTCCAGACCGGCCGAATCGACCACGATGAAACGCAGGTCGCCCAGACGCCCCTGCCCTTCGCGCAGGTCGCGGGTCACGCCGGGCTGGTCATCGACCAGCGCCAGCCGTTTGCCGACCAGACGGTTGAACAGGGTGGACTTGCCGACATTCGGCCGCCCGACAATGGCGAGGGTAAAGCTCATCTGTATGCGATCAACTGGCCGCCATGGGTGACGACATAAAGGGTCTGGCCCGCGACAGCCGGGGCCGCAGCGGCGCCGCCCGGAATCTCGGCCGTGCCGATCAGAGCGCCCGAAGCGGGGTCGAAGACGCGCAGATAGCCGTCCGAGCCGGCAAGGTAAAGCTTTGATCCGGCCAGCACCGGGCCATAGTGGTTCCAGACCTTGTCCTGCTTGCGCACGATCTGTTTGGTGAAATAGGGCAGCTTCTGGGCCCAGACCCGGCCGCCGGTGGCGGCATCCAGCCGGATCAGCTGCGCCTGATCGTTGACGAGGAACACGGAATTGCCGGCCACCAGCGCCGGGCTCGACGCGCCCTCGGGCGCCTCCCATTTCTGCATTCCGGTCGTCAGGTCATAGGCACCGACCTTGCCCGAGCTGGTGCCGGCATAGATCGTGTCGCCGGCGATGACCGGATCGCCGGTCATGTCGCGGAACAGCGCGATCGAACGGCCCAGCCGCGAGCCGCCGACATTGGCGGTCCAGAGCTGGTTGCCGGATTTCGCCTCGACGCCCATCAGTCCGCCGTTCGAGAACGGGAAGACCACGGTGCCGCCCTGAATCGCCGGGGCGGCGACGCCCATGACGCCGGCCATGCCATCGGTGCCTGACACGCGCCACAGCACCTTGCCGTCGCTGGCGCGCACCGCCCAGCCCTGCGCATCGCGCCCGACCAGATAGACCACGCCATCCTGCACCGTCGGCGCACCGCTGACCGGGGCATCGACCTTTTGCCGCCATGCGACGGCACCGCCGCGCGGGTCCATGGCGACCAGCTCGCCATAGCCGGTGGTGACAAAGACGCGGTTGCCCTCATAGGCGACACCGCCGCCCGAGACGCTGCGTTCGGATTCGCCGGCAGGGCGCAGATCGACGCTCCACACCCGGCCGCCGCCGGTGGTGGTGGCGGTCACGGTGGATTCGCTGTCGAGCGTAAAGATCAGCCCGCCCGCCACCACCGGATCGGCGGTGACGCGGTGGCGCCGGTCCGAGGGTGTGCCGATCGCCGCCGACCAGATCCGGTTGGTGCCTTGGCCCAAGGCCATATTGCCCGAGGCATGGCTGGCCGAGCCGGCGCGCTGCGGCCAGTCGGTATTGCCGCGCACCGGCGGCAGGTGCAGCGCGGCCGAGACCGGCGCCGGGGCGCCCACGACCGCGCCGCCATCGGGCGAGAATACCGCGCGCGGGTCCAGCCGTTCACCGGGCAGGATCACGTCCTTGTTCTGGCAGGCACTCAGGGCCGTCAGCCCCGCCAAGGCGGCGATCAGGGGCAACCGGGTCATTGCTGTCTCCTCTTTGACCGGCACGCCCTGCATTTGCTGCGGGCCGGCCTGCTTCGTCCTGGTCCGGCGCCTCAGTTCGCCGGAGCCACCGTCATGGTCTGGGGTCCGGGTCCGTCCTGCGGCTCGGGCGCGGCGCCAAGCGTGATCATCATCTCGCCAAGCCGGCGACGCAAGGGCTCGGAGAGCCCGTCCTTTTGCTGGATCTGCCGGATCAGCACCACGGCATCATCCTTGCGGTCGGCGCCGATCAGCGCGATGGCCTTTTGTTCCAGCGCCAGCAGCTCATAGGGCGCGCCGGGCTTGGACAGCTGCGAAAGGATCGAATCGCGCTGCGCCGCATCCATCGAGGTGCCAGCCAGCATCACCGCCTTGAGCAGCGCCAGATCGTGCAGGATCGGATCGCTTGCGACGGTCGCCGCCGCGGTTTCAAGCCGGTCGGCGGCCTTCTGGGTCAGGCCGGCATCTGCCTCGGCCCCGGCGGCCAGCATCTGCGTGACCAAGGCCCGGCCGGTCGAGCCGTCCGCGTCGATGCCCGACAGCGCCGCGACCTGATCGGGCGCCTGCTGGGCCGCCAGCACCGCGTCCCCCCAGGCCTGCGCGGCCTTTTCGTCGCGGTTGCGGCTGTATTCGCGCCAGGCAGCGCTGCCGACCAGTGCGACGATGGCCAGAACAGCGATCCAGCCAAAGCGGCGGAACGCCCGGAACAGCCGGTCGCGGCGCAGGTCGTCGGTCACCTCGTCGATGAAGCTGTCGTTCTGGTTGGCCATGTCGTTCCCGCGTCATCCTTTTCTTTGGCGCTGTTCTATACGGGCTTTCTGCCTTTTGCCAATGCCGGGCGCGCGCGGCCCGATCACGGGACCCGGCGTGGCGGGCGCGACTGGCGCAGGCTGGCCCCGGAATACAGCGCCAGCGCCCCCCAGATCATGGCAAAGGCGATCATGTGCCAGCGCGTGAACGGCTCGCCAAAGATCAGCACGGCGCAAAGGAATTGCAGCGTCGGGTTCAGATAGAACATCAGCCCTACGGTGGTCAGCTCGATCCGCCGCGTCGCATAGGCAAAGAGCACCAAGGGCAGCGCGGTGATGACGCCGGAAAACACCAAAAGCCCGCTGATGCGCGCCGAGGCGCCAAAGGCCAGCGGATGCAGCCAGCCTTGCGGCAGCCAGCCCAGGGCCTGCAGCGCCAGCCATCCCAGCGCCAGCGGCGCCAGAAGCGCCACCTCGCAGGCGACCGACAGCACCGGGCCCAGCGGCAGGGATTTCTTGACCATCCCGTAAAGCCCCATGGTGATGGCCAGCCCAAGGCTGATCCAGGGCGCAACGCCAAGGCCGATGGTCAGGATCACCACCGCCGCCAGCGCGATCATCACCGCCAGCCCCTGCGCCAGACTCAGCCGCTCGCCAAAGACCACAAGGCCCAGGGCCACGGTGACCAATGGAAAGATGTAATAGCCAAGCGAGCTTTGCACGACATGGCCAGCCTGCACCGACCAGATGAACAGACCCCAATTGGCCGAGACCAGCAGCGCCGCCAGCGCCACGCGCGGGGCATGTGGCCCGGTCGCCGCCTGCCAGAATTCGCCCAGCCTGCCCTGCCATGCCAGCAACGCGACGAAAAAGACCAGCGACCAGAGCGTGCGATGCGCCAGCACCTCGAGCACGGGCACGCCGGCCAGCTCGCGGTAATAGATCGGCGACAGGCCCCATGTGACGCAGACGAGAATGATCGCCCAGAAGCCCTTGCCCCATTCGCTCATGTCGTGATCCCTTTTGCGCGGGCCTGCGGCTGGCCCGTGACGCGCTGGCCTGTGGCGCGCCGGGTTCCGTGATGCGCCGGATTCGCCTTGGTGGCAAGGTTGGCCCGGGGGCTCTGCCCCCACGTCCTGCCGGCCCCTCGACGGGGCCGGCAGGACGTTCCCCCGGGATATTTCGCCACGAAAGAAAAAGACCCGCCGGGTGGGGCGGGCCTTTCGATCGTCATGCCGGGTCGGGTCAGAGGCGCGAGGCCACGTTTTCCCAGTTCACCAGATTGTTGAGGAAGTTTTCCAGATATTTCGGACGCGCGTTGCGGAAGTCGATGTAGTAGCTGTGCTCCCACACGTCGCAGCCCAGGAGCGCGGTCTGGCCGAAGCACAGCGGGTTCACGCCGTTTTCGGTCTTGGTGATCTTGAGGCTGCCGTCCTTGTCCTTGACGAGCCAAGCCCAGCCCGAACCGAACTGGCCGACACCGGCTTCCGAGAATTTCTTCTTGAAGTCGTCGACCGAGCCGAAGGATTCGGTGAGCGCCTTTTCCAGCGCGCCCGGGATGGCGCCGGCGTTCGGGCCCATCATTTCCCAGAACTGGCTGTGGTTCCAGTGCTGGCTGGCATTGTTGAAGATGCCGTTCTGGGCAACCGCGCCGGACTGGTAGGTGCCGGTCACGATGTCCTCAAGGCTCTTGCCGTCCCACTCGGTGCCGGCGACCAGCTCGTTGAGCTTGTCGACATAGGCCTTGTGGTGCTTGTCGTGGTGATATTCCAGCGTTTCCTTGGACATGCCACCTGCGGCGAGCGCGTCATGGGCATAGGGCAGATCGGGAAGGGTAAAGGCCATTTTCGAGTTCCTTTCCAGCAGTTTCGATCACGGTTTCTGGCACAGGCACAGGCGGGTGGGAAGCCCCGACCTGCACGGACCGTCGCGGGCCAACGCCCGGCCCGCACATGGGTTCCGGGCGACGGCGCGCCATATCGCCCTCAGTCCTGAGGCGACATGCAGTTGCCCTGCCCCTGCATGGTGTTTTCATAGCCTTGGGCACTGACGGTCAGCCAGGCATGGCCATCGACCTTGCGCACCGTCAGCCGATAGTCCAGCCGGGCGGCATATTGCCCCGACTGGTTGCGCACCCCCGAAAGCGCCCAGCCATAGCTGCGCGCGGCCGCATCATCGGCGGTGACTGAGGCCGGGACCGGGCGGCGCACCAGCCGTTGCAGGATCGGGTCAAAGACCTCGATCCGGCCGCTGTGCGGTCCGGCGGTTTGTCGGGTCAGCATCAGGAAATCGGGCACCCAGCCGGTGCCGCTGTCATCCTGCAGCCGGCACATCATCACCTTGGGCGGTGGCGCTGCGCCGAATTCCTGCGCGCCAGCGGGGCCGGCGGCGATCAGGGCAAGGGCAAGGAAAAGGCGGCGCATGGCGGGGGCTCCGGCAGGTGTTCGGCCTGCCATACCCCTGCCTCGCGCCGCCCGCAAACACACGAAGCGGCGATCAGCGCGGATCGAGTTCCGTGCCCGGCCGTGCCGCACCGCGCAGAAGGCCGCCGATGTAATCGCCGACCGAGCGGAAGCCGATCAGCACGAAGCCCTCGCCCCGGCGCCAGATGCCGCAGGCGACCTGCGCCGCACGGGTGCGGCGGATGCCGTCGGCAGGCATGGCGGCGATATCGGCAGGGCAAAGCTTGGCCAGCGCCTGCGCAGCCCGCGCGCCCTCGATGGCAAAGGCCGCGCGCATGTCGCTGACATCCAGCACCAGCGCATGTTCGGTCGACAGCGCGTCGGCCAGAGCCTGCGTGGCCTCGCGGGCCTCGGCCTTGGGCAGGACCAAGAGCAGCTCGTCGGGCGACATCCAGCACAGGGTGCGCGCGCCATCCGTGACCGTCGCATTCGCGGCCGGCATCGCCAGCCCGGTGGCGGCGGCGATGGCATCGCCCGCCCGCACAAGGTCGGCGCGGATCTGGACCATGCCCAGATCCTTGAGTTCGGTGATTTTCGCCAGCGCCTCAGCCATTCGCCCGGCTCCCTTCCTTGTCGTAGAACACCGGATCGACGATCCGCGCCTTGTAGGTTTCCGCGCCCTGCACCGGGAATTCCAGCACCTCGCCCATGCGGTTCGGGCCATGCAGCACCAGACCCATCGCGATCGGCCGGTTCAGCGTCGGCGACATATAGGTCGAGGTCACGCGACCTTGCGTGTTGCGCTGGCCATTGGCGTTGCTGCCTTCGGCCACGGCATAGACGCCATCGGGCAGAACACGTCCGTCGACGCTTTCCAGACCGACCAGCTTCCAGCGCTCGGGCGAGGACATGAAGCTGCGCTCCTGGGCACGCTTGCCGATGTAGTCGGGCTTTTTCTTGGAAATCGCCCAGGACATGCCCAGATCCTGCGGGATCACGGTGCCGTCGGTTTCGTCGCCGATCATGATGAAGCCCTTTTCGGCGCGCATGATGTGCATGGCTTCGGTGCCGTAGGGGGTGATGCCGAGATCGCGACCGGCCTCATGCAGCTTTTCCCAGAACTCGCGGCCACGCTTGGCGGGCACCGCGACCTCGAAGGAAAGCTCGCCCGAGAAGCTGATGCGGAAGATCCGCGCCGGGATGCCGGCGATCTCGCCCTCGGCCCAGCCCATGAAGGGTAGCGCCTCGGCCGAAAGGTCGATGGTCCCGCCCAGACGTTCCAGCAGCACGCGGGCCTTGGGGCCGACCACGGCGACCTGCGACCATTGCTCGGTGACGTTGGCGGTATAGACCTTCCAGTCCCACCATTCGCATTGCAGCCAGTCTTCCATATGGGCGTGCATGCGGTCGGCGCCGCCGGTGGTGGTGTGCACCAGCCAGGTGTCCTCGGACAGGCGCGCCGCCACGCCGTCATCCACGAGGAAGCCGTTTTCGTTGCAGATCAGGCCATAGCGGCATTTGCCGACCGGCAGCGTCGACATCAGGCCGGTATACATCATGTCGAGGAACTTGCCGGCATCCGGCCCCTTGACGATGATCTTGCCCAGCGTCGAGGCGTCCAGCGTGCCGACCGAGGCGCGCACCGCGCGGATCTCGCGTGCCACGGCATCGTGATGGCTTTCGCCCGCCTTCGGATAGCAATAGGGGCGGCGCCAGTGGCCGACCGGCTCGAAGAAAGCGCCATTGCTTTCATGCCAGCCGTGGATGTCGGTCTTGCGCAGCGGCTGGAACAGCTCGCCCCGCGCCTCGGCACCGATGGTGCCCAGAGTGAGGGGGGTATAGGGCGGACGGAAGGTCGTGGTGCCGGTCGCCGGGATCGGCTGGTTCAGCGCCTTGGACAGAACCGCCAGACCGTTGATGTTGCTGACCTTGCCTTGGTCGGTGGCCATGCCCAGCGTGGTATAGCGCTTGGTGTGCTCGACCGACTGGTAGCCCTCTTGCGCGGCCAGTTCCACGTCCGACACTTTCACGTCGTTCTGGAAATCCAGCCACATCTTGAACTTCATCTTGCGGGTGGCGTTCACCGGCATGACCCAGACGGGCAGCAGCGGCTGTTCGGCCACCGCGCCGGTCACCTCGGCGACGGTCAGATCGCCGGCAGCGGCGCCCAGCGGGGTCGCCATCGCCGCGCCATCGGCGCCGGTCGGCGGACGGGCCAGATCGGGATAGAACATCGCCCGGTCCTCGGACCAGCTCAGCTTGCCGCCGCAATGGCTCCACAGATGGACCACCGGCGACCAGCCGCCCGACATGGCGACGCAATCGGCGGCGATGACCTCGGTCACGTCGCCCGAGCCGGAATGGGCGCAAAGCTTGACGCCCTCGACCGCTTGGCCACCCTTGATGCCGGCAACGGCACTGCCGGTCAGCACGCGCACGCCGCGCGCCCGCACCGCTTCGGGCAGGGCGCCCTGCGCAGTGGGCCGGGCGTCGATGACGGCGGCCACGGCCAGACCCGCATCCAGCGCGGTCAGCGCGGTGCGATAGGCATCGTCGTTGTTGGTCACGACGACCAGGTTGCGACCCGGCGCCACGCCGTAAAGGTCGACGAAGTCACGCACGGCCGAGGCGAGGATCACGCCCGGTACGTCGTTGCCGGCAAAGCTCAGCGGACGTTCCAGCGCGCCCGAAGCGACGACGACATGGCCGGCGCGGATGCGCCACAGGCGCTGGCGCGGGATACCGGCGTTCGGATCATGGTCGGCCAGCGCCTCGCGGGCGATCAGATAGCCGTGATCGTAAAGCCCGGTCGCCATGGTATTGCGGCGCAGGGTGACGTTGGGCAGGGCGTGCAGCTCGGCCAGCAGAGCGTCGATGCGGGCCTGACCATCGGCATGGTCGGTGGGCGTGCGGCCGCCGAATTGCGGCGTCTGCTCCAGCAGGGTGACGGTCTTGCCGGTGCGGCCCGCTTCCAGTGCCGCCGTCAGACCGGCGATGCCACCGCCGACCACGACCAGATCGGCATGGCCATAGGCCTGTTCATAAGTGTCCAGATCGCCCTCGGTCGGGGCCTTGCCCAGACCGGCCGAACGGCGGATGATCGGCTCGAACAGGTGTTTCCATGCCGGGCGCGGATGGATGAAGGTCTTGTAGTAAAAGCCCGCCGGCAGGAAGCGATACAGCTTGTTGTTCACCGCGCCGATGTCGAAGTTCAGGCTGGGCCAGCAGTTCTGGCTGGTCGTGACCATGCCGCCGACCAGCGGCGTCGTGGTGGCGCGCTGGTTCGGTTCGAACCGGCCGCCCTGCCCCAGACCCAGCAGCGCGTTGGGTTCCTCGGCGCCCGAGGCGACGGGACCGCGCGGGCGGTGGTATTTGAAGCTGCGGCCCATCATCAGCTGGCCATTCGCCAGCAGCGCCGAGGCGATGGTGTCGCCCTGCACGCCGCGCATCTGGCGACCGTCAAAGCGGAAGGGCAGCTGATAGGCGCGGTCGATCAGGCGGCCGCCCCGGGAAAGGCGGAAGGGTCCGTTATCGCTCATTCGGTCAGGCTTTCGGCGGAGGTGGTCGTTGCAGGGGTGGAGGTCCAGTCGGGCGTCCAGTTCGGCCGCTTGGCCTGGACCGCAGCCACGATCTCGGGGGTCGGGTTCGGGGTCTGGGCCTTGTAGGTACCAAAGACCTCCAGCGTCACCGTGTCACGCGCGGCCAGGAACCACTTGCCGCAGCCATAGGCATGGCGCCAGCGTTCGAAATGCACGCCCTTGGGGTTCTTGCGGGCGAAAAGATAGTCCTCGAACTGTTCGTCCGACGAGCCGGGGCCAAAGCGTTTCAGATGCGCCTCGCCGCCGGGGGCCAGTTCGGTCTCTTCGGCGGCATTGCCGCAATAGGGACAGGTCAGGGTCAGCATGCATCACTCCTTGGGCGGCAGGGCCCGCACGGTATCCAGCGCCCAGGCGGTCAGCCGGGCACGCGTCTTGTCATTGGAAAGGGATTCGCCGGTCAGCCAGGCCCAGCCGGGATATTCCCGGCGGTTGTGGACCATGCGTCTGGTATCGGCCAGCGCCAGCGCCTGCGCTTCATGCGCGCGACCGACGCGATACATCGCACGGTCCTCGCGGCAGGCGCAAAGCATGTGACCATCGAGCAGAAAGCACAGGCCGCCGAACATCGGCTTTTCGGTCAGGCGCGAGGCTTCGACCTCAAGCGCCGCCAGATCCTCGTGCAGCATTTCTTCCAGCCCCGGATCGCGCACCATCACAGCGCCTCCGGGCCGGCAGGCACCGAGGAAGCGATGCTTCCCCGGGCCAGAAGCGTTGCGGCAGCCGCAGCCGCCGCCGATCCGTCAGTTGCTGGACGGAGCGGGAGTGGCCGGAGCGGTCGTTTCCGGGGTTGCCGGGGCAGCAGGCTCGACGCTGACGGCGCCATCGGTGCCGGCAGCAGGGGCAGCGGGCGCCGAAGTGGTGGCCGGTTCAGGCGCAGTGGCCGGCGGGGTGCCCGCAGACATGAACCAGTAAACGATGGCCAGCACGACGACGATCGCGCCGATGATGAGCCACAGGTTGCTCTTGTTCTGTTCGGCCATGTTGGGAACTCCTTGGTCATGGTGACATGCCCAATTAAGCCCCCTTTCGGGCAAGAGTTCCATTGAATTTGCACGTTTTTCCGCCGCACCCCAAAATGGGCGGGAAACGGCCCATCCAGATTGGGGCAAAGCGTGAATACGCGCAGGGGTTGCATCAGTGCGCCACCCCGGCGGCGACGCTTTCGTCGATGAAGCGGCCTTCGCGGAAGCGGTTCAGCCCGAACTCGGCCGCCAGCGGGCCGGGACGGCCATTGGCCACCAGCTCGGCCATCGCCCAGCCCGAGCCGGGGATCGCCTTGAAGCCGCCGGTGCCCCAGCCGCAGTTGACGAAGATATTGCCGACCGGCGTGCTCGACAGGATCGGCGAGCGGTCGCCGGTCATGTCCACGATGCCGCCCCATTGCCGCAGCATCTTCAGCCGCGACAGCATCGGGAAGGTTTCGATCAGGGCGCGCACGGTTTCCTCGACATGCTGCCACGAGCCGCGCTGCGAATAGTTGTTGAAACCGTCGGTGCCGCCGCCGATCACCATCTCGCCCTTGTCGGATTGCGACAGGTAGCCGTGGACGGTGTTGGCCATGATGACCAGATCGCAGCAGGGCTTGATCGGTTCAGAGACCAGCGCCTGCAGCGCCACGGATTCGATCGGCAGACGGAAGCCCGCCATCTCGGCCACGACCGAGGAGTGGCCGGCGACGACGATGGCCAGCTTGTCGCATTCGATGCGACCCTTGCCGGTGTTCACGGCCTTGACCTGACCGTTGGCGGTCTCGACCCCGGTGACTTCGCAGTTCTGGATGATGTCCATACCCATGGCCGAACAGGCGCGGGCATAACCCCAGGCCACGGCGTCATGGCGCGCGGTGCCGCCGCGGGCCTGATAAAGACCGCCCAGAACCGGATAGCGCGGGCCGTCGATATTGATGATCGGCAGCATTTCCTTGATCTGCTGCGGGCTGACCCAGTCGGTCGCCACGCCTTGCAGCTGGTTGGCATAGACCGTGCGCTTGTAGCCGCGGATCTCATGCTCGGTCTGGGCCAGCATCAGCAGGCCGCGCGGGCTGAACATGACGTTGTAGTTCAGGTCCTGCGACAGGCCCTCGTAAAGCTTCAGCGCCTTGTCGAAGATCGCCGCCGAAGGATCCTGCAGATAGTTCGAGCGGATGATGGTGGTGTTGCGGCCGGTGTTGCCGCCGCCCAGCCAGCCTTTTTCGATGATGGCAATATCGGTGATGCCGTGGTTCTTGCCCAGATAATAGGCGGTGGCCAGGCCATGACCGCCGGCGCCGATAATGACGACCTTGTATTTCTTCTTGGGCTCGGGGCTCTGCCAGGCCCGTTTCCATCCGCTGTGCAGGCGCATCGCCTCGCGCGCGATGGCGAAGACCGAATATTTTCCGGTGCTGTTGGTGGGGGATGCGGACATGCTGGACCTCTCGCGACTCGTCGGAAGCTACAGTCTGATTTTCCCGGCTTTCGGGCAAGCCGAGTTGCGACGGGAAAATTGTCAGAATGCGTCAGTCCGCGGCGCAGATGTTCCGTATCTAATGTCGCAGGGCTTTGACTGTTTCGCGACGGCCAAACCGGCTATGACACCGGGGGCCGCATGGGAGTGAGCGATGTTCTGGATCATCTGCGCTGCACTGGCGCTGACGGTGGCTGCGGCGGTTGCCGCGCCCTTGCTGCGCCGGCGCGCAACCGGTCAGGAGCCGGCGGCGGCCTATGACCTGCGGGTCTATCGCGACCAGCTGCGCGAGGTCGGCCGCGATGTCGAGCGCCGGCTGATCGAACCGGCCGAGGCCGAGCGGCTGCGCGCCGAGATCGGCCGCAAGGTGCTGGCCGCCGACCGCGCCCTGCAACGCGAAACCACCGGTGTGCGCAATCCCGGCGGCCCGGTGGCGGCGCTGGTGCTGCTGGTCCTTTTGGCGGGCGCGGCCCTGCTTTACCGCCAGCTCGGCGCGCCGGACCGGCCCGACGAGCCGATCGCCGCCCGCATCGCGCAGGCGCAGGCCAGCTACGACCGCCGCCCGACGCAGGCCGAGGCCGAGAAATCCGCGCCGCAGCCGCAGCGCCCGACGCCCGATGCCGAATATCTGGCGCTGATCGCGCAATTGCGCAGCGCCGTGGCGCAGCACCCCGATGACACGCGCGGGCTGGAGCTGCTGGCCGAGCACGAAGAACGTCTGGGCAATCTGGTCGCCGCCAAAGAGGCGCAGGCCCGGCTGGTCGCGGTCAAGGGCGACAAGGCCGAGGCCACCGATCACGCCCGGCTGGCCGCGCTGGCCGTCGAGGCCGCCGGCGGGCTGATCACCCGCGACGCCGAGATCGAGATGGCGCGGGCGCTGCAACTGGACCCGCAGAACCCGCAGGCGCGCTTCATGGCCGGGCTGTTGCAGATCCAGAACGGGCGGCCCGACCGCGCCTTTCCGATCTGGGCGACGCTGCTGGCCGAAGGCCCCGAGAATGCGCCATGGATCCAGCCGATCCGCGCCTCGATCACCGATCTGGCGTGGTTCGCGGGCCAGCCCGATTACACCCCGCCCGACCCGGCTGCGCCGGGCGCCCTGCCCGGCCCGGATGCCGCAGCGGTCGCCGCCGCGCAGGAAATGACCCCGGCGCAGCGTCAGGAGATGATCGGCAATATGGTCAAGGGGCTTGAAACCCGGCTGGCCAGCCAAGGCGGCACGCCCGAGGAATGGGCGCGGCTGATCGGCGCGCTGGTGGTGATGGGGCAGGACGCCCATGCCCGCGACATTCTGGCCGAGGCGCGCACGCGCTTTGCCGCCATGCCCGAAGGGCTGGCCGTGATCGAGGCCGCAGCGAAAAAGGCGAGCCTGCAATGATCTGCACCGCTATCGAGGATTTCGCCGCCGCCCTGCCCCGCACCGGCGGTCTGGCCGGGCTGGATCTGGGCACCAAGACCATCGGCGTCGCGGTCAGCGACGGTCTGCGCTCGGTCGCCTCGCCGCTACTGGTGATCCGGCGCGAGAAATTCACGCTGGACGCGCAGGCCCTGCTGAAGATCACCACCGAACGGGCGCTGGTCGGCATCGTGCTGGGCTTGCCCTTCAACATGGACGGCAGCGAGGGGCCGCGCGCGCAGTCGACCCGGGCCTTTGCCCGCAATCTGGAACGGCTGACGCCGCTGCCGATCGCCTTCTGGGACGAGCGCCTGTCCACCGTCGCCGCCGAACGCGCCTTGCTCGAGGGTGATACCTCGCGCAAGCGCCGCGCCGAGGTCATCGATCAGGTCGCGGCGGGCTACATCCTGCAAGGGGCGCTGGACCGGCTGCGCTATCTGGCGGGCTGAGGCCCGTCACGTCACGCACCGGTCACCCAACCCATGGTCAGCACGCCCTGCATCAAGATCTGCCAGATCGAGCCCGCCAGCCGCCTGTGTCTGGGCTGCTGGCGCACGCTTGATGAAATCGCGACTTGGGGCGGCATGACCGAGGCCGAAAGGCTGGCCGTGATGGCCAGCCTGCCGGATCGCAAGGCGCGGTTTACTGCGCCGCCCCCAGCTTGAACGACCACAGCAGCGTTTCGCCCGAGGCATCGTCCACGCCGTCATTGTCGGTCACGGTCCAGACCGTGCCATCGGGGGTGATGGCCATGCCCTCGACCTTGTCCTGCACATAGCCCTTCCATTGCTTCAGGTCGGGGATCAGGTCGTGCTCGACGCGCTTTTCGACCAGCGGCAGATCGCCACCCAGCGGCGCGGGCTTGAGATCCTTCAGCGCAACCGAGGTCACCTGCTTCAGCGCTGCGGCCTGACCGACCAGATTGTCCCGCTCGATTAGATACATGCGGTCGCCGTGGATCGCCAGTTCCGACAGGCCGACCCAGCCCTCGCCCTTGTCCAGCGGATAGCGCACGCCGGCCCAAGCGCCGGTTTCGGGGTTGAAGTTCAGCAGCTTGACCTGACCCTTGGGATCGTCCTTCCATTCGCGCTGCACGGCCATCCACAGCGTGCCATCGGCAGCCACCGCGATGCCTTCAAGGCCAAAGCGGGTGGAACCGGCGACCAGATCGGCGGGCAGCTCGATCTGTTTTTGGATCGCGCCCTTGGCGTCCACATGCAGGATCTGGTGCGGCACGGCCTTTTCCGGGTCCGGGTTGCCTTCAGACGCCAGCCAGAAGCCGCCCTTGCCATCGGCGGCGATGCCTTCGAGGTCGATCTTTTTCGCGGGCTCGCCATCCTTGGTCAGCACGATCTTGTCGGTGATCGTGGCCGGCTGCTGCCCGGTCTGGATGCGATAGATCGAGGGCTGCGCTTTATAGGCGCTGTCGCTGATTGCATAAAGCACCGAGGCATCGGCCGGATCGACGGTCAGGCCCGACAGCGCACCCCAACCCAGCAGCTTTTCCGAGACCAGCGTCGGGTAGGCGGCTTTGCCCTCGGCGCGTTCATAGAGCATGACATGGGCGCGGGCGCCGCCATCCTCGACCAGATCGGCCTCATTGGCACTGGCCATCAGGTTGCGGGCCGGGATCGCCACCAGCCCTTCGGGGGCGATGCCCGAGGGCAGGATCTGCAACAGCTTCGGCTGGGCCGGGCTTGCCACGTCATAGACGCCGATGGCATTGCCGCGTTCCGAGCCGACGAACAGCAGCTTCTGGCCGTCGAATTCGGCGAACTTCAGCGCCTCGGGCTCGACGCCCTTTTTGCCGGAACGATGTTCGGGGTAATGGCCGATGCGGATCAGCGCATGTTCGAAATCGGGACCGGAATCATAGGCCACGCTGCCGTCGCGCTTCCAGATGGTGAAGCCGCGCGAGCCGCCCTTCCAGTCGCCTTCGTTGGCGGTGGCGAAATGGTCATTGTCCAGCCATGCCACGGTGTCGGGCTCGCGCGCCACGGCCTTGAGGCTGCCGGTAAAGTCCAGCTTGCCGTCCTTTTCGGTGTCCACACCTTGCAGATCGACGCTGCCAGCGCTGAAATGGCTGGCGATCTTGCCGTCCGCGCCAATCACCACGATATGGTTGTTTTCCTGCAGCGTGACGACCAGATCGCCATTGGCGTTGAAGTCGACATATTCGGGCTCGGGATCCTCGGGCGAAACCTCGGCCAGGCCGGTCAGCTCGATCACCTGCTTGCCCGCGCAATCCGGCTGGCCGTCCTTGATCGGCAGGCGGACAACAAAGCCCGCCGGCATCTGCGGCAGGGCGCCGTCATTCACATCTTCGTCGCGCTCGTTCTCGATGGCGATCGCGATCATGTCATGTTTCGGCGACAGCGCGACCGAATCGGGCTGCCCGCCCAGATCGCAACTGGCCACCACCTTCTTGGTCTTCAGATCGACCGAGCGCAGCACGCCCGAAGGTTTGACGTAGCTTTCCGAGGTATTGACCCCGACAAAGGCGGTTTCGCCCAGCACCACCGTCGTCGTCGGCTCGCCGTCCATGGCGATATTGCCCAAGGGCTTGGGAGCGGCGGGATCGGTGATGTCGATCAGGCCGATCGCCCCCAGCGGGCTGTCGGAATAGATCAATTCGTTGCCATCCGGCGTCGCAGTCATGATCTCGGCCGAGGTGGGGCGGGCGCGATCCTCACCCGCAGCCATGTTGTCCACGGTGGCAAAGCTGGAGATGCGGTTGAAGACGGGTTCGGCCAGCGCCGGGCAGGTAGCGCCAAGCGCCAGCATGGAACAGAAGGTGCGGAACAGCATCGAAATCCTCGGACGGTTATGTGTCGTCAGGGGATGTGCCCGTTCAGCATGACAGGCCGCCGGCAAAGCGGTGACGGTTTTGCGACAGATCAGCCGCGCAGGACCACCCGCACCTCGCGGATCGCGGTTTTCAACCGCAGCCGGGTCTCGGCCGGCTCACGCGCGACGGCGTCGAGCATGGCGCGCATATCGCCGCGCAGCCCGTGCAGCTGATCGACCAGCGACAGCACCAGCGTCAGCGCCTCGTCGTCAAGGTGATAGCCCTCGGTCAGCTCCATCACCAGATTGAGCCGGGCGATGTCGAGTTCGCGCAACAGCGGGCCGGTCTGCGACTGCACCGGCACCACGACGCCGGCGCGGATATAGTGGTCCAGCTGCGGCTGCCCCATACCGGGCAGCCGGTGCAGCACCTCGGTCAGGGTATAATGTCGCGAAGTCATTTTCCCCTCCTGGCGTCATAGCCATGGTCTTGGCGCCATTTTTCCATGAAGCTGGCAAGCTCGTCGTCGATCTTGGGCGGCATGACGATCTTGAGCACGACATGCTGGTCGCCGCGCTTGCCGCCCTCGCCCTTGAGGCCGCGCCCCTTGAGGCGCAGCTTTTGCCCCGAGCTGGCGCCGCGCGGCACGGTCAGCATGACCGGCCCGTCGATGGTCTCGGCCTCGACCTTGCCGCCCAGCACCGCCTCATCGATCGAGATCGGCAGCGTGGTTTCCACATCGTCGCCGTCGCGGCGCCAGTCGGGATCATCCGCGACCACCAGCGTCAGCAGCGCATCGCCGGGCGCGCCCTCGCCCATGCCGATGCCGCCCTTGCCGCGCAGCCGGATAATCTGGCCATCGCGGGCGCCTTCGGGGATCTTGACCTCAAGCACCGCGCCATCGGGCATGGTGATCCGGGTCGAGCCGCCGCGCGCCGCCGTCATGAAGTCGATTTCCAGCGTGAAGCGTTGATCCTGACCGCGCATGTCGAAACTCCGCGCCCCGCCGCCGCGCGCGCCGCGAAAGCCCTGCTGGCCGAACAGGTCCGAGAACACGTCCGACAGATCCTCGAAATCCGGCTGGCCCTGACGATAGGGATTGTCGCCGGCCTGCGCGTAATCGCGGTAATATTGCCGCTGCGGCCGTTCCTGCCCCGAGGCGTCGATCTCGCCCTTGTCGAAGCGGGCGCGCTGCTCGGGGTCTTTCAGCAGGTCATAGGCTGCCGCCGCCGCCTTGAAGCGTTCATGCGCCGCCGGGTCGGCATTCAGGTCGGGGTGGTCGGTCTTGGCAATCTTGCGATAGGCCTTTTTGATCTCGTCCTGGCTTGCCGTCTTGCTGAGCCCAAGCGCCTTGTAGGGATCATCGGCCATCGCGTTCCGTCCTTTCAGAAGTCTTGCGGGCAACGCGCATGTCGCGCCGCCCGTTCCGCGCATGGGACATGAGGCAGCGTGATTTGTCCAGATCCGGCAGGGCGGGGCGCGGGGTGCCGGGGGCTCTGCCCCCACGCCCTTGTGCCCCCTCGACGGGAGCGCAAGTGCGTCCCCCCGGGATATTTGGGCACGAAAGAACTCAGGCCTTGGGACGGAATGCCGCGATGCGGGCGGGATCGGTTTCGATCCGGGCGGCGCCGATCAGGTCAAGGCAATAGGGCACCGCCGCAAAGACCGCATCAAGGCAGGTGGCGATGGCCGAGGGTTTGCCGGGAATGGTGATCATCAGCGTCTTGCCGCGAATGCCCGCCGTCTGGCGCGACAGAATCGCGGTCGGCACCTCGCGCAGGCTGGCACGGCGCATTTCCTCGCCAAAGCCGGGCAGTTCCTTTTCCATAATATCACCCATGCCCTCGGGGGTTTCGTCGCGCGGGGCCGGACCAGTGCCGCCGGTGATCAGAATCAGGTCGGCGTTTTCGACATCGCAGAGCCGGCGCAGCGTCTCTGCCACGCTGGCGCGCCCGTCGGGAATGATCCTGCGGGTGATCTGCATGGGGGAGGTGATGGTGGCGCGCAGCCAGTCCTCGGCCCCCGGGCCACCCTTGTCGGGGTATTCGCCGCGCGAGGCGCGGTCCGAGACGGTCACGATGGCGATGCGGGCGGGGCGAGTATCCTGGGTCATGGCGCGCATCCTGACCGCGGTCGGCGGCAAAGGGAAGCGGGCTAGCCGCGCCGTGCCGCCTCGATCGCGGCCACGTCGATCTTGCGCATCGTCATCATCGCGGCAAAGGCCCGCGCGGCCTCGTCTCCGCCGACGGCCATGGCCTCGATCAGCACCCGGGGCGTGATCTGCCACGAGATGCCCCAGCGGTCCTTGCACCAGCCGCAATCGCTTTCCTGACCGCCATTGCCGGTGATGGCGTTCCAGTAACGGTCGGTTTCCGCCTGATCCGCGGTCGCGATCTGAAACGAGAAGGCCTCGCTGTGGTGAAAGACCGGGCCGCCGTTCAGGCCGATGCAGGGGATGCCGAGCACGGTGAAATTCACCACCAGCACATCGCCCGCCTTGCCCGAGGGGTAATCACCGGGCGCCTTGTAGATGGCCGTGATCCGGCTGTCGGGAAAGGTCTCGGTATAGAAGCGTGCTGCGGCCTCGGCATCCCTGTCGAACCACAGGCAGACGCTGTTTGCGGGAATCGTCATCGGTTTGTCCTCCCTGTCGGGACAACGCCGGGGTGCGCGTCGCGTTCCGCGACATGCAGAAGGCCGCAGCAGATGCCGCGGCCTTGGGGAATCTGGATGGACGTGCGCTTATTTGACGCGGGCGTTGCGGGCCGCAATCAGTTTCAGGCGTAGCGCGTTCAGGCGGATGAAGCCCGCCGCGTCCTTCTGGTCATAGGCGCCGGCGTCGTCCTCAAAGGTGACGTGCTTTTCGCTATAGAGCGAGTGATCCGACCAGCGCGCAACCGTGCGGACCGAGCCCTTGTAGAGCTTCAGCTTCACGGTGCCGGTGACATGCTCCTGCGTTTTGTCGATCAGCGCCTGCAGCGCCTCGCGTTCGGGCGAGAACCAGAAGCCGTTGTAGATCAGCTCGGCATAGCGCGGCATGATCGAATCTTTCAGGTGGCCCGCGCCGCTGTCCAGCGTGATCTGTTCGATGCCGCGATGCGCCTCCAGCAGGATGGTGCCGCCGGGGGTCTCATAGACGCCGCGCGATTTCATGCCGACAAAGCGGTTTTCCACGAAGTCCAGCAGGCCGACGCCATGCTTGCCGCCGATTTCGTTCAGGCGGGTCAGGATGGTCGCAGGCGACAGCGCCTCGCCATTGATGGCGACGGCATCGCCCCGCTCGAAGGTGACTTCGATGAATTCGGGCTCATTCGGGGCGTCCTCGACGGCCACGATGCGTTGGGCGACGTAATCGGGCGCCTCGACGGCCGGATCCTCCAGCACGGTGCCTTCGCTGCTGGTGTGCAGCAGGTTCGCATCGACGCTGAACGGCGCTTCGCCGCGCTTGTTCTTGGCGATCGGGATCTGGTTCTGTTCGGCGAATTCGATCAGGCTGGTGCGCGAATTCAGGTTCCATTCCCGCCAGGGCGCGATCACCCGGATCGACGGATCCAGCGCCAGCGCCGACAGCTCGAACCGGACCTGATCGTTGCCCTTGCCGGTCGCGCCATGCGCCACGGCATCGGCGCCGTGCTGATGCGCGATCTCGACCAGATGCTTCGAAATCAGCGGGCGCGCGATCGAGGTGCCGAGCAGATAGAGGCCTTCGTAGACCGCATTGGCGCGGAACATCGGGAAGACGAAATCGCGCACGAATTCCTCGCGCACGTCGACGATATGGATGTTCTCGGGATTGATGCCCAGCAGTTCCGCCTTGGCGCGCGCCGGTTCCAGTTCCTCGCCCTGGCCCAGATCGGCGGTGAAGGTGATGACCTCGCAGCCATATTCGGTCTGCAGCCATTTCAGGATGATCGAGGTGTCGAGCCCGCCCGAATAGGCAAGGACGACTTTTTTCGGCGCGTCGGACATGCGGTTAACCCTTCGTGGAATTTCGAAGGGGAATAGGGCCATTCGCCGCTTGTCACAAGAGGAAGGGCGTGAATAAGACGGCCTGTCGTTGCTGGGGCGGTGGAAAGCGAAGCGGGATGCTGGATCAGGGGCGCGCCCTCCGGGCATGGTGGATCGGACAGCGGCAGAAATTGCGGCAGTTGCGGCGGGCCTGCCTGCCCGTGTCGTTGGTGGTGATATCGCTGGCGGGGCTTGGTCTGGCGGTCATGGTGCTGGCCCCGCCGCCGGGTGTCACAGGCACCCTGATCGGCGGCGCCGTCGCGTTGTCGCCACTGCTGCTGGTGTTTTGCTGGCTGATCCGGGTGCCCGATATCTGGAACTTCCATCCGGGATGGGTGGCGGCCGGCACGTTTCTGGCGTCGCTGCCGCTGGTGGTGTTCGGGCGGTATTTCGCCGCAGGGCTGGTGAATGCGATCTTTCGCGAGGCGCCTGATCTGTTCCCGGCCGCCCTGATGGTGGCAGGCTATCTCGGTGTGCTTCTGGGCGCGCTGAGTGTGCTGGTGCTGGTCGCGTTCACTGTGACGATCGTTCTGGTGAGCTGGACCCTGCTGGCCGGGATCTTGGGGAAAATCGGTGGCCGGCGCTTGCTGGGCGATCTGCTGACCTATGGCATTGCCGCAGTGCTGATCGGCTGGGCGCTCGGCTCGATCATGCACCTGGAGCAACGTGCCCGCGTTCTGGTGACCCGCGTGGCGATCACGACCGATTTTCACCCTGATCACCGCTGCGACACCACCGGCTGGCCCGCAGGCGTGACCCGCGTGGCCTTTGTGGGCGATGAGCAGGTCCTGGGCTATCTCGCGGCCGAGCGGCGCATCATCGCCCTGTCCTGCCATCGGCGGGACGTCATTGGGGGCACACGCTGAAACCCTTGCTTATCCGCTGATTTCGCGCCATTCCCAAGCCTATGGAAAACTTTGCCGCCTCTGTCCGCCAGGCAGAGGTCGCGCTGCGCGACCTCTTCGAGCCGACCCCGCTTCAGAAGAACGACCACCTTTCGGCGAAATACGGCGCCGAGATCTGGCTGAAACGCGAAGACCTGACGCCCGTGCGCAGCTACAAGCTGCGCGGCGCCTTCAACGCCATGCGCAAGGTGGTGGCGCGGGGGGGCGCGGCGCATTTCGTCTGTGCCAGCGCCGGCAACCATGCCCAGGGTGTGGCCTTTGCCTGCCGGCATTTCAGCGCGCGCGGCACCATCTTCATGCCGGTGACGACGCCCAGGCAAAAGATCGACAAGACGCGCATGTTCGGCGGCGACGCGGTCAACATCGTGCTGACCGGCGATTATTTCGACCAGACGCTGGCTGCCTCACAGGAATTCGCCCGGGTCGAAGGCGCGGCGTTCCTGTCGCCCTTTGACGATGCCGATGTGATCGAGGGGCAGGCCACGACCGGGCTGGAGATCCTTGAACAGCTGGGTGGCGCGCCCGACCTGATCGTGCTGCCGGTGGGCGGGGGCGGGCTGTCCTCGGGGGTGACGGCACTGTTTGCCGAGCTGGCGCCGGGGTGCGCCGCAGCCTTTGCCGAGCCCGAGGGTGGCGCCAGCCTGCGCGAGGCGCTGACACAGGGCGGGCCGGTGACGCTGCCGGCGGTGGACAATTTCGTCGATGGCGCGGCGGTGGCCAGGATCGGCGCCCTGCCCTATCGGCTGCTTTCGCGCTTTTCGCCCGATCAGGTCTATCCGGCGCCCGAGGACCGGATCAGCGCCACCATGCTGGAAATGCTCAATATCGAGGGCATCGTGCTTGAACCCGCCGGCGCGCTGGCGGTCGACGTGTTGCGCGACATTCCCGATCTTGCCGGCAAACGCGTGGTCTGCCTGTGCTCGGGCGGCAATTTCGATTTCGAGCGCCTGCCCGAGGTCAAGGAACGCGCGCAACGCTATTCGGGGCTGAAGCGTTATTTCATCCTGCGCATGCCGCAGCGACCGGGCGCCTTGCGCGATTTCCTGCAATTGCTGGGACCGGATGACGATATCGCGCGCTTCGAATATCTCAAGAAATCGGCGCGCAACTTTGGCTCGATCCTGATCGGGATCGAGACCACGGCGCCCGAAAATCTGGACCGGCTGCGCGAGCGGCTGGAGGGGGCCGGGATCAGCTATCGCGACATCACCCGCGACCCGGTGCTGGCCGAATTCCTGATCTAGCAGCGCGGGCCGTCCCGATAGGCTGCCGCTCGGGATGTCAGGCCCGCAGCGCCTTCGGCTGCGCCTGCTCCTGCGCCAGCGTGCGGATCAGCTGGTGCTTTGACAGCGAATAGCTTTCGATCACGGCCTCCAGATCAAAGGTCGCGCTGCGCCGGCCGGCCACCAGCTTTTCGCCCTCGTCACAGAGCATGCCGAAGCTGCGAAAGCCCAGATTCCACGCGCAGCCCTTGAGAAAGTGCAGATCCGCAGCCAGCCGCGCGACGGGGCGCCGCTTCAGCCGCATCAGCACCGTTTCAACCTCATCCAGGAACAGCTCCAGGATCAGCTTGAATTCGTCGTCGCCGACTTCGCTGCGCAATTCATGGATGCGGTTCCAGTCCAACATTCGGCAACCCAAGGGAGAATCAATGCACCATTCATATCATGCATTTCCGCCTTCGCGTGCAGATTGGAAGAATTTTCGGCATTAACGGGTTCTTCAACGCTGACGCGCTATGCATCGGCCATGATGATTCCGCAGGCCCCTCCTCCCAGCTCGAAACCGCCGGTCTGGCGGTCGGTTCTGCTTGTCGATGACAGCAGGGCACAGCGCCGGACGCTGGCGGTCCAGCTGCAACGTGCGGGCTATGAAGTGATCGAGGCAGCAAATGGCGAAGAGGCCATGCAGATATGCCTGCAAAGCCGACCCGACATCGTCATCTCGGACTGGATGATGACCGGGCGCACCGGGCTGGAATTCTGTCGCCGCTTTCGCGAGATGCAGACCGACCGCTATGGCTATTTTATCCTGCTGACCTCGCGCGACGACAAAAAGGACGTGGCCGAGGGGCTGCGGGCGGGGGCGGATGAATTCCTGACCAAGCCGGTCTCGGGCGCCGAGCTTTTGGCGCGGCTTTCGGCGGGCGAGCGCATCCTGCGCATGGAGGAAAGGCTGCGCAACGCCAATATGCAGCTTGAGGAAACCTTGACCCAGCTGCGCGAAACCCAGGCGGCGCTGGACCGCGACCTGCGCGAGGCGCAGCGGCTGCAACAGGGGCTGGTGCGTGAACGCCACGGCCGCTTTGGCGGGTTCGAACTGTCGCTGCTGATGCGGCCGGCGGGGCATATCGGCGGCGATCTGGTCGGGTTCTTTCCGATCTGCAGCCGCCGCGTCGGTATCTTTGCGCTGGACGTGTCGGGCCATGGCGTCGCCGCCGCCCTGCTCAGCGCCCGGCTTGCGGCGATGCTGTCGGGCGGCTCCGAGCACAATATCGCTCTGCGCCAGACTGAGCAGGGCCCGGCCGAGCCACGCGCGCCGGCCGAGGTGCTGCGCCAACTCAATACGCTGATGCTTGAGGAGCTGCGCACCGAATCCTATTTCACCATGGTCTATGCCGAGCTGGACCATGACGCAGGCACCCTGCGGCTGGTTCAGGCCGGCCACCCCCATCCGGTGATCCAGCGCGCCGATTCCAGCATCGAGATCGTCGGCACCGGCGGGCTGCCGGTCGGGGTGTTTGCCGAGGCGGATTACGAGGAAATCGCCTTTCGTCTGCATCCGGGCGACCGGCTGTTCATCAGCTCGGACGGGTTGATCGAAAGCGAGAATGCCCGCGGCGAGCCCTTGGGCGAGGAAGGCTTGCAGGCGATCCTGCGCACCAATGCCCTGCTGCGCGGCGACGCGCTGCTGGAATCGATCTGCTGGTCGGCAGCGAACTATGCCGGCGGCAAGCGCAGCGACGACATCTCGGCGGTGCTGATCGAATATCTGGGCGGGGGGTGAGGCATGCGGGCCAGTCATCCGCCGGTCGGGGTTTCGGCAGGCCGCATTGGTCGAGAGGGCCGCTTGGCGGCAAAGGCCGGGCAGTTCGCCGGACCGCCCTGCGGCGCGAAACCGGGTGTGCCAAGGCAGGATCCGGGTTGTGCGGTCGCCGCAGCGTCTCGCTGGGCGAAACCCACGCCACGCCACGCCACGCCACGCCACGCCACGCCACGCCACGCCACGCCACGCCACGCCACGCCACGCCACGCCACGCCACGCCACGCCACGCCACGCCACGCCACGCCACGCCACGAGCTGTCCCTCGCCCCGGCCGCCGGTCAATCGGCTTTGTGGCCATTCAACCGCGCGAAGCTGCGACTAGGAGCCGATGGTCCGTAGCGAATGGCGGCCTGACAGCAGCCCCCGGGCGAAGGCACGCGCGCCGGGATCGGCCAGACGGGCGGGCAATTCTGCCAGCGGCACCCAATGCGCGGAATGGCCCGGCTCGGAGGGCGGGGCCAGCCGCGCGATGGGCCGCGCCAGCCAGATGTGACACAGCTTCTCGGCCCAGAAATCATAGTCGGGCATGAAGCAGAACCGGCGATAGCTGCCCAACCGGCGCGGCAGGCCGATGCTCCAGCCGGTTTCCTCGCGCACCTCGCGATACAGCGCCGGCAATTGCGATTCCCCCGGGTCGATGCCGCCGCCGGGCAGCTGGAACTCGGGCACGGGCGCCTGTTGAAAGGTCAGCAGGGCGGCATCCCCCCGGATCAGCAGCGCATAGGCGCCGGGGCGCAGGCGATAGGAATGGTGGCCCGGAGGCGGCCCGAAACGCGGGATCATGGGTGGTCCTTTGATGCATCTGGTCGCCGCAACAGCGGGCCAGCCGGGCGGGGTTGTCAAGCGCCTGCCCGCGCCAGCCACCTGTCCCAAGGACCGGCGGATCCGGCGCGGACCGGACTGACAGGCGAAGCGCACGGGGGGCGAATCGACATCCTCGCAGCCGGGACGCGACCGCACCACGCGCCAAGGCGAATCCGAGGGCATCGAGTTTCTGCACGACAGACAGAGGGCCCAAGCGACCGGGCGAATCACCCGCCCGCAAAACAGCAGGACGGCCCGGACAAAACATGTGGACGGCCCGCGCCGCAATCTGCGCGCCCGTTGGAAAGTGCCCGCCCCAGCCACGCGCAGATAGCTCGCCGCGATGCGCGATCATCGTCGCCCGCCGTGGTCCGCCCCAAGACCGACCCAAAGCCGGCGCCCCGCGAAACCCAAGTCCCGGAAATGAAAAAGCCCTGCAACCAGTTAAGGTTGCAGGGCTTTTTTGGTGCCCAGGAGAGGACTCGAACTTCGAGCCAAAACCCCAACAAACGCTGGGCCTGTATACACCAAGATTTCGCCGATGCCAACAAAAATGCCAACAAATCTTATGGACGCCCTCTCGACGCTGTGGCCGCGTTCGTGCCGGATTGTCGAGGGGAACGGTCATGAGCTCGACCATACAGCACGCCGTCAGGCCCCGCAACGGCACCCCACCCAACCGTTTGGAGGCCACGGCCATCAGGTCTTCAAAAAAGACAGCCCCGGATACCGGAGCTGATACAGGACAGGTCGGACCATTAGTTGGAGCAGATTTTTAAATAATCGCCATAGCGATTAAGTCACCCCAGCAACTTCTCCAAAAGACCCAAGTCCCGAATCGGGTTAACCGGAACGTCCGTTTTACCGTCCGCCTTCAATATAATCTGGGGTCGGCCGTTATTATCCGCTTCGCGAATATCAATGACCTGTTCAGGAACTCCCAGTCTCGGAGCGGCTTTTCCTTTGACGATAAACAATGCGGGTTCACGGCCACCGCGCGGCATCACGAACATCAGCATGTCGAAGGACGTCGTGTATGGCTCAAACCCGCTGCGAGCCTCGGGCATCCGAGCCACCCACGCCCCGCCCCGGTTCGCCACCTTGTGCATCAGGACCACCGCGATCTCCCGGGCTTTGGATCCGTCCTCAACCAGAATGCGGGACTTAGAGGCGCGGTGCTGGATACCCGCAAACATGAGGCGGGCGGACACCAGCCCCGCCGCCGTGGCGTTCTCCCGCGATTCCTGGGACCTGTCGCCGACCGTGAGCGGGTCAAACTCGGGGTCCTCGAAGTTGATTATGAAGTCGTTCTCGCCAGATTTTGGGGCGAGATGGTCGGGGATCGCATCATCCAGCTGCGAGGCGTCCGGCATAATGCCGTGTTCCAGCCAGTCCTGGGTAACCCCCAAGACGGCAGCTAAGGCCCCCATCGTGGCCCCGCGTGGCTTCGTCATGCCCGCGAACCACTTCCGGACGGACTCCGGGGATGCGGTTCCGCCGTGCTCTGGCAGCTTGTTCGAGATCCACACGTATCGCCCGTGCTCTCGGTTCGGCGTGAGAGATGAGGTCGCATACGCTTTCTCGAGGCGATCGTGGAATTCTGCCAGACCGTCGTCCAGACCTTGCGTGAAAAACATGGGATTCCTCGTGATTTTGAGGTATTATCGTGTTTTTTGAGTGACAGGTCAACACGAGACCACTCATGGTCGCTCACACAGTCAGTCTTTACGGCGGTTTTTACGCCAAACCTCTCGCTTTCGCGTAATCCAGAGCCCACGACTGGACGATCTCGACACACGGCTCCTGTTTTTTTCTGTTCCGGCAGTTTGTGATTCTCGCTCGCGTGCCATTATAAATGGCCTTATTGCCACCGAGTCCGATATCTTCCAGAATATCTTTCAAAGTCCTGCCATCAACCACAACCGGCTGTCTTTTTGCCCTGGCATTCGATCCGCTGACGACCGGCGTTTCTCTCGCGTGCCTCACGATATCCTTAATGATACTTGCGGACATCTCATCGCCAACCCCAATACGATGCCTGACCCTCTCAAATATTCTGGCATACATCTTCAAGTCGTCCATCGGGTTAAAACCGGCAGATTCGCAAATCTCACCCAACGGCACACCGTCAATCAGAATTGTGGTCCGCCGATTTCTCCCGTTATCCTTTGCCGATATAATCCTAAGGTTTCCGACCTCATAATGGCCGTCATTGTCAATCCGATCCACCTGCCCGCCGATCCCGTAAGTCAGAACCGCCGGAGCAAGATAGCGCACGTATTCCTCTGTGCCATCAAACTCGCAGCGAATACCTCGGCCGCCATAAGATTTGTAAGCGACGTTATCCTCTTTGGAGCACCTGTCTTTTGCTCCGTGATATCTGCTCACAAGACTTCGATATGCGCTCGTTCCGACCAATCTATGTCCCGGCGATTTACGGTCCCATCTGTCGCAGGATTCGCACTGATAATGTTTTCCTGACATGAGCTGATTTGAACTTAGCCGTATCGTCTCTCCGCAATCGCACCTCAGGACGACGTTTCCCAGTGCGTTTCTGCCTGACACCGTTAATCTGCCGTGCCGCATTCCGACCTCGGACAAAACCGCTTTCGTTTCGGGCTTATTCAGGGTGTTGCCGATCCTGTAAACGACCTCGGTATCCATCACGCCGCCTCCGCACCGTTCAGTTCGTCGATCTTATTCATGATGTCGTCGAAAACGCGTTGTTTAGATGTCTTAACGAATCCGGATAAACGAGAGTATTCCGGGGAAGTCGGGGAGATACCGTTCTGCTCGGCCAGCGTTGCCAGAGGGACCACCTCATCTCCGGTATCCACGACCACCGATACACGCCTGTTCCTGACCTGCTCGGACGCGTCCGCCAATCTCACATTATTGAACTCGTATGACCCATTCACGTCTATGCGGTCCGTCGTCCGATCGTCCCCGTATCGAAATCCGTGCATGAACAGACACAGTGCATAAGCCTCCTCGTCCGCGAACAGGAACCTGACGCCCCTGCCCCCGTAGTTATCGTATTGCGGGTTCTTATGGTTCTCACAGCGGTCCTTAGCACCGCGGGCTCGGGACATCAGCGTGTCATAGGTGTCGCGGCACCCGATGATCTGCTGGACGGGCGTGGCGTTGGACCACTCGTCGCAGGAGGCGCACTGGTATCGTTTTCCGGACATCCAGACCCCGCGGGTCACGGCCACCGTTTCCCCACAGTCGCAGTCGCACACCACCTCCCCGTTCCGGTTCAGCCCCTTGACGACCAGCCTGCCGACCCTGCGCCCCTCGGCCAACAGGACCTGCTCACGCGCCGAAACGCTCACGTTGTTATTCGATCCACCCGACATCTGTTCCTCCCTGGTCGTTCACGCCCCCCGACGTTTTGGATGGACGCTTAGACCACGCAGCGGTGAACGAATCAACAAATATCGTTATTTATCAGCATATTGATGGTTGTTATAAAATCCTTACACATAAGGATTTTTTACTCTCCATATCGAAAAAAATGCGTTCAGGCGCAGTGCCATCCCGCTTTTCCACAGGAATCACACCCCCGATCATGAGCGTGAAAATCGGGGTGATTCGTAGGTGATTCGCATAAAAACCTCATATATTTTGTGATCAATCTGCAACAACGCACGATTACTTAAAAAATAATTCGCACACGATTTCCGGCAATAGTCTTTAGAGTCAAAGACTTTCAGGAATCTAAAAAACCTAAGGTTTTTGTTTTTTATCAAAAAGATGTTGCGCCATTCGATCTCTGGAGACATGTAGTGCTGGCCGGTCTGGGGGGACCGGCGACTACTTGGGAAAAGCCATAAAACGGGAGGTTTATCATGGCAAAAATTGCGAAAGACAACAATAGCGTGCGTTTTGATGAGAACGACGTCAAAATATTTGAGGACGGTCTCGAAGAGACCTGCTCCGAGGTGGGAGTCTGGGAGTCCGCAGACGACGAGATGACGGAGGACGAACGTAGATACTCGGACAGGATGACTGCCCTTAGGCGCCAGCCCTCAATGGGCAGGGATTACCTTGTGCACATGCTGGACACCCAGGTTGACAGCAGGGGCAACAAGATCGGCATAAAATCAGGCGTGCACAACGTATCCACGATCCTGAATAAGGACAGACGCATCGCCGGTTCGATCGGCTTGAACCTGATGAGCGGTCAGGTCGTCATGCTGAAATCCATAAAATTCGGGATCCGCGACGTTCCGGATATACACGTCCCCGCTGACGGAGCTGATTTCAATAAAGGTCACGAAGCGGCAATCGCAGCGTTTTTGGGTTCATCCGAAGAGCTTAAGGGATACGGGATTGGTCCGAAGACAGAGGTAATGAGGCAGGCTATTTTGAACGCTGCCTACATGAATGCGTTCGACCCTCTGGTTCAGAAAATTTACGAAACGGAATGGGACGGCGTAGCCCGTATGGAAACGTCATTCGTCAGATGGTTCAATCTGGACAATAACCCTTATAACCGTGCCCTGAGCAAGTTCCTCCTGGCGTTCATCGAGCGCAGATTTAACCCAGGCGCGAAGTTCGACCACGTCCCCGTCCTGATCAGCAGGCGTCAGGGAACGTTCAAGTCGACCTCAGTCGAAGTCCTGTCTCTTGGGCATTACGGCGAATTCCGGACCCCGGCAGAGTTCAGCGACCCGAAAAAGCTGATCGAGGCGACCGAGGGTGCGGCTCTCATGGAGGTGCCTGAAATGGCTGCCTTGCTGAGCCTGCACCACAACGTCGTGAAGAGCACCATCTCTGCCCGCAAGGACCGGGCCCGCGGCGCATACGCCATCAGCGCCACAACGACGATGCGCTCGTGGCTGATACTGGGCACCAGCAACGACGGGGCCTTCCTGAGGGACCCGACGGGTAACCGCCGTTTCTGGCCTGTTTACCTGAATGACAAGCTGGATCAGCCGGTAAACATCGATCTTATGCGTCAGGAGATCATGCAGGTCTATGCGGAGGCACTTGTTGTTTATCGGCAGATGCGGAAGGTCCAGCCCTACGGGGATCTGGCTTACCACATGACCGGCGAGGCCGCCGAGATGGCCCAGCATCTGCAAGCCCGCGCGGCCGTTGAGACCCCCGAGATGTCCGTTGCCGGCTGGCTGAAGGACTGGCTTTCAGAACCATACGACGGAAAGTTCAGCACACAGGTCAAAGGGGTGTCGTTCAGGTCAAAATTCTGCCTGCGTGAGGCGTTCAACGAGTATCACGCGTCGAACCTTAGGGAAGCTCCGGACTACGACGCCAAGGCGACCAAGATGCTTACCGGTGCCGTTTCCCTGCTGGACTTCGTCAGCAAAGGAACGTCTGCCAGATTCGGAAAATTCGGTGTTCAACAGTCATACGAAGTGGATCCGGAATGGCTGTCTTCTCAGATCAAAGAACGAGAGGCCGATGAGGTCAAAACGGTCAGCGACAACATTATCCCCGTCAAAAGCTATGCGGCCGATGTGTTTTCGGAGTGGGACCTTGTTGAGGCTGAGTTATCCACTGACAAAAAGTCAGGAGTGAAAGACACGACGGGTGTCAGCCTGACCGGAAACTCGGTGTCTTTCAGCGTGGCAACCGATTCCGGAAACGTCATCTCCATCTCTACCAGAAAATGAACGCGTTGCCCGGCCTAACAGGCCGGGCAATCCACACCAAAAAAACAGGAGAGGTAATAATGACATACCAACATATCCACGAAGGCGTTCATTCCGCGTCAGCACTGATGGGGATACCGCTAAAACGCACTGACGCGGAGCCCAAAACCGATCACGTTAAGCAGTTCGTGGCCTTGGCCCGCAGTATCCCAGGCAAGCCGTTCCGAGTATTCGACGACTGGTGCGAGATCATGTTCTGCGCGATCGCGGCAATCACCGCACAGACGCCGGAGCGGGCGGCCGAGCTGATGAGCCAGCAGGAGCAGGCGTCTGGGAAATACACACAGGAAGACATCCGGATCATGGAGGATATGCTGGGCGTGGCTCAGGTCGCCATCATGGATGGCGGTCGGGACTTTCTCGGAGAGGCCTGCGGATTGCTGGGGGCACTGGACGGCGGCGTCGGTCAGTTCTTCACGCCTTTCGAGGTATCCAAGATGATCGTCAGCATGACAGCACCGGACATCTCCGCCATCGTCCGAGATCAGGGAAACTTCCGGGGGGCAGACCCGGCAGCGGGTTCCGGCGGCTTGCTGGTGGCCTTGGCCGACCACTGCGAGGCCGTCGGCGTCGACCTGAGGGACGTGTTCGTCGAGGGCGTGGAGCTGGTGCCGTCCACGTATCACATGCTGTTCGTCCAGCTGTCCCTGAGGGGTGTGCCGGCACGTGCCGTGTGCGGTAACACCCTTACGCAAGAGGTCAGGGAATACGCATACACACCCGCAGGTGTCAGGTTCGTTAACAAACACGGCATCATGAATGCCGCAACGAACATGAGATAATCATGATCCCACTCAGGGTTCTGTTCCCGACCCGGGGAGAAGAGGCTCACATGCGGTCCTGCCGCAAGGCAGTCTGGGCCGTCATAGTCGTTCTGGCTATGGCGGCCTCATCCCCCGTCTTTGCCGTCTTGTGGGCATTATCCGCGACCTCACATTGCGGTCCCTGACTGTGAAAAAAAACGAAACTCGGGGTTAAACGAATCACGTTATAAGCATCATCTCAACCGCCATAAAAATCGGCGATGTTATTTTTATCGCCCTTATTATTTCATTGTGAACAACGAAAAATATGCCACTGATTTTTATATACACTGTCGTTTTCGTCAGATAACAAGACTGACAAGCAAGGAGGTCATCATGTCCGATGAAAAAACGATAACACTGAATGTAAACATCACGGTAACGCTTACCCATGATCTTTTAGAAAAGATTGCCGACAGCATGTCGTAGGTCAACGATGTTTTTGGTTGTGAAACTGAAAGTGAGAACGCCAGCTCTGATGAGGAGTCTCAAATCACGACTTTCAAGACCGCACAGCAGCACGCGGACGCGATGCGTAATCGGCAGGCCCTTAGAAAAGCGTCAAGGGACGAAAGACGTCAGGATCCGGTCAAAACGGATTTTTCTAAGTTTTTCGGATCCTGCGAAAAGATCACGGACGACATCGTTCTTCAAAGCCGACTGAACTCGGACAACCTTTGGCTAAGGATGACGGGTGAGGACTTTCCTGAAGACGTCGAGGCATATCGACGGGCTGTCCGAAACTACTCCAAGACGTTAGATGAGATCGTCTCACGAACCAAAAAGCCTCATTAATAAACACAAAGGAAACAATCATGACAGAAGATACCGAAAATACCGACGACCCCAAATACCTCGCAGACACACGGACAGAGGACATGTTGCAGGTTCTGAACGCTATTCGCGACGCAGAAAGCATTCAGGAGATGAAAAATCTCGCGGACGATGCTCTCCGGTGTTTGCAGGTCCTGAATAATGCGTTTGCCGCACTTTACAAGGATCTGATCGACGATGAGCCCGAAGAGGAGGATTACGGATACCACCTCGGGGGGATAATCACATCTGACACTGAACCAGACGACGATCTGGGCATGTGAATTTTATAAGACCGGCGTCCGGAGTGATGTAGCTCCGGGCTCCATCCATCATCAACGAAAAACGAACGCCATGGAGGCGAGCATGATGAACACCCCAGACGACATCCTCGGCGAGACGATCCGCGTGACGGACGCGATGCGCCATAATGACCGCATGATCAGGACGGCGCGGACGCAGCGAGAGTTCAGCACCCTGCTGCGCAACGCCGAGCGGCTGGAACGGCAGTCCATCAGGCAGATGGTGGTGGTGCCGGTGTCGCTTGCGGACCTACAGTTCGGGCGTAAGCCGGTTTTCGGAGGTCGGCCATGACAGACGACGAATGCATTGTTGATGATCTTCTGAGATATGGCAGGCTTGCGGACGGTATGAGGCCCATGTTGGACCATATCGTCGAGCTGAATGACGACTTGGTCAATGGGCGCTATCCGTCGTGCGTATTGAAGACCGCAACCAGAGCGAGAGAGGCACTCGACGCCATCATCACTGATGCCATCCGGTCGCAATCTGATTTCAGGAGAGGGTCATGAGCCTGTCGAAATCCGGAAGACCGTTCTTGGACCCGGACACCTGCATGCTGGTCCGCTACTATGACTGACACATACTACGATCGCTTTATGGATGCCGTATCCTCCGAGTTCGAGCAGCACTTGCAGCGGCTGTTCCCGGACGACTACGGCTTACAGCGGATCGCGTGGGACGCGTGGGACGACTTCCGGCGCGCCAAGGAATACGACGGCCCCGTGGTCCTCGGTGAGGTTGAAATGACGAAACGCCACGAAGACGCTCCCAAGCAAACGCGACCGCTTTTCGCACCCGAAGCATACTTGTATTATGGCCACATCCCGGACGAGGTCATCGCAAACGGCGTGGTGTGCGAGAGCCTGGACGAGAGCAGGTCCGATGGCGAAGAATCTTCCTGATCGCATAGGCGTAAGCGCGACGCTGATCCCCTCCTGCCGCTGGTGATCTGAACGGGCCAATCTCCGTGCGCATGAACGTCGGAGGTGTTGGCTTGGAACGAGACGGCAAAATGGGCGGCCATTTGGACGGCTTCTC
>NZ_WMIF01000012.1 GCF_009711185.1 Paracoccus limosus
ATCAGCATCCCGTGCTCGGCCTCCGATAATCATCGAAGGCACAATGGACCCAACCCCCGGTCGGTGGGGTCCCTTTTGGACGCCGATCACCCCAGAAGCGGGGTCCTTATTGCAAGCCGTTCAACATTTAGGTGTTCGATATGGTCATCACCAAGGCGCCAGAGGGGGCCTATGTGACGGTGATCACCGACCGCGCCTTCGACTGAGGCCGGCTGCCTCCGGCGGGGGTATTTGGGAAATGATGAAGGCCGGGGCTCTGTCCCGGCCTTTGCGCTTTTGCAGGGGCTTGCGGATCGCGCAGGGGCGCGGCATGGCTGCGACATGGAACCGACACCCGCACGCCCGACCCGCCACAGCCTGATCGACGATGCCCAGGGGCTGGCCTTTGGCAGTTTCATGGCCTCGGTCGGGGTGCTGTTGCTGACCCATCTGGGGCTGGTGACCGGGCAGACGGCGGGGCTGGCGCTGCTGATCGCCTATGCCACCGGCTGGGGCTTTGGCCCGGTGTTCTTTGTCGTCAACCTGCCGTTCTACTGGCTGGGCTATCGCCGGCTGGGGCTGGCCTTCATGATCAAGAGCTTTGTCGCGGTTGCCGGGCTGTCGGTGCTGGTGAGCTGGTTGCCGGCCCAGCTGCAATTCGGTGCCGTGCATCCCGCCGTGGGCGCGGTGCTGGTCGGCTGTCTGAGCGGATCGGCGCTGCTGGCGCTGTTCCGGCATGGCGCCTCGCTGGGCGGCATCGGCATCGTCGCGCTGTATCTGCAGGATGCCACCGGCTTTCGCGCCGGCTGGACGCAGCTGATCTTTGACGCCTGCCTGTTCGCGCTGGCGCTGTTCGTGCGCGACTGGCAGGCGGTGGCATGGTCGGCGCTGGGGGCCTTGGTGCTGAATCTGGTGATCGCGCTGAACCACCGGCGCGACCGCTACATCGCCTAGGCCGCCACGCCGAGGGCGCGTTTGACATTGGCGGTCCAGCCGAGCAGGCGGTTGTCGCCTTGCAGGATCGCCGGGCGCTTCATCAGCGAGGGCTTGGCCTGCAGCATGGCGAGCGGGGTCTGGGCGCGCTCGGCCTCGGACATGGCGCGCCATGTCAGGCTGGCGCGATTGACCAGCTTGTCGCCGAAATCGGCGATCATCGCCTGCCATTCGCTGTCGGAGAGCGGTTCCTTGGCCACATCGCGGAAGTCGATGCTCCAACCCGCCGATTCGAGCTCGGCGCGGGCCTTTTGCACCGTCGAGCAATGTCCGAGGCCATAGATCCTGAGTGACTTGCCCATGCGGACCCCCTTTCCTTGTCAGTGTTCGGCGTGCAGCCGCGCCTTGATCCGGCGCATCAAAGCCCATGCGCCAAGCACCACCACCGGGGTCAGCGCGGCGACCAGCACGCCCTTGTCGATGTCGAGCGCATGGGCCAGCGGATAAAGCGCATAGCCCAGCAATCCGACGGCGTAATAGCTGATCGCGACCACCGAAAGCCCCTCGACCGTGTGTTGCAGGCGCAATTGCAGGTCGGCGCGCCGGTCCATGCGCTGCATGATGTCCTGATTCTGGGCGCTGCGCTGGACATCGACGCGGGTGCGCAGCAATTCGCCGGCACGTTCCGCCCGATCAAGCATGGTGACCAGCCGCCTATGGGCGGATTTCGCCGTGCGCATCGCCGGGTGATAGCGCCGGGTCATGAATTCGGTCAGCATCTGGCCGCCCAGAAAGCGCGTCTCGCGCAGGGCGGCAACGCGGTCCATCACGATCGCCTCATAGGCATCGGTGGCGCCAAAGCGGAAATCATGCTGGGTGGCGGCGCTTTCCAGCCGGGTCGAGACGCTGAGCAGTTCGTGCAGCACCGCATCCGCCGGGCGGGATTCGTCGGCCATGCCCTGCACGATGCCAGCGAGCTGCGGGTCAAGCGCATTGAGCTGCGCGGTCAGTTCGCGCGCGCGGCCAAGGCCCAGCATGGACATGGCGCGATAGGTTTCCAGCTCCATCAGGCGCTGGACGATGCGGCCAATGCGGCCCGAGCCGGTGCCGGGACGCACGAAGACGGCAAAGCGCATCCAGCCGGCCGGGTCGATGCGGAAATCACCCGCGACCACCGCCGCCTCATCGAGCACCCAGACCGAGGCGAGGCTGTCGGCGGCGAACCATTCCTGAAGCCGGGGCAATACCTCTTGCGGGTCGTCGGGCAGGAAATCCACCTGAATCATCACCGCCGCCACCCGCTTGCCCGGGGCCCGTGCCTGCCAGTCGCGCGGGAACACCGCCCCCGCCGAAGGGTCGAAGGGGCTGGGCGGCAGGCCGCGCATGAAGGCGGCATAGGTCACGAATTCGGTATGGCTTTCCCAGCGCAGCTTGTAGCGGCCGAAGCTGGCCTTGTAATGGCCGGCCTGCGGATCGGGGCGCGGCGCGCCGTTGCGGGCGCAGAATTCGGCCAGATGCGCGACATCGCGGGCGCGGTCGCGGTTGGCAGCATCGCTGGGCTCTTTGATGGCCAGAAACACCGCCGTGCAGGGCGCCTCGAGCCGCGGCGAGGGCCGGGCATGCAGTTCATTGACCAGCGCATAGCGCTGCGGATGTTCGGCATCATCGTTCATGAACGATGAATATCAGGCGGCCATGGCCTCGCAAGACAGAAAGCGGGATGAGGCCCGGTTTGCGGCGCGGTTGTGGCCGCATCATGTTTTCGTGAAGACCGGCGCATTGCCGCGCCGGGACGGGCGGGGCAAAATGCGGCCAAACAGCATCGAGGGCAGGAATGAAACGCGGGATCATCAGGCTGGTTGCAGCCATTCTGATCATAGGGCTGGCCGCCTGTGCGCCGAGCAAGTTCAAGACCTACAACGGTCCGCCCGTCACCCAGGTTCTGGTGAAAAAGGGCGAACGCAAGATGTATCTGCTGAGCGGCAATACGGCGCTGAAGGTCTATGACATCGGTCTGGGCAATATGCCCATCGGCCACAAGCAGTTCGAGGGTGACGGCAAGACGCCCGAGGGCATGTATTTCATCGACCGGCGCAACCCCGACAGCCGCTATCACCTGTCGGTGGGTGTCTCTTATCCCAACCCGACCGACACCGCCTTTGCGCTGGCGCAGGGTCAGCAGCCGGGCGGCGACATCTTTATCCACGGTCAGGGCCCCGAGGGCCGAGCGTTGTCCAAGCAGCATCGCGACTGGACGGCGGGCTGCATCGCCGTCACCGATGATCAGGTCGAGGATATCTATGCGATGGTGCCCGATGGCACGCCGATCCTGATCCTGCCCTGAGGCGATTTCGGGCCGGCCGGCAAGCCCGGCTGGCCGCCTCCCCGGCCTGCGGGCCCCCTTTACCCCCCGGTTGCACCGCCGAAACCCCCTGCCCGCAGGGGCGGATTCGCATCGCCGTGGTATGGCAGACCTGTTCAAAAGGTCAGATGGTCAAGCGCCGACGCAGGGATTAACTTTTTCACGAGTAACCCAGCCGCGCAGAGCCCCGATGTTTCCCCCGGTCATCCATGAGAACATGATCGATTCCCCCGAGACGCTGGGCTACGTGCCCGGCCAGATCGCATTCGTCATGCGCTTCGGTCCCAAGTCCCGCTGGCGTGCCGGCGCCATCGTGGACAGTTCGGCCGAACGCTCGCAGGCCGTGGCAACGCGCTGCGCCCTGCTGATCCCCCGCCGTGGCAAGCGCACGCGCAAGCTGGCGCTGCACCCGGCGTTGCCCGCCGATGTCGTCAAATCCATGCTCCAGGCTCTTTGACCGTCCACCACCAGCACATCGACGGGAAATGACAAAGGCGGGCCCTTCGGGGCCCGCCTTTATACTGTGTCGCAGGGGTCGGGCGGCCGGGGTCCGGCCGCGCCCCGTCATTCGATCATCGGCAGCAGCTGGTCGATGGATTTCTTGGCGTCGCCATAGAACATCCGGGTGTTGTCCTTGTAGAACAGCGGGTTTTCGATGCCGGAATAGCCGGTGCCCTGACCGCGCTTCGACACGAAGACCTGCTTTGCCTTCCAGACCTCCAGCACCGGCATGCCGGCGATGGGCGAGTTCGGATCCTCTTGCGCCGCCGGGTTCACGATGTCGTTCGAGCCGATGACGATCACCACGTCGGTATTGGGGAAATCCTCGTTGATCTCGTCCATCTCCAGCACGATGTCGTAGGGCACCTTGGCCTCGGCCAGCAGCACGTTCATGTGGCCGGGCAGACGGCCTGCGACCGGGTGGATCGCGAAGCGGACGTTCTTGCCCTTGGCGCGCAGCTTGCGGGTCAGTTCGCTGACCGATTGCTGGGCCTGCGCCACCGCCATGCCGTAGCCGGGGACGATGATGATCTCGTCGGCATCGTTCAGGGCCGCCGCCACGCCGTCGGCGTCGATGGCGATCTGTTCGCCGGTGATTTCCATCGCCGGGCCGGTCTCGCCGCCAAAGCCGCCAAGGATGACGCTGACGAAGTTGCGGTTCATCGCCTTGCACATGATGTAGCTGAGGATGGCCCCCGACGAGCCGACCAGCGCGCCGACCACGATCAGCAGATCATTGCCCAGCGTGAAGCCGATGGCCGCCGCCGCCCAGCCCGAGTAGCTGTTCAGCATCGAGACCACGACCGGCATGTCGGCGCCGCCGATGCCCATGATCAGGTGGTAGCCGATGAAGAAGGCGGCCAGCGCGATGACCAGAAGCCACAGCACCGGCGCGCCGGTAGTGCAGTAAAGCACCAGCGCCAGCACCGACAGCGCCGCAGCCGCCGCGTTCAGCATATGGCCGCCGGGCAGTTTTTTGGGCTTGCCGTCGATCTTGCCGGCCAGCTTGCCAAAGGCGACGATCGAGCCGGTGAAGGTGACGGCGCCGATGAAGATCCCCAGCGCCACCTCGACCTTGAGCATGGCGATTTCGGCGGGGGTCTTGTGGGCCAGCACGGCGGCAAAGCCGTGGAACTCGGCCATGGCATCGGCGGCGCGGGCGCGCAGCACGCGGCTGAGTTCGAACTGGGCGTTGAAGCCGATCAGCACGGCGGCAAGACCGACAAGGCTGTGCATGGCCGCGACCAGCTGCGGCATTTCGGTCATCTGGACGCGCTTGGCGACGACCCAGCCGATGCCGCCACCCACGGCCAGCATCAGGATCGAGATCAGCCAGTTGCCATAGCCCGGCCCGATGAGCGTGGCGACCACGGCCAGCGCCATGGCAGAAATGCCATACCAGACCGCGCGCTTGGCGCTTTCCTGACCGGACAGACCGCCCAGAGACAGGATGAACAGCACGGCCGCGACGACATAGGCGGCGGTGGTGAAACCGTATTCCATCGCCCTCTCCTTACGATTTCTGGAACATGGCGAGCATCCGGCGCGTGACCATGAAGCCGCCAAAGATGTTGACGCCGGCCATCAGCACCGACAGCGCCGCCAGAAGCACCACCAGCCACGAGCCCGAGCCGATCTGCAACAGCGCGCCCACGATGATGATCGAGGAGATCGCGTTGGTGATCGCCATCAGCGGCGTGTGCAGCGAATGGCTGACGTTCCAGATCACCTGGAAGCCGATGAACACCGACAGCACGAAGACGATGAAATGCGACAGGAAGCTGGCGGGGGCAAAAAGGCCGACCAGCAGCATCAGCACCGCACCGGCGCCCAGGAGCGTCACCTGACTGCGGGTCTGCGCCTTGAAGGCGGCGACCTCGGCGGCGCGCTTTTCCTCGGGCGTCAGCTCGCGGGCCTTTTCCTTGGGCTTTTGCGCGGCGATGGCGGCCACCTTGGGCGGCGGCGGCGGCCAGGTCACGTCGCCGTCAAAGGTGACGGTGGCGCCGCGGATCACGTCATCCTCCATGTTCTGGACGATGACGCCATCCTTGCCTGGCGTCAGATCCGACAGCATGTGACGGATATTGTTGCCATAAAGTTCCGAGGCCTGCGCACCCATCCGCGACGGGAAGTCGGTGTAGCCGATGATGACCACGCCATTGTCGGTCACGATGCGCTGATCGGGAACGGTCAGATCGCAGTTGCCGCCCCGCTCGGCCGCAAGATCGACGATGACCGAGCCGGTCTTCATCGCCTCGACCATATCGGCGGTCCAAAGCTTCGGCGCGGGCCGTCCGGGGATCAGCGCCGTGGTGATGACGATGTCCATCTGCGGCGCCAGTTCGCGGAACTTGGCCAGTTGCGCCTCGCGGAATTCGGGCGACGAGGGTGCGGCATAGCCGCCGGTCGCCGCGCCATCTGTCTGGGCTTCCTTGAAGTCCAGATAGACGAATTCGGCGCCCATGGATTCGATCTGCTCGGCCACTTCGGGCCGCACGTCAAAAGCATAGACCTGTGCGCCAAGGCTGGTCGCGGCCCCGATGGCCGCAAGACCCGCGACGCCCGCACCGACGATCAGCACCTTGGCCGGCGGCACCTTGCCTGCCGCCGTCACCTGCCCGGTGAAGAAGCGGCCGAAGTTGTTCGCCGCCTCGATCACCACGCGGTAGCCGGCGATATTGGCCATCGAGGACAGCGCGTCCATCTTTTGCGCGCGCGAGATGCGCGGCACCATGTCCATGGCGATGGCGGTCACGCCCTGCTCGCGCGCGGTTTCCAGCAGATCGGCGTTCTGCGCCGGCCAGAAATGCGAGATCAGCGTCTGGCCGCGCCGCATGGCGTGGATTTCATCCGTGCTGGGGGGACGGACCTTGACCACGACATCGACGTCGTTGATCAGCGCCTGCGCCGTGGGCTCGACGGTCACCCCCGCCGCCTCATAGGCGGCATCGCTGAAACCGGCGCTGCGGCCAGCCCCAGATTCCACATAGACCTCATGGCCCAGCTTCTTGAGATGGGCTGCCGAGGACGGGGTCACCGCTACGCGCGCCTCCCCCTCGTAACTCTCTTTCAAAGCGCCGATTTTCACGAGGGCACCTCCCCAATTCGCGTCTTGATCGGGACTGCATAGCACCGCGCAACAATCTTTCACAAGGGCGCGAGGAGCCGTGACAGCGTGAAAAACGACGCTACGTCATGCGACCTTTGGTCCGGTCTGACCAAGCCATGCTGCAAATTCAGGCAGCAAAACGGCCCCGGAGCCTGCGCGCCGGGGCCGTTCGCGTGGTGGAACCTTTACCGCTTACGCGCGGCGTTCGGCCTTGGCCTGCAGGCGGCGGGCGTGCAGCACCGGCTCGGTATAGCCCGAGGGCTGGACACGGCCGAGGAAGACCAGATCGCAGGCGGCCTGAAAGGCCACGCCGTCAAAGCCCGGCGCCATCGGCAGATAGGCCGGATCGTTCTGGTTCTGACGGTCGACCACGGCGGCCATCTTGCGCATCGCGTCCATGACCTGCGCTTCGCTGACCACGCCCTGATGCAGCCAGTTCGCCAGCGACTGCGCCGAGATGCGCAGCGTGGCGCGGTCCTCCATCAGGCCGACATCATTGATATCGGGCACTTTCGAGCAGCCGACGCCCTGGTCGATCCAGCGCACGACATAGCCAAGGATGCCCTGACAGTTGTTTTCCAGCTCGCGGGTGATTTCCACGTCGCTGTAGTTGCGGCCCAGAGCCAGCGGCACGGTCAGCAGATCGTCCAGACGCGCCGGGCGTTTCAGCGCCGCGATCTCGGCCTGACGGGCATGGACATTGACGCGGTGGTAATGCGTGGCATGCAGGGTCGCGGCGGTCGGGCTGGGCACCCATGCGGTATTGGCGCCGGCCATCGGATGGGCGATCTTTTGCGCCAGCATCTCGGCCATGTGGTCGGGGATCGCCCACATGCCCTTGCCGATCTGCGCCTTGCCGGCCAGACCACAGGCCAGACCGATATCGACGTTGCGATCCTCATAGGCCGAGATCCACGGCTGCGATTTCATCTCGCCCTTGGCCAGCATGGTGCCGGCCTCCATCGAGGTGTGGATCTCGTCGCCGGTGCGGTCGAGAAAGCCCGTGTTGATGAAGGCCACCCGATGTTTCGCGGCGCGGATGCATTCCTTGAGGTTGGCGCTGGTGCGGCGTTCCTCGTCCATGATGCCCAGCTTGACGGTGTGGCGAGGCAGTCCCAGCGCATCCTCGACGAAATCGAAGATCTCGCTGGCGAAGGCGACTTCCTCGGGGCCGTGCATCTTGGGTTTCACGACATAGATCGAGCCGGTGACCGAGTTGCGCGGCCCCTGCCGTTCCAGATCGCGCTTGGCGCAAAGCACGGTGATCATGGCGTCCAGCAGGCCCTCGAACACCTCCCTGCCCTCGCGGTCAAGGACGGCGGGCGTGGTCATCAGGTGGCCCACGTTGCGCACCAGCATCAGGGCGCGGCCCTTGGCCGTCACCTCGGCGCCATCGGGGCCGGTGAAGGTCACATCGGGGCTGAGCCGGCGGGTGAAGGTCTTGCCGTTCTTTTCGACGGATTCGGTCAGCGTGCCGTCCATCAGGCCCAGCCAGTTGCCATAGGCCAGCGCCTTGTCCTCGCCATCGACGCAGGCGACCGAATCCTCGCAATCCATGATCGCCGACAGGGCGGATTCGATGACGATATCGGCGATGCCGGCGCGGTCCTGCTGGGCCACCGGCTTGCTGGCATCAAGGGTGATGCGGATGAAGAGGCCGTTGTTTTTCAGGAACACGTCCGTGGGTTTGGCGGCATCGCCGATATGACCGGCGAATTTCGCCGGATCACGCAGCGCCGGGACCAGCGCGCCGTCCTTGACCGACAGCCCGTCGATCCCCGCCCAGGACCCTTCCGCCAGCGGCGTGGCGCCGTCGAGGAACTCGCGGCCCCAGTCGATGACGCGGGCGCCGCGGGTGGCATCATAGCCCTTGCCCTGCGGCAGATCTCCCATCGCGTCGGTGCCGTAAAGCGCGTCATAGAGGCTGCCCCAGCGGGCGTTGGCGGCGTTCAGCGCATAGCGGGCATTGGTGATCGGAACCACCAACTGCGGGCCGGCAAGTTCGGCGAATTCGGGGTCGGTGGCGGGGGTCTCGATGCTGAAATCCTCGCCCTCGGGGACGAGATAGCCGATCTCGGTCAGGAAATCGCGGTAGGTGCCGGCGTCGATATCCTGGCCCCGATGCGCCAGATGCCAGCCGTCGATGGCCGCCTGCAGCGCCTCGCGCTTGTCCAGCAGGGCGCGGTTGCGCGGGCCGAACTCATGCAAAAGCCGCGACAGCGACTGCCAGAACTGCTGCGGCTCGACCCCGCTGCCCGGCAGGCCGCGGTCATTGAGGAAATCCGCCAGAGTCTGGTCCACCCGCAATCCGGCTTTTTCAACGCGACCCATGGTCAATCCTTCCTCTTTCTGCAGCACACCTAAATATGGTGTGCGGTGGTATGCCAAACACGGCTCCAGTTCAATTGTCCTATCTTTCCACGAATCCGATAAGGAGAATTGCGGATTTCAAAGGAAACGCCGCCCCGATCAGGGGCGGCGCGGCGGGCATTGCCCAACAGTCGGTCAGTTGCTGCTGGCCGGAGCGCCGGTTGCCGGCGCCGGAGTGGTCGGTGCGGGCGTGGCCGGTTCGACGCTGATCGCATTGTCGATGGCCTTGGCCGCGTCCGAGGCGGCATCCTTGGCCGCGCCTGCGGCATCGCGCGCGGCATTGGCAGCATCGGTCGCGACATTGTCGGCGGCGGTGCCAGCGGCTGTGGCGGCATTGCCGGCAGCAGTCGCGGCATCAGAGGCGGCGTTCTTGGCCGCATCGACCGCCTGACCGGCGGCATCCATCGCGGCGGTGCCACCCTCTTTGACGGCCTGACCCGCGGCATCGGCGGCGCTCTTGGCGGCGTCGGCGGCGTTGTTCGCGGCATCGGCGGCCGATTTCGCCGCATCCTCGGCGGGCGTGGTGGTGGTGGTGGTGGCAGCCGGGGCAGTCGCGGGGGCGGTGCTGGTTTCAGCCGGGGCCGGGGTGGTCACCGCCGGTTGCTCGGGCGTGGTGGTGGCCGTTGTGCCGTTCATGAAATACTGCAGCACGAAATAGGCGATCGCCAGGGCCAGAAGGATACCGACGATCAAGGGCAAGGGCGACGCCCGGCGCTCGACAGGCTCGACATAGGTCTGGTTCACCTGGCCCGGACGCACCGGATCGACGAGGTCAACCCGCTTGGGATCGTTCGGATCGTAGGACATGTGGCTCTCCTCTTTGTGGAACCGGCCGATCGCGCCGCGGCCCTGACCGGCTGCATTTTCAGCGCCGGTTGCGGGCCGGCACTCAGGCCACTAACTATTGGTTTCGCATGGGGTTCCCTGACCCGGGAATTTTCATCGCGCCGCCTCAACCGCCTTCGGGAGCCCAAGATGACCGCCACGCAATATCTCGCCGACTGGCGCCCCTATCCATTCGAGATCGACGAGACGCGGCTGGAATTCCACCTGCACCCGACCGCGACCCGCGTGCTGTCGCAGATCGACTTTCGCCGCACGGCGCCGGGCGATCTGGTACTGGACGGCGCCGGCCTGCGCACGCTGTCACTCAGCGTCGATGGCCAGCCGATCGACCCGGCGCTGATCCACGAAGCGGATGAGCGGCTGACCATCCCCGACCTGCCCGACCGCTTTACCTTCTCGGCCGAGGTCGAGATCGACCCGCAGGCGAATACCGCGCTGGAGGGGCTGTATCTGTCGGGTGGCATGTTCTGCACGCAATGCGAGGCGCAGGGCTTTCGCCACATCACATGGTATCCCGACCGCCCCGATGTGATGGCGCCCTTCCGCGTCACCATCCATTCCGACCAGCCGGTGCTGTTGTCGAACGGTAACCCGGTCGAGCAGGCGCCGGGCCGCGCCGTCTGGGTCGATCCGTGGAAGAAGCCCGCCTATCTGTTCGCGCTGGTCGCGGGCGATCTGCGCGCGGTCTCGGACCATTTCACCACCATGTCGGGGCGCGATGTGGCGCTGAACGTCTGGGTGCGTCCGGGCGATGAGGGGCGCGCGGGCTATGCGATGGAAAGCCTGATCCGCTCGATGCGCTGGGACGAGACGGCTTACGGGCGCGAGTACGATCTGGACGTGTTCAACATCGTCGCCGTCGATGATTTCAACATGGGCGCAATGGAGAACAAGGGGCTGAACATCTTCAACTCGAAGCTGGTCCTTGCCACCGCCGAAACCGCGACCGATGGCGATTACGAGCGCATCGAGGGCGTGATCGGGCACGAATATTTCCACAACTGGACCGGCAACCGCATCACCTGCCGCGACTGGTTCCAGCTGTGCCTGAAAGAGGGGCTGACGGTGTTCCGCGACCAGCAGTTCACCAGCGACATGCGCAGCGCAGCGGTCAAGCGCATCCATGATGTGCAGACCCTGCGCGCCCGCCAGTTCCGCGAGGATTCGGGCCCGCTGTCGCATCCGCCGCGCCCCGATCACTATCAGGAAATCAACAACTTCTACACTGCGACGGTCTATGAAAAGGGCGCCGAGGTCATCGGTATGCTGAAACGGCTGGTCGGCGATGACGGCTATGCCAAGGCGCTGGATCTCTATTTCACCCGCCACGACGGGCAGGCCTGCACGATTGAGGACTGGATCGCGGTGTTTCAGGACGCGACCGGCCGCGACCTGACCCAGTTCAAGCGCTGGTATACCGATGCCGGCACGCCGCGCCTGACCATGACCGAGGATTGGCAGGACGGCACGCTGGTCCTGAACTTCCGCCAGGACATCGCGCCGACGCCCGGCCAGTCCGAGAAGCCGCCGCGCGTCATCCCCATCGCTATCGGGTTGATCGGCCCGAATGGCGACGAGGTGCTGCCGACCACGGTGCTGGAGATGACCGAGGCGCAGCAAAGCTTCCGCTTCGACGGACTCGGCGCGCGGCCGGTGGTCTCGCTTTTGCGCGGTTTCTCGGCGCCGGTGACGGTCACGCGCGAGATCACCGCGAATGAGCAGGCGCTGCTCTTGGCGCATGACAGCGATGCCTATGCCCGCTGGCAGGCCGGCCACGATCTGGCGCTGGACGAGCTGACCCGGCGCGCCACTGGTGCAGCCGGCAGCCGCGCGCTGGTGCAGGCTCTGGGCGGCGTGCTGGATGATGCCGAACGCGACCCGGCCTTCGCGGCACTTTGCCTTGCGCTGCCGGGCGAAGAGGAAATCGCCACCACGCTGGCCGCGCGCGGCACCCCGCCCGACCCGGATGCGATCCACGCCGCCCGCCACGCGCTTCTCTCCGAGATCGCCGAGGCGCATCAGACGGCCTTTGCCCGGCTTTACGAGGCCATGGCGCCGCAAGGCCCCTATCGCCCCGATGCCGAGGGCGCGGCGCGGCGCAGCCTGCGCCTTGCCTGCCTTGCCAACCTGTCGCGGCGCGATGGCGGCGCCCGGGCCGAGGCGCTGTTTGCCAGCGCCGGCAACATGACCGAACGCCAGGGCGCGCTCGAGCAGCTGATCGCGCTTGGCCGCGACGCGCAGGCGCTGGCAGATTTCGAGGCCGAGTTCCGCGACAACCGGCTGGTCATGGACAAATGGTTCATGGTCCAGCCGCTGCGCGCCGCCCCAGATCAGGCGGTGGCCCGCGCGCGTGCCCTGGCCCAGCGGCCGGATTTCGACTGGAAGAACCCCAACCGCTTCCGCTCGCTGATCTCGGGGCTGACCGCCAATCACGCGGCCTTCCATGCCGCAGATGGCTCGGGCTATGACTTCCTGGCCGACTGGCTGATCCGGCTTGATCCGGTGAACCCGCAGACCACGGCGCGCATGTGCTCGGCCTTCGAGACGATCAGCCGCTATGACGCGACCCGGCAGGCCCGCGCCAAGGCCGTACTGGCCCGGATCGCCGCCCTGCCGGGGCTGTCGCGCAACACCGCCGAGATGGTTACGCGTATCCTCGCCGGTCTGAACCGGGCCGAGTAGAACCGCCCTTGCAGCCGCCTCGCGGGCACGGCATTACATATCCATGGATGCCCGCGAGGACATGAGAAACCGTCTGGATCCGCTGATACACGAGCGGGCGCCGTGGCTCTTTTCGGGCCGCTGGCATCATGGTCTGGCGCGTCAGGCGCTGATGTGGCTGCTCCGCTATCCGCAGACCGTCCGGCTTGGCGCCGAATACCGCGACCTGCCCACCGAAGACATCATGCGCCGCCTCGCGCAGCTGATCGTGCGCGATCTGACGGTCGAAGGGATCGAGAACATCCCGGCCAACGGCCCGGCGCTGATCGTCTCGAACCACCCGACCGGCATTGCCGATGGCATCGTGCTGAACGCGCTGGTCTCGGCGGTGCGCGACGACCTCTTCATCTATGCCAATCACGACATCATGCGCATCCTGCCGCAATTCGCGTCACTGATCGCGCCGGTCGAATGGCGGCTGGACAAGCGCAGCCATTCCAAGACCCGCGCCACCATGGATTACACCCGCACCGCACTCGAGCGGGGCCGGATCGGGTTGATCTTCCCCTCGGGCCGGCTGGCCAAGCGTCAGGGGCTGACACTCCACGAACGGCCGTGGATGGCCAGCGCCGCGATGATCGCCAAGAAGTTCGGCGTGCCGGTGATCCCGCTGCACATCCGCGCCCGCAACTCGGCGCTGTTCTACACGCTCGACGCCATCCACCCGACGCTGCGCGACGTGACCCTGTTCAACGAGGTGCTGAACAAGGCGGGCCAGCCCTTCCGCGTCACCATCGGCAAGCCCATCGACCCGGCCGGCCTGCCCGCGCGCAGCGAAGACGGCATCGCCCTTCTGCGCGATGCGACGCTGGCCCTGCCGCCCCCCGGCCCCGGCGCGGTCAAGCTCGCGCAACTGCCAAGGTTTCGCCAGTCCCCCCCGGCCGTCGCCGCCCCGCACGCCATCGACTGAGCGCCGCGCCAGCCATTCACCATTTTCCAAATACCCATGCGACAGCGCCACAGGCACTGCCGGCTATAGGTCACACGACCATATCGTCGCGATGCACCAGCGCCGCGCGACCGGGATAGCCCAGAATCGCCGCGATCTCGTCGCTGCGATGCCCGGCAATCGCCCGCGCCTCGGTCGAGGAATAGCGCACCAGTCCCGAGGCCAGTCGCGCACCGCGCATATCCTGCACCACCACCGGATCACCGCGCCCGAACCGACCCGAGATCGCCGTCACCCCGGCCGGCAGCAGCGATTTGCCGCGCCCCAGCGCCTCGGCCGCGCCGGCGTCCACGGTGATCTCGCCCTTGGGCTTCATTGCCGCGATCCAGCGCTTGCGCGCTGCCTGCGGGTCGGTGTCGGGCAGGAACCAGCTGACCCGCGCGCCGCCCGCGACCGCAGCCAACGGGTGCAGCACCGAGCCCTCGGCAATCGCCATGGCGCAACCGCCCGCGACCGCGGTGCGCGCCGCCAGCAGCTTGGTCTTCATGCCGCCTTTGCTGAGGCCCGAGATCGGGTCGCCGCCCATGGCCTCGATTTCCGGGGTGATCTGTTCGATCACCGGCAGGTGCCGCGCGGTCGGGTCCGTCTTGGGATTGGCGGTGTAAAGCCCGTCCACGTCCGAAAGCAGCAACAGTTGATCCGCGCCGCAGGTCACCGCGATCTGCGCGGCCAGCCGGTCGTTGTCGCCAAAGCGGATCTCGTCGGTGGCGACGGTGTCGTTTTCGTTGACGATCGGCACCGTGCCCATGTCCAGCAGCACCTGCATCGTGGCGCGGCTGTTCAGATAGCGGCGGCGGTCGGTGCTGTCGTCCAGCGTCAGCAGCAGCTGCGCGGTCTTGACGCCATGCGGCGCCAGAGCCTCTTCATAGGCGCGCGCCAGACGGATCTGGCCCACGGCGGCAGCCGCCTGCGATTGCTCGACCCGCAGCGCGCCGGCCGGCAGGCCCAGAACCTTGCGCCCCAGCGCGATGGCGCCCGAGGACACCAGCACCACATCCGTGCCGCGCGCCCGCGCCGCCGCCACATCGTCGCAAAGCGCCCGCAGCCATTCGGCGCGCAGGCCGTTATCATCCACCAGCAGCGCCGAGCCGATCTTGACGACCAGCCGCTGCGCCCGGCTCAGTTCCGGGATCACGGTTGCCACGGACTGTCGTCCTTGTCCTCGACCGGGCCGCGCGAGGGGGCGATCTGGGCCCAAAGCGCGCGCAGCACCTCGGGCACGCCCTGCCGCGAGACGCCCGACATCAGCAGGACCGGCCCGCCGATCTCGGCCTCAAGCGCGGCGCGCTTTTCGGCCAGCTCCTCGGGGTCGATGGCGTCGATCTTGTTCAGCGCGGTCACGCGCGGCTTTTCGGCCAGCGCCGGCGAATAGGCCGCAAGCTCGTTCAGGATGGTGCGGGCATCACCCGCCACATCCTCGCCGGTGCCGTCGATCAGGTGCAAGAGCACGCGCGAGCGCTCGACATGGCCCAGGAACTGGTCGCCAAGGCCCCGCCCCTCGCTTGCGCCTTCGATCAGGCCGGGGATGTCGGCCATGACGAATTCATGCTGGTCGATGCCCACGACGCCCAGATTGGGGTGCAGGGTGGTAAAGGGATAGTCGGCGATCTTGGGTCGCGCATTCGACACCGCCGACAGGAAGGTCGACTTGCCCGCGTTCGGCAGCCCCAGCAGGCCCGCATCGGCGATCAGCTTCAGCCGCAGCCACAGGGTCCGCTCGATCCCCTCCTGCCCCGGATTGGCCCGGCGCGGCGAGCGGTTGGTCGAGCTTTTGAAATGCAGGTTGCCAAAGCCGCCATTGCCGCCGCGCGCCAGCAGCACGCGCTGGCCCGGCTCGGTCAGATCGGCGATGACGGTTTCCTGATCCTCTTCCAGAATCTCGGTGCCGACGGGCACGGTCAGCACGATGTCGTCACCCGAGGCGCCGGTGCGCTGCGAGCCCATGCCGTGCTGGCCCGACTTGGCAAAGAAATGCTGCTGGAAGCGGAAATCGATCAGCGTGTTCAGACCGCCCACCGCCTCGGCCCAGACATCGCCGCCCTTGCCGCCGTCGCCGCCATCGGGGCCGCCGTATTCGATGAACTTCTCGCGCCGGAACGAGACGCAGCCCGCGCCACCGCCGCCCGAGCGGATATAGACCTTGGCGAGATCGAGAAATTTCACTGGCTGCACCCCTGGAATTGGCAAGACATCGGGATAGTCAGAACGGGGCCCGTATTCAAGGGTGGCGTGTTCAAGGGTGGCGTGACTTTTCCCCGCCGCCGGGACTAGATGGCGCGGCCAGTCCCCGCGCCTGCGGGACACCCGCCAAGGATATCCGCCATGCTGACGACCTATGCGACGCTGTTGACCGCCATCGTGCTGGAAGTGATCGGCACCTCATTCCTGCAACGCAGCCAGCAGTTCACCCAAGTTCTGCCGACCGTCATGATGGGGCTGTGCTACGCCGCAAGTTTTTATTTCCTGACGCTGGTGCTGCGTTCGATGCCGCTTGGCATCGCCTATGCGATCTGGAGCGGTCTGGGCATGGTGCTGGTATCGGTCATCGGGCTGCTGGTCTTTGGGCAGAAACTGGACGGGCCTGCCGTGCTGGGTCTGGGGCTGATCGTGGCCGGCGTCATCGTCGTCAATCTGTTTTCCAAGACCGTCGGTCACTAAGCGGCCTTAACATTTCCGCGCCAGAGGCTAGATAATGTCCAAAGGAGGGTCCGATGATCCACTTCGACAATTCCTACGCCCGTCTGCCGCAAGGCTTCTTCACCCGCACGGCGCCCACTCCGGTGGCAGCGCCGCGCCTGATCGCGCTGAACCGGCCGCTGGCCGAGCGGCTTGGCCTTGACGCCGATTGGCTGGACAGCCCCGAGGGGGTGCAGATGCTGGCCGGCAACGCCCTGCCCGAAGGGGCCGAGCCCATCGCCCAGGCCTATGCCGGCCACCAGTTCGGCGGCTTTTCGCCGCAGCTTGGCGATGGCCGCGCGGTGCTGCTGGGCGAGGTGGTGGCCCCGGACGGCGCACGGTTCGACATCCAGCTGAAGGGCGCGGGCCCGACGCCGTTTTCGCGCCGGGGCGATGGCCGCGCCTGGCTGGGCCCGGTGCTGCGCGAATATCTGGTCAGCGAATTCATGTCGGCCTTTGGCATCCCGACCACCCGCGCCCTGGCCGCCGTCGTGACCGGCGAGACGGTGATCCGCGAAACCCTGCTGCCCGGCGCCGTGCTGACCCGCGTGGCCGCCAGCCATATCCGCGTCGGCACCTTTGAATTCTACGCCGCGCGCGGCGACCGCGACCGACTGCAACTTTTGGCCGATCACGTCATCGCCCGCCACTACCCGCAGGCCCGAAGCGCCGCCGATCTGCTGCAATGCGTGGTCGATGCGCAGGCGCGAACCATTGCCGGCTGGATGGGCCTTGGCTTTATCCATGGCGTGATGAACACCGACAACATGTCCGTCTCGGGCGAGACCATCGACTATGGCCCCTGCGCCTTCATGGATGGCTATCGGCCGGATCAGGTGTTTTCCTCGATCGACGCGCAGGGGCGCTATGCCTGGGACCAGCAGCCGAATATCGCGGTCTGGAACCTTGCGCAGCTGGCCAGCTGCCTTGTGCCCCTGATGGGCAATGACGATGCCGCCGTGGCCGAAGCGACGCGGATCGTGCACAGCTTTCCCGAGATCTATCAGCGCGAATGGCTGCGCGTCTTTGGCGCGAAACTGGGCATCAATGCCCCCGAGCCGCAGGACCGCGCCCTGATCGAGCGGCTGCTGGCGGTGATGGCCGCCGAGCGCGCCGATTTCACCCGCGTCTTTTCCGGGCTCTCGGATGGCACCGCGCGCGACGAATTCACCGACCCCGCCGCCTATGACACCTGGGCGCGCGACTGGCAGGGCCGCATTGCCGAACTGCCCGAGGCGGCGGCGCTGATGGCCCGCGCCAATCCGCGCCGCATCCCGCGCAACCACCGGATCGAGGAAGCCATCGTCAAGGCCCGCGACGAGGGGGATTTCACCCTGTTCCACCGGCTGGACGACGCCCTGCGCGCGCCCTTTGACGACCGCCCCGAATGGGCCGATCTGGCGCAGGCGCCGCTGCCCGATCAGATCGTTCACCGCACTTTCTGTGGCACCTGACGCCCCATGCCCCTGCGACATCCCAGCCTGCGACTGGCCAGCTACAACCTGCACAAATGCCGGGGCATGACCGGGCCGCACGCGCCCGAACGCAACCTGCGCGTCATCGCCGACCTGCGGCCCGATGTCATCGCGCTGCAAGAGGTCGACTTCCGCATGGGCCGCCGCCCCGAAGCGCTGCCCCGCGCCATGATCGAAGAGATGACCGGCATGGTGCCGGCGGCCTTTCTGGGCACCGGCGAGAATTCGCTGGGCTGGCACGGCCAGACCATCCTGATGCGCCCCGAACTGATGGAGCAGGCCCGCGTGCGCCGCCTGCCCCTGCCCGGCATCGAGCCGCGCGGCGCCATCGCGCTGCGGCTGCCCGGTCTGACGGTGATCGCCGTGCATCTGGGGCTGGCGCGCTCCTCGCGGCGTCAGCAGCTGGCGCGGCTGGTGGCACAGGCCGGCCGCATCGGCCATGAGCGGCTGATCCTGACCGGCGATTTCAACGAATGGCACGACAATCGCGGTCTCGAGGCGCTGGAGCCGATGCATGTCATCGCCCCCGGCCCCAGCTGGCCCGCGCCGTTTCCGCGCCTGCGCTATGACCGCATCGCCGTCTCGCGCGGGATCGAGGTGCTGGATTGCGGTGTCTGGGACAGCCGGACCGCGCGGCAGGCCAGCGACCATCTGCCGATCTGGGCCGATCTGGCGCTGGAGCCACGCTCGGCCGCGCCGGAACCGGGCGCCGCCGGTCGAATTGTTAGCGGTAACAAAGAATGACGCTTCCCCCCTCATCCGAAGGTCGCTAAACAACCGTCAATCATTGCCATGAGGGGACGGAAGACAATGACCGCCATCATCGACATTTACGCGCGCGAGATTCTGGACAGCCGGGGCAACCCGACCGTCGAGGTCGACGTGACCCTGGAAGACGGCACCATGGGCCGCGCCGCCGTGCCCTCGGGCGCCTCGACCGGCGCGCATGAGGCCGTGGAAAAACGCGACGGCGACAAGTCGCGCTACATGGGCAAGGGCGTGCTGGAAGCCGTCAATGCCGTCAACGGCGAGATCGCCGAGAACCTGATCGGCGAAGACGTCACCGACCAGATCGGCATCGACCGCCTGATGATCGAGCTGGACGGCACCCACAACAAGGGCCGTCTTGGCGCCAATGCGATCCTTGGCGTGTCGCTGGCCGCCGCCAAGGCTGCTGCCGAAACCAGCGCGCAGCCGCTTTACCGCTATGTCGGCGGCACGGGCGCGCATGTCCTGCCGGTGCCGATGATGAACATCATCAACGGCGGCGAACATGCCGACAACCCGATCGACATTCAGGAATTCATGATCATGCCGGTCAGCGCGGAAAACATCCGCGAAGCCGTGCGCATGGGCTCGGAAGTGTTCCACACGCTGAAGAAAGAACTCTCGGCGGCGGGTCTGGCCACGGGCGTCGGCGATGAGGGCGGCTTTGCCCCGAACCTCTCCTCGACCCGAGATGCGCTGGACTTCATCCTGAAGGCCATCGAGAAGGCGGGCTATACCCCGGGCGAGGACATCATGCTGGCGCTGGACTGCGCCTCGACCGAGTACTTCAAGGGCGGCAAGTATGAGATGAAGGGCGAAGGGAAATCCCTGGCCCCGGCCGAAAACGTCGCCTATCTGGAAGCGCTCTGCAACGACTACCCGATCCTGTCGATCGAGGATGGCTGTTCCGAGGATGACTGGGACGGCTGGAAACTGCTGACCGACACGCTGGGCAACCGCGTGCAGCTGGTGGGCGACGATCTTTTCGTGACCAACCCGGCCCGTCTGGCCGAGGGCATCGCCAAGGGCTGCGCCAACTCTCTGCTGGTCAAGGTCAACCAGATCGGCACCCTGACCGAGACGCTGGACGCCGTGCGCATGGCCGACCGCGCCCGCTACACCTCGGTCATGTCGCACCGCTCAGGCGAGACCGAGGACGCGACCATCGCCGATCTCGCCGTGGCCACCAACTGCGGCCAGATCAAGACCGGCTCGCTGGCGCGTTCGGACCGGCTGGCGAAATACAACCAGCTGATCCGCATCGAAGAGGCTCTGGGCGCCTCGGCCGTCTACGCCGGCACCTCGATCCTGCGCGGCTGATCCCGGCCCACCAGAAACGATCAGGGCGGTCCTTGCGGGCCGCCCTTTTTCATATCCACCAGCGATGCGTCAGCCCCAGCCGCATCAGCGCCCAACGCCTGCGAAACTCCGAAGGGCGCGCCTCGGCCAGCGCCTCGATCCCCTGCGGCGCCGCTGCCAGCGTCGGCTGCACGCCCGCCCCGGCAAACAGCACCGGCGCCAGCCGTCGCGGCACCAGCCGCCGCCCGGCCCGCGCCACCGCCAGCCGTTCGCGCGCCAGTGTCGCGATCTGGCCCAGCACCTCGGGCGAAGCATCCCACAGCCCCAAGTCCATGCCCTGCAACGCCGGCAGGGCCGCCAGCCATTGCGCGAGCCCCACCCCCTCGACCTGCGCCGCGATCACGTCCGCACTTCTTTCGTGGTCAAATATCCCACGGGAGTGCGGGGGTGTGAAACCCCCGCCGCCGACCTCGCCGCTGATCGCCTCCGCCGCGAACAGCGCCAAGGGCACTGCGGTGCCGCGCACATATTCAGCCACCGCCTCGGGCCCGTCATGCGGCTCACGCAGGCAGTCGCGGCGGCGCGGCTCGGCGAGAGCGGCGAACGCCGCCGCCCGCGCCCCCCAAGCTTCGGCCAGGGGCGTCAGCAACTCATGCGAGGGCACCTGCCCGGCGCCGATCGCCTGCAGCCGCTCGACCCACCATTGCAGGCGCATCTCGGCGATCAGCGGCTCGGCCGAGGCCAAAGGCGCGCGCGCCAGCTCAAGGTTCAGCGCGTAAAGCGTCAGCAGCTTCGGCCGCGCGGCCGGATCGGCCAGCAGGCAGATGCCGAACCGCTCCGGGTCATGTTCGCGCAGCAGTGCGCCGCAGGCGTCAAGTTTCATGCCGGTTTCACTCCGTCGCGGATCAGCTTCCAGCGGATCGCCTCGACAAGCGCCTCGAAACTCGCATCGACGATATTGGGCGAGACGCCCACGGTCGCCCAGCGGCGGCCCTGCCCGTCGGCGCTTTCGATGATGACGCGCGTCGTGGCATCCACCCCGCTGCCGGTGATGCGCACGCGGAAATCGACCAGATGCATGTCGCTGATATTGGCCTGATAGGGGCCCAGATCCTTGGCCAGCGCCCGCCACAGCGCGTTGACCGGGCCCAGATCCTCGCCCTGCTCATCGACACTTTCGCTGACCGACAACATGCGCTCGCCGCCGATCCGCACCACCACCACCGCCTCGGACACCGAGATGCGCCGCCCGATCGCGTTCTTGCGCCGCTCGACCGTGACGCGGTAGCGCTCGACGTCAAAGAAATGCTGCATCCGGCCCAGCTCGCCCAAGGCCAGCAGCTCGAAACTGGCCTGCGCGCCGTCATAGGCATAGCCCTGATCCTCGCGCAGCTTGACCAGATCAAGGATGCGGGCCAGCGCCGGATCGTCGCGGCAGACCTCGATCCCGGCCTCGGCCAGACGCGCGCGCAGGTTCGACTGCCCGGCCTGGTTCGACATCGGGATGATGCGCTGATTACCGACCAGCGCCGGATCGACATGCTCATAGGTCGCGGGGTTCTTCAGGATGGCGCTGGCATGCAGCCCGGCCTTGTGGGCAAAGGCCGAACTGCCGGCATAGGGTGCGGCGCGCAGCGGCGGCCGGTTCAGGATCTCGTCCAGCCGGCGCGAGATGCGGGTGATCTGCGACAGCCCCTGCGCCGTCACGCCGATCTCCAGCGTCGAGCGATAGGGCTCCTTCAGCATCAGCGTCGGGATCAGTGTGGTCAGACTGGCATTGCCACAACGCTCGCCCAGACCGTTCAGCGTGCCCTGGATCTGGCGGGCGCCGGCATCGATGGCGGCCAGCGCGCAGGCGACCGCATTGCCGGTGTCGTCATGGGTGTGGATGCCCAGACGCGCTCCCGGAATGCCGGCGACGATGACCGCGCGCGTCACGCGCCCGACCTCGGCCGGCAGGGTGCCGCCATTGGTGTCGCACAGGATGACCCAGGTCGCGCCCGCCTCCAGCGCGGTCTTTAGGCACAGGACGGCATAATCGGGGTTCTCGGCATAGCCGTCAAAGAAATGCTCGGCATCGAACAGCGCCTCGCGCCCCTCGGCCACCAGATGCGCGACCGAGGCGCGGATATTGTCGAGGTTTTCCTCCAGAGAAATCCCCAGCGCCTCATGCACGTGGAAAGGATGCGTCTTGCCGACCAGACAAACGGCGGGTGTGCCGGCGTTCAGAACGCCCGCCAGCACCTCGTCATTCTCCGCCGAACGGCCCGCGCGCTTGGTCATGCCAAACGCCGTCATCGTGGCGCGGGTCGCGGGCGCGGCGGCAAAGAATTCGCTGTCGGTCGGATTGGCACCGGGCCAGCCGCCCTCGATATGATCGACGCCAAGCGCATCCAGCATCAGCGCGATCTCGGTCTTTTCAGCAGCCGAGAACTGCACGCCCTGCGTCTGCTGACCGTCGCGCAGGGTGGTGTCGTAGAGGTAGAGGCGCTGGCGCGTCATCGGGAAAACCCCATTGGCTGGCTGATGGCACTATTGCGGCAGTCGGGCAGGATCGAAACGAGGGCCGGGAATGAGCTCAACGTTCGCTTTACTCATCCTGACTTCGACCCCAGCATCGACTATTCTGCCTTTCAGCTCATCCAAGGCTGAGAAGTCCTTGGTTTCCATCGCAAGCTGTCTCAAACCGGCAAGACGCCCCGTCAGATCGGTCAGCACCTCATCGACACTGACAATCATGCTTTGGGCCACGCCGAGGTCATGCTCCATCCATTGACCCATTCCTGGCTCTAGAAACCCTAGCAAGCGGGCCGAGGTCAGGAGTTGGCTTGGATCGTCCTTCAACCGATGCAGGATTGAAATTGCCTCTGCCGTGTTCAAATCGTCGGACAGAGCAGCGAGAATACGTTGGTCAGGGATCGGAGCAGGTTCCACTCCATCCGTGATCAACCGCCACTCCCATAATACATCTCTTGCTTGGTCTTTTTTTTCTTCCGTCCAGTCCATCGGCTTGCGGTAATGCGTCGACAGCAGCACGAACCGCACCACCTCGCCGGGGATGCCCTGATCCAGCAGATCGCGGACGGTGAAGAAATTGCCAAGGCTCTTGGACATCTTCTTGCCCTCGACCTGCAGCATCTCGTTATGCAGCCAGACCCGGGCGAATTCGCCCTGCGGATGCGCACAGCAGCTTTGCGCGATCTCGTTCTCATGATGGGGGAATTGCAGGTCGATCCCGCCGGCATGGATGTCAAAACTGTCACCCAGCAGCTCATAGGACATGGCCGAGCATTCGATATGCCAGCCCGGACGGCCCCGGCCCCAGGGGCTGTCCCAGCCCGGCAGATCGGCATCCGAGGGCTTCCACAGCACGAAGTCCATCGGCTCTTCCTTGAATGGCGCGACCTCGACCCGCGCGCCCGCGATCATGTCATCGACCGAGCGGCCCGACAGCCGGCCATATTCCGCATAAGAGCGCACCCGGAACAGCACATGGCCGTCGCGGGCATAGGCATGGCCGCCCTCGATCAGCGTCTGGATCATCGCGATCATCTGGGCGATGTAATCGGTCGCGCGCGGCTCATGGTCCGGGCGCGTCGCCCCCAGCGCATCCATGTCGGCGTGATACCAGCCGATGGTTTCCTCGGTCCGCTCGCGGATCAGATCCTCCAGCGTGCCGGGCGCGCCGGCCTGCTGGCGGGCCAGCGCCGTCGCGTTGATCTTGTCATCGACATCGGTGAAGTTGCGCACATAGGTGACGTGATCCGCGCCATAGACATGGCGCAACAGCCGCACCAGCACGTCGATAACGACCACCGGCCGGGCATTGCCCAGATGCGCGCGGTCATAGACCGTGGGGCCGCACAGATACAGCCGCACATTGCCCGCATCCAGCGGCTGGAACACTTCCTTGCTGCGTGTCCTGGTATTCGTCAGCTTGATCTCGACCATGACTTCCCCTTTGCGGGCGTCATCAGGTCACCATGATCCGCCCGCCTGTATTTCAGCCGGTAATGATGCAGCAGATGGTGATGGTGCAGCACTTCATGCGCCCGCCTTAACGCATCACCTTGCCTCTGCCAAGAGAGGCTGCAAAACTCGTGCCATGAGCCGCGAACTTGTCAATGAAATCTGTGCCGCACAGCCGGGGGCCGAATGGTCGGACCCCTGGGGCGGCGGGCATGACTGTTGGAAGGTCGGAGGCAAGACATTCGCCGTCACCGGCGCCGTGGGCACGCATGTCTCGGTCAAGACCGACAGCGTCGAGACTGCCGCCTTCCTGATCGAAACCGGGGCTGCGGAACGCGCGCCCTATCTGCATGCAAGCTGGGTCGCCCTGCCCCTTGATGCGGCGCCGGACGAGCTGGCGCACCGCATCCGCCATTCCTATCGCATCGTCCGCGCCGGGCTGACGCGGGCGGCGCAGGCGGCCTTGCCGCCGCTCTAGAACCGGCAGGATTGGCCCTGCCGGCGGCGGAACATTCACCCGCCCCAAGGGGTTGAGCCCCAGCCAATGCGTTTCGCACCAAGGACCATGCCCATGCGCCCGACCGACAAGCCCGCCCCGCACCACCCCGAGCCGGAAGGCCGCGTTCACCTCCGCCCCGAGGCCGATGCCGACAGCGAGACCCGTTTCGGCCCGCGCCCGGTCCCCGAAGGGCATCGCGCCGCCGCCGGCCCGTCGGAATCGCGGCGGATCCCGCCCTCGGGTCAGGTGTCGCCGGACGGCACCCGCGCCTATCCGCGCCCCTCGCAAAGCGCGAAATGGCTGGTCTGGGGCGGCACCGCGCTGGCCGCCGCCGCAGCGACTGCGGGCACGGTCTATGCCGCGCGCCATATCGCCGCACTGATCGCGGGCGACGGCGATCGCCAGCCCCGCCCCAAGCCGCGGGATACGCAGGCCCCGGGCTTTTACCGGCCCGCCCCGACCAGCCGCACCGCGCCCGAGCGCGATCACGAAGCGCCCCGCGCGCAGCGGCCGCGCCCGACCCGCAAGGCCCGGCCCAATCTGATGCAGGAAATCCAGTCGAACACCGCCAGCCTCAGCCAGGGGATGGATGGCGTGATGCAGTCGCTGAGCTCGGCCGTCGCCGGGTTTCGCGGTGTGGCCGGACAGGCCAGCACCATCATCCGCGACTTCAGCGATGCCGCCGCGCTGGTGCGCGACATCATCGACGCCAAGCCCGCGCCGGATCGGGCCGATGAAGGAGAGCGCAGCGCCTCGGCCCATGCAGCCCGCCCCGCTCCGCAGGAAGCCGAGCGCGAACCCGCCCTGCGCGATCCGCGCACACATCGGCTGTAGGGCGGGCGTTGCGATAAGGCAGGCTAGCGATGGCCCGCCTTCTCCGCGGCGGGAAGTGTGCGCAGTTCGGGCCAAGCTGGTGCGACGCGCGGGTTGGCTTCATTGTCGGATGGGCTTTTCCTAAAGCTTAGCAGCTTGCGACGGCATGCTAAGCTGCACGCCGATTTTCCGCGCTATCACGGGCTAGCTGGATAGCGTGCGGTTGGCGATTGGACCCTCTGCAGGTGCGGAGCTGACAGGGCAACGGCCCCCTGCAATCTTTTTGACTCAAGTTCCGATGATGACGGCTGCCTTGGGCTTCGCCCCTTTGACCAGCACCGGCTCAGGTCGCGCAAGGCGAGCGAGCCGGAAAACGGTATAGTCCGGCAGCGGGTTTGAGCTCTGCGTCTTCGCCAATCTCGCGCAGAGGGCATTGCTGGGAATGAGCTGCAAGCCGTATGCTTGGAAAGGCGGACCCTGCTCCCCCTGTGCACAGTCCGCCAATGATCAAGCCCGACGCGGCAGGCAGACGCTGGCCTCACGCCCTCGCACCCGCCCGAAAACGAAAAGGCCCCTCCCGCAGTGCGGGAAGGGCCCGATGGCAGCCGGTCGAGGCCGCTCAGCTCGGCACTTGCGTCGCAAGCTGTTGCAGCAGTGCGTCCATCTGCTTGCACAGCGCGTCCTCGGTCGTCTTTTGCTCGGTCGCTGCATCGGCCAGCGAGCGTTCGACGCCCATGGCCGAAACGGTGCCTTCCTTGCCCTTGGCCTCGGCGGCATCGCCCTTGGCGGTGTCGCCGGCCGGGATCATGGTCAGCAGCTTGTTCTGGGTCTCGACTGCCTTGCCGTCGATATAACCCTTTTCCTGACAATAGCTCAGCACGCCCAGCTGGTTGCGGGCGCTTTCATAGGCGGCGCCGGCATCCGCTGCGGCAGGAGCCGCCGGGGCCGCGCCAGCGGCAGGGGCATCGCCGGTCGCGGGCGCGGGGGTGGCTTCTTGCGCCAGGGATGCGCCGGCGGTCAGGGTGGCCACGAAGGCGGCCAGAATGGCGGAACGTGCGATCATCTCGATCTCCGTCTGTTTGCATTGCCGGCCAAGGGTGGCACGCCAGCCCGCCGGTCGCAAATCACGACCCGGCAAGTTCTTGCGCATGGGGCGCGATTTCAGCGGAAAAGCACCAAAGACCCCGGAGACCAGCTCACATTCGCGCGGGTGCCGACATCCTGCACCTCGCGGCCAAAGACGTTGCGCATGGCGATGCGCACGGGCCGCGCCTTGCCGTCAAACCCGGCGGAGCCATCCAGACGCACGTCGTAATAGGTCATGTCGCCGTAATAGACGACTTCGTCGATGACGCCGGGCGTGACGCGGGCGCCGGTCTGCTGATGCGCACCCAGCAGAGACACCGCCTCGGGGCGGAAGCCGACCGAAGGTCCCTCATCGCCCGGATCGGCATGGCTGATATTGGCGGCCGGGATCTCGACCCGGCCCAGCCCCGGCACGTCCACCTCGACCCCGGTGGCGCTTTCGCCAAGGATGCGGGCGGGCAAAAAGTTCATCACGCCGATGAAGTTCGCCACCCGGCGGCTGGTCGGGTGCGCATAAAGCGCCTCGGGCCCGTCCAGCTGGGCGATCTGGCCCTCGAACATCACGGCGATGCGGTCGGACATGACCAGCGCCTCTTCCTGATCATGAGTGACCAGCACGAAGGTGATGCCGACCTGACGCTGCAGCTTGATCAGCTCGACCTGCATCTGCTCGCGCATCTTGCGATCCAGTGCAGACAGCGGCTCGTCCAGAAGCAGAACCTTGGGCTTCAGGATCAGCGCCCGGGCCAGCGCGACCCGCTGGCGCTGGCCGCCCGACAGCGCGTGGCTGGCGCGGTTGCCATAGCCCTTGAGCCCGACCATCGCCAAAGCCTCTTCAACCGCCGCCGCCTTTTCCGCCTTCGAGCGCGGATCGCGGCGCAGGCCAAAGCCCACGTTTTCGGCCACCGTCAGATGCGGGAAGATGGCATAGGACTGAAACACCATATTGGTCGGACGCCGTTTCGCCGGCACCCCCTGCATGTCCTGCCCGTCGATCAGCACCACGCCCGAGGAGATATCCTCAAACCCTGCGATGGTGCGCAGCAGCGTTGTCTTGCCGCAGCCGGACGGCCCCAGCAGCGAAAAGAACTCGCCCGAGCGTATGGTCAGGTCGATGCCGCGCAGCGCATGATAATCGCCATAATATTTCTGCACATCGCGGCATTCGATCATCGGCTTGGCCGTGGCTGTGCGCGCGCGATAGGCGGCGGCGCTGGATTGGGTGCTCATAGGAAGCCTCCGCTATCGGTGGCGCCGGTCTTGGCGATGCCGCGACGGCGGAAATATTCGGCGACGGTCAGCAGGATCACTGACAGCACCACCAGCATGGTCCCCAGCGCCATGATCATCGGGATCTGCTTGGGGAAGCGCAGCTGGCTATAGATATAGGTCGGCAGCGTCGGCTCGTTCCCGGCGAGGAAGAAGGCGATGATGAATTCATCAAGGCTGATGGTAAAGCTCATCAGCAAGGACGAGATGATGCCCGGCATGACCAGGGGCAGGATGACCAGCCGGAACGCGCTCCACCGGGTTTCGCCCAGATCATAGGCCGCCTCTTCCAGCGAGCGGTCGAGCGAGTTGAAGGCCGTGGACAGGATCACCGTGGCATAGGGCATGCAGATCAGCGTATGGCCCAAAATCACCGTCAGCACGGTCAGCTGCACGCCCAGCGACAACAGCACCACCAGAAGCGAAATCGAGACGATGATCTCGGGCAGGACCAGCGGCAGCATGATCAGCCCCATGACCGGGCCCTTGCCGGGAAAATCGAACCGGGTCGAGGCGCGGGCGGCAAAGATGCCAAGGCAGGTCGCAAAGATCGACGAGCTGACCGCAATGGTCAGCGAATTGCCCAGTGCCTGCCGCAGCGAGGCATTCTCGAACATCTGCGTGAACCACTGGGTGGTAAACCCCTTCAGCGGAAAGGCGATGATCGTGCCCGAGTTGAACGCAAAGACCGGCAAAAGCAGGATCGGCGCATAGAGAAACAGCAGATAGAGCAGCGCATAGGCGCGCAGGCCGGCACCGGGCTTCATTGCCGCACCTTCAGGAAACGCCGGTTCATCGCCATGAAGATCAGGCTGATCGCCGCGACGATCAGCATCGCCGTCACCGCCAGCGCCGAACCCATCGGTCGGTTGTCCTGATCCAGCATCTGGCTTTGGATCATGTTGGCGATCATCGGAATCTTGCCGCCGCCGATCAGCGCCGGCGTTACATAATCGCCGATGGTCGGAATGAAAACGATCAGCGACGCCGCCACCACGCCCGGCATGGCCAGTGGCAAGGTGACGCGCCAGAAGGTCATTGCCCGGCTTTCGCCGAGATCGCGCCCGGCTTCGAGCAGTGAACGGTCGATCTTTTCCAGCGCAATATAGATCGGCAGGATGGCAAAGGGCGCGTAGGCATGGGCCAGCGTCATCACCATCGAATTGACGTTATAAAGCAGAAAGCTCAGCGGCTGTTCGATGATGCCCAGCGATTTCAGGCCCGAGTTGACCACGCCGTTATAGCCAAGGATCACCTTCCACAGAAACACCCGGATCAGGTAGCTGGTCCAGAACGGAATGGTGATCAGAAACAGCCACATGGATTTCTTTCGCGGATCCACCACGAAGGACAGGAAATAGGCCACCGGAAAGGCCAGCGCCACCGTGACCAGCGTCACCAGCCCGGCCACGCCCAGGGACCGTAACATGATCTTGTGAAAGATCGGGTCGGCCCAGACGGCGCGGTAATTCTCCAGCGTGAATTCGCGGATGACGGTCAGATAGCCGTCCTTGAGAAAGGAATAGGCCACGATGGTCAGCAGCGGCGCCGCCATGACCAGCACGGCGTAAAGGAAAGGCGGGGCGATCAGTGTCAGCCCCTGTCTGTCCTGAGTCTGGTTTCCCGTTGCCATGCCGCTGTCTTTGCTGCCTGCCCTTTTGTTACGCAAGCTTTCACAACATCCCGTTAAGGGGAAGCCGTTTTTGCCGCCCGCGCCGCAGCTTTCGTCAGCCTGCCTGAAACTTCACCACCACCTCGCGGCGATGCGGATGGCGGCGATGCTCGACCAGATAGATACCCTGCCAACGGCCCAAAGTCATGCGCCCGGCCTCGACCGGGATTTGCAGGCTGGTCGGCAGAACCGCCGCCTTCAGATGCGCCGGCATGTCGTCGGGCCCCTCGTCGCGATGGGTGATCCAGCCCATCGTCGGGTGATCGGAAGGCGGCGCGATGCGGTTCAGCCAGGCCAGCAGATCGACCTGCACATCGGGATCGGCGTTTTCCTGGATCAGCAGCGAACAAGAGGTGTGGCGGACGAACAGCGTGACCACCCCGTCAGCCGCACGGATGCTGCGCAGCCAGTCCGCGACCTCGCTGGTGATCTCGTGGCAGGCGGGACCATGGGTTGCGATGCCAAGCCGGTGCAGGCTCATTCCGCTGCCTCGCCCAGATCGCTGTCGGGCGGCGGCAAGGCGCCGGCATCATGGTCCAGCGCCAGCCGCTTTTGCGTGCGTGCGCCCAGTTCGCGCAGCATCTCGGCCTGCCGGATGACATTGCCCGAGCCGCGCGTCAGCCGGTCCATCGCCGTGGCATGGCTTTTCTGCGCCCGGTCCAGCGCGGTGCCGACCTCTTCGATGGCGCCGACGAAACCGTGCAACTTGTCATAAAGCTGGCCCGCCCGCGCCGCGATCTGCATGGCATTCGATTCGCGCCGCTCGACGGTCCAGATGTGATCGACGGTGCGCAGCGTCAGCATCAAGGTGGTCGGCGTCGACAGGCCCACGCGGTTTTCCATGGCAAAGCGCGCGAGGTCCGGATCGATGCGCAGTGCCTCGGAAAACGCGCCCTCGACCGGAATGAACATCAGCACGTAATCGACCGAGCCCTCGTCCAGCGCCTGATAGCCCTTGGCCGAAAGCTGCTGGATATGGGTGCGCATGGCCGCGACATGGCGACGCAGCGCCGCCTCGCGCAGCGCGGCATCCTCGGCATTCACCGCCTCTTCATAGGCCACCAGCGAAACCTTGCTGTCGACGATCAGCAGCTTTTTCTGCGGCATTTTCACGATCACGTCCGGGCGCCAGCGCCGGCCCTCGGCATCGGTCTGGCTGGACTGGGTCAGATAATGCGTGCCGGCGATCAGCCCGGAATCCTCAAGGATACGCTCAAGGATCATCTCGCCCCAGGCGCCGCGTTTCTGGCTGTCGCCCTTCAGCGCGCGGGTCAGCGCCACCGCCTCGCGCGAGATGTCCTCGGATCGCTTGTGCAGATATTCGATCTGCTCCTTCAGCCGGGCGCGTTCCTCATCCGTGGCCTTGTTGCGGGCCTGCAATTCGGTCTGAAAGCGGTGCACCTGCTCGCGGAAGGGGTTCAGCAGCGATTGCAACTGCTCGCCCTGCGCCTTTTGCATCTCGCTGCCTTGGGATTTCAGCGTCTCATGCGCCAGCAGGCGGAACTGGCCGGTCATCTCTTCGCGCAATTCGCGCAGGGTGGCGATGTCGCGATCTGCCGCTTCGCGGTCTTTTTCAGCGGCCAGCCGGGTCTCTGCCAGCTGACGCTGCACCACGGCCAGCGCCTGACGTTCGCGGTGCAGCGCATCGGTCAACCCGTCGCGCTCTTCGACCAGCTCGCCCAGCCGCTGCGCCTGCGACTCGCCCCGGGCCTCCAGACGACCGCCGGCCAGCTGCTGGTCGTGCAACTGGCGGTTCAGGCGTTCCAGCCGGTCGCGCAGTTCCGCCTCGCTCTGGCGCGCCGCCTCGGCGGCATCCGTGGCCGAACGCCGCGTTCGCCGCAGCGCAACGAAGGCCGTCAGGAACCCGACCAGCAGCAGCACAGCCAGCACCTGCAGATTGCCTGAATCTGCCAGCCATCGTTGAATTTCCTGCCCCAGCTGCGCTTGCATCGGCGGTTCCTGCCCGTTCGTTGTTCTGGTTATCCGCGGCGACTGTTCCCCTTTTGCCCCGGAATTGCAACCGAAAGCCCCCTATCCAAGCTTCAAGACCGGATTTAGCTTTCGCAGGCAGAAACCATCATCGGAGATTGTCATGGCCAAATCAGTCGCGCTGATCATCGGCTCGCTTCGCAAGGATTCAATCAACCGTAAGCTCGCCAAGGCGCTGGAAAAGCTGGCCGAGGGCCGGCTGGCCTTTCATGAGCTGCATATCGGCGATTTGCCGCATTACAATGAGGAGCTTTGGGACCACCTGCCGGACGCCGTGGCCCGGCTCAAGGACCGGGTCGAGCATTCCGACGCGGTGCTGGCACTGACGCCGGAATACAACCGCAGCTATCCCGGCGTCATCAAGAACGCGCTGGACTGGGGCAGCCGCCCCTATGGCGCCAACAGCTGGGCCGACAAACCCGCCGCGATCACCGGCACCTCGCCGGGCGCCATCGGCACGGCCGTCGGACAGGCGCGGCTGAAAGGCGACATGCTGAACCTTGGCATGATCATCATGGCCCAGCCCGAAGCCTATATCCAATGGAAGCCCGAAGCCGTCGCCGCCGATGGCAGCATCAGCGACGAGCCGCTGCGCAAGTTCCTGGCGGCCTATGTCGATGCCTTCGTGGCATTCGTGGAAAAGCACGGCTGAAACGGCAGGGGCCCCGCGATATGCCGCGCGGCCCCGGTTCTATGGATCATGTGGCCAGCGCCGGCCCTATTGGTCGAGGAACGAGCGCAGCTTGCGCGACCGCGACGGGTGCTTCAGCTTGCGCAGGGCCTTGGCCTCGATCTGGCGGATGCGTTCGCGGGTGACGCTGAACTGCTGGCCGACCTCTTCCAGCGTATGGTCGGTGTTCATGCCGATGCCGAAACGCATGCGCAGAACCCGTTCTTCGCGTGGGGTCAGGCTGGCCAGAACCCGGGTTGTGGTTTCCTTGAGGTTTTCCTGAATGGCGCTGTCCAAAGGCAGCACGGCATTCTTGTCCTCGATGAAATCGCCCAGCTGGCTGTCTTCCTCGTCCCCGATCGGGGTTTCAAGGCTGATCGGCTCCTTGGCGATTTTCATCACCTTGCGAACCTTTTCCAGCGGCATCTGCAGCTTTTCGGCCAGCTCTTCCGGCGTCGGCTCGCGGCCGATTTCGTGCAGCATCTGGCGGCCGGTGCGGACCAGCTTGTTGATCGTCTCGATCATATGGACCGGGATGCGGATCGTGCGGGCCTGATCCGCGATCGAACGCGTGATCGCCTGCCGGATCCACCAGGTCGCATAGGTCGAGAACTTGTAGCCGCGCCGGTATTCGAACTTGTCCACCGCCTTCATCAGGCCGATGTTGCCTTCCTGAATAAGATCAAGGAATTGCAGGCCACGGTTCGTGTATTTTTTCGCAATCGAGATCACCAGACGCAGGTTGGCCTCGACCATTTCCTTCTTGGCCTGACGCGCCTCTTTCTCGCCGCGCTGGACCTGATTCACGATGCGGCGGAATTCCTCGATGTCGACGCCGACGTGCTGGCCGACCATCGCCATCTCGCCGCGCAGATCCTCGACCTGACGGCGAGACTTGTCGAACAGGGTCTGCCAGCCGCGGCCCTTGTTCTCGAACATGCGATCGACCCAGGTCGGATCCAGTTCCGAGCCGCGATAGGCGTCGATGAACTCGCGCCGGTTGATGCGGGCGGCATCGGCCAGCTTGACCATGCCCGAGTCGATGGTGACGATGCGGCGGTTGATGCCATAGATCTGGTCCACCAGCGCCTCGATCCGGGCGTTGTGCAGATGCAGTTCGTTGACCAGCGCCACGATGCGCGAGCGCAGATGCTGATAGGCGATCTCGTCGGCGGCGGAAAAGCTGCCGTCCTCGTTCAGCGTGGCGGACATGCGGTTGTCCTGCATATGCGCCAGTTCTTCGTAGCCCTGGGCAATCGCCTCAAGCGTTTCCAGAACCTTGGGCTTGAGCGAGGCTTCCATGGCCGAAAGCGACAGGTTCTGGCCGTCCTCGTCCTCGTCCTCATCCTCGGCGCGCAGGATCGGGTTGCCGTCGGCGTCAAGCTCGGCCTCCTCGCTGGCCGGGGCGGCTTCGGCGCGCGGCGCATCGCCGGGCTCGGGCAGCACCTCTTCCTCGTCGCCATCCTCATCCATCGAGCGGCCGAAGGTGGTTTCCAGATCGATCACGTCGCGCAGCAGGATGTCTTCGTCCAGCAGCTCCTGACGCCACAGCGTGATCGCCTTGAAGGTCAGCGGGCTTTCGCACAGGCCGGCGATCATGGTGTTGCGGCCGGCCTCGATGCGCTTGGCAATCGCGATCTCGCCCTCGCGCGACAGCAGCTCGACCGAGCCCATCTCGCGCAGATACATGCGCACCGGGTCATCGGTGCGGTCCAGCTTTTCGGTCTCGGTGGTGGCGATGGCCACCTCGCGCGAGCCCGAACTGGTGGTGGCGACCTGACCGCCGGTCTCGCCCTCGTCGGCCTCTTCGTCATTCTCGACGACGCGGATGTCCATTTCCGAGAGCATGGACATCACGTCCTCGATCTGGTCCGAGCTGGCCTGCTCGGGCGGCAGCACCGCGTTGAGCTGGTCATAGGTGATGTAACCACGCTCGCGCCCTTCGGCGATCATGCGCTTGACCGCAGCCTGCGACATGTCCAGCGAATGATCGTCGTCCTTGGTGTCGGGCTTCTGGTCGTCGTCGTTGGCTGCCATGCTGGCTCCCTTGAGGCGAATGATTCGCGAATCAGCGAATCGGGTCGGCTTGTCGGCCGGTTCTATTCAAATCGCGGGCGGATTTCAAAGCCTGCACCGGACGGAACCTGCAGTGATTCCATTCATGATTCGGGACTGCCGCGAATGGCGGCCCCGCTGAGGGGTCAACGGCGCGGCTTGCGCCATATCTGGTTTTCGATCGCGGCCCGCAATTGTGCGACCAGCGCCTCGCGGTCCTCGCCGAAATCCGACAGGTCCGAAAGCGAGGCGTGATCGGCATTCTGACGGGCCCGGTTCGACTGCGCCACGCGCCATGTCAGCCCCTCGTCCGCCAGCCCCTCGATCTCGGCCTCGGCGCGGGCGATCTCTTCGCGGGCGACCCGGCGCGCCTCGATCCGGTCGAGGGCATTGGTCAGAATTTCGGCCGCGCCGGTGCCATCCTGCGAACGCAGGATGGCCGGAGCCGCCCTGACATGGGGCTCGGCCATGATGCTTTCAAGAGCGCGCTGCCCGGCCTGCGACTGGCTGCCCGCGAGCAGATCGTGGACCAGTTGCGCGCGGTCGGCATCCTCGGGGTCCAGCCGCTCCAGCCGCGCCTCGACGGCGCCGATCAGCTGCGGATGCGTGGCGCAGATCGCAAGGATCATCGCCTCGATCAGCGCCTCGGCGTCGCGCTCGCCAGCCTCGGGCGAGGACAGGCGCGAGGCGCGCGTCGGTGCCGCCGGCGCAACCGGCAGCGCGACACGCATGCCGCGCGGCTGCCATGGTTGACGGGCCTGCCCCTGCGGGGCCGCCTCGCGCCGGCGCGCGCCGAACATCTCCCATTTCAGGTTCTTGAGCGTGGCAAAGTAATGGTCGCGGGTGTCCTTGTCGGGGATTCTGGCGATGGCCTCGCCCAGCACCTTGTCCAGCGCGGCCTTGCGTTCGGGGCTGTCAAAGACGCGGCCCTCGGTCTCGCGCCGCCACAGCAGGTCGATCAGCGGGCGCGATTCGTCCAGCACCGCCGCCATGGCGCCGGCGCCGCGCGCCCGGATCAGGTCGTCGGGATCCTGCCCCTCGGGCAGAAAGGCGAAACGCAGCGCCTGCCCCGGCGCCGTCATCGGCAGCGCCAGATCGATCAGCCGCATCGCCGCGCGCAGCCCGGCGCTGTCACCATCAAGCGCGATCACCGGCTCGGGCGAGATGCGCCACATCAGCCGCAGCTGATCCTCGGTGATGGCGGTGCCCAGCGGCGCCACCGCGCCCTCGAAACCGGCGCGCACCAAGGCGATCACGTCCATATAGCCCTCGGCCACCAACAGCGGCTTGCCCTTGGCCACCGCCGCCCGTGCCGGGCCGACGTTGTAAAGGTTGCGCCCCTTGTCAAACAGCGGCGTTTCCGGCGAGTTCAGGTATTTCGCCCGCGCGTTCGGGTCCAGCGAGCGGCCGCCAAAGGCGATGCAGCGCCCGCGCGCGTCGCGGATCGGGAACATGATCCGGCCGCGAAAGCGGTCAAAGGGCGCGCCGCCGTCGTCGGGCTTGGCGCAAAGCCCGGCCTCGACGATCAGCGCATCGGCGACGCCCTTGCTGCGCAGCGCGTTGAACAGGCCCTGCCGCTGGTCGGGGGCAAAGCCGATGCCGAATTGCTCGCAGGCCGCCGCATCCAGACCGCGCCGGGTCAGATAGTCGCGCGCGGATTGCGCCACGCCCATGCCCAGCTGCATGCGAAACCAGCGCACCGCCTGCTCCATCACCTCGACCAGCTCGGTCCGGCGGTCGGCGCGCTGCACCTGACGCGGATCGCGTTCGGGCATCTGCAGCCCGGCCTCGGATGCCAAAAGCTCGACCGCCTCGATAAAGCTCATGCCCTCGGCCTCGCGCAGAAAGGTCAGCGCGTCGCCCTTGGCGTGGCAGCCAAAGCAGTAATAAAAGCCCTTCTGGTCATCGACATGGAACGAGGCGGTTTTTTCGCCGTGAAACGGGCAAGGCGCCCACCAGTCGCCCTTGGCCTGATTCGAGCGGCGCAGATCCCACACCACCTTGCGCCCGATGACGCGCGACAAAGGCACGCGGGCGCGGATCTCGTCAAGGAACTGGGGCGAAAGGCTCATAGGCCTTTATATCGGTCGCGCGGCAGCTTTTGAACAGCCCCGCTGTCGCAAGACTTTGTGCCCCCCGTCATCACGCCCCCACCGCGCCGCGCACCAGATCCCAATAGGTCGCGACCACCCGGTCGCGGTCCAGCCGCCCGCCCTCGCGATACCAGTTCGTCACCCCGGTCAGCATGGCGATCAGCGCCATCGTGGTCAGCCGCAGGTCCGGCACCACCATGCTGCCCTGCGCCACACCATCGGCCAGGATCGCCTGCAAGGCATCCTCATAGCGCCGACGCAGCAGGGCCAGCGCGCGGCGGTTCTCGGGCGTCAGGTTGCGCAGCTCCATATAGGACAGGAACACGTCCTCGGGATGTTCGAGACTGGTCGAGACATGAAAGCGCAGGAAGGCATGCAGCCGCTCGGGCGCCGGACGGCTGGCATCGTCCTGCCAGCGCGCCAGCAGGAACTCCATATGGCTGCGCAGCAGATCGGCCAGCAGCGCCTGCTTGTCGGGGGTATAGCTGTAAAGCGTGCCGACCTGCACGCCGACCTCGGCCGCAATCTGGCGCATCGAGACGGCGGCATAGCCATGGCGCGCAAACAGCCGCCGCGCCGCGTCGCGGATCAGCGGACCGGTGATCTCTGCCTTGGATCCTTGGGTTCGGGCCATGCCGTCTTCTAGGCCGGGGTCCGGGATCGGGAAAGCCGTATCTTGCCCCTGCCCCGCCCCCGCGCCTATGTTGCGGCAATTCGGCAAGGATGCGAGGACATGAAGGCAGGAGTGATCGGTTTGGCCGTTCTGGCGGCGGGCGCACTGGCGGGCTGCAGCGACCGGATCGGCGACTATCCCGCGCTGCTGCCCACGGATCAGGTTCTGGCCGAGCCGCAGCTGCCCGGCCATGCCCGCGACGCGGCCCGTGATCCGCAACAGACCCGCGATGCGCTCAGCGCGCGCGCGGCGGGGCTGAGCGCATCGGCCGGTGCGGGGCCGGGTTCGGACAGCGCGCTGACCGCCCGGGCCGAGGCGCTGCGCGCCCGCGCCGCCGCCCTGCGCAAGACCTCGCTCGACTGCCCCGAGGGTCAGGCCGATTGCCCGCCCCCCGCAGCCGAGCCCGCAACCCAACCGGCCGCCACGACGACGACGACCCAAGACTGAAGGACAGACCCATGGCGGTCATCACCTGCATCGACGACCTCAAGACCCTCTATCGCCGGCGCGTGCCGCGCATGTTCTACGATTACGCCGAAAGCGGCAGCTATACGGAAAGCACCTTCCGCGAGAATTGCAGCGACTTCGCCCGCATCAGGCCGCGCCAGCGCGTCGCCGTGGACATGAGCGGGCGCAGTACCGCCAGCGCCATGATCGGCCAGAACGTGACCATGCCGGTGGCGCTGGCCCCGGTTGGCATGACCGGCATGCAATCGGCCGATGGCGAGATCAAGGCCGCGCAGGCAGCGCATAAATTCGGCGTGCCCTTCACACTGTCCACCATGTCGATCTGTTCGATCGAGGATGTGGCGGCGGCAACGCAGGCCCCGTTCTGGTTCCAGCTTTACGTCATGCGCGATCAGGATTTCCTTGAAGCGATCATCGAACGGGCCCGGCGCGCCAATTGCTCGGCGCTGGTGCTGACGCTGGATCTGCAGATCCTTGGCCAGCGGCACAAGGATCTCAAGAACGGCCTGTCGGCGCCGCCCAAGATGACACTGCCGGTGATGCTGGACCTTGCCACGCGCTGGCGCTGGGGTCTTGAGATGCTGCGGACCAAGCGGCGGTTCTTTGGCAATATCGTCGGCCATGCCAAGGGCGTCGGCGATCCGTCGTCGCTGATCGAATGGACGGCCCAGCAATTCGATCCGCAACTCGATTGGGACAAGATCGCCCGCATCCGCGACCTCTGGGGCGGCAAGCTGATCCTCAAGGGCATCAACGACGCCGAGGATGCCCGCATCGCCGCCGATTTCGGTGCCGATGCAATCATCGTGTCGAACCATGGCGGCCGGCAGCTGGATGGCGCGGTCAGCTCGATCCGGATGCTGCCCGAGATCGTCGCGGCGGTGGGCGACCGCGTCGAGGTGCATCTCGACAGCGGCATCCGCTCGGGTCAGGACGTTCTCAAGGCGCTGTCGCTGGGGGCCACGGGCACTTATATCGGCCGCGCCTTCATCTATGGTCTGGGCGCCATGGGTGAAGCCGGCGTGACCAAGGCGCTGGACATCATCCGCAAGGAACTGGACATCACCATGGCGCTCTGCGGCGAACGTGATGTGCGCAACCTTGGCCGGCACAACCTGCTGCTGCCGCCGGATTTCCTGACCCCCTGGTGCTAGGACGGGGCTAGGACGCGGGCTCGACCGGCGGCTGCGCCGCCTCGGCGCGGCGTGCCGCCCCACCCCGGCGCATCAGCCGGCGTGAACGCGGCACAAGGGCACCATAGAGCAGCGCGATCAGGGTCGGCACGCTGACCCCGATCAGCAACAGCTCCCAGCGGGTATCGAAGCCCAGCAGATAGCCCAGTTCGAAGGCCCAGATATGCAGGAAATAGATCGAGGCCGAGATCAGCCCCAGATCGACGGCCTGCGGCGGCGCGTCGACCCCCAACACCAGCAGGAAGACCGCCGGCACCGCCAGATAGGTCATTACCGGGATCTCGATCATCACCCCGGTGCCGCGCCAGCTCTGCACCAGCCATGCCTCAAGGCACAGCAGTCCCAGCCCCAGCGCCGCAACTGCCAGAAGCCGGCGCCGCCCGGCGATGGGATTGCCGCCCGCCATCTGCCGGCTCAGCATGAAACCGATGACAAGAAAGGGAAAACACAGGAACAGCCCATTGCGATAGCGCTGCGCCGAAACCGAAGCGAGGCCCGACAGGTCCAGATATTCCAGCGTCACCCCGACCAGCGCGCAAAGTGTCGCCGGCAGGATGACGAACCAGATCTCCCAGCCCGGCGCCAGCCGCCGCCCCAGCGCCAGCAGCCCGGTCAGCGCCAGCCCGGCCAGCAAAAGCCCGCTCAGAAACCACAGATGCAGATAGCCCCAGAACAGCGTGGTGCCCAGCGACCGCAGCCCCGTCACCTGCCCCCGCCAATGCGGGTAATAAAGCGCCATCCAGAACACATAAAGCATCAGCACGCGCAGCAACCATTTCCGGGTCTTGCCCCGCTGCACGGCATGGAACAGGAAATAGCCCGCGATGACGCAAAACAGCGGCACCAGCATGCGCAGCAGCCCGTTGCCCACGACAAAGACCCGCGGCGACATGTTCGCCTGCATCCAGTTGGTATGCGCGAACACGACCAGAACGGCAAAAACGGTCTTGAGATAGTCAAGGGAATGAATACGTTTCATCAATGCGGACCCGGGATAATGAGCGGACTTTCGCCGAAGCCCCGCTCGAAAAGCAAGCGCTTTTCACTTGATGCTGCGGTATTTCGCTTCCAATGCTACGCATTTGCCGCTATAGGGCCGGCTTCGGCCGTGCACCCTTGGAGGACGGCCGCCTACACTTAGCAAAGGAATACCAACATGGCCAAAGAGATCCCGGATCTGGTGGTCGAGGCACGCGCGGGGACAGGCAAGGGGGCCGCCCGCCAAGCTCGCCGCGAAGGCAAGGTGCCCGGCATCGTTTATGGCGACGGCAAAGACCCGCAGCCGATTCAGATCGAGTTCAACTCGCTGCTGACCAAACTGCGCGCCGGTCGCTTCCTGTCCACGCTGTGGAACCTGAAGATCGACGGTCAGGATGACGTGCGCGTCGTCTGCCGCGGCGTTCAGCGCGACGTGGTGAAAGACCTGCCGACGCATATCGACTTCATGCGCCTGCACCGCAACACCCGCGTGAACCTGTTCATCCACGTGAACTTCGAAAACCACGAGGAAGCCCCCGGCCTGAAACGCGGCGGCACTCTGGTTATCGTGCGTCCCGAGGTCGAGCTGGTCGTCACCGCCTCGGAGATCCCCGATCACATCACGGTCGACCTGACCGGCAAGAAGATCGGCGACACCATCCACATCAGCGACATCGTGCTGCCGAACGGCGCGAAGCCGACCATCGACCGCGACTTCGTCATCGCCAATATCGCTGCGCCTTCGGGCCTGCGTTCGGAAGAGAACGAAGAAGCCGCTGCCGAAGCCTGATTTCAGGCTGACGGCAGGTATCGGGCGGCATCCCCAGCGGATGCCGCCCTTTCTCTTGCCTGCGGGCGGTGCTAACAGACCCGCCTGACGAGAAAGAGGCTGACATGGACCCCATCCACATCATCGGTGCCGGCCTCGCCGGATCCGAGGCCGCATGGCAGATCACCCGCGCCGGCGTCCCGGTCGTGCTGCACGAGATGCGCCCCAAGGTCGCCACATTCGCCCACAAGACCGGCGATTGCGCCGAGATGGTCTGCTCGAACAGCTTCCGCTCGGATGACGACCGCATGAACGCGGTGGGCCAGCTGCATTGGGAAATGCGGGCGGCGGACGGGCTGATCATGGCCATGGCCGAACGCCACCGCCTGCCCGCCGGCGGCGCGCTGGCCGTAGACCGAGACGCCTTTTCGGCGGCGGTGACGCAGGCCCTGCACGATGAGCCGCTGGTCAGCTTCGCCCCCGGCGAGATCACCGAATTGCCACAGGACGGCCGCTGGATCATCGCCACCGGCCCGCTGACCTCGCCCGCGCTGGGTCAGGCGATCCTGCAAGCCACCGGCGAAGGCGCTCTGGCCTTTTTCGACGCCATCGCCCCCATCGTCCATGCCGAAACCATCAACATGTCCGTCTGCTGGCTACAAAGCCGCTACGACAAGGGCGAGACCGAGGCCGAGCGCACCGCCTATATCAACTGCCCGATGACGCGCGCGGATTACGAAACCTTCATCGACGCGCTGCTGGCTGCCGACAAGACCGAGTTCCACGAGGGCGAGACGGCGGGCTATTTCGACGGCTGCCTGCCCATCGAGGTCATGGCCGAGCGCGGCCGCGAGACCCTGCGCCACGGCCCGATGAAACCGGTGGGCCTGACCAACGCCCATAACCCGACCGAAAAGCCCTATGCCGTGGTGCAACTGCGCCGCGACAACGCCATGGGCACACTCTACAATATCGTCGGCTTTCAAACCAAGATGAAATATGGCGCGCAAACCGATGTTTTCCGGCGCATTCCCGGTCTGCAGAACGCAAGTTTCGCGCGCCTCGGCGGCATCCATCGCAACACGTTCCTGAATTCTCCGCGCCTGATCGATGACCGGCTGCGGCTGCGCGCGCGGCCGAACCTTCGTTTTGCCGGTCAGGTGACCGGGGTGGAGGGCTATGTCGAATCGGCCGCCATGGGCCTGCTCGCGGGCCGCATGGCCGCGGCCGAGGCGCTGGGGCGCGACCTGCCGCCGCCGCCCGTCACCACCTCGATGGGGGGGCTGGTCAACCACATCACCGGCGGCGCGGATGCCAAGACCTTCCAGCCGATGAACGTGAACTTTGGCCTTTACCCGCCGCTGGACGAGATGCGCAGCGGCCGCAAGGGGCGCAAGGACCGTTACCCGGCCTATACCGACCGCGCGAAACAGGATTTCAGCGCATGGCTGGCGGCACAGTAACCCGCTTTGCGCCCTCGCCGACCGGGCCGCTGCATCTGGGCCATGCCTTTGCCGCGCTGACCGCCGCGCGGCTGGCCGGGCCCGGCCAATTCTTGCTGCGGATCGAGGATATCGACCAAAGCCGCTGCCGCCCTGAATATGAGGCGATGATCGCCGAGGATCTGCACTGGCTGGGCCTTGACTGGCCACAGCCCGTCATGCGCCAGTCCGAACGCCTGCCGGCCTATCAGGCGGCTCTGGACCAGTTGGCGGCATCGGGCCTGACCTATCCCTGCCAATGCCGCCGCGCCGATATCCGCGCCGCGCTTTCTGCCCCGCAAGAGGGCGCGCCGGTGATCGGCCCCGATGGCCCGGTCTATCCCGGCACCTGCCGCCACCGCCATATGGCCGAGGCTAGTCCCAACGACACCATCCGCCTGAACTCCGCAGCTGCACTCGCCCATCTCGGGCTGGACGAGGTCGGCTTTCTGGACGAGAATGTCGCCCCCGGCGTAGCGCATCGGCTGGCGGCGGCTGACCTCATCGCCGGGATCGGTGATGTCGTTCTGGCCCGGCGCAGCATGGGCACCAGCTATCACCTTTCGGTGGTGGTGGATGATGCCGCGCAGGGCATCACGCTGGTCACGCGCGGAAAAGATCTGTTGGATTCCACATGGATCCATGTGCTTCTTCAGAAATTGCTGCAACTTGAAACGCCGCGCTATCACCACCACCGCCTGATCCGTGACGCCCACGGCAAGCGTCTGGCCAAGCGCGACGACGCCCGCGCCCTGCGGCTTTACCGGGCCGAGGGCGCGACGCCCGAGGATATTCGCCACATGTTAGGGCTGTAGCGGCTGCATGATCTCGACCTCGGCCCCGTCGCGGATCGCGGTATAAAAGCACGAGCGGCGGTTGGTGTGGCAGGCCGGCCCGGTCTGATCGACCAGCGCCAGCAGACAGTCTCGATCGCAATCGACCCGCAGCTCGACCAGTTTCTGCAGATGGCCCGAGGTTTCGCCCTTGACCCAGAATGCCTGACGCGAGCGCGACCAATAGGTGACATTGCCGCTGGACAACGTGCGGGCCACGGCATCGGCGTTCATCCACGCCACCATCAGCACCTCGCCCGAGACATGGTCCTGCGCCACGACCGGGATCAGGCCATTGGCGTCGTATTTCAGGCTGGAGGGATCGAACATCGGCTTTCCTTTCGCGCGGGCCATGCCTATCTAAGGCCGGCACGCCGCAAGGAAAAGACCATGGCCGACAGCGATCTGATGCAGCTTTATTCCCGCCGGATCCTGGCTTTGGCGGCCGATATCCCGCATCTGGGCAAGCTGGCCGCGCCGGGTGGCAGCGCACACAAGCGTTCGCCGCAATGCGGATCTTCGGTGACCGCGCATGTCGTGGTCCAGGACGGGCGTATCGCCGAATTCTCGCAAGAGGTGCGGGCCTGCGCCTTGGGACAGGCCTCGGCCGGGGTGCTGGGCAGTGTCGTTCTGGGCCGCAGCCGCGAGGAATTGGCCAAGGCGCGCGAGGAATTGCTGGCCATGTTGAAATCCGACGGGCCTGCCCCCGCCGCGCCCTTTGATGCGCTTGAGGTGCTGATGCCCGCGCGCGAATTTCCCAATCGCCATGCCTCGATCCTGCTGGCATGGGATGCCACGCTGGGCGCGATGGACGCGGCCCAGGCCTGAGCTTTCCATTTGATCGAAAAAGAAAACCGGCCCGCAAGGAGCCGGTCAGTTGCGCGCATTTCAAAGGACCGGGGACGATCCGGGACCGGCTGACAAGGCAGGTCGGAAAAGCGCGGGGCAGGAAGGCAGAAAGGCGGGGTCGTCAGGCGGCGGTCAGGATCGGGGCCACCGACGGCAGGGAAAACAGGATCACGGCGGTCACGGAAATCGCCAGGGCGCCGACAAGATCAGAGAGCGTATCGCGGTTCATCTCAAGCTCCTCGGGGTTTGTTTCTTATTTGTTCTCATCGAATCGGGTTAAAGTAAAGAACTTTTTAAGAACATCGAAACCGGGATGAGAACATCCGTGTCGCCGGGGGGCTCTGCCCCCACGCCGGCCTGTCCCCTGACCGGGGACCTGCCGGCGTCCCCCCGGGATATTTGGGCACGAAAGAAAGCGGAACTGTCAGCCGGCGCTGATCATGCGGATGGCGCGGTCCTGCTCCATCAGCCAAAGCAGGAATCGCACGGCCTGCGCGCGGTCGCCCTGCATGTCGGGGTCGCGTTCCAGAAAGGCTTGCGCGTCCTTGCGCGCCAGCGCCATCAGCCCGGACTGGCGTTCGATATCGGCGATGCGAAAGCGCGGCAGGCCGGATTGGGCGGTCCCGATCACGTCACCGGCGCCGCGGATAGCCAGATCCTCTTCGGCGATGCGAAAGCCGTCCTCGGTCTCGCGCAGGATCGACAGGCGACGGCGGCCGGTTTCAGAGAGCGGTTCCTGATACATCAGCAGGCAGCTTGAAGCGCCGGTGCCGCGCCCGACCCTGCCGCGCAACTGGTGCAGCTGGGCAAGGCCGAAACTTTCGGCGCGTTCGATGACCATGATCGTCGCCTGAGGGACATCGACGCCGACCTCGATCACCGTGGTGGCGACAAGGATACCGGCGCGACCGGCGGCGAAATCGGCCATGGCGGCATCGCGTTCCTCGGGCGGCATCTGGCCATGCACCAGCCGGACCTGATCGCCAAAGCGGGCGCGCAATGCCTTGAAGCGCGCCTCGGCCCCGGTCAGATCCACCGCCTCGCTTTCCTCGACCAGCGGGCAGACCCAATAGGCCCGGGCGCCGCCATCCAGCGCCCGGGCAAGATGCTCGACCACCTCATCGATGCGGCTGTCGGGCAGCACGGTGGTACGGATCGGCTGCCGGCCCGGCGGCTTTTCGTCCAGCACCGACAGGTCCATATCGCCGAATTGCGCCAGCGCCAGCGAGCGCGGGATCGGCGTCGCCGTCATCACCAGCATATCGGGCGGCAGATGGCCCTTAGCGCCCAGTTCCATGCGCTGGTTGACGCCGAAACGATGCTGTTCGTCGATGATTGCCAGCCGCAGATCGTGGAAATGCACCGTCTTCTGGATCACCGCATGGGTGCCGACGAGGATGTCGATGCGCCCCTCGGCCAGATCGGTCAGGATATTGGCGCGGGCATCGCCCTTGTCTCGGCCGGTCAGCGCCTCGAGCCGGATGCCGGCGAGCCGCGCGAAGGGCTCCAGCGCGCGGTAATGCTGACGGGCCAGGATTTCGGTCGGGGCCATCAGCACCGCCTGCCCGCCCGCCTCGACCGCGTTCAGCGCCGCCAGAAAGGCGACCAGCGTCTTGCCTGCGCCGACATCGCCTTGCAGCAGCCGGTTCATGCGGCGCGGCGCGGCCATGTCGGCGGCGATCTCGGCCACGGCGCGCGACTGCGCCCCGGTCGGCGGCCAGGGCAAGCCGGCCAGCACGCGGGCGCGCAGGGCGCCATCGCCCATGGTTTCGACGCCCCGCTGCCTGCGTCGGTCGCGGCGCAGCAGCGCCAGCGTCACCTGATGGGCGAAAAGCTCATCATAGGCCAGCCGCGCCCGGGCCGGATCCGTGCCCGAGAGGTTTTCGACGCCGTTCGGCGCATGGGCGGCATGCAGCGCCTCGGCCCAGCCGGGCCAGCCTTCGCGCGCCACGACCGAGGCGTCGATCCATTCGGCAACCGCCGGCAACCGGTCCAGCGCGGCGTGCACGGCCTTTTGCATCAGCCCCTGCGTCAGCCGACCCGAGAGCGGATAGACGGGCTCGAAATCGGGCGGCTGCGCGCTGGTTTCGGCGCCGATATGGTCGGGATGCACCATCTGCGCCATGCCGTCGAACAGCTCGACCTTGCCCGAGACCAGCCGGCGCGCGCCTAGCGGCAGCTGGCTTTCGATCCAGTCCTTGCGGGCGTGAAAAAACACCAGTTGCAGGTCATTGCGCCCGTCCGAGCAATAGACCCGCCACGGCCTGCCGCGCGCGGGCGCCGGGGCATGGCGCTGGACGGTGACGGTCAGGGTGACGATCTCGGGCGGGCGTGCCTCGGCCAGCGAAGCGATGCGGCGGCGGCGGATGCCGGAATGCGGCAGGGTCAGGATCAGGTCGCGCGGCCGGGTCACGCCCATCTGCTCCAGAGCCTCTGCGGCGCGCGGGCCGACGCCCGGCAGCGTCTCGATGCCGGCAAACAGCGGGAACAGCGCCGGCGGCCGCCCCGCGGACGGACGCGCCGGACCAGGCCCTATTCCCGCGCCAGAGCCAGCCATGCGTCCTCGTCGATCACCTCGATGCCCAGATCGGCGGCCTTTTTCGCCTTGGAGCCCGCGCCCGGTCCCGCGATCAGCAGGTCGGTCTTGGCCGAGACCGAGCCCGCGACATGCGCCCCCAGCGCCTCGGCCCGCGCCTTGGCCTCGGCGCGGGTCATTTTCTCCAGCGTGCCGGTGAAGACCAGCGTCTTGCCGGCGATGGCGGTGTTGCTGGCGCGCGCCTCGGGCGGCTGGATCTGGCGCAGCTCTGCCGCCAGCCGGTCGATGGCGCCCCGTTCGCGCGGATTGGCAAAGGCGTCCGACAGCGACATGGCAAGCACCGGCCCGATGCCATCGGCCGAGATCAGATCTTCCCATGCGGTCATTGCGGCGCGCGGAACGGCGGCTGCGGCCAGCGCGGTCGCCCGCGCCTCGGCCAGCCGGGCGCGGCGGCTGTCGCGGGCGGCAAGCTCGCGTTCGGTCTGCGCGGCCAGATCGGCGGCGCGATGCGCCAGCGCCGCCGGGCGCGACAGGTCCAGCGCCGCCACCAGACGTTCCCAGCCGCCGAAATGGCGCGCCAGATCGGCGGCGCCGACCTCGCCCAGATGCCGGATGCCAAGGCCGAACAGCAGCCGCGCCAAGGGGATCTCGCGCTTGCGCTCGATGGCCTGGAACAACGCGCTGGCGCTTTTCTCGCCCCAGCCCTTGATCGCGGAAAGCGGGGTTTGCGACAGCCGCTCCAGCGCCCCTGCAAGCCCGATGCCCGCAAGCTGCAGCTTGTCGAGACCCAGCGAGATCAGCAGTTCCTCATCGGCATCGGGGCTGGCGTTCGTCAAAAGCTTGCCGTTTGCGTCGCGCTTTTCGAGGGTGAAGATATCCGCAGGCTCGGCGATCCAGCCCAGACGGTGGAACAGCTCGACCTGCTTTGCCCCCAGCCCCTCGATGTCGAAGGCCGCGCGCGACACGAAATGGCGCAGCTTTTCCACCGCCTGCGCCGGGCAGATCAGCCCGCCGGTGCAGCGCCGGACCGAGTCGCCCTCTTCGCGGATCGCAGGCGAGCCGCATTCCGGGCAGGTCTGCGGGAACGGATAGGGCTGCGCCTCGGGCGGGCGTTTCGCCAGATCGACATCGGCCACCTTGGGGATGACGTCGCCGGCACGGTAGACCTCGACCCAATCGCCGATGCGGATGTCCTTGCCGCCCCGGATCTCGCGGCCATCGGCACCGCGCCCGGCGATGTAATCTTCGTTGTGCAGGGTGGCGTTCGACACCACGACGCCGCCCACCGTCACCGGGGTCAGCCGCGCGACCGGGCTTAGTGCACCGGTGCGGCCCACCTGAATGTCGATGGCCTCCAGCCGGGTCCAGGCACGCTCGGCCGGGAATTTATGCGCCAGGGCCCAGCGGGGCGTGGTCGAGCGCATCCCCAGCCGCGCCTGAAAGGCCAGATCGTCGACCTTGTAGACCACGCCGTCGATGTCATAGCCCAAGGTCGCGCGCATCTGCTCGATCCCGGCCCAGGTGGCCAGCATGTCCTGAACAGAATGGCAAAGCCGCATCAAGGGGTTGGTCTGAAAGCCCATCGCGGCCATGCGTGCAACCGCCCCCATCTGGGTGGCGGCCAGCGGCGCGCTGACCTCGCCCCAGGCATAGGCGAAAAAGCGCAAGGGTCGCGCCGCCGTCACCGCCGGGTCCAGCTGACGCAGCGAGCCTGCGGCGGCATTGCGCGGATTGGCAAAGACCCGGGCCGGATCGGCGCGGTTCAGCGACTCGAAATCCTCATGCGACATATAGACCTCGCCCCGGATCTCGACCACGGCAGGAATGTCGTCACCCAGCAGGCGCTGCGGAATGTCGGCGATTGTGCGGGCATTGGCGGTCACATTCTCACCCACCGCGCCATCGCCGCGGGTCGAGGCCAAAACCAGCTCGCCCGCCTCATAGCGCAGCGACAGCGACAGGCCGTCGATCTTGGGCTCGGCGGTGAAGTCCAGCGGCGCATTGGCCGGCAGGTTCAGAAAGCCGCGCACGCGCTGGACAAAGGCGGTCACATCCTCGGGGTCAAAGCCGTTTTCCAAAGACAGCATCGGCAGGCGATGCGCCACCTTGGCAAAGCGGCTGTCAGGCGCGGCGCCGACCTGTTCGGTCGGGCTGTCGGCGCGGGCCAGCGCGGGGAAACGCGCCTCGATCTCGGCCAGACGGCGCTTGGCGGCGTCATATTCGGCATCGCTGATAAAGGGCGCATCGGCGCCGTGATAGGCGTCATTGGCGCGGGTCAGAAGCTCGGTCAGGACCGCCGCCTGATCGGCAGCAGCGGCGGCGTCCAGGGCCGAAACCGGCGGTTCAACGGGTGTGTCTTGGGCCATGCCTGCCTCCGCTCATAGGCCCAGGCGGGGCCGATCTTTCGGGCCGAGTGATAGCGGCACCGCCGGGCGCTTGTCCAGCGCCGGCACCCCGTATGGGCCTAGCGCGACGGATCGCGGAACTCGGCGGGTTTGATGCCATGCCGGGTCAGCTTGTCGTAAAAGGTCTTGCGCGGCAATTGCAGGCGCTCCATCGCCTGACTGGCGTTCCCTTGGGCCAGCCGCAGCGCCTCGCGGATCAGCCCGGCCTCGTATTCGGCCATCATCTCGGTCAGGCCGCGCGCGGCGGACCCGGCCCCGCCGCCGTCAAAGGGCGACAGCCCCAGCGCGTGACCCTCGGCATATTGGCGCAGCTCGCGCAGGTTGCCGGGCCAGTCATGCCCGGCCAGCCGCGCCTTGACCATCGGCGTGACCGGCGCCGCCGGCACCTGCAACCGGGCGCAGGCCTCCAGCAGGAAATGCCGAAACAGGTCGGGGATGTCCTCGCGCCGCTCGGCCAGGGTCGGCAGGCGCAGCACCACGCCCGAAAGCCGGTAATAAAGATCGCCGCGAAAGCCGCCCTGCTGCACCAGCGCCGCCAGATCCGCCCCGGTCGAGGCGATCAGCTGCAGGTCCAGCGGACGCGGTGCCGCCGCCCCGACCGGCCAGAACTCCCCCGCCTCGATCAGCGCCAGAAACCGCGCCTGTAACCCCGGCGCCAGCGCCTCGACCTGATCCAGATAAAGCGTGCCGCGATGCGCCTTTTCCAGCCGGCCGGGGCTGCGCGCCATGCGGCCCTGCGGCTCGCTGCCAAGGAATTCGGTCTCGAAGCGCGCCTCGTCCAACGTGGCACAGGCGACATGGACAAAGGCGCGGGCGCGGCGCGGCCCCTGCCGGTGGATGGCGCGGGCCACGGTTTCCTTGCCGGTGCCCGATGCCCCGAGCAGCAACAGATCGCCCCCGGTGGCCGCCATCCGGTCGATGCCGTCGCGCAGATGCTGCATGACCGGGCTTTGCCCGATCAGCCGGGTTTCGCGCGCCGCCTCGGCCTGCGCCTCCTGACGCAGCGCGCGGTTTTCCATCACCAGCGCCCGTGACTGGCAGGCCCGATTCAGCGCCGCGACCAGCGTGCCCGCCCCGACCGGCTTGGACAGGAAATCATAGGCGCCCTGTTTCAGCGCCGCGACCGCCATCGGCACATCGGCATGGCCGGTCAGCAGGATCACCGGCAGATCGGGATCGCGGTCGTGCAATTGCGTAAACAGCTCGAACCCGTCCATGCCCGGCATCCGCACATCGCTGAGCACCACGCCCGGATAGTCCGGCCCCATCCCCTCCAGCGCGGCAAGGGCCGAGCCGAAGGCCTCGACCTGAAAGCCGGCCAGCCGCAGGGTCTGGACCTGCACGGCCAGCAGATCCTCGTCATCATCGACCAGCCGGACAAGGCGCAGCGCGTCGCTCATGCCGCCCTCGGCAGATCAAGCACAAAGCGGGCGCCCTGCCCGCCCGGCGGATCCTCGGCCCGCAGGCTGCCGCCGAAATCGCGCGCAATGTCCTGCGAGATCACCAGCCCCAGCCCCAGCCCCTGTGGCTTCGAGGTGGCAAAGGGCGTGAAAAGCTGTCGCGCGATCTGAGGCGCAAGGCCAGGGCCATTATCCTCGACAGCGATGCGGACGCGCTGATCATCGGCATCGACCAGCACGCGGATCAGCCCCGCCCCGGCGCGGCCCGACAGCGCCTCTTGCGCGTTTTGCAGCAGGTTGACCAAAATCTGCTCCAGCCGCACCGTCTCGCCCTGAATGGACAGATCCGGGGCCAGCTTGGGCAGCTCCAGTTGGATACCTTCGGCCTTGCGGCGACCGGCGGTCAGCAGCGCCGCGACCTCCAGCGCCGGGGCCAAGACCACCGGACCCAGATCGCCGGTCGCCTTGCGGGCAAAGCCGCGCAGCTCTTGCGTGATGCGCGAGATGCGGTCGGTCATGCGCAGGATGCTGTCCATATTCCCCGCAAGCTCGGGCGCGGCATCGCTTGGCATCATGGCGATGCCGTTTTCGGCCAGCAGCCGGATCGCCGCCAGCGGCTGGTTGACCTCATGGGCGACGCCGGCGGTGATCTGGCCCAAGGCCGCCAGCTTGTTGGCCTGCACCATCTCGCCGCGCAGCCGGTCCAGCCGCTCTTCGGCGGCGCGGCGTTCGCGGATTTCCTCGGACAGCGCCCGCGTGCGCTCATCCACCGCGCGCTCAAGGTCGATGCGATAGCGCCGCTCGGCCTCGGCCGCGCGCCGGGCGCGGCGGCGGGCGCGCAGGCGCAGACTGGCGATCACAGCCGCCAACAACAGCAGAAACCCGGCCGAGCCCGCCGCAAACCCGCCGGCATAGGCCGCCGGCGCCGAGGACGAGACCAGCACCATGCTCCAGGCCGTGCCCGGCACCGCCTGCCGGCTTGCCAGCGCCCGCCCCACCGGTGCCGGCGGCACAAAGCGCAGGTCGGGCTGGCTCGACAGGATGATCTGCCCCGCCCCGTCCAGCACATAGGTCAGATCGCCGGCCTGTCGCCATTCGGCCTCCAGCCGGTCGAACTCAACCTTGACCACGACCACACCCAGCGCCCGCGCCGGCTGGTCGCTGCCACCGGGCTCGGTCCTGATGTCATGCGACAGATACAGGCCCGGCCGGTTGCTGACCGTGCCCAGCGCGAATTGCGTCGCGCTGCCATCGCGCAGCGCCTGCCGGTAATAGTCGCGGAAACTGTAATCGGCGCCGACGAAACTGTCGGGCTGACGCCAGTTCGATGCGGCCAGCGCGATGCCGCGCAGATCCAGCAGATAGATCACCGCGCTGTCGGTCTCTTCGCGCAGCCGCGCCAGCTTTTGCGACACGGCCGCCAGCTTGGCCTCACGCGGATCGCCCAGTGCGGCGCGCACCGCCGCATCATCGGCCAGCACCGTCGCCACGGCGCGCTGGCGCGACAGCGTGCTTTCCAGCGCCTGCACCCGCGAGCGCAGCGTGGTCTCCTGCGCCTCGCGCATGTCGGCCAAGGTCGCGCGCTGCGCCAGCACAAAGCTCGTCAGCAGCACCAGCACCGCCGTGACCCCAGCCAGCGCCAGCGCCAGCGTCCGGGGCACCCGCGCCAATCGCGCCATCGAATCGCTGTGAACCCCGGTCTGCACCCGTCCTCCTGTGTGGATTTTCACACTATCACGGATGCTCTGTGCGGAAAACCACACAGATATGCACGACCAACCCGCACAAATACCCAGAAATTCAACGCATTGCAGCTATGCGCCCAGCGCTTGGTCCGCAAATGCCCCGGCCCTAAAACCGATGACACAAGCATGACAGCGCAGGTTGGAGGAGGCCTCAATGCAGTTCCATACATCGGCAGAGCCGGTCGTCGTCGCGCATCGACCGTTTTATCGGCACCTGTATTTTCAGGTGCTGTGCGCCATCGTGGCCGGCGCGCTCATCGGCCATTTCTACCCGCAGACCGGCGAGGCGCTAAAGCCGCTCGGCGACGGCTTCATCAAGCTGGTCAAGATGATCATCTCGCCGGTGATCTTCCTGACCATCGTCACCGGGCTTGCCGGCATGGGCACGCTCAAGGGCGTGGGCTCGGTAGTGGGCAAGGCATTCGCCTATTTCCTGACCTTCTCGACGCTCGCGCTGGTCGTGGGTCTGGTCACCGCCAATGTCATCCAGCCCGGCGCCGGCATGAACATCGACCCGGCCTCGCTCGATGCCAGCAAGGTCACCACCTATACCGAAAAGGCGCATGAGACCTCGCTGACCGGCTTTGTCATGGACATCATCCCGTCCACGATGACCTCGGCCTTTGTCGAGGGCAACATCCTGCAGGTCCTGTTCGTCGCCATCCTGTTCGGCATCGGCCTGATCCTGATCGGCGATCGCGGCAAGCCGGTGCTGGCCCTGTTCGAGGCGGTCAGCCAGGTCGTGTTCCGCATCGTCGACGTGCTGATGAAGGCCGCCCCCATCGGTGCCTTTGGTGCCTTCGCCTTTACCATCGGCAAATACGGCATCGCCTCGGTCGTGAACCTCGCGACGCTGGTCGGCACCTTCTACCTGACCTCGGTGATCTTCGTCGTCGTCATCCTCGGCACGGTCTGTCTGGTGAACGGCTTCTCGATCTTCAAGCTGATCGCCTATCTCAAGGCCGAGCTGCTGCTGGTGCTGGGCACCTCGTCCTCGGAATCGGCACTGCCCTCGCTGATCGAAAAGATGGAAAAGGCCGGCTGCAAGCGTTCGGTCGTCGGGCTGGTCGTGCCGACGGGCTACAGCTTCAACCTTGACGGCACCAATATCTACATGACGCTGGCGGCGCTCTTCATCGCGCAGGCCACCAACACCCATCTGTCGCTGGAACAGCAGGTGCTGCTCTTGCTGGTGGCGATGCTGTCGTCCAAGGGTGCTGCGGGCGTGACCGGCGCGGGCTTCATCACGCTGGCCGCGACGCTTTCGGTGGTGCCCACCGTCCCGGTCGCCGGCATGGCGCTGATCCTCGGCGTGGACCGCTTCATGTCCGAATGCCGCTCGCTGACCAACTTCATCGGCAATGCCGTGGCCACCGTGGTCGTCAGCCGCTGGCATGGCGCGCTGGACCGCGACCAGCTGAACCGCGCCCTGAACGGCGAGGAACTGGCCCCGGTCCGCCCGGTGACCGAACTCGAACCCGCCCCCGCTGGTCTGCGTCTGGGCGAGGCGAGCGCGGACTGAACCGCGCCTGCACTCCGGGGCGGCTCCTCCCCGCCGCCCCGACTTCAAGGCCGCTCCCCCCGGGATGCGGCCTTTCTCTATGCCCGCCCCGGCGCGCCCAGCTGCCGGTTTCACCATTTCCCAAATACCCATGCGACCGCACCACATAGCGCCGCAGCCGCCATCCCCCCCCGCGCAACGAAAAACCGCCCCCGCTTGGCGGAGGCGGCTTGATCCGCAGATATGGAGATCAGCTCAGGCCGGTTGCGCCTGCGCGTTGTCGGCCAGCGCGATCGGCCGCTTGACCAGCGCCAGCGCCGCCACCGAAACCGCCGTGCCGACCAGCATGGCGATGGCAAAGCCCGGCAGGTTCACCACCGCATTCGGGATCGGCAGCACGAAGATCCCGCCATGCGGCACCTTCAACTGCACGCCCAGCACCATGCAGATCGCGCCGGCAACGGCCGAACCGGCGATCAGCGAGGGGATGACGCGCAGCGGATCACGGGCGGCAAAGGGAATGGCCCCCTCGGTCACGAAAGCCAGCCCCAGCACAAAGGCGGCATTTCCGGCCTCGCGTTCCTCGGCAGTAAAGCGCGACGGGAACAGTTTCGAGGCAATGGCCAGCGCCAGAGGCGGCGTCATGCCCGCGCACATCACCGCCGCCATCGGCTCGGTCACGTTCGAGGCGATCAGCGTGGTGCCAAAGACATAGGCCGCCTTGTTGATCGGCCCGCCCATATCGACGGCCATCATGCCGCCCAGGATCAGGCCCAGGATCGCGGCCGAGCTGCCCTGCATCCCCTGCAACCACGCGGTCAGCGCGGCCAGAACCTTGGCCGTCGGCGCGCCCACGACGTAAAACATCAAAAGCCCGGTGATCGCCGTGCCCAGAAGCGGCAGGATCAAGACCGGCATCAGCCCCTGCAGCGTGCGCGGCAGCCGGATGATCCGGGTCAGCACCAGAATGACATAGCCCGCGATAAAGCCCGCAGCGATGCCACCCAGAAAACCCGCCCCGATCGAGCCTGCGATCACGCCCCCGGTCATCCCCGGCGCGATGCCGGGTCGGTCGGCGATGGAATAGGCGATATAACCGGCCAGCGCCGGCACCATCAGCGTAAAGGCGCCCTTTGCCCCGATCTGGAACAGGGTATGGCCCAGCGTGCCGGCATATTGGTCCTCATAGACATAGATCCCGCCCAGCGCGAAGGCGAGCGCGATCAGCAGACCGCCCGCGACCACAAAGGGCAGCATGAAGCTGACCCCGGTCATCAGGTGCTTGTAGACCCCGGCCTTGTGCGCGGGGCTGGCGGCCTTGTCCTCGGCCTGCGCGCTGCCCGATTGCACGCTGGCCTCGGCCAGCGCCTTGCGGATCAGCGCCGCGCCATCGTTGATCGCGGGCTTGGTCGGGCCGGAATGCAGTTTCTTGCCGGCAAAGCGCGACAGCTCGACCTGCCGGTCGGCGGCGATGATGACCAGATCGGCGGCAGCGATCTCTTCGGCGGTCAGCGGATCCTGCGAGCCGACCGAGCCCTGCGTCTCGACCCGGATGTTATAGCCCAGGGCCTTGGCGCCCTCTTGCAGACCCTCGGCCGCCATGAAGGTATGGGCGATGCCGGTCGGGCACGAGGTGATCGCGACGATGTTCAGCGGCTTTTGCGCGCCCGAGGCATCGGGTTTGCGGGCCAGAACCCCGGCCGCATCGGCCAGAACCTCGGCGATGCTGGCGCGCACCTGCGCCAGCCCGGAAAAGCGCGGCTCGTCGGCGATCTCGCCCACCAGCAGCACATGGCCGGCCCCGGCCAGCGCCGCCGGATCCAGCGGATCCACGACCCCGTCCGAGGTGCGCAATTCCACGGCCAGCGCCTGCCCCCTGGCCTTGGCGGCCTTTTTCAGCGCCTCGCGCGCCAGGACCGCATGGGTGCCAAGGTCGCCTGCTCCGACCACGGCGATGATCTGTTGCATGTTATCCTCCTGTCCGGGCGCAAGCGCCGTGACATTTCCCTAAGGCCCGCACATGGGCGCGGGCCGATCGTTCAGCCGGCGGTGAATTCGCCGGCAGCCTTGGTGCTGACCCATGCGGCCAGCGCGCGCACCTCGTCGGGCGGCGGCAGATGCGGGCCGGGATTGCGCAGCTTGGCCCCGGCAAAGGCCGTGGCCTGCCGCGCCAGATCCGGCAGCGCCAGCCCCTCGGCCAAAGCCGCCGTCAACCCCGCGACCATGGCATCGCCCGCGCCAACCGAACTGCCGGTCGCAATCGAGACCGGACGCGCCATCAGCGCTCCCTCGGTGCTGACAAACAGCGCCCCGGCCTCGCCCAGCGAAACCACCACCAGCCGGATGCCGCGCGCCAAAAGATCGCGCGCCGCGCCCAGCACATCGTCGGGGCCCTTCAGGCTGCGGCCCAGAAGCTCCTCCAGCTCATGCCGGTTGGGCTTGATCGCATAGGGCATGGCGGAACCGGCCAGCGCCTGCGCCAGCGTCTCGCCCGAGACATCCAGCACCACCCGCGCCCCGCGCCCGGCCAACCGCGCCAGAAATTGCGCCGTGCAATCGGCGGGCAGGCCCGAGGGCTGGCTGCCCGAGATCACCACCAGATCGCCCTCGGTCACGGTGTCGAGCTGGTTGAACACCGCCTTGAGGTCATCGGCGCTGGCGACGAAACCCGGCAGGTTCACATCGGTGGTGCGGCCGCTGTCCTCAAGGATCTTGATATTGGTGCGCGTCGCGCCCGCCACCCGGATCATCCGGTCGGCGATGGCCTTGTCGGCAAAGAGCTGCTCGAAGGTGGTGGCATTGTCGCGCCCCAGAAAGCCGGTGACGACCACCTTCATGCCCCAGTCGGCAAGGCATGAGGCGACATTCACCGCCTTGCCGCCCGGATCCTGCCGGGTGCTCATGGCGCGCACGACCTCGCCCGCCGCCAGCCGGGGCACGGTGACGGTCTGGTCGATGGCCGGATTGAGAGAAAGCGTCCGAACGATCATGCGCGCACCTCTGCCAACGGAAGTTCAGCAGCCAGCGCCCGAACGGCAGCGGCATCGCGCGCGGCCAGGGCCCGCTGCGCCAGCGCCTGCAGCGCGGGCAGATCGGCGTTGCGGATGCGCTCCTTGACCGCCGGAATGTCGCGCGGCGTCATCGACAGCTCATCGACGCCAAGGCCCGTCAGCAGCGCGGCGCCAAAGGCGTCACCCGCGATGCCGCCGCAGACGCCGACCCAACGGCCATGGGCATGGGCACCCCGGACGGTCAACTCGATCAGCTTCAGCACGGCAGGATGCAGGCTGTCGGCCTCGGGTGCCAGAACCGGGTTCTGCCGGTCGATGGCCAGCGCATATTGCGTCAGGTCATTGGTGCCGATCGAGAAGAAATCGGCGTGTTTCGCCAGCTGATCCGCCAGCAGAGCCGCCGAGGGCACCTCGATCATGATGCCCAAGGGCACGTCCGGCGCCTCCAGCTCGGCGCGAATCTGTTCGCAGGTCTCGCGCAGCGCCAAAAGCTCGGCGACCGAGGTGATCATCGGGAACATGACCTGGATCTGCGCGCCGTCCTTGGCCGCGCGGTAAAGCGCACGGACCTGCGGCACCAGCAGTTCGGGCCGGCGCAGCAGCAGACGCGCACCGCGCACACCAAGGAACGGGTTTTCCTCGCGCGGCAGGTCCAGATAGCTGACCTGCTTGTCGCCACCAATGTCCAGCGCGCGGATGACCAGAGGCCGGTCGCCCATGGCACGCGCCATGGCGGAATAGGCGCGATACTGATCCTCTTCGGTCGGGCTGTCGCCGCGTTCAAGGAACAGAAACTCGGTCCGCATCAGGCCGACGCCCTCGGCACCCTGTTCCAGCGCAAAGGCCGCCTGTTCGGCCAGGTTGATATTGGCGCCGATCTGCACCTCATGCCCGTCGCGGGTCTTGGCCGGCAGGGCGCGGGCCTCGGCGGCGCGGGCGCGCTTGGTTTCCTCATCGGCGATCCAGCCCCGGGCCGAGGCCAGATCCGCCTCGGTCGGGTTCAGATAGAGCCGGCCGGAGTTGCCGTCGATGATCGCGGGCGCGCCATCGACCAGCCGCGACAGCGCAGCCCCTGCGCCCACCACAGCCGGCAGGCCCAGCGTGCGGGCAAGGATCGCGGTATGCGAGGTCGGACCGCCCTGCGCGGTCACCAGACCGGCGACGCGGTCGGCGTCCATGGTCGCGGTGTCGGTGGGCGTCAGGTCATCGGCGATCAGGATGGCGTCCTGCGGCACTTCGGCCGGCGCGGGCTTGGCCAGCGCCGGGTCGATCAGCGCCAGCACGCGCTGGCCCACGTCGCGCAGGTCGACGGCGCGGCCGGCCAGCACCGGATTGCCGATATTGACCAGTTGCTGCGCGGTTTCCTGCACCGCCTGATGCCAGGACCAGGCCAGACCATGCCCCTCGACCAGCTTTTGCGAGGCCAGCGTGACCAGCTGCGGGTCGTTCAAAAGCTCGGATTGCGCAAGGAAGATGGCGCTGTCGGATTCGCCCAGACGGCGGGCGGTGTCATCGGCCAGCGCGCCCAGCTGCTCGCGCGCGCGGGCCAGGGCATTGTGCAGCCGGTCGGCAGCGCTGGCCAGATCGGTCGGCTGGTCCGGCACCACTATCGGCCCGGCCTCAAGGTGATGCAGCCGGCCGATGGCCAAGCCGGGCGAGGCGGCAACGCCCTCGACCACATCGCCATTTTCGGGGCCGGTCCAGCCGCCCAGCATGGCAGCGGCATTGCGTTTTTCCTCGGCCTTGGCGGCGTCGGCCTTTTCGCGGGCAGAAAGCCCGGTGATGACCACGCGCAGGGTGGACAGCGCATCGGCAGCGTCCGCGCCCTCGGCCGAAACAGTCAGGCTGTCGCCGGCCTTCAGCCCCAGTTGCAGCAATGAGATCATGTTGCGGGCATCGGCCATCTCATCGCCGTTGCGCACGCGGATGCGGGCGGCAAAGCGGCGCGCGGTTTCGGCCCATTCCGTCGCCGGCCGCGCGTGCAGCCCGTTGGGATAATCGCAGGTCCAGTCGAAATTCTGCGCGAAATCGGCAGCGGGTTCGGCGGCCTCGGCCGCAATGGCCTGCTCACCCGAGAGCGCCTCGACGATGGCGCCGGTGTCATCGGTGGCGGCCAGCATGGCGATGCGCGGCTCGTCCTGCATCAGGCGCGTCAGGCGGCGCAGGATGCCGATATGCGCGTCCGAACGCGCGGCGATCGCCACCACCAGATTGGCGCGCTGGCCGGCGTTCCACTCGACACCGTCGCGGACCTGCAGCACGGCGATGCCGTCGCGCAGGATCAGGTCGCGGTCCTCGGCCATGCCATGCGGAATGGCGATGCCCTTGCCAAGATAGGTGTTCGACGCCGCTTCGCGCCGCTCCATGCTGGCGGCAAAGCCCGGCTTGACGCAGCCATCCGCAACCAGCAGCGCGGCAAGCTGGGCGATGGCATCCGCCTTGTCCGCGACCTTGGCGTCAAGGCGGACGAGTTCACGGGGCAGAATGCCCGCTTCAAGAATCAGGGACACTGGCTCCTCCCAATCTCCAAAGGTTGATGATTCCTACATCAGTTGTGGAAACGTTTCCACCAATTTTTCCAGAAAACTGGGAGGCGGCTGGTGGAAAACTGTCAAAACCCTTGCAGTATCTGAATTTCTGAAGGATGCTCGGTGCAGGTAGGACAAAGAACGTTTCCATTCTCATGACTGTCGGCATCAAGGATGTGGCCCGGGCCGCAGGCGTCGCCCCGTCGACCGTCTCGCGGGCATTGGGCAAGGGGCCGGTCAGCGCCGATGTGCGCCGCAAGGTCGAGGCGGCGGTCGCCGCCACCGGCTATCGTCCCAATCTGGCCGCGCGGCAGCTGCGCTCGCAGCAGTCGATGACCGTTGGCCTGATCGTGGCCGATATCCGCAATCCGTTTTTCACCCAGCTGTCGCGCGCGGTCGAGGATGAGGCCTATCGCGCCGGGATGCGGGTCTTCCTGTGCAATACCGACGAGGATCCGGCGCGCGAGGCCATGTATCTGGAACTGATGGCCGAGGAGCGCGTCGCCGGCCTGATCCTTGCGCCGACGCGAGCGCTAAGCCGCAGCGCGCTGGCCGATTTCCGGGTTCCGGTGGTGCTGGTGGACCGCAACCTGCCGGGCGGGCGGCGCGATGCGGTGATCCTGGACAATGCCGGCGCCACGGCGTTGCTGGTCGATCATCTGATCGAAACCGGCCGCAAGCGGATCGCCGGCCTGTTCGGCGCCACTTCGGCCACGGGTATCGAGCGGCGCGATGCCTTTCAGAAACGTCTGATCCAGCACGGGCTTGAGCCCTTGGCCGCCACTGCCCCGCCCAGCGCCGAAACCGGCCGCGCCGCATTGGAGGATCTGCTGGCGCGCGAAAAGCCCGACGCGCTGGTGCTGTCGAACGGCCTGTTCGTGGGCGCGGCGCTGCAGCTTTGCCGCGACCGAGGCATCCGCATTCCGGCCGAGCTGGCGCTGGCGGGGTTCGACGACGAAGCATGGACCTCGCTGGTCGAGCCCGGCATCACCGTGATCCGCCAGCCGGTCGATGTCTTTGGCCGCGAAGCGATGCTGATGCTGCTGAGCCGCATCTCTCGCCCCGATCAGCCGGTCCGCACGGTCACCTTGTCAGGCGAGTTGGTGCCGCGCGGCTCGACCGCCGCCCTGCGCCGGGCGGACGTGTAGATCGTAGAGCAGGCAGGGCGCTGCATTGCGGGTTGCGGGTGATGAGCGAACTGAAGGGGCCGCGTTTCAGCCGTGGCGGCACTCGGCCGACCCCGTGCGGCGCCCTTATCCAGCGCCCCATCGGCGCAGGCAGCCACTAACCCACGCGCGCCTGTGCGCCCACCGGCCGCAGCAACCAAACCAGTGGCCAGTCTGGCGCAAATCCCGCGCCAACCTCGCGGCACCCCCGAAATTCGCGTAGACGCGCCACCCTGCCACGTCTTGCCTGCACGACCGGCAGCGCATTTACGCCCGAAATTAGGCAGCCAAGCCAATGCCGGGGCGAAACGCGTCCCAGCCCGCAGCCCGGCCATCCGCGCTAGGCGCGCAGCGCCAGCTTTTCGGCATTCTGCCCCTCGATCACCGGGTCGCGCAGCACATAGCCCCGCCCCCAGACCGTCTCGATATGGCTTTCGCCCCCCAAAGCCGCCGCTAGCTTCTTGCGCAGCTTGCAGACGAAGACGTCGATGATCTTCAGTTCGGGCTCGTCCATACCGCCGTAAAGATGGTTCAGGAACATCTCCTTGGTCAGCGTCGTGCCCTTGCGCAGGCTCAGCAGTTCAAGGATCTGGTATTCCTTGCCGGTCAGGTTAACCGGACGGCCAGCCACCTCGACCGAGCGCGAATCCAGATTGACCATCATCTCGCCCGTGCGGATCACAGAATGGCTGTGCCCCTTGGAGCGGCGGATGATCGCCTGAATGCGCGCGACCAGTTCATCTCGGTTAAATGGTTTGGTCATGTAATCGTCTGCCCCGAAGCCAAAGCCCCGCAGCTTGCTTTCCGTGTCGTCCGAGCCGGTCAGGATCAGGATCGGCGTATCGACCCGCGACATGCGGATCTGACGCAAAACCTCCATCCCGTGCATGTCCGGCAGGTCCAGATCCAAGAGGATCAGGTCGTAATCATAGAGCTTGGCTAGGTCGATCCCCTCCTCGCCCATGTCCGTCCGATAGACGTTGTAATTCGCATGCGTCAGCATCAGTTCGATACTGCGTGCGGTGGTGGGATCATCCTCGACAAGCAGGATTCGCATGGTTTCAGCCCCTGGTTGAACCGCTAATGGACATATAGGTTGCACATAAAGGTTAATATCAGGTTACTGGAGAGCTTGTCGCATACAAAACAATCTAAAGTTGCCGAAACTTTTGCAACTGGGTGATTTTCAACGCATTGCGCCCGTACCGCGCCACCGCCTGCACCCAGGCGTCGAACTCTTCCTCGGTCAGGTCATAGCGGGTGATCGCCTCATCGCGGCGCAGCAGCCCGTGTTCGACTGCGGCGACCACCACCGCCTTGCGGCTGGCCACCCAGCGCGTATCGGGCGGCGGCAGATCCGCCAGCGTCAGAATGCTGCCATCGCGCAGATGCGCCGTACGCGGCCCCGTGGTTTTCTTCAAAAACATCGGCATGTTCCCGTCTTCCTTGCCCTTGTTTCTGGCAGAAACTTCTTAAGTCGTGGTGAAGCGTAACGGATTTGTCGCCGGGGCAGCCCTTGAGAATTTCGGCAATTTTCCTATAAATGTAGGGAAATCGCGGCTGGCACCCCTTCCTGCCCTCGCCGCAAAAGGACGATCCATGACAGCCGCCTCACCGAACCTGCGCGCCGACGCGCAAGAAACCGCCTTGAATTCGCTGGGCTTTGCCAAGCCGCCGGCCGAAACCCGCGTCATCGTCGCCATGTCGGGCGGCGTCGACAGTTCGGTGGTCGCGGCGATGCTGGCGGCCGAGGGCTACGACGTGATCGGCGTCACATTGCAGCTTTACGACCATGGCGCGGCCCTAGCCAAGAAAGGCGCCTGCTGCGCGGGGCAGGACATTCACGACGCCCGCCGCGTGGCCGAGCGGATCGGCTTTCCGCATTACGTGCTGGATTATGAAAACAAGTTCCGCGAATCCGTGATCGAGGAATTCGCCGACGCCTATCTGGCCGGTGCCACGCCCGTGCCCTGCATCCGCTGCAACGAACGGGTCAAGTTCCGCGACCTGCTGCAGACCGCGCGCGAGCTTGACGCCGATTGCATGGCGACGGGACATTACATCCGCCGCTTTGCCGGTGCGCGCGGAGCCGAGCTGCACATGGCCGCCGATCCCAACCGCGACCAAAGCTATTTCCTGTTCTCGACCACGCCCGAACAGCTGGAATTCCTGCGCTTTCCGCTGGGCGGGCTGGCCAGCAAGGCCGAGACCCGTGCCCTGGCCACGAAATTCGGTCTGGCCGTCGCAGACAAGCCCGACAGTCAGGACATCTGCTTCGTGCCTAATGGCGATTATGCCAGCGTGATCGAAAAGCTGCGCCCGGGCGCGGCCGATGCGGGCGATATCGTCGATCTGGATGGCAAGGTGCTGGGCCAGCACCGTGGCGTGATCCATTACACCATCGGCCAGCGGCGCGGCCTGGGCATCGGCGGCCTTGGCGATCCGCTTTATGTGGTGCGGCTGGACCCCGATCTGCGGCACGTGGTCGTCGGCCCGAAACAGGCGCTGGCCACCCGCATCATCCCGGTAACCGAGGTCAACTGGCTGGGCGACGAACCCTTCGAGGGCGAGATCGCGATCACCGCGCGCATCCGCTCGACCCGGCCGCCGCGCCCGGCCATCCTGCGGCCGACGGGCGCGAACCGCGCCGAGGTCGAGTTGCTTGCCCCCGAGGAAGGCGTCAGCCCCGGTCAGGCCTGCGTGTTCTACGCCGCCGAGGGCAGCCGGGTGCTGGGCGGCGGCTGGATCGCGCACCGCCGGGGCTAGGCCCTAGCGGAACCACAGCCCGGCCTGTTTCAGCCGCTTGCGCATCATCTGCTCGGTCATCGCCGCGGGGTCGGGGATCAACTCGCGCACCATGCGGGCGCCCTCTGCCTCGAACACCAGCTTGCAGACCGCCGGGTCATCGGCGAAATGCTGCGCCAGATCGGGGTCGCGCAGAAGCTCTTGCACCAAGAGCCCGGCGGCCGCAGGTTCGCGCGCATAAAGCAACGACAGCGTGCGATAATGGCAGGTCACCGCCCCGTCCAGCCCGGAAAGCTCGGGCGCCGGCCTGCCGCCGCCCAAGGCATGGATCACCAGCGGCAGGACGATCTGATCCAGCCATGGATCGAGGCTTTGGCAAGCCAGCGCATCGCCGGGATCGTCGCGCACCGCCAGCGCCCATTCAAGGAAAAGGCGGGCGAATTCCGCCGGATCGGGGCCAAGGAACCAGCCGGCATTGAAATACAGATAGCGTTCCCAATGCTCGTCAGGCTGCGTCAGGTCCAGCGAGCTGTCGAAATCCAGACCAAAGCGGTCATAAAGCGACTTCCAGATCCCGCCATAGCCCGGCCCGTAAAGCGGCGGCTCGGGCCAGCTTGCCGAGCGGCGCATCGAGGCGGACGGGCGGTCAAAATCGATGGCCAGCCCCTCCAAGGGCCCGGTCACCAGCGTGTCGCTGTCAAAGAATATGAAGGGCTCACCCACCGGCAGCAGGGACAGGGCTTCGATCTTGTTGCCATGCGGATAGTTGCGGCCGAAATGCTGCGCGGCAAAGGGCACGACCTCGGCCCCCAGCTCGGTCAATGCCTCGCGCAGCGTCGGCTCCAGCGCGACCTTGACCCCGACCCATGCAGCCTCGGCCAGCGGCTCGGCCACGATCAGGCGGCCGCGCCAGCCCGGCGAACTATGGCGCAGACTGGCCGCGAACAGCAGCGCCTCGCGCCCGATACGGCCGGCCTGCGCGACGATCAGGATGTTGAAAGGGCGCGACGCCGCGGCGGGGCGGGCGGGTTCTGCTGCGGCGTCAGCTCCCTTGCGCTCGGCCCGCCGGGCCTGATTGGCGGCGCGGCGCGCCTCGCGCTCGGCCCGGTTGGCGGCCTGTCGTGCGGCCCGCACGGCATCGGAGTTGCCCCCGCGCTGATCCGCGTCTTTCGATCCCTTGCCGCCCATACGCCTGCCCTATCACTCAACCCTACCGGGCAGAACTAAAGCAAGTCTCGGTCGGACATGCCAGCCCTCGCGGCACCCGGCATGCGCTTTGCGACTGCACCGTCAGGGCAAGAATCCGGCAGGTCGGCCGCCTCTACCTGTAATTGTTTCAAATCTATCTTAAGCCACCATGGAGTGAATATTTTACCCCAATCAGACAGGTCGAAAACTCACTAAAAAGTCAGGTTTCAACTGCTCTGGTTTCGGTGCAATTTGTCCCTGCCAGTTAATGATTTCCTCTTTCAGGTGTATGGCAAACCGGGTGAGGCTGGGCACTGCCCTCACCCGGTTTTTTATTTCAGCGTCACATCGGCGACATTGCGGCGCAGGCATCTAAGCCCTTAGTTTTATACCGCTAAAAATGGCCCCGCCCGACGGGGGATCCGCGATTTCCCGGGGTTTTCCTGTCGGATGCGCCGCGCAATCCATAAGTTATCGCGATTCGCCCGAAAAACCCCTGCCAAGGTCAAAACAGCAGACCTCCCTCGGCCCGAATCTGTCATGGGCATTTTTCAAACCATTCGGTTCAGATTTAAACCCGGCGTCGCGGTTCAGACCGCGATGCCGTTGCGCCCGGCCAGATCGGTAAAGAACTGCCAAGCCACTCGCCCGGAACGCGAACCGCGCGTCGCCTGCCATTCGATGGCTTCGGCGCGCAATTCGTCCTCGGCAATTTGAATGCCATAGCTGTCGCAATATCCGCGCACCATCGCCAGATATTCGTCCTGCGAGCAGGGATGAAAGCCCAGCCACAGCCCGAAACGATCCGACAGAGACACCTTTTCCTCGACCGCCTCGCCGGGCTGGATCGCGGTCGCGCGCTCATTGTCGATCATGTCGCGCGGCATCAGGTGGCGGCGGTTCGAGGTCGCATACAGGATCACATTCGCCGGCCGCCCGGCGATACCGCCGTCCAGCACCGCCTTGAGCGATTTGTATTGCGTGTCGTCATGGCTGAACGACAGGTCGTCCGAAAACAGCAGAAAGCGCCGGTCGCTGGCCCGGCCCAGAATGGCGAGCAGCCGCGACACGGAATCCAGATCGTCACGCGCGATCTCGACCAGCACCAGCGGCAAGCCCTGCTGGACGGCCTCGGCATGGACCGCCTTGACCAGCGAGCTCTTGCCCATGCCCCGCGCGCCCCAAAGCAAGGCATTGTTGGCGGCATGGCCTTTGGCGAATTGCAGCGTGTTAGCCAGCAGGGTGTCGCGCGCGCGGTTGATTCCGATCAGCTGGACCAGATCCACCCGGGCCACGCTGGCGACCGGCACCAGCCGGTCGGGGTCCGGTTGCCAGACATAGGCAGAGGCCTCGGAAAAGCTGGGTGCCGGCGCCGGGGGCGGCGCCATGCGCTCCAGCGCCTCGGCAATGCGGCGCATCAGCTTGTCAGCCATCTTGCTGTTCTTTCAGTTCACGTTTCTTTTCAATGCGCCGCACGAGGAAGATCGAAATCTCGTAAAGGCCGTAGATCACGCTGAACAGCACCACCTGGCTGATCACATCGGGCGGCGTCACCATCGCGGCAAGGATCAGGATCACGATCACCGCATAACGCCGCACGCTCGCCAGCCCTTCCGAACTGACCAGCCCGGCCTTGCCCATCAGCGTCAGCGCCACGGGCAGCTGGAAGCTGAGGCCAAAGGCCAGGATGAACTTGGTCGTCAGGGCCAGATATTCCTCGACCGAGCCCTGAAACACGATGCCGGCCCAAGGCGCCTTGGCCGGCCCGCTTGCAGCAGCAGCCACGCCTGACGCAGCGGTCGCGGCCGTTGTTGCATCATCGGGCAGCGCCAGCGGCCCCTGCTGGAAGCCCAGGAAGAAGTCGAAGGCCCAAGGCAGGATGACGTAATAGGCAAAGGCCGCGCCCATGATGAACATGACCGGCGAGGCGATCAGGAACGGCAGCAGCGCGTTCTTTTCGCTGCGATACAGGCCCGGGGCGACAAAGCGCCACATCTGATAGCCAACCACCGGGAATGCCAGCACGAAACCGCCGAAAAAGGCGATGCGCATGGCCACGAAAAAGCCTTCCTGCAGCTTCAGCAGGATCAGCCCGCAGGTTTGGCCACGCTTTTCCAGCGAATGGCAGATCGGCTGGGTCAGAAAGTCAAAGATCGGATTCCAGACAAAGTAGCAGACGATCATCGCCACGACAAAGGCCAGCACCGACCAGATCAGCCGGGTGCGCAGCTCCTTCAGATGCTCGATAAGCGGGGCGGAGCTGTCTTCGATATCGTCGGGCTTCGCGGATTTCGTCGCCACGGCTGCGGCCTTTCCTGTCTTGTGCGGCTCAGGCGTCGCGGTCCTGCCGGCGCACGGCATGCAGCCGGCGACGGCCACCTGCGGTATCGCCGGCATGATCGGCCGCATCGGCCAGCGGTTCGGCCCGTGGCGCGCTGACGCCGGGCGCCGGCGGCAGGGCATCGCCATCGGTCGGGGGCAGCGGCGCCGAAGGATCCGAGACCGGCGCCTTGCGCGCGGCTTCCTCGCGCGGGTTAAGCGGGTCCCATTTCTCGAATCGCTCGGTGGCGCGCTCCAGCGCGTCCAGTCCCAGCGCCTTCTTCGAGGTCAGCGCGTTCACATCCTTCAGCGTCTTGGCGGCATCATCCAGCCCCGAGGCCTTGGCCGCATCTTCCATGGCGCTGGAAAACTCGCGCGCCATGCCACGGGCCCGCGCAGTGATCCGGCCCAAGGTGTGAAACAGCTTGGGCAGATCCTCGGGGCCGATCACGATCAGCGCAACCACGCCGATCAGCAGAAGCTCGCTCCAGCCGACATCGAACATTTCGGACGCGCGCCGCCGCTCAGAGCTTGTTCTGGTCGCCGGGGGTCACGTCGCGCAGGCCGGAATCGGCGGTGATGCGCGCGCGCTCGGCTTCCAGCTTGGCGCGTTCGGCGGCCAGCTCGGCGCGGGCCTTGGCAATGTCATCGGCCGTTTCGGGCGTGCCATCGGCCTTGTCGCTCTCTTCCGAGCCTTCCTTCACGCCTTTCTTGAAGGCAGTGATTCCCTTGCCGACCTCACCCATCAGGGACGAGACCTTGCCGCGCCCGAACAGGACCAGAACGACGATCGCGATCAGCAAAAGCGCCATGGGAGAAGGTGCGTGCATTTGATACCTCCGTGACACGGACCCAGATCCGTGCATCAATAGACTGGCACCGATATAGGGGCCCCCGCCCCCGCGCGAAACCCCCAAACGCGTGATTGCACGGCAATGCTTCCCACTGTCGCAGGCGCAGGCCATACTCGGCACCATCATGGACAAAACCCAGATCGTCAGCGCCTTCGTCACGCTCTTTGTTGTCATCGACCCCATCGGGCTGGTGCCGCTCTTCATCGCCCTGACGCGCAACATGGCGCAGGCGCAGCGCCGCCGCATCGGCTGGCGCGCGCTCGGTATCGCTGCGGCGCTGATGACCCTCTTTGGCCTTGCCGGGGAATCGATCCTGCACGGCATCGGCATCTCGCTGCCGGCCTTCCGCATCGCCGGCGGCATCCTGCTGCTGCTCACCGCCTTCGACATGCTTTTCGAGCGCCGGACCGAACGCCGCGAGGGCCAGACCCAGGGCGCGGTCGGAGATCAGGATCACGACGACCCTTCGGTCTTTCCGCTGGCCACGCCGCTGCTGGCCGGGCCCGGCGCGCTGGCCTCGATGATCCTGCTGATGAACCAGAACGACAGCGCCGCGCATACGGCGATGATCCTGCTGGCCATGCTGGCGGTGCTGGGAATCGTCGCGATGCTGTTTGCGCTGGCGGGGCCCATCGCGCATCTCTTGGGACGGACGGGCACGATGGTGCTGACCCGGCTCTTCGGGATGCTGCTCGCGGCGTTGTCGGTGCAGTTCGTCATCGACGGGCTTGCCGGATCGGGGCTGTTCTGATGCCCGATCCCGGCCGGCTGATCTACCTGCTGCTCCTGCTCTTCGCCGTCGGCGGCTTTCTGGTCTTCGAATTTGCCGCAAGGCCGGGGCGCACGCTGCGTCAGGCGGCGGCCTGGCTGATGATCTTTCTTGGCGTGATCGCCCTTGCCGGGCTCTGGCAGGACATTCGCCACAGCATCGCGCCCGGCACGCGCATGCTCGATGGCGGCCGCATCGAGGTGCCGATGGCCGCCGACGGGCATTTCCGTCTGACCGCCACGGTCAACGGCGCGCCGATACCCTTCGTGATCGACACCGGCGCCACCACCATCGCGCTCGCCCCCGCCGATGCGCGCCGCGCCGGCATCGACCCGCAGCGCCTGTCCTATCTGGGTGAGGCGCGGACCGCGAACGGCACCGTCCAGACTGCGACGGTCATCCTCGACAGCCTCGCCATCGGCGAGATCCGCGACGAACATGTGCCGGCGCTGGTGCTGCGCTCGGGGCTCGACATGTCGCTGATGGGCATGTCCTACCTGTCGCGCTTCGCCCGCGTCAGCATCGAGGGCGAGCGTCTGGTCCTCGAACGCTGATCCGCTTCTTTCGTGCCCAAATATCCCGGGGACGAGGAGCGGAAAAAGCTCGGCCAGAGCTTTTTCCGCGACGAAGGGGGGCAGAGCCCCCGGCCGCCGGCGCCACCGGTGCTATTGCTTGCGCTCCCAGCGCCCGCCGGCCTCGGACCAATATTCCGCCGCAGCCCCGGCCGCCTTCAGCGCCCGCCATTGGCCGCGCGCGCGCTCCAACGCTGCCGGGTCATTGCCGTCGAACAGGATGCAGACCCGCTCCAGCCGCCCGACCTCGTCCGCGGCGACCTCGGCTCCGTCCAGTGCGATCAGACAGGCGGGGGCGTTGCCGGCCACCTGCCCCCCGACGGTCAGCAGCACCGGCTGGCGGGCATCATGCGGCCCGCCGGCCAGCCCATGCGGCAGGAACCCGTCGCCCTGCCACAGGCCTTCGTCCAGCGCCATCTGGGCGGCGCGGTCCCTGCCCCTCAGCTCGATCCGCCAGCCGGCCTGCAGGCTCTTGCCGATCAGCGCCGGCAACAGCTGCCCCGGCCCCGAGCGGGTCAGGTGATAGAACAGGGCCGCGCCCATCTCAGCGCGCCTCGAACCCGTCGCGGATCAGCCGGTCCAGCGTCGCCACGCCCCAGCCCGAGGCCCCTTTCGGCGCCAGATCCCCGCCCGAAGGCGGCAACGCCACCCCGGCGATATCCAGATGGATCCAAGGCGTTCCCTCGCGCACGAAGCGTTGCAGGAACTGCGCGGCGGTGACCGATCCCGCCGGGCGACCGCCGGTGTTCTTGATATCGGCCAGCCGCGAGTCGATCAGCTTGTCATAGGCCGGCGCCAGCGGCATGCGCCACGCCCCCTCGCCCTCGGCTTCGGCCGCCGCCAGCAGCTTGCCGGCAAAGGCGTCGTCATTCGAAAACACCCCGGCCTTGTCATGGCCCAGCGCGATGATGATCGCCCCGGTCAGCGTCGCCAGATCCACCATGGCCACAGGCTTGAAGCGTTCCTGCGCATACCACAGCACGTCGGCCAGCACGAGCCGGCCCTCGGCATCGGTATTGATGACCTCGATCGTGTCGCCCTTCATCGACTTCACGATATCGCCGGGACGCTGGGCGCGGCCGTCGGGCATGTTCTCGACCAGACCGACCAGACCGACGACATTGGCCTTGGCCCGGCGCAGCGCCAGCGTGCGCATGACACCCGCCACGACGCCCGCGCCGCCCATGTCCATGGTCATCTCTTCCATGCCGGCGGCCGGCTTGATTGAGATGCCGCCGGTGTCAAAGACCACGCCCTTGCCGATCAGCGCCAAGGGCGCCTCGTCGCCGCCGCCGTTCCAGCGCATCACCACCACCTTGGAGGGGCTCTCCGAGCCCTGCCCCACCGCCAGCAGCGCGCGCAGGCCCAGCCGTGCCAGCTCGTCCTCGTCCAGCACCTCGACGTCGAGCCCCAGCTCGCGCATGGCCAACAGGCGGTCGGCGAAATCGCTGGTGGTCAGCACGTTCGCCGGTTCGTTCACCAGATCGCGGGTAAAGAACACGCCTTCGGCCAGCGCAGCACCGTCGCTGGCGGCACTGGCCAGCGCCTCGGGGTCGCGATGCATGAAGCTGACCTTGCCGCGAACCGAGGTCTCGTCCCCGTCCTTTTGCGACTTGTAGGCCGAGAAATCATAGGCGCGCAGCGCCAGCCCCAGCGCCACTTCGGCCGCGCGCGGGTGATCTTGCGACAGCACGGTCACACCGGCCTTGCCCAGCCGGGCGCCGATGGCACCACCGGCGCGGCGCGCGGTCACGGCATCGGTCTTGCGCGGCAGCGCCACCAGCTGCAGCGCCTCGGCGGCCATGCCGGCGGGAAAGGACAGCTCCAGCGCCTTGCCGGGCTTGACCGCCTTCCATGCGTCCGAGGCCAGCGCCCGCACCACCGCCTCGCGCGTCGGGCGCGGCAGGCCCGCCGGCAGGCGGCCGCCTTCCTGCACGAGGATCGCGATGCGCCCGTCGCGCGCGGCAAGCCCCTCGTTTTCCGCCGGGATGAAAGAGATTTCCACAGGATGGCTCATCGGTCCGCCTCTTTTTATGCGTCGTTCCCGGGGGAAACTAGTCACGCCGCCGCCTCTTGACCAGCCGGGGGTTTCGCAATTCAGGCCAAGGAGCTATGCAATCGGATGACCCCGCCGCAGCCGCCCCGGATTCCATGTCCCGCATCGACCGTTATATCCTGTCGCAGTTCCTGACGCTGTTCGGGTTCTTTGCGCTGGTTCTCGTCTCGGTCTACTGGATCAACCGGGCGGTTTCGCTGTTCGAGCAGCTGATTTCGGACGGGCAGACCGCATTGGTGGTGCTGGAGTTCACCGCGCTGACGCTGCCTCTGGTGATCTCGGTCGTGCTGCCGATCGCGGCCTTTGCCGCCACCGCCTATGGCACCAACCGGCTGTCGGGCGAATCCGAGCTGGTGGCGATGCAGGCGGCGGGTATGTCGCCATGGCGGCTGGCGCGGCCGGTGCTGATGTTCGGTGTTCTGGTGGCGCTGATGGTGGCGCTGCTGGTCCATGCGCTGGTGCCCATGGCCCGCGCCCGCATGACCGAGCGTCAGGCCCAGATCGCCCAGAATGTCACCGCGCAATTCCTGCGCGCCGGCGCCTTTCAGTTCCCGGTGGACGGGGTGACGCTTTACATCCGCGATATCGCCAGCGACGGCCGGTTGCAGGACTTCTATCTGGAGGATGCGCGCAATCCGCAGAACCAGACCACCTATACCGCCACCGAGGCGCTGATGGTGCGCACCGATGCCGGCGCGCGGCTGGTGCTGCTGCAGGGTATGGCGCAGAACCTGCGTCTGACCGACGGCGAGCAGCGGCTGTCGGTGACGCGTTTCGATGAGCTGGCCTATGATCTGGCCAGTCTGGTCGGCAATCCCGCCGCCCGGCGTCAGGATCTGCGCGCCTATTCGACGCTGCGCCTGCTGCATCCCGACGCCGAGCTTCTGGCCGCAACCGGCGCCAGCGCCGATAAGGCCAAGGCCGAGGCGCATGGCCGCCTTGCCAAGCCGCTGCAGGCCCCGGTCGCGGCCATGCTGGGCTTTGCCATGCTGCTCTTGGGCGGTTTCAGCCGCTTTGGCGTCTGGCGTCAGGTGATCTGGGCGGTGATGGCGCTGATCTTTGTGCAATTTCTGGTGACGGCAGCCGAAAATCAGGTGGCGCACGACGCCAGCCGCTGGCCGCTGATCTATGCCCCGGCGCTGGTCGGCGCGCTGATCTGCGCGCTGGTGCTGTGGCTTGCCGCCCGGCCGCGCGGCCGCCGGCGCAGGAGGGCTGCCGCATGATCCTGTCCGCATATGTCGCCCGGCGTTTCCTGCGGCTGCTTCTGATGATCGCGGCCATCTTCGGGGCGATCCTGTTTCTGATCGACATCGTCGAGCAGATCCGGCGTTTTTCGGGCCAAGGCATCGGGCTGGCGGGCGCGGCGGGGCTGTCGGCGCTGAACATCACCGGCAGCTTTTATTCGATCCTGCCGCTGATCACCGTGCTGGCCGGGATCGCGCTGTTTCTCAGCATGTCGCGCAGCTCGGAACTGGTGGCGATCCGTGCCTCGGGGCGCTCGGGGATCCGGGTGCTGGCCGCGCCGGCGCTTGCGGCGGCCCTGGCCGGGGCTCTTTGCGTGGCGGTGGTGAACCCGATGGTCGCGGCCACCGCCAAACGCTATGACGCCGCCGTGGCCCGGATCGAAAGCGACAACGGCCAGACCGTCAGCCTGTCGGACGATGCCGTCTGGCTGCGTCAGGCGCTGTCGACCCAGAACGCCGATGGCAGCCGCACCCAGGGTCAGGTGGTGATCCGCGCCAACCGCGCCAGCCCGGATGCGACCACGCTTTACGATGCCACCTTCATGGTCTTTGCCCCCGACACAGGCCCGACCCGGCGCATCGACGCCCGCGAGGCCCGGCTGGCCAGCGGTGCATGGCAGCTGACCGACGTCAAGGAATGGCCGCTGACCGAGATGAACCCCGAGGCCATGGCCAAGACCATGTCGCAGCTGGAGCTGCCGACCGATCTGACTGCCGCGCGCATCCGCGACAGCTTTGGCCGGCCCGAGGCGATTCCGATCTGGCAACTGCCCGGCTTTATCAAGGGGCTGGAACGCGCCGGCTTTTCGGCGCAGCGCCACAAGGTCTGGCTGCAGATGGAATTGGCGCGGCCGCTCTTGATGGCGGCGATGGTGGCCATTGCCGCCGCCTTCACGATGCGGCACATGCGCGGCAGAAAGATGGGCATGCTGGTGCTGGGGGCCTTTGGCTGCGGCATCGGGCTGTTCTTCCTGCGCAATCTGGCGCAGGTGCTGGGTGATAATGGCGGCATCCCCCCGGTTCTGGCCGGATGGGCGCCGCCCGTTGCGGCGCTGCTCTTTGCGCTGGGGGCATTGTTGCGGCTGGAGGACGGATGATGAGCAGTCGAAATGGATCGCGCCGGGGCAAGGCGCGCCGCGCCGTCTGGCTGCTGGCCGCGCCTCTGGCCGCGCTGCCCGCCGCCGGCCTGCCGCAGGCGGCCTTGGCGCAAAGCCTGACCAGCGACGGCCAGACGCTGCCGGTCTATGGCGATCTCGACGGTTTCGTGATGGGCGGCACTTCGGGCCCGGCGCTGGCCCCGACCGAGACCGCGGACGGCAACCAGCGCTTTGCCGATGGCACCGAGGCCCCGCATGCGCCCAGCGTCGCGCGCGGTGGCGGTGCGGTGCATATCCGGCCCGGCGCCGCCTCTGAACGCAACAGTCCGGCGACGCTGCTGGCTGATGATGTGACGCTGGACAGCGAAGGCCGGCTGACCGCCTCGGGCGGGGTGGTGATCTGGTATCAGGGCACGCGGCTGATCGCCTCGCGCGTGATCTATGACCGCAAGACCGGCGGCGCGGTGATCGAGGGGCCGATCCATCTGACCCAGCCCGACCGGGGCGGCACGCCCGACGAAACCATCGTCATCGCCGACAGCGCCCAGCTGGACGCCAACCTGCAGGACGGCATCCTGCGCGGGGCGCGGCTGGTCCTGGCGCGCGAATTGCAGCTGGCGGCGCGGCAGATGCAGCGCAGCGACGACGGCCGGCTGACCACGCTGGACAATGTCGTGGCTTCCAGTTGCCAGATCTGCGCCAGCGATCCGATCCCGCTGTGGGAAATCCGCGCCCGGCGCATCACGCATGACAAGGTGGCGCGCACGCTGCATTTCGACCAGCCGCAGTTCCGCGCCTTTGGCGTGCCGCTGCTGAGCCTGCCGGCGCTGACCGCGCCCGATCCGACCGTGGACCGCATGACCGGCTTTCTGCGACCCAAGTTCCGCACCACCACGGCGCTGGGTCCGGGGATCAAGCTGCCCTATTTCGTGACGCTGGGCGATCATGCCGACATCACGCTGACGCCCTATCTGGCGACGAACCGCACCAACACGCTGGAGCTGCGCTATCGCCAGGCCTTCAGCAATGGCGCGCTGGAGCTGAACGGCGCCGTCACCCGCGACGACATCGAGCCGGGCACGACGCGCGGCTATCTGTTCGGCGCCGGCCGATTCGAGCTGCCGCGCGGCTATGTGCTGGGCCTGCAGATCCAGACCGCCAAGGACCGCGCCTATCTGCTGGATTACGGCATCACCGATGCTGACCGGCTGTGGAGCGGGATCACGCTGGACCGGGTGGCGCGCGACCGCATGCTGACCGCGCGCGTCGGCAATTACGAATCGCTGCGCGACGATGAACCCGATGCGGTCACGCCCTCGATCGTCGCCGATGCCCTGTGGCAAAGACGCTGGCAACCCGGCCGCATCGGCGGCATTGCCAGCGTGGAATGGTCGCTGCATGCGCATCGCCGTTCGTCCAGCATGGACCATGTCGGGCGCGACATGGCGCGTGGCTCGGTCAGTCTGGACTGGCAGCGCGCCGAGATCCTGCCCTGGGGCGTGCTGGGCACCGTGCAGACGCAGCTCAATGCCGATATCTACCGCATCAATCAGGACAGCGATTACGAGGATTGGGTGCTGCGCGCCGATCCCGTCGTCTCGGCCGAGCTGCGCTGGCCCTTTGCCCGGCATTCGGGCGGTGTCACCCATATCATCGAGCCGGTGGCGCAGCTGATCTGGTCGCCCGAACAGAACGCCGAGGACAAGCTGCCCAACGAAGACAGCAGCCTGATCGAGTTCGACGAGGGCAACCTGTTCTCGCTGAACCGCTTTCCGGGCTGGGACGCCCGCGAATCGGGGCTGCGGCTGAACGCCGGGATCGGCTGGACGCGGATTGATCCGGCCGGCTGGTCAATCGGTCTGACGGCGGGGCGGGTGTTTCGCACCGAGCCCGATCCGGCCTTTGCCGCCATGGGGCCGCAGGGCAAGAAAAGCTCGGACTGGCTGCTCTCGGCGAATTATCAGGGCTCGAACGGGCTGGCGCTGGTCAACCGGGCGCTGTTTGACGACAATCTGTCGATCAGCCGCAACGAGCTGCGGCTGGGCTGGCTGCGGCCGGGGCTGCAATTGTCGGCGGGCTATCTGTGGCTGGATTCCAACCCGGCCGAGGATCGGATGCAGAATGTCTCGGAGCTGACCACCAATGCCGGCTGGCAGATCCGCGACGGCTGGTGGGCCACCGCCGAGACCCGTTACGATTTCTCGGCCGACCGCGCGCAAAAGGCCAAGTTCGGGCTGGAATACCGCAACGAATGCGTTTCGGTGGAAATGGCGCTGGAGCGGCGCTTTACCTCGACCGAGACGCTGCAGGCCGATACCAGCTTCGATCTGGGCGTGCGGCTGAACGGATTTGGCAAGCAGCCCTCTGGTCCGGGAACGGTGGCGCGGCGGGCCTGCCTGCGCTAAGGTCCGGCGAAACGACACGACGAGGAAAGTGATGCGGCGAATTCTTCTGGGTGCGGCAGCGGCCGCGATGCTCGCAGCGATCGGGCCGGGTGCACTGCCGGCCCTTGCCCAGGGCAATCCGTTTCAGCCGCTGGTCTATGTCAACGATTCTGCCGTCACCCGCTATGAGGTCGATCAGCGGGTCAAGTTCATGCAGCTGCTGCGCGCCCCCGACGCCACCCCGGCCGGCGCCGAAAAGGCCCTGATCGACGAGCGGCTGCGCAACGGCGCCGCCAAGCAGATCGGCGTCAAGCCGACCCCGCAGCAGATCGACGCCGCGCTGGAGGAATTCGCCTCGCGCGGGAATCTCAGCACCGATCAATTCGTCCAGCTGCTGGAACACAACGGCATCGACCGCCGGACCTTCGAGGATTACGTGGTCTCGGGCCTGCTGTGGCGTGACTTCGTGCGCCAGCGCCTTGTCGCGCTGGTCCGCGTCACCGATGCCGAAGTGGATCAGGAGATGAAAAAGATCATCGAGACGCCGCAGATCACCAGCGTCTCGCTGTCCGAGATCATCATTCCCGCCCCCGCCGGTCAGGAGGGTCAGGCCAAGGCACTGGCCGAGCGCATCGCCGCGGAAAGCCACAGCGAGGCGCGCTTTGCCGCCTTTGCCCGGCAATATTCGGCGACGCCCTCGGCGGCCAATGGCGGTCGGCTGCCGACCACGGCGCTGACCAACCTGCCGCCGACGCTGCGCCCCATCCTGCTGCAGATGCAGCCCGGACAGGTCAGCCAGCCGCTGCAGGTGCAGGGCGCCGTCGTGCTGTTCATGCTGCGCGCCACCCATGGCACCCTGCGCCCCGGCGCCGAAAGCCAGGTGCTGGATTTCGTGCGCTTTCGTCTGAGCTCGGCGCAGGAAGCGGCGCGGATCGCGGCTGTTTCGGACACTTGCGCCGATCTTTTCGTGCATGCCCGTGGCCTGCCGGCCGAGCAGATCCAGCGCCAGTCGCTGCCGCAAAGCCAGATCCCGCAGGGCGAGGCGATCCGGCTGGCGGTGCTGGACGAGAACGAAACCACTGTCGTCAATTACGGCGGGGCGGTCGAACTGCTGATGCTGTGCAAGCGCAGCCCGGCTCTGGCGCTGGCCGAGCCGCCGGCCCCGGTCGCCACCAAGAAAGGCGAGGAGCCCGCAGCGGATCCGAACGCGCTGCCGCAGCGCGAAGAGATCCGCAACCAGATCTTCAACCGCAAGGTCGGCGAAGAGGCCGAGAGCTATCTGGCCGATCTGCGGGCGGATGCGATCATCCGCCGGCCGTGACGCGACCATGAGTGCAGCCCCGGCGGCGGCGCAAATCGCAGCCGCAGCGGGGGCTCTGCCCCCACGCAGCGCCACCCCCGGAACCGGGGGCGTCGCCGCGTCCCCCCGGGATATTTGGACACGAAAGAATGACTGAGCCCCGCCCCATCATCCTGACCTGCGGCGAGCCGGCCGGCGTCGGCCCGGAACTGGCCGCCAAGGCCTTGGCCGCTGGCGTGCCCTTTGTCTATCTGGGCGATCCGCGTCATCTGCCCGCCGGCACCCGCTGGGCCGAGGTGGCGACGCCCCTGGAGACGGTCGGGCCGGGCATCCTGCCGGTGCTGCGCCATGATTTCGCCGGGGTGGCGGTGCCGGGACGGCCCGATCCCGCCAATGCCGCCGGTGTGATCGCGGTCATCGCGCGCGCGGTCGAGCTGGCGCTTTCGGGGGCGGCGGCGGGCATCTGCACCTTGCCGATCAGCAAGGAGGCGCTGAAGAAGGGCGCGGGTTTTGCATTTCCGGGCCATACTGAATATCTGGCGCATCTGGCCGGAGATGTGCCGGTGGCGATGATGCTGGCCTCGACCAATGTCGAGCCGCCGTGCCGGGTGGTGCCGGCGACCATCCATATTGCCCTGTCCGAGGTTCCGCGCGCCCTGACACCGGCGCTGCTGGAGCAGGCGATCCGCATTACCGAGGCCGCGATGCGGCGCGATTTCGGGCTGGCGCGGCCAAGGCTGGCGGTGGCGGGGCTGAACCCGCATGCCGGCGAAAACGGCGTGATGGGCGATGACGAGATGCGCTGGATTGCGCCTTTGGTGGCGCGGCTGCGGGCCGAGGGGCTGGAGCTGACCGGTCCACTGCCGGCGGATACGATGTTCCATCCCGCCGCCCGTGCCCGCTATGACGCAGCGATCTGCGCCTATCACGATCAGGCCCTGATCCCGATCAAGACGCTGGATTTCGCCGGGGGCGTCAATGTGACGCTGGGCCTGCCCTTTGTGCGCACCTCGCCCGATCACGGCACGGCTTTCGACATCGCGGGCCAAGGCAAGGCGGATGCGGCCAGCGTCATCGCTGCGCTGCGCATGGCCTGGGACATGGCCTTGCGCCGGCAAGGGGGGATCCGCGCATGAGCACCATCGACGGGCTGCCGCCGCTGCGCGAGGTGATCGCGCGCCATGATCTGCGCGCCAAAAAGCAGCTGGGCCAGAACTTTCTGCTGGACCTGAACCTGACCGCCAAGATCGCCCGCGCTGCCGGTGACCTGCGCGGTTGCGACGTGATCGAGGTCGGCCCCGGCCCCGGCGGGCTGACGCGTGGCCTGCTGGCCGAGGGCGCGCGCCGGGTGCTGGCCATCGAAAAGGACGAACGCGCCCTGCCCGCGCTGGCCGAGATCGCCGAGGCCTATCCCGAGCGCTTGCAGGTGATCCTGGGCGACGCGCTGGAGGTGGACCCGCTGGCGCATCTGACGCCGCCGATCCGCATCGTTGCGAACCTGCCCTATAACGTCGGCACCGAGCTGCTGATCCGCTGGCTGACGCCGTCACAATGGCCGCCCTTTTGGCAGTCGCTGACGCTGATGTTCCAGAAAGAGGTGGCCGAGCGCATCGTGGCGAAACCCGGTGGCAAGGCCTATGGTCGGCTGGCGGTGCTGGCGCAATGGCGCAGCGATGCGCGTATCGTCATGACCCTGCCGCCCGAGGCATTCGTGCCCGCGCCCAAGATCCATTCCGCCGTGGTGCATCTGACCGCGCTGCCCGAGCCGCGCTTTCCCGCCGATCCGGCGGTGCTGAACCGCGTCGTCGCGGCCGGGTTCAACCAGCGCCGCAAGATGCTGCGCGCCTCGTTGAAGGGATTGCACCCGCAGATCGAGGAATTGCTGCTGGCGGCCGGCATTCAGCCCACCGCGCGGGCCGAAGAGATCGGCTTGGAGCACTTCTGCGCGCTGGCGCAGCAATTGGCTGCCGCGCCGCGCTGATCGCTTATTCGCCGGAAGCCTTTTCCGCAGCCGGGGCGGCATCGCCTTCGGCGGCGGGCTTGCGCCGGCTGCGCGGGGCAGCGGTGCCGGCCGGGGCGGCAGCACGGGTGCGGCGGCGCGGCGCGGGCTTGTCAGCTGCCTCGGCGGGGGCCTCCTCGGCCGGGGTCGCAACCTCGTCCGCAGCATGGGGCTGCGGCGCCGGCTCGGCGGCCGGGGCTTCGACCTGCGGGCGGGCCGGCTCGGCGGCGGTTTCGGGCGTGGCAACCGGGCCGCTGACGGCCTCATCGCCGACGTCATCGGCCGAGATCACCGGCGGCAGGCCGGACTGCTCGGTCGCAACCACCTCGGGGCGCGGCTGACGGCGGTCGTCGCGGCGGTTTTCATCACGGCGGTTTTCGTCCCGACGCTCATCCCGGCGGTTGTCATCGCGACGCTCATCACGGCGATTGTCGTCGCGACGGTTGTCGTTGCGATTGTCGCGGCGGTTGTCATCGCCGCGCTCTTGCGGGCGATCGTGGCGCGGCTGGGTGTTGCAAGCCTCGCCGGGCTGGCCGTCCTCGCGGTCCTCGTCGCGCGAAAAGCCGTTCTGATGGCCTTGGCGTTCCGCCATTTCGCGCTGCGCCTCACCCAACATGCGGGTGTAATGCTCGGCATGTTGCAGGAAGCTCTGCTCGGCGACGCGGTCGTTCGAGAGTTGCGCGTCACGAGCCAGTGTCAGATATTTCTCGATGATCTGCTGGGGCGTGCCGCGCACCTTCCCCTCGGGACCCGAGGAATCAAAGACGCGGTTGACGATATTGCCAAGCGTGCGCTGGCGGTTCGACTTGTTACGCGAACGGGATTTGGATGATCTCATCAGCTTGTTGTCAATTCGTGGTCCGGAAAACAGCCGGCACAGGTTAGGGTCATTTCTTGCAGCGGGTGCCAGTTCAGGACCGCGCGGCTGCGCAATTCCCGGATTACCAGTAAAGGCTGAGTATAACTGACCCGTGCGTGGGCGGTTCGCCCCCGTCACAGGCTTCACTAAACACCCGGAAGCGGTCATGACAAGGGGAATCTGCCGTTTTTTCGGCATTATCCTGAATTATCTGTGTCACTGGCCGGCATCCTGGCCCAGACCAGCCGATCCCGCCCGCCAAGGTCCTGACGCAGCGTCACTTGGCTGAGGCCTGCGGCCCGCATCAACGCCATGACCGCCGCGCCTTGGGCGAACCCGATCTCGACCATCAGCCGTCCGCCGGGGCGCAGATGCGCAGGTGCCGCAGCGCAGATGGCGCGATAGGCCGCCAGCCCGTCACCGCCATCGGTCAGCGCCAGATGCGGTTCCCAGTCACGCACCTCGGGCGACAGGCCGGGCATTTCGTCCAGCGCGATATAGGGCGGATTCGACACGATCAGGTCAAAGCGTTCATCGACGGCGGCGAACCAGTCGGATTGCCGGAATTCTGCGTTAACGCCAATGGTTTCTGCGTTCTGCCGCGCCACCGCCAGCGCCGCAGGCGACAGGTCGCAGCCGATGCCACGCGCCGCAGGCCGTTCGGCCAGCAGCGAAATCAGGATTGCGCCGCTGCCCGTGCCCAGATCCAGCACTGAGGCGAAGGGCTCGGCCAGAGCCTGTTCGACCAGCAGCTCGGTTTCCGGGCGCGGGTCCAGCACATCGGGGGTGACGCGGAATTCGTGGTTCCAGAAGGCGCGCCGCCCGGTGATCTGGCTGACCGGCTGACGGTCGGCCCGCGCCGCAATGACACGGTCATATTCGGCGATCAGCGCAGGATCGGCCGGGGCCGCCAAAAGCTCGCGCAAGCGATGACGGGGCACGGGCTGGCCGCCTGCCCTGCCCGCCGCGTGCAAAAACAACGCCTGAGCATCACCGGCCGCCGCCTCGATCCCGGCCTCGGTCAGATGCCGGGTTGCCGAAGCCAGCAGATCGCCGCCGGTCGGGGTCATTCCGCCTCGGCCAGCCGCGCGGCCTGGTCATGGGCGATCAGCGCATCGGTGATCTCGGTCAGGTCGCCCGCAATGATGCGGTCCAGCGCATAAAGCGTCAGACCGATGCGGTGATCGGTCATGCGGCCCTGCGGAAAGTTATAGGTGCGGATGCGTTCCGAACGGTCGCCCGAGCCGACCTGGCTTTTGCGATCCGCGGCGCGGGCGGCATCGACGCGCGAGCGTTCCAGATCGTAAAGCCGCGCCCGCAGCACCGCCATGGCATTGGCGCGGTTCTGGTGCTGGGATTTTTCCGAACTGGTCACGATGATGCCGGTCGGCAGATGGGTGATGCGCACCGCCGAGTCGGTGGTGTTGACATGCTGACCACCCGCGCCCGAGGCGCGCATGGTGTCGATGCGGATGTCGCCGGCGGGAATGTCGATATCAACCTCGGCCGCTTCGGGCAGCACGGCGACGGTGGCGGCGCTGGTATGGATGCGGCCGCCCGATTCCGTTTCCGGCACCCGCTGCACGCGATGCACGCCGGATTCGTATTTCAGCCGGGCAAAGACGCCTTCGCCTTCGATCCGGGCAACGGCCTCGCGCACGCCACCCAGATCGGATTCGGCCAGTTCCAGGATCTGGAACTGCCAGCCCTGCGATTCGGCAAAGCGGCGATACATGCTCAGAAGATCGCCTGCGAACAGCGCCGCCTCTTCGCCGCCGGTGCCGGGGCGGATCTCGACGATGGCCGGGCGGGCATCGGCGGCATCCTTGGGCAAAAGCGCGATGCGCAGCGCCTGCTCCAGTTCGGGCTGCAGGGCGCGCAGGCGCACCAGCTCGTCCTCGGCCAGGCCGCGCATTTCCGGATCGGCCAGCATGGCCTGTGCCTCGGCGATGCCGTCCTGCGCCGCACGCCATTCGCCGATCTGCGCCACGACGGGTTTCAGATCGGCATATTCGCGGCTGATGCGGGCAATCTCGTCAGCCGACGGGCCGGCGTTCAGCTTGGCTTCGAGAAACTCGAAACGCTGGATGATCTGATCAAGGCGGTCGGTGGGCAGCATGGGGTCGGATTACCGGCAAGGCGCCCGGCCCGCAACACGCAAAAGGCCGCCCGCAGGAACGGACGGCCAAAGGACGGGGCGGCCTTGCGCAGGGCAATGGCCGGACCCGTGGGATCAGGCGCGGATCACTCGGCCTTGGCGGCCTCGGCGCCGATCTTGATCTCAAGCTCGTCGCCCACGGCCGGGGCGAACTTGCCGAGGTTGAAATCCGACCGCTTGATCGTGGTTTCGGCCTCGAAACCGGCCACTTCCTTGCCGCTCATCGGATTCTTGTCGAGTTGCTTCAGATCGACCTCCAGCACCACGGGCTTGGTGACGCCGTTCAGGGTCAGATCGCCCGAGACCTTGGCCTCCTTGTCGCCATCCAGCTCGACCTTGGTCGATTTGAAAGTCGCGACGGCAGCGGCCTGGTCGGTGTTGAAGAAATCGGGGCCGAACAGATGCTTGTCCAGTTCGGGCGAGACCGTATGCAGGCCCGACAGCGGCACCGTGGCCTCGACGCTGGATTTCTCGGGCGCATCCGCGTCCAGAACCACCTTGCCGGTCACGCCGTTGATGATGCCGGTACTGATCGAAAAGCCCATGTGGCTGTAGTCGAACACGACCTGGCTGTGCGCCGGGTCGAAGTCATAGGTGACGGGCGCGGCCATAGCGGCAGTCGCACCAAGGGTTGCAACGGCAAACGCAGTGGCAAAAACGGGTTTCATGCGGGACTCCTGATAAAAACGGTCATGAGAGGGTGACGGTGAAATGCGTCAACCGCAACAATGGTTTCCATAACAAAGCCTGACATTGTTGTGTGACGCCCCATTGACGAAACTGTCCCGCCGCTGCGGCGACAATCGCGCCTCTGCCGGCAATTGCTGTTGCAATCGGCCGCACTGCCGCTATAAGGCCCCATCCTTCCGCAAACACGAAACCGGCGCAGCCTCTCGTGATGGGGCGCGGAGGGCTTGGCCCCATTGTTGAAATGCGCCTCGAAAAAAGGGACCGGCATGCCGCTTTATGAGCATGTGCTGATCGCCCGTCAGGACCTGTCGAACACGCAGGCCGAAGGGCTGATCGAACATTTTTCGACCGTTCTCGCCGATAACGGCGGTAAGGTTGTCGAAAACGAATACTGGGGTGTGCGCACCCTCGCCTACAAGATCAACAAGAACCGCAAAGGCCACTACGCCTTCCTGCGTTCGGATGCGCCCTCGGCCGCCGTGCAGGAAATGGAGCGTCTGGCCCGTCTGCATGACGACGTGATGCGCGTCCTGACCGTCCGCGTGGACGAGCACAAGGAAGGCCCGTCGATCCAGATGCAGAAGCGCGACGAGCGCGAGCGTGGGGATCGTGGCGACCGCGGTGATCGTGGCGAGCGCCGCGACCGTGACGGTGATCGTGGCGAACGCCGCGAGCGTCGTGACCGCGACGACCGGAACTAAGGGAAAGGACCCAGAATCATGGCGAACAAACCCTTCTTCCGCCGTCGGAAAGTCTGCCCGTTCTCGGGCGAGAACGCTCCGGCGATCGACTACAAAGACACGCGTCTGCTGCAACGCTACATCAGCGAGCGCGGCAAGATCGTTCCCTCGCGCATCACCGCCGTCTCGGCAAAGAAGCAGCGTGAACTGGCCCGCGCCATCAAGCGCGCCCGCTTCCTCGCCCTGCTTCCCTACGCCGTGAAGTAAGGAGAGACGATCATGCAAGTCATCCTGCTGGAACGTGTGGCCAAGCTGGGCCAGATGGGCGATGTCGTGAAGGTCAAAGACGGCTTCGCGCGCAACTTCCTGCTGCCGCAAGGCAAGGCGATGCGTGCCTCGGACGCCAACATCAAGGCTTTCGACGAGCGCAAGGCCGACCTGGCTGCCAAAAACGACGAGACCCGCGCCGATGCACAGAAGGCGGCCGAGAAACTCGACGGCCAGATCTTTGTCATCATCCGTTCGGCTTCGGACGCTGGTGCGCTTTACGGTTCGGTCACCCCGCGTGACGCAGCCGACGCCGCCAATGCCGAAGGTTTCGCGGTCGAGCGCCGTCAGGTCGTCCTGACCGCGCCGATCAAGGAACTGGGCCTGCACGACGTGCGCGTCCACCTGCACCCGGAAGTCGATGCGACCATCCGTCTGAACGTGGCCCGTTCGACCGAGGAAGCCGAGCTGCAAGCTTCGGGCAAATCGATCCAGGAACTGGCCGCCGAAGCTGACGCGGCTGCCGATTTCGAGATCGCCGAGCTGTTCGACGACATCGGTTCGGCCGGTCGCGACGAAGACGAAGAGAACTGATCGCGCCACAAGGCCGATCTGGGGAAACGCGCCGCTTTGCCGGCGCGTTTTTCATTTCCGGGGCTGGGTTGCGGCAGGTATTCTCCGCATCAGCATTCCTGCCGATGGGCGGGTGGCCGGGGGCTCTGCCCCCGACGCCGCCTCGGCCCCTCGATGGGACCGTGGCGGCGTTCCCCCGGGATATTTCGACACGAAAGAATGCAATAAGGATTGTCTGTCAGCCGTCCTTGAGGGTTTCCTTTTGCGTGATCAGCCGGGCCGAGTTCTGTCCCGACAGGAAGATCCACAGCCAGCTGAGCGCCACCATCAGCCGCGAGCGCGCGCCGATCAGGAAATAGATATGCGCGATGCCCCAGACCCACCACGCCAGCCAGCCGCGCAGCTTGAAGCTGCCGTATTCGATCACCGCCGCATTGCGGCCGATGGTCGCCAGATTGCCCATGTGGCGATAGCGGAACGGCCCCGGTTCCGGCCGGTCCAGCAGCCGGGCGCGGATCGTGCGGGCGGCATGGCTGCCCTGTTGCTTGGCCGCAGGGGCGACGCCGGGCACCGGCTTGCCGTCCGATTCGACATGGGCCGTGTCGCCCAGCACGAAGATCTGCGGATCGTCGGGCAGCGTCAGCGTGGGCGTGACCATGACGCGGCCGGCGCGGTCGGCCTCGGCGCCCAGCCAGTCCTTGGCGCGCGAGGCCTGCACGCCCGCCGCCCAGATCACCGTGCGCGCGGCGATCGGCTGATCGCCCAGCACAATGCCCTTGGCCGAGACATCGGTGACCGGCGTGCCGGTGTGTACCTCGACCCCGCGCCCTTCAAGCGCCGACTTGGCGTAATCCGATTGTGTCTCGGAAAAGGCCGGCAGGATGCGCGGTCCGGCCTCGATCAGCATGACCCGCGCCTTGCGGGTGTCGATATGGCGAAACTCCTGCGGCAGGATGCGATGGGCCAGTTCGGCGATGATGCCGACCAGCTCGACCCCGGTCGGGCCGGCGCCGATGACGGCAAAGGTCAGATGCGCCTGTCGGCCTGTCTCATCTGCGGCCAGTTCGGCGCGCTCAAAGGCCAGAAGCAGCCGGCGCCGAATCGTCGTGGCATCCTCGAGCGTCTTCAGGCCGGGCGCATCCGCCTCCCATTGATCCTTGCCGAAATAGGCGTGGCGGGCGCCGGTGGCCAGCACCAGCGTGTCATAGCCGATGCGCTGGCCACCGCGCAGTACCACCTCGCGCGCGGGGCGGTCCACGCCCTCGACCGTGCTGAGCAGCGTCGTCACCTCCTTGCGCTCGCGCAGCACCCGACGGATCGGCCAAGCGATTTCCGAGGTCGAGAGCAGCGTCGTCGCCACCTGATACAGCAGCGGCTGAAAGAGGTGATGGTTGCGCTGGTCGATCAGGGTAATCTGGCAATCCAGACCGCGCAGGTCCTGAACCAGTTGCAGGCCGGCAAACCCGGCTCCGACGACGACGATACGGTGTTTCAAGGAATGGGCTCCTGTTCGCGGGTCCGGGCCTGATCCTGTCGCGCTGCGCCATCTGGGAAAAGCCGGAACGCGCCGATCCCCGCCAATGATCGCAATTTGCCCGGCCATTACAAGCCTGTCGCAGAGCTGCCACAAGTCGGGGCATTTTGCGGCTGGACCAGAGCGCGCGCCGGGGTTAAACACCAGCTCCCGCCCAGCGGGACTTTACAATTCCAGGTCGAACACGCGCCTAGAAAACCCGCCTTTTGCGCGGGTTTCCGGCATGCGCGCCTGCCGCAGCGTAACGATGTGTTCCCTCTTTGAGCCACCATATATAGGTGGCCATCATCGCCAGATGTCTATATAATGACAAAAGCGCCCGAACAGCAGCGAGTCGGAAACCGGCTGGCCACAGGACCGCCCCCCGCAACTACAGGTGGTTCGGACCCGGGCGCGACGCGATGACAGGATAAAAAAGGATCGAGGCATGAGCATCACCGTCTATTCCAAACCGGCCTGCGTCCAATGCACTGCGACCACCCGTGCGCTGGATGCCAAGGGGCTGGCCTATCAGATCATAGACCTGACCGAGGATGATGCGGCGATGGAGCTGGTGACCTCGCTGGGCTATCGTCAGGCCCCGGTCGTCGTGGCCGGCGAGTCGCATTGGGCCGGGTTCCGGCCCGACATGATCGGCCGCCTTGCCTGACCGACATGGGCGGGCTGGTCTATTACTCTTCGGCCTCGGGGAACACGGCGCGTTTCGTGCAGCGGCTTGGCCTGCCAGCCGGGCGCATCCCGATCTCGGCCAAGGAGGCAATGCCGGCGCCCGCCCTGCCCCATGTGCTGATCTGCCCGACCTATGCCGATGGCGAAGGTCGGGGCGCGGTCCCCAAGCAGGTGATCCGCTATCTGAACGATCCCGACCGCCGCGCCCTGTTGCGCGGCGTCATTGCCACCGGCAACCGGAACTTCGGGGCGACCTACGCCCTGGCCGGCAAGGTGATCGCCGAAAAATGCGGCGTCCCTTTGCTGTATAGTTTCGAGCTGGCCGGAACCGAAACTGACATTGCCCGCGTGCTGGCGGGGCTTGAGAAATTCTGGGGGACGGAATGCTTGACGATGGCGTAAAGGCCGAGCTGGACTATCACGCGCTGAACGCGATGCTGAACCTCTATGACAATGAGGGGAAAATCCGCTTTGACGCGGATCGCAAGGCTGCGCGGCAGTATTTCCTGCAGCATGTGAACCAGAACACCGTCTTCTTCCACAATCTGGACGAAAAGCTGCGCTATCTGGTCGATGAGGGCTATTACGAGCCCGAGGTGCTGGACCAGTATTCCAAGAATTTCCAGCGCGCGATCTGGGACGCGGCCTATGCCCGCAAGTTCCGCTTTCCCACCTTCCTTGGCGCGTTCAAATATTACACCAGCTATACTCTGAAGACCCGCGACGGGCAGCGCTATCTTGAACGTTACGAGGACCGCGTCGTCATGGTCGCGCTGGCGCTTGCGCGCGGCGACGAGGCGCTGGCGATGAGCTTCATGGAAGAGGTGCTGTCGGGCCGCTTCCAGCCGGCGACGCCGACCTTCCTGAACGCCGGGAAAAAGTCGCGCGGCGAGCTGATTTCCTGTTTCCTGCTGCGGCTGGAAGACAACATGGAATCGATCGGCCGCAGCATCAACTCGGCGCTGCAACTGTCGAAACGCGGCGGCGGCGTGGCCCTGATGCTGACCAACCTGCGCGAGGCGGGTGCGCCGATCAAGGGCATCGAGAACCAGTCCTCGGGCGTCATTCCGGTGATGAAACTCCTGGAGGACAGCTTCAGCTATGCCAACCAGCTGGGCGCGCGTCAGGGTGCCGGTGCAGTGTATCTGAATGCGCATCACCCCGATATCCTGCGCTTCCTGGATACCAAGCGCGAGAATGCCGACGAAAAGATCCGCATCAAGACGCTGTCCCTTGGAGTCGTGATCCCGGACGTGACCTTTGAATTGGCCAAGCGCAACGAGGACATGTATCTGTTCTCGCCCCATGACATTCAAAAGGTCTATGGCGTGCCGTTTTCCGAAATCTCGGTCACCGAGAAATATCAGGAAATGGTCGACGACAAGCGCATTAAGAAGCGCAAGATCAATGCGCGCGAGTTCTTCCAAACCATCGCCGAGATCCAGTTCGAAAGCGGCTATCCCTATATCATGTTCGAGGACACGGTGAACCGTGCCAACCCCGTGCATGGCCGCATCACCATGTCGAACCTGTGCAGCGAAATCCTGCAGGTGAACGAGGCATCCGAGTTCAACGAGGATCTGAGCTACAGCCATCTGGGCACGGATATTTCCTGCAACCTCGGTTCGCTGAATATCGCCGCGACCATGGACGGCCCCGATCTGGGCGCCACGGTTGAGGCCGCGATCCGCTCGCTGACCGCCGTGTCGGAAATGTCGGCCATTGACGCGGTGCCATCGATCCGGCGCGGCAATGACGAAGCCCATGCCGTCGGTCTGGGCCAGATGAACCTGCACGGGTTCCTGGCGCGCGAACGCATCCATTACGGCAGCCCCGAGGGTGTCGAGTTCACCAGCGTCTATTTCGCCGCCGTCGCCTATCACGCGATCCGCGCCTCGAACCTGCTGGCGCGGGAACATGGCAGCACGTTCAAGGATTTCGACAAGTCGAAATATGCTGATGGCTCGTTCTTTGACAAATATACCGAGCGCGACTGGCTGCCGACGCTGCCCGATGTGGCGCGCGTGTTTGAGGACAAGACCCTGCCCACCCGCGAGGATTGGGCGGCGCTGAAGCGCGACGTGATGGCGCATGGGCTTTACAACCGCAACCTGCAAGCGGTGCCGCCCACCGGCTCGATCAGCTATATCAACAACTCGACCAGCTCGATCCACCCGATCGTGGCCAAGATCGAGATCCGCAAGGAAGGCAAGATCGGCCGCGTCTATTACCCCGCCGCCTTCATGTCGAACGAGAACATCGAATATTACCGCGACGCCTACGAGATCGGCCCCGAGGCGATCATCGACACCTATGCCGCCGCGACCGAGCATGTCGATCAGGGCCTGTCGCTGACGCTGTTCTTCCCGGCCGAGGCGACCACCCGCGACATCAACCGCGCCCAGATCTATGCGTGGAAGAAGGGCATCAAGACGATCTATTACATCCGCCTGCGCCAGACCGCGCTGGAAGGGACCGAAGTGCAGGGCTGCGTGAGCTGCACGCTCTGATCGCGGGGGGCTCTCCCCCCGCACCCCCGAGGATATTTGAACACGAAAGAAAGATCTTCGCGATGAAGGATCATGTGACGCGCGCGCCCCTGCGGGCCATCAACTGGAACCGTCTGGAGGACGAGAAGGATCTGGAGGTCTGGAACCGGCTGACGGTGAACTTCTGGCTGCCGGAAAAGGTGCCGCTGTCGAACGACGTGCAAAGCTGGGCCACGCTGCGCCCGGCCGAACGCGAGCTGACGATCCGGGTCTTTACCGGGCTGACGCTTCTCGACACCATCCAGAACACCATCGGCGCGCCCTCGATGCTGCCCGATGCGCTGACCCCGCATGAAGAGGCGGTGCTGTCGAACATCTCGTTCATGGAGGCGGTGCATGCGCGCAGCTATTCCTCGATCTTTTCGACGCTCTGCCTGACGAAAGAGGTCGATGAAGCCTTCCGCTGGGCCGAGGAGAACCCGCATCTGCAGGCCAAGGCCCGGCTGGTGCTGGAGAAATACAAGGCCGGCGCCGATCCGCTGAAGCGCAAGATCGCCTCGGTCTTTCTGGAAAGCTTCATGTTCTATTCCGGCTTTTACCTGCCGATGTATTGGTCGAGCCGCGCCAAGCTGACCAACACCGCCGACCTGATCCGTCTGATCATCCGCGATGAGGCGGTGCATGGTTATTACATCGGCTACAAGTTTCAGCGCGGGTTGGAAAAGCTGGATCCGGCGCGGCAGCAAGAGCTAAAGGATTTCGCCTTTGCGCTGATCTTCGATCTTTACGACATCGAGTCGAAATATACCGCCGAGCTTTACGACGGCATCGGCCTGACCGAAGATGTGAAGGCATTCCTGCATTACAACGCCAACAAGGCACTACAGAATCTCGGCTATGAGGCGCTGTTCCCGCCCGCCGCCTGCGAGGTCAACCCCGCGATCATGGCCGCGCTGTCGCCCGACAGCGAGAACCACGATTTCTTCTCGGGCTCGGGCTCGTCCTATGTCATCGGCAAGGCGGTCGCGACCGAGGATGAGGATTGGGATTTCTGATCGCCCCTTGGCGCGGTCATACAGATCGGTAATCTGCGGCGATGAATGAAATCACGCTTTTGATCGGTCGCGCCGCCCCCTTGCCCGATGGCGGCGCGCTCAGCGGCATCGCAAAGACGCCGGTTGCGGGGCCGCTCGCGCTGGGGTCCGAGGGGTTTGCCGGCGACGAACAGGCCGACCGCCGCGTGCATGGCGGCCCGGAAAAGGCCGTGCATCACTATCCGCGGGACCATTACGACGCCTGGGCGCGCGATCTGGGCCCGCTGCCGGTGCTGGCCGTGCCGGGGGCCTTTGGCGAGAACATCTCGACCAGTGGCATGACCGAGGACGGTGTTGCCGTTGGCGATGTGTTCCGTCTGGGCAGCGCGATCTTGCAGGTCAGCCAAGGCCGCCAGCCCTGCTGGAAACTCTCGCGCCGCTTTGGTGTGGCCGACATGGCGCGGCGTGTGCAAGACAGCGGCCGCACCGGCTGGTATTACCGCGTCTTGCAAGAGGGCAGCGTGGCCAGCGGCGACAGCCTGCAGTTGATCGACCGGCTGGCCCCGGACTGGAGCCTCGCGCGGCTGTGGCGGGCGCTTTACGTCAACCGGCTGGACCGCGATGAACTCGCCGGTATCGCCGCGCTCGACGTGCTGGCCGAAGGCTGGCGCCGCTATGCCGTCCGGCGTCTGGAAAGCGGCCGGGTCGAGGACTGGACCGCCCGGCTTGAGGGCAAGGCATGACGCTGGTCATCTCGATCCAAAGCCAGGTGGTGCTGGGCCATGTCGGCAATTCGGCGGCGGTGTTTCCGATGCTGGCCGCCGGGCTCGAGGTCGCGCCGGTGCCGACGGTGGTGTTTTCGAACACGCCGGATTATCCGACCCTGCGCGGCCGCCCGATGCCGGCGGATTTCTTTGCCGAATTGCTGCGCGGCGTCTGGGAACGCGACTTGCCGCAGCGCGCGGCCTATCTGGTGACCGGCTATATCGGCTCGCCCGAGGTCGCGGCGCTCACCGCCGATTTCGTCGCCGAGGCCAAGGCCGCCAACCCCGCCCTGCGCTATTACTGCGACCCGGTGATGGGCGACGAACTGCCCGGCCTCTATGTGCCGCAGGAAATTGCCCGCACCTTCCGCGACCGGCTGCTGCCGATGGCCGATCTGGCCTCGCCGAACCCGTTCGAGGTCTCGTATCTGACCGGCCAGCCGATCGCCGGACTGGCCGATATTCCCAAGGCCGCGCAGGCGCTGCGCATGGCGCCGCAGGCGCAGCTGATCGTCACCGGCTGCCGGCTGCGCGAAACCGCCGCCGGCATGCTGGAAAGCGTCGTCCACGGCCCCGAAGGCATCAGCCGCCACCCGATCCCGCATCTGCCTGTCGCCATGGCCGGCACGGGTGATCTCTTTGCCGGTCTTGTCCTGGCCGCACTCGGCCATGATCGCAGCCTGCCGCAGGCGGTCGATTTCGCCCAGGCCCAGACCTCGCGCGCCCTCGCCCGCGCCGCCGCCCTGAACCGCAAGGAGATCGTGCTCAGCGACCCGGATTTCCGCGCCGCACTTCTGACGTTCTGACCGCTTCTTTCGTGTTCAAATATCCCGGGGGGCGAGGAGCGCCCGGAAAAAGGTCCGCCGGACCTTTTTCAGCGACGAGCGGGGGCAGAGCCCCCAGCCGCCCGCCGCCACCGGGCGCTAACCTTTCTTCAGCGCGTTCAGTAGCGCCGCCCCCAGCGCGCCGGTTGCATCGCCCTGCGCCTTGGGTGCAGCCTGTTTCGGCCCCCGCGCCGGTTGCGCCTTGGGGCCAGCCTCGCGCTGCGTCTCGCGGGCCGAGACGCCACCGTCCTTGCGCATGGTCAGGCCGATGCGTTTGCGCGGCACGTCCACCTCGGTCACGCGCACCTTGACCACATCGCCGACCCGGACCACCTCGTTCGGGTCCTTGACAAAGCGGTCGGCCAGCTGGCTGATGTGCACCAGCCCGTCCTGATGCACGCCGATATCAACGAAGGCGCCAAAGGCCGCGACATTGGTTACCGTGCCCTCAAGGCTCATGCCGGGGCGCAGGTCCTTGATGTCCTCGATCCCTTCCGCAAAGCTTGCGGTAACAAAGCTCGGACGCGGGTCGCGGCCGGGCTTTTCCAGCTCGGCCAGAATGTCGCGCACGGTCGGCAGGCCGAAGCTCGCATCGACAAAGGCCTCGGCCCGCACCCCTTTCAAGGCCTCTGGCTGCCCCATGATCTGGCGGATGTCGCGGCCGCAGGCGGCAACGATCTTGCGGGCAACGCCGTAAGCCTCGGGATGGACGGCCGAGGCATCCAGAGGCTCCTTGCCGTCACGGATGCGCAGAAAACCCGCGCATTGCTCAAAGGCGCGCGGCCCCAGCCCCGTCACCTTCTTCAGCGCCGCGCGGGATGCGAAGGCCCCCTCGGCATCGCGATGCGCGACGATGTTCTGCGCCAGCGACGGCCCCAGTCCCGCGACATGCGCCAAAAGCGGCGCCGAGGCCGTGTTCAGATCGACGCCGACCGCGTTCACCGCATCCTCGACCACCGCCTCCAGCGTCTTGGCCAATTGGCGCTGATCGACATCGTGCTGATACTGGCCGACGCCGATCGATTCGGGCGGCACCTTGACCAGCTCGGCCAGCGGATCCTGCAGCCGCCGCGCGATCGAGACCGCACCGCGCAGGCTGACATCCAGATCGGGGAATTCGCGCGCCGCCAGTTCGGATGCCGAATAGACCGAGGCGCCGGCCTCGCTGACGATGACCTTCATCGGCGCCTTCACCCCCTGCGGCAGGTGTTTCAGCACATCGGCAACCATGCGCTCGGTCTCGCGGCTGGCGGTGCCGTTGCCAATGGCGATCAGTTCGATCTTGTGGCGCAGGATGGCGGCGGCCAGCGTGGCCTCGGCGCCGCGCAGATCGGATTTCGGCGGAAACGGATACAGGGTCGCCGTCTCGACCAGCTTTCCGGTGGCATCCACCGCCGCCAGCTTGACGCCGGTGCGGATGCCCGGATCCAGCCCCAGCGTCGGGCGCGCCCCGGCGGGAGAGGCCAGCAGCAGGTCTTTCAGATTGCGGGCAAAGACGCGGATCGCCTCGGCATGGGCGCGCGTGCGCAACTCGGTCAGAAGGTCGATATACATGGTGTTCGACAGCCGCACCCGCCAGCACCAGCCGGCGACCTTGCGCAGCCATTGATCGCCGGGCGCGTCGCCCAACCGGCCCAAAGCGGCGCAGACGATGCCCTCGGCCCGGGCGGCGCCGGTTTCCGGCTCGGGGGCGATCTCGACGGTCAGCACGTCTTCCTTGGCGCCACGCAGGATCGCCAGCGCCCGATGCGCCGGGATGGCCGCCCATTTCTCGCCATGGGCGAAATAATCACTGAACTTGGCACCGGCCTGTTCCTTGCCCTCGGCCACCTTGGCCGAGATCACCGCCTCGGCCTGCATGAATTCGCGCAGACGTCCCAGCAGGGCGGCGTTCTCGGACAATTCCTCGACCAGAATGTCGCGCGCACCATCCAGCGCCGCCTTCACATCGGCAACCGTCTCGGACAGATAGCCCGCCGCCAGCGCCTCGGGCGCGGCGCGGCGGTCGTCCTGAATGGCGCGCAGCAAGGGTTCCAGCCCGTTTTCGCGCGCAATCATCGCCTTGGTGCGGCGCTTGGGCTTGTAGGGCAGGTAGATGTCTTCCAGCGTGGCCTTGGTCGCCGCCCCGGCAATGGCGCGGGCCAGATCATCGGTCAGCTTGCCCTGCCCCCGAACCGATTCAAGGATCGCCGCCCGCCGTGCCTCCAACTCGCGCAGATAGGCCAGCCGCTCGGCCAGATTGCGCAGCTGGGTGTCGTCCAGCCCGCCGGTGACCTCCTTGCGATAGCGCGCGACAAAGGGCACCGTCGCGCCGCCGTCCAGCAGCGCGGTCGCCGCCTGCACCTGCGATGGCGCCGCGCCGATCTCGCCGGCGATGGTCTGGGCAATGCGTTGGGCGGCATCCATGCGAGGGCTCCTTCTGATCCGGGCCCTCTGGTCTAGCCCGCCAGCAGCGCAGCGCCAAGACCCGGCCATCACTCGACGCGAAACACCTTGTCGCGCGAGGTCGCACCCCGGATCAGCACCAGCCGCGATTTGGCCACCCCCAGCGCCTTGGCCAGCAGCTTGATTACCGCCGCGTTGGCCTTGCCATCCTCGGGCACCACCGTCACCGTCACGCGCAGCATCTCGCCATCCATCACCACGGCATTGCGCGAGGCACGAGGCGTCACGCGCACCGCGATCTCGGCTCCGGGTTGCGCAAGATGGCTCAGATCGGTCATGCTGCCTTCAAGCGCGCGCGGGACGGAAAATCAATGGCAACCGGCTTTTTTCACGACGAATGGACGCTGTGGCATGGCGGCGGCGACTATGCGCTGACCCTGCCGGTGGGCGGTCTGGTCCAGCCCGGCGCCGGCCTGCCCGAAAGCCCGGAAAGCAAGCGCCGGCTGGTCAATTTGCTGCGCGTCAGCGGGTTGATGCGCGAATTGCACCAGCACTCCGCCGCGCCTGCCGCGCGCGAGGATCTGCTGCGCATCCACCCGGCCAGCTATCTGGACCGTTTCAAGGCGCTTTCGGACGCCGGCGGCGGCGAGATCGGCCATCACGCCCCGTTCCAGAAGGGCGGATACGAGATCGCAGCCCTGTCGGCGGGTCTGGCACAGGCCGCCGTCGCCGCCGTACTGCGCGGCGATCTGAGCAACGCCTACGCGCTGTCGCGCCCGCCCGGCCATCATTGCCTGCCGGATGAGCCGAACGGGTTCTGCCTTCTGGCCAATATTGCCATCGCCATCCAGTCGGCCCGCGCGCAGGGGCTGGCGCAGCGCTTTGCCGTGGTTGACTGGGACGTGCATCACGGCAATGGCACCGAGGCGATCTTTCTGGACGATCCCGACGTCCTGACCATCTCGATCCATCAGGACCGCAACTATCCCCTGGACACCGGCGAGGCCGAGTTGCGCGGGGCCGAGGGGGCCAATATCAACATCCCCCTGCCGCCCGGCTGCGGCGATGCGAGCTACGTCGAGGCCTTTGATCGCATCGTGATGCCCGCCTTGGCGCGGCATCAGCCCGAAATCATCATCGTCGCCTGCGGCTTCGATGCTTCGGCGCTGGACCCGCTGGGCCGGATGCTGGTTTCGGCCACAGGCTTTGCCCGGCTGACCGCCATGGTGCAGGAGGCGGCCGAGGATCTCTGCGAGGGCCGGCTGGTCATAGTCCACGAAGGCGGCTATTCCGAGGCCTATGTGCCCTTCTGTGGCCATGCGGTGATCGCGCAACTGGCGGGATCGGGCATCACTGCCGCAGATCCGCTGGCCGAAGTGATCGCCGCCCGCCAGCCAGAGGCGCGCTGGCGCAACGAGGTCTCGACCTATCTGGCCGAGCTTGCAGAATTATTCGAGGTTTAACGTGCAATATACCGATCCTGAAGCACTTTCCTTTCTTCGCACTCGGCGTTCGCACCCGCCCAAGCTGCTGGGCGAACCGGCGCCGTCACGCGCCGAGTTGATGGGCCTGCTGGAACTGGCCGCGCGGGTGCCCGATCACGGCAAGCTGGAGCCCTGGCGCTTTGCCGTTCTTCAGCGCGAGACGCTGGACCGTCTGGCGCCGATCCTTGCCGAGCATGTCGCGGCGCGCGGCGGCGATGCGGCAGCAGTCGAAAAGGCACGTTCGGCCTTTGGCTCGCCGGTGATCGTAGCGGTGATCTCGGCCCCGGTGGACAGTCCGAAAGTGCCGGAATGGGAACAGTTCCTGTCTGCCGGCGCGGTCTGTCTGGGCCTGTTGAACGCCGCCCTTGCCGCCGGCTACGGGGCGGCCTGGCTGACCGGCCCGGCGGCCGAGCCGGACTTCGCCCGTGGCCATCTGGGTCTGAACTCGGGCGAGCGGGTCGTGGGCCTGATCCATATCGGCCAGCGCGGCGCGACGCCGCCCGACCGCCCGCGCCCCGACATCGCCGCCAAGACGGTCTTCCTGTGACGGTGCTGCACGCGCTGGTGCTGGGCTGGCGCGACCTGCTGCGGCCGCGCATCTTTGGCGTGGTCGCGCTTGGCATCGGGCTGACGCTTGTGCTGTTCGTGGCCTTGCAGGCGCTGGCCTTCTGGAGCGTGCATCTTTGGGCACCGCAAACCGTCACCCTGCCCTGGATCGGCAGCTGGCAGATCAACGATCTGCTGTCATGGAGCACGCTGATCCTGTTCCCGCTGATGTCGGTCTTTCTGATGGCGCCGGTCGCAGCCGGGTTTTGCGGCATTTTCGCCGAACAGGTCGCCGACACGGTCGAGGCCGCGCATTACCCCGGCGCCAAGGGCCTGCCGCTAGGCTTTCTGGACGGGCTTGGCGAATCGCTTCTGGTCATGGGCGCGGTCATCGTGGTGACGCTGGCGACATTGGCGCTGACGCCCTTTATCGGGCCGCTGGCGTCGCTACTGTTCTATCTGGGCAACGGCTGGCTTCTGGGGCGCGAGTTTTTTCAGATGGCGGCGCGCCGGCATCTGCACGCCCCGCAGGCCACCGCCCTGCGCCAGTCGCGCGGCCTGCAGGTGACGGGCCTTGGCGTGCTGGTCGCGGCCCTGCTGACCGTGCCCTTGCTGAACATTCTGGTGCCGGTTCTGGCCGCCACCAGTTTCACTCATCTCTTTCACCTGCTCGACCGGCGGCCCGCCTAGCTGGTCCAGGCCTCCAGATCGGCGCGGGTGATGATGCCGCCCAGAATGATCCAGGCGATCACCGCCCAGATCACCGCCGAGATCAGCGTGGCGAGCAGCATTTTGCGCTTCAGGCGCGGCTCATGCGGGGCGCCGGCGGGGGTGCCGGGCGTCACCGGCCCCGCCTCGGCCTGCGAGCGCTGGCCGATGGGCAGCAGCACGAACAGCACCAGAAACCACAGCACCGAATAAAGCACGATCCCCCCGGTCAGATTCATCAGACCTGCTCCAGCTCGATCAGGCAGCCGTTGAAGTCCTTGGGATGCAGGAACAGCACCGGCTTGCCATGCGCGCCGATCTTGGGCTCGCCATTGCCCAGCACGCGGGCGCCGCTGGCCTGCAGCCGGTCACGCGCGGCCAGAATGTCATCGACCTCGAAACACATGTGATGGATGCCGCCCGAGGGGTTCTTGTCCAGAAAGCCCTGAATCGGACTGTTCTCGCCCAAGGGATAGAGCAGTTCGATCTTGGTGTTGGGCAGTTCGATGAACACCACGGTCACGCCATGGTCGGGCTCGTCCTGCGGCGCGCCGACCTTCGCGCCCAGAGTGTCGGCATATTGCGCCGCCGCCGCCGCAAGATCTGGCACGGCAATGGCAACGTGGTTCAGGCGTCCGATCATCATGTCCTCCGTTTGCGATGTTTTTAGGACGGTCGGCGGCGCGGGGAAAGGAAAACCGGCGCCGTTAACCGCTTCTTAGCCGAATCGCGCGACTCTGGGCTTCAAGGTGATCTTTCCTTGGGGGAATGGTGATGAGCGACGATTTGACGAATGGCCTGACCGACCTGCCCGGCTGGCGGGTGATGCTGCCGAACCGCCCGTTGACCGGCCTGACGCTGCTGGTGGTCGAGGATTCGCGCTTTGCCAGCGAGGCGGTGCGGCTTTTGTGCCTGCGTTCGGGCGCGCGCATCCGCCGCGCCGATACCGTCAAGGCGGCGCTGCGGCATCTGCAAACCTACCGGCCCGGGGCAGTGATCGTCGACATGGGCCTGCCCGATGGCGACGGGGCCGAGGTGATCGCGACCATTGCCCGCACCACGCCGCGCGTGCCGGTGATCCTGGGCACCTCGGGCGATCCCGACCGGCGCGAGGCGGCGATGGCGGCGGGTGCGGACGGTTTTATCGTCAAGCCGATCGAAAGCCTGGCGCAATTCCAGCAGGCGATTCTGGCGGCGTTGCCACCCGAGGCGCGGCCCGGTGGGCTGCGGCTGCTGCCCGATGACGTGATCGTGCCCGATCATGCCGCGCTGCGCGACGATCTGGCCCATGTCGCCGAGGTGCTGACCGCCGCCGATGACACCGATGCCATCGACTATATCGCCCGCTTTCTGGCCGGGGTGGCGCGTTCGGCGCATGATCAGCTGCTGGAGGATGCCGCGACCGCGCTTGCCCGCGACAAGGCGCAGGGCGAGGCGCTGGCGCTGGATCTGGCGCGGATCAGCGGCATGGTGCAGGACCGGCTGGCGGCGGTTCAGGGCAATTGACGCAAGGCGCCGGTCAGCTCTGACAGGCGCAGGCGTTGCCGGCCCTGCCCGTCGAAGTTTCCGGGCGCCAGCCAAGTCTGATGCGCATGGTGCAGATCGGGCCATTCGTGATCAAGGATCGCGAACCATGCTGTGTCCCGGTTGCGGCCACGCACGACCATGTGCTGGCGGAATGTGCCCTCGTAGAGAAAGCCATAGCGGTTGGCCGCCGCAATCGAGGGGGCGTTGCGCGCATTGCATTTCCATTCGACACGACGATAGCCCGCCGCAAAGGCCCAGCCGATCATCAGCGAGATGGCCTCGGTCGCGGCCGGGCTGCGCTGCAGGGCGGGTGCGATCTGGATATGCCCGATCTCGATCACGCCATTGCCCGGATCGATGCGCAGATATGCCGCAAGACCGCCGATACGGCCGCCGCGATGGTCGCGCAGCGCGTAAAAGAACGGATCGCGCAGTTCGGACATGCTGCGCTGCCAGTCGCGATAGATCTCCAGATCCGCAAAGGGGCCGTAGCCCAGATAGTCCCACAGCTGGTCATGTCCGGCATTGGCCTGAAACAGATCCTCGGCATGGTGCGCGGGGTCCAGCCGTTCCAGCGTGACATGCAGGCCCGCGATCAGATCGGGACCAGGCGCGGCGGGCGGCTGAAAACCCGCAACCAGCGCTCCGGCGGGATGGGGGACTTCGGGTAGGGATGGCGACATGAAAACGGCTCGAAGATGGCACGACCCGGCTTGGCGCAGGCCCCGACCAGATCAGCGCAACCCGCCGCACCCGTCAATAGGACCAGCGCCAAGGACGACAGGCCAGAGCGAAGCGGTTGGGTGCAGGGGCAGATCGTCGCGGTGCGCGCGAGCGCAGAGATGACCCTGACGCGCGGGTCAAACCGGGTTGGACACCAAAATAGCCCGATGCTTCGTTGACGCCCTTTCGCTGACTTTGAGGCAAGGAGGCTATGATGAAGCCCATGAAATTTACGGACGAGTTCTTGCGCGATGCAGTCGCGCAGATCACGGAACATGGCTATCTGGCGAAGGAGGTTTCGAAACGGCTCAGGGTAAGCACGCATTCGCTTTACGCTTGGAAGCGCAAGTTCGCAAAACCGGTGTGGGGCGAGGGTGAGAGGGACGCCGAGATCCGGCGGCTGCAGCACGACTGGCGCGGTGTCGGAGGAGCGCGATATCCTGAAAAAGCCACCGCGTATTTCGCAATGCGGCGTGCCTGCGCATCCTGCCAAGTGGATTTTACGCCTAGTTGCAGGGACCAACGAGCAAGCGAGCACGGGAAGACAGGGCCAGACTGAATTGCAGCTGAAGGCTTGAGCCCGAAAGCGGCAAGGACCGTGACTATCACAAGCCGCATGACGATCTGATCGAACAGAGCAAATCATCTGTCCGAACCGGGTGGCACGATTGGCGCAGCAGTCGGGATCAAGGCGCAGATTGGCGGCAAGCGCCACCCTGGCACTTATGGCGGCAAGCCATCAGTTATAGCCGACAACACGCTCGACCGGCATCGAGGCACGGGACAGGGGCTGGATAGCGAAAGGCAGATGGTCCGACAGTTGAACGGCGTTCTGAAAGCCTCCGGTCAAAAACTGCCCTCCGAGGCCGGCGCACTATGAGGATCGGGACGCGCGGATCTTCATCTTGGCAGCAGTCACCGAGCCGACACGCCCACCCCCTGCACAGCCCCGCCAGGAATGGCGCGATCAGCCCAGAATCCTGGGATCCTCGCCCAGCTCCAGCCCCGGAAAGATCGTCCGCTCCAGCACGTCCTGCGGCGTGTTGAACAGACCGCGCATCGCCCAGCCGGCATAGGCGCGGATGTCGCGGGTCGGCATCAGGTCGCGGTCGGCGTAAAGCTGGCCTTCGGCCAGACCCGGCCAGCGGCCATAGGCGCGCCCGCCGCGCAGCGCGCCGCCGGCCATGATCAGCGTCCCGCCAGTGCCGTGATCGGTGCCGCCCGAGCCGTTCTCGCGCACCGTGCGGCCGAATTCGGTCATCGCCAGCACCGTCGTGCGCCCCCAGTTCGGCCCCAGCCCCTGTTTCAGCGCCAGAATCGCCGCCGCCAACCGGTCGAGCGCCCGGCCAAGGATCTGGGGCTGATTGGCATGGCTGTCCCAGCCGGCGATGGAAAAGGCCGCGACGCGGGCCTCGGCATTCAGACGGCTGGCGGCAAAGGCGCCCAGCGAGCTGGCCTCGGCGGTGGCGCCCTTTTCCAGCGCCATCTGGCCGGTTTCGCCGCTGATGCGGATGGCGTCGCTGGCGGCGGTGCGAAACAGCGCGTCATCGTGATAGACATGTTCCAAAAGCATCTGCGCCTGAGGCGACAGCGACAGCGCGGCGCGCGGTGCCCAGCTGAGATGCGCGGCCGAGCCGGACAGGATCTTGAGCTGGTCCATGCCGACCGCATAGGCTGTCTCGGCCGTGGCGCCGGGGGTCGCCTGCAACAGCCGGTTCAGCCAGCCGCCGATGCGCCGGTCCACCGGCAGATCGTTGCCGGTCCCGGCCTCCAGCAGATCCTGACCGTCGAAATGGCTGCGCTTGTCGCGATAGGGTGTCGAGACGGCATGGGCAAAGGCCAGCTCGCCCGATTTCCACAGCGGCAACAGCGGCGCCAGATTGGGATGCAGCGCATAGAACCCGTCCAGATCCAGCGCCCCCGCCGCGGGCCCCGCCGACAGGTCGCGGCGCAGCTTGGCCAGCATCGGGTCGCCATAGGGCTGGATCGCGTCCAGCCCGTCCATGGCGCCGCGCAGGATGATGACGACCAGCCGGTTGTTGGTCGGCAGCGCCGCGAAGGTCATCGAGGTCATGAAGGGATGCGCGGCCGCCGAACAGCCGATCAGCGCAGCGCCCTTGAGAAACAGGCGACGATCAAGGTTCATGGTCCGCTCCTATCGCCGGTTGAAATCATTCGAGGCCAGCACCAGCGCCACGCCCTCGGCCTGACTTTCGGCCTTGGGCACCGCCCATGCCAAGGCCTCGGACTGGGTGCCGCCGAAGGCCGTCTGCATCAGCTCGCGCGGGTCGGGCAGCGGATCGACCAGCCGCCCGGGCATCTGCATCGCCCAGGTGATGCGCGCCGCCAGCAGCTGTGGCGAGACCCAGGCCTCGGCCTCTTCGGGCCAGCCGTCTGGGCCGGTCGGGCGCAGCCACATCTGGCCCATGCGGGTCAGCACATCCATCGTCTGGCCGCGGAGTTGCGGGAATTCCATCGCCGCGATGCGCTCGCCCGGAATGCCAAGGGCGCGAAACCCCGAGACGAGCAGGTCAAAGGGCTGGCGCACCTTGCCACGCAGATTGGCGCCCAGCTCGGGGTGGCGGATCATCACGCGATAGACCTCGGTCAGATGACCGTCGGTTTCGCGCCAGGTCTGCGCCATCGCCTGTACCAGAGCATCCGACGGCTGGTCCGAGACGAAATGCACCGCCAGCTTGCGCGAGACATATTGCGCCGTTTCCGTCCGGCGGGCGATGTCGCGCAGGGCGTTGCGGATATCGTCCAGCCCGCCGCGCCGCATGCCGCCATAGCGCACGCCCAGCACGGTCTCGGCGCCCGGTTCGGCGATGTTCGGATTATAGGAAAAGCCGCCCTTGGCATTGTAGCTGAGCCCGGTCAGCAGCTCGGCCAGCTCGCGCACGTCCTTTTGCGTATAGGGCGCGCCGACGCCCATGGAATGCAGCTCCATCGCCTCGCGGGCGAGGTTCTCGTTCAGGCCAAAGCCCTTGCCGGACTGCTTTTGCGCAAAGACCGAATTCGGGCCGCGGCTGCTGTTCTGATCCAGATAGATCAGCATCATCGGATGGGTTTCGGCGGCAAAGAACATGTCTTCGAACCGCCCGGCCAGATGCGGCCGGATCGCCTCATCGACAAAGGCCAGCGCCAGCGGGTTCTGCGCCGGCCCCTTGGGGCTGACGGTGAAATGATCGGCCCAGAATTGCACCAGCCGCTCGCCAAAGCCGGTCGGATCGTCGACAGCGCGCACCAGCCGCCGCTGCAGGTCGCGCACCACCAGTTGCGACATCTGCTGGTTATAGGCGCGGTATTCCTCCTCGGCCGAGGCGACGCCCTGCTTGCGCGCCTTGGCCAGATCACCCAGCTGCTGGGACATGGCGCTGGCTTCGTCGATGCTGATCGCCTCGGGGCCGGGGCCAGCGTTATCAAGGCCGGCCAGCAACGCCTCGGGCGTCTGCGGCGGCGGCATGAGCGGGGACAGGCCAAAGCCCAACCTGATGGCGGCAAGCTGCGGAAAAGCGGCAGACATATTCAATCCGTGAAAGACCCTTGCCCCGGACTATCGCATGGCCGGGGCAAAAGGTCAGTTCACGCTTTCGGCAGGATGCGGCATTGCAGCGAAAGCCCGCCGAAAGCCGGCAGGGCTTTCGGCGGCACCCCCCGCTTGGCCGGGCGAGCGCCTAGTCCTTGGGCAGGGTGCGCAGGCGCAATTCGCGCATCTGCTCGTTGGTGGGCTCGCTCGGGGCGCCCATCATCAGGTCTTCGGCGCGCTGGTTCATCGGGAACATGATGACTTCGCGGATGTTCTGCTCATCGGCCAGCAGCATCACGATGCGGTCGATGCCCGCCGCGCACCCGCCGTGCGGCGGCGCGCCATAGCGGAAGGCCTTGACCATGCCGCCAAAGCGCTTCTCGACCTCGTCATGGCCATAGCCGGCCAGTTCGAAGGCCTTGAACATGATGTCAGGACGGTGGTTGCGGATCGCACCCGAGATCAGCTCATAGCCGTTGCAGGCCAGGTCATACTGATAGCCCTTGATTTGCAAGGGATCGCCCGCCAGCGCCTCAAGCCCGCCCTGCGGCATCGAGAACGGGTTGTGGCTGAAGTCGATCTTGCCCTCGTCCGATTTCTCATACATCGGGAAATCGACGATCCAGGCGAATTTGAACTGGTTTTCGTCGGTCAGTTCCAGCGCGCGGCCGATCTCGTTGCGGGCGCGACCGGCGACCGCCTCGAAGGTTTCGGGCTTGCCGGCGACAAAGAACACCGCATCGCCCTCGGCCAGACCCAGTTGCAGCCGGATCGCCTCGGTCGGCTCATGGCCAAGCGCCTTGGCGATGGGACCGGCGGCCTCGGTCGAGCCATCCTCGGCCTTGCGCCAGAAGATATAGCCCATGCCCGGCAGACCCTGGCCTTGCGCATAGGCGTTCATGCGGTCGGCGAACTTGCGCGAGCCGCCTTTCGGCGCGGGAATGGCGCGCACCTCGGTGCCGTCCTGTTCCAGCAGCTTGGCAAAGATCCCAAAGCCCGAGCCGCGGAAATGCTCGCTGACCACTTGCATCTCGATCGGGTTGCGCAGGTCGGGCTTGTCGCTGCCGTATTTCAGCATCGATTCCGCATAGGGGATGCGCGGCCAGTTGGCATCGACCGGACGACCGCCGCCGAACTCCTCGAACAGACCCTGAATCACCGGCTGGATGGTGGCAAAGATGTCCTCTTGCTCGACAAAGGACATTTCCAGATCGAGCTGATAGAAATCGGTGGGCGAGCGGTCGGCGCGCGGGTCCTCATCGCGGAAGCAGGGCGCGATCTGGAAGTATTTGTCAAAGCCCGCGACCATGATCAGCTGCTTGAACTGTTGCGGCGCCTGCGGCAGGGCGTAGAACTTGCCCGGATGCAGCCGCGAGGGCACCAGAAAGTCGCGCGCCCCTTCGGGCGAGCTGGCGGTGATGATCGGGGTCTGGAATTCGGTGAAGCCCTGATCCCACATCCGGTTGCGGATCGAGCGGATCACCTTGCTGCGCAGCATGATGTTCTGGTGCAGCGAGTCGCGGCGCAGGTCGAGGAAGCGATAGGCGAGGCGCGTTTCCTCGGGGTAGTCCTGATCGCCAAAGACCGGCAGCGGCAGATCGTCCGAGGGGCCAAGGATCTCGGTCGCGGTCGCATAGACCTCGATCTCGCCGGTGGGCAGTTTGGGATTGATGAGGCTCGCGTCACGCAGCTTTACTCGGCCGTCGATGCGGATCACCGTCTCGGCGCGCAGTTTTTCCAGATCGGCAAAGGCCGGGCTGTCGCTGTCGGCAATGACCTGGGTGATGCCGTAATGGTCGCGCAGGTCGATGAACAGCACGCCGCCATGGTCGCGGACCCGGTGGACCCAACCCGACAGGCGAATGGTTTCCCCGGCATTGGCGGCAGTCAGCTGGCCGCAGGTATGGCTGCGATAGGCGCTCATCGAATTTCCCCTTGTATCAGCCGACGCATGAACCGCGACACGGGCGGGAAGTCAAGCGGATCAGAACGGGCGCACCGCATTGCCCGAATAGAAATACACCCCCATGCCGACGGCAAAGAGCGCGTTGCCGGCCACCGCATGCAGAACCCATGCCGCCGGAAAGCCGAATTTCAGATAGGCGCGGGCAAAGAACCAGCCGCCGACAAAGGTCAGCAAGCTGACCAGCAGCGACCAATACATCAGATGCGCAAAGGCAAAGACCGCCGCGTTCAACGCAATCGCCGCCTGCCCGCCCGGCAGGATCGCCGCATAGCGATGAAAGAACAGCGGCCGGAAAATCAGCTCCTGCGGCAGGGCCGACAGCAGCGGATAGAGCCCCCAGATCATCAGCATGAAGCCCGGCCGTTCGCGCGCCATGTGAAAGATCGCGCCGGGCCGGACCATCCACAGCACCGCCGCGCCGATGGCCGAAGTGATCAGGATCATGCCCAAGATCTCCAGCCAGGGCAGCCGGCCCCAGCCGCGCACCAGCCCGCGCCAGTCAAACCCGCCGGTGCAGCGCAAAAGCACCAGCCCCGCGACGCTGAACAGCGCCAGTGCCGGAAACAGTAGCCGCGTCGGCATGAACAACGCGATGGCCAGCGGCGCCCCGACATAGAGCGCCGCGAATTCAAGCCGCATCCAGGCCGGGGTTATTGCAGCCTCCGGTTCAGCCACATCCGCCATTGCTGCGGCGAGCCAGCAAAGACGTTCAGATCGACGTTGCCCTGAACGCCCGGCACGAGGCCGGTGCCGGTATATTGCCAGAAGCTGTAGGGCTGGCCCGGATAGGTGATGCGCGGATGGCCGGCGACCGAACGCAGCCAGAACTCTTCGGGCCAGCTGGCCAGATTGTTGTCGCGGTAGAAATCGACGGTCGTGTAGATGATCGGACGCTGGCCATAATATTGGTGCAGGATGTCCTTGAAGATCTTGGCCTGTGCCAGAACCTCATCCGCCGGCGGCCGGCGCGGGCAGGTCTTGGACGGCGTCCATTCCAGATCGATCACCGGCGGCATGGCACCGCGTTCGCGCGGCACATGCGAGATGAACCACGACGCCTGCTCGGCCCCCGAGCGGCAGAAGTAGAAGAAGTGATAGGCGCCGCGCGGGATGCGGGCCATGCCGGCCTGCTGCCAATAGGTCATGAAGTTCGGGTCGGCGTGGTCGCCGCCCTCGGTCGCCTTGATAAAGGCGAAGCTGACGCCCGAACGGCGCACCGTGCTCCAGTCGATATTGCCCTGATAGCGCGAGATGTCGATGCCATGCACCGGATGGTCATAGGGATGGCCGCCGATCCATGCATGCGGTCTGCTGTCGCCGAATTGCGGGCCAGTCCCCTGCCCGGCCATCACCGCGCGCCCGCCGCCCTGCCGGCCGCCGCCGCAGGCCGCCAGCGCGGCGACCAGCAATATCATCAACAATCTGCCAAGAAGTCTCATCTGTGCTCTCTGCCCCGTTACGCCTGTGCTTGCGGCGCTTTGCCCCCTTATCGCAAAGAGAGGCGCCTGTGTCACGCGGGGGCGACGGCCTTGGCCCGGTAATTATGCCGCGGCCGGCGCAGGTGGGGCGGTGATCGGAATGGATCTGACCCCGCCCTGGCGGCGGTGATAGTCCTAGATCAATTGATTCTTTGGGGAAACGCCATGCGCAGCCGCCTGCCCGAAATCGGAACGCTCTGGATCGGGCGCGAGCTGCCGCAGATCGAATGGCTGTGCATTTCGTCGATGGTGGCGCAGGGCCATGCGGTCACGCTCTATTCCTATGACCCGCTTGCGGTGCCGCAGGGCGTCACTCTGGCCGATGCCGCGACGATCATCCCGCGCGACAAGGTGTTCACCTACAAAAACACCGGCAGCTACGCGACCTTTGCCGACTGGTTCCGCCTGCCGATGATCGCCCGCACCGGCAAGATCTGGCTGGATTCCGATGCGGCGCTGCTGCGTCCCTTTGTGCCCAAGGACGATTATTTCTTTGTCGGCGGCAAACACCCCTCGTTCGGGCGTTCGGTCAACAATTATGTTCTGGTGGCCCCACCCGACAGCCCCTTCATCACCAAGGCGATCGACCATTTCGACCATCCCGCCCGGTTCCTGAAATACATGGCATGGCACCGCTCGGCCCGATTGGCGCTGAACCGCGCCCTGACCGGATCCTGGGATCTGGGGCAATTCCGCTGGGGCGTGTTCGGCATGGGTTTCTTGACCGATCTGGTGCGCAAATACGGGCTGCAGGCGCAGGTGCATGTCGACGATCCGGCGGTGGTCGAGGGCGTCGAGAAGATTTTCCGCCCGATTCCTGCCGAAGCGCTGGATGCGGTGACCATTGCGCATTTCTTTTCCTCGGGCATCAAGCGCGCCGATCTGGCCCGGCAAACGCCCCAACCCGACTCGATCTTCGAGCGCCTGTGCAACCTTTTTGGTCGGCCCGGAGCATAGGAGTAAGGACCCGATTGCGGTGCCCAGGATCACCCTGCTGGCAGAACCCGACAGTCGCGAGTACCGGCTGACAAGATGGAAGGCCGTATGGCTGCTGAGCGCCGTTCGAGCCCTAAGGCGCAGCGACAGGCATCCGCCACCAAGCGGTTGCCGTGGAAGCCATGAAACCAGAGGCCGCGATGCTCGATTCCGCACCGAAAGCGAACCGCGCAGTACCTTGCTACATACAAGACATTGAAAAATGGCGCACCCAAGAGGATTCGAACCTCTGACCTCTGCCTTCGGAGCAATTTGGGCTGACTATCCGAATTGCACGCTAGGACACGCCATGGCACGATACACCACTGAAACTAATAGACAATTCAGTTTCTCACGCCGAAATTCATATCCGAAGCTTCGCTCTGACTTTCCTCCTGCTGCTTCCGTGGTGCTTCCGCGGAAACAGCAGGTTCACGAAGGAGGCATCGCATAATGGCCAAGCTGACGAAGCGCGTCGTGGACGCGGCAGCAGTCCGTGAGAAGGACTATTTCATCTGGGATGTCAATCGGCATCCAAACGGCCCCCCCGATCGGCGCCCAAAAGTGACCCCTTTGGCGCGCGGTTGAGCAGGCCCGTGGCGGCGTAGCTTTCCAGCTGGCGCAGCCGACGCGGGCCTGCGTTTCGGA
>NZ_WMIF01000013.1 GCF_009711185.1 Paracoccus limosus
GTCCTCGAGCCGATCAGGGAAAAGAACCGTCTGCCCGCGTGCAACGCCTTCGATGAACCCCGACATGCCGATCCCCCAACGCCATGCCAAAGTCTATCACAAGACCGAGTTTTTACACAGGCTCGGCCGAAACTCGAACTTCTGGCCAAGCAGTACGCAGATACCATTCTTTGGATCGACCAGCTTAAACAAATGCCCAATCGATTCGTCGGCAAGCGCCTGATCCTCGACCATCGGGTTTGGAAAGAAAAATCCGGCTCGCTCCTCCAGCAGGAAGTGATCAAGATCCTCGTCGAAATGCTCAAAGGCATTTCGTAACTTCCGGCATTTCAGCGCTGATGTTTCATCAAGAGCGAAGGCATCTCGCAGGCGATCACCACGGGCGGCTGCAAGTTGGTCGTCCTTCTTCTTTGATTTCATTGGCCAGAAAAAGCGGGATAGCGCCCCGGCGTGGGTTAGCGCGTCCTGAATGTAAGCGAAGATTACTGAGGCCGAACGAGAAATGGCGACAGCCTCATCAAACCTCTGGAAAGCCGCCTCTGAACGCTCGGCCGCATAGAGAATTGAGTGAATGTAGAATGCTTCATAGACGGGGCATATTCCACTGTACTTCTGGGTAATAAGTGCCGCGCGTTCCTTCCGAACAGATTCGTCCGACTCTGCCATATCGATGCTCCTGAAGACTGATGGTAACGCCATATTGCCAATACCAACCCAGGCCGAAAAGCCAAACTGCCCCATCCTACAACGGCCCCGGCCGGCGTTCTTCCGACAGCATGACGTTGGCCTCGACCTGGCCCACGCCGGGCAGGGTCATGATGCGGCGGCGCAGGATGCGTTCGAAATCGGCGATGTCGCGGGCGGTGATGCGCAACCGGTAGTCGAACTGGCCCAAAACGTGCTGGACCACCTGCACCTCGGGGATGGCGGTGACGGCGCGCTCGAATTCTTCAAGGCTGGTGCGGCCCTTGGCGGCCAGGCGCACGCCCAGAAACACGGTGACGCCGAAGCCAAGCGCGGTCTGGTCGGTGACGATGCGGCGGCCCGCCAGCACGCCCGCGTCGGTCAGCCGCTTGATGCGGCGCCATGCGGCGGGCTGGGTCATGCCGAGTTCGCGCCCGACCTCGGCGGCGCTGAGCAGCGCATCGGCAGAGAGCAGGCGCAGGATGGCGAGGTCGGTGGCGTCAGGCGTCACAGCGGCAGCTCCTGCCGGTCCTTGATGGTCGAGATCAGCATGAGCGCGTCGCTGTCCGAGACATGCGGCAGGGTCAGGATGCTTTCGCGGTAGATCTGCTGCCAATGCGCCATGTCGCGGGCGATCACCGACAGCCGCAGATCGACCGAGCCGAGGAAGGTCTGGATCTCGACGACCTCGGGGACGCGGCGGGCGGCGGCGGTGAAGTCGTCAAAGGCGCGCGGATGGGTCTTGTCGAGGGTGAAGCGCAGGCTGACCTGCACCTCATAGCCCAGCTTGCGCCAGTCGATGCGGGTCTCGGTCGCGCGGATCACGCGGGTTTCGCGCAGCTTTTCCAGCCGGCGCCAGAGGCTGGCGGGCGTGACCCCTGCCCGCTCGGCCAGTTCGGCATTGCCGATGTCGGGATCGGCCAGAAGCTGGCGCAGGATGCGTTTGTCGGTGGCGTCGGGCATGATTTTTTCATTGTTTCGATAATCGCAACATTAAACTTTCGATTTATGCGGTGGAAGTGCGAAAATTGCACACATCTGCGGAAAATCCCCTGCTAGAACACGCTCAGCAAAAGTGAGGGATACTCTGATGCGTGTGTATTACGATCGCGACTGCGATGTGAACCTGATCAAGGACAAGAAGATCGCCATGCTGGGCTATGGCTCGCAAGGCCACGCCCATGCGCTGAACCTGCGCGATTCGGGTGCCAAGAACGTCGTCGTCGCGCTGCGCGAAGGCTCGGCCTCGGCCAAGAAAGCGGAAGCCGAGGGCCTGAAGGTCATGGGCATCGCCGAAGCCGCCGCCTGGGCCGACCTGATCATGTTCACCATGCCCGACGAACTGCAGGCCGAGACCTACAAGAAATACGTGCATGACAATATCCGCGAAGGCGCGGCGATTGCCTTTGCCCACGGTCTGAACATCCACTTTGGCCTGATCGAGCCGAAGCCCGGCGTCGACATCATCATGATGGCGCCCAAGGGCCCCGGCCACACTGTGCGCGGCGAATACACCAAAGGCGGTGGCGTGCCCTGCCTGTTCGCGGTCCACAATGACGCGACCGGCCGCGCGCAAGACATCGCGCTGAGCTATTGCTCGGCCATCGGTGGCGGTCGTTCGGGCATCATCGAGACCAACTTCCGTCAGGAATGCGAAACCGACCTGTTCGGCGAGCAAGCCGTTCTGTGCGGCGGTCTGGTCGAGCTGATCCGCATGGGCTTTGAAACTCTGGTCGAGGCTGGCTACGAGCCGGAAATGGCCTATTTCGAATGCCTGCACGAAGTGAAGCTGATCGTCGACCTGATCTATGAAGGCGGCATCGCCAACATGAACTACTCGATCTCGAACACCGCCGAATATGGCGAGTATGTCTCGGGCCCGCGCGTTCTGCCCTACGACGAAACCAAGGCCCGCATGAAAGCCGTGCTGACCGACATCCAGAACGGCAAGTTCGTGCGTGACTTCATGCAGGAAAACGCCGTCGGCCAGCCCTTCTTCAAGGCGACCCGCCGCATCAACGACGAGCATCAGATCGAGAAAGTCGGCGAGAAGCTGCGCGCGATGATGCCGTGGATCTCGAAAGGCAAGATGGTCGACAAAGAGCGCAACTGATCGCGCGCGACCTGAACGATCGAAGGCCCCGCCAGCGCGGGGCCTTTTTCATGGGCCGAGTTTCATGCGGGGCGATCAGCGCCCCTTGCATTCGAGCGTGACCGAGACCGGGTTCGGCACCAGTTCCTGCGTGGCGCCGGTGCCTGCATCGACGCCCGCGCCAATGATGCCGCCGAACACGATATTGCCCGCCATCGCCGCACCGCCGCTGCCGGCGACCCGGTTGGTGACGCGGACCTGTTGCGGCTTGCAGCCGGGTTTCTGGATCAGCACGTTCAGTTCGGATTTGCGGGGCAGTTTGAAGGTGCAGGGCGTGCCGGTGCAGCTTTCGCCATTGCTCAACTTGACCTCGGCGCCGCCCGGCGTCGAATTCACCACCAGCACGTCATTGGTGCCGCGCGTGATCGTGGCGCAACCGGCGACGGAAAGTGCGCCCATCAGCATAATCAATTGGAGTTTCATGGGTTCCTCATCAAATACACCCGCTGAGGATAGGTCCGATCCAAACCAGAACAAAGCGCCAACTAGGACAAAGTTTATCGGCCCCTTGCCCTTTTCGGCGATATGCCGCAACTTGCCGGCCTGAATTCCGATCGAGCCCGCATGCCCTCCCAGCCTCATCTGCCCCGGATCCTTTGCGTCGGTGCGATGCTGTGGGACATTATCGGCCATGCCGCGCGCGCGGTCTCGCCGGGCGAGGATCTGGCGGGCCGCATCGTGCAACGTCCTGGCGGTGTTGCGCTGAACGTGGCGCTGGCCTTGGCGCGGCAGGGGTTGCAGCCGGCCATTCTGGCCGCAGTCGGGCGTGATGCGCCGGGCGAGGCGCTGCTGGCCGAAGCGGCGCGGCTGGGCGTGCGCACCGAATGGATCTGGCGCGACTCGGGGCGGGCCACCGATACCTATATGGCCATCGAGACGCCCGAGGGGCTGCTGGCCGCCATCGCCGATGCGCAGGGGCTGGAGGCGGCGGGCGCGGCCGTGGTCGCGCCGCTGCGCGATGGCCGGCTGGGCAGCGCCGCGCGGCCTTGGGTCGGCACGCTGATCGCCGACGGCAATCTGACGCCCGCGGTCTTTGCCGAGCTGGCGGCGGACCCCTGTCTGGCCGGGGCACAATTGCGGCTGGTGCCGGCAAGCCCGACCAAGGCGCAGAGCCTGCAGCCGCTGCTGCGCCATCCGCAGGCGATCTTTCACCTGAACCGGCTGGAGGCCGAGGCGCTGGCCGGTCGTCCGCTGGCCGATGCGGCCGAGGCGGCGGGCGCCTTGTTGCACATGGGCGTGCATCGCGCGCTGGTGACCGATGGGCCGCGTGCTGTGGCCGATGGCCTGGCCGGGGCGTCGCTGCTGTTGCGCGCGCCGCCGCCGGTGGTGGCGCGTCGCGTCACCGGTGCGGGCGATGCCTTTCTGGCCGGTCATGTCATGGCGGAACTGGCCGGTCACGACCGTGCCGCGGCGCTGGACGCCGCCTTGAATGCCGCCGCGGCCCATGTGGCCGAGGCTCCTGCAGAAGCGATCTGAGAAGGAAACACGATGACCCTGCCCCTGCTGATCACCCCCGAGGTCGAGGCCGCGCTGGCCGCCGGCCGCCCCGTCGTGGCGCTGGAATCGACCATCATCACCCATGGCATGCCTTATCCGCAAAACCTCGAGATGGCGCGGACCGTCGAGGACACGATCCGCGAGGCCGGCGCCGTGCCTGCGACCATCGCGGTGATGGGCGGGCAGATCCGCATCGGGCTGGACGCGGCCGCGCTGGAGGCCTTGGCGCAGACGCCGGGCGATCAGGTGATGAAGCTGTCGCGCGCCGATCTGGCCGCCTGCATCGCGCTGGGGCGTACCGGGGCGACCACGGTGGCCGCGACCATGATCTGCGCGGCGCTCGCCGGCATCCGGGTCTTTGCAACCGGCGGCATCGGCGGCGTGCATCGCGGCGCCGAGACCAGCTTTGACATCTCGGCCGACCTGCAGGAACTGGGGCAAAGCCCGGTCACGGTGGTCTCGGCCGGGGCCAAGGCGATCCTTGATCTGCCCAAAACGCTGGAAGTGCTGGAGACGCTGGGCGTGCCGGTGATTTCCTTTGGTCAGGACCAGCTGCCGGCCTTTTGGTCGCGCGAGTCGGGGCTGGCCGCGCCGCTGCGCATGGACGATCCCGCCGAGATCGCGGCCGCCGCCGAGATGCGCGCCCGGCTGGGCCTGAAGGGCGGGCAACTGGTGGTGAACGCGATCCCCGAGGCCGACGAGATCCCGCGCGCGCGCATGATCCCGGTGGTCGAGCAGGCGCTGGCCGAAGCCGCCGAACAGGGCATTGCCGCCAAGGCGGTCACGCCCTTCCTGCTGAGCCGCATTTTTGAGCTGACCGAGGGGCAGTCGCTGAAGGCCAATATCGCGCTGGTGCTGAACAATGCGCGGCTGGCAGCGCGGATCGCGGCGGCGCTGAGCGCGGGCTGATCCGCAACCTCTGGCGGCGCTTTACGAAAACAGCGCCGCCAGATCGATCGAGTCGCGCTCGCCAAGGTTCTTGGCGTGATATTGCAGGAACCGCTCGGCCGCGGCATAGCCGGCATTACGCAGCACCGGCAGGAGCCCGGGCTCGGGCACCAGCTTGGTGCCGGCGGTCAGCTTGTTCATCAGGAAATCGTCCATGACCATATGGATCAGCGGGTTCTTCATCTCGCGCCCGGTCAGGCGGCCCTCGCCATGCAGTTTCTTGACGAAGTTGATGGCGCGCAGCTCGCTGAGGAGGGCTGCGTTAAAGCTGACCTCGTTGATGCGATCCTGAATTTCGACCGGGGATTTCGGCAGCACGTCGCGCAGCATCGGGTTAATGTTGACGATGACGATGTCGCGCGGCAGGTCGCGGGCATAAAGCGGGAACAGTGCCGGATTGCCGGAATAGCCGCCGTCCCAATAGGCCTCGCGCCGGCCGGTGCGCGGGTCGTCGATTTCCACCGCGCGAAAGATCGACGGCAGGCAGGCCGAGGCGAGCACCGCGTCCACCGTGACCTCGGCCCCCTCGAAGACGCGGATGCGGCCGGTGCGGACATTGGTGGCGCTGACGAAGAACTGCGGGCCGCTGGGCAGACCCAGTGCCGGATGCGGCATCTCGCGCAGGATGGCGGCCAGCGGATTGCTGTAGAAGGGGCCGGAATCATAGGGGCTGAAGATGCGGGTCAGCCCCTCCATCCAGGCGATGGGCGAAAACAGCTCGGTCAGGCGCTGCCAGCCGCGCGGGGTGGGAAACATCGAATGCAGCCAGCGCACCACGGTATTGTCGCTGATCTGGCTGACCTGCGACCAGATGTAATCAAGGTTCTGGATCGCCGCATCGCGGCCGCGCTGGCCCTTGGCGCTGCTGAGGCCTGCGGCCAGCGCCGCGCCGTTCAGCGCCCCGGCCGACGCGCCGCTGATGGCCGCGATCTCGATGCTGTCCTCGCGCAGCAGGCGCGTGATGGCGCCCCAGGAAAAAGCGCCATGGGCGCCGCCGCCCTGCAGGGCGAGATTGATCTTTCTGACCGACATGCGTCACCTCGCTTTGCGGTTGCAGCATAACTTGCTGCGGCGCAGCGCGAAAGTCTGACGTTTGCTGGCGCCAGCATTTTCCCGTGACAGTGGCGCGATCAGGCGCGGGCCGGGATCAGTCCTCGGCCTGTGCCTCGGCGCGGGATTTACCGGCGACATCAAGGGCCAGCGTGGCAGCCATGAAGGCGTCGAGATCGCCGTCGAGCACGCCCTGCGTGTCCGAGGTTTCATGCGAGGTGCGCAGATCCTTGACCATCTGATAGGGGTGCAGGACGTAGGAGCGGATCTGGTTGCCCCAGCCGGCGTCGCCCTTGGCCTCGTGCTGGGCGTTGATCGCGGCGTTACGCTTGTCGAGTTCCAGCTGGTAAAGCCGCGCCTTCAGCGCCGCCATGGCGTTCGCGCGGTTCTGGTGCTGCGATTTTTCCGAGCTGGTCACCACGATATTCGTCGGCAAGTGGGTGATCCGCACCGCCGAGTCGGTGGTATTGACGTGCTGGCCGCCCGCACCCGACGAGCGATAGGTGTCGATGCGGATATCCTTGTCGGGGATGTCGATCTCGATATTGTCGTCGACCACCGGATAGACCCAGACCGAGCTGAAGGACGTGTGCCGCCGCGCCGCCGAATCGTAGGGCGAGATGCGGACCAGACGATGCACGCCCGATTCCGATTTCAGCCAGCCATAGGCGTTCGGGCCCGAGATCTTGTAGGCGGCCGAGCGGATGCCCGCCTCGTCGCCGCCGGTCTCGGAGAGCAGTTCGACGTTATAGCCCTTTTTCTCGGCCCAGCGGACATACATGCGGGAGAGCATCGAGGCCCAGTCGCAGCTTTCGGTGCCGCCGGCGCCGGCATTCACCTCGAGGAAGGTGTCGTTGCCGTCGGCCTCGCCGTTCAGAAGTGCCTCGAGTTCCTTCTGCGCGGAGAGCTCGGCCAGTGCCTTCAGCGAGGCTTCGGCATCGGCGACGATCTCGGCGTCGCCCTCGGCCTCGCCAAGTTCGATCAGATCGGCGTTGTCCTGCAATTCCTTTTCGATGCGGCGATAGGTTTCCACGGCATCCGACAGCATCTGCCGGTCACGCATCAGCTTTTGCGCGCGGGCCGGGTCGGACCAGATATCGCCGGCCTCGATCATCGCGTTCAGCTCTTCGAGCCGGTGCGGGGCGGTTTCCCAATCCATGCGCTGCGCCAGAAGCTTCAGCGATTTGCGGATCGCTTCGATGGTGGCAAGGGTTTCGGCGCGCATGGTTCGGTCTCTTTCGCAGGGGCGGGCAGTTAACCGCAGACAGATAGCCTGCGCGGGCGCTGCGGGCAAGGGAGGCGCGCAAAGGCCGGGCGTGGCGCCGGCTGCGTGCGTGGTGTTTTGGGTATTTGGAAAACGGTGAATGGCCGGGCGGACGGGCGGTCAGTAGAGACCGCCCGAGGAGAGCGTGCCGAAATCGGCCTTTTTCGGGATGACCTTTTTCTTGCCGGTCGAGGTCGTCACCGCCTGCCCGCCGTCGCGCGCGGAGGTGTAGAGCGGCAGCGTCGCCGGATCGGCGCGGCCAAAGCCGCCATCGACCATGCCGATGCCGCTGAGATCCTGACCGTCGCGGAAATATTCGGCGATGACATTGTCGCCCTTGGCATCCGGGCCGAGGATGGCGCCGGTGAAGCGGTCGACGTTCACGAAATGCCCGCCCGGCGGCACCTTGAAGGCCGAGCCGCCATATTCCTTGATCGCCTGACGCATGAATTCCTGAAACACCGGAACGCAAAGTGTGCCGCCATAGGCATTGTCGCCCAGGCTGCGCGGCGTGTCATAGCCCAGATAGCAGCCGGCGACGATGTTCGAGGTAAAGCCGATGAACCACACGTCCTTGGCGTCATTGGTGGTCCCGGTCTTGCCCGCCACCGGCACCGGCAGCTTGACGCCGCGACCCGAGCCGCGCTTGACCACGCCCTCCATCATCGAGGTGACCTGATAGGCGGTGATCGCATCCAGCACCCGTTCGCGCGTGGTGCGCAGTTCGGGGGCGGCGCCGGCGGGCAGCGTCGGCTGATTGCAGGTCACGCATTGCTGCTGGTCGTGGCGATAGATGGTGCGGCCGCGCCGGTCCTGCACGCGGTCGACCAGCGTGGGTTCGACCCGCTCGCCGCCATTGGCAAACATCGCATAGGCCGCGACCATCTTGAAGAGCGTGGTTTCCTGCGAGCCGAGCGCATTGGCGAGGAACTGGCTGAAATGGTCATAGACGCCGAATTTCTCGGCATATTTCGCCACGGTATCCATGCCGATGTCTTGCGCGATGCGGATGGTCATCAGGTTGCGCGACTGCTCGATCCCGATGCGCATCGGCGTCGGGCCGTAATATTTCCCGGTCGAGTTCTTGGGCGTCCAGAGGCCCTGCGGCGTGTTCACGGTGATCGGCTCATCCACCACGATGGTCGCGGGGTTGAAGCCCGAATCCAGTGCGGCGGCATAGACGAAGGGCTTGAAGCTGGAGCCCGGCTGGCGCTGCGCCTGCGTCGCGCGGTTGAAGACCGAGCTTTGATAGCTGAAGCCGCCCTGCATCGCCATGACGCGGCCGGTGTTCACGTCCATGGCCATGAAGCCGCCCTCGATCTCGGGCACCTGACGCAGGGTCCAGCGGATCAGCGCGCCGGTCTTGTCATCGGTCATCTGGCGCACCAGCACCACATCGCCCAGATCCAGGAGGTCAGAGGCCACCTTGGCCTTAGGGCCGAGCTTGCCGTCCGAAAGCCGTTTGCGCGCCCATTGCACGTCCTTGGCCGGAATGTCGGCGGTGCCCTGCTGGCCCTCGATGCCGATGGTGGCATCCGTGGCGCCAAGCGCCAGCACGACGGCGGGAGACCAGCCCTCGATGTCGCGCGGCACCTGGGCTGCGGCAAGGGCTGTGCGCCAGTCCTGTTCGCTGGCCAGCTTGTCTTCGGGGATGCGGATGCGGGTGCCGCGCCAGACGCCGCGACCGCGGTCATATTGCTCCAGCGCCTGTTGCAGGGCATGGGCCGCGACGCGCTGCAGGTCGGGTTCGACCGTGGCGCGGATCTGCAAGCCGCCGGTGAAGAATTCATCCTGACCGAACTGCGCCGAAAGCTGGCGCCGGATCTCGTCGGTGAAATAGTCGCGCGGCGGCATGGTGCTGCGCCAGGACGGGAAATCGCCGTTCTGCACGGTGCGCAGCGGCAGCGCCGACTCGAATTTATAGGTCGCCTCGTCGATATAGCCGTTCTGCCACATCTCGCGCAGGACGTAGTTGCGCCGTTCGGTGATGCGCTCCTTGTCGCGCACCATGCTGCGCGAGGGGGCCTGCGGCATGGCGGCCAGCGTCGCCGCCTCATGTGGGGTCAGATCGGTCAGCGACTTGTTGAAATAGGTCTGCGCCGCCGCCGCCACGCCCGAGCTGTTCTGGCCCAGAAAGATCTCGTTCAGGTAAAGCTCAAGGATCTGGTCCTTGCTCAGCGACTGTTCCAGCCGGGTGGCGAGGATCAGTTCCTTGACCTTGCGCTGGATGCTGCGGTCGCTGGACAGCAGGAAGTTCTTCATCACCTGCTGGGTGATGGTCGAGGCGCCACGCACGTTCTGGCCACGCGTCTGCACCGCCTGCACCATCGCCCCGATCATGCCGCGCGGGTCGAAGCCGTGGTGGTGATAGAAGTTCTTGTCCTCGGCGCTGATGAAGGCCTCTTTCACCAGCTGCGGGATCTCGTCGATGGGCACGAAGATCCGGCGCTCCTCGGCGAATTCGTCGATCAGCTTGCCCTCGCCGGAATAGATCCGGCTGATGGTTTTGGGCGAATACTGCGCCAGCTGCTCATGGCTGGGCAGGTCGCGCGAATACATCCAGAAGACCGCTCCCAGAACCAGGGCGATGAAAACGGCGCCGGTGACGATCCAGGAAAAGATCGCACCGAAAAACGAAAGGATAAATCGGAACAACTGCGGGCCTCTGGGGGTAAGCTTTGGACTCTATAGTCGGCGACCGGGCCAAGGTCAAAACACAACCTGCCTGTGGCGGAGATCCGGTCGCGGCGTCAATGCCGCGCGAGGCCGGCGCGGATGGCGTCATCCTGCGCCCATGCGCCGATTGCGCGGGTCAGGGCCTGGGCGGTGGCGGCGCGCCACGCCGGGTCAAAGAGGTTGTGGCGGTCGCCGGGATCGGTCAGGAAGCCTAGCTCGACCAGCACCGAGGGAATGTCGGGCGATTTCAGCACCGAAAAGCTGGCGCCGCGAATGGGCGTGCGGTGCATGCCGATGCCCGACTTGTTCAGTTCGGAGACGGCGAATTTCGCGAAAGCCTCGGATCGGGGATGGGTTTCCAGCCGCGCCAGATCCATCAGCGCGCCCGCCACCTCGTCATCGGCGCCGGCAAGGTCGACGCCCGACAGAAGGTCGGCGCGGTCGTGGCGCATGGCCAGTTCGCGGCTGGCGCGGTCGTCGGCCTCCTGGTTCCAGGTATAGATCGACAGGCCCGCCGCCTCGCCCGCCGGCAGCGCATCGGCATGCAGCGCGATGAACAGATCGGCCTGTCCGGCGCGGGCGATGGTCATGCGCCGTTCCAGCGGCACGAAACTGTCGTCGGTGCGGGTGGGCACCACCTCGAAGCCGGCGCGGGTCAGCATGTCGGAAAGTTCGCGGGCAAAGCCCAGCATCACCGCCGCCTCGCTGATGGCGCCGACCTGCGCGCCCGGGTCATGGCCGCCGTGGCCGGGGTCGATGGCCACGCGCAGGCTGCGCCCGGTGTGGCGATGCGGTTGCGGCGGCGGCAGGGCGGCCGGCTGCGGCAGATCCCAGAGTGCCGAAAGCGCATTGCCACGGGTGACGAAATCCTTGGCCTCGACCGGGGCGATCGCAAGGTTCAGCCGCGCGCCCGCCCCTGCTGCGCCCTGCGTCTGGACGGCGCTGCGCAGCGCATAGGGGCCGGGCAATTCCACCACCATGCGCGACCAGCCGGGGCGAAAACGGCCCCAGCGGATCGCGGGTACGAGGTCGCGGCCGGGAATGGCATCAGGGGTGATGCGGGAAAAATCCAGCTCGCGGAAATCCACCACCAGCCGGGGCGGGCTGTCGAGGAAATAGACCCGGTAAGGCACCGGCTGGCTGAGCGCGAGTTGCAGATTCAGCGGGCGCGGCTTGCCCCGGTCGCGGCCTTCGGCGGTGATTGCCGATTGCGCCGGATCAAGCTGCGCCAGAGCCGATTTCGCGGGCTCCTGCGCCAGCGCCGGCAGCGCCAGCAGCATCAGGACGGCGATCAGCCGCCTCATCGCGCCGCCCGTGCTGCGGTCCGCCCGGCCATGAAGCGTTCCAGCCGGTCCAGCCCTTCGGCAATCTCGGCGGACGAGCGGGCATAGCTGAAGCGCAGCGTGCGCGCGCCACGCCGCGGGTCGAAATCGAGGCCGGGGGTGATGGCGACACCCGCCTCTTCAAGCACTTGCGCGCAAAAGCTGAGACTGTCGTCGGTCAGTTCGGAGACATCGGCATAAATGTAGAAGGCACCTTCGGGGGGCGCGATGCGGTCGAACCCCATTGCGGGCAGGCGTTCCAGCATCATACGACGATTTTCGGCGTAAACGGAAAGGTTTGCCTCGGCTTCCTCGATGCAGTCGAGCGCGGCGAGGGCCGCGACCTGACTGGCATGGGGCGGGCAGATGAACATGTTCTGCGCGATGCGTTCGACGGTGCGGATCATCGTCTCGGGGACGACCATCCAACCGATGCGCCAGCCGGTCATGCTGAAATATTTGGAAAAGCTGTTGATGACGACGACCTCGTCGGTGACCTCCAGCGCGGAGTGGAAACCGGCGCCATAGTCGAGCCCGTGATAGATCTCGTCCGAGACGATGCTGATGTTCAGTTCGGCTGCGCGCGAGGTCAGCGCCGCCAGCTCGTCGCGGCGCAGCACCGTGCCCGAGGGATTGCCGGGCGAGGCAAGGATCAGCCCCTGCACATCGGCCGGCAGATCCTGCGGCTGCGGTTGATAGCGGCTTTCGGCGCGGGTCTGGATGCCCACGGGTTCGAGCGACATGGCGCGCAGGATCTGGCGATAGCTGGGATAGCCCGGCTCGCCCAGAGCCACGCGGTCGCCGGCATCGAAAAGCGCGGCAAAGGCAAGGATGAAGGCCCCCGACGAGCCCGGCGTCACGATGACGCGGGCCGGGTCCAGATCCAGCCCATACCAGCGCTTGTAAAGCCCGGCGATGCCCCGGCGCAATTCGGGCAGACCCAGCGCGACCGTATAGCCCAGTGGCTGGTCCAGCGCCTGCGCCAATGCGGCGCGCGCCGCAGCGGGGGCCGGGGTCGAGGGTTGGCCGACCTCCATATGGATGATGTGGCGCCCGGCGGCCTCGGCCTTGCGGGCGGCTTCCATCACGTCCATGACGATGAAGGGGTCCACCTGGCCCCGGTGCGACTGTCTCATCTTTGCCTCGATGGTTTTCGTCCGGGTATCACAACTTGCCGGCTTGCGGTCAAGCGCCGGCGGTCAAGCCCGCGTGAAGCACCGCCGCCGCCGGGTGCTGGCGGCTTGCAACCGCCGGTCGGGCGCGCCAAGCTTTGCGCGACACGGAAAGGACACCCGATGAAAGCCCTGTTGACCGCCGCGCTGCTGGCCGCGACCGCCCTGCCCGCCGCAGCCTTCGATCCCGCCAAGATGAACGATGTCGAAAAGGCCGCCTTTGGCGATGCCGTGCGCGAATATCTGATGGCCAACCCCTCGGTTCTGGTCGAGGCGATCAACGTGCTGGAAGAGCGCCGGGTTGCCGACGAATCCAAAAATGACAAGCTGTTGGTGGAAAACAACAAGGCCGAGATTCTTGACGACGGCCATAGCTGGGTCGGCGGCAATCCCAATGGCGATGTCACGCTGGTCGAGTTCTTTGACTATCGCTGCGGTTACTGCAAACAGGTCAATCCGCAGCTGGAACAGCTGATGCAGTCGGATGGCAATGTGAAGGTCATCCTGAAGGAATTCCCGATCCTGACTGCCGAGAGCGAGCTGGCGGCGAAATTCGCGGTGGCGGTGCAGCAGGTCTCGGGGGCGGATGCCTACAAGAAGGTGCATGACGCGCTGATGGCCAATCGCGGTCCGGTCAATCTGGAGACCTTGGGCAAGCTCGCCGACGATCAGGGACTGGACCGCAAGGCGGTGCTGGACCGGATGAACGGCGAAGAGGTCATGGCGGTGCTGCGCGCCAACAAGCAACTGGCCGAGAAGATGAGCATCATGGGCACGCCCACCTTTATCATCAATGGCGAGATGATTCGCGGCGTGCCGGGGGCCGGGCTGGAAAGCGCCGTGCAGGGCGTGCGCAACGAGGGCTGAGCCCGATCCCCCGCGCCCGGCTGGTGGCGCGGTTGCGGATGGGTATTTGGAAAATGGTGAAGGCGGGGGCGCTGTGCTGCGGCCCCGCCTTTGTTTTGATATGCGCCTATTCGGCGGCCTGCGCCTCGGCCGCCTCGATGGCGGCGGCGCGTTCCTCGACCAGCGAGACGATGTGATCGACCATCTGGTCGTTCGACATCTTGTGATCGTGCTTGCCGGCCAGATAGACCATGCCCGAGCCGGCACCGCCGCCGGTGAAGCCGATGTCGGTCATCAGCGCCTCGCCGGGGCCGTTGACGACGCAGCCGATGATCGACAGGCTGATCGGGGTCTTGATGTGTTCGAGGCGTTTTTCCAGCGTTTCCACGGTCTTGATCACGTCGAAGCCCTGACGCGCGCAGCTGGGGCAGGAAATGATCTGCACGCCGCGGGTGCGCAGGCCGAGCGATTTCAGGATCTCGAAGCCGACCTTGACCTCTTCGACCGGATCGGCGGAGAGGCTGACGCGGATCGTGTCGCCGATGCCCGACCACAGCAGATTGCCAAGGCCGATGGCGGATTTGACCGTGCCGCCGACGAAACCGCCGGCCTCGGTGATGCCGAGGTGAATCGGGGCGTCGGTCGCCTCGGCCAGCTGCTGATAGGCGGCGGCGGCGAGGAACACGTCGCTGGCCTTCACGCTGATCTTGAATTCGTGGAAGTCGTTGTCCTGCAGGATCTTGATGTGATCGAGGCCGGATTCCACCATCGCATCCGGGCAGGGCTCGCCGTATTTTTCCAGCAGATGCTTTTCGAGGCTGCCGGCATTGACGCCGATGCGGATCGAGCAGCCGTGGTCGCGGGCGGCGTTGATCACCTCGCGGACGCGCGTCGCGTCGCCGATATTGCCGGGGTTGATGCGCAGGCAGGCGGCACCGGCCTCGGCGGCCTCGATGGCGCGTTTGTAGTGGAAATGGATGTCCGCGACGATCGGCACCGGGCTTTCGCGGCAGATCTCGCGCAGGGCGCGGGTCGAGGATTCGTCCGGGGTCGAGACGCGGACGATATCAGCGCCGACATCGGCCGAGCGGATGATCTGATCCAGCGTCGCGCGCACGTCGCTGGTGTCGGTATTGGTCATGGTCTGCACGCTGATCGGCGCGTCGCCGCCGACCGGGACCTTGCCGACCATGATCTGGCGCGACTTGCGGCGGTCGATATTGCGCCAAGGGCGGATCGGGTTATGCGACATGATCGGGGGCCTTTGCAGCGAAAGCGGCTATTCCCGGTCAGAGATAGGCCGATGCGGCGCTGCCGGCAAGCCGCCGGGCGCCGCAGGGGTGTGAAGAAGTCGTGACGGCTATTCCTGCTGTTCGCCCGCACGGGCCGGATCGGCCGAGGCCAGCGAGATCATCTGCGCCAGTTCGGGATCCTTGGCCGGATCGGCATAGGCGAATTTCGCGGTCAGCGCCTCGGCCGAAAGCTCGACATTCTTGACGACCTTGGCGCCGGGCGCGGCCGGGCCATAGGTGCGGCCGTTGACGGCGAAATAGATGGCGCCGGAATTGCCGGTGCGCAGGATCGGCGTGCCGTCGAGCTTGGGCAGGATGAACCGTTCGCCGGCGTCCATGGTCTTTTCCAGAAGCACGGTGCCATCGGCCGAGGTCACGCGCACCCATGCCGGGCGCGCGGCCAGCACCTCGACTGCGGAGGCGCCGGGGGCAACCGCCTGCACGGCAACCGTGGTCGCGGGCGGCACCGGGCCGGCGGCCTGCGCGCTTTGCTGCGCATCAAGCGGGGCGGCGGTTTCGGGCGTGACGACGGCGGACTGGGCGATATTGCTGGCGGCGGGCAGCACCGCCGGGTTCAGGCCGGGGTCGATGGCGGCGATGGGGCCGTCGCGGGCGACCAGAACCGGCACTTCAAGCGCCTGCGGGCGATAGGTGCGGTCGATGCCTTCGGGGCGCGGCAGGTTCACCTCGGCCGAATCGACGGTTTCGGGGGCAGCAGCCTCTTGCACGGGATCGAGCGCCGCGACCACGCCGGGCGATTGCTCACCGGGGGTCAGGTTGACCTTTTGCACCTCGCGCAGCACCGACCAGCCGCCATAGCCAAGGCCGCAGGCCAGCAGCACCATCACCAGAACCGAGCCGATGGCGCGCGGCTCGACCGAGGACCACATGCTTTCGGGTTTGGGCAGAAAGATCGGATGCGGGTTGGCCAATGCCTCGGCCGGGTCCGAGGCGCGGCGCTGCGGCTTGGGACCGGCGGCGACGGGGGCCATGCCATGCGTCGGCTGGAAGCCCGATTCCTGGCAGAAGCGGCGATAGGTCCATTCCGGGGCCAGCCCCAGATACCGGGCATAGGACCGCACGTAGCCCGCCACGAAGCTTGGCGCGTCGAAGGCCGAGACATCGCAATTCTCGATTGCGGCGACATAGGACGCGCGGATGCGCAATTCGCGCTGCACATCCAGCAGCGATTTGCCCAGCGTGGCGCGTTCGCCCCGCATCAGATCGCCCAGCCGGAAATCCGGATCATCCGCCCCATGCGGAAAATCCGGCAGTTCATGCTGCAACGGGGGGGTTCCCCTCAGCCCATTCATCGCCCGTGCCTCGTTTTTTGCTGCTGCATCTCCTCGAATCAGGAGAATCTCACAGGTTCATTAGAGGAAGGTTATCACGGGCGCGAGAGCATATCACCAGTCATCCGTCAGGCCACACTCGCCGAACGGTTGAGCTTGCACATAGACCACAGCGCATCCATCGCCTTGACCAGACCGTCGATTTCGCGCGGATCATGCACGGGCGACGGGGTAAGGCGCAGCCGCTCGGTGCCGCGCGGCACAGTCGGGAAGTTGATCGGCTGCACATAGATGCCGAAATCGGCCAGCAGCATGTCCGACAGCGCTTTGCAATGCACCGGATGGCCGACATGCACCGGCACGATATGGCTGCCATGGTCCATGATCGGCATGCCAAGGCCGCGCAGACGCATCTTCAGGATGCGGGCGTTCAGCTGTTGCTGGTCGCGCAGCACCTGCCCCTCGGCCGTCTTGAGGAAGGCGATCGAGGCCGCAGCCCCCGCCGCAACCGCCGGCGGCAGCGAGGTGGTGAAGATGAAGCCCGGCGCATAGGAGCGGATCGCGTCCATCATCTTGGCCGTGCCGGCGATATAGCCGCCGAAAACGCCAAAGGCCTTGGCCAGCGTGCCGTTGAACATGTCGATGCGATGCATCAGCCCGTCGCGTTCGGCGACGCCGCCGCCGCGCGGACCATACATGCCGACGGCATGGACCTCGTCGAGATAGGTCAGCGCGTTGAACTCATCCGCCAGATCGCAGATCGCGGCGATGGGGCCGAAATCGCCATCCATCGAGTAGATCGATTCAAAGGCGATGAGCTTGGGCGCCTCGGGATCGTCGGCGGCCAGCAATTCGCGCAGATGTTCGACATCATTGTGGCGGAAGATGCGCTTGGCGCCGTCGAAACGCTTGATGCCCTCGATCATCGATGCGTGGTTCAGCGCGTCCGAATAGATGATCAGGCCCGGGAACAGCTTGCGCAGCGTCGAAAGCGTGGCGTCATTGGCGGTATAGGCGCTGGAGAAGACCAGCGAGGCCTCTTTGCCATGCAGATCGGCCAGCTCGGCTTCCAGCTGCTTGTGATAGACCGTGGTGCCCGAGATGTTGCGCGTGCCGCCTGAACCGGCGCCGGTCGAATCCAGCGCCTCGTGCATGGCGTTCAGCACCACCGGATGCTGGCCCATGCCCAGATAGTCGTTGCCGCACCAGACGGTGATCTCGGTCTCGGACCCGTCGGGGCGCGTCCAGATGGCCTTGGGATAAGCCCCCTTGCGGCGCTCGATATCGATGAAGGTGCGATAGCGCCCCTCGTCATGCAATTTGCCGATGGCCTGATCGAGAGCGGCAGAATAGTCCATCTTCATCCCTTACCTTGCTTGAACTTGCTCGCTTGGGGGATCATGGTCCGATCCCGCGGGTTCTGACTTGATACGGATCAATCCGGTGAAAATATAGGGCCAAATTGTCGCATTACGACCATGGGAGCATCTGTTTGCCCCCAAAAAGCAGTCTGGAAAGGCATGAGATGCAGGACGACAGCCGAATTGAAGACGTGGTTTCGACGCTGGAGGCGCAATTGCCCGAAGCCTTGGAGCGGCTGAAGGAATTCCTGCGCATCCCGTCGGTCTCGACCGATCCGGCCCATGCGGGCGATGTCCGTGCGGCGGCAGAGTGGCTTTGCGCCGAGCTGCAGGGGCTGGGGTTTCTGGCCTCGGTCCGGCCGACGCCGGGCCATCCGATGGTGGTGGCGCATTCGCCCAAGGGCAATCGCCGGCCGCTGCTGTTTTACGGGCATTACGATGTGCAGCCGGTCGATCCGCTGGCGCTGTGGGACCGCCCGCCCTTCGAGCCGATGATCGAGGAGACGGCTGACGGCCCGGTGATCCGGGGGCGCGGCGCGGCCGATGACAAGGGCCAGCTGATGACCTTTGTCGAGGCGTTCCGGGCGTGGAAGACCGTGCATGGCGCGCTGCCGACCGATCTGGTGCTGCTGTTCGAGGGCGAAGAGGAATCGGGCTCGCCCAGCCTGCAACCGTTCCTGCGTGAAAATGCCGAAGAGCTGCGTGCCGATCTGGCGATGATCTGCGACACCGGGCTGTATTCCGATGGCCGCCCGGCGATGACGACGCAGTTGCGCGGGCTGTTGGGCGAGGAAATCGTCGTGCGCGGCGCCGATCGCGACCTGCATTCGGGCAGTTTCGGCGGTCTGGCCGCCAACCCGATCCAGATTCTGGTGAATGCGCTGGCCACGGTCAAGGATGCCGGCGGCCACGTCACCCTGCCCGGCTTTTACGATGGCGTCGAGGAACTCAGCGACGAGCTGCGCGCCGACTGGCAGGATCTGGGCTTTGACGCCGCCGAGTTTCTGGCGCGCGTCGGCCTGAAACATCCGGTCGGCGAAACCGGCCGCACCGGGCTGGAAATGGTCTGGAACCGCCCGACATTCGAGATCAACGGCATCACCGGCGGCTATACCGGCGACGGGTTCAAGACCGTGCTGCCGGCCGAAGCTCGCGCCAAGGTCAGTTTTCGCCTGACCGGAACCCAGAACCCCGAGGCGATCCGCGTGGCGTTTCGCGCCCATGTCCGCGCCGCGATCCCCGATGATTGCACGGTCGAGTTCCACGGCCATGGCGCCAGCCGCGCCAGCCGCATGGATACCTCGGACCCGGCCTTTGCTGCGGCCAAACAGGCGCTGTCGCAGGAGTGGGGGCGCGAGGCCGCCTATATCGGTGCCGGCGGCTCGATCCCGGTGGCGGGCGATTTCAAGGAAATCCTTGGCATGGATTCGCTGTTGATCGGTTTTGGCCGCGACGACGACCGTATCCATTCCCCGAACGAGAAATACAATCTGGAAAGCTTTGCCAAGGGCGCGCGCAGCTGGGCGCGGATTCTGGCCGCGCTGGCCTGATCCTGCACCCTGATCGGGCTGCCCGGATCAGGGCGTGAAAATGCACCGGCCGTCCGATGCGCTGCACCGGACGGCCCGTTCCCCTGCCCGAGATTGGTCCCGGATCGCTAGCCGACCAGCGGCGCGCCGGCGCCATAGGTCTCGCGGTAATGGCGGTCCAGCCGCATCAGCGCGAGGCGCAGCACGATCTTGCCCGAACGCGCCGACCAGCCCAGCCGCCGCTCGGTCAGCTCGATCCCTTCGAGGAAGCAGCACACGCGCAGGCACAGATCGCCCATGCCCGGGCCCAGCTCGCGCAGAGCGGCGGCGACGCGGTTGCGCGCGCTTTCCGCGCCGCCGCCATAGCCCACCGACACGCGTGACACGTCGATGCCAGAGGTCAGGAAGCGGTCCCAGTTCTGGGTGACGCGCGGGCCCATCTGCGCCAGCTCGAAATCCTCGCGCAGCCGCTCGCCCGCCGCCACCATTTCAGGCGCCAGAAAGGGTGTGCCATCCGCCTCGCGCCGGCGCGCCAGCATCATCAGCGGGCTTTCGGCGATATTGACCCGGGCGCGGCGGCGGCGGCCATCCTCGGGGTCGGTGATCTCGCGATCCTCATAGCTGCGGTGATGTTCGGCATGGGCAAAGCCCGCCGCCTCTTCGGCGCAGCCCTCGGCCATGACCGGGGCGGCCAGAATGAAATCCTCGCGCTGCGGCAGGGCACCGCCGCGCCGCGCGGCGATCAGGCTGCGCAACACCTCGCGCCCCTGGGCCGAGATGACATAGCGGCTGACCCGGCCCTGCCCGGTCATCTGCACCCAGGCGCGGATCGCCATATGCTCGGCCAGCTCGCGGTCAAGGATGGCGGTGCGGATCTCGTCGCGCACGACGATGGCCTTGTCCATGCCCTCGGCCACCACCATCTGCGCGCCCGGCTCGGCCAGACGGCGCAGGATGCGCGAGATCTGCTTCAGCCCGGTGCGGCCGGGCGTCAGCGCGGCGGGCTGGGCTGCGGCCGGACCTGGCGCCGGATCGGACCCCGGGCCTGCAACGTTGCCCGGCGCGCGGGTTGCGGCACGCTCGACCGCCTGATCGACCAGCGGATCGTCGCGCCGCGCCTCGAAACGGCGGATGCGGCGCAGGATGGTCGAGGCATGGCAGCCCAGTTCGCGGGCCAGCGCGCGGATGGTCTCGCCGCCCTCGACATGGCGCAGATACAGGCCCAGATCGCCGTCTTCGGGCAGTCCGGGCGCGCCCGACAGGGCCGGGGGGTGATCGCCCGGCGCGGCAATCGCAGGCCGGGGCGATGCCTGCTCGTCGGGCCGATTGCAGCCCGCGGCCTCCAGCCCGGATTGCAGCCCGGCCGGAAAGGCGCCCAGGGCGAAATCTCCCGTCTGAATCGTCATGTCCATTCCTTCGTTTTCCTGAGGCAAGCGGGCAGTCGCTCACCCATGGGTTGTTGGTTTGCCCCTGCCCAAAAGCTCGGGTCACCACCGAGATGGGGCAATAATTCCTAACAACTCCTAAAGATTCCTTGCCGCAGCGCGCGCAGCAGAAGGTCGGAACGCAACACACCCATAGGTTGTCAATAATCGGTTCACCAAACCAGCCAGCAGGAGCACCGCCGATGACCATGATGCCCAATGTCGTCCAGTTTCAGCCGCATCTCTCCAGCCCGGCCGGCCGGGCCTGGCGGCCGGCACAGGTCCGCCGCCCGCGCCTGCTGGTCGAGGCGGCGCGGGCCGGTCTGCCGAACTATCGCCGCAAGCGCGATCTGCGCCGCATCCTGCGCGGCGAGGAAATCCCGCAGCCGGGCGCGGCCCTGCGCCGGCTCTTGGCCGAAGAGGACAGGCTGGACCAGTCCCGGCGCGAAGCCGAGGCCGATTACGATGTCGAGCGCCATGTCCTGTTGCTGATCGCGATCATGGCCGAATCCATTCTGGCGCTGCCGCAGCCCGTCGCGCGCCGCAACGGACCGAGCGCCGCGCCGGTCACTTTCCCCGGAACAGCGATCCGAGCACGCCCCTGACCAGCGCCTGCCCCGTCTTGGTGCCCAGTTGCCGGGCAAGGCTTTTGCCGAAGGTGATGGCGATGCTGTCGCTGGCGCTGGCCCGGCTGCGCGCTGCCGGAGCGGCGCGCGGCTTTTCGGCCGGGATCTGGATCGAGGGATCATAGCGCCGGCCGCGCCCGGCCTTGGGCTGCATCTGCCACAGATCGTCATCACCTGCCTTGGCCGGTGCTTCGGCCTCGGCAGCCGCCGTCTCGGCGCGCTTGGCCAGCAGTTCGGCCGCCGACTCGCGGTCCAGCGTCTTGGCGTATTTCAGCCCCATCGGGTTCTGCGCGATCAGCTGCGCCCGCTCGGCATCCGGGATCGGACCCAGCTGCGCCAGCGGCGGCCGGATCAGCGTGCGCTGCACGATGCCCGGCACGCCCTTGGCCTCCAGCAGCGAGGTCACCGCCTCGCCGGTGCCGACAGCCTGAATCGCCTCGGCGGTGTCGAAATCGGGGTTCGGGCGATAGTTCTGCGCCGCCAGTTTCAGCGCCTTCTGATCCTTGGCGGTAAAGGCACGCAAGGCATGTTGCAGCCGGTTGCCCAATTGCCCCAGCACCGATTCCGGCAGGTCGGCCGGGTTCTGGGTGATGAACCACAGGCTGACGCCTTTGGACCGGATCAGCCGCGCCACCTGTTCGATCTTGTCCACCAATGCCGGCGGCGCGTCGTTGAACAGCAGATGCGCCTCGTCGAAAAAGAACGCCATGCGCGGCTTGTCGGGATCGCCCACCTCGGGCAGCTGCTCGAAGAGCTCGCTCATCAGCCACAGCAGGAAGGTCGCGTAAAGCCGGGGCGCGTTCATCAGCTTTTCGGCCGACAGGATATTGACCATGCCCTTGCCCGAGGCATCCAGCCGCATCATGTCGGCAAGCTCCAGCGCCGGCTCGCCAAACAACAGATCGCCGCCCTCGTTTTGCAAGACCATCAGCGCGCGCTGGATCGCCCCCACCGAGGCGGTCGAGACATTGCCGTATTTCAGCGACAGATCCTTGGCGTTCTGCCCGACCCAGACCAGCATCGCCTGCAGGTCCTTCATGTCCAGAAGCGCCAGCCCCTCTTCGTCGGCAACGCGAAAGGCGATGTTCAGAACGCCCTCTTGCGCATCGCTCAGCCCCATCAGCCGCGACAGCAGCAAGGGGCCCATTTCCGCCGGGGTGGTGCGCACGGGATGGCCGCGTTCGCCCCAGATGTCCCAGAAGGTGACGGGAAAGCCCTGGTAATCCAGCGTCACGCCGATCTGTTCGGCGCGCTTGGCAAAGCTCTCGGCCAGTTTCGCGTCCCCGCCGCCGGGCTTGGCGATGCCGGCCAGATCGCCTTTCACATCGGCCATGAACACCGGCACCCCGGCGCGGGAAAATGATTCGGCCAGTGTCTGCAAGGTCACCGTCTTGCCGGTGCCGGTGGCGCCCGCGATCAACCCGTGGCGGTTGGCATATTTCAGCAACAGCACCTGCGGCGTGCCGTAACCCGCTCCGCCGCCACCGACGAAGACGGTTCCGGCATCCAGATCGACGATTTCGGCCATGATCTCTCCTTGGAATTGGCAAAAATGCGCAGGGCAAGACAAAAGGACAATACAACCTTAAAGGTTTTGTGCCACTCTTGTCCTGTCGGGCAGGGCTTCATGCCTGCCCGGTTTCCTCCCTGTTGGACTGCCGCGCCTTCGGGCGCGGTCTTTTTTTGGGCGGCATGGTGCTGAATCCCCTGCGCAAAGCCCGTTTTTTCCTCAGCCACTGCACCCTTTGTCACAATCCGTCACAAGCTGACGAATAGGACAGTTGACGCTTGCAACCGCTCATTCTAGCTTTCGCAGCAATGATGACCGGCCAGTCCGGCAGGGAAGGTAAGGCTGTGAAACCCGGGGTCGTGCGCGCAATGGCGGCACCCCGGGTTTCATGTTTGCCCACACCCTCAGGCAGGCGGTTCCGCCGGCGCCATCCGAGGAAAATCCCTCTTCGCGCTCCGGCTATCACACGGGAAGAAAACGCAAAGGTGACGTCCAGCACGGCAATCGGCCCTGACATTCCCCGGCGCACATGCTACCAGCGGGCGACAACTTGGACCAAAGGAAGAGAACCATGGCCAACAGGACGTCCGCGGCTCTGCTCGCCGCCATCTTCACCATCGCCAGCTCGGCCGGCGTGATGGCGCAAACCTCCGAGACCCCTGCCCCCGCCGCCCCGGCGGCCGAGGCGCCCGCGACCACTCCGGCGCCTGCTGCCGAAGCTCCGGCCGCCGCTGCCCCTGCCGCGCCCGAAGCGGCGGCCGCCCCGGCCGAGGCTGCTCCGGCTGCTGCCGCAAATGGCGAGCCGCAGGTTGGCCAGACCTATGCCAAATCGACGCAAGGCGACTGGACGCTGCGCTGCATGAAGACGCAGAACGGTCAGGATCCCTGCGAGCTTTACCAGCTGCTGAAGGACAAGGACGGCGCCTCGGTGGCCGAAGCCTCGGTCCTGCCGATGGGCGGCAAGGTCTCGGCGGTGATCACCTTTGTCGCGCCGCTGGAAACCGACCTTCAGGCCGGGCTGGGCCTGCAGATCGATTCGGGCAAGGCCAGCCGCTATCCCTTCATGCTGTGCGCCCCGGTGGGCTGCATCTCGCGCATCGGCCTGACCGATGCCGAGCTGGCGCCGCTGAAGAAAGGCAATACCGCGACCGTGACCCTGCTGCCCTTTGGCGCACAAAAGGAACAAATGGTCGGCCTGAACCTGTCGCTCAAGGGCTTCACCTCGGGCATGGATGCGCTGGTGCAGGCCAACAAGGACCTGCCGCAGGCCGGCGCTGCCGCCGCGCCGAGCCCGGTTCCCGCGCCCAAGCCCTGATCGCCTGGACGGACCGCAATGCCAAGGCCGGGGAGACCCCGGCCTTTTTCATGCCCGCACCACAACCGGCAAGGCGGCAGCCAAGGAAAAAGGCCGGGCGTGCACCCGGCCTTGTCGCATGTCCTAAGCCCCGGCTGGCTTGGGGCGCCTAGTCGATCGGCAGCGCCACGAAACGCGGCTCGCCGGCGCGGCGCACCAGCATCAGGACGGACTTGCGCCCGCCCTTGCGGGCCTCGGCGATGCGCGCTTCCAGATCGGCAAGACTGGTCACCGGCTGTTGCCCGGCCTCGGTAATGACATCGCCCGGTTGCAGCCCCTTGTCAGCGGCAGCGCCTTCGGGATCGACCTCTTGCACCACCAGCCCCTGCATCTCGCGCGAGACGCCGATCTCGGCGGCGACATCGGGGGTCAGCGGCGCCACGGTCATGCCCATCAGCTGGCTGGTCGATTGCGCGCCGCTGTCATTGCCGGCCGGATTGGTGCCGGTGCCTTCGGCCAGCTCGCGCCGACCCAGCGTGATCTTCAGATCGACCGGCTTGCCCTCGCGTTGCACCACGACATCCACGGCCTCGCCCACCGGGGCATCGGCCACGCGGCGCACCAGATCGCGCGGGTCCTTGACGTCTCCGCCGGCAAAGCTGGTGATGACATCGCCCGCCTTCATGCCGGCATCCGCCGCCGGTCCGGTCGGAACATCGGTCACCATCGCGCCCTTGGCATCGGCCAGACCCAGCGAATCGGCGATGTCCTGCGTCACCGGCTGGATCTTGACGCCCAGCCAGCCGCGCCGGGTCTCGCCATATGCCTCAAGCTGATCGACCACCTTGGAAACCACATTCGAGGCCATCGAGAAACCGATGCCGATCGAGCCACCGTTGGGCGACAGGATCGCGGTGTTCACGCCGATCACCTCGCCATCCATGTTGAAAAGCGGCCCGCCCGAATTGCCCCGGTTGATCGCGGCATCGGTCTGGATGAAATCGTCATAGGTGCCCGAAAGCGCACGGTTGCGCGCCGAGACGATCCCGGTCGTGGCCGAGAAGCCCTGCCCCAGCGGGTTCCCCAGCGCCAGCACCCAGTCGCCGACGCGCGACTTGTCGCTGTCACCGAATTTGACAAACGGCAGCGGATCCTTGCTGTCGACCTTCAGCACGGCGATATCGGTCTTGTCGTCCTTGCCCACCACCTTGGCCGGCAGGGTCTTGCCCGAAAAGAACTCGATCTCGATCTGATCGGCGCCGTCGATGACGTGGTTGTTGGTCACGATCAGCCCGTCGGGCGACACGACAAAGCCCGATCCCAGTGCGTTCGAGCGCTGCTCGGGGGCACCACGGCCAAAGGGACGCGGGCTGTCGCCCTCGTCATCCTGCGGGGGCATGCCCGGAAAGCCGAAGTCGCGGAACAGGTCGCTGAACGGGCTGCCCTCGGGCAGTTGCGGCCCGCCGGCCAGCGGCGAGGCGACGGTCGAGGTCGTGGTGATGTTCACCACGGCGGGGCTGACCTGTTCGACCAGATCGGCAAAGCTTTCGGGCATCACCTGCTGGCTGCGCGCGGCGCTGTCGGGGGCGGCCAGCGGCTGGTTGGCATTGGCCGGCGCGGTGGTCGCGGACTGCTGCGCGACAGCGGGCGACACTGCCATCAGCAGGGCCAGACCCGAGGCGGTCAGGTAATGGCGGGCGGATAGGTTCTTCATGTGGCGTCTCCTTGGGTGCCGCAGAGGCCGTGGCCGCTGGGCAATCTGCTCAAGTTCAAGGGGATTTCCAAGCCCGTTGCAAATGAACCACGCTCGCAGGGAATGAACTGATCGTGACTTGCGCCGCGCGCCGGGGTCAAGGGCCAAAACGCCGCAGTTCAGCCCCTAGCCCTGATCGCGGTCCGCCAGATCCAGCCATTCCTCTTCGGCGGCGGCCAGCGCCGTCTGACGTTCCGACAAGCCCTCGCTTGCCTTGGCAAATTTCGCCGGCGCGGTCTGGAACAGGTCGGGCTGGGCCAGAAATTCGGTCAGCTTGCCGATCTCGGCCTCCAGCCGCTCCATGATGCCCGGCAATGATTCGAGCCGCTTTTTCTCGGTAAAGCTTAGACCCGAGCGGGCCGTAGCAGCCGGGGCCGCATCCGGGCGCGGCTGCGCCGGGGCGCGGGACGGCACCTCGACGGGTTCGGGCAGGTCCTGCGGGCGCTGCGCGCGGTAATCCGACCAGCCGCCGGGATAGATGGTGGCGCGGCCGTCGCCCTCCATCGCCACGGTGGTGGTGGCGACGCGGTCGATGAAATCGCGGTCGTGGCTGACCAGCAGCACGGTGCCGTCATATTCGCCCAACAGATCCTGCAGCAGGTCCAGCGTTTCCACGTCCAGATCGTTGGTCGGTTCGTCCAGCACCAACAGATTCGACGGCCTCGCCATGATCCGCGCCAGCAAAAGCCGCGCCTTTTCCCCGCCCGAAAGGCTGCCCACCGGCGCACGCGCCTGCGCCTCATCGAACAGGAAATCTTTCAGATAGGCGACGACATGGCGCGGATTGCCGCGCACCATCACCTGATCGGCCCGGCCCGAGACGCGCATCTCGGGATCGCCCGCCAGCGCATCCCACAGGCTGACGGTTTCGTCGATGGCCGAGCGCGCCTGATCGAAGATCGCGATTTCAAGGTTGGTGCCCAGCTTGATCTCGCCGCTGTCGGGGGGCAGCTCGCCGGTCAGCATCTTGATCAGCGTGGTCTTGCCCGCGCCATTCGGGCCGACAAAGGCCACGCGGTCGCCGCGCAAGACGCGCAGGTCGAAGGGCCGCAGGATGGTGCGCTCGCCAAAGGTCTTCGAGATGCCCTTGGCGTCGATCACCCGCTTGCCCGATTGCTGGCCGGCATCCAGCTCCATCGCCGCCGTGCCCTGCCGGCGGATCTGACCGGCGCGTTCCTCGCGCAGTGCGGCCAGCGCGCGCACGCGGCCCTGATTGCGCTTGCGCCGCGCCGAAATCCCCTCGACCGCCCAACGCGCCTCGGCCTTGATCTTGCGGTCCAGCTTGTGACGGGCCTCATCCTCGGCGGCCCACAGCGTCTCGCGCCAATCCTCGAAATGTTCAAACCCGCGATCCTGCCGGCGCACCTCGCCCCGGTCGATCCACAGCGTGGCGCGGGTCAGTGCGCGCAGAAAGGCACGGTCGTGGCTGATCAGCACGAAACCGGCGCGCGTGGTCGAAAGCTGCTCTTCCAGCCAGCCGATGGCCTCGATATCCAGATGGTTCGTCGGTTCGTCCAGCAGCATCAGCTCGGGCGCCTCGGCCAACAGCCGCGCCAAGGCCGCGCGGCGGCGCTCCCCGCCCGAGGCGGTGGCGACGGCGCGGTCGGGATCGAATTTCAGCCCCTCGGCCGCCATCTCGACGCGGTAGCCCTCGGCATCGTCCAGACCGGCGCGGGCGAAATCGCCCAAAGTGGCATAGGCCGACAGGTCGGGATCCTGCTCCATATAGCCGACCTTGGTGCCAGCCGGGGTGATAACCTCGCCGCTGTCGGGTTCGACCAGCCCGGCCATGACCTTCATCAGCGTGGACTTGCCCGAGCCGTTGCGGCCGACCAGCGCCAGCCGGTCGCCCTGCTGGACGGTCATGCTCAGCCCGTCAAAGACGGGGTTGCCGCCAAAGGTCAAAGAGATATCGGTGAGTTGCAAAAGGGGTGCGCGTGCCATGTCCGCCAGATAGGGCGCGGCGCTGGCCGGGTCAACGGGATTGCGGGGCCCGTGCCGCACCCCCTGCCCGCGCGCGACGATGCTTGCGCAGGCGGTGCCGCGCGCCTACATCCGGTTCATGACAAAAAACATCACCCATTCCACCTGCTCTGTGCCCACCGAACACGGCAGCCGTTATCTGCAGCAGCTCTGCAAGCATTGGGCGCACAAGTTCGAGGTCAGCTTCGACGCCACCCAAGGCCGCATCGCCATGCCAGAGGATCGCGTGGTCACCCTGACCGCGACTCCTGCGACGCTGCAGATCGCACTGGACGCCCCAGACGATGTGACCGCCCATATGCGCGGCATCGTTGACAGCCATATCGCCCGCTTTGCCTTCCGCGAGGAGCTGGTCTTCGACTGGCAGCCGTGATCCGGTTGCCGCTCCCGCGCGGCCCGGCTAATCTCTGCCGGTCACGAAAGGCCGGTGGATGAGCGAAGAACAGCACTATCAGGTATTGGCGCGGAAATACCGCCCCGAGACATTCGCCGATCTGGTCGGTCAGGATGCGATGGTGCGCACGCTGAAGAACGCCTTTGCCGCCGACCGCATCGCGCAGGCCTTCATCATGACGGGGATACGCGGCACCGGCAAAACCACCACCGCCCGTATCATCGCCAAGGGCCTGAACTGCATCGGCCCGGACGGCACCGGCGGCCCGACGACCGAGCCTTGCGGGGTCTGCGAACATTGCGTCGCAATCAGCGAAGGCCGTCATGTCGACGTGATGGAGATGGACGCCGCCTCGCGCACTGGCGTCGGCGACATCCGCGAGATCATCGAATCCGTCCACTACCGAGCCGCCTCGGCGCGCTACAAGATCTATATCATCGACGAAGTCCACATGCTGTCGACAAGCGCATTCAACGCGCTGCTAAAGACGCTGGAAGAGCCGCCGCCGCATGTGAAATTCATCTTTGCCACCACGGAAATCCGCAAGGTGCCGGTCACGGTGCTTTCGCGCTGCCAGCGCTTCGACCTGCGCCGGATCGAGCCCGAGGTGATGATCGCCCTGCTGCAGAAAATCGCCACCCGCGAAGGTGCCCAGATCACCGAGGACGCGCTAGCCCTGATCACCCGCGCCGCCGAAGGCAGTGCGCGCGATGCAACCAGTCTGCTGGATCAGGCGATCAGCCATGGTGCGGGCGAAACCACCGCGCCGCAGGTCCGCGCCATGCTGGGTCTGGCCGACCGGGGCCGGGTGCTCGACCTCTTCGACATGATCCTGCGCGGCGCCGCCGCCGAGGCTTTGGCCGAATTGCAGGCGCAATATGCCGATGGCGCCGATCCGATGGCCGTGCTGCGCGATCTGGCCGAGATCACGCATTGGGTGTCGATCGTGAAGATCACGCCCGAGGCGATCGAGGACCCGACCATCGGACCGGACGAGCGCGCCCGTGGCGCCCAGATCGCCGAAAAGATCCCGATGCGCGCCCTGACCCGGCTGTGGCAGATGCTGCTGAAAGCTCTGGAAGAGGTCGGCGCCGCGCCGAACGCGATGATGGCGGCGGAAATGGCGATCATCCGCCTGACCCATGTCGCCGACCTTCCCGACCCCGAGGCGCTGATCCGCAAGGTCCAGGCCAGCGCGGCGGCGGGCGAATTCAACCGCAGCGCCGCGCCCCCCGCCCACCGCAACGAGGCGCCGCGCGCAATCGCCCCCCTCGCGCCCATCGCCGCCCGCCCCGATGGCAGCGCCGCAGCCGTGGCCGTGTCACCCGATGCCTTAGCGGGCTTTCCCGATTTCGAAAGCGTCATCGAACTGATCCGGCGCATGCGCGACATGAAGCTGCTGCTGGACGTCGAAGACCACCTGCGGCTGGTGCGCTACGCGCCGGGCCGGATCGACTTCAACCCGACCGACAATGCTCCGCGCGACTTTGCCCAGCGTCTGGCCGAACGGCTGCGCGGCTGGACCGGCGGGCAACGCTGGGCCGTGGTCGTGGTCTCGGAACCGGGACAGCCGACGATCAGCGAACAGCGCGCCGCGCGCGAGCTTGAAGCCCGCGCTCGCGCCATGGAAAACCCGGCCGTGCAGGCAATCTTTGCCGCCTTCCCGCAGGCCAGGATCACCCGCATCCGCCCGGCACCGCAGCCGGTCGCGGTTGAAAAACCCGCGGGCGAGGATACATCCCCGCATGAGCTGACCGAAGGCCCGGTGGCCGAGGTCGAGGAATGGGACCCTTTCGAGGACGAGGAGTAGGCAATGTTCAAGGGACTTGGCGATATGGATCTGTCCAAGATGATGGAAGCCGCGCAGAACATGCAAAGCAAGATGACCGAAATGCAGGACGGGCTGAGCCGCCTGTCGGTCACCGGCGAATCCGGCGGTGGTCTGGTCAAGGCCACCGCCAGCGCCAAGGGCGAGCTGACCGGGCTCGACATCGCCCCTTCGATCTTCAAGGCCGAGGACAAGGAAGTGGTCGAGGACCTGATCCTCGCCGCGATCAAGGACGCGCAGCGCCGTGCGCAAGACAAGGCCGCCGAAGAAATGGCGCGTCTGACCAGCGAACTGGGCCTGCCCGCCGACATGAAGATGCCGTTCTGACATGGCCGCTGGCGGCGATGAGATCGAGACGCTGATCGCCGCCATGGCCCGCCTGCCGGGGCTCGGCCCGCGTTCGGCACGCCGGATCGTGCTGCAACTGATCCGCAAGCGCGCGGGCCAGATGGCGCAACTGGCGGCGCTGATGGCCAGCGTCGCCGAAAACGCCCGCGAATGTCTGGTCTGCGGCAATGTCAGCCAGTCCGACATATGCCCGATCTGTGAAAACCCCGCCCGCGCCAGCGGAGAGATCTGCGTCGTGACCGATGTCGCCGACCTCTGGGCCATGGAACGCGGTCGCGCCTTTGGAGGGCGCTATCATGTGCTGGATGGCAATCTCTCGGCGCTGGACGAGATCGGCCCCGAGGATCTGCGCATCCCGCAGCTGGTCGAACGCATTGCCGAGGAAAACATCCGCGAGGTGATCCTCGCGCTTTCCGCCACGGTCGAGGGCCAGACCACCGCGCATTACATCGCCGAGGCGCTGGCCGAGACCGGCGTCACCGTCACCGGCCTCGCGCAAGGCGTGCCGATCGGCGGCGAGCTTGATTATCTTGACGACGGCACCATCACCGCTGCCCTGCGCGCCCGGCGCAAGTTCTGAAACGCCAAAGGGCGCGGCCCCAAGCCACGCCCCAAGTCATATCTCATTTCTTTCGTGGGAAAATATCCCGGGGGTGCGGGGGCAGCGCCCCCGCGGCCAATGCTCTCAGGCGTCCAGTTTCTCGACGGCTTTCATCGGCTTCGCGATCTCGATCCGGCGCGGCTTCAGCGCCTCGGGGATCTCACGCACCAGTTCGATGTTCAGCATCCCGTCGACATGGCTCGCCCCCTCGACCCGAACGTGATCGGCCAGAGTAAAGCGGCGTTCAAAGGCACGGGTGGCGATGCCACGATGCAGGAAGGTGCGGCCCTCATCCTCGCCGGGTTTGCGGCCCGAGACGATGACGGCGCCATCCTTGACCTCGACGGTCAGGTCATCGGCGCCAAAGCCTGCAACGGCGATGGCGATGCGATAGGCATTCTCGCCGGTCTTTTCGATATTATAGGGCGGGTAGCTGGCGATGTCGGCCGAGAGGGCACGGTCCATCACATCGGCCATGCGATCGAAACCGACCGAGGCACGATAAAGCGGGGTAAGGTCAAAATTGCGCATTTTCGCATCCTTCATCCAAGCGATACAAAGGCTTGCCCCCCATTGGGGCGGGCAGGTCCGTCGGCGCCCTTGGGCCGTCCGACAGGGATTAGCTGGGATGTGATGCGGGGCTTTTCAAGGCCCCGGCCGGCGCGCTGCTGGCGGGCTTGGCATGGGTATTTGGAAAATGGTGAAGGTGCTCAGGCCGTGAGTGCGCGGGGTTTCGGGCCTCCGGTCGCCCAGTCGAGCAGTTCCACAGTATGGACCACCGGCAGGCCGGTGCCCGCGCCGATCTGCATCATACAGCCGATATTGCCGGCGGCGATGACTTCGGGCGTGGTGGCCTCCAGCGTGGCGACCTTGCGTCTGCGGAGTTCGCCCGAGAGTTCTGGTTGCAGCAGGTTGTAGGTGCCGGCCGAGCCGCAGCAAAGATGCGGGTTCTCTGGTTCCACGATGTGGAAACCGGCCTGTATCAGCAGGGTCTTGGGCGCCGAGCGGATCTGTTGGCCGTGTTGCAGCGAGCAGGCCGAATGATAGGCGACGCGCAGGCCCTGTCCGCCTTCGCGCGCGGGGCGCAGGCCGGAGGTTGGGGGCGCGGCCGCGTGGCCGAGGTCGGGGAAATGCGGGGCTTCGTCGCGCAGCGCGCCCGGCTCTCGCCCGGTGGGCAGGCCATGGGTTTCCAGAAATACGGTCACGTCGCGGGCAAGGCGGGCGATCCGTTCGGCCTGCGGCTGCATCGGGTCGCCGGCAAAGATCTTGCCATAATCCTTGAGCGTGGTGCCGCAGCCCGAGGTATTGACGATGATCGCGTCCAGCGGCGTCCGGGCGTCGATGTCCTGAAACTGGCGGATGGTGGCGCGGGCGGAATGCAGGGCCTGTTCCTCGCGCCCCATGTGATGGGTCAGCGCGCCGCAGCAGCCAAAGCCTTGCGGGATCACCACCTCGCAGCCGGCGCGGCGCAAGAGGCGGATGGTGGCGTCGTTGATGTCAGTGTTCAGCGCCCGTTGCGCGCAGCCGGGCATCAGGGCCACCCGCGCGCGTCTGTGCCCATGGGGGGCAAAGATATGTCCGCGGTCCGAGGGGCTGGCGGGCGGGATGTGCTGCGGCGCCATGTCAAGCATGGCGCGCAACCGGGGGTCGGGCAGCAACCGGGCAAAGGGCCGTGCCAGCCGCGCCGCATGCAGGGCCAGCCGGAACCGCCGGTGATGCGGCAGGATCTGCGCCAGCATCCAGCGCAGCGCCCGGTCGCGCCAAGGCCGGCGATAGGTCTTTTCGACATGGATGCGGGCGTGGTCGATCAGATGCATATAGTCCACGCCCGAGGGGCAGGTGGTCATGCACGACAGGCAGGACAGGCAGCGGTCCAGATGCTTGACCGTCTTTTCATCGGCGTCGCGGCCGCTTTCCAGCATGTCCTTGATCAGGTAGATCCGCCCGCGCGGGCTGTCGAGTTCATCGCCCAGCACCTGATAGGTCGGGCAGGTGGCGGTGCAAAAGCCGCAATGCACGCAGGCGCGCAGGATCTTGTTCGAGCGCGCGACCAGCGGGTCTTTCAGCTGCTCATCTGTGAAATTTGTCTGCATGGTCCGTCGCTGGCTAGGATGGCGCGCGGATCGAACCGTTCGCGCAGGCTGGCATTGATCCGCGCCACGATCGGGTCGGGCGCGGGAAGGCTGAGCGGTTGGGCGCCGCTGACGCGGGTGGCATGGCCGGACCAGACCGGCAGGGCCGGAGCCTCGCCCGGCGGCAGGCGTAGCCAGATCAGCGCGCCGCCCCAATCCAGCGCCTCGGGCGGCGGCAGGGCGGCCAGCAGGGCCGGCGCCTCGGAGGGGCGGCAGATGATGCGCCACAGATCGCCGCGCGCATCCGGCACCGGACCCGGCTGCGGCACGGTTTGCGGCCAGTCCGCGACCTCATCGACTGGGCCAAAGCCCGCCAGCCGCTGGGTCAGCGCAGCGCGGCGGATGGCGACGGAACCCGCCAACCCCTCGACCCGGATCAGTGCGCCCTGCCCCGGCAGCCAGGCCGCGCCGGAAACGTCATAGGGCCCGGTCAGCGCAGCCGTCAGCGCCGGGATCGCCTGCGCCGCACCCAGCCCCGGCAGCGCCAGCACCGCGCGGGTCTGCGGGCGCGGCGCGGTCTTCAGCGCCACCTCGGTCAGCACGCCCAGCCTGCCGCGCGCGCCGGCCAGCAGCTTGACCAGATCATAGCCGGTCACGTTCTTCATTACCCGACCGCCATTGGCGATCACCTCACCCTGTCCGGTGACAAAGCGCAGGCCCAGCATGGCGTCGCGGCAGGCCCCGGCCTGCACCCGGCGCGCGCCGCTGGCATTGGCCGAAGCCACCCCGCCGATGGTCGAACCGGGACGGGCGTCGGGTTCAAAGGCCAGCATCTGCCCCTCGGCCGCCAGCAGCGTCTGGATTTCGGCCAAGGGCGTGCCCGCGCGCACCACCAGCGTCAGCGCGGCGGGTTCGTAAAGCACCACCCCGGTCAGGGCCGAGAGATCCAGCCGCAGCCCCTGCCCCTCGCCCGGGTGCAACCGGCTGCCGCCGCCGAGGGGCGACAGGGGTTCGCGGGCGGCGCGGATCATGTCCGCCAGCTCGGCCTCGGTTTCAGGCTGCATTGCGCATCCCCTCGCGGCGCGGGGCCGAGACGGCCAGCGGGAACACCTTGGCCGCGTTGAGCAGCCATTGCGGATCGAACACATCCTTGACCCGCATCTGCGCATCAAGATCGGTCGGCGTGAATTGCGCCAGCATCAGCTCGCGCTTTTCCACGCCCACGCCATGCTCGCCGGTCAGGCAGCCGCCGGCCGCGACGCACAGGCGCAGGATCTCGGCCCCCAGCGCCTCGCAGCGCTCCAGATCGCCGGGCTTGTTGGCATTGTAGAGGATCAGCGGATGCATGTTGCCGTCGCCCGCGTGAAAGACATTGGCCACGTCCAGCCCGTATTCGCCCGAAAGCCGCGCGATCCCGGCCAGCACCTGCGGCAGCGCCGACACCGGGATCGTGCCGTCCAGACACATGTAATCGTTGATCTGGCCCATGGCGCCGAAAGCCGATTTCCGGCCCAGCCAGATGCGGCGCGATTCGTCCTCGGAGCGGCTTTCGCGGAACTCGACCGGGGCGAAGCCCTCGGCGATGGCGCGGATCAGGCGCAATTGCTCGTCGATCTCGGGCGGCGTGCCCTCGACCTCGATAATCAGCAGGGCCTCGCAATCGGGATAGCCCGCGCCGGCAAACGCCTCGGTCGCGCGGATGCAGGGCCGGTCCATGAATTCGATGGCGACGGGCAGGATGCCGGCGCGGATGATGGCGGCCACACAGGCGCCCGCGGTTTCCGAGGCGTCAAAGCCCACCAGCACCGGGCGCGCGCCCGCAGGCTTGGGCAGGATGCGCAAGCTGGCCTCGGTCACGATGCCCAGTTGCCCCTCGGAGCCGCAGACGACGCCCAACAGATCCAGCCCCGCCGCCTCGCCCATCGGGCCGCCCAGTTCGACCACCTCACCGGCCATGGTGACCAGCGTGACGCCCAGCAGGTTGTTGGTGGTGACGCCGTATTTCAGGCAATGCGCCCCGCCCGAATTCATGCCGACATTGCCGCCGATCGCGCAGGCAAGCTGGCTGGAGGGATCGGGGGCGTAAAAGAACCCTGCCCCATCCACCGCACCCGAAACCGACAGGTTGGTGCGGCCTGCCTGCACGCGGATGAAGCGGTCGTCGAGATTGGTTTCCAGCACGGCATTCATGCGCGCAAGCCCGACCACCACCGCATCGGCGGTGGGCATCGAGCCGCCGGCAAGGCTGGTGCCGGCGCCGCGCGGCACCACGGGCACGCGTTCGGCGTGGCAGATGCGCAGGACGGCCGCGACCTCTTCGGTCGTGCGCGGCAGCACCACCGCCAAGGGCGGGCAGCGATAGGCCGAGAGCGCGTCGCATTCATAGGCGCGCGTCTCGGCCGGGTCGTCGATGACCGCACCCGGCACGGCCTCGCGCAGCCGGGCGGTGATCGCCGCGCGGCGCGCCAGCACGCCGGCATCGGGTGCGGGCATCTGCATCAGGCCACCTTGGCGAGAATGCGGGCGATTTCATCCTTGAGCGCGGCGCGTTGCTTGCGCAGCGCGGCCTCGGCCTCGTCGGACATGGGCGTCTGGCGGCTTTCGGCCCCCGCCACCTGATCATTGATCGCGTCATATTCCCCCAGAAGCCGGGCGAAATGCGCGTCCGAGAGCTTCAGCTCGTGGATGCGCTGCGCGTCATTGGGGAATTCTTCGTGGATTGCATGCGGTGCTGCCATGGTACTTTCTCCAAGGGCAAGGGGGCCGTCTTACTGGATAGCCCCCGCACCGGGGTCTGGCAACCGTCGGGCAGGCTGGCTAGAACTGTTGCATCATGGATTCCGTCGTCAACCTGCCCGCCTCCGTTTCCTATTTCGACCTTTTCGCGCTGGTCCTGCTGTTCGGCAGCTGGCTGGGCGCCGGCTGGCTGGTCGAGCATCCGCCGCGCAGCCGGCCTTCGGTTTCGGTGCTGATGCGCGACTACCGGCGCGAATGGATGCGCCATTTCGTGACCCGCAACCCAAGGCTCTTTGATGCCAATATCCTGGCCTCGCTGCGCGAGGGCACGGCGTTCTTTGCCTCGGCCTGTCTGATCGCCATTGGCGGCGGGCTGGCGATGATCGGCAAGACCGACCAGATCGCGGGCGTGGCGCGGCAATTCGACATCCAGCACGTCCCGGCGCTGATCTGGGAAATCAAGATCGTGGTGGTGCTGTTCTTTGTCGCCAACGCGCTGTTGCGCTTTATCTGGGCGCATCGGTTGTTTGGCTATTGCGCCATCCTGATCGCGGCGGTGCCGAATGATCCCGACGATCCGCTGGCCTATCCGCGCGCGCATCAGGCGGCCGAGATCAATATCACCGCCGCGAAAAGCTTCAACTCGGGGTTACGCTGCGTCTATTTCGCGCTTGGCGCGCTGGGATGGCTGGCAGGGCCGCTGGTCCTGTTGCTGACCACGCTGGCGGTGCTGGCGGTGACGCTGCGGCGCGAATTCGCCTCAGGATCGCGCCGAGCGATTTTGCATCGCATGCCCTGAATCCAGCTGGCCGTTGCGGGCGGCCTGCCACCAAGCCAGAGCCAGCGCGGCGATGCCGGCAAAGGACAGCCCGACGCCCACGATCCCCGAGCTGCGCCAGCCCCAGCCCGCCCCCAGCGCCATGCCCGCAAGCCATGGGCCAAGCGCATTGGCGGCGTTGAAGGCGGCGTGGTTCATCGCGGCGGCCATGCTTTGCGCCTCGCCCGCGACATCCATCAGCCGGGTCTGCAACGGCACCACCATGCCCGAGCCCAGGCCCAAGAGGAAGGACGAGCCGATCATCAGCACCCAGCTGCCCACGGCGGCCGAGGCCAGCGCCTGCGTCAGTGCCATGAACAGCATCAGGACCAGCGCGGCGCGGAAATTGCCCAGCCGGATCGACAGCCGCGCGGCCTGAATGCTGCCCAGCGTGCCGCCGACGCCAAAGGCCGACAGCAGCGCCGCCACCGCCCATGCCGGCGGCGTGGTCGTGGCCAGCATCGCCGCCGACAGGTAGGAATAGACCGCAAACAGCCCGCCAAAGCCGATGGCGCCCACCAGCAGCGTCAGCATCACCGCCGGATTGCCAAGCGCGCGCAGCTCGACCAGCGGCCGGGCATTGGGGTTCGAGCCGACGCGGGGCGCCAGCCGCAGGATCAGCACCGCCGAGATCAGTGCCAGCACGCCCGGCAGCGCAAAGCCCCAGCGCCAGCCCAGCCCCTGCCCCAGCGCGCTGGCCAGGGGCACGCCGGCGATATTGGCGATGGTCAGGCCCAGCAGCACCTGCGTCACGCCCTTGGCGCGCTGATCGCGCGGCAGGGCATCGGCGGCAAACAGCATGGCCACGCCCAGAAAGCCGCCATGCGGCAGCCCGGCCAGAAAGCGCATGCTGACCAGCGTGCCATAGCCCGGCAGCACGGCGGCCAGCAGGTTCATCACGCCATAGACCGCGATCAGCGCGGCAAGGTAGCGTCGGCGCGGCAGCTTGGCGCCAAGGATCGAGGTCACCGGCGCCCCCACCACCACGCCAAGCGCATAGGCGCTGATCACATGCCCGGCCTGCGGCTCGTTCAGGCCAAGGTCGCTGGCATACCATGGCAACAGCCCCATGGCGGCGAATTCGGAGGTGCCGATGGCAAAAGAGCCAAGGGCAAGCGCCAGAATGGCGAGGCGCAGGTTCGGTTGGGGCGACATGGCGTCCTTTGCAGAGCGGGCTCTGGCTGGCTGAGGGGGAGGGACTTGCGCCCCGCGATACCAGATGCCCCCGGCCCAAGCCAAGCGCGCGCGGGTGACGCTCTGCCATGCAATGGGTGCAACCCTGCCATCCAAACCCGGAGCTTGCGGGCGGTTCCGGGTTCTGGCAGCGGCCGGATGTTCGCGGCTTTGCAGAATCCGATCTCCGATCCTCACCAAGTTCGCCTCACAGGGCGAAAGCCGACTGAAGGCGTGCGGTGTGGTGCCTGCCGCAATTCGTGCAAAGAGGTCGCTCATGTCGCGCGGCGCGGCATCTTGGGCCACCTGCGACCGCATGAGCAGTCTGTTTGCCGCGAATGGCGCCGGCCATTTGCGGGCGGCCGCATCAGCCGGAGATATTCTTTCGCAACACCCCCTCCATCCAGTCCGCGAAGGCGGTCAGGCGGCGCAAGGTGCGGGGGTTGCCGGGAAACAGCAGATGCATCGGCATTGGCTCGGCCCGGTGGTCAGGCAGAACCTCAACCAGATCGCCACGGGCCAGATGGTCCGCCACGTCATAGGCCGGGATCTGGATCAGCCCCATCCCGGCCAGAGCGCAGGCGATATAGCCCTCGGCGCTGTTGGCGCTGACCCGCCAGGGCACTGGACAGGTCCGGGTCCGCGCGCTTTCGTGCCATTCCCAATCCGCCACGCGCCCGGTCGAGGGGGAGGCATAGGCGACCTGCCAATGCGCCCCCAGATCGGCGGGCGAAAGCGGGATGCCGTGCTGCAGCAGATAGGCCGGGCTCGCCACATTGATCTGGGCGATCTCGCCGATGCGACGCGCCTTCAGGCCGGAATCGGGCAGAGGTCCGATCCGCAAGGCAAGGTCCACCCGCTCACCCAGCAGATCCACGGCGCGGTCGGTCATGCCGAGTTCCACCCTGATGCCGGGCCAGAGCGCCAGAAAGTCAGGCAAGGCCGGCGCCACGATCAGCCGGCCGATCCGCCCCGGCAGATCCACGCGGATCCTGCCCTCGATCCCGTGGCCGGCGTTGCGGAACATCGTCTCCATCTCTTCGCCCTCGGCCAGATAGCCGCTGCAGCGTTCATAGAATTCCTCGCCCTCGTCGGTGGGCACGACCACGCGCGTGGTACGGTTGAGCAGCCGTGCACCCAACCGCGCCTCCAGATCCGCAATTGCGGTCGAGACGCTGGAGCGCGGCATCTGCAAGGTATCCGCCGCCCGGGTGAAGCTGCGGGCCTCAACGACGCGGATGAAGATGCGGTAGAGGTCGAGCTGGTCCATTGTTCGATTTCTGCGACAGGTGAAGTCAGAATGGCTGGATCTATTCCGCTATCCACGAACGTATAACAAGCCCTCAGACAAGAGGAGCTGATCATGACCAACAGAACCATTGCCGGGAAGACCGTGCTGATCGCCGGCGGGGCCAAGAATCTGGGCGGGTTGTTGGCCCGCGATTTCGCGGTGCAGGGCGCCAAGGCCATCGTGATCCATTACAACAGCGCCGCCAGCGCCAAGGATGCCGAGGCTACGGTCGCGGCGGTCAAGGCCACCGGGGCGCAGGCCGTCGCCCTTCAGGCCGATCTGACCACTGCGGGCGCGGTCGAGAAACTGTTCGCCGATGCGGTCGCTGCGGTGGGTCGCCCCGATATCGCCATCAACACCGTCGGCAAGGTGCTGAAAAAGCCGATGTCCGAGATCACCGAGGCCGAATATGACGAAATGAGCGCGGTGAACGCCAAGGCCGCGTTCTTTTTCATGAAAGAGGCCGGCAAGGTCGTGAACGACAATGGCGCGATCTGCACGCTGGTGACCTCGCTGCTGGGCGCCTATACGCCGTTCTATTCCAGCTATGCCGGCACCAAGGCGCCGGTCGAGCATTTCACCCGCGCCGCATCCAAGGAGCTGGGCGAGCGGGGGATTTCAGTCACCGCCATCGGCCCCGGCCCGATGGATACGCCATTCTTCTATGGTCAGGAAAACGCCGACGCGCAGGCCTATCACAAATCGGCCGCCGCGCTGTCGCCGTTCAGCAAGACCGGCCTGACCGACATTCAGGACATCGCGCCGTGGATCCGGTTCCTCGTGACCGAGGGCTGGTGGATGACCGGCCAGACGATCCTCGTCAACGGCGGTTATACCACCAAGTGACTGGCCCCCGGCCTTGGTGCAAGGAAAGGTCCCCACGAATGGGCGAGGCCCCGGAAGTGGTCGCATGAATGCGAGCAAAGCGCCGATCCATGGCAATATGAACCGGCCGGTCCTGTGACCTTTGCCTGCCGGGGCTCTTACCGCCGCTGCCCCGTTCAACCGCGATCCCACTCCGGCCGTCGCTTGTCGAAAAAGGCGGCGATGCCTTCGGTGGCTTCGGGGCTTTCCCACGCTTCGACAAGGGCCGAGATGCTGGCCTCGATCTCGGCGGGGCCGATGGGCGGGCCCAGGCGGCGGGCCAGGTGCTTGGCGCGGGCGACGGCGCCGGGGGCGCAGGCCAGATAGGGCGCGACCTCGGCCTCGATGGCGGCGTCCAGAAGCTCAGGCTCGGCCAGCCCGGCCAACAGGTTCAGCCGCATGGCCTCGGCCGCGTCGAACAGGCGCGCGGACATGAAGACGCGGCGGGCCATGGTCTCGGTCATGCGGGCGATGACATAGGGGCCGATGGTGGCGGGGATCAGCCCCAGCCGGGTCTCGGTCAGGCCAAGGCGCGCCTGCGGCACCGCAATCGCCAGATCGCAGACCGAGATCAGCCCGACACCGCCGCCAAAGGCATTGCCCTGCACCCGGCCGATCAGCGGCTTGGGCAGGGTGTTCAGCGCCTGCAGCATCAAGGCCAGCGCCCGCGCAGCGGCGCGGCGGGTTTCGGCATCGGCATGGATCTGGTCGCGCATCCATGCCAGATCGCCGCCAGCGCAAAAGCTGTGCCCCTCGGCCGCCAGCACCACGACGCGGATGGCGGGATCGGCGCCAAGGCGCGCCGCCGCCTCGGTCAGCTCGGCGATCATCTGCGCCGACAGCGCATTGTGGCGATCGGGCCGCGCCAGCCACAGATGGGCAACGCCGCGGGCATCGGTCTGGATGCGGATGGTCTGCATCATCTTGTTCCTCGCATGGCGCGGGCCAGATTGGCGGCGCGGGCGATGATCGCCGGGTCAAGACCGTTGGCAAAGCCGCGTGCCGCCAGATGCGCCGCGACGCGTTCGGTTGCGACATTGCCCGCCGCGCCGGGGGCATAGGGACAGCCGCCGAGCCCGCCCACGGCGGCGTCAAAGACCCGCAGCCCGCGCGCAAGGCTGGTGTCGATATTGTCGAGCGCGCGCCCGGCGGTGTCGTGGTAATGCCCGGCCAGCCGTTCGGCCGGCAGCTCGTCCAGCACCGCCGCCAGCATGGCGTCGATGGTTTCGGGCCGGCCCTGCCCGATGGTGTCGCCCAGACTGATCTCATGGCAACCCATGTCGCGCAGGGCGGCGGCGACGCGGGCGACGGCGGCAGGCGGCACCGGCCCGTCAAAGGGGCAATCCGTCACCATCGAGACATAGCCCCGCACCGGGATGCCGTCGGCCTGTGCCGCCCGCGCCACCGGCGCCATCCGGTCCAGACTTTCGGCGATGCCGGCATTCAGATTGGCGCGGGAAAACCCCTCGGAGGCCGAAGCAAAGACCGCCACGGCCGAGGCGCCGGCAGCGCGGGCAGCCAGATAGCCCTGCATGTTCGGCGTCAGCACCGCATAGCACACGCCCGGCGCGCGGGTGATACCGGCCATGACCTCGGCGGCATCGGCCATCTGCGGCACCCATTTCGGCGAGACGAAGCTGGTGACCTCGATGCGGCGAAACCCGGCCTGCGACAGCAGATCGACCAGCGCGATCTTGTCGGCGGTGGGGATCGGGCGCGCTTCGTTCTGCAAGCCGTCGCGCGGGCCCATTTCAAAGATCTCGGCCTCAGCCATCGGGCAGCTCGTAGAAATCGCGGGCATAGATGGCATCGCCGCCGGCGCGGGCGGCGGCGCGCAGATAGGCGGGGCGGGCGCGCATGCGATCGCAATAGGCGGCAAGTGCCGGGTGATCGGCGCGCGGCAGAAAGCGGAACAGTGCCTCGATGTTGAAGCCGAACATGCAATCGGCCGCCGAAAATTCCGCAAGCAGCGTTTCGCGGCCGTGCAGGTGCTGGTCCATGGCGCGGGCCGTCACCGCCAGCCGCCGCGTGTCAAGCCGCATCAGGGCCGGCGAGCGCGCCTCGGGCGGGCGCAGAAAGATGTGCTGGATATTGAGGTTTTGCAGGATCGCCGCCTGGGTTTCGGCGAAATGCAGCCATTCAAGGAAATCGGCGCGTTCGGGCGTGCCGGGGGCCGGGGCCAGCCGGCCCTGCCGCTCGGTCAGGTATTGCACGATGGCGCCGGATTCAAAGATCGCGCGCCCGTCGATTTCCAGCGCCGGGATGCGGCCGGCGGGCGACAGCGCCAGAAACGCGGCGCTGCGCAGGCCGCCATCGGTCAGCGACCAGTTCTGCAAGGTGCAGTCGAGGCCCAGCTCCTCGATCAGCCACAGGACGCGCATCGAGCGCGCGCCGGGAACATGGTGCAGGATCATGGCGTCTCCTCCAGCCGGATCAGGGCGGCGCCGGCCTCGACCTGATCGCCGGGGGCGGCCAGAACCTCGGCCACGCGGCCGGCGCGGGCGGCGGTCAGGTTGTGTTCCATCTTCATCGCCTCAAGGATGGCCAGCCGGTCGCCCGCCGCGACCTCTTGGCCCGGCACGACGAAGACCGCCTTGACCAGCCCCGGCATGGGCGAGAGCGTCAGCCCCCCGCCCCTGCCCGGATCACCGCCCCGCGCCAGCGGATCAAGCGGCACCAGCGTCACCGCCGGGCCAAGGCCAAAGCAGCTGGTCCCGCCGGCATGGGTGACGACACGGGCCGGGACCTGCCGGCCGTCCAGCCACCAGCGCCCGTCCTGCTGGATGATTTCATGCGTTGTGCTGTCGATGGTGACGCGGGCGTGGCCCGGGCCGGGCAGCTCCAGCCGGGCGCTGCCGCCCTGCCAGGTGATCGTGTGGCATAGCGGTTGCCACAGCGCAAAGCCCTGCGCCTGATCAAGCCGGTGCAGCCCGGCCAGACCAAGCGCCGCAAGGGCCGTGGCACCGGGATCGGCGGTTGCAGCCAGAAGCTGGTCGAGGTCGCGGGCGATTAGCCCGGTGTCGACCTCGCCGCGGGCAAAGCCGTCGTGCCGGCTGAGCGCCAGCAGGAAGTCGAGATTGGTAACCGTGCCCGCCACCTCGGTCGTGGCCAGCGCCGCGTCAAGCGCGCGCAGGGCGGTGGCGCGGGTCGGGCCATGGCTGATGATCTTGGCGATCATCGGGTCATACCACGGGCTGATCCGGTCGCCCTGGCGCACGCCGGTTTCGACGCGGGCATGGTCGGGAAAGCGCAGATGCGCCAGCCGGCCGGTGGCGGGCAGAAACCCCGCCGGCACGTCCTCGGCGTAAAGCCGGGCCTCGAAGGCATGACCCCGGATTGCGATCTGGTCCTGACGCGCGGGCAGCGGCTCGCCGCTGGAGATGCGCAGCTGCCATTCGACCAGATCGATGCCGGTGATCGCCTCGGTAACAGGATGTTCGACCTGCAGGCGGGTGTTCATCTCCATGAACCAGAAGCGGTCCGGGCGCAGACCCTCCGAGGCGTCGGCGATGAATTCGACGGTGCCGGCACCGGCATAGCCGATGGCGCGGGCGGCGCGCACGGCGGCCTCGCCCATGGCGGCGCGCATCTGGGGCGTCATGCCGGGTGCCGGGGCTTCCTCGATCACTTTCTGGTGGCGGCGTTGCAGCGAACAGTCGCGTTCGAAAAGATGCAGCGCGTCCTGGCCATCACCAAAGATCTGCACCTCGATATGGCGCGGCCGGGGAATGAACCTTTCGAGAAGGACGGCGGGATTGCCGAAGGCGCGGTCCGCCTCGGCGCGGGCGGCGTCGAGGGCTGCGGCGAAATCGGCGGCGCCTTCGACCAGCCGCATGCCCTTGCCGCCGCCGCCCGCCACGGGTTTGATCAGCAGCGGATAGCCGAGGGCATCGGCCTGGCCTGCCAGATGCGCGCCGTCCCGATTGGGGCCGTGATGGCCGGGCACCACCGGAACGCCCGCCTGCGCCATCAGCGCCTTGGCCGCATCCTTGAGGCCCATCTGGCGGATGGCCTTGGCCGAGGGGCCGATGAACACGAGCCCAGCTGCCGTGACGGCATCGACGAAATCGGGGTTTTCGCTGAGAAAGCCATAGCCGGGATGAATGGCGCGGGCGCCGGTGGCCAGTGCTGCAGCGATGAGGGCATCGCCGCGCAGGTAGCTGTCGGCGGGCGCCGGGCCGCCGATCGGCACCGCCTCATCGGCCAGGGCCACATGGCGGGCTTCGCGATCGGCTTCGGAGAACACCGCGACCGTGCGGATGCCGAGGCGGCGGGCGGTGTCGATAATGCGGCAGGCGATCTCGCCCCGGTTGGCGATCAGGATCTTGTCGAACATGCGCGGGCTCCGCTGGCGGGCGGGTCGTCGGGGGTTTCACACCCCCGGACCCCCGTGGGATATTTCGGCACGAAAGAACGGAGAGGCGCTGCGGTCATGGCGGCTACATGCGGAAAAGGCCGAAGCGGGTCGGCTGGATCGGCGCGTTCAGGCTGGCGCGCAGGCTGAGGGCGAGGATGTCGCGGGTCTGGCGCGGGTCGATGATGCCATCGTCCCAGAGCCGGGCCGAGGCATAGAGCGGATGGGACTGGCGGGCGAAGGTTTCGATGGTGGGGCGTTTGAATTTGGCCTCGCCCTCGGGCGACCATGTGCCGCCGCCGCGTTCGATGCCCTCGCGCCGAACGGTGGCGAGCACACCTGCGGCCTGTTCGCCGCCCATCACGCCAATGCGGGAATTGGGCCATGTCCAGAGGAAGCGCGGGCCAAAGGCGCGGCCGGCCATGCCGTAATTGCCGGCGCCGAAGCTGCCACCGACCAGAAGGGTGATCTTTGGGACATTGGTGGTGGCGACCGCCATGACCATCTTGGCGCCGTGGCGCGCGATGCCTTCGTTTTCGTATTTGCGCCCGACCATGAAGCCGGTGACGTTTTGCAAAAAGACGAGGGGGATGTCGCGCGCCGAGCAAAGCTCGATGAAATGCGCGCCCTTTTGCGCGGCCTCGGAAAAGAGGACGCCATTATTGGCGATGATGCCCACCGGGCAGCCCTGCACATGGGCAAAGCCTGTCACCAGCGTCTCGCCGAAGCGGGCCTTGAATTCGTCGAAGCGCGAGCCGTCCACCGTGCGGGCGATGACCTCGCGGATGTCGTAGGGGGTGCGCAGGTCCGCGGGGACGAGGCCAAGGATCTCGTCGGGGTCATGTGCGGGCGGTTCGGGGGATTGCCACTCCACTGTCACGGGCCGCTGGCGGTTGAGATTGGCGATGGCGCGGCGGGCGATGGCGAGGGCATGGGCGTCATCCTTGGCCAGATAGTCGGCGACGCCGGAAAGGCGGGTGTGCGCGTCGGCGCCGCCCAGATCCTCGGCGCTGACGACCTCGCCGGTGGCGGCGCGCACCAGCGGCGGGCCGGCCAGAAAGATCGTGCCTTGATCGCGCACGATGATGGTCACGTCCGACATCGCCGGCACATAGGCGCCGCCCGCCGTGCACGAGCCCATGACCACGGCGATCTGGGCGATGCCCTTGGCCGACATCTGCGCCTGATTGTAGAAGATGCGGCCGAAATGGTCGCGGTCGGGAAAGACCTCGTCCTGATTGGGCAGGTTCGCGCCGCCCGAGTCGACCAGATAGACGCAGGGCAGCTGGCAGGCCTCGGCGATTTCCTGGGCGCGCAGGTGCTTCTTGACCGTCATAGGGTAATAGGTGCCGCCCTTGACCGTGGCGTCATTGGCCAGAACCATCACCTCTTGCCCCTGCACCCGGCCGATGCCGGCGATCAGGCCGGCGCAGGGGGCAGCGCCCTCATACATGCCATGTGCCGCCGTGGCGCCGATTTCGAGAAAGGGCGCGCCGGGATCGAGCAGGTTCGCCACCCGTTCGCGCGGCGGCATCTTGCCGCGCGCGACATGCCGCGCCAGCGCTGCCGCCCCGCCGCCAGCCGCCGCCGCCTGCGCGGCCGTGCGGATCTCGTCCAGCATGGCGAGATGCGCGGCGCGGTTGGCGCGAAAGGTCCGGGAGCTGGGCTGCACCGATGTGGCAAGCTTCATGCGCGGCTCCTTTCGGGCGGGCGGGCTGGGTCAATTTGACGCAGGCGGGGCGCGATGACGAAAACTTGATGCAGATCAATGTCCCGGACGCCCGGAAAGCGCCATGTCGCGCCAGAACGAAAGACGAGAGGACCATGATGAAACGTCACCTGATCACCGCCGCCGCGCTGGCCCTGCTGGCCTCGCCGGTGCTGGCCCAATCCCAGGGCGAATGGACGCTGGGCCTGGGCCTGGCCAATGTGAATCCGAAATCCGACAACGGCACTCTGGCCGGCGGCACCGTCCCGGTCAGCATCGGCGACAGCACCCGCCCGACCGTCACCGCCGAATATTTCATCCGCGACAACCTCGGCATCGAGCTGCTGGCCGCCCTGCCCTTCAAGCATTCGATCAAGTCGAATGGCACCGAGATCGGCACCGTCAAGCAGCTGCCGCCGGTCGTGTCGCTGCAATACCACTTTGACGCCACGCCGCAGCTGAAGCCCTTTGTCGGCGTCGGTGTGAACTTTACCGGCTTCTGGGATGGCAATGCCAAGGGGCCGCTGGACGGCGCCGATCTGCAGGTCAAGAACAGCTGGGGTCTGGCCGCGCATATCGGCACCGACTACTGGATCAGCGACAAGGCGGCCATCCGCGCCGACCTGCGCTGGATCGACATCGACAGCGACGTGATGCTGAATGGCACCCGCATCGGCAAGGTCGAGGTCGACCCGGTCGTCGTCGGCGTCAGCTATGTGATGAAGTTCTGAAGCCAGCCCTTGCGGTTCCGGCCCCCGCGGCCGGACGCCGACAATTCCACCACATTGCCGGCGAAGGCGCGCCCGCAAGGCGCGCCGTGCGGCGCCGGCTTTGGCCGGCGTCGTCATTCAAGTTGTCCCAGTGACATCAGCAGCGCCACCTGCCGCGCGGTCTCGTCGCGGATGCAGCGGGCCTGCGCCAGCGCGCCGGATGTTTCGCCGGCGCTGTCCTGCATCTGGTGGCAAAGATCCTCGCGAAACTGGATCCAGCTGCGTTCGGCCTGCCGCAGCATCTCTTGCGGCTTGATGCCCTTTTTCCCTTGGGTGGCCAGCAGGGCGTCATAGGTCGAGCCCAGCTTGGCCTCCCATGCCTGATGCGAGGCGTCGAGGCAGTTCGCCATCGGGAAATCGGCATCATCGCCGGTATATTTCCTCTTGGCATAGGCCAGACAGGCATCCATGCCGATGCCCGCGCAATCGGCCCGCGCGCCCTGCGTCGGCGCCGCCGCAAGGCATTGGTCGATGCCGGCCGGATCAAAGCCCGAGGCATCGCCCGCCAGCGCCGGCCCTGCGGTCAGCGCGGCGATCAGGGCAAGGCGCGCGATCATTGGTCATCCTCCAGCAGGTCGCGCAGGCGCAGGGCCTGCGTCCCGGTCAGTTCCATCAGACAGGCCGCCGCAGCCGGGCCGCCGCCGGTGCCGCCCTGAAACCGCGCCCCCTGAAAGGCGCAGCTGGCATCGCGAAAGGTGATCCAGTTGCGTTGCGAGGTTTTGAGCAAGGGCGCCGCCGGTGCCGCCGCCGAGCCCAGCGATTTCAGGTCGGCATCGGCCGCCTCGGCCTGTGTCATCGCCTTGCCATACCAGCCGTTCATCAGCCCGTCCCATTGCGCCGCCTCGGTGCTGAGACAGCTGACCATGCCGGCAGTGCTGTCGCCACCGGGCAGCTCCATGCATTTGGTCGAGGCCCCGCCGATGCAGATATCGGCATCCGTGCCCTTGGCCTTGGACTGGTCAAGGCAGGCAGGCAGCAGCGTGTCGTCATAGCCCGGCGCCGTTTCGGCGAAAGCAGGCGCAGCAAGCCCGGAGCCGGCCAGCGCGAGGGTGATCAAAAATCGATTCATCAGGCAATCTCCATCAGTTGACGCCCGATCAGCATACGCCGGATTTCAGAAGTTCCTGCCCCGATCTCCATCAATTTGGCGTCACGGAACAACCGGCTGACGACCGAATCGGCCAGAAAGCCCGCGCCCCCCAGCGCCTGCACGGACTGATGCGCCTGCACCATCGCCTGTTCGCTGGCATAAAGCACCGCGCCCGCCGCATCCTGCCGCGTCACCCGACCGGCATCGCAGGCGCGCGCCACCTCATAGACATAGGCGCGGGCGGTGTTCAGCGCGACATACATGTCGGCGATCTTGCCCTGCATCAGCTGGAACGAGCCGATGGGCTGGCCGAACTGGTGACGGTCGCGCAGATAGGGCAGCACCTCGTCCAGACAGGCGGCCATGATGCCGGTGCCGATGCCCGACAGGACCACGCGTTCGTAATCCAAGCCCGACATCAGCACGCGCACGCCTGCGCCCTCGGTGACCAGCACATTCTGCACCGGCACCTCGCAATCGTCAAAGATCAGCTCACCCGTGTTCGAGCCGCGCATGCCGAGCTTGTCGAAATGCGGCCCGGTCGAGAAGCCCTGCATGCCGCGCTCGATAATAAAGGCGGTGATGCCGCGGCTGCCGGCCTGCGGGTCGGTCTTGGCATAGACGACCAGCGTGTCGGCATCGGGGGCGTTGGTGATCCAGTATTTGCGGCCGTTCAGCACATAGATATCGCCGCGCCGCTCGGCCCGCAGCGTCATCGCGACGACATCGCTGCCCGCCCCGGTCTCGGACATGGCCAGCGCCCCGACGGCCTTGCCGCTGCACAGATCGGGCAGATAGCGCCGCCGTTGTGCCGCGCTGCCGTTCAGCCGGATCTGGTTCACGCAAAGGTTGGAATGCGCGCCATAGGACAGGCCGACCGAGGCCGAGGTGAGGGCGATTTCCTCGGTCGCGACCACATGCGCCAGATAGCCCATGCCGGCGCCGCCGAACGCTTCGGGAACGGTGATGCCTAGCAGGCCAAGATCGCCCATCTCGGGCCAGAGCTCATTGGGAAAGGCATTCTCGCGGTCGATGCGCGCGGCCAGCGGCTTGACCCGGTCCTGCGCCCAGCGATGCACCATGTCGCGCAGCGCGTTCACATCCTCGCCAAGGTCGAAGCGCATCCCGGTGGTGAACATCCGGCTTCTCCTTTATTGAACGAGTGTTCATTTAATCCGGTTATGCCAGCCGGGGGCGGGGCGCGTCAAGCCCCGCTTCGTTGACAAGGTTGCGGGGCCGCGCCATTGCTGCGGCAGTTTCCAAGGATGGCCGATGCCCCCCGATCCTGATCCCGCACCCAACCCCGCCCGCCTGCTGATCCTGCGCCATGCGCCGCTGGCGCAGCCGGGGCTGGCCGGACGGCGCGACGTGGCCGCCGATTGCAGCGATGCGGCGGCGCTGGCGCGGGCGGCGCTTTGGCTGGGCGGGGCCGCGCAGGTCTGGGCCAGCCCCGCGCTGCGCTGCCGGCAGACCTGCGCCGCCATGGGCCTGCAAGCCGACTATCGCCCGGCCCTGTGGGAGCAGGACTTCGGCGCATGGGAAGAGCCGGGCGCCACCCTGCCCGACCTTGGCCCGCGACCACCCGAGGCGCTCGCCCGCCACCGCCCGCCGGGGGGCGAAAGCTTTCTGGACATGGCCGCGCGCGTGCAGCCGTTGTTGCAGGCGGCGCAGGGCGTCACAGCCATTGTCGCCCATGCCGGCACCGCCCGCGCCGCGCTGGCGCTGGTCGTCGGGCCGGCGGCGCTGTCCTTTGCCATCGCACCGCTGTCGCTGACCATCCTGACCCGCCATGCCGGCATCTGGGCGGTCGAGGCCGTCAATCGGAGCGTATCATGATCTTGTCGCAGGCGACGCTGACCGTGGCGCTGGTGGCGCTGGCAGTGGATGCGGTCCTGGGCTGGCCGGGTTGGCTTTATCGCCGCATCGGCCATCCGGTGACATGGATCGGCGGGCTGATCGCGGCTCTGGACCGGCGCTGGAACCGGGGCGGGCACCGCATCCTGCGCGGGGCGCTGGCGGTGCTGGTGGTGGTGCTGGCGGCGGTGCTGCCGGCGCTGGCGCTGAGCTGCTGGCTGATGCCGCTGGATGGCGGGCCAGTGATTCTTGGGGTGCTGGCATGGCCGCTGGTCGCGACGCGCTCGCTGCACGACCATGTTGCCGCCGTCGCCCTGCCGCTGGCAGCCGGGGATGTTGCGGCGGCCCGGCGGGCGGTGGCGATGATCGTCGGCCGCGACCTGACCGACGATCCCGCCCCCATCGCCCGCGCCGCGCTGGAAAGTCTGGCCGAGAACACCTCGGACGGGGTGGTGGCGCCGGTGCTATGGGCGGCCATCGCCGGCTTGCCCGGCATCGCCGCCTATAAGGCGATCAATACGCTTGATTCGATGATCGGCCATATGAGCCCGCGCCATGCCTTGTTCGGGCGCGTCGCGGCGCGGCTGGACGATCTGGTGAACCTGCCCGCCTCGCGGTTGACGGCGGCGCTGTTTCTGCTGGCGGCGCCGCCCGACCGGGGCCGGGCGCTCGGCGTGGTCTGGCGCGATGCCGGTCGGCATCGGTCGCCCAATGCCGGCTGGCCCGAGGCCGCCATGGCCGGCGCGCTGAAGGTGCGGCTGTCGGGGCCGCGCAGCTATCATGGCGTGCAAAGCAATGAGCCCTGGCTGAATGCCGATGGCCGCGACCCCGATGCCCGCGCGCTGCGGCTGGGGCTGCGGCTATATGTCCGCGCCATGCTGATGTTGGGGCTGTTTCTGGCGGCGCTGCTGTGGGTGCCGGCGCGGTTCTAGGCGAAGAAATCCGCCGGCGCCCGGCCGCGCAGCTCATTGGCAAGGTCCAGACCCATGGCCGCACCGTCGCGGGCCAGCCCTTCGCGGAGGCTGGCGATGACCTCGCTGCCATCCGGGCGCAGGATTTCACCGCGCAGGATCAGCCGGTCACCCTGCAGCAGCGCAAGCCCCGCGATCGGCGTCTGGCACGAGCCGTCCAGCCGCGCCAGAAAGGCACGCTCGGCCACAACCCGCAGCCCGCTTTCGGAATCGGCGATCGGCGCCAGCAGCGCGGCGGCACTGGCATCCTCCGCGCGCCGCTCGACGCCGATGCAGCCCTGCGCCACGGCTGGCAGCATCTCGTCGGGGGAAATCGCCTGACGCACGATCTGCGACATACCCAGCCGCGACAAGCCCGCCATGGCAAGGAACGTGGCAACTGCGACGCCTTCTTCCAGTTTTTTCAGGCGGGTCTGGACGTTTCCTCGAAACTCGACCAGGTGCAGATCGGGGCGGCGTGCGGCCAGCTGCGCCCGGCGCCGCAAGCTTGAGGAACCGACGACAGCGCCTTGGGGCAGCTCGGAAATTCCGGCGTAAAGCGTCGAGACGAAAGCATCGCGCACGTCTTCGCGCGGCAGGTAGCAGTCGATCACCAGCCCCTCGGGCTGCAGCGTCGGCATGTCCTTCATCGAATGCACGGCGATGTCGATGTCGCCGGCCAGCAGCGCATCCTCGATCTCGCGGGTGAACAGGCCCTTGCCGCCGATATCCTTCAGCGCGCGGTCCAGCACACGGTCGCCGGTGGTCTTGATGACCACGATCTGGAACGCGGCCTCGGGCAGGCCATGCGCCGCCATCAGCCGGTCGCGGGTTTCATGGGCCTGCGCCAGCGCCAGCGCCGAGCCGCGCGTGCCGATGCGAAGGGGGTTCTGGGGATCGGGCATCTGGGTCATGCGCAAGGGCTTAGCGCTCCCTCGCGCCCTTGACAACGGGGACTGGCAGGCCATGAAGGGGGCCAAGAGGTGAGCCATGTCCGAAAAAACCATCCTGCGCGCCCTGAAGGGCGAGCGTTTGCCCGTTCCGCCCGTGTGGATGATGCGCCAGGCCGGGCGCTACCTGCCCGAATATCGCGCCACCCGCGCGCAGGCCGGCGACTTTCTGTCGCTGTGCTATACGCCCGATCTGGCGGCCGAGGTGACCCTGCAGCCGATCCGGCGCTATGGATTCGACGCCGCGATCCTGTTTGCCGATATCCTGCTGCTGCCGCAGGCGCTGGGGGCGGATCTGTGGTTCGTGACCGGCGAAGGCCCGCGCCTGTCGACCATCACCGATGCCGCAGGCGTGGCCGCGCTGAAGCCGGTCGCGGCGATCCACGAGACGCTGGCCCCGGTCTATGAGACGGTGCGCATTCTTGCCCGCGAATTGCCGCGCGAAACCACGCTGATCGGCTTTGCCGGCGCGCCTTGGACCGTGGCGACCTATATGGTCGCCGGGCGCGGCACGCCCGATCAAGGCCCGGCCCATGCCTTCAAGGACGCCGACCGCGCTGCGTTCAGCGCACTGATCGACCGCATCACCGAGGGCACGATCGAATATCTCTCGGCCCAGATCGAGGCCGGGGCCGAGGTGGTCAAGCTGTTCGACAGCTGGGCCGGCTCGCTGAAGGGCGCGGATTTCGACGATTTCGCGGTCGCGCCGGCGCAGCGGATCATCGCCGCGCTGAAGGCGCGCCACCCCGGCATCCCGGTCATCGCCTTCCCGCGCGAGGCCGGGCCGCGCTATTCGGGCTTTGCCCGTGCGACCGGGGCCGACGCCGTGGCTCTGGACAATTCGGTCAGCGCTGACTGGGCGGCGGCCGAGGTGCAAAAGGACGGCTGCGTGCAGGGCAATCTGGACCCACGCCTGATGGTCAGCGGCGGCGCCGAGCTGGTGGCCGAGACGCGGCGGATCGTGCAGGCCTTTGCCGGCGGGCCGCATATCTTCAACCTTGGCCATGGCATCACCCCCGATGCCGATCCCGACAATGTCAGCCGCATGATCGAGGCTATCCGCGGATAAGGCCATGTGGATTCTTGCTACGCTGATCGCCGCCGCCGCGCAGACGGGGCGCAATGCCGCGCAACGCGGGCTGACGGCCGAGGTCGGCACGCTGGGCGCCACCGCCGTGCGCTTCCTGTTCGGCCTGCCCTTTGCGGCGCTGTTCCTGCTGGTCTGGGGCAGCTTCGCCGCGCTGCCGCTGCCCGACGCGCGCGTGCTGGGCTGGGCGGCGCTGGGGGCGCTGGCGCAGATCGGCGCGACCGGGCTGATGCTGGTGACGATGCAGCGGCGCGGCTTTGGTGTCACCACGGCGCTGATCAAGACCGAGCCGGTGACGCTGGCCATCATCGGCGCGCTGCTTCTGGCCGAGCCGCTGGGCCCGGCGCGGATGCTGGCCATTGCCGTTGCGACGGCGGGCGTTCTGGTGATGTCGGGCACCGACTGGCGGCAGGGCGACTGGCGCGCGGCCGGGCTGGGGGTGCTGTCGGGCGGGCTGTTCGGCCTGTCGGCCATCGGCTTTCGCGGCGCGCTGCTGGCGCTGGAAAGCGGCGGCTATGTCACCCGCTCGGCCGTGGTGCTGGCGTTAAGCCTTGCGCTGCAATCGGCGCTGATGCTGGTCTGGCTGGGGCTCGCCGACCGCCCGGCGCTGGCCGGGGTCGCCCGGCATTGGCGCGGATCGCTGCGGGCCGGGGCGCTGGGGGCCTTGGCCTCGCTTTTCTGGTTTATGGGCTTTGCGCTGACTTCGGCCGCGAATGTCCGCACGCTGGCGCTGGTCGAGGTGGTGATGGCGCAGCTGGTCTCGGGGCGGATGTTTCGCGAAACCACGCCGCCGCGCCAGATGCTGGGCATGGCGCTGATCGTGCTGGGCGTGGCCGTGCTGATCGCGGTCAGTGCCCGCTGAGCACCGGCAGCATCGAGGCGACCAGCAGCACCGCCATCGTCCGGTTGAACAGCCGCAGCCGCGCCGGATCCTGCAGGGCGCCGCGCAAGCCCTGCCCCATCGCCGCCCAGATCGCGACGCTGGGCAGGTTCACTGCCACAAAGACCAGCGCCACCATCAGCGTGCCGCCCGCGCCGCCGGAATAGGCCGAAAGCGCGCCCAGCCCCATCATCCACGCTTTGGGATTGACCCATTGAAAGGCGCAGGCGGCCAGAAACCGCATCGGCCGGCCCGTGGCGCCGGCTGTGCTTTCAGGCGCGGCTGCATGGGCGATCTTCCATGCCAGCCACAGCATATAGCCAAGGCTCAGCGCCTTCATCGCCAAGGCAAGGCCTGGCGCGGCATCAAGGATTCGCCCGACGCCAAGGCCCAGCACCAGCACCATGACCCCGAACCCCAGCGCCACGCCCAGCATATGCGGCAAGGTGCGGCGCAGCCCGAAATTGGCGCCCGATGCCATCAGCATCAGGTTGTTGGGCCCCGGCGTGACCGAGGTGACAAAGGCAAACGCCATGAGCGCCAAAAGAACCTGTTGCGACATTGACCCGTCCCGTGTTTCCTGCGCAATCATATTGCCGGGCAGGCGCAATTTCACGGCAGATGGCGGCATGGAATCTGAATCTACACAACCTGATTTCATCACGGATCAGATCAGCGCGCGAATCTTGCGAATCCTGTCCCAACAGGGGCGGATCCCGAATCAACAGCTGGCGGCCATGGTCGGGCTGTCACCCTCGGCCTGCCTGCGCCGGGTGCAAGAGCTGGAGCGGCGCGGCGCCATTCTGGGCTATCGCGCTGTCATCGCACCCTCGGCGCGGGCGGCGGGCTTTACCGCCTATGTCACCATCGGCCTGTCGCGCCATTCGAACGAGGCGCAGCGCGCCTTTGAACGCGCCTGCATCGCCGCGCCGCAGGTGCGCGAATGCCACAACATCACCGGCGCCGTCGAATACCTGCTGCGGGTCGAGGTGCCGGATCTGGAAAGCTATCGCCGCTTTCACACCGATGTGCTGGGCGCCTTTCCGCATATCTCGACCATCACCACGCATGTCGTGATGGATTCGGCCAAGGACGAGCGCGGCTGATCGTGCCGGCGGCGATCGGGCCGGATCGGGCGCGAATGCGCTTTCGGACCGGCGCCGCGCGCGTTAGCAAGGCGGCATGACCCTGCCCGCCCTTTCCCCCGATCAGGCCGAAGCCTGGGATGCCATTGCCTCGGCCCTGGAAACGGCCGGGATCGACCTCGTGTCCGAAGAGACCTCGCCGCCCGTCGAGGGCAAGGGCCGGGTGATGGCGGTGATCGGCAAGGCCGGCTCGGGCAAGACGCTGCTGCTGGCCGAACTGACCAAGGCGCTGAAGGCGGCGGGGGTCGATCTGGTCTCGGGCGATTACGAGGGCAAGAAGCGCAAGGACCGGCGCACGGTTGCGATCCTTGCGCCCACGAACAAGGCGGCCTTTGTGCTGCGCATGCGCGGCGTGCCGGCGACCACCATTCACCGCATCCTTTACACCCCGGTCTATGACCCCGATTACGAACGCATCGCCGACTGGCTGACCGGCGCCGGCGACCGGCCTGTGGTCGAGGGCGTGATCGAGGGGCTGACGGATGCCGCGCTGGACCGGGCCAAGGCGTTTTACGATCAGCATGCCTCGATCCCCGGGGCGCTGGCAGCGGCGGGGCTGCGCGGCTCGGATTTCATTCGCGGCTGGAAGCGGCGCGAGGATGGGCTGGACGTGGGGCTGGTCGACGAGGCCTCGATGCTGGACGAGCGCCAGTTCGAGGACCTGCGCGAGATCTTTCCCGTCCTGATCCTGTTCGGCGATCCGGCGCAGCTGGCCCCGGTCGGGCAATCGGGCGAGATGGTCTTTGACCGGCTGGCCGCGCCGCAAAAGCTGATCCTGAACCGCATCCACCGCCAGTCCGGCGACAGTCCGATTCTTGATCTGGCCCATGCGCTGGCCGATCCGGCGCTGGATTTCCCGGCCTTCGAGCGCATGGTGCAGGATGCCGCCCGCCGCGACGAGCGCGTGCTGTGGGCCGAGCGCGTTGAGTCCGATCTGATGGCGCAAAGCCCGGTGCTGGTCTGGCGCAACATCACCCGCATCAAGCTGATCCAGGCCTTTCGCACCGCATATGGCGCGCCGGGCGACGCGCTGCTGCCGGGCGAGCCCTTGATCTGCGACGGGCTGGAACTGCCGCTGAAGCATCGCAAGAAGCGCATCGACCTTGAGGCGCGCGGGCTGATCAAGGGGGCGCAGGTGATCTATCTGGGTCCGGGGCGTAAGCCCGGCTTTTCGCGGCTGCATGTGGTGGGCGCCGAAGAGCCGCGCCTGTCCGCCGCCAGCATCGTCAAGATCGAGATGCCCGATGTCGAGGAACCCTTCATCCCCTATGCCGCGCGCATGGGCGCGACCTTTTTGCATGGCGCGGCGGTGACGATCCACAAGGCGCAGGGCAGCCAATGGCCCGATGTGCAGGTCTTTGGCCCCGACATCAGCGCCGCCGCATGGTCCAATCGCAACGAAGCGGGCGTGCCCCTGTGGAAACGCCTGACCTATGTGGCGATCACCCGCGCGCAGGAGCGTCTGCATTGGGTGGTGCGGGCGAGGCTTGCGCGACCGGCGCAGCCTTTGGGCATCGACCATCTGGAGAACCCGGCCGCCGCGCTGGAGCTGACGGCAGAGGCCGAGGACTAAGGCCCTCAGCCGCGCCGCATCAGCTTGCGCGCGGTGATATTGGGGCTGATCTGTTCCATGCGCAGCACCAGCGCCTCGACCAGCGCTTCGCGCGGGATGCCGGTTTCATGCGACAGCCGCATCAGGCCGAACTGGACGCGGGCGATTTCCTGATAATAGCCGGTAAAGCTGTAGTTGATCGTGGCACCGGCCACCGCGCCCAGCAAGGGCACCGCCTGCGCCGCCACCTTTTGCGCCAGCGAGGCCGAAAGCCGCGGCGCCACCTTGGCGATCAGCGTCTGCACCGTCTGCCCGGTGATGGTCATGCGCGCCGCGATCAGCCCCAGATCGGCGCCGTCATCGCCCGAAAACGGCCCAGCCGAGGCAAAGACATGCAGCGCTTCGGTCCGGGCGGCGTCGCTGTCGGGATCGAAGCCATGTTCGGCGGCGATGTCCATGATCGCGCGCAGCAAAAGCGTCACCGTCACCGGCAGCTCGATCACCGAACCGGCCAGACCGGCCATGCCCCCGGCAGCGCCCGAAGCGGTCGAAAGCGCGCGGTTGAACCAGTCGCCGCGGTTCGACAGCAGCCCGCGCGAGCGTGACGCAGCGTCAAAAGCCCGGTTCAGCGCCGCCAGAGTGATGCGGTCCATGCGCGCACGCACGGGCTTTGGCAGATGCTCGATCAGCCCCTCGGCGCGACCACCAACGGCGTTCATCAGTTCCATCGCAAGACCGCCCGCCTTGAGGTATCGCCGCGCCAGCCGGTCGATTTCCGCATGAACCGTAGGGTCTGTGATCGGCGGCAGCACCGCCTGGCGGGTGGGGATCGGGCTGTGTTCGGTCATGCTGGCGACTGGCGTCCTTGGCGGTTCTGGGGCGGTGCCCGGGCGGTTCTGGCCCGCGACGGCGGCCGGGGATCCGGTTCCGCGCAAGCCCGTGACCAAACCCAGATAGGAACTCCGGGGTTCCCTGTCACCGGCTGGCGTGACAATCCTTTGGGCGCGGCCGGCCCAGGGACTCGCGCATGGTCCGGCCTCTGACAAAAGGACAAAGAACGATGAATGGTAACCGGGTCAAACTTTCGATGATCGGCGCGCTGATGGCACTGATGGCCGCGATTCCGGCCATGGCCGAGGACAGCCCGCCCGAACTGCCCACCCTGGAACAGCTGGACAAGGACACGTCCATGACCGCCGCCTTTGACGCCATGACCGTCAATCGCACCATGCCCGAATGGCTGAAGAACGGCGGCGTGACCACGCCCACTCAGCAGGTCGGCTTCGACGGCAAGAGCTGGCTGGCCATGAGCTCGTGCAAGCCGCATGACTGCGCCTCCCAGCGCATCGCCGTGATCTATGAGCCCAAGAGCAATGTCATGTATGGCCTGCTGTCGGAAACCAGCAATGACGGCGCCGAGGAAAAGCTGAGCTGGCTGAACATGGGTGGCGGTGCCGAAACCATCGACGGGCGCACCATCCTTTATGCGGCGCTGACCGGCAGCCTGCAAAACCACCCCAAAGGCTTTGACTACAACGAAAACTGAAACCCGACCGCTGGTGCAGGGCGGGACCGCCCTGCGCCTAGCCCCGGCTGCCGATGCTGCGCCACGCCGTGCCCGAGGCCTCGTTGTCGCTGGTGTCGCGCGTCACCGCGCCCTCGACCCCCTGCCATGCGCCCGGCTCCAGTTCCAGCCCCAGCACGCGCTCGGGGTTGGTGGGCGGCGGCATCTGCACATGTTCCAGCTTGCGAAAACCGAAGCGGCGGTAATAGGGCTCGTCGCCGACCAGCATCACCCGCACCCAACCCTGTGATTCGGCGCGCCACAGCCCCTCGCGAATGAGCAGCCCGCCCAGACCCTCGCCCTGCGCGGTCGGGTGGACCGCGACCGGGCCCAGCAGCAGCACCGGCTCGTCCGCGACATGCACCGGCCAGAAGCGGATGGCACCCACCACCACCTCGCCGCTGTCGCGCAGCACAAGGCACAGGCCGGGCACCGGCGGCACGCCTTCACGCAGGCGATATGAGCTGAGCGCGGTGCGACCCGGCGCGAAGCAGAGGTCCAGAAGGGCCTCGACCTCGGGCGTATCGACCGCCCTTTCCGGGCGAAGTGCATACATCGGGCCATCCCTAGAAGCAGCGGGCGCGGCCCCCCTATCACGCATGACGCGCCACGAAAACCGCCCAGCCGCCCCGGCGGGAAAATTCCTGCGCTGGGGTCCCTGCGGCGGGGCGCGGCCCGGCCAGGGTGCTTGACGCCGGCATGGGCTGCGGGCAGACCTGTGATCTGCGACCCAGCCAGCAGGAAGGCCCGGAAACCATGTTCTATCGCCCCGAGGCCGGCCATGGCCTGCCGCACAATCCGCTGAACGCAATCGCCGCCCCCCGGCCCATCGGCTGGATCTCGACGCGCGGCACGCAGGGCGACAACCTGTCGCCCTATTCCTTCTTCAACCTGACCGCCTATGTGCCGCCGCAGGTGATGTTTTCCTCGACCGGGGCCAAGCCGGACCGGCCGGGCACCAAGGATAGCGTGGCCCAGATCGCCGAAAGCCGGGTGTTCTGCGTCAATATCGCCGATGGCAGCATGGCGCAGGCGCTGAACGCCAGCTCGGCCGCCCTGCCCGCCGGCACCAGCGAATTCGAGGCCTGCGGCATCGCCGCCGCCGAATGCGACACCATCGACTGCCCCCGCGTCGCGGGCGCGGCTGCTGCGCTGGAATGCCGGATGACGCGCATCATCCGGCTGGCGGGTGATGCCAATATCATGGTGCTGGGCGTCGTCACCGGCATCCACCTGCGCGATGATTGCGTGCAGAACGGACGCTTCCGCCCGCCAGCCGGGTGGCTGTCGCGGCTGGGCTACAAGGACTTCACCATCACCACCGACACTTTCGAAATGGAACGCCCCCGATGAGCGACCTCCGCCCGCGCGAGCCGCGCCATCGCGACACGCGCGTCCTGCGCGACTATATCCGCACCATCCCGGATTTTCCGAAACCGGGCATCCTGTTTCGCGACGTGACGACGCTGTTTGCCGATGCGCGCGGCTTTCGCATGGCGGTGGACCAGTTGCTGACCCCCTATGCCGGCGAGCCGATCGACAAGGTCGTAGGTCTTGAAGCGCGCGGCTTCATTCTTGGCGGCGCGGTGGCGCATCAGCTTTCGGTCGGCTTCGTGCCGATCCGGAAAAAGGGCAAGCTGCCCGGCGCCGTGGTCAGCCAGGCCTATGCGCTGGAATATGGCGAGGCGGTGGTCGAGATCCATGACGACGCGCTCAAACCCGGCGAGCGGGTGCTGATCGTCGATGACCTGCTAGCCACCGGCGGCACGGCAGCGGCGGGGATCGAGCTTTGCGAAAGGCTGGGGGCCGAGGTGATCGGCTGCGCCTTCGTCATCGACCTGCCGGAACTCGGCGGCCGGGCCCTGCTTGAGGAACTGGGCTATGACGTCCATGCCCTGACGGTGTTTTCCGACCGCTAGCGCCGCCCTTGCGGCAGCCGGACCGGATCGCTAGGTGAGGCGCATGGAACAGAAAGCCCCCCTGACCCTTTACCTTGCCGCGCCGCGCGGCTTTTGCGCCGGCGTTGACCGCGCCGTCAAGATCGTCGAGATGGCGCTGCAGAAATGGGGCGCCCCGGTCTATGTCCGCCATGAGATCGTGCACAACAAATTCGTGGTCGAAGGACTGCGCGACAAGGGCGCGGTCTTTGTCGAGGAACTGGACGAATGCCCCGATGACCGCCCGGTGATCTTTTCGGCGCATGGCGTGCCGAAATCCGTCCCGGCCGAGGCGCGCCGGCGCGAGATGATCTTTGTCGATGCCACCTGCCCCCTGGTCAGCAAGGTCCATGTCGAGGCCGAGCGTCACCATGCCGCCGGCCTGCAGATGGTGATGATCGGCCACGCCGGCCACCCCGAAGTGCTGGGCACCATGGGCCAATTGCCCGAGGGCGAGGTGCTGCTGGTCGAAACCGTCGAGGATGTGACCGGGATTGCCCCCCGCGACCCTGCCCGGCTGGCCTTCATCACCCAGACCACGCTGTCGGTGGACGATACCGCCGCCATCGTCGCGGCCCTGCAGGCCCGCTTCCCCGCCATCGTCGGCCCGGCCAAGGAAGACATCTGCTACGCCACCACCAACCGTCAGGCCGCGGTCAAGGCCATCGCAGGCCGCATTGACGCGCTTCTGGTGATCGGCGCCCCCAACAGCTCGAACTCGCGCCGGCTGGTCGAGGTCGGTCGCGCTGCTGGCTGCGACTATTCGCAACTGGTGATGCGCGCCGACCAGATCGACTGGCGCGCGATGCAGGGCATCCGCTCGGTCGGCGTCACCGCCGGCGCCTCAGCGCCCGAGGTGCTGGTCAACGAGGTGATCGACGCCTTTCGCGCCCGCTACGACGTGACCGTCGAACTGGTGGAAACCGCGCGCGAGAATGTCGAATTCAAGGTGCCCCGGGTTCTGCGCGAGCCCGGCTGAGCGCCGCCCTTCGTCGCCGCCGCGAATGGGTATTTGTGAAATGATGAAATCGGCCCGCCCGGCTGGTATTTCATCATTTTCCAAATACCCATCGCGACACCTGCCAGAGGCGCGGCCTGCGGACTGATGGCGATGCTGCTGACACCCGCTGCCTTGCCTTCTGGCAGGGCGTCGCGATCCTGCCTATAGTGCCGCGACATGCTGCGGGAAAATCCCGCAGAAGCAAGATCAAGGTGACAAGTCGATGCGGCTTTATTCGATGCCCTCGTCGGGCAACAGCTACAAGGTGCGGCTGCTTCTGGCGCTGCTTGGACGCAGCTGCGAGACGCTGGACGTGGAATATCAGAGTGAGGCGCTGGACCGGGCCAAGGCCGAAGGGCTGCTGCCCTTTGGCAAGGCGCCGGTGCTGGAGCTGGATGATGGCCGCCTGCTGCCCGAATCAAATGCGATCCTGTGCTGGCTGGGCGAAGGCACCGCTTTCCTGCCCGAAGATGCCTTTGCGCGGGCCGAGATGCTGGCCTGGATGTTCTGGGAGCAGAACCAGCATGAAGGCGTCATCGCCGTGCGGGCCGCTTTGCTGACCTATCCGCATCGCCGCGCGCAGGCGACGCCCGAGCGCCTGGCCGAGTTGCTGGAGCGTGGCCATGAGTTGCTGGCGGTCATGGAGCGGCATTTGCAGGACCGGGATTGGCTGGCCGGCGATGCCGTGAGTCTGGCCGATATCTGTCTTTATGCCTATACGCACAGCGCCGGATCGCGCGGCGGCTTTGATCTGGGGCGTTTCCCGGCACTGAACCGCTGGCTTGCGCGCATTGCCGCACTGCCAGGCTACAAGGGGCTTGAGGCGTGACCCGGCTTCTTGCGTGGACCGATGGCGCCTGCAGCGGCAATCCCGGCCCCGGCGGCTGGGGGGTGCTGATGCGCGCCATGAGTGGTGACGCCGTGCTGAAAGAGCGCGAGCTGTCGGGGGGCGAGCCCGATACCACCAACAACCGCATGGAGCTGATGGCCGCGATCTCGGCGCTGGAGGCGCTGACCCGGTCTACCGAGATCACCGTGACCACCGACAGTGCCTATGTGAAGAACGGCGTCACGCAATGGATCCACGGCTGGAAGCGCAACGGCTGGCGGACCGCCGATCGCAAGCCGGTCAAGAATGCCGAACTGTGGCAGCGGCTGGATGCGGCGCAGGCGCGCCATCAGGTGCGCTGGGAATGGATCAAGGGCCATGCCGGCCATCCCGAGAACGAGCGCGCAGATGAGCTGGCGCGGGCCGGCATGGCGCCCTTCAAGCCTGTCAAGGCGCAGGGATAGCCCATGCCCCCCGATCTGTTGCGTCAGGAGATGTTGCACCCGCAGCTGCTGATCCCGCTGCTGGACTATGCCTCGGTGCTGGTTTTTGCGCTGACCGGGGCGCTGGTCGCCAGCCGGGCGCAGCTGGATCTGGTCGGCTTCATCTTTTTCGCGACGCTGACCGGGATCGGCGGCGGCACCCTGCGCGATCTGGTGCTGAACCGCAGCGCCGTGTTCTGGGTGGCGCGGCCCGAACTATTGTTGCTGATCTCGGCGGCGGCGGTGCTGGTGTTCTTTACCGCACATCTGCTGGAGAGCCGCTATCGGCTGCTGTTATGGCTGGATGCGCTGGCGCTGGCCGTCGCGGTGCCGGCCGGGGTGGGCGTCGCGTTGCAGGCGCATGTCAGCCCGGTCGTCGTGGTGGCGATGGGGGTGATCACCGGCACATTCGGCGGGTTGATGCGTGATGTCGTCGGCAATGAGCTGCCGCTGGTGCTGAAACAGGGCGAGCTTTACATCACTGCGGCCTTTGGCGGCTCGGTCACCGTGGTCAGCCTGATCGAGATCGACTGCCCGCGTCCGCTGGCGCTGATCATGGGCGCGGGGGTGGTATTCCTGCTGCGCGCGGGCAGCATGGCTTTGGGCTGGCGGTTGCCAGTCTATAAGGCGCGGCCGCCGCGCAACTAGCGCAGCACCGGGGGCATCGCCCCCGGGGTCGTATTCTCGACCCCCATGCGCAGGCCAGCGCCGATGCGATGCGCCAAGGCCGACCAGCCGCGGGCGCTGTCCTCGGGCAGGCAGCGGCGCAGGGTCTCGTCAAAAAGCATCAGCCATTCGAGAAAATGCTCGGCCCGGACGTTGCCGGCGCGAAGATGGGCGCGCATCGGGCTGCCGTCATAACTGCGTTCGTAAAGGATGGCGTTGCGCCAGAAGGCGGCGATCTTGGCCTCATGCTCGGGCCAGTCGTGGACATGGGCGGCAAAGACCGGGCCCAGCACCTCGTGCCGGCGCACGGCGGTGTAGAAGGTGGCGACGACCCGGTCGATTTCGGGCGGGGTGATGGCAAAGCGCGGCGGAACCATGGCGCCGATATGGGCCGCAGGGCGCCAAAGGGCAAGACGGCAGGATGACGCGGTTGCGACGGTGCGCGAGGCGGCGTCAGGTGCTTGCGGGAGCGGGCCGGCTTTCCTATAACCGCCCGCATGTTCAGCACCCGCGCAGGCAGTTCAGGCCGGACCATTCGAATTAGTCGCCCGGCGGCATAGGGGTTCCTTGCCGTCGGGTCACGCATGCCTGCCCTGCCACCGAAGGATTCCCGCCAGATGAGCGACACGACCACCACCCAGACCGACGCTGGACCCGATTACCGTGACACGGTTTTCCTGCCGCAGACCGACTTCCCGATGCGCGCCGGCCTGCCGCAGCGCGAGCCCGACTGGCTGGCCCGCTGGGAGCGTCTGGGCGTCTATGACCAGCTGCGCGCGAAAAAGAGCCGCACGCCCTTTATCCTGCATGACGGCCCGCCCTACGCCAACGGCAACCTGCATATCGGCCACGCGCTGAACAAGGTGCTGAAGGATTTCATCACCCGCAGCCAGCAGATGATGGGCCGCGACGCGCGCTATGTGCCGGGTTGGGACTGTCACGGCCTGCCGATCGAATGGAAGATCGAAGAGCAGTATCGCGAGCGCCAGCAGCGCAAGGATGACGTGGATGTGGTCGAGTTCCGCCAGGAATGCCGCGCCTTTGCCCAGGGCTGGGTCGAGACGCAGCGCGAGCAGTTCAAGCGGCTGGGCGTGATCGGCAAATGGGAAGACCCCTATCTGACCATGAACTACCATGCCGAGGCGGTGATCGCGGCCGAGTTCATGAAGCTTCTGATGAACGGGGCGCTGTACCAGGGCTCGAAGCCGGTGATGTGGTCTCCGGTCGAAAAGACCGCGCTGGCCGAGGCCGAGGTCGAGTATCACGACCATACCAGCCATACGATCTGGGTGCGGTTCAAGGTGCAGCCGTCGCAGGGTATTTGGGAAACGGTGAAGGACGCCAGCGTGGTGATCTGGACCACCACGCCGTGGACCATGCCGCAGAACCGGGCCGTCGCCTATAATCCGGCGATCTCTTACGGGATCTATGAGGTGGGCGCGGTGGCCGAGAATGCAACCGCGCGCGTGGGCGAGTTGCTGGTCTTGGCCGATGCTTTGGCCGAGGGCGTGATGAAATCGGCCAAAGTCGAGGGCTTTACCCGGCTGCGCGACGTGACACCCGCCGATATGGAGGGTGTCCTGTTGGCGCATCCGTTCCGCGGCATCGAGGGCGGCGCTGGCGAATGGGATTTCGACGTGCCACTGCTCCCCGGCGATCACGTCACCGAGGATGCCGGCACGGGCTTTGTGCATACCGCGCCCAGCCATGGCGACGACGACTATCAACTGGGTCTGAAATTCGGCCTGCCGATGACCTATAACGTCGAGGCAGATGGAACCTACCGCACCGATCTGCCGATCTTTGGCGGGCAGGCGATCCTGACGCCCGAGGGCAAGGAAGGTCCGGCCAATGTCAGCGTCATCAAGCAATTGTCCTATGCCGGCGCGCTCTTGGCCAAGGGCAAGATCAAGCATTCCTATCCGCACAGCTGGCGGTCAAAAGCACCACTGATCTATCGCAACACCCCGCAGTGGTTTGCCGCCATCGACAAGGTGCTGGCGGACGGCATGGGTGAATATGGCGACACCATCCGCTCGCGCGCGTTGACCTCGATCGACAAGCTGGTGCGCTGGACGCCGCAGACCGGGCGCAACCGGCTGTATTCGATGATCGAGAACCGTCCCGACTGGGTGCTGTCGCGGCAGCGCGCCTGGGGTGTGCCGCTGACCTGCTTCGTCAAGAAGGGCGCGCGGCCCGATGCCGAGGACTTTCTGCTGCGCGATCAGCGGGTCAATGACCGTATCATCGAAGCTTTCGAGAAAGACGGCGCAGATATCTGGTATCACGCCGATTTCAAGGCGCGGATGCTGGACGGCATCGCCGATCCCGCGGCCTATGATCAGGTCATGGACGTACTGGATGTTTGGTTCGATTCCGGCTCGACCCATGCCTTTGTGATCCGTGACCGCGTCGATGGCTCGCCCGACGGGATTGCGGACCTGTATCTGGAAGGCACCGACCAGCACCGCGGCTGGTTCCATTCCTCGCTGTTGCAGGCCTGCGCGACCAAGGGGCGCGCGCCCTACAAGGGTGTGCTGACGCACGGCTTCACCCTGGACGAAAAGGGCATGAAAATGTCCAAATCGCTGGGCAATACCGTGGCGCCGGCCGATGTCATCAAGGAATACGGCGCCGATATCCTGCGGCTGTGGGTGGCGCAGTCGGATTACACCGCTGACCTGCGCATCGGCAAAGAGATCCTGAAAGGCACCGCCGACAGCTATCGCCGCTTGCGCAACACGTTGCGGTTCGTGCTGGGCAATCTGGACGGCTTTACCGAGGCCGAGCGGGTCCAGCCCGAGGACATGCCCGAACTGGAGCAATGGGTGCTGCACCGGCTGGCGCAGATCGACGCGCAATTGCGGCACGGCTATGACGCCTATGACTTCCAGTCGGTGTTCCAGTCGGTGTTCCAGTTCGCCACGGTCGAGCTGTCGGCATTCTATTTCGACATCCGTAAGGATGCGCTTTATTGCGACGCGCCGGACGCGCTGCGGCGGCGCTCGGTGCGCACGCTGCTGGATCTGCTGTTCCACCGCCTAGTGACCTGGCTGGCGCCGGTGCTGCCGTTCACCATGGAGGATGTCTGGCTGAGCCGCTTCCCGTCCGAGGAGGACAGCGTGCATCTGCACGACTTCCCGGTGACGCCCGCAAGCTGGCTGAACGACGATCTGGCCGCGAAATGGGACGTGGTGCGCCGCGCCCGCCGCGTGGTGACCGCCGCGCTGGAGATCAAGCGCACCGAGAAGGTGATCGGCGCCAGCCTTGAGGCCGCGCCGGTGGTCCATGTCGAGGACGGGGCGATGCTGGCCGCGCTGCAATCGGTGGATTTCGCCGAGATCTGCATCACCTCGGGTCTGAGCCTGACCGCCGATCCGGCACCGGCCGAGGCCTTCCGCCTGTCGGAAGTCCCGGGCGTCGGCGTGGTCTTCGAAGAGGCGCCGGGCGAGAAATGCGAGCGCTGCTGGAAGATCCTGCCCGATGTCGGCAGCCATGCCCATCCGGGCACCTGCGCGCGCTGCGACGCGGTTCTGGGCTGAGCTAACGCGATAAATGACAAAGGTCCGCCAGAACGGCGGGCCTTTTGCATGTCCGGTCGGTCAGGCCTTGGCGGCCAGCAGCCGGATGCGTTCCACCATCGCCCGGACTCCGTTCGAGCGCTGCGCCGACAGATGTTCCTCAAGGCCCAGACGGCGCAGCTCGGCCGGGGCGTCGATGCCGGCCACCTGCGCCACCGGCACGCCGGAATAGAGCGCATGCAGAATGGCGATCAGGCCGCGCACGATCAGCGCGTCGCTGTCGCCTTCGAAATCGAAGTTGCCGCCCGCGATCCGGGGCAAGATCCAGACCTGACTGGCACAGCCGTCGACCTTGGTTGCGGTCACTTGCAGCGCCGGGTCCATGGCGGGCATGGCCTTGCCCAGTTCGATGACATGGCGGTAACGCTCTTCCCAGTCGTCGAGGAATTCGAAGGTTTCGGCGATCTCTTCAAAGGCGGCGGTGGCCATGGCGCGTCCTTTCCGGGCAAGGCGGAGCCTGCAATAGCGCGATGGCGGCACAAGGTCAAAGGCCGCCGGAACTGGCGAAGAGGCTTTCGCGCGCGGACGCTTTGCCCTATCACTCGGCCATACAACAAGATGTGACGACGGGGGCATCATGCGGATCAGGACTTGGGGCATTATCGGCTGCGTGACTTTGGCCGTTGCCGGCTGCAGCCGCTTCAGCGAAAGCCGCCTCAATCCCATGGGCTGGTTCGGCGGGTCCCCGGCGCAGACGCTGGAGCCCGAGGGCGGCTATCCGACCACGCGGCAGGACAGCCGCCTGCCGGTGACGCGCGTCGTCTCGGCCCGCTGGGAGCCGCTTTACGAGGGCCGGATGCTGGTCGTGCAGGGGCTGGCCGCGACCAAGGGCTGGTCCAAGGTCGCGCTGGTGACCGAGGTGCCGATGCCCACCGGCCGCGTGCATGGCGACGACAATGGCGTTCTGCGGCTGAATCTGGTCGGCAACCCGCCCGCCGCCGGCACCTATGAGGCCAGCCGCGCCGCCAATCCGGCCAGCGACACGCTGACCGTGGCCATGACCATCCCGACCGAGGCGCTGAGCGGCATCCGCGAGGTGGTGATCACCGGCGCCGGCAATGCCGTAACGCTGCGGCGCTGAGCCGGGGCCGCGGACCCGACCTGCCTTGCGGTCGCGACGCAACCGTCTCATGTTGCGCGCAAAGCAATGAGGCAGGCCATGATTCCGGTTTTCGACGGTCACAACGATTTTCTGCAGCGCATGGTGGCGGCAGGCCCGCAGCGCGATCAGCTGTGGTTGCAGGGCGACGGCACCGGTCATCTGGACCTGCCCCGGATGCGGGCGGGCGGCTTTGTCGGCGGCTTTTTCGCCATCTGGACCCCCTCGCCCGAAACCGAGGAGGATTCGCTGGCCGCGATGCTCAAGGCCAACCCTCCCTTTGCGCTGCCCCTGCCCGATGAGGTCAGCAATGCCGATTCGCTGCCCCATGCGATTGCGCAGGCCGGGGCGCTGATGGCGATGGAGCGGTCGGGCACCCTGACAATCTGCAAAAGCGCGGCGCAGATCCGCGAGACCATTGCCGCCGGCCGTATCGCCGCCATCCTGCATATCGAGGGCGCCGAGCCGATCGCCGATCTGGACGCGCTGCATGTCTGGCACGCGATGGGGCTGCGCTCGCTGGGGCCGGTCTGGTCGCGGCCGACCGCCTATGGCCATGGTGTGCCCTTTGCCTTTCCGTCCTCGCCCGATACCGGACCCGGTCTGACGCCTTTGGGCAAGCAGCTGGTGACGGAATGCAACCGGCTGGGCATCCTGCTGGACCTGTCGCATCTGAACGAAAAGGGCTTTGACGACGTGGCCGCGCTGTCGGATGCGCCGCTGGTCGCCAGTCACAGCTGCGCCCATGCCGTGGCGCCCAGTTCGCGCAACCTGACCGACCGCCAGCTGCGGGTGATGGCCGAAAGCGGCGGGCTGGTCGGGCTGAACTATGCCGTGGGCTTCCTGCATCCCGACGGCCGCCGCGATCCGATGCACGGGTTCGAGATCATGCTGCGGCATCTGGATCATCTGATCACCCTGCTGGGCGAGGATGGCGTGGCGCTGGGTTCGGATTTCGACGGTGCGCAGATGCCCGAAGATCTGGCCGATGCCTCGATGTTGCAGAATCTGGTTCAGGCGATGCTGGCGCATGGTTATGGGCGCGAGCTGACCGAAAAGATCGCATGGCGGAACTGGATCGGTGTGCTTGAAAAGACTTGGGGCGGCTAAGCCGCCCCCAGCTTGGCTATCAAAAACATAAAATCGTAAACAAAACTGCGTTGACGGTAAGCGGCTAACAAGGCAACGCTGACAAAACAATCATAAGCTCACCGTCTTCGTAAGCATGTTCTTGCCACAACTAACGATTGCTCGGAACCTGTCTGTATAGATAGTTTTTGCGCGTTTAGACTGATCGGGAACGCCCTGCGCAGGATATCAGTGCCGATAAATCCCGTTATGATTGAATTTTCCGTGCGGATGCAGCAAAAATGCGTCGGCGGATTTCGGCCGACGCGCTGCAACTACGCAAAAAGGCGGAAAGACATCCAGACGAAACGGGCTAATGCGCCGTCAGAATCGGCTCGGCTTCCAGCGCCGCGGCCAGCGCACGGAAACGTGCTTCGGCCACCTCGCCCATCAGCGCCTGACCCGTGCGCGTCAGCCGCAGTTCCAGGATCTTTTTCTTGGGAAAGAACTTCAGCGTGCCCGCCTCGGCCGGATCCTTGACCGAGAACATGGCACCAAAGCGCATCGCCTTGCCCAGCACCTCGGCGTCCTTGATTTCCTTGTCGTCGAGCAGGGTGAACAGCGGCGCCATCGGGGAATCGGCCCGGCTGTTCTTGTAGCGATGCAGCAGCGCCAGCCCCAGAAACACCCGTTCGGGATGCGACAGCGCCGCCATATTGGCGCGGGTGACATTGTCGAAACAGGCATCGGCGCGATAGTCGGGATGGGTGCGCCATGTGGTGTCATGCAGCAGGCAGGCGGCCTTGATCAGACGGTCGCGCTCGGGTCCGACACTTTTGAAGATCGGCTCAAGGAACTGGTAGAGCCGCTTGCCGAAACCGGGCATCCGCGCCATCTGCCGCTCCGAAAAGCGCGCCGCCTCCAGCAGCGGATCGCGCGAGCGCAGGCTCAGCGGCATCTGTTCGTAAAGCAGCCCCTCGCGGATGCCGTATGAGGACACCGCCAGCGATTTCGGCTTGAGGCTTAGCACCAGTTGGCGCAGCACCTGACTGGCCAGCGGCACCAGTTCCATCCGGCTGGACGAGATCGAGAGCTTGCCGCGCAGATCGGACAGGTTTTGCGCGCCGATCCATTTCACGGTCTGCAGCACGTCCTGGCTGGACATGCGGTATTCGTGCAGCACGGTCATGGGATAATTGGCGCGCTCCATGTCCAGCCGCGCGATGGCCCGCCACGAGCCGCCGACCAGATAGATCTGATCATGGTCGCGGCCCAGCTTGTCGGCGGCCTCTTCCATGATGGTCTGGATATGCTGGCGCAGCCCGTCCTGCCCGCCCTTGACCTGTTGCAGGCGGAAGGGACCCAGCGGCGTGGTGATGCGGCGCCCGACCTGGCCGCCCTCCAGCTCGGCCAGCTCCATCGAGTTGCCGCCGATGTCGCAAACAAGGCCGCGCGCCTCTGGCCAGCCCAGAAGCACGCCCTGCGCCGACAGCCGCGCCTCTTCCTCGCCGTCGATGACCCACAGCTTCAGCCCGGTTTCCTCTTCGACGGCCTTGCGAAAGGCGGGGCCGTCCTCGGCCTCGCGCACGGCGGCGGTGGCGACGCAGGTCAGCGGCTTGATGCCCATGCCCTCGGCCAGCGCGGCAAAGCGTTTCAGCGCCGACATGCCGCGCCGCACGCCTTCGGGGTTCAGCCGGCCAGTGGTGGCCAGCCCCTGCCCCAGCCCGGCCATGACCTTTTCGTTGTAGAAATAGGCCGGCGAACGGGCTGCACCGTCAAAGACCACCATCCGGATCGAGTTCGAGCCGACATCGACCACCCCAACCCGGCTCAGTGACCGTTCGGACACCCGCTCGAACAGCGAGCGCCCGAAGGGTTCGATGGTTTCTCCGCTTGCGGTCACAACACCGTTCATCGGCTTCCTCTCGATTCCGTTACCACATCTGATGGCAGGGGATGGATGGGCGATTAACCTTTCGACGTCAATCCGCCGAATGGGTCAGCGCCGGAACGTCACGTGCGCCCTTGGTGCCTCGACCCGACAAAGACGGGTTTTCCATGAAGAATTTGTGACAGTTGAACAGATCGTCCTTGCCCGCCGGCAGATAGCGCAGGTAGCGGCCATCGGGTTGCAAGAGCCAGCTCTGCGCCTCATCGGCAAGGTTGGCGGCCATGATCTGGCTGGTGATCTGCGCCTTGACCGTCTCATTGTGGCATTCCACCAGATCCTCGACGCGCCGGTTCAGGTTGCGTCCCATCCAGTCGGCCGAGCTGAAGAACACCCGCGCCTTTTTCGACGGCAGGCCGTGGCCATTGCCGAAACAGACGATGCGCGAATGTTCCAGAAATCGGCCGACGATCGACTTGACGCGGATGTTGTCGGACAGTCCCGCGATCCCGGGGCGCAGGCCGCAGATGCCGCGGATGACCAGATTGATCCGCACCCCGGCCTGACTGGCGTCGTAAAGCGCCTCGATGACCTCCTTGTCGATCAGGCTGTTCATCTTGGCCCAGATCTCGGCCGGGCGGCCGCGCCGGGCAAATTCCGCCTCGCGCGCGATCAGGTCGACCAGCCGCTGCTTGAGGTCGATGGGCGAGATCGCCAGATTCTCCAGCCCGTCCGGCTGCACATAGCCCGACAGGAAGTTGAACACTTTCGAGGCGTCGCGCCCCAGCGCCGGGTCGCAGGTAAAGAACGACAGATCGGTATAGATGCGCGCGGTGATCGGGTGATAGTTGCCGGTGCCGAAATGGGTATAGGTCACCAGCTGATCGCCCTCGCGCCGGACGACGGCGCTGATCTTGGCGTGGGTCTTGTATTGGGTGAAGCCATAGACCACATGCGCGCCGGACCGTTCCAGCCGCCGGCTTTGGCGGATGTTGGCGGCCTCGTCGAAACGCGCCTTCAGCTCGACCAGCGCGGTCACCGACTTGCCCGATTCCGCAGCCTCGCACAGCGCCTCGACGATGGGGCTGTCGCGCGAGGTGCGGTAAAGCGTCTGCTTGATCGCCACGACATTGGGATCGGCCGCCGCCTGGTTCAGGAAGCGCACCACCATGTCGAACGTCTCGTAGGGGTGATGCAGCAGCATGTCCTTTTGCCGGATCGCGGCAAAGATATTGCCGCCATGATCCTGCACCCGTTCCGGCACGCGCGGGGTAAAGGCGGGCCATTGCAGGTCGCGGCGGTTGTCCAGCACCAGCTCGCGCAGGTCGGCCATGCCCAGAAGCCCCTCGACCTCGACCACTTCCTCGGGATCGACATGCAGTTCCTGCATGATGATGCGCCGCAGCCGCACCGGCGAGCCTGCAGTGATCTTCAGCCGGATGACCGAGCCGCGCCGGCGCCGTTTCAGCGCCGTCTCGAATTCGCGCACCAGATCCTCGGCCTCTTCCTCGACCTCCAAATCGCTGTCGCGCAGCACGCGAAAGGCGCAATGGCCGATATCGCGATAGCCGGGGAATAGGCTGGGCAGATGCATCAGCAGCAAGTCCTCCAGCCGCAGGAAGCGCTTGCCGCCGGGCAGCGCGACAAAGCGCGCGATCTGCTGCGGGATCGGCAGCAGCGCCTGCATCTGCCGGCCATCGCTTTCCCGCGCCAGCTCGACCGCCAGCGAAAAGCCGGTATTGGGGATAAAGGGGAACGGATGCGCCGGGTCGATGGCCAAGGGCGACAGCACCGGAAACACCTGCTCGCTGAAATAGCGGTGCAGGAATTCCTGTTCGGCGGGGGTGACGCGCGACCGCGACAGGATGGTGATATCGGCCAGCTCCATCTCGCGGCGCAGCCCGTTCCAGACCGCCTGCTGCGCGCCCATCAGGCGGCGGGCATCGGCATTGACCAGCCCCAGCTGTTCGGCCGCGGTCAGCCCGTCATCCGACAGCGCCGGGTTCGCCTCGCGCACCAGTTCCCGCAGGCCGGCGACGCGCACGGTATAGAATTCGTCGAGATTGGTGGCCGAGATCGACAGAAAGCGCAGCCGTTCCAGCAGCGGCACACGGGGGTTGCGCGCCTCATCGAGCACGCGCCAGTTGAAGCTGAGCCAGCTGATCTCGCGGTTGAAAAAGCGCGCCGGCCCTTCGGGGGTGCCATCGGGCAGGTCGCGCGGCTGCGGAAAGGGAACGCGAAGGAAATCGGCCTGGGTCATGACTTGTCGCTGGAATGAAGGGTAATCGTTGATGATGGCTCGACCGGCGAAAGCTTGTCCAGCAATTCGGCGGCCAAACGGCGGGTGACGGGGCGGCGGTCGGCCAGAGACTTGCGGTCTATGGCCGCAACCAGATGCCGGGCAAGACCCAGATCGCGCTCCATGCGCAGCGTCAGCCAATCGACCACATCGGGGGCGACCTGAATCTGACGGTCGGCGAACAGCTTGACCAGCACGGCAGGCAACAGCGCGTCATCGGGCGGGCCCAGCACCGCCTGCGCGGCCGAATTCAGCCGCGACATCAGGTCGGGCAGCCGGATGCCCCAGTCGCGCGGCGGCATCCGGGCGGTGATCAGCAGCAGCACCTGACGCGCGCCGGCAAGGTTCCACAGGTGGAACAGCGCATCCTCGGCCTCGGAGATGCCGGCGATCTCATGGGCGTTCTCGACCACCAGCGCGCCACCGGGCGGCAGGGCGGCATCGACGCTGCCCGGCGAAATACTCGAGGCGCGCAGGATCTGCGCGCCGTTTTCTTCGGCCCAGAACCGGGCCAGATGCGACTTGCCCGAACCCGGTCCGCCGATCAGCAATAACCGCCCGCCCGGCCATGCGGCGGGGCGGTCCAGCATCGCCAGCGCATCGCGATTGGCCGATGTGGTCAGGAAATCGTCCCGCGACAGCGCCGGGGGGATTGTCAGGTCCAGAGCCAGCTGGCGGGCCAACTCAATCGTCCTTCCCGTCGGACTTTTGCCTGTCGCGCTCATGGGCCTCGGCCTGACGCGCCTCGACATGCAGCTGCACCGGCGAGGGCGGGCCCTCGTGGCCGTTGTCCGGGAAGCGGTGCCGGCGGGCGCGTTCCTGACGTTCATCGACCAGCTCGGCCAGTTCCTCTTGCCGCTGGATCTCGGCCACGCGCACGTCATGGGACAGCTGTGCCAGCCGGCGCAGATTGGCGACGGTGCCGCGCGGCACCACCTCGATCAGCGTGGGCGGCGGTGGCGGCGCCGGCACTTCGCGGCCCGTATAGAGCGCGCTTTCCTTGTAGCGGCCGATGCCATAGCGCACCAGAACGCCCAGAGCCGCCGCCAGCGGCACCGCGACCAGCAGCCCGACAAAGCCGAAGATGCTGCCGAAGACGGTCAGCGCCAGCATCAGCCAGACCGGATGCACGCCGACCGAGCCGCCGACGATCTTGGGTTGCAGGAAATTGCCCTCGACGAACTGGCCGGCGGCAAAGATCGCAACCACGGCGCCGATATGCATCCAGTCGCCCCAAAAGCTGAACAGCGCAACGCCAATGGCGGTGGCGCCGCCGATCAGCACTCCGACATAGGGGATAAAGGACAGCGAGGCCGCCATCACGCCGATGGCCACGCCAAAGGGCAGGCCCACGATGCCAAGGCCGATCGAATAGAACGTGCCCAGAATCAGGATGACCAGCCCCTGCCCGCGCACGAATCCCGACAGCGCCCGGTCGATCTCGCGCGCGAGGCTGCGGACCGTCTCGGCATGGTCGCGCGGCAGCAGGTCGTCAAGGCGCGCCACCATATTGTCCCAGTCCAACAGCAGGTAGAACGCCACCACCGGAACGATCACCACCAGCGCCAGCAGGCTGAACACCCCCATGACCGAGCCAAGCACGGTCGAGACCACCTGCATGCCGCTGTCGCTGATCTTCTTGCCGATGTCGGTCAGCGCGGTGTTGATGGTGCTGCCCTCGGCAAAGATCTGCGGAAAGCGGCCCATCAGGAACTGCTGCAACTGTTCGGCCATCTGCGGCGCGGTGCTGACCAGCTGCGTGCTTTGCTTGACCAGCAGCGGCACCAGCGTCAGCACCACCGCGACGACAAGCAGCACCGCGATCAGCGAGATCACCACCACCGCCAGCGTGCGCGACAGGCCCAGCCGTTCCAGCCGGTCGGCCAGCGGATCCAGCAGATAGGCCACCGCCGCACCCAGGATGAAGGGCATGATCTGGTTGCCCAAGAGCCATAACGCCAGAAGCAGCACCGCCAGCGCGCCGCTCCAATACCAGACCTGCTTCTGTGCCGGCAGCCGCATGTCCTCTCCTTTGCGCTCATCCGAGTTCTATTTGGCCGGTCGCGCGCCCTGATGCAAGGAAGCCCGTTGCCCACTGGTTCGCGCTGCGCTAACCCGATGCCTGCCATCACGAAGGATTCCGCCATGCGTCTGTCGCGCTATTTCATGCCCGTTCTGAAAGAAGACCCCAAAGAGGCCCAGATCGTCAGCCACCGGCTGATGTTGCGGGCCGGCATGATCAAGCAGCAGGCGGCGGGCATCTATTCCTGGCTGCCGATGGGCTTCAAGGTTCTGAACAACATCCAGAAGATCGTGCATGAGGAACAGGCCCGCGCGGGTCACATCGCCATGCTGATGCCGACGCTGCAATCGGCCGATCTGTGGCGCGAGTCGGGCCGCTATGACGATTACGGCGAAGAGATGCTGCGCATCAAGGACCGCCACAAGCGCGACCTGCTTTACGGGCCCACCAATGAGGAGATGATCACCGACATCTTCCGCAGCCATGTGTCCTCCTACAAGGACCTGCCGCTGACGCTGTATCACATCCAGTGGAAGTTCCGCGACGAGATCCGCCCGCGCTTTGGCGTGATGCGTGGTCGCGAATTCCTGATGAAGGATGGCTACACCTTCGACCTGACCAAAAAAGATGCGCTGCACGCCTATAACCGGCATCTGGTCAGCTATCTGCGCACCTATGAGCGCATGGGTCTGCAAGCCATTCCGATGCGCGCCGATGGCGGCCCGATCGGCGGCGACTATACCCACGAGTTCCTCGTGCTGGCCGAAACTGGCGAATCCGAAGTCTTCTATGACAGCGAGATCACCGATCTGAAATTCGGCACCCGCAGCATCGACTATGACAGCGTCGAGCAGTGTCAGGCCGTGCTGGAGGAATTCACCAGCCGCTATGCCCGCACCGATGAAACCCATGACGCGGCGCTGTTCGAACAGATCCCCGAGGAACGCCGTCGTTCCGCGCGCGGTATCGAAGTGGGCCAGATCTTCTATTTCGGCACCAAATATTCCGAGCCGATGGGCGCCACTGTCGTCGGCCCCGATGGCAACCGTGTGCCGGTGCATATGGGCTCGCACGGGATCGGCGTCTCGCGTCTGCTGGGCGCGATCATCGAGGCCAGTCATGACGACAAGGGCATCATCTGGCCCGAGGGGGTGACGCCCTTCCATGTCGGCATCGTCAATCTGAAACAGGGCGATGCCTCGACCGACAGCGCCTGCGAGGCGCTTTACGCCGAGCTGAAGGCGCAGGGCTTCGATCCGCTCTATGACGACCGCGACGAGCGCGCCGGCGCGAAATTCGCCACCATGGACCTGATCGGCCTGCCGTGGCGCATCACCGTCGGACCGCGCGGTCTGGCGGCGAACAAGGTCGAGCTGACCTCGCGCCGCAGCGGCGAATCCGAGGAAATGTCGCCGCAAGAGGCGGTCACGCGCCTGAAGGCGATCTATCAGCCGGTGTTCGACGCCGCGCGCTGAGCCCGGCCGTGGCGCCCCTTGGCGGGCGCCGCATGGGTATTTGGAAAATGGTGAAAGACCGGGGGCCGGGGCGTGATTGCCCTTGGCCCCTTTTCGTTGCGGTCAGTCGGCCAGCGGTAGGCAGATCAGGTCGGTGTCGAGATCGCGGATGATTTCGGCGCTGGTCGAGCCGAGCAGGTTGCGCAAGAGGCTGCCATGGCCGCGCGCACCCATCACCACCAGATCGAAATGGCCACTGGCCTGCAGGCCGGTGATGGCGGGGGCGGGCGGGCCGTGGCGCAGGGCGAAATCCAGATGCGCGCTGCTGGCCAGAGCCTCGCGCCAGCGGCGGCGCAGCCGATGCTCCAGTTCCTCCATCGCATGCATGTCGAGGCTTTGCAGGGTTACCGAGCTCATGCCCCCGGTGCGCAGCCGGTCGGGGCCCGGCAGGTTGGTGGCATGCAGGACAGTGACATCGGCGCCGGCGATCAGGCCGAGATCGCGCGCCCGGTGCAATAGATCGAGGCTGGCCGGCGCGTCCTCAAGCGCGAGCATCTGCCGCTGCCATGCCGTGCCCGCCGGGCGGCGGATCACCGCCAGCGGCCGGTTTGTGGCAGAGAGGACACGTTCGGCCGTGGTGCCGGCGAGCGACAGCGGAAAGCGGCGCGGGCGTGGCACCCCCATCAGGATCAGCGCGGCATCAAGGGCTTCGGCCTCGGCAAGAATGGTTTCGTCGGGATCGCCTGCAATGGTGCAGGGCTGGACCGGGGCGCCGGGGCCCGCGACCCGCTGCACCTGCGCGGCGAGCAGATCGGTGGCATGGGCCGCATGGCCTGCGGCTTCGTCGATGACATGCAGCAGGCGGACGTGGGCGGGGCGGCCTGCGGCCTGATCCGCGGCCGCCAGCGCCAGCGCCCGGGCCAGAGCGGCATCCGAACGCGCGGAAAGATCGCTGGCCACCAGATAGTTGCGCATATGTCCTCCGAGCTGTGCCTTGCCGATCCGCCCGCAGCAGGCACTGGACCTGTCGGCTGGGCCGACGCATGATCCCGACAATTCGAAAGCGAGGCAAGATGTGGAAGCGGTTCTGGGGGGTGGCGGCTGTTTCGGCAAGCCTGCTGCTGGTGGTCGGGCTGGTGGCGCGGCCAAGAGGGCAGCAGCTGGCGGAGCCGCTTCCGGCGCTGGTCGTCGCCCAAGGCGCGGATGGCAGCCGCCCCGTGGGGGCGTTGCAGATGCCACAGCCGGGGCTGGTCGCGCTGCCCCTGCGGATAGTCGGGCGGGCCGCGCCGGGGCCCGAGGGGGCCTTGCGTCAGGAATGGCCGGGGTTTCACGTCAGCGCGCGCTTTGAGGGCACCGAGGCATGGGTGCGGTTCAACGACGGCATCAACCGCTGGCGGGTGCTGCTGGATGGCGGGCGCAGCGGGCGCATTGATCTGGCCCTGCCCGGTGGCCGCGACCTGCATCTGCGCGGGCTGGCGCCGGGCGCGCATGAGATCCGCGTCGAAAAGATCAGCGAGTCCTTCATGCCGGCGAATTTCGGCGGCATCCTGATCCGTCGCGATGCGGGCGCGGCCCTGCCGGCGCCACCGCCGGCGGCGCGGCTGATCGAATTCATCGGCGATTCGGATACCGTGGGTTTTGCCAATGGCGCTACGCAGCGCGACTGCTCCGAGGCCGAGGTTTTTGCCCGCACAGACACCAGTGCCAGCTTTGGTCCGGCGCTGGCGGCGGCGCTGGGAACGGATTATCGCATGATCGCGCGCTCGGGGATTGGCCTGCTGCGCAATTACGGCGGCGCGGCGCAGGACGCCACCATGCGCAGCCGCTATCCGCTGGCGCTGCCCGGCGAACCGGCGGCCTCGGGCCTGCCGCAACCGGCGGCGGATGTGGTGGTGACCGGAATCGGCTCGAACGATTTCGGCACCGAACTGACGCCGGGCGAGCCCTGGTCCGACCTTGCCGCGCTGAGTCGCGATTTCGGCCCGGCGCTGACCGAATTCCTGCGCGCCCGCGTGCGTGAAAACCCCGATGCGCTGCAGGTTCTGCTGGCTTTTGGCGAATATGGCGCGCCGCTGGTCGAGCCCTATCGCGAGGCCTTTGCCGCACTACAGGCCGATGGCGCGCGCGCCACGCTGGTGGTGCTGCCGCAGCTGGAGCGCTCGGCCTGTTTCTGGCACCCTTCGCTGGCCGATCACGCGCTGATCGCCCAAAGCCTTGCGCTTGCCATCCGCGCCTCCGAGCGCCGCGACCGCTGAGCCGCCCCGGCCATGCAGAGCGGCCATTCCTGCATTTCCCGGGAAGATTCGGCCCGGAGTCTGGACATGAACCACCAAGGAACTATAAGAAATACGAGCGCAGACTGCGGTTTGCATGCCGTTAACGATGTCGCAAACATAGTCACTGCAGAATATTTCTGTCGGAACCAATTGAGCGAGTATGCATGACGCTGTTCGAGCTGATACGCGGGGATTTCATCCGCCATGGTCGTTCCCTGACCGAAGCCGCCTTCGTTTCGCTGCTGATCTATCGCTGGGGCAGCTGGGCGCTGACGGTGCGCAACCCGGTCGGGCGCTGGCTGGCCTGCAAGGTCTACGGCTTTTTCAAGATTTTCGTGTTGAACGTCACCAAGATCTGGATCCCGCCGCAGGTCAAGCTGGGCGAGGATTTCCACATCATCCATGCCGAGGGCTCGCTGTCGATCCATCCGCAGGTGGTGGTCGGCGACCGCTGCGGAGTCATGCATAACGTCACCATCGGCACCAATATGCGCGGCCGTGCGCCGATCATCGGTGACGATGTCTTTATCGGCGTCAATTCGACCGTGCTGGGCCCGATCACCATCGGCGACCGGGTGCGGATCGGCGCCAATACCTCGGTCACCACCAATGTGCCCTCGGATTCCGTCGTGATCGGATCGCCGGCCAAAATCTATCCCAGCCTGCCGATCTTTGCAGCCAAGCGTCAGGCGGCCGAATGAATTCCCTGCCCCCGACCGAAGCCGGCTGCGATTTCGATCGTAGCATGTGGGCCATGCTGGCCGACAATCTGGCGGACCGCGCCGGACATGTCGCGGCCGTAGATGCCGGACGCCGTGTGACCTATGCCGAGTTGGCCGCCGAGGCCGGGCGCATCTGCGACTGGCTGCGGGCGCGTGGCGTGCAGCCGGGCGAGCGGGTGATCGTACATCTGCGCAAGGGCATCGACGAGGTGGCCGCGATGTTCGGCGCCTGGAAGGCCGGCGCGGTCGTGGTCAATGTCAACACGCGCTGGACCGGCCAGCAGCTGGCCTATGTGGCGCGCAACTGTCGCGCCCGCGCGCTGATCCTGCCCGGACCCGCGCTCAAGGGGCTGCGCGCCGTGGACCCGCTGGATCCCGGCACGGCATTTCTGGTGCAGGGCAAGCCGGGCGCTGCGCCCGAGGGTGCCGATTGCTGGTCCGAACTGCCCGCCGACAGCGGCGCCGCACCCGAGAGCTGCGATCCGGCGACGCTGGCGATGATCATCTATACCTCGGGCTCGACCGGCGCGCCCAAGGGCGTGATGCTGTCGCACCGCAATATCCGGGTGGGCGCGATTTCAGTCGCGCAATATCTGGGGCTGGATCAGGACGACCGGCTGCTGTCGGTGCTGCCCTACAGTTTCGATGCCGGACTGAACCAGCTGACGACGATGATGCTGCTGGGCGGCACCATCGTGCACCAGCCGCTGACCATGCCGGCCGAGATCCTGCGCATGGCCGCAGCCGAGGCCGTGACCGGCATCGCCGGTGTGCCGCCCTTGTGGAACCAGATCGTGCGCCTGCTGGAACAGCAGCCTATGCCGCTGCCGGCGCTGAAGCGCATCACCAATACCGGTGGGAAAATCCCGCCCAACATCCTGGAACTGCTGCCGCAGGTCTTTCCGGGCGTGGACATCTACCTGATGTATGGCCTGACCGAGGCTTTCCGTTCGACCTATCTGCCGCCGGCGAAATTCGCGGCCAAGATGGGCTCGATCGGCCGGCAGATCCCCAATGCGCAGGTCTTTGCCATCAAGCCCGGGATCGGTATTGCCGGCCCCGGCGAACAGGGCGAGCTGGTCCATGCCGGGCCGCTGGTCAGCATGGGCTATTGGGAACAGCCCGAGGTCACTGCGCAAAAGATCCGCCCCTGCCCCGAGCTGGCGCATCTGATCGGCGATGCGCCGGTGGTCTGGTCGGGCGATCTGGTGCGGGTCGATGAGGATGGCGATATGTGGTTCGTCAGCCGCATGGACGAGATGATCAAGACGCTGGGCTTTCGCCTGTCGCCCACCGAGGTCGAGGACGCGCTGTCGCAAAGCGGGCTGGTCGGCGATGTGGTGGCCTGGGGCGTCGAGGATGCCGATCTGGGTCAGGCGGTGCATGTCGCGGTCAGCTATCTGGCCGATGCGGGCGAGCCGGCGCTGATTGCGCATTGCGCCAGGGCGATGCCCCATTATATGCGGCCCCAACGGATCCATACTTGGCCGGGGGCCATGCCGCGCACCGCCAGCGGCAAGCTTGATCGCCCGGCCGTCATCGCGGCTGCGGGCGCCGCAGCGAACAGGACTTGAAAGCAAGGCAGGACAGGATGAGTTTGAACGTTGAAGACCTGATCGGTTATCTCAAGAACGACCTCAATATCGAGGAGGCGCTGGACGGCGATACCGAGCTGTTTTCCAGCGGGCTTCTGGACTCGGTCTCGATGGTCAGCCTGATCACCTTCATCGAAGAGCGCACCGGCGCCACTATCCAGCCCGGCGATGTCACGCTGGACAATTTCGATACGGTTGAACGGATCCGGGCCTATGTCGACAGCCTCGGCTGAGGTCCGCCGCGATCAGGCGCTGGCCGAGGCGGCGGCGCGCTTTGACACCCCCGCCTATGTCTATTTCACCGAAACCATCGCCGAGCGACTGAGCGGGCTGCGCCGGCATTTCGGGCGCTGGTTCGCGGTCAGCTATGCGGTCAAGACCAACCCGAACCCGGCGCTGCTGTCATGGATGCGCGATCAGGTCGAATATCTGGACATTTCCTCGGGCGGGGAATTCACGCTGAGCCAGCAGGCCGGATGGGAGCCTGCACGCATCAGCTTTACCGGCCCGGCCAAGCGCGAGGCCGAGCTGCGCCCGGTGATCGCTGCCGGACTTGGCGAGCTGGTGATCGAGAGCCTGCGCGAGGCGCGGCTGGCCGATGCCATCGCCGCCGAACTGGGGCTGGTGCAGCCGGTCCTGCTGCGCATGACGCCCGACCGCGTGCCCAAGGGCTTTGGCGACCAGATGGCGGGCCGTCCCAGCGCCTTTGGCATCGACATCGAGGATGCGCCGGAAATCCTGCCGCAGATCGCGGCGCTGCCGAACCTGCGCATCATCGGACTGCACATCTATTCCGGCACGCAAAGCCTGCGGCCCGAGGCGATCTGCGAGAACTGGCGCATCTTCATGCGGGTGTTTTCGCAAAGCTGCGAGCTTTTGGACCTGATGCCGGAAAAGCTGGTCTTTGGCTCGGGTCTGGGCATCCCCTATCACCCCGGAGATACGGCGCTGGACCTGTCGCTGATCACCGAAGGCATCGCGGCCGAACTGGACGCGTTCCGCGCCCAGCCGCGTCTGGCGCAGTGCCGGCTGGTGCTGGAACTGGGGCGCTATCTGGTCGGGCCGGCGGGCTATTTCGTCACCCGCGTCATCTCGGTCAAGCAATCGCGCGGCACCCGCATCGCGATCTGCGACGGCGGGCTGAACGCCAATCTGGCCGCCTCGGGCAATTTCGGCATGGTGTTGCGGCGCAATTACGTGATGCACCGCATCGGTGGCGATCAGGGCGGCAGCCGCGCCGAGGAAAAGCACGACATTTCCGGCCCGCTTTGCACCTCGATCGACAAGCTCGGCAGCGGTGTCCTGCTGGACCGGCTGGATGAGGGCGACCTGCTGGCGATCCATCAATGCGGCGGCTATGGGCCGACCGCGAGCCCGCTTTATTTCATCAGCCATCCCCTGCCCCGCGAGGTGCTGGTGCAGGCGGATGAGGTGCAGGACATCACCCGGATCAAGGACTAGCCGCCGCGCCGGGCGCCCTTTGCGGGCCCGGCAGGCGGGCTTGCCAAGGGGCGGCGGATGCCATGGTTGCGGCATCCACCCCTTGCGCATGTTTTCATCGCCAAACCCGCCGATGGCGGCAGGAACGGTGACGATCTCATTGCGGTAACAAGAAATTTTTATCGCTGACCCCGACAATGGTGCCAATTTCCACCCGCCGTCGGTTGTGTTCCGGCGGCAAGCGCCGCTATGATGCATTGTATTCCAGAATTGGCGAAGGGTCCGATGGTCGAACAGAACCTGTTGCTGCTGCTCGTTCTGACTCCATTCGTCTCGTCGGTTCTCGCCGCAACGCTTCCAGTGGGCTCACGCAATGCCGAAACATGGCTTGCCGGCCTGACCATGCTGATGGCGCTGGGGATTCTGGCGGTGCTGTATCCGGCGGTGGCGCAGGGCGGCAAGATCAGCGGCAGTTTCGAATGGGCGACCAGTATCGGGCTGGACCTGACCTTCCGGCTGGACGGGTTCGCCTGGCTGTTCATGGTGCTGGTGTCCGGGATCGGCATGCTGGTCATCCTTTACGCGCGCTATTACATGGCCGCCGACGATCCGGTGCCGCGGCTGTATTCCTGTCTGCTGGCCTTTGCCGGTGCCATGTCGGGGCTGATCCTGTCGGGCAATATCATCATGCTGGTGGTGTTCTGGGAGCTGACCAGCCTCGTGTCGTTCCTGCTGATCGGCTACTGGTATCAGCGCGAGGATGCCCGCCACGGCGCGCGCATGGCGCTGGTCGTCACCGCCTCGGGTGGGCTGTGCCTGCTGGTTGCGATGATCCTGATCGGCCAGATCGTCGGCAGTTACCGGCTGGACGATGTGCTGGCGGCGGGTGGGCGCATCACCACGCATCCGCTCTATCCGGTGGTGCTGGTGCTGTTCCTGCTGGGGGCATTCACCAAATCGGCGCAATTCCCGTTCCATTTCTGGCTGCCGAACGCCATGGCCGCGCCGACGCCGGTATCGTCCTACCTGCACTCGGCAACCATGGTAAAGGCCGGGGTGTTCCTGCTGTTGCGCTTTCACCCCGCGCTTGGCGGCACCGAGGCATGGTTCCAGCTGGTCACCGGCACCGGGCTGGTGACGCTGCTGATGGGCGCCTTCGTCGCGCTGTTCAAACACGACCTCAAGGGGCTTCTGGCCTATTCCACCATCAGCCATCTGGGCCTGATCACCGCGCTGGCCGGCATCGGCACGCCCTTGGCGCTGATCGCCGCGATTTTTCACATCGTGAACCATGCGGTCTTCAAGGCCTCGCTGTTCATGGCCGCCGGCATCATCGACCACGAAACCGGCACCCGCGATATGCGCCGCCTGTCGGGGCTGGCCAAGGCCATGCCGATCACCGCGACGCTGGCCATCATCGCCTCGGCATCCATGGCCGGGGTGCCGCTGATGAACGGGTTCCTGTCCAAGGAGATGTTCTTCGAGGCCACCTATCTGTGGAACAACGGCAGCCCGCTCGACAATGCCGCGCCCTATGTTGCCGTGCTGGCAGGCGCGCTGTCGGCGGCCTATTCGCTGCGCTTCATCGTCACCGTGTTCTTTGGCCCCGAGGCGACCGACCTGCCCAGGAAACCGCATGAGCCGCCGCTGCTGATGGGCCTGCCCGTCGCGCTGCTGGTGGCGCTGTGTCTGGCGATCGGGGTGGCGCCGCAGGCCATGCTGGGCGGCTGGCTGTCCAGCGCCGCCATCGGCGTGCTTGGCCCCGACCTGCCCTATTTCAGCCTCAAGATCTGGCACGGGCTGACCCCGGCGCTGGTGATGAGCCTGATCGCGCTGAGCCTTGGCATTCTGATCTATCTGCTGCCGCGCCGGCTGATCGATCAGGGCAACGAGGGGCCTGCGATCATGCGGGCGATCAATTTCGGCAGCGGCTTTGACTGGCTTCTGGACGTGTTCGGCCGCCGGGTGCCGCAGATGCTGCTGCGGCTGGCTTCGGCGCCGGGGCTGCAGGCGCAGCTGCGCGTCATGGTGCTGATGTCCATGGCCGGGGCCTATTTCGCGCTGGGGCCGCTTGACTGGCATATCCCGTGGCCGCGCATCAACGCGCAAGAGCTGGTCTTTGCCCTGCTGTGGCTGGTCGGCGGCGCCTGCGCCATCGGCGCGGCGTGGCAGGCGAAATACCACCGTTTTGCGGCGCTGGTGCTGACCGGCGGCGCCGGCCTCGTGACCTGCGCGACCTTCGTCTGGCTGTCGGCCCCCGACCTTGCCGTGACGCAGCTTCTGGTCGAGATCGCGACCACGACCCTGCTGCTTTTGGGCCTGCGCTGGCTGCCCAAGCGCAATGTCGAAATCCCCGGCGATGCCAAGTTCCGGCCGCGCTTTCGCCGCTTTCGCGACCTGCTGATCGCGCTGACCTGCGGCGTCGGCATGACCGCCATCGCGCTGGCCGTGCTGCTGACCCGGCCCGGCATGTCGGTCGGCGACTGGTTCCTGCGCCACTCTTATGTCGAGGGCGGCGGCACCAATGTCGTCAACGTGATCCTGGTCGACTTCCGCGCCTTTGACACCTTCGGCGAGATCGCGGTTCTGGCCATCGTCGGGCTGACCGTCTATTCCCTGCTGCGCCGGTTCCGCCCCGCCCCGGAAAGCGTCGAGCGTCCGCGCCCGCAGCGCGAGGCCGAGGAGCAGGCGCTGGAGGCCTATCTGTTCGTCCCCGCCGTGCTGATGCAATGGATGTTCGCGCCGATCATCACCCTGTCGGCCTATTTGTTCTTCCGTGGCCATGACCTGCCCGGCGGCGGCTTTGCGGCCGGTGTCACCCTGGCCGTGGGCCTGCTGTTGCAATATGTCGCGACCAATGTGCGCTGGGTCGAGGCGCGGCTGACCATTCTGCCGGTGCGCTGGATGGGCACCGGGCTTTGCGTCGCCGCCGCCGTCGGCGCGGGATCGTGGATCTTTGGCGTGCCCTTCCTGACCACGCATTTCCAGTATCTGGAGCTGCCGCTGGTCGGAAAGGTGCCGGCCTCGACCGCGATGCTGTTCGACGTGGGCGTTTTCTCGCTGGTGGTGGGCGCCATCGTCCTGATGCTGATCGCCATTGCCCACCAGTCGCTGCGCATGGCCCCGCGCCCCAAACCCGCCGAAGAGGCCCCCGCAGACCCCGAGGCCGTGGCCTCGACCGAAAGCACCGCAGCGGTGCAGGAGAAAGGCTGATGGAACTGATCCTTGCCCTTGCCATCGGCATCCTCACCAGCTCGGGCGTCTGGCTGCTGTTGCGGCCACGGTCCTATCAGGTGATCGTCGGTCTGTGCCTGCTGGCTTACGGCGTCAACCTGTTCATCTTTTCCATGGGTCGGCTTTACGTCGGTGCGGCACCGATCATGCCCAAGGGCGGCTTCGTCGACCCGACCGCCTATGCCGATCCGCTGCCGCAGGCGCTGGTGCTGACCGCCATCGTCATCAGCTTTGCCACCACGGCGCTGTTTCTGGTGGTGATGATCGCCGCACGCGGCATCACCGGCACCGACCATGTCGATGGAAGGGAGCGCGACTGATGGGGGCCGCGCCGCATCACATGATCATCGCGCCGATCCTGATCCCGCTGGTCGCGGGCGCGATCATGCTGTTTTACAACGACCGCAACCGCCAGACCAAGCTGGTGCTGGGGCTGGTGGCCGTCGGCCTGATGTTCCTGTCCTCGACCGAGCTGATGAATGACGCCAAATCGCTGACCGACAGCGATGGCAGCGTGGTGCAGCTGTATCGGCTGGGCGACTGGCCGGTGCCGGTCGGCATTGTGCTGGTGCTGGACCGGCTGTCGGCGATGATGGTCATGCTGACCGCGCTGCTGGCCGGGCCGTCGCTGGTCTATGCCGCCGCCGGCTGGCACGGCAAGGGCCAGCATTACCACAGCATGTTCCAGTTCCTGCTGGCCGGCGTCAACGGCGCCTTCCTGACCGGCGATCTTTTCAACCTCTTCGTGTTCTTCGAGGTGATGCTGGCGGCCAGCTACGGGCTGATGCTGCATGGCTCGGGCCCCGAGCGGGTCAAGGCGGGCCTGCATTACATCGCCGTCAACCTGACCGCCTCGCTGTTCTTCCTGATCGGGGTGGCACTGGTCTATGGCACCACCGGCACGCTGAACATGGCCGACATCGCCCGCACCGTGGCGCGCATGGATGATGCGCCGCGCCTGCTGTTCCATGCGGCAGCGGGCTTTCTGGGCATGGCCTTCCTGATCAAGGCGGCGATCTGGCCGCTCTGCTTCTGGCTGCCGCCGACCTATTCGGCAGCCTCGCCGCCCGCCGCCGCGATCATGGCGATCATGACCAAGGTCGGCATCTATGTCATCCTGCGGCTGGCGCTGTTGATCCTTGGCCCCGAGGCCGGTGCCTCGGCGGGCTTTGGCGCGCCGGTGCTGATGATCGGCGGCATCCTGACCATGGGCTTTGGCATGATCGGCGTGCTGGGCACGGGCGAATTGGGCCGCAAGGGCGGCTATCTGGCGATCATTTCGTCGGGCACGGTGCTGACTGCCGTGGGCTTTGCCCAGGCCGGTGGCGGGGTCGAACTGCTGGGCGGCGCACTTTACTATCTGGTCGGCTCGACCGCCGCGATCTCGGCCTTTTTCCTGATCGCCGAGCCGGTGACGCGCGACGACAGCGGCGATCCGGCCGAACCCGCGCCCGAAGGCGCGGTGGCCGTGGCCGAGCGTTGGGAATGGACGCCGATGGGGCTCGACACCGTCGAGGACACCGTCGATCCGGCCTCGATGCGCACGGTCAGCTGGATGACCATGGCGATCTGTTTCGCGCTGATCGCGGCCATGCTGGCCGGCCTGCCGCCCCTGCCCGGATTCATCGGAAAATTCGCCATCCTGCGCGGCGCGGTGTCGCGCAATATCGCGCTGTCGGGCGAACTGCCGGTCATGCTGTGGATCTATTCGGCCATGCTGATCCTGTCGGGACTGGGCGCGCTGATCGCGCTGATCCGGTTCGGCATGCGCCGATTCTGGGCGGAACAGGGCCCGGCGCCGCGCATCCTAGCGCTGGAGATCGCGCCGGTGCTGGCGTTGCTCGCGATGATCCTTTTGCTGAGCGTGCGTGCCGATGCGGTGCTGAACTACACCCGCGCCACCGCCATGGCGCTGCTGCAACCGGCCACCTATCGCGAGGCGGTGCTGAAGGACGCGGCGCGGCTGGACGCGACCCCGCCGCAGAACCTTGACCCGCAGGCGGGTCAGCCGCTGCCGGAGGGCGCCGAATGACCCGGATGATCCCGCATCCCCTGCTGTCGGCGTTGCTGGTGCTGATGTGGCTGCTTCTGACGCGCTTCAGCATGGGCAACCTTGTGCTGGGCAGCATCATCGCGCTGGCCGCCGGCTGGTCGGTCGAGCATCTTCACCCCAGCCGCCCGCGCATCCGGCGCTGGCGTGCCATCCCGCAGCTGATGGCGATTGTCATCTGGGACATCCTGAAGTCCAACATCAGCGTCGCGCGGGTGCTGCTGCTGGGGCCGGACCACCCGGCGTATCACTCGGGCTTTGTCGAGCTGGACCTGCAGCTGCGCGAGCAGAACGGGCTGGCGGTGCTGGCGATCATCCTGACGGCGACGCCGGGCACCGCATGGCTGGAATATGATGCCGAACAAAGCCACCTGACCCTGCATGTGCTGGACCTGCGCAGCGAAGCCGACTGGCAGGCGCTGATCCGCGACCGCTACGAGGCCCTGCTGATGGAGATCTTCGAATGAGCGCCCTGATCCTGGAATATGCGCTGTCCTATGCCCAGATCGCCATGGTCGCGGCGCTGTGTCTGGCCTGCCTGCGGATGATCCGGGGGCCACGCGCCCAGGACCGGGTGCTGGCGCTGGACACCATGTATATCAATGCCATGCTGCTGTTTTTGCTGATCGGCATGGGCAATGGCAATGTCTTCTTCTTCGAGGGCGCGCTGGTCATCGCGGTGCTGGGCTTTGTCACCACGGTCTGCGCGGCCAAGTTCCTGATGCGCGGCGAGGTGATCGAATGACGCATCTGCATCAGTTGCCGCCGGTCGCCGCCGTGCTGATCGCGATCTTTGTCGTGCTGGGCTCCAGCCTTGCGCTGCTGGGCAGCCTTGGACTGGTGCGGCTGAAAAGCTTTTACCAGCGGCTGCACGCGCCGACGCTGGCCTATAGCTATGGCACGCTGCTGATCATCCTTGGCTCGATGGCGATGTTTTCGCTGATCGAGGAACGCCCGGTCGTGCATGAAATCATCATCGGCGTCTTCATGATGATCACCACGCCGATCACGCTGTTGATGCTGGGCCGCGCCTCGTTGCGGCGCGACCGCGATGCCAAGCTGGGCCATGATGAGCGGGTGCCGCCGCGCACGCGCGCGACCGATGCCGCAAAGCCGCCGGCCCCGGATCAGGCCGCGCCGCGCTGAGACGCGCGGCCCGGTCGGTTACAGCCGCGATTGCGCAAGGCTTTGGCGTAGCGCCTGCGGGTCCACCGCATCGGTGACAAAGGCGCGGCCGATGCCATGGGCAAGGATGAAGCGCAGCTTGCCGTCCTGCACCTTCTTGTCCTGCCCCATCAGCGCGATCAGCGCCTCGTCATCGGGCAGATCGCCGGGGATGTCGGCGATGCGCGAGGGCAGGCCCATAGCGACGAAATGCGCCGCGACCCGCGACGGTGCCTCCTGACTGCACAGGCCCAGCCGCGCCGACAGGTCAAAGGCCAGCGTGCAGCCGATGGCCACGCCCTCGCCATGCAGCAGCCGGTCGGAATAGCCCGTCGCCTGCTCCAGCGCATGGCCAAAGGTATGGCCAAGGTTCAACAGCGCCCGTTCGCCCTGTTCGGTCTCGTCGCGCTGGACGATGCCGGCCTTCATCTGCACGGATTGGCGCACGGCGCGTTGCAGCGCGATCGGATCCGCAAAAAGCGTCGGTCCTGCGGTTTCCAGCCAGTCAAAGAAATCCTCGTCGCCCAGCAGCCCGTATTTCGCCACCTCGCCATAGCCGGCACGGAAATCGCGCGGGCTGAGCGTGCCCAGAACGTCGATATCGGCCAGCACCAGCGCCGGCTGATGAAAGGCGCCGATCAGGTTCTTGCCCTGCGGGCTGTTGATGCCGGTCTTGCCGCCGACCGAGCTGTCCACCTGCGCCAGAAGCGTCGTCGGGATCTGCACAAAGCGCACACCCCGGCGCAGGATGGCCGAGGCAAAACCCGCCAGATCGCCGATCACACCGCCGCCAAGCGCGATCACCAGATCCTTGCGCTCGATCTTTTGCGCCAGCAGCCATTCGACGGCCTCGCCCAGCCGTTCCCAGCGTTTGGTGGCCTCGCCCGCCGGCAGGGCCAGTGCCGGGGCGTCGATGCCCTGCGCCGCCAGCGCCGCCTGCAGCGCCGGCAGATGCCGCGCCGCCACCGTTTCGTCGGTCAGGATCGCCACACGGCGCTTGCCGGCCAGCGCCACGATTTCCTCGCCCGCCCGCGCCAGCAGGCCGCGCCCGATCCGCACCTCATAGGAACGTTCGCCCAGGTCCACGGCGACGGTTTCGGGCTTGGCGGCGGTCAGGGTTGCGCTGTTCATTTCGTCTCCAGAATGACCGGCTGCTGGGCGGCGATGGCAGCCAGAACCCGGTTGGTGGTGTCCTCGACGGTGTCGCCGCGCGCCGCCGTCACATGCACGTCGGCCAGGCTATAGACCGGCCGGCGTTCGCCCAGCAGGCGCTCCAGCGTGCCGCGCGGATCGGCGGTTTGCAGCAGCGGCCGCGTCGGGCGGCTGCGCACGCGGTGCCACAGCGTCTCGGCATCGCAATCCAGCCAGACCGATACGCCGTTCTGGCCGATGCGTTCGCGGTTGCCCTCGCGCATCCACGAGCCGCCGCCGGTCGAAACGATGCTGTCGCCGCCGGCCAGCACGCGGGCCAGCACCTCGGCTTCGCGGGCACGAAAGAAATCCTCGCCATCACGGGCAAAGATCTCGGGGATGGTCATGGCAGCGGCGCGTTCGATCTCGGCATCGGTATCCCAGAGCGGCCGACCCAGACGCCGCGACAATTCGGCGCCGATTGCGGTCTTGCCCGCCCCCATCATTCCGACCAGCACGATATTCCGCCGCATCACCCCCCCGCGCCGCTTGCCCTGCATTGCCCCTGCCGCCACCGGGGCAGCCGGGTTATTTGGCGCACTGAATGGCGTGATCTTTCGGGAAATGCCATATATATTTCGCGCGAGCCGGCGTCAGACCGGCAACGTATGGATGAAAAGAGGCGGAAAGGACGGGCAATGAGGCTTTTGGCAGGTGTGCTGGCGCTGGTGATTCTTGGTCTGGCGGGATTGCTGGGCTATGCCTATTTCGGCGATATGAAGGCCGATCCGCAGGAAACCCGCCTGCCGGTCCAGCTTGATCTGGGCGCGGCGCCTTTGGCTGCGACCACGACCGCACCGGTCGGCACCGACACCCCGGCGCCGGCCCCCAGTGACAGCGCAGCGCCCGCCGCGCCGCAAGCGGGGCAGAATGACCTGGACTAGGATCTCTGCCGCCGCCTTGGCAGTTCTGGCGCTGGCCCAGCCGGCGCTTGCGCGACCGCCGCTGGCGGCCAGCGACTGGCTTTCGGGCAGCATTCAGGATCCGGGCACCGTCTCGGCATGGCGTCCCGGTGACGGCCGCCCGGCCGGGCAAAAGGACAAGAGCCGGCGCGAGGTCGCCAAATCGGGCGCTGTCGAGCCGGTCGCGGTGACCCGGCTGGATCAGGGCAATCCCGACAGCACCGGCACCGTCTCGGCCCGCGCGGCGGATCTGCCGGCGGATCTGTGGGGCAACAGCGATGCGGCCACGCTGGCCGGGCTGGTGCTGCGCACTTCGCCGCGCCTGCCGGCGTTGCGGCGGCTGGAACGCCGGCTGCTGGCCGCACAGCTGCAGGCGCCGCCGACGCAGGCGGGTGATGTGGGCAAGCTGTTTCTGGCCCGCGTCGACAAGCTTCTGGACATGGGCGCCACCGGCGCGGCGCGGGAACTGCTGCGCGCCGCCGGCCCGCCCGATCCGCAGCGCTTTCGCCGCATCTTCGACATCTCGCTGTTGTCGGGTGACGAGGCCGAGGCCTGCACGCTGATGGACAAGACCCCCGGCGTCGCGCCCAGCTTTCCGGCGCGGATCTTCTGTCTGGCGCTTGGCGGCGACTGGGCAGCGGCGGCGCTGGTCTATCACGGCGCCGAGGCGCTGGATCAGATCGACCCGCAGATGGCGGCGCTTTTGGCGCAATATCTGGACGATGGCTATAGCGACCAGCAGCAAGAGCTGACGCCGCCGCGCGTGGTCACACCGCTGGATCTGCGGCTTTACGAGGCGATCGGCCAGCCGCTGTCCTCGACCGAGCTGCCGCTGGCCTTTGCGCTGGCCGATCTGGACCAGAACGGCGGCTGGAAGGCGCGGCTGGACGCGGCCGAGCGGCTGGCGCGCGCCGGGGCGATCCCGGCATCGAAACTGCGATCGATCTATGTCGAACAGAAACCCGCCGCCTCGGGCGGAGTCTGGGACCGGGCAGCGGCGGTGCAGGCGCTGGACCGCGCGCTGGCAGCGCAGGACAGCGCGGCGGTGGCCGCGGCGCTGCCGCCGGCCTTTGACCGCATGGCGGCGGCCCGGCTGGGCCCGGCGCTGGCAGATATGGTGGGCGCGCAGGTCGGCGCCCTGCCCCTGACCGGCCGGGCCGGGCAGATCGCGCTGTGGCTGGCCCTGCAGGCCGGGCAATGGCAGGTGGTGCAGACCCCGCCCGCCGATGCCGCGCCCTTTGACCTGTGGCTTCTGGATTTCGCCAGCGGTCTGGCCGAGGCGACGCCGCCCTCGGGCAATGGCGCCGAGCGGGCGCAGGCGCTGCTGGCGGCCTTTCGCGCCGACATGCCGGTGCCGCAGCGCGCAGCCGAGATGATCGGCCAGAACCGCAAGGGCGAGGCGCTGCTGGATGCCATTGGCGACACCGATGCCGGGCTTGACGGCGATCTGGCCCGCGCGGCCCAAGGGCTGCGCAGCCTGCGCGCGCTGGGTCAGGGCGAGATCGCCCGCCAATCCGCCGTCGAGCTGGTGCTGGATCCGGTGATGGCGGGATCGGGCGATGGCCCGGACGGCAATCCCTGATGGTGGCGGCGGGCGATTGCCGGCGCATCTCGGCCTTTCTGGACGCGCAGGCGGCCGAGGCCGGGGCCGCCCGCAACACCCTGCTGGCCTATGGCCGCGACCTCAGCGATTTCGCCGACTGGCTGGCGGGGGCCGGCCATGACCTGCTGAGCATGACCCGCGATACCATTCAGGATTATCTTGGCCATTGCGAGGCGCAGGGCCTGTCGCGTGCCACCCGCGCCCGCCGGCTGTCGGCGATCCGGCAGCTGACCCGTTTCGCGTTGGAAGAAAACTGGCGCGAGGATGATCCGGCGGGCCGCATCTCGGGGCCGGGCCGGGCCAAGCGCCTGCCGCGCACGCTGGAGCGGGACGAGGTGCAGGCGCTTTTGGACGCGCTGCCGGGGATCGGCCGTTCGGATGGGGAGCGGGCGCGCAATCTGGCGCTGATCGAGATGCTTTATGCCACCGGGATGCGGGTCAGCGAGCTGGTCTCGTTGCCGGTTTCGGCCGCGCGCGGCAATCCGGCGCTGCTGTTGATCCGGGGCAAGGGCGGCAAGGAGCGTATGGTGCCGCTGAACTCGCCTGCGCAGCGCGCGCTGGCCGCATGGCTTTCGCTGCGCGACGACCCGCCACAGGGCAGCGCCATGGCCCGGCTGATCGCCGGCAAGGGCGCGCGCTGGCTGTTCCCCGCGAGCTCGGCCGATGGCCATATGACGCGGCAGGCGATGAACGGACTGTTGAACCAGCTGGCGCTGGCGGCGGGGATCGACCCGGCCCGCGTCTCGCCCCATGTGCTGCGCCATGCCTTTGCCACGCATCTTCTGGAGGGCGGCGCCGATCTGCGCGCGATCCAGAGCCTGCTGGGCCACGCCGATCTGGGCACGACCGAGATCTATACCCATGTGCTGGACGCGCGGCTGCGCGATCTGGTGCTGAACCACCATCCGCTGGCGAAAACGGCCCCGCCCGACAGCGAGGCCGAAGGCGATCAGTGATCGGCCATGCCGGCGGCGCGCTTGGCCTCCTCGACGCTGCCGCTTGTGCCGTTGAAGAAGGCGTTCAGCACCACCGCCGCAATCGTCGCCAGCAGGATGCCGGATTCGATCAGCGGGTGGATGCCATGCGACAGCCATTGCTTGAAGTCGGGGGCGATCAACGGGATCATCCCGAAGCCCAGCGAGACCGCGACCACGAACAGGTTGTTGCGGTTGCCGGCGAAATCGACCGAAGACAGGATGCGGATCCCGGTCGCGGCCACCATGCCGAACATCACCAGCCCCGCCCCGCCCAGAACCGAGGTCGGCAGCGATTCGACCACAGCGCCCATCTTGGGCACCAGCCCGAACAGGATCAGGATCACGCCGCCGGCCACGCAGATATAGCGGCTCTTGATGCCGGTGACGCCGACCAGCCCGACGTTCTGGCTGAACGAGGTATAGGGGAAGGTGTTGAAGATGCCGCCGATCAGCGTGCCCAGCCCATCAGTGCGCAGGCCGGCGGTCAGGCGTTCGCGGGTGATCTCGCGCCCGGTCATGTCGCCAAGCGCCAGAAACATGCCGGTCGATTCGATCATGACCACGATCATCACCAGAACCATGGTCAGGATCAGCACCGGGTCAAAGATCGGCGTGCCGAAATGGAACGGCGTCACGATGCCGAACCATGCCGCCTGCCCCACCTTGTCAAAGGTCATCTGGCCCAGCACCACCGTCAGCACCGCGCCGACCACCATGCCCAAGAGGACCGCGATATTGGCAACGAAGCCCTTGCCAAAGCGCGCGATCAGCAGAATCGCGACCAGCACCACGCCCGAGATGGCGATATTGACCGGCCGGGCATAAAGCGGGTTCTGCACGCTCGCGGCGGGGGCAAAGCCCTCGGGCAGCGCCGGCACCGCGCCGGTGCCCGCCATGTCCTTCAGCTGGTTCAGCCAGCCAAGCGCCACCGGATCGACCACCTTCGGCGCGGTCGGGCCCACGGGATTGCCAAAGATCCAGTTGATCCCGACCCGCATCAGCGTGACGCCGATCACCAGAATGATCGTGCCGGTGACCAGCGGCGGAAAGAACTTCAGCATCCGCCCGATGAAGGGCGCGATCAGCATGGCGACGATGCCCGCGCCGATGATGGCACCGAAGATCATGCGCGCGCCGTCCGGTCCCGGATAGGCCCCGGCCATGGCGACCATCGGCCCGACCGAGGCAAAGGTCACCCCCATCATTACCGGCAACTGGATGCCGAACCAGCGCGTCACCCCCAGCGACTGGATGATGGTGGCAAGGCCGCAGCAGAACAGATCGGCCGAGATCAGGAAGGCCACGTCCTGCGGCGCAAGCTTCAGCGCGCGGCCCACGATCAGCGGCACCGCCACCGCGCCCGCATACATCACCAGCACATGCTGCAAACCCAGCGTCGCCAGCCGCAGCGGCGGCAATATCTCGTCAACCGGATCGCTCATACGTCCTGCCATGTCGTCCCCCGTTTGGCCTGTTTGTCCCAAGGCTAGGCGGCTGCCCGCAAACAAGGCAATTCTTTTGTGCCCGCCCGGCTGCCGCGCCCGCAATCGGCCCGTTTTGCAGGCAACCACCGCCCGCTTGCGGGTCAGGACGGGACAGCCGGGCACTGGACCGGGCGCCCCCAAGCAGGCATAAGCGGTGGCAACGGAGCCCAGCATGACCCAAACCGCCCTGACCGCGCCCGGCGCCCAGTCGCAGCGCAGCACGCAACTGCGGGGGATCGCGCTGCTTTTGCTGGCAATCCTGGCCTTCACGCTGATGGATGCCACCGCCAAGCACCTGACCCAGACCTATCATCCGGTGCAGGTGATCTGGATGCGCTTCATCGCAAATCTGGCGCTGGTCATGCTGTTCATCGGCCGCCGCTTTGGCGCCACGCTGCGCAGCCGCCGGCCGATGGTGCAGTTGTTTCGCGGGCTGACGCAGCTGGGTTCGGTCGGGCTGTTCTTTACTGCACTGCAATTCATCGGTCTGGCCGAGGCAACGGCGATCATGGACATCAACCCGGTGCTGATCACGCTGGCGGCGGCGATATTCCTTGGCGAAAAGATCGGCCTGCGCCGCGGGCTTGGCATTGCGGTGGCGCTATGTGGGGCGCTGATCATCATCCGCCCCGGTGCGGGCGTGTTCCAGCCGGCGGCGCTGCTGCCGCTGCTGGGGGCGTTTTCCTATGCCGCCGGGGCCATCCTGACCCGGCTCGCGCGCGAGGATTCGACCGCGACCTCGATCCTGTGGACGGCGCTCTTTGGCAGTTTCGTCACCTCGCTGATCGTGCCGTTCTTCTGGCAGCCGATCCAGCAGGGCGACATCTGGGCCTTTGTGCTGCTGGGGCTGTTCGGCTCGGCGGCGCAGGCGATGCTGATCAAGGCATTCTCGCTGGCCGAGGCGGTGGTCATCGCGCCCTTTGGCTATACCGGGCTGATCTGGGCCGGGCTTTGGGACTGGCTGTTCTGGGGCAACCTGCCCGACCGCTGGACGGTGATCGGCGCCTTGATCATCGTCGGCGCCGGGCTTTATGTCTGGACTCGCGAGGCCCGCGCCATGCACCGGACAGCAGAATGACCAGACCAGACCCCGCCGACGCCCCCGAGCCCGTGGCCCTGCGCGACCGGCTGGCCAATGGCGCCTTTCTGGCGCTGATGGGGCTGGCGCGGCTGTTGCCCTATGAACGCCGGGTACCGGCGATGGGCTGGTTCTTTGGCCATGTGCTGGGCCCCCTGGCCGGCTGGCGCCGGCGCATTCGCGACAATCTGGCGCGCGCCTGCCCGGAACTGCCACCCGCCGAGGTGCGCCGCCTGACCCGCGCCGTGCCCGACAATGCCGGCCGCTCGCTGGCCGAGATCTATTCCGGGGCCGAGTTCATCGCCCGCATCCATGCCACCGAGCCCCTGACCGGCCCCGGCCTGCCGGCGCTGGAACAGGCGGCGGCGGCACAGCGCCCGGTGATCCTTGCCGTGGCGCATTTCGGCAATTACGACGCCATGCGCGCGGCGCTGACCATGCGCGGCTGGCCGGTCGGCGCGCTTTATCGCCCGATGAACAATCAGGCCTTCAACCGCCATTACATCCCCGCGATGAAGGCCATCGCCGAGCCGATGTTTCCGCGTGGCCGCTCGGGGCTGGCGGCGATGCTGCGCTTTCTCAAGGGCGGGGGCTGGCTGTCGCTGGGCTATGACCAGTTCGACGGCCATGGTGCGGTCCTGCGGTTTTTCGGCCTGCCCACGAAAACCGTGCTGACCCCGGCCGAGCTGGCGATCCGCTATGACGCGCTGATCCTGCCCATCGCCGGCATCCGCCAGCCCGACGGGCTGTCCTTTCGCGTCGAGGTCGGCGCGCCGATTGCGCATTCTGACCCCGAAACCATGATGCAGCAGCTGAACGACCAGCTGGAAGCGCAGGTCCGCGCCCATATGGAGCAATGGTTCTGGGTGCACCGGCGCTGGAAACAACGGGGCGGCACCGCCCAAGACTAGGCGAAACCCTTTCCCTCGGGTTGTGGAGCAGGCTATAAGCGGCGCCAATCGCCGCAGCTGATCGCGGCCCTGATAACAATATCCCAGAGGACGGCATGAGCGACGACAAGAAATCCAGCCAGGACGAGCGCAGCAGCCAGGACGACGTGGCCTTCATCCAGGCCCTGGCCGAACTGCTCAACCGCAACGAACTGACCGAGCTTTCCGTCAAGCGGGAGTATGGCGAGAATGACCGCCTGACCATCAGCCTGTCAAAGCAGAACAAGCTGGTCCAGACCATCGCCGCCGCGCCGGTCGCCCAGCCCGCCCCGGCGCTTGCGGCGGCCCCTGCCACAGCCCCGGCAGCCGCCCCCGCCGCGCCCGAGGATCCGGCCAGCCTGCCCGGCATCGTGACCTCGCCCATGGTCGGCACCGCCTATCTGTCGCCCGAACCGGGCGCCCCGGCCTTTGTCGCTGTCGGCAAGCAGGTCAAGGAAGGCGAGACGCTGATGATCGTCGAGGCGATGAAGACGATGAACCACATCCCCTCGCCGCGCTCGGGCACGGTCAAGCGCATCCTCGTCGATGATGGCAACCCGGTCGAGTTCGGCTCGCCGCTGATGGTGGTCGAGTGAGCACCGGCATGTTCGACAAGATCCTGATCGCCAACCGTGGCGAGATCGCGCTGCGCATTGTCCGCGCCTGCCGCGAAATGGGCATCGCCTCGGTCGCCGTGCATTCCACCGCCGACAGCGATGCAATGCATGTGCGCATGGCCGACGAATCGGTCTGCATCGGCCCGCCCGCCTCGATCGACAGCTACCTGTCGATGCCGGCCATCATCTCGGCCTGCGAGATCACCGGCGCGCAGGCCATCCACCCCGGCTATGGTTTCCTGTCGGAAAACGCCGGCTTCGTGCAGATGGTCGAGGATCACGGCATCGCCTTCATCGGCCCCTCGGCTGAACATATCCGCATCATGGGCGACAAGATCACCGCCAAGGAGACCGCGAAATCGCTGGGCATCCCGGTGGTCCCCGGCTCGGACGGCGGCGTGCCCGATGTGGCGGCGGCCAAGACCGTCGCGGCCAAGATCGGCTATCCGGTCATCATCAAGGCCACCGCCGGCGGCGGCGGGCGCGGCATGAAGGTGGCGCTGGACGAAAGCCAGCTGGAGACCGCCTTTCGCACCGCGCGCAGCGAGGCCAAGGCCGCCTTCGGCAATGATGAGGTCTATATCGAGAAATACCTGCAACGCCCGCGCCATATCGAGATTCAGGTCTTTGGCGACGGTCGTGGCCGCGCGGTGCATCTGGGCGAACGCGACTGTTCGCTGCAACGCCGCCACCAGAAGGTGCTGGAAGAGGCCCCCGGCCCCGCCATCACCCCCGAGCAGCGCGCCGAGATCGGCGGCATCTGCGCCAATGCCGTGGCCAAACTGGGCTATCGCGGCGCCGGCACCATCGAATTCCTGTTCGAGGATGGCGAATTCTATTTCATCGAGATGAACACCCGGCTTCAGGTCGAACATCCGGTGACCGAGGCGATCTTTGGCGTGGACCTCGTGCGCCAGCAGATCCTTGTCGCCGCCGGACAGGAAATGGAGTTCCGGCAAGAGGATCTGCAGATCCGCGGCCATGCCATCGAAGTGCGCATCAACGCCGAGAAGCTGCCGAACTTTACCCCTTCGCCGGGCAAGATCACCCAGTATCACGCCCCGGGCGGTCTGGGCGTGCGCATCGACAGCGCGATCTATGACGGCTACAAGATCCCGCCCTATTACGACAGCCTGATCGGCAAGCTGATCGTGCATGGCCGAGACCGGCACGAGGCGCTGGCCCGGCTGGACCGCGCCTTGGGCGAGCTGATCGTGGACGGGATTGACACCACCGTGCCGCTGTTCCGCGCGCTGCTGGAAAACCCCGACATCCAGAAGGGCGATTATTCGATCCACTGGCTGGAAAAATGGCTGGCCCAGATGGCCGGCCAATAAGGCTGGCATTGGCATGGGACTGACTGCGGAAAGACTGCTCTTTGCCTATGCGCAGGGCGTCTTTCCGATGGCTGAATCCTCGGCCAGCCAGCAGCTTTACTGGTTCGACCCGCCTGAACGCGGCGTGCTGCCCGTGGGCGGGCTGCATGTCTCGCGCTCGATGCGGCGGTTTCTGGCGCGCAGCGACTGGCGGGCGACGGTCGACCGCGATTTCGCGGGTGTCGTTGCGGGCTGCGCCGACCGGCCCGAAACATGGATCAACGCGCCTCTGGTCCGGCTTTACGACCAGCTGCATGACATGGGCCATGCCCATTCGCTGGAGGTCTGGCAGGGGGACACGCTGATTGGCGGCACCTATGGCATTTCGCTGGGCGGGGCGTTTTTTGCCGAAAGCATGTTCTCGCGCCGACCGAACGCGTCAAAGGCAGCGCTGCTGTGGCTGTCGGCGCATCTGCACCGCTGCGGCTTCGTGCTGTGGGACACGCAATATCCGACGTCGCATCTGGCCTCGCTGGGCGGGCTGACGATCAGCCGCACCGCCTATCGCGCACAATTGGCGCTGGCGGTGCAGATGCCGGTGACATTCGCCGATCTGCCGCTGCCGGCGCCTCAGGCCTTGTTGCAGGAAATCACCCAGACGTCATAGCGCGGATCATCCAGCGCCGAGATCGCCGGAGACGAGGCGATCATCCAGCCCGAGAACACCGTGCTGTTGACGCGCGCATCGGTGATCGTCAGCTCCGCATAGGCATCCGAGGTCGGGTCGGCCGCCGGATAGCGGCATTCGCCCAAGCGCAGTTGCAGCCGGCCGAAATCGACGCTTTCCCCCGAAGCCAAGTCAAAGTCGCGGGTCTGCCCGGTCACCTTGTCAAGACCGCGCAGCTTGGCCGCCGCACCGCGCTGGGTCTGCGGACCGCGCGCCGCAGCCACCGCCGCCTCGCGTTCGGCGGCCGAGGGCTCGGCCGGGGCCACGGCATTGGGATCGTCGCTCAGCGCCGGATCGACCATCAGCGTGTCGTCATCGCCGGGCGTGGCCTCATCTTGCGCCAGAACCGGATGGGCGGCACAGGCCAGCAGCAGAGGCAGCCACAGGGCGGCGCGGCAAGGGCGGTTGCGGGTCATTGCTGTCCTCCTGCGGCGGGTTTGTCACCGGCCTGCGCATCGACGAATTTCATCATCAGCGACAGCAGGCTGACGGCGCCCTGCACATCCTCGATCTCATCGCCCGGGTTCAGGTTTTCGGCAGCACCGCCCGGTTGCAGCTCGATATACGAGCCGCCCAGCAGCCCGTCCGACTGGATCAGCGCCGCGCTGTCCACCGGCATGCGGATCGTGCCGGGCAGGCTGATGCGCGCCTCGGCCAGAAAGCTCTGCGGATCCAGCGTCACCGCCGAGACCCGGCCGACCTTGACCCCGGCCACGCGCACATCGGTGCCCTTGTCGATGCCATCGACATTGGGAAAGGCCGCGCGCAGCTCATAGGCATCGCTGCCCTGCCGGACCCCTCCGCCCGTCGACCACAGCAGAAAGCCCGCCGCCACCGCCAGCACGGCCGCGCCGACCCAAAGTTCGGTCCGCTCGGCGCTGCCCAGCATGTTATTCGGGTTGCCAGGCGTCGTAATCGCTGCGGCGCGCCGGCTCGGCACGGTAAAGCGACCCGGCCGGATGATAGGCGCCAGAGGTGCCGGTCATATTGGGGCGATGCGCCTTTTCCCATGCCTTGTGCGGCAGGGGCTGGCGGGTCGGCGGCTCGTCATAGGTGTGGTGCAGCCAGCCGTGCCAATCGGGCGAAATGCGGCTGGCCTCGGCCTCGCCATTGTAGATCACCCAGCGCCGTTTGCCGCCGCCGCTTTGGTAATAGACATTGCCCTGATCGTCCTCGCCGATCTTTTCGCCGTAAAGCTTGGTCCAGACCTGCGTGTTGATGGTCTGGCTGTTCCACCAGGTCAGGGCGCGGAGAAGAAACGACATCGGCAGGAACCTCTTCGATCGGTGCTGCCGCAGATATGCCGCAAAGCCGGGCGAAGGTCCAGAGTGTGCGGGCGTCGCAGCCATCTTGCGCGATCCCCGTGCCGCCCTCTGACGGGCGCGGATGGCAAGCCGGGACCGGCAGCGCAAGGACGGTGCCCGCAAACGCCATCCCGCGTTGCACTGAGTTTTCCGAACCGCTATCAGAGGGGCCACGGCCCCGTAGCTCAACTGGATAGAGCACGGACCTTCTAAGTCTGGGGTTGGGGGTTCAAGTCCTCCCGGGGTCGCCATTTTCTGACAATTTTTCCTATTGTCGTCCGACGTCGAAAGACCAACTTTTCGACAAAAGTTGGGGTTGCGAACTGCATCATGCGTTGCTGGGCTACGGCCGCCACGCGTCACAGCAAGACGGTGCTGTCGTGGTCAGGCGTGCGGGCCCCGCAGCACCGGCTCGACAAATCGGCGTTCATAGAGTGCGCCGAAGTCTTTGCCGTCAGGTGCGAACGGCGACACTCCAGCTTTTCTGAGCTTGGCCAGGCAGGTCCGCTTATGCAGCCCGAACTCGCGCTGCATCTGGGAAGGCGTAAGAAATCGCTGGTTAAAGGCAGCGATGTCCTCGCCCGAGACGTATAGCATGCGAACATTCGTGATCGGGTGCTGCACCCAACTTGCACTTGCGTGCCCTGCCTCAAACAGAGAGTGGAACCAGCCGTCTGCCCTCATTCCAATACTTCTCGAAAATGCCGCGGCCGAGGTAGCGTTCACCGAAGGTCGTGTGTGAAAGCGGACCTTGGATTCGCGACTGGCAAGTTCGTTGATCTCCGATTTCGAGACCATAAAAGATCTATAACCGGCAGCGCCTGGCAGACGTCCAAGCTTGCTGATATCCTCCATGGCGAGTCGATCTTGTCTCGGGTGATCCTTGGCGTCAGGATCCCGCCTTCCTTCAGAGATCTCAGCTGGGCCTTCGTGGCACCGATCGCGGCTTGCATTTCTAGCGGACCGACGAGTGTCGGTATTTCACGCAGCAGGTCAGCATACTTCCATGCATCGAAAGTCCTGAGTGCGGGAGGACGCTGATCGATGCTCGGATCCGGAATTGCACCTGCATCAACCAGAAACTTCTGTAAGCGCGACGCTGATCCCCTCCTGCCGCTGGTGATCTGAACGGGCCAATCTCCGTGCGCATGAACGTCGGAGGTGTTGGCTTGGAACGAGACGGCAAAATGGGCGGCCATTTGGACGGCTTCTCG
>NZ_WMIF01000014.1 GCF_009711185.1 Paracoccus limosus
CCCACCAGAGGTACGTCGCCTCGAGATACGCCCGCTGGATCGCGTCGTCGCGCCAGCCCCGCGAGAAATGCGGCGTGAAGCTCTCGGACGACTTCGGGTCGAAGAAGACGTTCGGCTGGTTCGTGCCACGGTCGATGGCGGGACAGCCGAGCTCGGTGAACCAGATCGGCTTGGACTGCGGCGCCCACGCCGTTGGCGTTCCGCTCTCCACCCCGCCCGGGCGGTTGTAATGCGGGTTCGACCACCAGGCGCGCAGATCCTTGTAGCGGAAGACCCATGGCTTACTGGCGGCACCGTCGGTGATCGCGGTCCGGACCTGCGCGGATCGGTCAGCCGCGCTGGCATAGAACCAGTCGAAGCCTTCGCCCCCGGCGATGTTCGCCTGCAGATAGGCGCGGTCGTAGATCGCGGGCCAGCCCTCTGCCGCGTCGAGATGCTCGAACCCGTCGCGCCAGTCCGAGAGCGGCATGTAGTTGTCGATCCCGACGAAATCGATCTCCGGGTCCGCCCAGAGCGGATCGAGATGAAAGAACACGTCGCCGCTGCCGTCGCCCGGCTGGTGCCCGAAGTACTCCGACCAGTCGGCGGCATAGCCGATCTTCGTCCCGGACCCGAGAATGGACCGCACATCGGCGAGTAGGTCCCGATAGGCCTGCACCGCCGGATAGGTGCTGGCTCCGGAGCGGATCGTCGTCAGCCCCGGCATCTCGGTGCCGATCAGGAAGGCGTCGACCCCGCCCGCCGCCGCGCAGAGATGGGCATAGTGCAGCACCATGCGGCGCAGGCCCCAGTCGCCGGGCGTGCCTGCCCAGCTGACGCTCTCGCCTGAGACGCTGAAGCTCGCGGGCGTGGCCGCGCCGAACAGCGCCGCGACTTGGCTTGCCGCCGTGGCGGTCTTGTCCACGGTCCCGGCGAACCCCGCTGCAGGCGAACAGGTGATCCGCCCGCGCCAGGGGAATACAGGCTGGCCGATCTCGGTGGCGTTGTCGGAATACGGGTTCGGCAGGCTGTTGCCGGGCGGCACGTCCATCAGGATGAAGGGATAGAAGGTCACGCGCAGTCCGCGCGCCTTCATCTCCTGGATCGCCTGCACCACCGCGAAGTCGGACGGCGTGCCGCCATAGACCGGCCGATCCTGATCGTCGCGACTGACCAGAAAGGCATTGGCCCGGCTGACGCCATTCACCGACCAACTGGCGGGGGTGGTCGACTTGGCCGAGACCTCGACGCCCGGCCGCACCTTGCACGATCCTGCGCGCAGATCGTCGCCGAACCAGGCGACAACCAGGCTGACGCTCTCGACCGCAGGGGCCATCGCCTGCAGCCGGTCAAGCGCCTCCACCATGTCGGTGGAGTCGGCCAGCGCGTTCAGGTTTTCCGGTACCGTCGCGCCGCCATCGGTCTTGCGGATGGCCTGCGTGGCGTAGGTGAACTCGCCCGAGGCGGGGATCATGGTGACGGCGCGGGTCAGCCCCTCGGCGGTGTCGGGATCGACCAGAGGCCGGAACACCTCGAAGGAGAGCTGCGGCAGGCGGTTGCCGTAGGTCGAGAGCGCCAGTTCCTCGAAGACGACATAGGCCGTGCCGCGATAGGCCGGCGTGCTGGCCGCCCCCATCTTCGCGGTGATGAACGGGTCCGCCGTCTGGGTCTCGTCGCCGGGATACCAGCGCCAGGTCACGCCGGAGAGGTCCATCGGCTTGCCGTCGGCCCAGATGCGGCCGATGCCGGTGATTGACCCCTCGCAAAGCGCCACGGCGAAGCTGGCATAGTAGAGATACTCGGTGGTCTTGACCTTGCCGCCCCCACCGCCCTTGCCGCCGCCCTGCGTGGTGGTCTTCGTCTCCTCGCGGAAATCTGTCGCCCAGATGATGTTGCCGCCCATGCGCATCCGGCCGTAGAGCCGCGGGATGACCGCGCCTTCGGTGGCCGAGGTGATGCGCAGCGTGTCGAGCCTCGCGCCCTCGATGCGCTGCGTGGGCGCCAGCGACGAGATGATCCAGCTGTCGACGACCGAGCCGATGGTGGAGCCGATGAAGCCGCCGATGGTCGCGGCGCTGACGCCGAGGATCGCGCCGCCAATGCTGCCGCCAATGGCGGCGCCAGCGGCACCGAGAACGAGGGTGGCCATGTCGGGGTCTCAGCGTTGCGGGAACAGGAAGGCGAAAGCGATGCGCCGCCGCCAGGATGGGGTGAGCGGTTCCTCGATCACGCCGAGCCGCTCGTAGGCGTGAAGGAAGCTGCCGGGGCCGGTCAGGATCCCGACATGCTTGGCGATGGCGCGGGGCTTCATGCGGAAGAGGATCAGCGCGCCGGGACCGGCCTCGGCGGGCGACACCTCGATCATCATGCGCCGCGCGCCGTCGGCCAGCACCTCGCGCGGACCGGCCTCGCCCCAGTCGCGACTGTAGGGCGGGATCGGGAACGGCTCGGGGCCGACGACCTCGCGCCAGACGCCACGCGCGAGCCCGAGGCAGTCGCAGCCAACACCGCGCAGGCTTGCCTGGTCGTGATACGGCGTGCCGAGCCATGACCGCGCGATGGCGATGACGCGCGCGGGGTCGGCCAATGCGAGGGGTTGCGTCACAGCACGCCTCCCTCGTGACCGCCGTCCTTCGTGGCGTAGCGGAGGACGGCATCCTGGCCGGGGATGTGCGGGAAGCCGCGGAAGTTGGCTGTGTTCGCGAACTTCGCCCCGCAGGTCTCCATCCGCTTGTCGCAGCCCGCACGGATGGTGAAGCCGTCACCCTCCGCGATCGCGCGCACCGGCGCCTCGAGCAGGGTCAGCACAGCTATACCGTCCGAGACGTCGTGGCCGAGCACCTCGGTGCGCCGCCCCACATTGGCGCCGCTCGTCCACTCCAGTGTGCCGAAGGTGAACCAGCCGGAAACGAACCCGCCGAGCCCCGAGGCGGTAAAGGCGCGATCCCGCAGCAGATCGATCACAGCGCCTGTGCCCTTGAAGGCGGGATTTTCGAGATCGACGCCGCACCGCGCGTCGCCGAGCGCGGCATCGCAGGTCGCCTGGAACGTCCGCCCGACCGTCTGGCCCAGCATATGCGCCAGCGAGCGCACCTCGGCGACGAAGGCCAGCCGCCCGCGCCGGATCTGGCCGATGGCGCCCCGGCGCATGAGCACGCGCTGGCTGGTGTCCGCCCAGTTCACCCGCCAGACCTCGACCTCCGCATTGTCCCAGCGGCCATCGAGGATGTCGGTCTCGGTGATCCGGTCCGAGGTCAGCACGCCCTCGGCGTCCTGCGCATCGACCGACAGGTCGGAGCCCGACCGCACCTCGGAGGCCGTGAGCCCGCTCTCGGGCTCGAAGTCGTTGCCGTCGAAGGCGAGCGTCCGGTCGTGATCGGTGAAGCCGAAGGTGACGCCGTCGGCCCGCGTGATCCGCCAGCACCAGGCGAGCGTCGTCGTGCCCTCGTCGAGATGGGCCTGCAGGGCGGGATCGAGGGTCTTCATCGGCGCAGTTCCAGCAGCGGGATGGAGATGATCGAGCCGAGCCGCTCGAGGTCGAGCGTCACGTCGAGCACGTCGGTGTCGAAACGGACCGGCACGTCGAACTCGAAGCCTGCGGTGATCGCGAGGCCGGAGCCCGGCGCCGCGGTGAAGGTGACGACGCCGGTCGTGGTGTCGACCGACCAGCCGGAGGGCTGCTCAGCCCCGGCGAGCGCGATGCGCACACTGCCCGCCACCGGCTTGGCGATGGCGCGCGTCCAGGATTGCGCGCCCGAGGAGTAGCGCTTCACGAGTTGGAACGCGGTCGTCGCGCCGTCGCCGGTGCCGATCGCCTGGTCGGTGGGCGATGCCGTGCCCGAGGGTAGACAGGACTTGTGGTCGCCCCAGTCCTTGAAGCGGAAGCCATGGAGGCGGCCATTCCGCGCCTCGAAGAAGGCAACCACCGCCGCCAGATCGTCAGCGCGGCGGATGCCGTAGGCCACATCGTAGCGGCGGCGCGAGTTGGCCCAGCTGGCATTGCGTTCCTCGTCGCCCGAGGCCAGCTCGACGATTTGCGTGCGCCGCTCGGGCCCACCGCGCGCGCCTCGGCTGATGTTGTCCGGGAACCGGACCTCATGGAACGCCATGGCTTACATACCCCTTCGCCCGAGCGAGACCGCCCGTGCGATGTCCGCCGCGACCTGCGTCCGGGATTGCCTGAAACTCTCGGCGTCGCGGGCCATGATGGTGACGTTGACCCCGCCGCTCGTGCCGTAGCTTTGGGCCTCGCGGCGAGAGAGCACCCGCTCGCCGCGCTGCAGGATCGCCGGGACCTCGTCGTGGCGAAGGCCGACAGCGCCGCCAGAATGAATCCGGGGCGCGGCGGCGAAGGCCATGGCCGGGACCATCCGTGAAGGCCCGGACGATCCGACGATGCCGCCAGCGTGCAGGATGTTGGCGAAAATGCCGCCCGCGCCGCCAAGCGCGCCCGAGAGCGCGTTGGCGATGGGGCCGAGGATGAAGCGCCGCGCCGCCAGTTTCGCGAGGTCCGCGATCAGCGAGGTCACCAGATCGCGGAAGTTCAGCTTGCCGGTCTTCACGAACTCCCCAACCGCGTCCTCGGCCGACTGGAACGCGCTGACGAGGCTCTGGCCGATATCGCCGCCGATCTCCCGCGCCCGGCTGGCATAGTCCGATAGCGCCGCCGTCACGGCTTGCCAGCCCGTCAGGGCACGCTCGGCCCCGTCGCCAGCGGCGGTTCCGGCATCGCGGGCAGCACCTCCGGCGCCATTGGCAGCGGCTGCAGTGTCGTCGAGCCCGGCCGCGAGTGCATCGGCGGAGCTCGCGGCGTCCGTCAGCGCGGCCTCAGACTCCGTGCCGGACCCGGTCACGGCATCCTTCAGCGCCTGCCAGGCGGCAAGCGGCCGGGTCGCGGCATCGGTCAGCATGCCAGCGGCCTCGCGATAGGCACTGGCACGCGCGCGCGCGTCCTCCGCCATGGCGCCGAGACCGAGATCGGGTGGCGCAATGTAGGTCCGGGCGAGCGCGGCGGAAAACGCATCGGCCGCCGCGGTGCCAGCCGCCGTCGCTGCGCTCTCGAACGGGTTGTCGATCCGGCTCAGGTCCACCGCGTCAAGCGTGCCGATCCGTACGCCGCCTTCGCCGGTCGCCCATTCGGGCAGCAGGGCCAGCGCGGCGTTCAGGGTCTCGATGAAGCTGTTGATGCGCGTGACGACGCCGTTCAGCATCGCCTCGACGCCGCCGATCAACCCGTTCGCGGCCTGGTAGGCGAAATCGCCGATGGCCCCCGGCAGGCTGCCCCAGATCGCCACCGCGCCGTCATAGGCCCCCTGGAAAATCGCGACGGTGCGGTCCCCGAACCCCACGACGCCCGCGACAGTGCCGTCGAGGGCCGAGAGCGCGGCGGCCTTCAACCCCTCCCATCCGGCCGCCATGCGGGCCAGTGCGGCGTCGAGCGCGAGCCCCACCCGCGACCAGACCTCGGAGGCGAGATCGGAGAGCAGCCGGAAGGCTTCGCCGACGCCACCCACGCGGGCAACGAATTGGGACAGCTGGTAGATCAGCTCGCCCACGCCGACGATCAGGGCACCGATGCCAGTGCGGATCAATGCCCCGCGCAGGACGACGAGTGCGGTTGCGAACCCACGGACCGACAGCGCGGCGGCGGCCAAACCAGCGACCCAGCGGCCCGCGAGGAAGGTCGCGAAGGTTACGGCATAGGTGGTCAGCCGGCCAATGTTGTCGAAAAGGCCGCGAATGGCGATGCCGAGTGGCCCGGTACGGTTGGCGATGGCCGCCATGGCGTCGGCGACGGCTTCCAGTGCTGGGGCTGCGGCGACGGCCAGCTGATTCGAGAGCCCGCGCCAGATCAGCCCGAGCCGGGAGATCGCATCGTTCGTCCGCTCGATCTGGTCGGCATCCTGCTCGGAGACGACCACACCGAAGGCGAGGACGTCCTCCGTCGCCTGGCGCAGCGTCGCGGTATCGATCCGGCTCATGGCGATGGAGCCTTCCTCGCCGAAGAGCTGGCCCGCGACGGCGGCGCGCTCGGCGGCAGGCACGAAGCTTTCGATGGCGGCGTTGATGGCGCCGACGCGCTGGTCCAGCGGCAGGGCGATCAGGTCGTTGGCGGAAAGGCCCAGCCGGTCCAGCGCATCGGCGGCGGGGCCGGTCCCGGCGGCCGCCTGGCTGAGCCGACGCGTCAGATCCTTGGTCGCCTGCTCGATGCCGGACATCGACACGCCCGCCAGCTCTCCCGCCCGCTCGAGCGTCTGGATCGAGGCGACGGTAGTGCCGAGCGACTGCGCCAGCTTCGCCTGCGCATCGACCGTCTGCAGGCCAGAGCGGATCATCGCCACGCCAGCGGCGGCAGCGGCGGCCACGGCGGCGGCCGCCGCGACCCGGACCCGCCGCGAGAAGGCCGCGAGCCGGGCGTTCGCCGCTTCCATCTCCCGGCTCAGCCGGCCGAAGCCGCGGGACCCGGCCTCGCCGACACCTTCCAGTTCAGCGCGCACCTGCCGTCCGCCCACGGCCGCGAGGCGGACGCTAACCCGTTTTTCCGCCATGGGAGTGATCCATCTGTTCGTTGAGTTTGGCGACCATCACCGCCTCGATGACGGGCAGCAGTTCGGCCATGGCGAGGGGCGGCACGCCGAGCGCGTTCCCGAGCGCGAGCGCCGCCGACATATCCCAGCCGATCACGGCGCCCGGCAGCACGCGCAGCTGGCCGCCAAGACGGCCGACGAGGTCCCAGACCTGCCAACCCTCCGGAGTTTCCGGACGGTTCAGCCGCGCCGGGCAGTCCGGGCAGGCTTGCGCGCAGGCTTCGCAGTATCGCTCGCCCCCGCCGAAGGACCATTCGGCGAGAGCGCGGAGGCGTTTTTTTCCTGTTCCAGCAGCAGACCCTTCGAGACGTAGGTCAGCTGGAACGCCTCGAAGATCGGCCAGACATCGAGCAGCGCGTCGATGGCCTCCGGGCTTGGGTCGATGGCATTGCCGTCGGCATCGCCGATGCCCTCCCATGCGAGCACCGCCCGCCGCGCCAGCGCTTTGGCGAAGGCAACCGCGCGTTCCTCGTCGGAGGCCTCCTCGGGGATGACTTCGACGCCGGGATCGCTGCGGGTCGCCACCATCAGCGCGGTGGTCAGCGGGCGCAGTTGCACCCGGACGCCGGGCGCAAGGTCATGCCATCGCGGCGCGTTGGTCAGGTCGAGCGTCAGCATCAATAGGTCTCCAGGTCGTTCACGAGGGCTGCGGTGCACATCCGGCCGACGACGCCGTCGCGCGCGGCCTGCCAGTCGAAGGTCGCCTGCACGCCCTGCGGCCCCGAAATCTCGATGCGCGGGCGCGGCAGGTAGACGGCGTGCACGGTGAAGGTGAAGCTCTCGCCGGACGGCAGGACGTAGGCGAACTCCATCTCGCAGGCCTCGCCGTTGATCGCCTGCGTCACCAGCGTCTGGTCAGCAAAGCGGACCTCGATCCGGCCGGTCAGCGCCGCGATGGAAGGGTCCGCCCCGTCGATGCGGCCGTCCGAGCGGATCGTCTCGATCCGGTCGAGGTTGTTGGCATAGGTGATCTCGGCCGAGACTACATTGCCGAGGGCGGTCCCGTTCCGGGTGATCGACCCGTTGAAATGGCCGAAACGCTTCAGCTCCAGTGCCGCCGGTGTGCCTGCACTCGTCGTGGTGCCCACCGTCTCGCCCTGCGCCACCAGCCGCGCGGTGGCAGTCAGCAGGCCCGAGCGCTGCATCTGCCAGGTGATCTGGTCGAGCACGCAGCCGAAATACATCGCATAGCGCGGCACCTCGGGCATTCCGGTCTCGATTGACATCGAGGGTAGCGTCCAGGACCCGGATTGGAACTCGTGGGTGTACGGGGCCTCTACGCCCGTGGTCGTCGGCGCGCCGAAGGCCGCCTTCAGCCAGAACCCGAAAGCCTCTGCATCAAGCGGCACCACGACATCGCCATCGGCCGTCACCGCGTCCTTGATTGGCGCCAGCGGGTCGCGGCCGTAGCCCAAGAGCTCCGAGTTCAGCAGCGGCTGCTCGGCGCCGAGCGACGTGCTGGCGAAGGGCATGCGGGTGAAGCCGCTGGCGGGCGGCGTTCCATAGGTCGTCTCGAACGCAAGCGCCATCAGCGCCCGCGCCCCCTGGGCTCGTGCCATGTTTGTCTCCTGTCGTGAGAGAAGTCAGCCGAGCGGATCGGCCGTGGAATAGTGCAGCACCACCGGGATGACCGCGGCCTTCAGGCTCACCGCGCCTTCGACCGGCAGATCGACCGGGCGCGGGGCTTCGGCCTCGACCCAGTCGCAGAGCCCGCCCAGCGTCCGGTCGGCGGCGAGCGCCGTGCCGATGCTGGCGCAGAGGGTGTCGAAGGAAGCGTCACGCGCCGTACCTTGGACCACCGCCTCGATCTCGGCGCGGTGCTGGTAGTGGTAGCGCAGGGGCGACAGGGTCACATCGGGCTCCCCCGGCTCCCCATCGCGGAGGATCAGGAGGCCTGCCGTGGGGACGCGTTCGGGCAGCACCTCGCCGCGCAGGGCGGTGGCGGGCAGCGCCGAGAGTCGCGCGAGCAGCGCGGCGAGGATGGTTTCGCGGGACGTGGGCATGGTCGCACTCGCAGTTCCGGCGTGCTTTCGGTTACTTGGCTCGAACGCCAGCCGTTGCATCCGAACTTCAGTTCTTGACAGCCAAATCAGTTGGGCCGTATCCGAAGGACGCGGCAGTAGCCTTAATATGGCAGAGGCACTGATCTTTGATCAGAAGTCCCGGTTCGATTCCGGGCTGTCGAGAGCGGGGCTGCTGCCCTGTTCTCGACAGCCCGGGATGACCATGGACCAAGCAGCGAAGTTAGCAGTTTTCCAAGCTCAAGTGCAGAATGCACGCTCATTGAAGACGGCGCTGCGGCAGGTGCACAGATGCGTCAACGATGCGCTTCGCTCAAACGACCAAGCACGGGTTTCGGCGTTCACCAAGACGTATGCGCTTCTTTTTTGTTCGTGGGCTGAAGCTAATTTCTCCAAGATTATTCATACGCCTTATGGTTTTGAGATCGACGAGATCGAACAGATACAGAGGGCAAAGAGCGATGGAATAGCTGCCGCTTGGAAGAAGGCCGTTGATCTTGGATTGCGTCACCTCGACGCAAAAAGAGGTAGCTTTCAACCAAACACTAAGCGGAAGCTGTTCGAGGTAATAGATCTGCATGTGTTCGATCCAAGCCTATTCAGGAACAAACTTGCTCATGGCCAATGGACTGTAGCGCTGAACCGACAGAATGATTCTGTTCAAGCGGAACGTACTGCGCAGATTGCAGCGATGGACGTTGTAAAAGTGAGCTCATGGATCCGGGGGCACGAATTAATGGCCGAGGCTGTCGAAGCACTCATCGAGTCTCCTCGCAAGGCATTCATGCGCGACTGGTACCAGTATGTTGTTGAACTAGAAGCAAATATTATTGGTGCTGAGCAAAGGAATTTACAGCAGCATATACAGAATTTGATTGATAAGGACGCTCGCACTGGTGCGCGAGCAAAGCGACTTCGGACCGATAACTCGTAACGCCAATTCTTTCACGATCAACGTCCGACTATTCCATCCACCCAGTTCGCCACAATCAGTCCTGGCACGCTGTCCAGCGCCCGGTCTGCATCTCGCGCCAGGTCGAGCCGCTTCGGCAGCTTCACCTGCGGCACCAGCAGGAAGATCGGCGCGGTGACCTTGCCGCGGCCGGTCTTCGACCGCGACACCACCGCTTGGCCTTTCGTGTTCAGCCGCCCCTCGGCGACTAGCAGGCTCGGGCCCGTCCGGCGATAGACGAAGCGCAGGCGCAGCCCGCGACGACGTTCCCATTCGCCGGGCGTGATCCTGCCGCCGCGCAGGGACTTGCCTGCGGCGGGCAGCGGGATCGCAAGCCAGAACCCGTCCTTCGAGCGGATCAGCGGGCCGGTGTCATGCGCGCCGACGATGACCGGGGCCTTCGACCAGACCAGCGCTGCCGCGTCCAGGCTCTCGCCCGATCTCGGGAAGTTCTGGCTCCGGATCGAGTTGGCGAGCCGGGGGCCGAGCCCCGCGCCGGTGATCTGCAACCGCCAGGCCGACTTCAGCCCGGACCCGGCCTCGCGCATGGCGGCCGTCACCGCACGTTCCCCCGCCGCGACCTCGGCCGCCATTATGGCTACGATGTCGGGATCGATGTCGAGCTTCAGCTTCATCACGGTCACGCCGGGCGCAGATCGACGGTCCAGACCAGCCGCTCGCGGTCGCGGACGGGCTCGCCCTGGATGAGGAAGGCGTCGCCGTCGATCTCGATGCGGTCACCGGGGCGCGGGTTCGCCACCTCGGCGACGCGCAGGTCGATCCTCGTGGTCTCGGACCAGAGCCGCGCATCACCGAAATCGCTGATCGCATCGGCGCGACGGGCGACGGCACGCACCAGCACGGGCGCGCCGCCGTCGGCGATGTAGACCGCGTCCCGGCCGATGTTGGGATCGGCGAAGAGCGCGCCGACGGCGGCGGCGAAGGCGCTCATCAGAAGGCCGCGTTCAGGCGCACCCGACCGATGGTGTCGCCCGCGCCGCCCGCCACCGCCTCGACGGCCACGCCTACAGGCGTGTTGTCGGTCGCGACCGTCGTGCAGCGCTTGTTGGTGTCGTCCCAATAGACCTTGGCGCCGACGGTCCAGGCTTGCGAGCCGACCTTGGTGATGTCGAAGACGCCGATGAGCGCGGTCTCGACGGGCTCGCCGAGGGCGGCGTCTCCGGCGGCGATGCCGAAGATGGAACCGACGAGCAGGCCATCGCCCGATGCGACGGCATAGGGCGCGCTCAGGGTGATGGTGTTGCCGGGCTGGACGAAGTTTTTCATGATGGGGATCCTCGTGGAAAGACGAAGGGCGGCGCGTCAGGACCGCCCGCATGTCAGGGTTCAGGAAGCGCGCCTTACGCGCCCGGGTTCTTGTAGAGACCGCGCCAGTCGATGGCCTTGGCGCCGAAGTCGAGGCGGCACTTGATCTCGACGCCATCGACGTCGAAGCCGTTGCGGGTCTCGATGTACGCGCCCTGCTGACCCTCGAGATAGGCGTACTCGATGGTGTCGATCTGGTTCGGGCTGGCCGCCAGATACCAGGCGGTCTCGCTGGCGGCGTCGAGGCGCGGCTCGCTGATCGGCGCAAGCGTGCGGATAGACTGCGGCACCACGCTGGACGTGGCGGCGGGCACCAGGTTCTGCGCCACCAGCTGCTCGGCTTTCAGTTCCAGCGAGGCGGGCACGATCAGGAAGGCGGGGCGGACGTTCAGCACCGTCTTCTTGTCGAGGCCGGTCTGCTTGGCCATCGCCGCGCGCGCCGCTCCGACGCTGCCGACATCGAGCGCCGCACCGGTCCCCGCGAGGTTCTTGTGGGTGGTGTGGAAGAGCGCGTTGCCGTCGGCCATCGCCGGGTTGGCGGTGATGATGCCCCAGACGACATCCGACTCCAGCTGGGCGATGGAATTGCCGTACATCGCCGGGATGCGGGTGAATGCGTCCAGATCGTCGTTGATCAGCGTCTGGCGGGTGATGGCGACCACCCGGCCATAGGTCTTGACCTTGTAGCTCTCCTTGCTCTCGCCCAGCGTCCCGCGCTTGAACTCACCGCTCTCGCCCACCTCCAGCAGTTGCGGGGCTTCGCCGAGCTGCACCCGGTGCATGGCCTTGAAGTCGGTGGCGAGCACCTGGCGGCAGAACAGCATGAAGGTGCGGGGATAGGCTTCGTAGGCCTGCCGCAGGGTCTTGTTGGTCACTGCCGACAGGATCTCGGGGAAGTCCGAGGTCGAGTGCAGCGCCCGGGTTGCCACCTCGTCGCGCGACAGGCCCCGCGTGTTGACCCCGGCATTGCCGAGGCTTTCGCGGGCCAGTTCCAGCAGCGTCATGCCGCGATACTGGCGCGCGGCGTCCTCCAGCTGGAACAGCGTGGGGCTGTAGCGGTGCAGAAGCGCGTTCGCCACCGCGTCGCGGCGGGTGATGCGCTCGTCACGGCCGCCGAGCGGGACGGAGACGTGGCCGAAGGTCCGGGTCTCGTCCGACTTCGCCGCGACCTGATCAAGGATCAGGCGGCGGGACTCGTCGACGCTGACGCCGCGCTTCACCAGGTCCTCGGCGAAGCCGCGTTCCAGGTTCAGCCGCCCGGCCAGATCGTAGATGGTGGAGACGCGATCGCGCTCGGCTTCGCGGGCGCGGGTGGCGACCGCCTCGGTGTCGGGCGCGGGAGTTGCCTGCGGCTTCGGCTGGCTGCGCGTCTCGCTGGCCGCGACCTTCGGGTCGGGCGCAGCCGCTTTCGGCTCGGTCATGGCGGTGTCCTCGGTTTCGACCGGCTCGGTCGGCTGAGTGGCGGGGGTCGCGGCGTCGAGCGCCGGGGTTTCGGTCTTGTCCGTCATCGGGATCGGTCCTTTCGTGGTGGAAGGGGCGTCCCGGCGGTGGAGGACGCAGTCGTGAAGGGGATGCTGGGCGCGGAAGCCCGCGGCGGGGTCTGCTCCGACGGCGACGGCGGAGACCTCGAACGGCGTCCAGTCCACCGCGCGCCAGAGCTCGCGGGCGGCCTCGGGCTTCGAGACCTCGAAGCGGTGGACCTGGTAGCCGATCGAGACGGCCCGGATGTGCCCGGCCTGGATGTCGCGCCAGATCGGCTCGACATCGGCACGCTCGGAGATCCGCACCAGGGCGATGCCGCGGCCGTTCTCGATCCGGGCCGAGCCCGGCACGACCGAGCCGATCACCGCATCCAGCGTGTCAAGCTCGTGCACCTTCAGGAAGGGCGCGCCCGCGTTCAGCCGGTCGAGCCGGACATGGGCGGGGTCGAGGCTCAGCTCCTCGTCATAGGGCTCGCCGAAGAAGGTCGCGCGCCGGACGCGGGCCCCGGCCGACCAGACCACCTCGACGGTGCGGGTGTCGGCATCAGCCGTGTTCGGCGCAAGCTCCGCCGACCGGCGCATGGCCGGCAGTTCGATCATCGTGTCCATGAAGGTCAGTCCTGTTGGTCGGCCTGCGCCGTGTCGGTTTCATCCGCTTCAGCGGAGGGATCGTCGGCGGCTGGGTCGGTCGCCGGATCGCTGGTCTGGGCGCTGCCGGTCTTGGTGACGCGGCGCGGGTCGCTGTCGAGCACCAGCCCCAGCGCGTCGAGTTTGGCATTGGTGGCGGCGATCTCGGCCAGCACGGCGTCCGGGTTGCGGCCCTGCCGGGCGATCACCTCGGCCAGCGTCATGGTGCCGGAGCGGATCGACAGCAGGTTCGCCATCGCGTCCTTCTGCGGATCGACCGCCTCGAACTTCGGCGGCGACCATTCGACCGGCACGATCGGCGACGGGATCTGCCCCGCCGCCCATGCGGCTTCCGTGAACCAGCGCCAGACCGGGGCGCAGAACATCGGGATGAACAGCTGCCACTGCACGGCGTCGATCTGGCGGCGGAACTCCACGAGCCCGGCCCGGATCGAGGAATAATTGACCTGGCTGAGATCGCCGGTCAGCAGCTCGTAGGGCACCCGGAACCCGGCCGAGATCGTGTGCAGGCTGGCCCGCTTGTATTCGCCGTAGCCGCCGGTGGCCGACGGCTGGTTGAACCGGATGTCCTTTCCGCCGCGGGCATAGGCGATCAGTCCCGGCTCGAACTGCTCGACCCGGTTGCCGTCGGCATCGACAACCGAGGGCGCGATGCCCTGCTGCGCCTCGTCGTCGCTGAAGACGATGGCGGTAACGCAGGCTTCGGTCTTCTTGCGGACCAGTTCCGCCACCTCGTAGTCGTCGAGATCGCGCAGGGCCCGTATGACCGGCGCGCCCCAGGGAACGCCGCGCGCCTGCGTGCGCTGCTTCTCGTAGATGTGCGCAATCTCGGTCGCGGGGACCGGGCGGCTCTGCAACCCGTTCTGCAAGGCCCCGTAGGCGTCGCCCGGATGTTCGGCATGGAGCCAGTAGGCCCGGCGCTTGCCGACCGGGTCGAACTCGATCCCCTGGACCAGCCGTCCCGCGCCGATGGCGCCGGATTTGGTGGCGTCGAGGAAGTCGGCCTCCAGCACCTGCAATTGCAGCGGCACCGGCAGACCGTCGCTCGCGCGCCGCAGACGGCGGCGCACCATCACCTCGCCCGCCTCGACCATCTCGCGGCAGATCAGCGTCTGCAGCCCGTAGAAGTCGAGCTGACCGTCGGCGTCGCACTCCGCCGTCCAGCGCTCGAACAGCGCGTCGACCTTGCGGTCCAGCTTGTCGTCCCCGCTGGCGGCGCGCGGCATGATACCAGCGCCGATGATGTTGTTGACCAGCACCGCCACCGCCTTCGCGGCATGAGGGTTGTTGCGCACCAGATCGCGCATCCGGTCGCGCAGCAGCGCCCCGGCGACGCCGATCTCGGTGTCGGCCGAGGATCCCGGCGCGCGCCAGCCCTCGGTGCGACGCCCGCGCGCGGCGCCGTCATAGCCCCGCGTCAGGGTCTCGAACGCCTGACGCGCCATCACGCGGCGGGCCGCCATGCGCGGTGCCACCGATGCGATGGCATGGTCGAACCAGTTCGCCGACATCAGCGATCCCCGCGCGAGAAGCCAGCCAGCCCGGCCACCGGCAGCGGCCGTGTGGTGCCTGCGATGGCGCGCTCGATGGTGCGAATGCGGGCGAGCAGATCCTCAGCCGAGCCGTAATCCACCGACTTACCGTCATAGCTGACGCGGGTCGTGCCGCTGGCATAGGCCCGGCGCAGGGCCGAGAGCTCGGTTTCCGTCCAGTCGGTCATCAAAACCATCCTCCACGCCGCCCGAGCCAGTCGGAGCGGCGCTTGCCCTGCGGGGCCTGTCCCGGCCGGTTGATCTGTCCCGCGGGATCGGTGTCGGTGGGGGCCGCCCCGAGCTGATCCTCAAGGTCGCGCCATTTCTCGTCGGGCCAGCGGTCCGCGCCTGCAATCCAGGCGGCGGCGCGGGCATAGACGCGGCAATCCAGCGCCTCGTTGCGTTCGCGCAGCTTCTGCCATTCCAGCCGGGCGAAGCCGCGCTTCGTTCGCACCGTCACCAGCTGTTCGGCCACGAACTGCTTGAGCCATTCGTTCTCGACCCAGTGCGGCAGGTGCACCGAGCCGGGCGGGAACGCGGCACCGTCGGCCATGTCCTCCTCGGTCGGGCGCGCCAGCCGCAGGAAGCGGTACGTCTCGGCCTTGAAGGTCGAGACAGCCACGGTCCAGAGCCGCGCCCCGCGCCGCAGGCGTTTACCACCCTCGGTCGCGTCGACGAAGGTCGGCCCGGATACCGGGCTCGAGCGGTTGAACCCCTCGACGCCCTTCACCGGTGACACCTGCCCAACCCCCTGCGCCCGCGACCAGGAATAGACCGCCGGGGCCTCGTAGCCGGTGTCGATGGCGAGCCGCGCGATTCTGAGATGCGCGCCGCATTCGTGCGGCCAGCTTCTGTCCAGCAGCGCGGTCAGCTCCGACCAGGCGTCATGCCGATCGGGTCCACCCTCGATCACGACATGATCGACGAGCCAGGACTCAAGTCCGCGGCCCCAGGCCCAGACGTCGACCTCGATCCGGTCCTTCTGCACGTCGGCTCCGGCCGTCAGGAACAGCCCGCCCGCAGGCACCGTGCCGGACGTCCAGCGCTCGCGCCGGTCGTAGAGCCGCTGCCAGTCCGGGGCTTCTCCGGTCTCGACCCAGGTCTCGCCAAGGATCGTGTTGCGGAACGCCTTGATCGCCTCGTCCGACCCCTGTGCCGCATCCCATGCCCGCACGATCCGCTCCCAACTCAGCCAGCCGATCGGCGAATAGAGCGCCGAGAGGTGATACCCGACCGTGTTCGGATCGGCGGCCGTGGCGGTCGCCCGCCATTCGCCGCCCTCCAGCATCGCCGTCTTGTGGTGCTCCGCGATGGGCGTCTCGCAGCCCTCGCAGTGATATTCCGCCGTGTCCGGGCGGCCCTTCTGCCAGCGCAGCCGGTCGAACTTCAGCCACTGCATCGCACCGCAATGCGGGCACGGCACGAAGAACCGCCGCTGGTCGCTGGCCTCGTATTCCCGCTCGATCCGGCTGAGCCCCCGGATCGTGGGCGTCGAGACCAGGAACACCTTGCGGCGATGGGCGAAGGTCAGAGACCGCGCTTCCGCCAGCGTCACCGGATCGCCTTCCTCGTCGGCGGACGCGGGATATGCATCGACCTCGTCGAGAAAGATGTAGCGCGCCGGTGTCGAGCGCAGCCCGACAGCCGAGTTCGCGCCCGTCATGATCAGGATGCCGCCCGCGAACTCCTTGGACAGCATCGTGTTGCCCGCATCGCGCGAGCGCGCCGGTTTGACCCGCTCCCGCAGGTCCGGGCTTTCGTCGATCAGCGGGTCGATCCGCTGCCGCGAGTTCCGCTTGGCCAGTTCCACGGTCGGCTGGACCGCGAGCATCGGTCCCGGCGCCTGGTGGATGGCGAACCCGATCCAGTTGTTGCCCGCCTCGGTCGCGCCGACCTGCGCGGCTTTCATGAACACGATCCGCTGCGTGGGATCGCCAGGCGACAGCCGGTCCATGATCTCGCGCATGTAGGGCGTGCGCACCGTGCGGTATCGCCCGGGCTCGGCCGAGGCGCGCCCCGACAGCATCCGGTGCCGGTCCGCCCATTCCGAGACGGTCAGGTCCGGGTCGGGCCGCAGCCCGCTGCCCCAGGCGCGCAGGATCTCGCCCGCGCCGTCGAAGTCCCTTAGGCCGCCAAGATCATCGCAACGCTCATCGGAAGTCGGGCCGGACCTTGGCGAGTTCGTCGAGGTGGGCGCGTACATGTTTCTCCAGGACCTTCTGCATCGCGGCTGGCTCCACGGTGATCTGCTGGCCCGTCGCGTCGCGACACGAGGCCGAGAGCTCGGCCGCCATCAGCGCCGCCGCGCGCGCAGGCCAGTTCACCCACGCGTCCCGTTCCTCCCGCGCCAGCCGGAACACCAGCGCCAGCGCGCGGGCCCGCTCGATCAACTCCTCCTTCAGCTTCTGCAGACGGATGCGCCGCTCCTGCGCCTTCAGCACCTCGTTCGCGGTCTTCGCCTGCAGAAAGGTCGTGCCGCCGCCCACCGCCGGAACAGCCAGACCCTGTTCGCGCAGCGTGTCGCCGACAGCGGCCACCGCCGCCTCGGGGACAGGCTTCAGCTTCGGCGCGGGCGGCTTGCGGGTCTTCGACGGGTCCGTCGTCTCGGCCCGTCTGGCGTCGCTGGCGGCCGCATTGATGCTGCCGTCGGGATAGAGCACCAGCCGCTCGGCCGTCTTCGCCTTCTGGATCGCGCCCCGCGACAGCCCGACATGCGCGGCGTACTGGCGCTCGCTCATGCCCTGCATCGACGGCTCCGATTATCATTCAAGATCATGTGCTTATCGAGTTGATAAGCAGCGCGACCGGAGCGAACGTCACTCCAACGAAGCGATGCAACTCACCACGGAGCCACCACGATGACCAGTCGCCTGAACCCGATCACCACCCCGCGCCACGAACTCCGCGCCGAGAAGGCGCGCCGGAACAAGGAAGCGGCACTCGCCGCCTTCATCGGCAAGAAGGCCGAGATCGACGAGATGCTCGCGCGCCTGCAGGCGCTCAGCGACGACCATTTCGATTGCGCCCCCGACGAGGCGGGCTGGGCGATGGTCGGCACCCTCGAACACTACGCCAGCCTCCTGAAGCGCATCACCGACAGCGCCTTCGGCGAGGGCGAACACGCCCGCTGATCTCCGGCACAGCCGGAACTCCTGCCGCGCGCCCTGCGCGGCTCGGGGTCGTAGAAGGCGCCGCATGACGCGGGCCCGAATACGGAGACGACCCCATGACCAAGCTTTCCGATACCCAAGCCATCATCCTCAGCGCCGCCGCACAACGCGAGGACCGCATCGCCCTGCCGCTGCCCGAGAGCCTGCGCGGCGGCGCCGCCGCCAAGGTCATCGGCGCGATGCTCGCCAAGGGCTTCCTCGAAGAGGTCGACGCGGACATGCGCAAGGGCGAGCCCGTCTGGCGCGAGACCGGCGACGGCCACGGCGTTACGCTGGTCGCCACCGACGCAGGCCTCGCCGCCATCGGGATCGAGCCCGAGGACGCGAACCCAGCGCCTGCGGGCGCGACGACCGAGGAGCCCGCGCCGGACACCCCCACCGAGACCGAGGCCGCCCCCAAGGCGCGGACGCCGCGCGAGGGCACCAAGCAGGCGACCCTGATCGCCATGCTGCGCGCGCCGGACGGCGCGACCATCGAGGAGATCATGGCCGCGACAGGCTGGCAGTCGCACACGGTGCGCGGCGCCATGGCTGGGGCGCTGAAGAAGAAACTCGGGCTCGAGGTGACCTCGGAGAAGGTCGAGGATCGGGGGCGGGTTTATAGCCTGCCGCGCGACTAGCGCCGCGCGCCACGCCAGTCGAAATGCCGCCGTCCCTCGGGGCGGCGGCTTCTTTGTATCAAAGCGAAATGTTCCAGTAGTCGAGCACCTTGCGGACATCATCCCGAGGATAGTGCGGGCCAGCGGATGCTAGATCCTTGCGAATGGCGGCCTTCCTGCGGTCTGCCGCGTCCTTGATCCGCGCCGAGAACTTGGCCGTGCCGAGAGGGAGCGAGGGCCGATCAGGCTTCGGCCAACTCTCCGGGTAAGCGCCCCAATCCGACCATTCCGCCACCTGCCGCGCGTTGTCTGCGACCTCCTCATGATCACAAGACCAACCGTAGAGTTGCAACGCGCATACGCGCAGCATCATCTTTACTTCGGTCATGACGTCCGTGAATGCCTTTAGCGGCGTGGGGAGAAGGACCATGTTCGCCACGCAGGAAAAGAAGCGCCGATCCTGCACCACGGCGTTGCTGATCTGATAAGCAGCATCATCCACACCCCATATATGGCAACATGACCAGTTCGGCCGTTCCCCGGCACGAAGGCCCAATGCGAGCGTCAGTGCCTTGTTCGCGTGAATGTTTCCTTCGAATTTGTGGATGATCGCGCCCGTCTGCCGATTGCGGTTCATCTGCGGCTCGGACCAGTTCGCCTTATAGAACAGGGCTCGTCTCGCGTGTTCTGGATACCAGACGGGAAGATACTCGAATGTTCGCGGATCGACCCATCGCGCAGTCCTCTCGATCAACCCCATCACGTCTCCGAGGCCGAGCTCTCGCCGCAGCGCCTCTAGGCCGTCTGGAAGCAAGTCGGCGGCGTCGCTATTTCCTTCTTCCTCTTGGTTCTGCAGCACTACAATCTCGATCCCAAATCTCTGGGCGGCAAAATGATCAGCCGCCGTCTCCAACTCGGAGAAACCATAGGATCTGAGTGGTATAGCGGCAACTTGGAAACCGCTTCGTGGTGTCGGCCTAACGCTGGTGTTCCTTGTCCATGGCGGATCGGATCGCCTCAAACACCCGCCGCAGGGCGAAGGATCGTGCGATGCTCACCACGGTGAACACCGCGCCCATCTTCAGGTTCTGCGCAAGTGTCGTGTGCAGCCCGAAAATCGGGAAGATCAGGATCTGCGTGACCACCGCGACGCCGTAGCCGACCATCACGTTGGCGACGGACTCGACCAGCGACATGAGGCGGGATTGCTTCATGCCACCACCTCATCCATCGGCCAGCAGTTCAGCCGCGAGAGTTCGCAGCGCATGCGCCGCAACCAGCGGGACCACGCCGTTGCCACAGAGCCGAAGCCGGTCCACCCGGTGGGCCAGCCCATCAGCGCCTCGACGAACAGCGGGTTCAAGGTCCGGCGCGGCTCGGAGGTATCGCTCCCAGCCATCGGCGTCGCCAGGACCTGGCGGCCAAGCAGGCCGTTCACCGGTGTGTTCGCCAGTGTCGTCGCCCCATCCTTGTGATCGCGTGCCGTCGGCGTCATCCACATCCCCGCCGCATGGGTCAGGTCTGCTGTCCGGCGGTTGCCCGCGCTCGGCTTGCAGCCGTCGTTCGCCATCGGCGTCGGCCAGTCCCGCGCCAGCTGGTCCAGACCCTTTTCGTCCTTCCGCGCGCCACCCCGGCTGCGGAAACTGTCCGTCTGCGGCGTCGGCCACATCGCGGCCGTCGTCGCGAGGTTCATGCCGTGCTGGCCCGCTGCCTGCGACGGCGTCGGCTTCGTCTGCCGGTTCTCGTTGGCGCTGGCCCTCGGCGTCGGCCAGAGGCTGAGCAATTCCGTCCGGTTCCCGCCACTCGACCGGGTGCCAGAGCAAGCGCGCGGGGTCGGCCAGTTCGTCTCCTTCTCGGATCGCGAGGATAAACAGGCGTTCCCGCTTGTGAGGCGCGCCGACTTCCGCCGCCGTGAAGAGGCCTGCCGCAAGGCGGTAGCCCATGCCGACCAGTCCGCTGGCGACTTCGGGGAAGCCGAGGCGGAGATGATGGGCGACATTCTCGAGGAAGACGAACGGTGGCTCCACTTCGCCGATGATGCGGGCGACATGGGGCCAGAGGTGGCGCGGGTCGTCCACGCCCCGGCGCTTGCCCGCGACGGAGAACGGCTGGCACGGATAGCCCGCAGTGACGATGTCCACCGCGCCGCGCCATGGGCGGCCGTCGAAGGTTCCAACATCGTCCCAGACAACAGCCTGATCCAGGGACGCGTCTTCCATCCGCGCCACGAGAGTGGCTGCGGCGTAGGTTTCCCGTTCGACATGGCCCACAGCACGATATCCGGGGATAGCGATGGCGAGCCCGAGGTCGATACCGCCCGCGCCGGAGCAGAGTGAGAGGCCGAAGAGGCATGCGTCTCCGGCTCCGGAAGCGCGTCCGGAGGAAGGTAAAGCCAGGTCATGCATGTCACGCGGCGGTCTTGCGCTTTCGCGCTGGTTCAGGGGCGGCGTCCGGGTCAGGCGTATCGGCGCGGGACTCGGCATCGTCGCCCAGCCGCTCGGTCCTAACCTGCGCGAAGGTCCGACCGTCGCCGTCAAGGATCGCGTCGCGGCCGGTCTCGGCCTGCCAGCGTTCCACGGCGACATCGACGTAGGCCGGGCTGATCTCCATCGCGAAGACGCGGCGGCCGTTGGCTTCGCCCGCCATGATCTGCGAGCCGGAGCCGGAGAACGGCTCGTAGCAGAGGCCGCCCCGCGCCACATGCTGGCGCATCGGGATCCCGAAGGCGTCGAGCGGTTTCGGCGTCGGGTGGTCGGGCCGGTCGTCCTTGGCGAAACTCGGCAGCGCCCATGTCGACGGCAGGGTTTCCTCGGCCACCTTCGGCGGGCGGTTCGGCCGCCGCCAGCCCATGAAGCAAGGCTCGTGTTTCCACAGGTAATGCGAACGGGTCAGGACACCGCGGTCCTTCACCCAGATGATCTGCTGATGCACGAAGGCCCCGGCCTTCTCCCAGCAGGCCTCGAGCATCGCTTGTCGACGGGAGGCGTGCCAGCAGTACCACGCGGCGTCCTCGGTGATGGCCTCGGCCACGGCCGCCGAGATGAACCCGTCGTAGAGTTCTGCGCCCTGCGAGCTGTCGTCCCAGGTCGTGCCGTAGGAGGCGGACCAGTCCTTGTTCCGCGTCGGGTGGTTCGAGCCGTCGTAGTCGACGAGATACGGCGGATCGGTCGCGAACAGGATCGCGCGCTCGCCGTTCATCAGGCGGCGCACGTCGGCAGCGCTAGTGCTGTCGCCGCACAACAACCGATGGTCCTCGAGGATCCAAAGATCGCCGGTGCGCGACGCAGGATTGCGCGGCGGCTCGGGGATGGTCACCGGCGGAACGGAGCCCCCGGCGCCACCTTCTTCACCGTCGTCTTCCGCGACGTAGGCCAGCAGCTTGTCGAGCTCGCCGTCGGAGAACCCAACGAGCGACAGGTCGAAATCCTCGGCCAGCAGATCGTTCAGCTCCGCCGACAGCAGCGCCTCGTCCCAGGTGCCGAGTTCCGTCAGCTTGTTGTCCGCGACCCGGTACGCCCGCCGCTGCGCCTCGGTCAGATGCCCGAGCACGATCACCGGCGCCTCGGTCAGCCCGAGCTGCGTCGCAGCCAGGACGCGCCCGTGGCCCGCAATCAGTTCTCCGTCCTCGCCAACGAGGCAGGGCACCGTCCAGCCGAACTCAGCCATGCTGGCGGCGATCTTGGCGACCTGGTCCGCGCCATGCACCTTAGCGTTCTTCGCGTAGGGTTGGAGCTTGGCCAGCGGCCAGGTTTCGATCCGCTCGGGGGCGAAGCTCAGCGTCATGGTGGGCAAGGTTCCTCGGTCGGGTGGATGCCGGTGGCTTCCGGACTCCGGATGCCGCGCTGGACTCCAAGCGGGGTCCAGCGGCTACCGGCGGTCTCCGGCCGAAAGGCCAGCGTTCATTGGTGTTTGCGCGGGGCGCGCGTGGCTCCGGCTTCCGGGTGGCTTCCCAAAAATCCGGCCCAGTCGCTGGCGATGTCCCGCGCTTCGCCCGCCAGCATACGAATATCGCCAGGAAGGAACCGGAAACTGCCTCGGGCTGGACCCCGGCCGGACCCTCGCTGGATACCGGGGTCCAGGTGGCCCCCGTCAACGCAAAGGGGAGAGCGAGCTTTCCAGCGCACTCTCCCCATCTTGCCTTCGGAATAGCATGGATCTGTTGCAGATGTCGAAGGAAAAAGTGTTGCAACACATTGGAGTCACTGCGCATTCAGGCGCGCAGCGATCTTGGTCAGCGCCAGTTGCCAGCGACGCCAGGCGGTCGTGCGGTCGCAGCCAAGTTCGCCGCTGATCTGCTTCCACGGCACCCGGGCCGCACGCGACCAGACCAGCTTGCGCTCCGCCTCCTCGATCCAGAGCACCCAGTCGAAGGTCTGCTCGAGCCGGGTGATCGCGGCGGCCGAGGGCCAGACCCGCATCGGCTGCGGCTCCATCGCCGCGACCTCGCGGCTGGTGCGCACGATGTCGGGCCAGGTGTTGAAGTAGCCCTGCGCCTTCACCGGCGGCAGCTTGCGCAGGGTGCGGAACGCCTCCTCGAAATGATCGGCGACGCAGTCGGCGGTCCATTCACGATCAGCCATGGCGCGCCTCCCTGTCAGAAGGACGCGGGCCGTAGAGCTTCTCGCCCAGCTGGCGGACCAGTTCACGCTCGGGCCAGGTGAGGCGATCGTCATCGGCGGAGACCGCGAGGACGCCCTGTTCCTGCCAGCCCTCGCGCTTGACCTGCTCGGGATCGCGGCGCCGACCGCCGTAGCCATGGGGGTGCCATCTCATGCGACACCTCCCTTCGTCTCGATCGCCCAGAGCAGGATGGCGATGGCGTCGGCCTCGTTGTCGTCGGCCGGGCTGAAACCGCGGGCGCGGACGGCGGCGATCATCGCGGCTTTATCGGCGTTGCCCTTGCCCGAGGCGTGGCGCTTGATCGTGCCGACCGGAACGCCCTCGTAGGGCACGCCGCGCAGTTCCGCCCATGCGGTCAGCGTGGCCATGAGCCCGCCGTAGATATGGCTCGCGTCGGTGCCCGCGTGGCGGCGGACTTCCTCGAACCAGATGGCGGCGACGGGCCCGGACAGCCGGTCGATCTCGGTCAGCCAGTTGGTGAAGCGCAGGTAGCGCATGCCGCCGCCGTCGAAGCGGCCGGGACGCAGCGAAACCGTGCCGCTGGTGATCAGGCCGTCATGGCCGCGGATCGCCCAGCCGGTCGAGGTGCCGAGGTCGAGCGCGAGAATGCAGCGGTTGCGGGGCGTGTCGAGCGGCAGCGATTCAAAACTTGCGCCGTCGCAATTCGGGATCAGAGTCGGCTGAGCCATGATGGGTCTCCTTTGCCGGTGGCCTGTGGTGGTGGAAGACGACGGCGGTCTGGTGCTTGGCGGTACGCGGCCGCCGTCGTCGGATCGGAGAGCACAAGGGAGAGTCACGGCGGCGCGCGCGGCTGGCCCGGACGTATGGGAGGAGTGGCCAACCCTGCGGGGTGGCCCTCCCATACGTAGTATGGGGGTTTGACACCTAATTGTTCCGGGGAGGACAAGTGGCTGAAATCGTTACGGAATGAGACTTCATGAAGTCTTCGGGCATGAGTTATGGACCTAACTCTTATTTTCCCGTAACCCGTTGATTTCATTAAATCCACAGTTGGCGCTGTCATATGAGTCAGGCCTCACTCATATGAGTGAGGTCGTCCTCCAGCCCCTCCGGGTAGACCCAGACGGCGGGGTTTTCGACCTGCAGGCAAAGCCCGGATTGGGGGCATTTGAAGTGGCTCGGCAGGACCGGACGGACCTCCGTGGTCACCTCGCCGGTGTCCGGATCGACATGCTCGACGGGCGCGCCGAACTGCATGCCCTCGACGCAGAGGTAGCCGAACCGCGACCGGGTGATAGGGAAGCCGAACCCCGAGGGGTCGCGCAGGAACTTCACGAAGCCCTTGGTCGCCAGCACGCTGAGGCGCTCGCGGATGGTGTGCTTGCTGCCCAGACCGCCACGGTTCTCGAAGGTCTCGGCGAACTGCATGGCGGTGTAGAGGCGCTCGCTCGCCGCCTCATCCAGCAGCATGCCGAGGATGACATCGTGCTTGCGCAGCCGTTCGGCATCGAGCTTGGCGCCGACCTCCTTGCGCACCAGGCGCTCGTTCAGCGGGTTCAACTCGACCCACTCGCCCTTCACCTTGTCGATCAGCTTGCCGGGCAGCGCGGGGCCGTTCCGAAGCTCGATCTCCAGCCTGCGGACACTGCTGTCTTCGTCGGGCCGGTGCATGAGCAGCCCCGAGGTGTAGAAGCCGCGCAGCGCGCTGGCGCCGGAGAGCGCAAGGAAGGGATCGTCCTTGACCTGGTGCTTGCTGGCCTTGCGGGTGTGGTGGGCGAGGATGACGCCCCCGTCCGGATTGACCGCCTCGCGCAGGAGTTCGACCCGGTCCTTCAGGAAGAACATCATGGCGGTGTTGTCGTTCTCACCGCCGCCCTCGGGGCCACCGTCGAAGAGGTTGCGGATCGGGTCGATGACGATGATGTCGGGCGGCGCGTCGGGGAATGCGGCCCGGATCGCCTCGGCAACGCGGGCGACGCCCTCCGCGTCCAGCAGCAGCTTCAGCTTCGGTGTGGCGATGAAGGTGTCGCGCGCGGCGGCGATCACGGTGGCGGGCAGCGCGATCTGCTGCATGCGCTCGCGCAGGTAGTGATACTGGATCTCGGCCTGAAGGTAGAACACGCGCAGCGGCCGGGGCGGCGTGAAGCCGAGGAACGGCACGCCAGCGGCCATGTGAACGAGCCAGGAGATCAGGAAATCGCTCTTGCCGACCTTGGGCGCGCCGCCCAGCACCAGGAGCCCGCCCGGGGTCAGCACGCGGGGACCGATGATGTCCTCGGGCATGGGGCTCGTGTCGTCGAGCAGAGCGCCGAGGGTGAAGGTCGGCAGCGGGCTGGCCGGTGCACCCGCGTTGGCTGCGCGCAGGAGCGGCGGACCGTTGCGCTTCACATGCAGCGCCCAGAGCCGTTCGGACTCGGCCTTGAGCCGATCAAGCGGCCAGGACGGGCGCAGCATGGCGGCGTTGTAGCCGCAGATCGCCTCCCACGCCGCGAACGGGTCGAGGCGGCCCTCGTGCACCAGGCGCACGTAATGGCCGATGGCGGCGCTGGCCCCCTGAAACCGGGACCAGTCGTCGACAGCGCCTTCGCGCACCGGCGTTGTGAGCACCGCGTCGATGGCGGGCTTCGCGGTCGGCGCGGCAACGTCGCTGGCGAAGCCCACGCCGGGCAGCGGCGGCATCTCGGCGACCTTCTCGGCGAAGTCTGCAAGGTCCACCTCGACGTCGCGATGTTCGCGGATCTGCACAAGGCGCTGGTGGCCGTGCTTGTGATAGACCGTGCCGGGCACCCGGATCGGCTGGTGCGCCGAGCGGAAATGCGTGTCGCCGCCGACCTTCACGGCGATCTCGCCGCGCAGGCGGCAGAGGGTGGCCAGGTCGTCGCCTTCGGCCGGCTCCGTCAGTTTCCACCAGACATGGAGCTTCGCCGCGCCCTCGGGCGTGCGCCCGCCGCTTTCGATGATGAGCGTGGGCGCGCCGAGGTGGCGGGTGACATGGTCCAGCTTGGCCGGGATATCGCCCGCGTCGAGATCGACGACGATGGCCTGCATCTGCAGCACATCGGCGGCGCGGGCCTGGCCCTGCTCGGCGACGGTGCCGGGGATGACATATACGGCGGCGCCCTCGCGGTTCGCCCACGCGGCGAAGGTCGCGAGTTTCTCGGTCGCGCTGTCGTCGGCCGGGATCCAGATGTTGTGCGGCTTGCCGTCCCGGCCCTGACCCTTGTCAACGAAACCGCGGAGCGGGATCAGCCCCTCGCACCAGCTGAACACGGTGTCGAGGAAGACGGCGATCTGCTCGGGGTCGGGGTCGCAGCCGAAGGGATTCTCCGACGGCGGCCCGTCGTTGAAATCCATCCACGGGTTGAAATGCAGGATCCCATCGTCGCTCATGCCGACAGCCCCCAGCAGCGCTCGGACCAAGGACAGAAGCGGCACTCGAAGAAGTCGGGCGTGGTCGCGACGCGCGGCAGCAACTCGCCTGCGTCGGTCGCCTGCAGGATCCGCACGCCCCGGTCGGACATGCGCTGCGCGAGATCGGCGTCGAAGGGCACCAACTCATGGTGAAGCTCGGCGGTGTCCTTGTTGATCGCGGTGAAGAGCGCGGGCGCGGCCGAGATGCCGGAGACCGTCCCTTCCATGTAGGCCTGGTAGAGCGCGATCTGGGCGGCGTAGACCGGCTTCGACCTGGTCACGCCGTCCTTGACGCAGGCGCGCCAGTTCTTCGCGTTCATCGTCTTGCATTCCCAGAGGGCGGGAACGGTCAGGCCGAAGCCTTCGGGCTCGGCCGCGATGATGCCGTCGACATGACCGCGGATGCGTCCGCCCGCGACGGAGAAGCCGAACTGGCCGCCATCGGGGCGGTTGCCCTTGCGCGTGTAGAGGTCGAACCCGGCGCCGCGCAGCCAGGCGACCGCCAGATCTTCGAGCGCATGGCCGATGGCGAAGATGCGCAGCGACAGGCCGCTGAAATCCTGGCCCTCGTCCTTCGGCGTCGCCGTGAACTCAAACTGTAGGGCGCGCTCGCAGGCATGGCCGAGACGCGAGCCGCCGAGGTAGTCGCGGGGCGGCCGCGTCGCCTGATCGGCGGTCAGCGCCTGATCGACGGCGGCGTTGACCTGCTCCGCGAAACTGGGCCGATGATTGTAATCGAGGGTCAAAACGGCACCTCCGGCGTCTGCGCCCGGGCGATGTCGGACATGGCCTCGCGGAAGCCCTCGACGGCTTCCTCGATCAGCGCGCGCACCTGCGCCTCGGTCAGTTCCGCAAGCGGGGTGGCCCAGCCGATCTCGTCCATCAGCAGCGCCACGCGCTTCATGGTGGCGGTGATCGCGGCGCGCTCTTCCTCGGTCAGGTCAACCATGGCGAAACGCTCCCGCGCCAAACGCGTCCAGAAGGACTGGCAGGGCATTGAGCAGAACCAGACCGAGGGCCGGGGCCGCTTCGACCGGTGCGGATCGAACCAGCCAAAACCATGGGTGGGTTGCCGGCAGACAGCACAGAGCGTCCCACGCGGATGCCAGAGCCGCCGCCGGTCCTCGGCGGTGATGGGGGTGGAGGTGGGCATGGGTCATGCCGCCCTCCGTTCGGGAGAGGCCGCCGTGTCGATCAGCTGGCGGATGGCCCGCTTGTTGAAGCCGAAGGTCATCAGCGCCGAGGCGCGATAGCGCGTCAGGCCGAAGTCATGGCGGCACTCGGCGGGCAGGTATTGCAGCTGCTTTTCGGTCGGCGGCTGGCGCAGCCAGGAGCGCGTCTTGAAGGCGCTCTCGTCGGTCTCATGGGTGTTCAGCCAGTCGTCCGCCTGTGCGAGGCAGACCGTGCGTTCGCCCACGCCCAGCAGATGCGGGCGTTCGCCCTTCGCCCCGCCGATGGCGTACCAGACCCCTTCCAGCCAGAAGATGCCGCCCCAGGCCGCGAAGCCGGTGGCCATCAGTGCGTCGTCCGTGCCGTAGAGGTCGACCCACGCGAAGCTGGACCGCTTCAGCAGGTCGATCTCGGTCATCATGAAGCCCGAGAGCGGCGCGGCGGCCCCGCCTTCGCCCGCATCCAGATCCTCGCGCGGGCATGCCTCACCGCAGAGCGGGCATTCGGTGGCGGCCAGTGGGATCTCCGCCTCGCAGGCAGGACAGGTCTTGGTCGGCGCCTCGCCGGTCTCGGTCTTGCCGTCGAGATCGACATCCTGTTCCAGCGTGCCGTGGATCAGGCTCGAGGTGCCGAAATCCAGCACGACGCAGTCGGTCTTGACGATGCCGGGGTGTTCCTCGGGGTCGACGGTGCGCAGGCCGCGCCCGACCATCTGGATCATGGTGGACTTGTAGGAGCTGGGGCGCAGCAGCACGACGCAGGAGGTGGGCGGATGGTCCCAGCCTTCGGTCAGCACCGCCACGTTGACCACGACGCGGATGTCCCCCGCCGCGTAGTCTGCGAGGATCGCCTTGCGGGTCTCGGCCGCCAGATCGCCGTGGATCAGCGCGGCGGAAACGCCTGCCGCCCTGAAGGCGTCGGTGACATGCTCGGCATGGGCGACGGTGGAGCAGAACACCACGGTCTGCCGGTCGCCGGCCTGTTCCTTCCAGTGCCGGATCACCTCGTCGGTGACTGGGGCGCGGTCCATGATGCCCGCGACCTCCGCCATGTCGAAATCCGACATGGTCTTGCGGACCGAGCGCAACTCGTCCTGCACGCCCACGTCGATGACGAAGGTGCGGGGCGGCACTAGGTGGCCCGAGGCGATCAGCTCGCCCAGCCGCACCTGATCGGCGACATTGTCGAAGACCTCGCGCAGGCCCTTCTTGTCGCCCCGGTTCGGCGTCGCCGTGACACCGAAGATGCGGGCGTCGGGATTGGCCTCGCGCACCCGGTCGATGATGCGGCGGTAGCTGTCGGCCACCGCATGGTGCGCCTCGTCGACGACCAGCAGATCGAGGCGCGGCATGTCGGCGAGGTTGGACGCTCGCGCCAGCGTCGGCACCATGGCGAAGGCGACCTGACCGCCCCAGGATTTCTCCGTGGCGTCGATGACCGAGGTGGCGACGCCCGGCACCACGCGCTGGAACTTGGCCCGGTTCTGCGCCGTCAGCTCGTCACGATGAGCCAGCACGCAGGCCTTCGCGCCGTCGCCGATCATCTCGCCGGTGACCGCCGAGAGCATGATGGTCTTGCCCGCGCCGGTGGGCGCCACGCCCAGCGTGTTGCCGCGGGAGGCGAGCGCAGCCACGCTGCGCTCGACGAAGGTCTTCTGGCGGGGGCGCAGGCGCATGGCCGGTCTCCCCTTACTGCGCCCAGCTCGGCCGACCGGCGGCTCCGGGGGCGGATGCGGGCTGGCTGGGCTGGGTGGCCGTGGCGGGCTGCTGCGGGGCGTGGCCCTGCGCCGGGGCGGCGGTGAACTGCGGTGCGACCGTGCCCATCAGCGCGGCGTAGTCGCGGTGATCGGGCGTGACGGCAGCGCGGATCTCGTTCTTGTCCTCGCCGTTGGTGTCGGTGCCGATGTCGATGCGGGCGACGAATTCAACGCCGTCGAGATCGCTGAACCCGTTGATGCGGCGGCGCGCCTGCGCCTCGGGCGAGTTGTCCTTGTCGGACACACCGCGTGCCGAGTTGAGGATGCCGCGGATCAGGCCGCGCCCCATGTTCGCCCAGTCGGGGCCCTTGGGGCTGTAGAGGCCGATCAGCGACCAGATCTTGCGCCGGGCATAGGGCCCCTCGAGCACCGTGTATTCGGCGTCGAGATAGACGGCGCCGGTGGCGGCGCGGCGCGCCCAGCCGCCGGTCCAGCCCTGTGAGGTGTCGTCGAAGCCGCCCGGGCGCAGGGTGAGCCGCACCTTGGCGAGCGTGCCTTTCGGGATGACGTTGGTGTTGGATTGCGCGGAGTTGAAGTCGTTCCAGGGTCCGGACATTGCGCGGCTCCTTTCAGTTGGAGGATGGGACGCGCAGCGGCGTCAGATGGGAAAAGCCACCCCGGCGACCGGATCGGGACACCGGGCGTGGCGAGAGGCGCTCAGCCATGGCCGGGCTCCTGCGCGGGCGCGGGATCGGCCGGGGTCACCGGCGGCCAGGTCAGGCGTTCGGAGGCAGGCGCCGCGGGACGCTGGATCTTCTCCATCACCCGGCCGAGATGCGGGGCCTCGACCATGTCGAGGCGGCCGGAGCGGTCCTTGGCCGGATAGCCCCAGGGGTTCAGCGTATGGCAGACGAATGCGCGCTGCGGCTGGCCGCCGGGGTCCGGGATGTCGGCCATGGTGATGACCTGATCGACGATGCCCGGCAGCTCGAGTCCGGTCTTCGAACCGTCGATCTGCGGCTGGAAGACCTTGCGATTGAAGTCGTCGAGCCGCTCGTCGAGGATGCCGACGAACCAGACATGCTTTCCGCGCGTGTGCTGCAGATGGGTCAGCCAGCCGATCATCTCGCGGCCATGCAGTCCGTAGGCGCCGCGGATGTCGGGCTTGCCGGTCTTCTCGGAAAACGCCTCGGGCTGGCCGCGGCACCACTGGAAGCAGAGCCGCCCGGCCACCGTGATCGAGTCGATGAAGACGGTCTCGTATTTGCCGATCACTGTGGGATCGCCGTACCGCCCGCAGACCTCGTCGAAATGCGCCTGGCTGTAGGGCTGGTCCTCGCGCAGCGCCGGGTTCGGCCCCCCGATGAACACCGCGAAATCCCGGCATTCCTTCCAGGTGCGGGGCCGGAGCGTGTCGATTTCCAGCCCCTCGACCGCCAGATCCCCGGCCTCGAGGTCGAGGAAGAGCGTGGTGGAGGCGTTCAGCGTCCAGAGCAGGCTGGTCTTTCCGATGCCGGACCGGCCGAAGATGACGCCCTTGATGCCCTTGCGTTGGGCGAGCCGTTCGTCGGCGCCGATGATGGGAAGGGCCATCACTGGCCCTCCTTCGTCATCGCCACCGCGGCGGCGCGATCTGCGCCGATGCATCCCGCCTCGCGGGCGAGCTTGTAGAGGCGCTTCAGCGCGTCGGCGCGGCGGTAAGCGGCCGTGCTCTCACGCTCCGCCTCCACGATCGCGAAGGCGATCTCGTCGACGGTCGCATCGACGACCGGCAGCGGCTCGCGCGGCTCGTCACCGGCGCGCTGCGGGAAAACGATGGTTTCGGGAAGGTCTTCGAGGGCGTAGCTCGCCTTGCGAAGACGGGTGATGTCGTCCGGCTGGTCCGGCATGGCTTTTCTCCGTGGGATGATGTGATCGAGAAGGCCCATCAGGCGGCCTCGCGGACGTCGGACGCGGGCTCGGCGACGTAGATCGCCAATAGCGGCGTCCCGTCGGCATGGGCGCCGGCGTCCTCGATCTGATAGTTGCGGTTGGGCTCGCAGACCTCGGTCAGCTCCCAGCGGCGATAGAGCCCCGGAAGACGCCTGAAATCCTCGAGCGACAGATCGGCAGTGCGGTTCATGCGTTTCTGCTTTCGGTTGGAGGGAAGGCGCTCGGGGCGCTCGAATGGGAAAAGCCACCGGCGGCACCGGATCGGGACATTGGTTCAGGGGATTTCCTCGAGGGCGTCGTGCAGCCGGCGCATGGCGCGCTGGTACCGCTTGCGGGCGGCAGCCTCGGTCAGGCCCAGTTCCACGGCGACCTCGGCCTGGGAGAAGCCCTCAATCGCCACGCGGATCACCAACAGGGCGTCGTCGCCGAGCAGCTTCCGCACGGCGCCGTTCAGTCGCGCGTACCCGGCCGCGCCGATGCCGCTGTTGCCGTTGTCCGCGACCTCGTCGGGATCGGCGCCGCTGGCGAGATGTTCGCGTGTCTGGTCGCGCTGGCGCACGCGGATCATGTCGCGCTCGACATTCCGCAGCACCGTGGCCGCGATCCAGTTGACGCGCCTGAGATCGAGGCTGCGGACTGCCTCGGTGGTGCGCGCCAGAACGTCGGACGCGACCTCATCGGCAGTGCCGAGCCTGCGCCAGATCGATCGGCGGCGGATGGCGTCGAGGCCGGGCCAGAGCGCCAGCAGCAGCAACGTCAGCGCACAGTCGGACGCGGGCCCGTCGCCCTGCGCCGCCCTGACGAGCGCGGAGAGGATCAGGTTCTTCTGGCCCTGATCGCCGGTCGCGCCGTGCAGCCCGTCCAGCAGGGCCGCCGGATCCCGGAACGGTGCGAGGGCAGCTTGCGCACGCCGGACGGCGTCGAAACTGCGCTGGAAGTGAAGGTTGGAAGAAGAATGCATGAGGTGATCACGGATCTCGTGCCACGCGAAGGACATCGGACGCCTGCCTTGCGGCCAGGCGTCCGGCGCCTTCTCGTGGCCAGGTCAGGACGTCGCGCGTCTCTGGGATTTCAGGGGGGTGGGTGAAGGCGCGCGTCAGCGCGCGGGTGCGGTCGCGTTGTTCAGCGTGCCGCAGCCGCGGCAGGTGGCCTGAACCGGAAAGCCCACGAGATACTCGTGCCCCCGCGCGAAACGCAGGTGCATGCGGCCGTCCCGGCAGACGCCGAGCAGCTTGTCACAGCGCGTGCAGCGCCATTCCGAGTTGTGGGTGGTGGGCTTGGTCTTCGCGGCGCCGGACCAGCTCGTCGGGGCTGCCTGGCGCAGGGGGAAGGGAGTCGGCATGGAAGTGCTCCTCTATGTGGAGCCTTTCCAGTAATCAGCGGTTTGTTAGACCGTCTCCCATCGCAAGTTAGACGGTTGTTAGACGGCCTCGTCCTCGGAGCCTTCGGCGACGTCTTGCGTCGGCTGCGCGGTTAGAAGCAGCCGCCAATACCCCTTCTTCGCACCCTTGGCGATGTAGACATCCACGATGTCCTTCCACATTTTATTGCGGAACGCCTGTTGTGGACTCCGGGCCGAGAAACCCTCCATCAGATCCCCGACGTAAACGTCCGCGGTGCCGGCTGCATGGGCGGCGACAAGGCGCTCGAACACCGTAAGCTGATCGTTTCCGGCAAGGTACAGCGGTTCGCGACCAGGGATGTAGAGCGTTCCCGATTGTGTCCCGCTGCGGACGACGCGCGGCGACCCGCCGCCGCGCGCGAGCGAGTGACTATCTCGATATGCGATTTCTATGCCGTCGCGCGCGAACAGCATTTCGTTGTCCGCCGCTGCGAGATGGGAAAGGAGCGGCATGACGACGTTCGGTCCGAGGTGTGACGGCATGTCCTCGCTGGCGGCGAAGACGATCCCCACCCCAGGGGTGTTCCGCGCGCGCAGCAACAGATCCAGCCTCTGTGCGGTTTTCGGGTCATTGAGGCGCCGAGCGAAATAGACGGGAACCTCCGCGCCATTTATCTGCGTCGCGCCGACGAGGGTCAGGTCTGGATCGAGGATCTGGGCTGCCCGCTTGCTCAGCAGCGGCTTCATCAGGCGCATGAGCGTCTCGTGAAGCCACTGAGCGTTGACCGCGAACATCTCGATATCCGACGCGGGGCGCTTGCCGACATCTTCGCCGAAAGGGCCGACAGTCTGGACCATGCCTTCGGTTGCTGACGGCTTGACGGCGCCTTCCCCGTCGACGTCGTCGTCCTCGATGAGAACCACATCCTGACGGTCGCGGCGCTCGAGCAGGCCGCCTTCGATCAGGCGCTTCGGGTCAAGCCCGAGTTCCAGCAGAAAGCTTCCGCTGACCTCGTCCTCGATGCGGTCGTGGAGTTGAACAAGCTGGGGGAATATCGCGCGAAGGTCATCATGCGCGATTTGCCTGAACGCGCTCAGGATTCCCCATTCCTTGAGCAGCGCGAAGCCGAGGCTGCGTTCCTCCGGATCGGGCTTGCTCTGCAGGTTGCAGCTCTTCGTGCCAGCAATCGTGATATTGAGCGTCCGCTGCTTCTCATCGCCGTTGAGGTTGTAGGCCACCGCGATGGTGATCCGGCTGAACGCTTCGGCGCGCCGAAAGATGTTCCGCGCCCCGAGATATCGGTCGGCAACCTCCTGGATGTCATCGTCGACTGTCACCTTGAGCTGAAGCTTGCGGCGCCAGGTTCCCAGCCGGATCTCGGCTTCGATGACGCGCGCGAACTCGAACGCGTACCCTTCTATCTCAGGGGGCTGCAGGAGAAGCGAAGAGCGGAAGCGCGAAAGATTATAGCGCTTCCAAGTCAGAGGTTTCTGGGAGATGTCGTGACCTAGCGCAACTTCGGCGAAGGAGTCGCTGACCGTCTGGCGCACCACGGGGCTGTCCGCGCAGACCTCGATCTGCCGCATCGAGGGCGTGTAGATCAGCGTCGCCTCGTTCGGCGGTCGGTAGTAGATGGTTCCCCGCCTTCCATCTTGCCGGTGATCGTAGACGCTCGAAAGCGGGCCACCGTGCCGGACGATCAGCATGATGGACGCAGGGTGCGTATCGGTGGCAGGCAGATCGAGCGCCTTGACCGTGCAGGATATCTCGGGCTTCAGCTCGAGCATGCCCTTGATCTTGGACGCCAGCGCCTTTTCGTCGATGGCCGCCGCGTCGAGGGCTACCTGGTTCTCCAGTTCGACCTCGAAGGCGTCGTAGAGCTTGCCGTGGTCGCGGAACTGTCGGGCGAAGTGAAAGCTCTCCGCATCCTCGAAGGTTTCGCGTTCATGGAGATATGCCCAGATGCTTCTGCAGAGCTCATCTGGCTGCCGGTGAAACTCCTGCGACCGTGTCTCATCGAGTTGTTGCTCGACAATGGTGGTGAGCGAGGTGACGCCCTTTTTCTCGGCGAGGGCCCGGATCCTTCGTGATCGCTGCTCAGCAGGCCGCAGGTCATCGCGGTCGAAATCCGACAGCGTCTCGACAAGTGCTTGCCGAAACGCCTCGACCGCTTCTTCGTCGGCGAGGTCCGGAACGTCCTCGGGCAGCTTGAATTCTGGCTCATTGTCGCCCTCGCGCACGGCAAGGGCAGCTCGGGCGAGGTCGACGCGCGCATCCTCGATCAGCGCCAGAACATGCGGACCGATCGGGGATGCTTTGCGCGCCATGAACTCACCTCAATGAACTACTGCTCTCGAATGATTCAACCTGCGATAATCATGGACAAATCCGTGATCGGCAAGCCCTGATGTTCTCTCCCTGTTCGCATTTCCGCATCCCGTTCCGCTGAGATGTCCCACCTCGGACGGCTGGGTGGCTTTTGATCGGTAGCACACCATCAAACACGGCCACCGAGACATGAACCGCCCCAATCCGCTACCTCCCGACCAGATGACGCCCGCAGAGCGCCGCGCCGAGCTGTGCGGCCTGCTGGCACTCGGGCTGGTTCGGTTGCTCGGGCGCGGGTGCGAAGTATCTGACAATACTGGAGAAAGTTGCCTACACTATCCCGACGACCAATGCCGTCATGCAGCTCCAACTCATCGGAGAAACGCATGACGAAGCCCGATCCAATCCCTGCGCGCCTGGCCGCGCTGAAGTCCATGTCCGTCACCCAGTTGAAGTCGGAGTGGCAGACGATCTTTGCGACAGCGGCGCCGAACAACAGCCGAGCGTTCCTCGAGAGCCGGTTGGCCTACCGCATCCAGGAACTGACGTATGGCGGTCCTGATCGGGAAACCCGGCGCATGCTGGACCTGCTGGCCGACGAGGTCAGCGGCACCCTGACACGCAAGAGCCAGATCGCCGATCCTCGCAATCCCGTGGTCGGTACGAGGCTGATCCGCGAATGGAACGGGGTCGAGCACACGATCACGGTCCTGCGGGACGGGTTCGAGTGGCAGGGCCGCCCCTTCAAATCCTTGTCCGCGATTGCGCGGGCGATCACCGGGACGCGCTGGAATGGCTACCGCTTCTTCGGGTTGCGCGAACGAAAGCGGGGGAATGATTGATGGATCAACGCGTAAATCCCATCCGCCGCCAACGCTGCGCCATCTACACGCGCAAGTCGTCCGAGGAAGGGCTGGAGCAGGAATTCAACAGCCTGCACGCCCAACGAGAGGCCTGCGAGGCCTACATCGCCAGCCAACGCTCCGAAGGCTGGGTGCTGGTCCGCGATCAGTATGACGACGGCGGCATCTCGGGCGGGACGCTCGAACGGCCCGGCCTCAAGCAGCTTCTGGCCGACATCGAGGACGGCCTGATCGATGTGGTGGTCGTCTACAAGATCGACCGCCTGTCGAGGTCGCTGATGGACTTCTCGAAGCTGGTCGAGGTCTTCGACCGCAACGGCGTGACTTTCGTGTCGGTCACGCAGTCCTTCAACACCACCACGTCCATGGGGCGCCTGACGCTGAATATCCTGCTCAGCTTCGCGCAGTTCGAGCGCGAGGTCACGGCCGAGCGCATCCGGGACAAGGTCCGCGCCTCCCGCATGAAGGGCATGTGGATGGGCGGCTATGTCCCGCTCGGGTACGATGTGAAGGACCGCAAGCTCGTGGTGAATGAAGACGAGGCTGCCACCGTGCGGGGCATCTTCGAGAGGTTCGTCGAGGTCGGATCAGCGACCGTGCTGGCCCGCGAATTGCGCCGCAAAGGGCTCCGCAACAAGCAGGGCACCTTGGTCGACAAGGGATATCTCTACAGACTGCTGGTGAACCGCGTCTATCGCGGCGAGGCGGTCCACAAGGGCAAGGCCTATCCCGGCGAGCATCAGGCCATCATCGACGAGCAGCTGTGGGATCAGGTCCATGCCATCTTGCGGCAGAATCCGCGAAAGCGCGCCAACAACACCCGCGCGCAGGCGCCAGCGCTGCTCAAGGGGCTGATCTTCACGGCCACGGGCGCCGCCATGACCCCGAGCAGCACGAAGAAGGGCGCGCGGCGATACCGGTACTACGTCTCGATGGACGTCATCAAAAACCGCGAACCCAGCGATGAAGGCATCCCGCGCCGTCTTCCTGCCGACCTCGTGGAAGCGGCCGTGGTGACCGAGTTGCGGCGGGTGATGCGCGCGCCCTCGATCACGGCGCAGGTCATCGCCCACTTGGCGCGCGAGGGCCACGCCTTCGCCGAGGCCGACGTGATCTCCGCGCTGCAGACGTTCGATGACGTCTGGACCCAGCTGTTCCCTGCGGAGCAGACCCGGATCGTACAGTTGCTGGTGCGCCGGGTCACCGTGACCTCCGAGGGGCTGGTGATCGATGTCCGGACCGACGGCGTCTCGGGCGTCATGCGCGACATGATGGCGCCACGAAAGAAGGTGGCGGCGGAATGATGAAACCCGACGAGTCCATTCAGATCTTCGTGCCGCTCAAGCTCCGCAAGCAGAACGGGCGGCCGAAGATCATGCCGCCCGCCACCTATCTGCCCAGCGAAGACCGGACGCAGGATCCGCATATACTGCGCGCCATCGGCCGGGCGTGGGGCTGGCGGCGGCGCATGGAAGCTGGCGAATTCAGCACGGTCACCGATCTGGCAAAAGCCGTGGGGCTGGCCGAACGCCATGTCAGCCGCCAGCTGCGGCTCGCCTATCTCGCGCCGGGTGTCCTCAAGCGGCTGGTATACAAGCGCGAGGTGCCCGCCGTGACCCTGCTGAAACTGACCGATGTCGCGGCCCTGCCGTGGCACGAACAGCCCGAGCGGGTGTTCGACTGAGCCTCAGTGAAAGCTCGCCTGAAACGTCGTTGCGGTCAGTGAAACGTGTGCATCGAGCGGCGGGTGCAGCTCGAACGCCTTCGGCTCGCGTGAGAAATTCCAGAGCCGGAACAGGCGCCATTCCGACCGGCGCTCCTCGGCCACGGCCATCTCGTTGCGGGTGATGTGGAAGGGCGTGCGCTCCCATCCGTTCGTGGTCTTGACCTCGATCAGCCGGGGCAAACCGTCTGGGGCGAAACTCGCGATGTCGTAGCCCGCGCCGTCGCCATCCTCCTCCGACACCCAGCGCACCTTGCGCGCCAGATCGTTCCGTCCTGCCGTCCGCAATGCCGCCCGTTCATGCGCGAGAACGCGTTCCTCGCCAGCGCGGCCGAGGGCCCGGTTGCGCTCGTCCCGGCCCGCCACGTCGAACTTGCGGGCGATGTGCAGCATCTGGTCCAGTTCCTGCGGAGGCGGCTGGTTCGACAGTGTCGGCGGCGGTCCGATCCAGATCTGCGCTGCCTCGCGCAGGCCAGCACCGGGTTGCAGCCCCGGTTGGCGCCCGAGCCAGGCCGGGTTCAGCGCCAGCCACCGCGCCACGGCATCCACCAAGGTCATCTGGAAGTTGAACGCGGGCTTGTAGCCGGGGATCCAGTCCTCGCCGAGCCCCTTCAGCACCGCGCTGATGTTCTGGTGCTTGAACTCGACGGACCCCTCGGACCGGTCGTTCAGCAGCGGCAGCAGCGCGCGGCGGTGCTCGGCCTTGCTGTAGCGGCGCGCGGAGATGTCATCGGCCAGCATCGCGAAGTAATCCGCGACGATCAGGTCGTTCTCTTCATCCGTCCAGGGCCCGTTCGACATTGCGCCAGGCTATGGGCACGAAGTGTGTTTGTCATCAGAGACTTCCGACAGGGATCTTGCTGCTGTCGCCGGCCCATGCACCAGCGCACCGGCCCGGTGATCGGCCGCCACGGAGCCGTCCTTCTGACCGCCCTGCGCCTTCGTGTCGGTCTCCGTCACCGGATTATCTCGCGAACGGGGCGACCCCATGAACCCGGCAACCCATTGGAAATGCGAGGATGTTTTGCGCCGTCCTTTGGTCGTCGAGGGGCGCTCGAAGAGAGACGCAGGCCATTCGGAGACCCTTTCTACGTCAAGCGCCCGGTCTCCGAAGGGCGGATGGCCCTGCCAACGCCCTTTGAAACAAAAAGAAAAAAGGCCCCAATCGGGGCCCTTGGACGGATTCGGCATCTGAATGTGGCGGAGGAGGTGGGATTCGAACCCACGGTGGAGTTACCCCCACGTCGGTTTTCAAGACCGGTGCATTAAACCGCTCTGCCACTCCTCCGACAGCCTCCGGTTAGCGGGTTCGGCGGGCTTGGGCAAGAGACCTCGCGTCAGGGGACGCCCGGCACCGGGTGGGGTGCCGGGCGGGGGTGTCATTCGGCGGCCTGCGCCATCGGGTTGTTCGGATGGCCGGTCCAGTTGCCATAGGGGCGGACCGGCTGGCCGGTGCGCTGGTCGATCTCGCCCATCTCCAGCTCGCGCATGGTGATGCAGCTTTCGACCGGGCAGACATCGACGCAGAGGTTGCAGGCCACGCATTCGTCTTCTTTGATGGTAAAGACGCGCCCGGGGCCCATGGCGATGGCCTGATGGCTGGTGTCCTCGCAGGCGGCATAGCAGCGGCCGCATTTGATGCAGGCGTCCTGATCGATCACCGCCTTGGTGGTGTAGTTCAGGTTCAGATATTGCCAGTCGGTCACGTTCGGCACCGCGCGACCGATCAGATCGGACATGGTGATGTCCTTGTCGTCCAGATAATCGCGCAGGCCCGAGATCATCTCCTGCACGACCTTGAAGCCGTAGGTCATGGCGGCGGTGCAGACCTGCACTGTGCCGGCCCCCAGCGCCATGAACTCGGCCGCGTCGCGCCATGTGGTGACCCCGCCGATGCCCGAGATCGGCAGGCCATATGTCGCCGGATTGCGGGCAATCTCGGCCACCATGTTCAGGGCGATGGGCTTGACCGCCGGGCCGCAGAATCCGCCGTGGGTGCCCTTACCGTCGATGGTGGGTTGCGGGGCGAACAGGTCCAGATCGACCGAGGTGATCGAGTTGATGGTGTTGATCAGGCTGACCGCATCGGCGCCGCCGCGCTTGGCCGCCTCGGCGGGTTTCCTGACATCGGTGATATTCGGGGTCAGCTTGACGATGCAGGGCATGCGCGAATGGGTTTTGACCCAGCGCGTCACCATCTCGATATATTCCGGCACCTGACCGACCGCCGAGCCCATGCCGCGTTCGGCCATGCCATGCGGGCAGCCGAAGTTCAGCTCGACGCCGTCGGCGCCGGTGTCCTCGATCTGCTTCAGGATGGCCTTCCAGGATTCCTCGTCGCAGGGCACCATCAGGCTGATGATCAGGGCGCGGTCGGGGTAGTCGCGCTTGACCGATTTGATCTCGCGCAGGTTCACCTCCAGCGGGCGGTCGGTGATCAGCTCGATATTGTTGATGCCGAGCACGCGGCGGTCGGCACCATAGACCACGCCATAGCGCGGGCCGTTGACGTTGACGACCGGCGGGCCTTCGCTGCCCAGCGTTTTCCAGACCACGCCGCCCCAGCCGGCCTGAAAGGCGCGGCGGACGTTGACCTCTTTGTCGGTAGGGGGCGCCGAGGCCAGCCAGAACGGGTTCGGAGACTTGATGCCGATGAAATTCGAGCGCAGGTCAGCCATGGGCGGCCTCCATCAGTTGGGCGTGGATATCCTCGGCCGCATCGCGACCCTCGGCGACGGCGGTGACGGTCAGATCGTCGCCGCCCGAGGCGCAGTCGCCACCGGCCCAGACCCCGGGCAAAGAGGTGCGTCCCGGGCCAGAGACGGCGATCTTGCCGCCCGAGAGCCCCAGCCCCTGCGGGGCGCCGTCCAGCTTTTGGCCGATGGCGCGCAGAAGCTGGTCGCAGGGCAGGCGGAAGCGCTCGCCGGTATCTTCCAGACCATTGGCGCCGTCGCGGGTGTAAAAGAATTCGACCTCGCGCACGGTGCCATTACCATGCACCTTGAGCGGCGCGGCATTGCAGATGATGCGGACGCCGGAATGGGTGGCATGGTCCTGTTCATGCGGGCTGGCGGACATGCGGTCCTGACCGCGCCGGTAAACGATGGTGACGTTCTGCGCGCCCAGCAGTTTCGCCTGCACGGCGGCATCCACCGCCGTCATGCCGCCGCCGATCACGATCACGTCGCGGCCAACGGGCAGGGCGGTCAGATCAGGCGTCTGGCGCAGGTCGCGGATGAAATCCACGGCATGATCGACATGGCCGCGATCCTCGCCCTCGGCGCTCAGCGCGTTCACGCCTTGCAGGCCAAGGCCAAGGAATACCGCGTCATATTCGGCGCGCAGGCTGTCGAGGGTGAAATCCCGGCCCAGCGCCTGACCGCTTTGCAGGGTGATGCCGCCGATGCCCATGAGCCAATCGACCTCACGCGCGGCGAAACCGTCCACGGCCTTGTAGCTGGCGATGCCGTATTCGTTCAGCCCGCCGGGTTTGGGGCGGGCGTCGAACAGCACCACCTCATGGCCCTTGGCGGCCAGCCGATGCGCCGCCGACAGGCCCGAGGGGCCGGCGCCGACCACGGCCACGCGCTTGCCGGTGGGGGCGCCGCGGGTAAAGGGATGCTCGCCCCGCGCCATCAGGTGGTCGGTGGCATAGCGTTGCAGCGCACCGATCTCGACCGGTTTGCCCTCGGCGGTCATTCGCACGCAGGAGCCCTCGCACAGGTTCTCGGTCGGGCAGACGCGGGCGCAGATGCCGCCAAGGATGTTCTGGTGAAAGATGGTCAGGGCGGCGGCATCGGGCGTGCCGGTCGAGATCTGGCGGATGAACAGCGGAATGTCGATGCTGGTCGGACAGGCCGTCACGCAGGGCGCGTCATGGCAGAAATAGCAGCGGTCGGCTGCGATCCTGGCCTCGTTGCGTTCGAGTGGCGGGGCGACATCCTGAAAATTGACCGAGTATGCCTCGGACGGCAAACGGCCGGGCACGACCCCGGGCGTAAGCTGGCTATTGGTCATGATCTGACCTCCCTGCTGGCTTGTTCTTATGGAATCAGGCTCTCACAGGTCGATTTTTTTATCAAATGGTAAAATTATGGCGGATGCAGTTTCTGCGGCGGTCAGGCCGGCAGCAGCAGACCGGCGGCCAGACCGCCCAGATCGGAACGTTCCAGCCGCAGCTCGCCGCCATGCAGCGCCACCAGATCGGCGACGATGGCAAGGCCAAGGCCGCTGCCGGGCGGGCCGGATTCGTCCAGCCGGCTGCCGCGCGCCATGGCGAGATCGTGATCTTCGCGCGACATGCCGGGGCCGTCATCCTCGACCAGCAGGCGGATCTGGCCGGGCAGGGCGGCGGCGCTGATCCGAATGCGGGCATTGGCCCATTTCACCGCGTTCTCGATCAGATTGCCGGTCATTTCCTCAAGGTCCTGACGCTCGCCGGCAAAGGCAAGGCCGGCGGGCAGGTCCAGATCGACCGCGATGCCCGATTCCGCCAGCGGCCGGCGCAGCACCAGCAGGATGTCCTGAATCACCGCCGCGACCGGGGTGCGATAGCCAAGGACGCGCATCTGCCCGGCGCTGCGGGCGCGGCGCAGGTGCCAGCAGATCTGGCGGTCCATCCGCGCGATCAGGGCATGGCCGGGGTGATCGGCGGGCAGGGTATTGTCCAGTGCCGAAAGCGGCGTCTTCAGCGAATGCGCCAGATTGCCGACATGTTCGCGCGTGCGCGACAGCACGGCGCGGTTCTGTTCCAGCAGCGCGTTGATTTCGGCCGCGATCGGGCGCAACTCGGCCACGGGGGGCAGGGGCAGGGCCTCGGCCTGACCGTCGCGGATGCGGCGCAGGTCACGGCCCAGCCGGTCCAGCGCCGAAAGCCCGCCCACCACCTGCAGGACCGAGGCCAGAGCCAGCCCCAGCCCCAACACCGCCAGCGACACCGCCAGAGGCCGGCGCAGCCGCGCCATGCTGGCGTCGATTTCCGATTGCGGCGCTGTCACCACCACCGACAGCGCGCTGTTGCTGCCGGGCAGGGTAAAGCCATGCCGGGCGACGCGCAGCACCTCGCCGCCGGGGCCAAAGCCGGCGCCGCCGGTAAAATCCTGCTCGGGCGGGTTCAGCACATTGTCAAAGAGCGAGTCGGATTTGGCGACAACATGACCGTCCTGCGCCAGCTGCCAGAACCAGCCCGACAGCGGCAGGTCAAAACGCGGATCGGTGGGCGCGGGGCCCGCGACCAGCCCGCCCGCCGCGTCGATCGACGCCCCGGCGATCAGCGTGTCCGAGACCGCCTCGATCTCGGCATCGAAACGGTCGGTGATGAAGCGGTCAAGGATCGCGGCGATGGCCAGATAGCCCGCGACCAGCGCCACCCCGATCAGCACCGCCGAAAGGCCGATCAGCCGCGCCCGGATCGAATCGCGCAGAAACATCGCTATCCTGCCGCCTGCAGCACATAACCCTCGCCGCGCCGGGTCTCGATCAGACCCTCGCCGATCTTCTTGCGCAACCGGCCGATCACCACCTCGATGGATTTGAAGTCGCGGTCGGCGGCGGCGTCATAAAGATGGTCCGAAAGCTCGGTGCGGGTGACGACGCGGTTCTGATGGTGGATCAGATAGGACAGGATGCGGGTCTCGAACCCGGTCAGCTTCAGCGCCATGCCGTTGCGGGTGATGACGCCCAGCTGGCTGTCGAGCCGCAGCGGCCCGGCCTTGATCACCGCCTGCGCGTGGCCGGCGGCGCGGCGCACCAGCGTCTGGGCGCGGATCACCACCTCCTCCAGCCGAAAGGGTTTGACCGCGTAATCGTCGGCGCCGGCGCGAAAGCCCGCGACCTTGTCGGTCCAGTCGCCGCGCGCGGTCAGGATCAGCACCGGCATGGTCACGCCGCCCTCGCGCCAATGGGTCAGCACCTCGATCCCCGGCATGCCCGGCAGACCCAGATCGAGGATCGCCAGATCATAGCTTTCGGTCGAGCCGAGGAATTCGCCCTGCCGCCCCTCGGCGGCAAGGTCGCAGGCAAAGCCGCCATCGGCCATGGCTCCGGCCAGCTGACCGGCCAGAACCGGGTCATCCTCGACGATCAGGCATCGCATGGCAGGGGTCTCATTCATCGTCTCCGGTCTTGCGCCGCGCTTCGGTCAGGCCGCTGCCGGCGACTTCAAGAAAGGCGCCGCTGCGTGCGTCCAGCCGGATCAGCAGCACATCGCGCCGCGCGGTCAACAGCTTCAGTTCGTGCACCAGCCCGACGCCGCGCGCGCGTTCGGCCGGGGTCGGCGGTTTCAGCCGCGCCGCGATCAGCCGGCCGCGAAAGCGCCGGTGCGCAATGCCCGCCGCCTCGCGCAGCGGGATGATCTGCCGCTCGCCGGTGCCCCGTTCGTCATGGTCGCGTTCGTCATGGCGGGCGTGTTCGGGCGGTCCCTTGGGCGGGAACGGCCCTGACGGCGGATCGCCGCGCAGGGCCAGCCCCAGCATGAGGATCAGCGCCAAGGCGGCGGCACCGGACACGGCCATGATCAGGCGATTGGACATGCACCCGGTTTAGCCTGTATTTCCCAAATGAAAACCAAATGGCCCGTTCATCTTTGGTTGGTGACGATGCGGCTATACCCGATTCGTATCCAAGCGGTCCGCCGTGGCCGCCGCTGCAAAGAAGGAAAACGAAGATGAGCAGAAATTTTGCCGCCTCGGTCGCCGCGCTGGCGTTGCTGGCCGGGCTGAGCGCGCCGGTGCTGGCACAGGACGCCCCTGCCGCCCCTGCCGAACAGGCGCAGACGCTGGCGCTGCCGCAGGTGCTGCGCGATGCGGGCCTTCGGGATTTCGACATCCGTCCGACCCGGCATGGCAGCCGCGTGGCCGGCAAGCTGGCCGATGGCACCGAGCTTGGCGGCTTCATGGATGACAAGGGCGCCCTGCGCGGCGTCCGGGTCGAGGGCGATGCCGTCCTGCCCGCCACGCTGATCGAACAGCTGGTGCCGGGTCCGGTGCGCGAACAGCCGCTGTTTGCCGAGCTGGCCAAAGTCAAGGCGGTGTTTCTGGGCCCCGAGGGGGTGATGGTCGCGGGTCTGGACGCCAAGGACCTGCCGGTGCGCGCGGGATTTGCCACGGATGGCACGCTGATGCGCTTTGAACGCGGCGGCCCACGCGAACGGCTGATGGGCCCGATGGGCGGCCCCGGCGATCATCGCGACAAGGACGACAAGGAGCCGCGCGGCCACGGCATGCGTGATCGCGGGCCGCAGGACCACGGGCCGCGCGGCCATGGTCCCGATGGCAAGGGGCACGGCCCCAAAGGGCATGGTCCCGAAGGGCATGGCCGCGACGGCAAGGGTCCCGATGGCATGCGCCCGATGGGCGGCGATGACCGCGGCGCCCCCGCAGTCCCCGGCACCGCGCCCACCCCCGAAGAGGTGCGCGCCAGCCTTGCCGATGCCGGCTATACCGAGGTCGGCCAGATCCTGCAGCAGGGCCCGGTCACCGTGGCACAGGCCACCAACCCCGAAGGCGAGCCGGTGCTGGTCGAAATCGGCATCGACGGTCAGGTCCTGCGCGAGCTGAACCGCTGACACCGGCGGAAAAGCGGCGTTTTGCAACTCATTGGGGCGTGCCGGCAACGGCGCGCCCTTTTCCATTGCGCTTTTTCGATCAACAATAGGCAATGACTTGCCTTTCGTGGCGAAAAGGCTTGCCTGATCATTGCTGCAATGCCAAATCCGCACCGAAATTCCGCCCCGCCGGGCAGAAAGATTAGGACTAAGCCAATGCAACGCCGTGAATTTGTCATCTCTGCCGGAGCGGCGCTTGCAGCCGCAAGCTCGCTTGGTGCGGCCTTCGCGCAGGAGGCGCCGACGAATCCCGCTGCACCAGCGGAACCTGCGGCAACCCCCGAGCCCGCCAAGCCCTTCGGTTTCGAGGATGTGGCGGCCTTGGCCCGCGATCTGGCCGGCAAGCCCTATGCCTATCGCGATGCCGAGCTGGTGGGCAGCTTTGCCAATCTGACCTATGACCAGTATCGCGGCATCCGTTTTCGCCGCGACCGCGACCCCTGGGCCGGCAGCCGCGATTTCGCGCTGGACCTGCTGGCGCCGGGTGCGATCTTTCACGAGCCGGTCGATATCAGTCTGGTCGACAATGGCGTGGTGATCCCGGTCAAGTTCGACCCGCACATGTTCGAATTCGATCCGGCGCAATTCCCCGATGGCGTCGATTACGAATCCGTCGGCAACATGGGCTTTTCCGGCTTTCGTCTGCGCGCGCCGCTGAACCGGCCCGATGTGATGGACGAATTCGTCGTCTTTCAGGGCGCGAGCTATTTCCGCGCCGTAGCGCGCGGCACGCTTTACGGCATCTCGGCACGCGGGCTTGCCATCGGCACCGGCACCGCCGAGGGCGAGGAATTCCCGCTGTTCCGCGGCTTCTGGATCCACAAGCCGAACGAGCGCGACCGCTATGTGGTCATCCATGCGCTGCTGGACAGCCGCTCGGTCTCGGGCGCGTTCGAGTTCCGCATCACCCCCGGCGCCGAGACGGTGTTCGACACCCGCGTGGCGCTGTTCCCGCGTCAGGACATGCGCAATATCGGCATCGCGCCGCTGACCTCGATGTATTGGTTCGGCCCGACCGACCGCACCCGCGTCGACGATTACCGCCCCGCCGTGCATGACAGCGACGGGTTGCAGATGCTGACCGGGGGCGAGCAGCGGCTGTGGCGGGTGCTGTCGGGCCATTCGACGCTGCAGGTCTCGGCCTTCATGGACGAAAACCCGCTGGGCTTTGGTCTGGCGCAGCGCGCGCGCAGCTTTGACGCCTATCAGGACGCCGAGGCGCGCTATGAAAAGCGGCCCTCGGCCTGGATCGCGCCGCAGGATGGCTGGGGCAAGGGCACGGTCACGCTGGTCGAAATCCCGGTGCAGAACGAGTTCAACGACAATATCGTCAGCTTCTGGCAGCCTTCGGACACGCTGAAGGCCGGCGAGCGCTATGATTTCAACTACAATCTCAGCTTTGCCCCCGAGCCGCCGGACAGCGCCCCGATCGCCCGCGTGATCGAGACCATGTCCGGCCAGTCGGTGAACAATGCCGGCGCGCGCACCTTTGTCATCGACTATGATCTGGATCTGTTCGGCACCGATGATCCGGTGCCGCAGATCCGCACCAGTTCCGGCAGCATCGGCCACAGCTATCTGCTGCGCCTGCCCGATCAGGGGCGGATGCGGCTGGCCTTCGAATATCTGCCGGATGGCGAGAAACTGGCCGACCTGTCGGTGGTTCTGAACGGGCCCGAGGGACCGCTCAGCGAAAGCTGGATCGCCCGCTGGACGCGGGAGTAGCATCGTGAGCCAAGCGCAGCACGTGACGCCCGATCCGGCCCCGTCCGCAGCAGCGAACCTGCCGCTGTCCGAGGAAGCCAGCTGGGAGGCTTTGGGCATCGAGCTGCCCGAGGCACAGGCCACGCCGCCCGAGGCGCCGCTGGACATGCCCGAGCAGGATTTCCGCGCCGCGCCGCCACCCGGTCCGCGCGCGGGCTTTCCCAGCCTGCGCACGATTCTGGCGCGGCTGATCGCCTTTGGCGGCGCTGCGGCCATTGCCGTGATCGGCTGGCAGCAGATGGATCAGGCCTTTGGCGCCAATGTCACCTTTCTGCAGGGCGTGCTTCTGGTGCTGTTCGGGCTGACCTTTGCCTGGGTCGGCTTTTCCTTTTGCTCGATGGTCGCGGGCTTTCTGGCGCCGCGCCTGACCACGCCCACCGGGCCCAATACGGCGCGCATCGCCGTCATCATGCCGGTCTATAACGAGGATTCCGCCGCGACCGCCGGCCTGCTGGCGGCGCTGGCGCGCGATCTTTATCGCGTGGGACTGGGCGAGCGGACCGAGATCTTTGTGCTGTCCGACAGCCGCAAGCCTGCCGCCGTCTTTGAGGAAATGGTGGCGGTCAGCCGGCTGCGCGACATTTCTCCGGTGCCGGTCTGGTATCGGCGGCGCAAGAACAACAAGGGCCGCAAGGCCGGCAACGTCGCCGATTTCGTCAGCCGCTGGGGCGGGCGCTATGAGCAGATGGTGGTTCTGGACGCCGACAGCGTCATGGGCGCGCAGACCATCAAGGCGCTGTCGGCGCGCATGAATGCCGATCCGGCGGTCGGGCTGATCCAGACCATGCCGATGCTGGTCGGCGGCCAGACGATCTTTGCCCGGCTGACGCAATTCGCGGGCCGGGTCTATGGGCCGGCGATCGCGCGCGGCGTCGCGGCATGGTCGGGCAACAGCGGCAACTTCTGGGGCCATAACGCCATCATCCGCGTTGCCGCCTTTGCGCAATGCTGCGGCCTGCCGGACCTGCCGGGCAAGCCGCCCTTTGGCGGCGCAGTGCTGAGCCATGATTTCGTCGAGGCGGCGCTGTTGCGCCGGGCCGGCTGGAAGGTGCGGCTGGACCACGACCTGCGCGACAGTTTCGAGGGCAGCCCGCCGACGCTTCTGGACATGGCCGTGCGCGAGCGCCGCTGGGCGCAGGGCAACCTGCAACACGCGCGGCTGATCTTCTCGCGCGGGTTCACCTGGGTCACGCGGGCGCATTTCACCATCGGCATCCTTGGCTTTCTGATGTCGCCGATCTGGCTGGCGATGATCCTTGTCGGTCTGGCGCTGTCGGCCAATGTGCTGCTGTCGCGGCCGGATTATTTCCCGCAGACCTATCAGCTGTTCCCGGAATGGCCGACCTTTGATCCGGTGCGGATGCTGTGGCTGTTCGTGGCCGCCATGTCCTTTCTGCTGGTGCCGAAATTCATCGGCCTGTTCCGGGCATGGCTGCGGCCGCTGGCGCGCAATTCCGGCGGTCCGGTGCGGCTGCTTGGCTCGGCCCTGTTCGAGATCACGCTGTCGGCCCTGATCGCGCCGGTGCAGATGCTGATCCAGACCCGGCAGATCTATGACATCCTGCGCGGCCGCGATTCCGGTTGGGAGGCGCAGGTGCGCGCCGGCCAGATGCCGCCGTGGAGCGTGGTTTTGCGCCGCCATGCGCTGCATGTGGTGCTGGGCGTCGGCACGCTGGTGGTGCTGTCGCTGTTTGCGCCCTGGCAACTGGTCTGGCTGTCGCCGATCCTGGCCGGGCTGATCCTGTCGCCGATGACCTCGCGCTGGTCGGCCAGCCCGGTCTTTGGCCGCTGGGCGCGCCGCCACGGCTTGCTCGTCACCCCCGAGGAACGCGACCCGCCCGAGATCCTGACCGCCGCCAATGCGCTGGATTACCGCATCTCGGGGCTGTTGCCGCGCATCGGGCTGGACCCGCTGGGCCGCGATGGCGTCATGCGGGCACGTGTGCTGGGGCTGGCGCAGCCCGATACGGCGCGCGGCCCGGCCTCGGCGCGGCTGGACGCCATCTCGGCCGAGGCGAAGCTTGTCCATGCGGCGACCCAGGCCGAGGCGCTGAGTTTCCTGACCGAGGCCGAAAAGCTGGCCCTACTGGAGGATCGTGCCCTGATCGAACGTTTCGCGGCGCTGCCCAGATGAAGCGGATCGCGGCCCTGGACATGCTGCGCGGCTATGCGCTGGTCTGCATCATGCTGGACCACATGCCGATGGGCGTTCTGCGCAATGTGACGCTGGCGAATTTCACCGTCTTTGACGCGGCCGAGCTGTTCGTGCTGCTGTCGGGGTTTCTAGTGGGCATGGTCTGGGTCAAGGTCGAAGAGCGTCAGGGCCTGCGCGCCGCGCAATGGCGCTTTTTGCGCAGGGCGTTTCAGGTCTGGCTGGCGCTGGTCTGCGGTGCGGTACTCCTGGCGCTGTTCTCGCATCTGCTGTTTGCGCTGAAGATCAACCATACGGCGGTCTGGTTCCAGTATTCGCGCTGGATCTGGGAAAATCCGCTGGGCTATCTCGGCACGGTCATGCTGATGTGGATGCAGCCGAACCTGCTGGACGTGCTGGCGCTCTATGTCGTGCTGATCGTGACGGTGCCGGTGACGGTGCCCTTCCTGATGCGGCTGCCGTGGCTTGCCATGGCGGTGTCGCTGGCGGTCTGGTGGTTTGCCGCGCCGCTGAACACGCTGGTGCCGAACCAGCGCCCGGGCGGGTTGCTGTTCAACCCGTTCGGCTGGCAGCTTTTGTTCTTTATCGGCGTGGCGCTGGGGGCTTTCCGTCGCCAGATCATGCCCGTGCTGCGCCGGCAGTCGCGCCTGCTGACCATCCTTTCCGTGGGCGTTCTGATGTTCGGCGCAGCGATCCTGATCTGCTGGCGCATTGGAGAACCGGCGAAGGACGTCGCGGCCTTTCTGAAGTCGATCTATGGCGAGATCGACAAATGGTCGCTGGACGGTCTGCGGCTCATGTCGATCATGGCGGCCAGCTGGCTGGTCGCGGTGCCGCTGGCGGGGATCTTTGAATGGATGGCCAATACCGCGCTTGGCCGCGATCTGGCCGAGATCGGGCGCGGCGGGCTGTGGTCCTTCATCGCCTGCGTGATGCTGTCGATCTGGGGCGACGCGCTGGACATGATGGCGCCGCCCGACATGCCCGGTGTTCTGCTGCGCATCGCCATCGACCTGTGGGTGATCGCGGCGCTATGGGTGGTGGCGGCGATCTGGCTCAGACGCCACGAATGGATGGGCCGGCTGCGCGCGCGGATCTTGGGCTGAACAGGAGCAAGCATGAAATCCGATATCGAGATCGCCCGCGAGGCGCAGAAACGCCCGATCTCGGACATCGCGGCCCGGCTGGGGCTGGGGCCGCTGGATTTCCTGCCCTATGGCCATGACAAGGCCAAGATCACGCATGAATTCATCGCGGGCCTTGCCGGCCGGCCGCAGGGGCGGCTGGTGCTGGTCACCGCGATCAACCCGACCCCCGCCGGCGAGGGCAAGACCACGACCACCGTGGGGCTGGGCGACGGGCTGAACCGCATCGGCAAGCGCGCGACGATCTGCATTCGCGAGGCAAGCCTTGGTCCGAATTTCGGCATGAAGGGTGGGGCTGCCGGCGGCGGCATGGCCCAGATCGTGCCGATGGAGGACATGAACCTGCATTTCACCGGCGATTTCCACGCCATCACCAGCGCGCATAACCTGCTGTCGGCAATGATCGACAACCACATCTACTGGGGCAATGCGCTGCGCATCGACCCGCGCCGCATCGCATGGCGTCGGGTCATGGATATGAACGATCGTGTGCTGCGCCAGACCGTGGTCGCGCTTGGCGGCCCGCCGAACGGTTACCCGCGCGAGACCGGCTTTGACATCACCGTCGCCTCCGAGGTGATGGCGATCCTGTGTCTGGCCTCGGATCTGGCCGATCTGCAAGAGCGGCTGGGCCGCATCGTCATCGGCTATACCATCGACCGCCAGCCGATCACCGCGCGCGACATCGGCGCCGATGGCGCGATGACGGTGCTGCTGCGCGACGCCTTGCAGCCCAATCTGGTGCAGACGCTGGAAAACAACCCGGCGCTGGTGCATGGCGGCCCCTTTGCCAATATCGCGCATGGCTGCAACTCGATCATGGCGACGCGCACCGCGCTGGCGCTGTCGGATTACGTGGTGACCGAGGCCGGCTTCGGCGCCGATCTGGGGGCCGAGAAATTCCTCGACATCAAATGCCGGCTGGGCGGGCTTGCGCCGGCGGCGGTGGTGCTGGTGGCGACGGTGCGCGCGCTCAAGATGAACGGCGGCGTGGCGCGCGCCGATCTGGGGCAGGAAAACGTCGCCGCCCTGCGCGCTGGCTGCGCCAATCTTGGCCGCCATATCGAGAACCTGCAGATTTACGGCGCGCCGGTGGTGGTGGCGATCAACCATTTCACCAGCGACACCGCGGCCGAAATCGCCGCCCTGCAGGACTATTGCGCCGACCATGGCGTGCAGGCCGTGCTGTGCCGGCACTGGGCCGAGGGCAGCGCGGGGGCCGTGGATCTGGCCCGGCAGGTGGTGACGCTTTGCGAGCAGGCCGCCGATTTCACGCTGCTTTATCCCGATGAGCTGAGCCTGTCGGACAAGATCGAGACCGTCTGCAAGCGCATCTACCGCGCCGAGGCGGTCGAGTTCCTGCCGCATGTGCGCGATCAGCTGCAGGTCTGGCAGGCGGCAGGGCATGGCCATCTGCCGGTGTGCCTTGCCAAGACGCAATACAGCTTTTCCGCCGATCCGACGGCGCTTGGCGCGCCGACCGGCTTCAGCGTGCCGGTGCGCGAGGTGCGTCTGGCCGCCGGCGCGGGCTTTGTCGTGGCGATCTGCGGCGACATCATGACCATGCCCGGCCTGCCGCGCGAACCGGCGGCGCTGCGCATCGGCCTTGACGATCAGGGCCGCATCGAGGGGCTGTTCTGACATGCGCGCCGGCCTGCCACTGGCGCCGCCCGGGCTACGGGTCGGGCTGCTGGGGGGATCCTTCGATCCGGCGCATCAGGGCCATGTCCGCATCACCGAAGAGGCGCTGCGCCGGTTCCGGCTGGACCGGATCTGGTGGCTGGTCAGCCCGGGCAACCCGCTCAAGCCGCATGGCCCCGCACCTTTGGCCGAGCGGATGGCCAATGCCCGCCGCATGATGCAACACCCGCGCGTCGCCATCACCGATGTCGAGACGCGGCTGGGCACCCGGATGACGGCCGACACGGTCGCGGCCTTGCAGCGGCTTTATCCGGGGGTGCGCTTCGTCTGGCTGATGGGGGCTGACAATATGGTGCAATTCGACCGTTGGGACCGCTGGGCCGAGATCGCGGCCCGCCTGCCGATCGGGGTGATCGCGCGGCCGGGCTGGCGGATGCCGGCGCGGTTTTCGCGTGCGGCGCGGATACTGGGGCCGGCGCGGCTGCCCGATGAACAGGCCGGCCTGCTGGCCGATTGCCGTCCGCCGGTCTGGGCGATGATCAATGTGCCGATGAGCAAACTGTCTTCGACCGCGATCCGGGCGGGGCGGGCATGATGCTGTCGCGACGCAGCCTTCTGGCCGGTATGGCGGTGCTGGCCCTGCCCATGCGGCTGCGGGCCGATCCCGCTGCGGCCATCGGCGCGGCGAAACTGGGCGCGGATGTGGCCTTTGCCGCGCTGGATGCGACCAGCGGCACGCTGCTGGCCGCGCGCGAGGCCGACCAGCCGATGGCACCGGCCAGCACGCTCAAGATCGTGACCGCGCTCTATGCCCTCGACCGGCTGGGCGCAGGGCACCGCTTTGCCACCCGCGTTCTGGCCGCGGGCGATACGCTGATCCTTGCCGGTGGCGGTGATCCGGTGCTCGACAGCGACGATCTGGCCGGGCTGGCGGGGCAGGTGGCGCAGGCGTGGCAGGGACCGCCACCGGCGCGTTTTCTGGTCTGGGGCGGCGCACTGCCGCATGTCGCCCGGCTCGACCCGGCGCAGGACGAATACCTGCCCTATAACCCGACTCTTTCGGGAATGATGCTGAACTTCAACCGGGTGCATTTGGACTGGCGCTCGGGGCAGATGGCGCTGCAGGCGCGCGGGCGCCGGCAATCGCCGCGCGCCTACAGCATCACCATCGCCGGCGTGGCGCGCTCCAGCCCGCTCTTTACCTATGATGGCAGCGGCCCCCGCGAAAGCTGGACGATTGCCCGCGGCGCCATGGGCGCGCAGGGCGCGCGCTGGCTGCCGGTGCGCCAGCCCGAACTTTATGCCGGCGACGTGTTCCAGACCCTGTGCCGCGCCCAAGGTCTGGCGCTGCCCGATCCCGAACGCGGCGATCTCGCCCCCACCGGACACGAGATCGCGCGCCATGACAGCCCGCCTCTGGACCGGATCCTGCGCGGCATGCTGGAATATTCGACCAACCTCACCGCAGAGGCTTTGGGCCTTGCCGCCAGCAGCGCGGGCGATCTGCGCGCCTCGGCGCAGGCGATGGTGCAATGGCTGGCTGCCCGCGATCCGCAGGCCCGGGCCGAGCTCTACGACCACTCGGGCCTGTCCTCGCGCAACCGGATCTCGCCGCTGACGCTGGCCCGGCTGCTGCAGGGCGAGGGCCGCGCCCGCGACCTCGCCGCCCTGCTCAAACATGTGCCGCTGCGCGACGCCAAGGGCAAGAAAACCGCAAGCCCGCTGCAGATCCTGGCCAAGACCGGCACGCTGAACTTCGTCTCCAACCTCGCCGGCTATGCCAAGGACGCCGCCGGTCGCGAAATCGCCTTTGTGGTCTTCGCCGCCGACGAAAACCGCCGCGCCGCCAGCGAGGGGCAGGAACTGCCCGACGGCGTCATCGGCTGGACGAAACGTGCCAAGGCGCTGCAACAGGCACTGGTCGAGGATTTCCTCGCAACCGCCTGATTTCACCATTTTCCAAATACCCCTGCGGCCGCGCCACCCGCGCTGCCGCCGGGCGTTACAAGACCCGGTGCCGGGCGCGCGTCGCCAGTTCGATCGCCGCCGCATGCAGCCGGTCGATCTCCAGCTGCTCGCGGATCTCGGCCAGCATTTCGGCCTCGATCTCGCCCAGCCGCCCGTCCGAGGCAGCGACATCGCAGGCCAGCAGATAGGCGGTGTCATACAGCTTTTCGGGCAGCGACTCGCGCACCAGCCCGAACAGCGCATCCAGCCCGTCCTCTTCCTCGAACAGGCTCATCACCGTCTGCGATACGGCGCGGACGCGGTCGATGTCATAGCTGGCAAAGACCGGCGTGTGGTTCACCGCGCGCTCGATCGCGACCAGTTCCGCCGTGCGCAGATTCTGGTCCGAGGCCGAGACCCCGACCATCACCGCCACCAGCGCATCGCAGGGCGAGAATGACGGAACACTGTCGGGCATGCTATTTCTCCATGGGTTTCAGGGGTAATTATTGACCATTCTCCAGCGTTTCAATACGGGGAAGTTTCGAGTGAATGGAGACCCGAGATGACCGCTCTGCGCGACGCCGCGATGAAATCCAAGGCCTGGCCCTTTGAAGAGGCCCGCCGCGTGCTGAAGCGCTATGAAAAGAAGGACCCGGAAAAGGGCTATGTGCTCTTCGAGACCGGCTATGGTCCCTCGGGTCTGCCCCATATCGGCACCTTCGGCGAGGTGGCGCGTACGACGATGATCCGCCGCGCCTTCCAGATGATCTCGGACATTCCGACGCGGCTGTTCTGCTTCTCGGATGACATGGACGGCATGCGCAAGGTGCCCGAGAACGTGCCGCAGCAAGAGATGCTGCGCGAGCATCTGCAGGAACCGCTGACCACGGTGCCTGACCCGTTCGGCGAATATGACAGCTTTGGCGGCCACAACAACGCCATGCTGCGCCGGTTCCTCGACACCTTCGGCTTCGAATACGAATTCATCAGCGCGACCGAGTTCTACAAATCCGGCCAGTTCGACGCCACGTTGCTGCTGGCCGCCGAACGCTATGACGCGATCATGGAGATCATGCTGGCCAGCTTGCGCGAAGAGCGTCAGCAAACCTATTCCTGCTTTCTGCCGATCAGCCCCAAGACCGGCAAGGTGCTTTACGTGCCGATCAAGCATGTTGACGCGAAGAACGGCACCATCACCTTTGACGACGAGGACGGGCAGGAACTGACCCTGCCGGTCACCGGCGGCAATGTGAAGCTGCAATGGAAGCCCGACTTCGGTGCCCGTTGGGCGGCGCTGGATGTGGACTTTGAAATGTATGGCAAGGACCACAGCACCAATACGCCGATCTATGACGGCATCTGCAAGGTGCTGGGCGGCCGCGCGCCTGAACATTTCACCTATGAGCTGTTCCTGGATCAGGAAGGGCAGAAGATCTCGAAATCCAAGGGCAACGGGCTCAGCATCGACGAATGGCTGACCTATGCGGCCACCGAGAGCCTCAGCTATTTCATGTATCAAAAGCCCAAGACCGCCAAGCGGATGTATTTCGACGTCATCCCGAAAGCGGTGGATGAATATCACCAGCAGCTGCGCGCCTATCCCGATCAGAGCCCCGATCAGCAGCTGGCGAACCCGGTCTGGCACATCCATGGCGGTGAGGTTCCGGCATCCGACATGGTGGTGCCGTTCCAGATGCTCTTGAACCTTGCCTCGGTCGCAGGGGCCAAGGACAAGTCGGGGCTGTGGGGCTTTATCCGCCGCTATGCGCCCGAGGCCAGCCCCGAGACCAACCCGACGCTGGACCATGCCGCCGAATTCGCCGTGCGCTATTTCAATGACTTCGTGGCGCCGACGCGGACTTTCCGCCTGCCTTCCGAGGTCGAGCGCCGCGCGCTGGAGGATCTGGCAGGGCGGCTGGCGGCATGGGACCAGCCGGCCGATGCCGAGGCGCTGCAGACCATGGTTTTTGCCATCGGCCGCGAGCATGGGTTCGAGCCGATGAAGGACTGGTTCCAGGCGCTGTATCAGGTGCTCCTGGGTGCCGATCAGGGGCCGCGCTTTGGCGGTTTCATCGCGCTTTACGGCGTGGCCGAAACCCGCGCACTGATCGAGCGTGCCTTGGCAGGCGAACTGGCGGGGCCCACCCCCGCCTGACCTGAAACCTGACCGCCCGTTGATGCCGCTGTTGCGTCTGGCCCCGTTGCCGCGCACGGTTGGTTAACGGGCGGTTAACGCCAGATTGCCAAATTCCGACCAGAGCGCGCGGCCCGGAGATTTTCCCTTGGGCTCGCAAGATCTGGTAGAGGGAGACATTTGGCATGACCATTGCGATTGGCAGCAAGGCATTGATGCCGCGCGAGTTCCGGCTGGGGCTGAACCTGTGGTCGCGGACCGACGGCACACCCGACAGCCCGACCTGGGCCGGGCAAGGCAATGCCGCCGTGGTGGCCTCTGATCAGGATTTCGGCAATTGCCTGGAAATCCTCAAGCTCGATACGGTCACCTCGCTGCGCTATATGCGGCCGACGCCGATCAGCCCGGGCACCTATCTGCGCATCTCGACGCGCGTGAAGGCACTGGCAGGCAATATCCCGCAGGTGCGCATCGCGGGCTATGCGGGCGGGCCGGGCGGCGGCAATATCGCCGGCGCGGTGCAGATCGGGCCGGTGGTGACGCTGCCGGGCTATGGCAATGTGGTCGAGGTCTCGGCCGTGGTCGGCTCGGGGCGGCGCAATGGCGTCGACATGCCCTGGGGCCGGCAGGCGACCTTTGGCTATTTCGGCCTTGATCTGATCGGCGACAACAACGGTTCGGTGGTGATCGAGAATTTCGTCATCGAGGATGTCACGGCGGCCTTTGTGCCGGACATGCTGGACTGGGTCGATGTGCGAGACTTTGGCGCAGTCGGCGATGGCGTCACCGACGACCGCGCGGCCTTTGTCGCGGCCAATGCGGCTTCCGGCACCAATCAGGTGCTGGTGCCTGCGGGCACCTATTTCATCGGCTCGGATCTCAGCATCAGTTCGGTGGTGCGTTTCGTGGGCAAGCTCAGCATGCCGCGAACCGCGCGGCTGGCGCTGACCGGCAAGTTCGATTTCCCGACCTATGCCGCAGCTTTCGGCGACGAGACCGAGGGCATGAAGCGCGCTTTGCAGGCGCTGTTCGGCTATACCGATCACAGCGTGCTGGATCTGGCCGGGCGCTGCGTGCATCTGACCGAGCCCCTGCGCGTCGCCGATTACGCCCCTGCGCTGACGACGTTTTCCAACCGCCGCGTCATCACCAATGGCCAGATCGCCATCGTGCCGGGCAATGCATGGCAGACCGGCACCGTCACCGCAGCCGGCACCTATAACCCGGCGCTGCCGGTGACCCTGTCGGCGGTCGGCAATATCGGCACGATCGAGGTCGGCGCGCGGCTTTCGGGCCCCGGCGTCGGGCGCGAGGTCTATGTGCTGGCCAAGAACGCCGCCGCCGGCACCCTGACCCTGTCGCAGCCGCTTTACGGTGGTGCCGGCACGCGCAGCTATACCTTTACCCGCTTCCGCTATGCCTTTGATTTCTCGGACATGGAGCAATTGGCGCGGTTCAACTTCGACGATGTGGAGTTCCTGCTTGAGGGCAATGCCAGCGGCGTCATGCTGGCCAAGACCGGCTCGATGAACTGTTTCCGCGACTGCTATTTCACCCGGCCCAAGGATCGCGGCATCACCTCGATCGGCACTGCCTGTCAGGGGATGCTGGTGGATCGCTGCGAGTTCCTGTCCAACGAGATGGGTCTGCTGGCGCAAAACCGCAGCAGCGTCGCGCTGAACGTCAACAACAACGACACCAAGATCCGCCACAGCCGGTTCATCCGCTTTGGCCATTTTGCGGTGTTGAACGGCGGCGGCCACATGATCGAGGGCAACCACTGGTTTCAGGGCGATGCGGCGCAGAACGGCGTGCGTTTCGGCGGGCTGGTGCTGACCCAGACCAACGTGCAGGCGACGGTGACCGGGAACTATATCGACAACTGTTCGATCGAATGGACGAACGAGCATGACGCCCGGCCGAATTTCGAGGGGGATGAGTATTCCTTTGGCGGGCTGACCATCACCGGCAATACCTTTCTGGCCTCGGACACCAACCTTGGTTTTAACTGGCTGGTGGTCAAACCCTATGGCTCGGGGCATTTCGTGCATGGGCTGTCGGTGATGGGCAATGTGTTCAAATCGCTGAACAACAAGATCACCCGCATCGACCGCGTCGATACCACCTTTGCCAGTCTGGATTATACACGGATGCGCAACATCCAGTTTCAGGGCAATATGTTCAACGGCGTCAACACCTATGTCGCCAACCCGGTCGATGTCACCTTTACGCAGGCCACGGCCTCGAACCGCTGGCTGGTGCCGGTCAATGTCGCGCTGCCCTTCGACGGCTGGGCCAAGAACGTGCAATCGGTCATCGCGACCGGCCCGATCACCAATGCCAACAATGCCCGCGTGGCCGAAATGCCTTGGGTGCAGGCGGCCATGGGCACCACGCGCAAGCAGGTGGCGGTGAACTGGGGGGCCGCGACCAAGGGCACGATCTCGTTGCGGGTGCGGATGGACAACCCGGACTAGGCGCGCAGGGCATCGTCCTTTCCCTCTCGCGATGCCCCCGGCCCCCGGCTGCCCCTGTGGCGGCCGGGGTTTCCGGCGTTGCGGCGGTCAGAGGCCGGGCGTCAGCAGATCCTGCGCGTCAAGGTGAAAGGCGCGGCCAAAGCCGCCGTTCAGCAGTGCCGATTGCGGCACCAGCCGCCAGAAGCGGAAATCGGGCAGATCGACATAGACCCGCGCCTTGGGATCACGTGCCAGCCACAGATCGCGGCGCGCGGCATCGGCCGGCGCCGGTTCGGCGCGGGCGATGATCGACAGCCGGGCATGGGTCATCGGATCGCCCTTGGCCGCCTCGGCGTCAGTGATCATGAGACCGGCGCGCGGATCGGCCATCAGCGCGCGCGTATGCGCTGCAAGCCCCGAAAGCAGTGCCAGCGGCACGCCGTCGCGGTCCACCTGCAGCGCGATGCGGGTCACAAGTGGCGCACCGCTGGCCGGATCCAGACTGCCCAGCGTTGCATGGCGCGCGGCATGGATCAGCCGGCGGGCCAGCGCGCGGGCCTCGTCATCGGTGGGGCGGATGGGGTCCATGGTCAGTCTCGCCAGCAGCTTATGGGCGATCCATGCGCAAGCGCGCGGGTAATGTCAAAAATTTACTAAACCGCAAGCGATCTGGTGAAGTAATTTACAAAATTCTCCTTTTCAAAAAATGGTTTACGCAGAAGGGTAAAGCGTATTAACTTCGGCACAGCCAAAGCCGGCTTGCGCAGCAAGGGAAGAGGGTTGCGCATCGCGACGTGCCGCATAGCGAGTAGAGGAGGCCCGCCATGTCTGTTGAAAATACTGCCAAACATCCCATTCCGCCCGGGTTCGAGGGCGCGCTGGTCACGCCGGCCGACTATGATCGGCTCTATGCCGAATCGATGAATGACCCCGATGGTTTCTGGCGCCGCGAAGGGCGCAGGCTGGACTGGATCGAACCCTATACCAAGGTGAAGAACACCGATTTCACCATGGGCAAGGTCTCGATCAAATGGTTCGAGGACGGGGTGCTGAACGCCTCGGTCAACTGTATCGACCGCCACCTGCCGGCCCGTGCCAACCAGACCGCGATCATCTTTGAACCCGATGATCCGCAAACCCCGGCCCGCCACATCACCTATGCCGAGCTGTCGGAAAAGGTGAACCGCTTTGCCAACGTGCTGCTGAGCCAGGGCGTGATGCGCGGCGACCGCGTGGTGATCTATCTGCCGATGATCCCCGAGGCCGCCTATGCCATGCTGGCCTGCGCTCGGATCGGTGCCATCCATTCCATCGTCTTTGCCGGCTTCTCGCCCGATGCGCTGGCCAACCGCATCAACGATTGCGGCGCCAAGCTGGTCATCACCGCCGATACCGCGCCGCGCGGCGGCCGCCGCACCGGGCTCAAGTCGAACACCGATGCCGCCCTGCTGCATTGTTCGGACAAGGTGCGCTGTCTGGTGGTCAAGCATACCGGCGACCAGACCACCTGGATCCAGGGCCGCGACATCGACGTGCTCAAGCTGATGGAGGACGTCAGCCCCGATTGCCCGCCGCGCCCGATGGGGGCCGAGGACCCGCTCTTCATCCTTTACACCTCGGGTTCGACCGGCAAGCCCAAGGGTGTGGTGCATACCACCGGCGGCTATCTCGTCTATGCCTCGATGACGCATCAATACACCTTCGACTATCAGGAAGGTGACGTGTTCTGGTGCACCGCCGATGTGGGCTGGGTCACCGGGCACAGCTATATCGTCTATGGCCCGCTGGCCAATGGCGCGACCACGCTGATGTTCGAAGGCGTGCCGACCTTCCCCGATCCGGGCCGGTTCTGGGCGGTCTGCGAAAAGCACAAGGTGACGCAATTCTACACCGCCCCCACCGCCATCCGCTCGCTGATGGGGCAGGGGCCGGACTGGGTCGAGAAATACGATCTCTCGTCGCTGCGTGTCCTTGGCTCGGTCGGCGAGCCGATCAACCCCGAAGCCTGGGTCTGGTATGACAAGCATGTCGGCAAGGGCCGCTGCCCGATCGTCGACACCTTCTGGCAGACCGAGACCGGCGGCCATATGATCACCTCGCTGCCCGGCGCGATCGAGACCAAGCCGGGCGCGGCGACGCTGCCCTTCTTTGGCGTCAAGCCGGTGGTGCTAGAGCCGCAGACCGGCCAGCCGATCGAGGGCAATGGCGTCGAGGGCGTCTTGTGCATCGGCGACAGCTGGCCGGGGCAGATGCGCACGCTGTGGGGCGATCACGAGCGCTTCATGGAGGCCTATTTCCAGCAATATCCCGGCTATTACTTCACCGGCGACGGCTGCCGGCGTGACGAGGACGGCTATTACTGGATCACCGGCCGGGTCGATGACGTGATCAACGTCTCGGGCCATCGCATGGGCACGGCCGAGGTGGAATCGGCGCTGGTCGCCCATGCCAAGGTCGCCGAGGCCGCCGTGGTCGGCTATCCGCATAACCTCAAGGGGCAGGGCATCTATGCCTATGTCACCCTGATGAACGATGTCGAACCCAGCGAGGATCTCCGCAAGGAGCTGGAAGCCTGGGTCCGCACCGAGATCGGGCCCATCGCCAAGCCTGACCTGATCCAATGGGCACCGGGCCTGCCCAAGACACGTTCGGGCAAGATCATGCGCCGCATCCTGCGCAAGATCGCCGAGAACGACTTCGGCGCGCTTGGCGATACCTCGACGCTGGCCGAGCCGGGCGTCGTCGATGAGCTGATCGAAAACCGCATGAACCGCGCCTGAGCCCTTCGGGGCCGGTTCGATACCTGACTGAGCCTGCTGCGGGCGCCCTGCGCGCCCGTGGCCCGGCAGCGGCTGCGCGCGCTTAAAGGCCCGCGCCTGCCGCCGCCCCGCCCGTCCGCCGGTGGAGCGAGGACCGCCAGCGCCGGGCGCCAAGGACAATCGTGGCAGTGGAGGAACACGACGACGATGGAACAAAATCTGGCCGACCGGATCGCAGCGGATCCGAACTATCAACTGCTCAAGACAACGCGATCGCGCTTTGGCTGGAGGCTGACCATCGCCATGCTGGTGGTCTATTACGGCTATGTCCTGCTGATCGCCTTTGACAAGTCGGTGCTTGCCGCCCGGATCGGCAGCGGCGCGATGACCTGGGGGATCCCGCTGGGTTTTGGCGTGATCATCTTTACCATGGTGGTGACCGGCATCTACGTGCGCCGCGCCAACAGCGAATTCGACGAGCTGACCGAGCGCGTCAAGCGGGAGGCGCTGAAATGAGGGTTTCGATGCGCAACCTGCCGGCGCTTGCGCTGGCATCAACCCTTGCGCCGGGTCTGGCGCTGGCCGATGTGATCCAGGGCGGCACCAAGCAGGCGACGAACTGGACCGCCATCGCCATGTTCGGCGGCTTTGTCATCCTGACGCTGTTCATCACCAAATGGGCGGCCGCCAAGACCAAGTCGGCCTCGGATTTCTACACGGCCGGCGGCGGCATCTCGGGCTTTCAGAACGGGCTTGCGATTGCCGGCGACTATATGTCGGCGGCCTCGTTTCTGGGGATTTCGGCGGCGGTGATGACCACCGGCTATGACGGGCTGATCTATTCGATCGGCTTTCTGGTCGGCTGGCCGATCCTGACCTTCCTGATGGCCGAGCGGCTGCGCAACCTTGGCAAGTTCACCTTTGCCGATGTGGCGGCGTTCCGCTTTGCGCAGACGCCGGTGCGGATCTTTGCCGCCTCGGGCACGCTGGTCGTGGTCGCCTTCTACCTGATCGCGCAAATGGTCGGCGCGGGCTCGCTGATCCAGCTGCTCTTCGGTCTGGACTACTGGATCGCCGTGGTCATCGTCGGCGCGCTGATGATGATCTATGTGCTCTTTGGGGGCATGACGGCGACGACCTGGGTGCAGATCATCAAGGCCTGCCTGCTTTTGGGCGGCGCCTCGTTCATGGCCTTCATGGTCGTGCTGCATTACGGCTTCTCGCCCGAGGCGATGTTTGCCGATGCGGTCAAGGTCAAGGCCGATCTGGCAACCGCCGCCGGCAAGACCCCCGAAGAGGCCGCCGCCGAAGGCTGGTCGATCATGGGGCCGGGCACCTTCATCAAGGACCCGATCTCGGCCATCAGCTTCGGCATGGCGCTGATGTTCGGCACCGCCGGCCTGCCGCATATCCTGATGCGCTTCTTCACCGTTCCCAGCGCCAAGGAAGCGCGCAAATCGGTGATGTGGGCAACGGGCTGGATCGGCTACTTCTACCTTCTGACCTTCATCATCGGCTTTGGCGCCATCACCTTCGTGCTGACCAACCCCGATTTCGTCGGCGCGGATGGCAAGCTGGTCGGCGGCAACAATATGGCGGCCGTGCATCTGGCCCATGCGGTCGGCGGCAACGTCTTCCTGGGCTTCATCTCGGCAGTGGCCTTTGCGACCATCCTCGCGGTGGTGGCGGGGCTGACGCTCTCGGGCGCCTCGGCGGTCAGCCATGACCTCTATGCGACGGTGATCAAGAAGGGCAACCCTGAGCCGGGCAGCGAGCTGCGCGTGTCGCGCATCACCACCATCGCGCTTGGCATCGTCGCCGTCGTGCTGGGCATCGCCTTCAAGAACCAGAACATCGCCTTCATGGTGTCGCTGGCCTTTGCGGTGGCAGCCTCGGCGAACTTCCCGGTGCTGTTCATGTCGGTTCTGTGGAAGGATTGCACCACGCGCGGCGCGGTCATCGGCGGCTTCCTTGGGCTGATCTCCTCGGTGGTGCTGACGGTGCTCTCGCCCTCGGTCTGGGAGGCCACGCTCGGCAACCCGGTCGGCTCGGCACCCTTCCCCTATACCTCGCCGGCGCTCTTCTCGATGACCTTGGCCTTTGCCGGCATCTGGATCTTCTCGAAGCTCGATAACAGCGCGCGGGCGCGCACCGACCGGGCAGGCTTCCTCGCCCAGCAGGTGCGCTCGGAAACCGGGATCGGCGCTTCGGCGGCCTCGGATCACTAAGCGACAAACGGTCCGGCCGGGGAGTACCCCGGCCGGACCTTCCTCATTGCGGCGAAAGCGAGGTCGAGATGCCGGATCAGCTGTCCCACCGCACGATCCTGGTCATAGAGGACGAAGACAGCATCGCGCTGGCCATCGAATTCATCCTGCAACGTCAGGGCTACCGGCACGAGCGCCTGTCGCATGGCCGCGATGCGCTGAGCCGCATCCGCGAGCTGCGCCCCGATCTCGTGCTTCTGGACATCATGCTGCCCGACATGTCGGGCTATGAGATCATCGAGGCGATGCGCGCCGATCCCGGCCTGTCCACCGTCCGCGTGCTGATGATGACGGCGCGCGGCTCGGTGGTCGAACGCCGCAAGGGGTTCGAGCTCGGCGCCGACGGCTTCATCGCCAAACCCTTCGAGCTGGCCGAGCTACGCAGCGAAATGGCGCGCCTGCTCGACGCGGCCTGACCCCTGGCCCAGGCCTCGGCTTCTTTCGTGCCGAAATATCCCGGGGGGAACGCCTGACGGCCCCCGTCGAGGGGGCCTTCACGCGTGGGGGGCAGCGCCCCCCGCCTTTACCCCCGCCGTCGCGCTCAGGGTGCGACGCGGTAAAGATCCTTGGCCCACCATTCGCCCATCGCATGGCTGTTCGGCAGGCCGCGGATCTCGGGGCGGATCAGCTCGGCCTTGGCATAGTGATAAAGCGGGATCAGCGGCATGTCGCGCGCCAGCAGCGCCTCGGCGGCGGTATAGGCACGGGCGGGGTCGGCGGCCTGTTCGGCCTCGGTCAGCAGCCGCTCATAATCGGCGCTGGCATATTTGCCGTAATTCGGCCCGCTGGCGCGCAGCACGTTCAGAAAGCTCGAAGCGTCGTCATAATCGGCGCACCAGGCATAGCGCGCCAACTGGAACTCGCCGCTCTGCAGCCGCTCGGACAGCTGCTTCCACGGCAGCTCGCTGGTGCTGACCTGCACGCTGACGGATTTCCAGAACTCGACCGCCGCCGCCGCCAGCTTGCGGTCGTCCTCGCTGGCATTGACGCTCAGCACCAGTTTCAGCGGGTGCTTGGGACCAAAGCCCGCCGCCTCCAGAAGCGCGCGCGCCTTTTGCTGGCGTTGACCGTCGGTCCAGCCTGCCTGCTCCGACACCGGCGGCTGAAAGCCGGCAATCGCCCAATGCGTCCAGCTTGCGGCCGGTTTCTGGCCGCCCTGCAGGATGCGATCGACCACGACATCGGGCTGGATCGCATAGGCCAGAGCCTGACGCACCCGCGTGTCGCGCAGGGCGGCTGGGCCGGTGTCCGACAGGTTGACCAGATAGGAATAGGTGCAGGCATAGGGGCTGATCACGGTCTGGCCGGGCAGTTCGGCACGCACCGCGGCGACATCGCCGGCAGGGATCTGCACGCGGTCCAGCCCGCCCTCGCGATAGCGCCGCAGCGCCTGCGCCGGGTCGGCGATGGTCACGCCCGTGACCTTTTGCATCAGAACATGCGCGGCGTCGCGGTATTTCGGGTTCTTTTCAAGGCTGATCGACACGCCCAGATCATGGGCGCGCAGCACATAGGCGCCATTGCCGACCAGCTTGCCGGCGGCGGTCCAGCCCTCGCCCGCCGCCTCGATGCTTTTGCGATGCACGGGATAGGTCGCGGGATGGGCCAGCGTCTTCAGGAAATAGGGCGCGGGCTGGCTCAGCACCACCTGCAGCCGATGCGCGTCCAGCGCCTTGACGCCCAGCTCGGCCGGCTTCTTCTTGCCGGTCAGAACCTCGGCTGCGTTCTGCACATGCATCAGCTCCAGCCGCCACGCGTTTTCCGAGGCGGTGTCGGGATCGGCCAGCCGGCGCCAGGCATAGACGAAATCATTGGCCGTCACCGGATCGCCGTTCGACCATTTCGCGTCCGGGCGCAGCTGGAACACATAGCTCAGCCGGTCGTCCGAGACCTCGTAGGAGCTGGCGACACCCGGCTGCATGGCGCCGCTGGCATCCTCGTCCATGAGCCCCTCGAAAAGCTGACGGATGACCTCGGCGCCCTCGGCATCGACGTTCTTTTGCGGATCAAGGCTTTTGACCGCATCGGGCAACCAGAATCTGTAGCTCTGCTCCTTGGCCAGAACCTCGCCCGGCGCGGGCTGGACGGCCAGCGCCGGCAGGCCGGCACCGATCAGCAGGACAGAGGCCAGCAGGGACCGCATCATCGGAAAAGCCTCGTTCGCTGTTTCGCGCCAAGGCGCTAATTCGCGCGAATGGGGCGGCGCGGCAAGCCGGTTTTGCCGCTTTCGCAGCGCCCGCGCATGTGAAACAACATCGCCATGGCACAGACAGGCCGCATCATCATGGTTACCGGGGGCGCCCGTTCGGGCAAATCCGCCTTGGCCGAAAGCATCGCCAGCCGCCTTGGCGCGGCGCGGATCTATATTGCCACGGCCGAGCCCGGCGATGGCGAGATGGCCGAACGCATCGCGCTGCATCGCGACCGGCGCGGCGCCGGCTGGCAGACGGTCGAAGAGCCGCTGGACCTTGCCGGGGCGCTGGCGCGGACCGAGGGGCAGGGGGTGCGGCTGGTCGATTGCCTGACGCTGTGGCTGGCCAACCAGATGGCTCAGGGCGCCGACAGCCAGACCGACACCGGCCCGGCGATCAAGGCGCTGTGCGCGGCGCTGGCGGCGACCCGATCGCCGGTCGTTCTGGTCACCAATGAGCTGGGTTTGGGCATCGTGCCCGAAAATGCGCTTGCCCGTCGCTTTCGCGACGCGCATGGCTGGATGAACCAGGCCGTCGCCGCCGTCGCGGACGAGGTCTGGATGGCGGTCAGCGGCCTGCCGCTGCGCCTGAAACCGGAAAGAGAGACGCCGTGAAAGAATTTGACGAGATCGCTGCCGCTGCCGCGCGCAACCGGCAGGCCGAGCTGACCAAGCCGCCGGGATCCCTTGGCCGCCTTGAGGATCTGGCCGTGTTTCTGGCCGGCTGGCAGGGCCGCGCGCACCCGCAGCTTGACCGCGTGCAGGCGCTGGTCTTTGCCGGCAACCATGGGATCTGCGATCAGGGCGTGAACCCGTTCCCGGTCGAGGTGACCGCGCAGATGGTGGCGAATTTCAGCAATGGCGGCGCGGCGATCAACCAGCTTTGCCAACTGGCCGGGGCCGATCTACAGGTGATCGCGCTGGATCTGGACCGGCCGACGCGCGATTTCACCCGCGCCATGGCGCTGGACACCGACGACCTGATCGCCTCGATCCAGACCGGCAAGAACGCCGTCGATCCCGAGGCCGATCTGGTGGTGCTGGGCGAAATGGGCATCGGCAATTCCACGGTGGCGGCGGCGCTGGCGGCGGCGACCTTTGGCGGCACGGCAGAGGATTGGGTCGGCCCGGGTACCGGCGCCGATGACGAGATCCTTGCCAACAAGATCCGTGCCGTCGATGCCGGGCTGAAACGGCACAAGGGCGCGGCCAGCGCCGCCTCGATCCTTGGCAGCTATGGCGGGCGCGAGCAGGCGGCGATCTGCGGCGCGGTGATCCGCGCGCGCGAGCTGGGCATCCCGGTGATCCTTGACGGTTTCATCTGTTCGGCCGCCGCTGCGGTGCTGCTGGTCAATGACAAGCAGGCGCTGGACCATTGCCTGATCGGCCATGAAAGCGCCGAGCCGGGGCATCGCCGGCTGGTCGCGGTCATGGGCAAGAAGCCGGTGGTCGGGCTGGACATGCGGCTGGGCGAGGGCTCGGGTGCGGCGGTGGCGCTGTTGATCCTGCGCGCGGCGCTGGCCTGCCATAACGGCATGGCGACCTTTGCCGAGGCCGGCATTGGCTAAGCCCTGGACCGAGGCTGCGACCGCATTCCTGTGGTTGTCGCGCCTGCCGGTCGCAGGGCTGCTGGCGCGGGCGCCGGTGCCTTTGGCGCGGGCGGCATGGGCCTTTCCGCTGGTCGGGCTGGTCTTGGGCGGGTTTGCCGGGCTGGTGCTGATGCTGGCGGCATGGCTGGGCCTGCCGCCGGGGGTGGCGGCGCTTTTGGCGGTGGCGGTGCTGGTGCTGGGCACCGGCGCGCTGCACGAGGACGGGCTGGCCGATTACTGCGACGGCTGCGGCGGCGCGACCACGGTTCGCGCGCTTGAGATCATGCGCGATTCCCGCATCGGCAGCTATGGCGTTCTGGGACTGGTGCTGGTCACCGGCCTGCGCGTCGCGGCCATTGCCTCGGCGGCCGAGGCAGGGTCGCTTTATGCGGCGACGGCCGTTCTGGCGGCGGCGGCGCTGTCGCGGGCGGGCATGGTCGCGGCGCTGCGCCTGATGCGGCCGGCGCGGCCCGATGGGCTCGGGCATGGCGCGGGCCGGCCCTCGGGCGCGGGGGTGCTGCTGGCATGGGGGCTGGGCGCGGCCTGTTTGCTGGTGCCGGCCAGCCTGACGCCGGCTCCGGTGGCGGCGGTGGCGGCGGCGCTGGCCACCTGTGCGGCGGCGCAGCTTTGGCTGGGCTGGCGGGCCAATCGCCGGCTGGGCGGGCAGACCGGCGATGTGCTGGGCGCGCTGCAACAACTGGGCGAAACCGCCACGCTGCTGGCGCTTGTCGCGCTGCGCCCCATGCTTGCTTGACCGGTTCCGGGGCTTCGCCCATACCTGACCCAAGGGGGACCGGCACCCGCCGGCCCCGCCCCCGCAAGGGGCGACATGGGGGAGGTTTTCGGCGTGAATGCTCTTCTGGCCCTGTCGCGAGGCATTGATCGCGTCAATCTGATGATCGGGCGCTGGGTGTCTTGGCTGGTCTTGCTGGCGGTGCTGATCAGCGCCGGCAATGCGGTCATCCGCAAGCTGTTCAACAGCTCGTCCAATGCCTGGCTTGAGGTGCAATGGTATCTCTTTGGCGCCATCGTGCTGCTGGGCGCGGCGGCGGCGCTGTATCGCAATGAACATGTCCGGGTGGACCTGATCTATGGCGCGGTCTCGGACCGGGCGCGGCTGTGGATCGACCTGTTCGGGATCCTGTTCCTGCTGCTGCCCTTCGCGCTTTACGCGGTCTGGGTGACATGGCCGGTCTTTGTCCAGTCATGGCGCATCAACGAACATTCCTCGAATGCGGGCGGGCTGGTGCGCTGGCCGGCCAAGCTGATCCTGCCGGTGGGTTTCGCGATGCTAAGCCTGCAGGGCCTGTCCGAACTGGTCAAGCGCATCGCCGCGCTGCGCGGGCTGATCGCGCTGGAGACGAAATACAGCAAACCCCTGCAATAACCCGGAAAGCCCCCCATGTTCGCATTCGGCATCCTGCCTCCGGCCATGTTCCTGTGCATGATCTGCTTTATGCTTTACGGCTTTCCGGTGGCCTTTACGCTGGGCGCGGTCGGCATGCTGTTCGGCGCCATCGGCATCGCGACCGAGCATTTCGCCCCGGCCTTTCTGGGCAACCTGCCGCACCGTTTCTTTGGCATCATCTCGAACGAGCTGCTGCTGGCGATCCCGTTCTTTACCTTCATGGGCGCGATCCTTGAACGCTCGGGGCTGGCCGAGGATCTGTTGGAGGGCACGGGCAAGCTGTTTGGCGCGGTGCCGGGCGGGCTTGCCTATGCGGTGATCGTGGTCGGCGCCATTCTGGGCGCGATCACCGGGACGGTCGCGGCATCGGTCATCACCATGGGCGTCATCTCGCTGCCGGTGATGCTGCGCCATGGCTACAACCCGCGGCTGGCGACCGGGGTCATCGCCGCCTCGGGGACGATCACGCAGTTGATCCCGCCCTCGCTGGTGCTGGTTGTGCTGGCCGACCAGCTGGGCCGGTCGGTCGGCGACATGTATCTGGGCGCGATGGGGCCTTCGGCGCTGCAGGTGCTGATCTTTCTGCTGTTCATCCTGCTCTTGTCGCTGGTCCGGCCGCAGCACATGCCGCCGCTGCCCAAGGAGGGGCGCGGCGATCTGAACGCGGCGCTGGTCATCAAGGTGCTGGCGGGGATCGTGCCTTCGGTCGTGCTGATCTTTCTGGTGCTGGGCACCATTTTCATCGGTCTGGCGACCCCGACCGAGGCCGGCGCGCTTGGCGTCGTCGGCGCGATGATCCTTGCGCTGCTGCATGGCCGGCTGAACCTTGCCATGGTGCGCGAGGCGGTGCATTCGACCGCCGATCTGACGGTGATGGTGGTGTTCATCCTGATCGGCTCGACCGTGTTCAGTCTGGTGTTTCAGGGCATGGACGGCGGCCGCTGGATCGAGCATCTGCTGTCGCACCTACCGGGCGGGCCGATCGGATTCCTGATCTTCGTCAACGTCTTCGTCTTCTTTCTGGCCTTCTTTCTGGATTTCTTCGAGATCGCCTTCATCGTCGTGCCCTTGCTGGCGCCGGTGGCGCAATCGCTGGGCATTGATCTGGTGTGGTTCGGGGTGCTTTTGTGCATCAACATGCAGACCAGTTTCATGCACCCGCCCTTTGGCTTTGCGCTGTTCTACCTGCGCTCGATCGCCTCGCGCGAGGTCAGGACGACCGACATCTACATGGGTGCGATCCCATGGCTGGGGATGCAGCTTTTGCTGGTCGGGATCGTGATCTTCTGGCCGGGGCTGGTGACCGGGATGCTGGACAGCGGGCCCAGGGTCGACATCGACAAGCTGCAGATCCAGATCCCCGAGGACAGCGGTCTGGGCGGCTTCGGCAATCTGGGCGGCGCGCCGGGCTTTGGCGATGCCCCGGCGGCGGGCGGGCTGGATCCGCTGTCAGGCCCGCCGCCGGGCCTGTCGAACTAGCGCGCCTGACATAAGGACCGCCGCGCGCGGGTCGCGGCGGCCCCGGTTGCGGGCGTTACAGCATCTTGTTGCGCTGCTGGATCATCATGAAGGTGTCATAGGTATATTCGGCGGTCTGGTTGTACAGGAACCAGTTGGCGCGGGCCTCCTTGATCGAATCCCAGATCTTCTTGAAATTGGCGTTCGAGGCGTCCAGTTCGGCATAGACCTCGGTTGCGGCCTTGTAGCAGGCGTCGAGGATCTCGGCGCTGAACGGGCGCAACTGAGCCCCCGCCGCGACCAGTTCCTTCAGCGCGATCGGGTTCAGGTGGTCGTATTTCTGCAGCATGTCGGCATCGGTCGCCTGACAGGCAGTATGCAGCAGGGCCTTGTAGCTGTCGGGCAGCGCGTCGAATTTCGCCTTGTTGAAGAAGAAATGCACCGTCGGCCCGCCTTCCCACCAGCCGGGGTAATAGTAATAGGGCGCGACCTTGTAGAAACCCAGCTTCTGGTCGTCATAGGGCCCGACCCATTCCGAGGCGTCGATGGTGCCCTTTTCTAGCGCCGGATAGATGTCGCCACCGGCAATCTGCTGAGGCACCGCGCCCAGACGCTCCAGCACCTTGCCGGCAAAGCCGCCGACCCGGATCTTGAGCCCCTTGAGGTCATCGACTGTCTTGATTTCCTTGCGGAACCAGCCGCCCATCTGCGCGCCGGTATTGCCGCCGGGCAGACCATAGATGTTGTAACCGGCAAGGAACTCATTGAAAAGTGCGATGCCGCCGCCATGATATTGCCATGCGTTCTGCGCCCGCGCCGACAGGCCAAAGGGCACCGCAGCACCCAGGGCAAAGGTCGGGTCCTTGCCCCAGCTGTAATAGGCGACGCTGTGGCAGGCCTCGACCGTGCCCTCGGTCACCGCGTCTTGCGCCTGCAGGCCGGGAACGATCTCGCCGGCGGCAAAGACCTGCAGCTGGAACTTGCCGCCGGTCGCTTCGGAAAGACGTTTCGCCAGCACCTCGGCCCCGCCATAGATGGTGTCGAGCGACTTGGGAAAGGCCGAGGTCAGGCGCCATTTCACCTCGGGCATCTCTTGTGCGATGGCCGGGGCCGCAAGCGTCGCGCCGGCCGCCGCGGCGGCACCGCCGACCGTGGCCCGGGTCAGAAAGCCGCGCCGGTCGAACTGCATCTTTCGGGTCATGTTTTCCTCCGCTCCGCACGGCCTTTGCGCGGCCGGCCCGGCAAAGCTTCGCATGCCGCCGCGCCAGCTGTCGAGACGGTTGCGCGGCGCCCGAAATCATTCATCTTGTGGTCCGAACTCTGGGCTACCCAAGGCGTTAGGGCGCTCCTATACTGGCTGCGGTTCAAGCCTGATAGGGGACAAGGGATGCGCTGTCCGTTCTGCGGAAACGTCGATACCCAGGTCAAGGATTCGCGTCCGGCCGAAGACAATGTGGCCATCCGTCGCCGCCGGTTCTGCCCCGCCTGCGGTGGCCGTTTTACCACCTATGAACGCGTGCAGCTGCGCGATCTGGTCGTGGTCAAGACCAGTGGCCGGCGCGAGGATTTCGACCGCACCAAGCTGGAGCGCTCGATCCGCATCGCCATGCAGAAACGCCCCATCGACCCCGAGCGCATCGACCAGATGATTTCCGGCATCGTGCGGCGACTGGAAAGTCTGGGCGATACCGACATCCCCTCGAAAGTCATCGGCGAGATCGTGATGGAGGCGCTGGCACGCATCGACACCGTGGCCTATGTCCGTTTTGCCAGCGTCTACAAGAACTTCCAGGCTGCCGACGATTTCGACAAATTCGTCAGCGAATTGCGTCCCGGCGTGGTCGAAGAGTGAGCCGGGCCGGCGCGCCGGGCGCAGATGATGCCCGGCACATGGACCATGCCCTGACCTTGTCGCGGCGGGGCCTTGGCAACACTTGGCCCAATCCGGCGGTGGGCTGCGTGCTGGTCAGGGAGGGCCGCGTGGTGGGCCGGGGCTGGACCCAGCCCGGCGGGCGTCCGCATGCCGAGGTGCGCGCGCTGATGCAGGCGGGCGACGCCGCGCGCGGTGCCACGGCCTATGTCACGCTGGAACCCTGTTCGCATCACGGCAAGACGCCGCCCTGCGCCGAGGCGCTGATCGGCGCAGGCGTCGCCCGTGTCGTCACCGCGCTGACCGATCCCGATCCGCGCGTCTCGGGCCGGGGCCATGCCATGCTGCGCGCGGCAGGGATCGAGGTCACCGAAAATATCCGCGCCGAGGCCGCTCGCGATTTGCAGCGCGGCTTTCTGACCCGCGTGACGCAGGGCCGGCCGATGCTGACGCTGAAGCTGGCGACCAGCTTTGACGGCCGCATCGCCACCGCCTCGGGCGAAAGCCAGTGGATCACCGGGCCGGCGGCGCGGCGGCATGTGCATCTGCTGCGGCTGACGCATGACGCGGTGATGGTCGGCGGTGGCACCGCCCGCGCTGACCGCCCGGCGCTGAACGTGCGCGGGCTTGGCATGGTGCGCCAGCCGGTGCGCATCGTCGTCTCGGGGCAGGCGCTGCCAGATCTGCCCGAGGAAGGCACGGACCATGGGCCGCTGTGGCAGTTTTCCGGCAGCCCCGAAAGCTTCATGGCCGATCTGGGCGCGCGCGGGCTGACGCGGGTGTTCTGTGAGGGCGGCGGCGAGCTGGCCGCCTCGCTGCTGCGGGCCGGGCTGGTCGATCAGCTGATCGGTTACAGCGCCGGGATCGTGCTGGGCGGCGACGGGCGCGCTGCAACCGGCCCGCTGGGGCTGGTCCATCTGGCCGACGCCCCACGGTTCCAACTGGTGGAAAGCCGGCGCATCGGCGCCGACCTGATGCACCGCTGGCTGCGCGATCAGGCCTCGTAAAGCTCCAGCGGCAGGCCGTCGGGATCCTTGAAGAACGTATAGCGCCGGCCGGTATATTCATCGACGCGCACAGGCTCGGTCGCGACGCCATGACCGTTCAGATGCCGGCAGCAGGCCTCGATATCGGCGACGGCAAAGGCCAGGTGACGCAGGCCCTGCGCCTCGGGCCGGTTGGGGCGCGGCGGCGGGTCGGGAAAGGAAAACAGCTCAATCTGGCCGCCGTCGGGCAGGGCCAGATCCAGCTTCCACGATTGCCGCGCTGCCCGGTAATTCTCGGCCAGAACCGTCAGGCCAAGGATGCGGGTGTAGAAATCGCGCGCGCGGTCATAATCGGCGCAGATGATCGCGGCATGATGCAGGCCCAGCAGCATGGTCATGCCGCAGAGCCGAAGCGCGTGCCGGGAATGGAGCCGGCCCGCACCGGTCTAGCCCATCACCGGGTCGGATTTCGCCAGCGCGTCAAAGCGCATCAGCGAGGCGATCAGCGCCGGCATCCGGTCCAGATGGATCATGTTCGGCCCGTCCGAAGGCGCGTTGTCGGGGTCCTGATGCGTCTCGATAAAGACGCCGGCCACGCCCAGCGCCACCGCCGCCCGCGCCATCACCGGGGCAAATTCGCGCTGCCCGCCAGACGAGCCGCCCTGACCGCCGGGCTGCTGCACCGAATGGGTGGCGTCCATGATGATCGGATAGCCGGTGCGGGCCATGATCGGCAGGCTGCGCATGTCGGCCACCAGCGTGTTGTATCCAAAGCTGACGCCGCGCTCGGTCAGCATGATGCCGGGATTGCCGGTCGAGGCCACCTTGTCGGCGACATTCGACATATCCCAGGGCGCAAGGAATTGGCCCTTCTTGATATTGACCACGGCGCCGGTTTCACCTGCGGCCAGCAACAGATCGGTCTGCCGGCACAGGAAGGCGGGGATCTGGATCACGTCGACCACGGCGCCGGCGGCGCGGGCCTGCGCGATGTCGTGGATATCGGTCAGCACCGGGCAGCCGATGCGGGCGCGCACCTCTTCCAGCATGCGCAGGCCTTCCTCCATGCCGACGCCGCGACGGCCCGACAGCGAGGTGCGGTTGGCCTTGTCGTAGCTCGCCTTGAAGACAAAGCTGGTGCCATGTTCGGCGCAGGCCTTGGCGAGAGTTTCGGCAATCATCAGCGCGTGATCCAGCGTCTCAAGCTGGCAGGGGCCGGCGATCAGCCCCAAAGGCAGGTCGTTGCCGAATTGCAGATCGCCGATTTTCACATGGTTCATGAGGACACCTGTTCACGCAGGATCGAGGCGGTCAGCGACATCATCAGATAGATGCCGGCGAAGATCAGGAAAGCCACGATCGTGTTCTGGAAAGCCTTGGGATAGGTCGCTTCGTCCGGGGACACCGGCGCGATGGACAACGCAAGGTAACGCACCTGCTTGTTGGCCTCGATCCGCGCGTTTTCCATTTGCGCGGCGGCGGCGGCCAGCAGGGTCTGGCGGGTGGCGAGGTCGGATTCCGCGATGCGGATCTCGCCCGAGATGGTGGCCAGCGAGTTGCGGGCGGTATTGCCCTCGGTCAGCTGGCTGCGGGTGCTGGCCAGCATGGCTTCGAGCCGCGAGATATCGCCGCGCACGCCCTCGACCCGGCTGCGGTTGGGCTGGGCGTTGGCCTGCAACTGACCCAGTTCCAGCCGCTTTGACGCGAGCTGTTTTTCAAGATCGGCGATATGGCCCATGATGACCGTGCCTTCGGCCACCGGGTCCAGCACGCCCAGCCGCTGTTGCAGCTCTTGCACGCGGCGCTGCGCCTCTTGCACCTTGGTCTCGGCCTCCTGGTAGCTTTCGACCGAGCCCTTCATCTGGTCGGCGCGCAGCCGGGCCGTCATCTGGTCGACCTGACCCTCGGCATATTTGATCAGCGCCAGCGAGAATTTCTGGCTCAGCTCGGGGTCCGGGGCGATGACCTCCATATTGATCACGCCCTCGGTCGGGTCATAGCCGATCTTGACCAGCCCTTGATACAGTCTGTAGGCCTGCTCGTTCGACGCGTCCGAGGCCAGCCGCAGGATCGGGTCGACCGAGGGATCCTGAAACGCCTGCTTGAAGCCCAGATCCTTGTCCAGCCGCAGCATGGCATCGCGCGAGGTCAGATAGCTTTGCACCGCGACCGAATCCGGGTTGGTGGCCAGCTGCGTGCCGCTGAACAGCCCGCCGAGCCCGCCCGAGGCGGTCTTTTCCGCCTGCTGGATCTGGAATTGCGAGATGGTCGCGTATAGCGGTGTGGCCATGCGGTTGTAGTAATAGCCAGCGATGATCGTCGGCAGGACCACCAGCGCCGCCAGCCGCGCCATCAGCATGATCAGCCGGCGGCGGCGGCGGCGGGCGATGTCGCGCTGGATGCGGATGATTTCGGCGGCGCGCTTGTCCTCGGTCAGCGCCTCGCGCGAGGGCAGCGAGGTCTGGCCCGGCGGCATCGGCACGATCTCGGTGCCGCGGCCCTTGGGGGGCTGGTTGCGGCGGACCTGCGCCGGGACATTGGCCTTGACCGGCTGCTGCTGGGCGCGCGCGCTTTCGTCGGCAAGGATCTGGCCCACGGCGGCGCGATGGAACGGGTCGATGCCCCGGTCGCGCAGGATGACCACGGCCTCATGCTCGGTCTCGACATCGATGCCGTGCATCGAGGCGATGCGGCGCGCCATGCGCAATTGCCGGCCGGTCAGGTTTTCGGCGCGCACGGCGGCGATGCGCTCGGCCATGCCGGGGGTCGGGGCAGGGCGCGCGGCCTTGGGCGCGGCGCTGCCGGGCGGGGGGGCGCCGGGGCGGAAATCCATGCCGGCAAAGCCGTCCTCATCGGGATCGGGCGCAAAGAGGTCGGACGGGTCGCGGGGCTGCGCTGCGGCGGACGGCCGCGCCGCGGGGCGGGCCGGTTCGGCCTCGGCGCGGCGGGCGGTTTCCTCTTGGGTGCGCTTGCGGACCTCGACCTGAACCTTGCGGGCGGTTTCCACCGCCTCGGGATCGCGCTGGACCGACAGAACAGATTCCTCGCGGCTGATGCGATAGACCCGCGCCTTAGGCGGTGTAGTCATAATATTGCTTTGCCTCTTCGAGGGTTTCAAACTGATAGAGCCGCCCGTCCCGAAGCACGGCGGCGGAATTGCAGAATTTCTCGATGGTCTTGGCCTGATGCGACACCACCACCACCGTCGCCGATTTCAGCCGGTCGTAAAGCACCGAACCGGCCTTGCGGTTGAATTCGACATCGGTGGTGGTCGGCATGCCTTCGTCGATCAGGTAGATGTCGAACTCCAGCGCCAGCATCAGTGAAAATGTGAAACGCGAGCGCATGCCGGCGCTATAGGTGCCGACCGGCATGTCGAAATATTCGTCGATATCGGTCATCCAGCGGCAGAACGCCTCGACGTAATCGGGGTCGAGCCCGTAGATGCGCGCGATGAAGCGGGCATTTTCGTTGGCGCTGAGCGTCGAGGTGATGCCGCCCATGAAGCCCAGCGGAAAGGACACCCGGCAGGTGCTGCGGATATTGCCCTCATCGGGTTTTTCCAGCCCGCACATCATGTTGATCAGCGTGGTCTTGCCGGTGCCGTTCGGGGCAAGGATGCCCATGGAATGGCCCAGCTCGATGCGGAAAGACGCCTGGTCCAGGATGACCTTGCGTTGGGTGCCGGTCCAGAAGGACTTGGAGACATTATCGAATTCGATCATCTTTCGTCCTGGATCGGCTTTGCCGCAATTCCCTTCTGGTCGCGCATGACAGCATGCCCGGCCGCGCAGGCTCCCGGTTGCTGGCCGGGACAATAGGCCCGACCGGCGCGCCTGTCCACCTTGGCACGAGAGTGCCGGCAGCCGGCGCCGATGCAAAGGGCTTTTTATCCGGGATTTCATTCATATTTGCGTCCCATGGATGGACCCGGAACGGCGTTGGGGGCAGGGCGATGACGGATGAAACCGCTGGGGCAGGGCAGCCAGATCTGGCGCGCGAGATCGCGGCCTGCCGCGCCTGTGCCGGCAAGATCCCCTATGAGCCGCGCCCGCTGGTCCAGCTGTCGCGGACCGCGCCGATCCTGATTGCCAGTCAGGCCCCCGGCACCAAGGCGCACGACTCGGGCCTGACCTTCGACGATGCCTCGGGCGACCGGCTGCGCGACTGGCTGGGCGTGTCGCGTGCGCAATTCTATGATCCGGCGAATTTTGCCATTGCTGCCATGGGGTTTTGCTATCCGGGCCGCGCGGGCTCGGGCGATGCGCCGCCGCGTCGCGAATGCGCGGCGTTGTGGCGGCCAAGGCTGACGGACTGGCTGGGCGGGGTGCAGCTGACGCTGCTGGTGGGCAGCCATGCGCAGGCGCATTATCTGGGGCGCGGCACCATGACCGAACATGTCCGCGCCTTTCGCGACCATCTGCCGCGATACCTGCCGCTGCCACATCCGTCGTGGCGCACGAAGCTGTGGATGCAGCGCAACCCGTGGTTTCAGGCCGATGTCCTGCCCGAGCTGCGTGCCCGCGTCCATGCGCTGCTGCAGGCCCGCCGCAAGGACTGAGTGCCAGAATTTCGGGCATCCGGCAGAAGGTGCGCGGATTTGCCGCTTTTCCGGGCGCCGCAGCCAATGCCCTGTTGTCATTACCGACCCGGCGGTGGCACTGGCTGAGGCAACAGCCTGGATTGCCGCGCATGGAAAAGCGACTTTCGATCATCATCGTCGAGCCCGATCCCGAACGCGCCCTGCCCATCGTGGACGGGCTGCGCGAGCTGGGCGAACATGACATCCGCATCATCGCCGAGGAAACCGGTCTTGCCCGCCAGATCGCCGAGTTCCGCCCCGATGTGGTGCTGATCGATCTGGCCAACCCCTCGCGCGATATCCTCGAAGAGCTGGCGCTGGCCTCGGGCCCGCTTGAACGGCCGGTGGCGATGTTCGTGGACCGCTCGGACGAACAGCTGACGCGGGCGGCGATCGAGGCGGGGCTGTCGGCCTATGTCGTGGACGGGCTGCGACCTGACCGGATCAAGCCAATCCTTGATGCTGCCATCGCGCGCTTTCACATGATCCAGCGCATGCGCACCGAACTGGCCGCCACCCGCGCCGCGCTGGAGGAACGCAAGATCATCGACCGCGCCAAGGCGGTGCTGATGAAGGCGCGCGGCATCGACGAAGAGGCGGCCTATGCGCTGCTGCGCAAGACGGCGATGGATCAGGGCAAGCGGGTGGCCGACATCGCCCAGCAACTGGTCATGGCGGCGGGGCTGTTGACATGCAGGTGACGCGGCTGCGCCTGGGCTATCTGCCGCTGATCGACGCCGCGCCGCTGATCATGGCGCAAGAGATGGGCTTTGCCGCCGAAGAGGGGCTGGCGCTGGAGCTGGTGCGGCTGAACGCATGGGCGCAGGCGCGCGACATGCTGGGTGCCGGGCTGATCGAGGCGGCGCATATGCTGGTGCCGATGCCGGTGGCGCAGGCGCTTGGGCTGGGTCCGCGCCTGCCGGCGATGGATCTGGTGATGTTCCTGTCGCAGGGCGGGCAGGCATTCGCGATCAATGCCGCACTTGAGACACGGCTGCGGGCCGGCGGACATGGCTTTGATTTCGCCGATGCCCGCGCCGCCGGGCTGGCGCTGCGGCGCGCGGTTTCGGGCGTGCTGCGCGTGGGCGTGCCCTTTCCGTTTTCGACGCAATCCGAGCTGGTCCGGCACTGGCTGGGCGCCAGCGGCTTTGCCCCCGATGCGGTCGAGCTGGTGACGGTGCCGCCCCCCCGGATGGCCGCCGCCCTGGCCATGGGCGAGGTCGATGCCTTTTGCGTGGGCGAACCCTGGGCCAGCTTTGCCGTGGCGCAGGGGGGGGCGGCGCTGCTGCTGCCGGGCCGGGCGATCTGGGCCGCGCCGCCGGAAAAGGGACTGGTGCTGCGGCGCGATTTTGCCGCCAGCCAGCCCGAGCTGACCGGCGCGCTGATGCGGGCGCTGTGGCGGGCCGGGCGCTGGCTGGACGATCCCGAACATCGCGGCAGTGCCGCCGAGATCATCTCGCGCCCGGAATATCTGGACCTGCCCTCGGAACTGGCCGGGCGCGGGCTGGGCGGCACCTTGATGATTTCGTCAGGCGGGGAATTGCGCCATGCGCCGGATTTCATCGCCTTCAACGCCGGCGCGGCCAGCTTTCCATGGCGCAGCATCGCGGCGCTGCTGGCCGACCGGATCGCGCGGCGCCAAGGGCTGGACCCGGATGCGGCGATGCAGGCGGCCATGGGGCATTTCCGCACCGATCTTTACCGTCAGCACCTGCGCGCAGCTGGTGCGAGCCTACCCGGCGCGTCGTCGCGGCTGGAAGGTGCGCTGAAGGCCGACCGCATGGTGCCCGCCGAAAAGGGCCAGATGATTCTTCGCGCCGATGCGTTTTTCGACGGCCAGACCTTTGAGCCGCCGCCATGGCGGCCCGAGCCTTTGTCCAGAAACTGACCAAAACGCGGGCAGGGGGCTGAAAAACCGCCGGGTTTTTGCGCGCCATGTCTGCGCCGGGCATCAAGCCGCCCCGGATGGCTTGCCGCGCGCCACCCCGTGGCGGGATAAGGTGGGCAAGGCCCGGCGCAATGGCGTGCCACCGGCCCGCTCGCAACGATGCGGCACGATCCCGCGAGGACGCGGAATCCCTGAAAGCGCAAGTCGCGGTCAGCCGCATGGGCCAATGGCCCGGCCACATCCGTGCCCCTTTCGCTTTCCGACAGCCATCGACCCCCGGTTCAGCCATCGGAGCATCTCATGTCCGCACCCGTCCCAGCCCCCGGCACGCCGGCCGCATCGCGCCGCGCCCTGACGCTGTCCACCCTGTCCTTTACCGTCTGTTTCGCGGTCTGGACGATCTTTTCCATCATCGGCATCCAGATCAGGCAGCAGCTTGACCTGACCGAGACGCAATTCGGCCTGTTGGTCGGCATGCCGATCCTGACCGGCTCGCTGGTCCGCATCGTGCTGGGCGTCGCCACCGACCGCATCGGCGGCCGCGCCGTCTATACGCTGACCATGCTGGCCGCCGCCGCCGCCACCTTCTTGCTGTCCTGGGCCACGACCTATCCGCAGATGCTGCTGGCCGCTTTGGGCGTCGGCATGGCGGGCGGCAGCTTTGCTGTCGGCGTGGCCTATGTCTCGCGTTTCTTTGACGGCGCGCGGCAAGGCACCGCGCTAGGTATCTTCGGCGTCGGCAATGTCGGCGCGGCGGTAACGAAATTTGCCGCCCCCTTCGTGATGCTGGCCTTTGGCTGGCAGGTAACGGCGCAGATCTGGGCCGGCGTTCTGGCACTGACCGCCATCGGCTTCTGGCTGCTGAGCAAGGATGATCCGGTGACCGTTGCCCGTCGCGGCAGCAAGGCGCCCTTGCGCAGCCTGCGCGCCGAATTCGCGCCGTTGGCCAATATCCGGGTCTGGCGCTTTGCGGCCTATTACTTTTTCAGCTTCGGTGCCTTTGTCGCGCTGGCGCTGTGGCTGCCGCATTACCTGATCGGCGTCTATGGCTTTGACGTGCGGACCGCCGGCATGGTCGGCGCCGCCTATTCGATCCCGGCCTCGGTGTTTCGCGCCTATGGCGGCGTGCTGTCGGACCGGATCGGTGCGCGCACGGTGATGTATGCGACCTTCCTTGTGTCGCTGGCGGCCACCGCCATCCTGTCGCTGCTGCCGGGCCTGCCGGTCGCGGGCTTTCTGATCGCGATCTTTGTGCTGGGCTTTTTCATGAGCCTCGGCAAGGCCGCCGTCTACAAGCACATCCCGACCTATTACCCGGCCAATGTCGGCGCGGTCGGAGGCCTTGTCGGCATGATCGGCGGGCTGGGCGGGTTCTTCCTGCCGCTGCTTTTCGGCTGGCTGCATGAGCTGACCGGCCTTTGGTCCAGCTGCTTCATGGTGCTGTTCGCGCTGGTCGCCGTCTGCGCGCTGTGGATGCACCTGTCGATCCGCCGCCTGAACTCCCCCGCCCTGCAAGCCGCCTGAAAGGAACCTTGGCCGTGAAAAAGAAACTAGTCGTCATCGGGGCGGGCATGGCCTCGGGCCGCATGCTGGAGCAGATCTTCGAGGCCGCGCCCGATGCCTATGAGGTCACCCTGTTCAACGCCGAGCCGCGCGGCAACTATAACCGGCTGATGCTGTCGCCGGTGCTGTCGGGCGAAAAGACCTACGACGACATCGTCACCCACGATGCCGATTGGTATGCCGCGCATGGCGTCGATTGCCGCTTTGGCGAGCCGGTGGTCAAGATCGACCGCAAGAACCGCGTGGTCTACTCGAACAAGGGCGGCGCGCCCTATGACGCGCTGGTCATCGCCACCGGCTCGGCCCCGTTCATCATCCCGGTCGTGGGCAAGGACCTGCCCGGCGTCGTCGCCTATCGCGATCTTGAGGACACGCAGGCGATGATGGCGACCGCCGGCAAGGATGCCGTGGTGATCGGCGGTGGTCTTCTGGGTCTTGAGGCAGCGGCGGGCATGGCCGCGCAGGGCGCCCGCGTCACCGTCATTCACCTGATGGGCCATCTGATGGAGCGTCAGCTGGACCCGGCGGCGGGCTATCTGCTGCAAAAGGACCTTGAGCGGCGCGGCATCACCGTGCATTGCAAGGGCGCGACCAAGGCGATCCTGGGCCATGACCGGGCCGAGGCCGTGCTGCTGGAAGATGGCACCGTCTATCCCGCCGATCTGGTCTGCATGGCCGTGGGCATCCGCCCCGAGACGCGCATCGCCGTCGATGCGCATCTGGAGGTCGAGCGCGGCATTGTCGTCGATGACGCCCTGCGCACCAGCGATCCGCATATCTTTGCGCTTGGCGAATGCGTCGAGCATCGCAAGCAGCTGTTTGGGCTGGTCGCGCCACTTTACGATCAGGCCAAGGTGCTGGCGAAAACCCTGCTGGGCGAGGCCGCCGAATTCGTCCCGGTGCAGACCGCGACCAAGCTGAAGGTCACCGGCTGCGATCTGTTCAGCGCCGGCGATTTCGCCGAAGGCCCCGGCCGCGAGGATATCGTGTTCCGCGATCCGGGCCGTGGCATCTACAAGCGGCTGGTGCTTGAGGATAATCGCATCATCGGTGTCGTAATGTATGGCGAGACCGGCGACGGCAGCTGGTTCTATGGGCTGATGAAAGAGGCCACCGACATCAGCGACATGCGCGACACGCTGATCTTTGGCCCGGCGTTCCAGGGGGGTGCCGCACTGGACCCTATGGCGGCCGTTGCAGCCTTGCCGCTTGAGGCAGAGATCTGTGGCTGCAACGGCGTCTCCAAGGGCACGATCCTGAACGCGGTCGCGGGCGGCGCCTGCACGCTGGACGCGATGCGCGCCTGCACCAAGGCCAGCGCGTCCTGCGGCACCTGCACGGGCCTCGTGCAACAGGTCATGGCGCTGGCGCTTGGCGGCGAGGTGGTCGAGGCCGCTGCTGGCATGTGCAAATGCACCGATCACAGCCATGACGATGTGCGACGCCTGATCAGGACCATGGGGCTGAAGTCGATCCCTGCCGTCATGCAGGAACTGGGCTGGAAAACCGTGGGCGGCTGCCATTCCTGCCGCCCGGCGCTGAACTATTACCTGCTGGCCGAATACCCGCTGGACTATCAGGACGACCGCCAGTCGCGTTTTGTCAACGAGCGCAACCACGCCAATATCCAGAAGGACGGCACCTATTCGGTGGTCCCGCGCATGTGGGGCGGCGTCACCACGCCGGCCGAGCTGCGCGCCATCGCCGATGCGGCCGAGAAATACAACGTCCCGATGGTCAAGGTGACCGGCGGCCAGCGCATCGACCTGCTGGGCGTGCGCAAGGAAGACCTGCCGCATATGTGGAACGATCTGAATGCCGCCGGAATGGTGTCGGGCGCGGCCTATTCCAAGGGGTTGCGGACGGTGAAAACCTGCGTCGGCAAGGAATTCTGCCGCGTCGGCACGCAGGATTCGACCGGGCTTGGCATCAAGCTGGAAAAGCTGATGTGGGGGTCATGGACGCCGCACAAGCTGAAGCTGGGCGTTTCCGGCTGCCCGCGCAACTGCGCCGAGGCCACCTGCAAGGACATCGGCGTCGTCTGCGTGGATTCGGGCTACAACATCTCTATCGGCGGGGCTGCCGGGATGGAGGTCAAGGAAACCGTCGCGCTGGCCTCGACGCCCTCCGAGGATGAGGCAATCCAGATCATTCTGGCCGTGACCCAGCTTTACCGCGAAAACGCCCGCTATCTGGACCGGATCTGGAAATGGATGGGCCGCGTCGGCCTAGACTGGATCAAGGCGCAGGTGGTCGAGGATCTGGAAAACCGTCAGGCGCTGGTCGCGCGGTTCGAGATCAGCCAGTCGGTCTATCGCCACGACCCATGGGCGGAACTGTCCACCCCTTCGGAAACGCCCAAATGGGGCCCCCTTGCCGATCTGACCCTGGAGGCTGCGGAATGACCGTCTTTGTCGATATTGGTGCGCTGGATGACATTCCCCGGCAAGGCGCGCGGCTGGTCAAGACCGCGCAGGGCTGTGTTGCGGTGTTCCGCACTGCCGACGACCGGGTCTTTGCGCTGGACGACCGCTGCCCGCACAAGGGCGGGCCGCTGTCCGAAGGCATCGTGCACGGCGACCGCGTGACCTGCCCGCTGCACAACTGGGTCTTTGACATGAACTCGGGCGTAGCCCAGGGCGGCGATGAAGGCCGGGTGCGCACCTATGCCATCAAGATCCAGCAGGGCCGCATCCTGCTGGACGCCAGCCTGATCCGCGCCCGCAACGCAGCCTGAGGAATTAGATCATGTCTTACGTCAATCCTGCTGATTTCGCCAAGAAAATGATCGACGCCGGCGAGTCGAAGGTGTTCATGTCGACCAAGGACACGCTGATCCGGGCCTATATGGCCGGGGCGATCCTGGCCTTGGCTGCGGCGTTCGCGGTCACCGTCACCGTGAACACCGGCGAGCCGCTTCTGGGCGCGCTGCTGTTCCCGGTCGGGTTCTGCATGCTTTACCTTCTGGGCTTTGACCTGCTGACCGGGGTGTTCACGCTGGTGCCGCTGGCGTTGATTGACCGGCGGCCGGGCGTGACGGTTAAGGGCCTTATGCGCAACTGGGGGCTGGTCTTTGCCGGCAATTTCGCGGGCGCCTTCACCGTCGCACTGTTCATGGCGATCATCGTCACCTTCGGCTTTTCCGAGGCGCCCAATGCCATCGGCGAAAAGATCGGCCATATCGGCGAGGGGCGGACGCTGGGCTATGCCGCGCATGGCATGGGCGGGATGCTGACGCTGTTCGTGCGCGCGGTCATGTGCAACTGGATGGTCTCGACCGGCGTGGTCGCGGCGATGATGTCGACCAGCGTCTCGGGCAAGATCATGGGGATGTGGATGCCGATCCTCGTGTTCTTCTACATGGGGTTCGAACATTCCATCGTGAACATGTTCCTGTTCCCGGCGGGCCTGCTGCTGGGTGGCAAGTTTACCATCGCCGATTACATGATCTGGAACGAGATCCCGACCGTGCTGGGCAATCTGGTCGGCGGGCTGACCTTTGTGGGCGCGATGATCTATGCCACGCATCACAAGACCTCGCCCGAGCTGAACCGCGACCCGGCCCCGAAAGCCGCAACCCCCGTCCCGGCCGAGTGATCCGCCATGAACATCGCTTCATCCCGCCCCGCGATCCGCACCACCTGCGCCTATTGCGGCGTCGGCTGCGGGGTGCTGGCCACGCCTGACGGCGCGGGCGGCCTGACCATCGCCGGCGACCCCGAGCATCCCGCGAATTTCGGACGGCTCTGCGTCAAGGGCGCCGCCCTGGGTGAAACGGTCGGCACCAAGGGTCGGCTGCTGGCCCCGCGCATCCAGGACCGCGAGGCCACATGGGATCAGGCGCTGGATCTGGTCGCACAGCGGTTTTCCGAAACCATCGCCGCACATGGGCCGGATTCGGTAGGTTTCTACGTCTCGGGGCAGATGCTGACCGAGGACTACTATGTCGCCAACAAGCTGATGAAGGGCTTCATCGGCTCGGCCAACATCGACACCAATTCGCGACTGTGCATGGCGTCATCTGTCGCCGGGCACCGGCGGGCCTTTGGCACCGATACCGTGCCGGGGCTATACGAGGATCTGGAGCTGGCCGATGCGGTGATCCTGACCGGCTCGAATCTGGCATGGTGCCATCCGGTGCTGTATCAGCGCCTTGCCGCCGCCAAGGCCGCCCGGCCCGAGATGCGGATCGTGGTCATCGACCCGCGCCGCACCGCCACCTGCGACATCGCCGACCTGCACCTGCCCTTGGCGCCCGGCTCGGATGCGGTGCTTTTTAACTGGCTCTTGTCGCTGTCGCCGCTGTCGCCGTTTTGCGCCGAACATGTCTCGGGTCTTGACGAGGCCATGGCGGCGGCAGGTCAGGTGGATGTGCGCGAGACCGGCCTGGATTTTGGCCTGCTGCGGCAGTTTCTGGCGATCTGGCAGCAGACTGACAAGGTGGTGACCGTCTATTCGCAGGGCATCAACCAATCCGACAGCGGCAGCGACAAGGTGAATGCCATCCTGAACTGCCATCTGGCGACGGGTCGGATCGGTCGTCCCGGCATGGGCCCGTTCAGCGTCACCGGCCAGCCCAATGCCATGGGCGGGCGCGAGGTCGGCGGTCTGGCCAATATGCTTGCCTGCCATCTGGAACTGGAAAACCCCACCCATCGCGCCGCCGTCCGCGACTTCTGGGCCGCGCCCGGCATGGCCGAGAGGCCGGGGCTGAAGGCCGTGGACATGTTCCGCGCCGTCGAGGACGGGCGCATCAAGGCGCTGTGGATCATCTGCACCAATCCCGCTGTCTTGATGCCCGAGGCGGATCGTGTGGCCCGCGCCATCGCCGGCTGCGATTTCGTCGTGGTCTCGGACATGTTTGCCACGACCGACACGGCGCGGCTGGCGCATGTGCTATTGCCGGCGACCGGCTGGGGGGAAAAGGACGGCACCGTCACCAATTCCGAACGCCGCATCAGCCGTCAGCGCCGCCTGCTGCCGCCCGCAGGTCAGGCGCGCGACGACTGGCGCATTCTGGCCGATGTCGCGGTGCGGATGGGCTGGCCCGATGCCTTTGGCTGGCAAGGCCCGGCCGAGGTCTTTGGCGAATATGCGGCGCTGTCGGGCGTCGCGGGTGATCTGGGCAGCGATTTCGACATCTCGGCCCATGCCGGAATCGACGCGGCGGGCTATGAGGCGCTGCAACCCTTTCTCTGGCCGCAATCGGCGCGGCGGCAGGGCGGGCGCTTTTTCGGCGCGGGGCGGTTCCATACTCCCGATGGCAAGGCGCGGATGCTGGCGGTGCAGCCACGCCTGCCAGAGCCCGCGCCGGACGCCCTGCCGTTCCGCCTGAACACCGGGCGCATCCGCGACCAGTGGCACACGATGACACGAACCGGGCTGGCACCGCGGCTGTCGCGCCATCTGGCCGAGCCTTTTCTGGAAATCCATCCCGAGGATGCCGTGCGGCTGGGGCTGGCGCCCGCCACTTTGGCCGAAGTCGAAAACCCGGCGGGCCGCGCCATCCTGCGGGTGCTGGTGACCGATCGCGTGCGTCCGGGCCATCCCTTTGCGCCGATGCATTGGACCGGCGAGACCGGGCCCAGCGGCCGCGTCGATGCGCTGGTGCCGGGGCTGACGGATCCGGTCTCGGGGCAGCCGGCGCTGAAATCGGCGGCGGTGGCGATCCGGCCCTTTGCCGCGCGCTGGTTCGCCTATGCGGTGGCCGCGCAGGATTTTCGTCCCGATTGCGACTATTGGGCCCGCGCGACCCTGCCCGGCGGCATGCAGACCGAGATGGCGGGGGCCGCGATGCCCGGCGACTGGGTCCAATGGGCGCAGGCGCTGTTCGGCCAGTCTGAGGCGCCTATCGTGGTGCAGGATGCCCGGCGCGGCACGCTGCGTCTGGTATTCCTGCGACAGGGGCGGCTGCAGGCGGCGCTGTTCGTTGCGCCCGAGCCGGTCGGCCTGTCGCGCAGCCATGTCGCGGCGGCGCTGGCGGGCGAATGCGCGCCGACGCTGCTGGCCGGCCAGCCCGGCGGCGATCAGCCCGATGAGGGGGCGCTGGTCTGTGCCTGTTTCGGGGTCGGCGTGAACACCATTCTGCGCGGCATCGCGGGGCAGGGCCTGATGACGGTCGAGGCCATTGGCGCGGCATTGCGCGCGGGCAGCAATTGTGGCTCGTGCCGGCCCGAGCTGCGGGCGCTGATCTCGGCCCATGCCTGCCGGGTGGCGGCCGAATAGGCGCGAGGGGCGCGGGCGGGCGCGATCTTTTCCTTGCCTCGCCCGCGCCTGCGCAATACCGGCTGGTGCGAACGCAATCGCGAAGACGAAAGCCCGTGACATGTCGCTGACCCCGCTGGACCTGCTGTGCGAAACCCCGTTCCATGACGCCGATGCGCCGACCCGTGCGCTGGCGCTGTCGCGCCTTGCCGATACCGAGCTTTTCGCCGCGCTGACCCAGGAGCCGGCCGATGACCGCGCCGAGTTGCAGATCTATGAGCTGCCAGAAGGGCCGGTGGCGCTGGCCTGCGATCTGGAAGAACGGCTGGCCGGCTTTGTCGGCGGCCCGGTGGCCTATGTCGCCCTGCCGGGGCGGCTGCTGGTCGCGGCGCTGGCAGCCGAGGGGCGGGGCCTGCTGGTCAATCCCGGCCAGCCCTCGCAGATGCTGCTGGAGCCGGGTGTGCTGCAATGGCTGACCGGCGCGCTGGAGGCGCGGCCGAACCTTGCCCCCGATGCGGCATCCGCCGATCTGCGCCCGCCCGAGCCCGCGACCGTCGCCGATCTGGCCGGGCCGCTGTCGCTGCGTCTGGGTGACATGGTGGGGTTGGTGGCGCGGGCGGCGCTGTTCGGTTCGGTCTGGGCGGATGGGCGGCGCAACCATACGCTGCTGCTTCTGGGCGTGGCCGAGACGCATCGCGAGGCCTTGGCCAAGGCCTTTGCCGAACTGCTGGCATTCCTGCCTGAACAACCCGGGGGTGTGGATATCGCCTTTGCTGATTCGGCCCTGCCGCCGGTGGCGCTGGTGCTGGACATCCCCGAACCGCAGGCCGAGGCCGTAGCACCGCAACGTGATCCCAAGGCGCCGCCCCGGCTGCGCTGGTAGGGAAAATGCAAAACCCGCCCGAAAAAGGGCGGGTCTTGGCAGGTTCACACAAGCGTGAAGATCGGTGATTCAGGCGCCCCAGGTGCGGACCGGACCGCAGTCCATATGCACGAAGTTCGAGCGCGAGTATTTGCCGACCCCGCCTGCCTGGCAAGCATAGGCAGCCTTGTACATCTGCGAGACAGAGCGCGACTTCAGCCGCATGTCTGCCGCCTTGCCGACCATATGCAGCGAGTTGCGCGCGACCCCGGCGGAGCGCGAGCGCAGCATGGCATTGGTCTGGGGGGAACGATAGCCCGACAGCATCATGAAGGGCTCATTGGTTTGCAGCAGCCGGTGCGAGGCTGCGGCGATGTCGATGGTGCGCGGGTCGATCCCGATCACCGTCCCCGTGCGCCAGTCGCGCATGAAGACATTGATTTCATTCAGGGCGTCGCGGATGTATTTGCCCTCGACCCAGTAAACCGTGTCGATGCTTTCCCCGGTCCGGCCCGAATACATGCGAATGCGGCGGATGTCGCCAGCGCCGCGCAGCACACCGAAGGCATTGGCCATAACCGGCGCTGCTGCCACCGTCGTCGCCGCGAACACACCCATGATGCCGCGACGCGAGATAGTTTCGAACGTCATGTCAGATCGCCTGTCCTGCTTCGTTTGTTGTGTCGGAGAGGATCACATGTGGAAAGCGCCCGCCCGACCGCCCCAGCTTTAACCGGAACTGTTTAACAATATGTCACCAGCCCGCGAGGCGAGGAAAGCTTTTGATTCCCGCAACAGCGGACATCCGCCATGATCGGCGATTATCCGCCGATAAAAACCTGTCCATGGAACGCAACCGGCGGTTTTGCTGCGGCCGTGCCAATCCGGCATCAGCTTGACAGGAAAACACCGACCCCCGCTGGACCCCGGAATCAGCCGATGCCACCCTTGCGCCAAGGAATAAAGGAATGTCGCTGGTGGCCCTGTTTGAGATGATTCGCGCCATGGTTGTGGCGCCGCTGTCCGTGGCGGCAGTGCTGGGGCTGGGCATGGCGCCGCAAGCTGCGGCGGCACAGGGGTTGGAAACCGCTTCGATCAGCGCGCTGCCGGCGCCGAGGCTGTTGTTTTCCGAACGTGAAATGCAGCTGGCCGAGGCGGTTGCCCATGATCCGGGGCTGGCCGATTTCTATGGCTCGAACGGGCTGAAGCCGGTCTTTCTGGGCCCCGAGGGCGCGGCGCGCCGCCAGGCGGTGATCGCCGCGGTCGAGCAGGCGGCCAGCCATGGTCTGCCCTTGGCGCGCTATCGCCCCGATCTGCTGGCCGGGCTGGCGCAGAACGGCGGCGACACGCTGGCCGAGGAGCTGACCTTTGCCCGCGTCTTTGACCGCTGGGCGCATGACCTGACCGGGGGCGTTCTTGACCCGCAAAAGGTTGATCCCGGCATCAAGCGCAAGGTCGAGCGTCCGGCGGCGGGCGATCTGCTGCGCGGGCTGGTGGCAAGCGACGATCCGGCGGGCTTCATTGCCCGGCTCGGGCCCAGCGATCCGCGCTATGGGCAATTGCGGCAGGCTCTGGCCGCGAGCGCGCCTTTGGTCGCGCCGCCCGGCACGCCGCGCGTGCCCGAGGGCAGCTGGCGTCTGGGCGACAGCGGGCCAGCGGTGCAGGCGCTGCGCACGCGGCTGGCGGCGATGGGTTTTGACGCGGTGCCCGAGGCCTCGGCCGAGGTCTTTGACGCGCCGCTGGCGATTGCCGTGGCCAGATTTCAGGCGCAGGCCGGTATGGGCGCCGACGGCATCGCCGGGCCGCGCACCGTGGCGCGGCTGAACCGCAACGGTGAGGCCGATCCGGCCCTGCTGGTCGCGCTGGAGCGGATGCGCTGGATGAATGGCGCGGACCCGATGGCGCGTCAGGTCTGGGTCAACCTGCCCGAATTCACCGCCCGCATCCTGCAGGACGGGCAGGAGGTGTTTTCGACCCGCGTGGTGATCGGCAAGGCCGATCCCGAATACGAGACCCCGGAATTTTCCGAGACGATGAAATATATCGTCGCCAATCCGCGCTGGAACGTGCCGCGCTCGATCACGGTCAAGGAATATTTGCCGCGCCTGCAGGCCAATCGCAATGCGGTCGGCCATCTGGACGTGGTGGACGGCGCCGGCCGCGTCATATCGCGCGACCGCATCGATTTCCGCAAATACACCGCCTCGAACTTTCCCTATCGCATGCGGCAAAAGCCCAGCGATGACAATGCCTTGGGTCAGGTCAAATTCATGTTCCCGAACCCGTGGAACATCTATCTCCATGACACGCCGACCAAGCATCTGTTCAACCAGTCGAGCCGCGCCTATTCGCATGGCTGTATCCGCATCGGTCGGCCCATCGATCTGGCGCATGAGCTGCTGGCCGGGCAGGTCGGCAACCCCGAAGCGACCTTCCAGAAGGCGCTGCGCTCGGGGCAGGAAAGCTTTCTGAACCTGCGCCAGCCGATCCCGGTGCATCTGGTCTATTTCACCGCTTTCCCCGATGCCGACGGCCAGATCCGGCGTTTTCCCGACATTTATGGCCGCGACGCACAGGTCCATGCCGCGCTGACGGCAAGCGCCGAGCGCGCCGCACGCGATAGCGGTCTGGATTTCGGCGACTTGCGGGACTAGATCATTCCCCAACCAAAGGGGGACGCGCATGACCTTGACCATTGCCGAGCTTGCCCGGGCGCTGGATGCCCGGCTTTGGGGGGATGGCGAATTGGCCGTCACCGGCGTCGCCGAGGCGGGGCAGGCGGGCGAGGGGCAGATCTCGCTGGCGACCAATCCGGCCTATGCCGAGAAGCTGGCGCCAGGCGGCATGGCCCTGATCGCCGAGGGCATGGACCCCGAGGCGCTGGGGCTGCGCGCGGCCATCGTGGTGGTGCGCCCGCGGTTGGCCATGTCCGGGCTGACCCGCGCCTTTGATCGCGGCCCCGAGATAGCGCCGGGCGTGCATCCCAGCGCCGTCATCGACCCGAGCGCCGAAATCCCCGAGGATGCTGCCATCGGTCCCTTCGTGGTGATCGGGGCACGGGTGCGGCTAGGGCAGGGCGCGCGCATCGCCTCGCATGTCTCGATCGGGCGCGACACGGTGATCGGCGCCGAGGTGCTGCTGCATCCCGGTGTGCGCATCGCGCATGAGGTGGTGATCGGCGACCGCGTGATCCTGCATCCCAATGTCTCGATCGGGGCGGACGGGTTTTCCTTTGTCACCCCCGAGAAATCCGGTGTCGAAGAGATCCGCCACACGCTGGGCGAACGCGCCGAGATCCGCCAGCAGCACTGGACTCGGATCCATTCGCTGGGGGGCGTGGTCATCGGCGACGATGTCGAGGTCGGCGCAAACTCGACCATCGACCGCGGCACCATCCGCGCCACCCGCATCGGCCGCGGCACCAAGATCGACAATCTGGTCCAGATTGGTCACAATTGCGTGGTGGGCGAGGATTGCATGCTTTGCGGTCTGGTCGGCGTGGCCGGATCGGCGCGCATCGGCAATCGGGTCGTGCTGGCCGGTCAGGTCGGTGTCTCGGACAATATCTTCGTCGGTGACGACGTGATCGCCGGCGGTGCCACCAAGATCTTTACCAATGCGCCGGCCGGGCGCGTTCTGCTGGGCAGCCCCGCCGTCAAGATGGAGACCCAGGTCGAGGCGCAAAAGAACATCCGCCGGCTGCCGCGACTTTACGCGCAGGTGGCGGAGCTTCGTGAAACTGTTAAGAATTTGTCGGAAAACCGCGTCGAAACCGGCAAGACGCCGGACAGGGGCTGATTGGAGACCGAAATGACAGAGATCCGCGACCGTATCGTTCAGATCATCGCCGAACAGGCCATGCTGGATCCGGCCGAGCTGAAACCCGAAATGTCGCCGCAGGATATCGGCATCGACAGCATGGGGCTGGTCGAGTCGATCTTTGCCATCGAGGAAGAGTTCGACATCTCGATCCCCTTCAACGCCAATGATCCCGAGAACTCGGATTTCGACATCTCGTCCCTGGGCGCGATCATCTCGGCCGTCGAAAAGCTGGTTGCGGCAAAGGTATGAACGCCAAGAAGGCCAAGCCGGGCAAGCTGCCCAAACCCGAGCGCAAAACCGAGAAGGTCACGGGCAAGGTCAAGAACGCCACCAAGATGGCGCGCGCCATGCTGGGCCGCGTCATCATGGGGCGTCATGCCAATGGCATGCGGCGGGTGGCGATCACCGGCATGGGCACGGTGAACGCGCTGGGGCGCGACGTGCCGGCGACCATGGAGGCCATGCGCGAGGGCCGCTGCGGCATCGGTCCGCTGGAGTTCCGCGATGTCGAGCGGCTTGCGATCCGCATCGGCGGTCAGGTCCGTGACTGGGACGCCGAGCAATACTTCAACCGCCAGCAGATCGTGCTTTACGACAAGTTCACCCAGTTTACGCTGCTGGCGGCGCGCGAGGCGGTCGAGCAATCCGGGCTGGTCTTCGAGGGTGAGCTGGGTCTGCGCTCGGGCGTGGTGCTGGGCACCGCGGCAGGCGGCATGAACACCTGGGACGAGAATTATCGCACCGTCTACGAAGAGGGCAAGAACCGCGTTCACCCCTTTGTCGTGCCGCGGCTGATGAACAATGCCGCCGCCTCGCATCTCAGTCTGGAATACGGGCTGATGGGGCCAAGCTTTACCGTCGCCACCGCCTGCGCCAGCTCGAACCACGCCATGGGCATGGCCTTCAACATGGTGCGTTCGGGGGCGGCCTCGGTGATGCTGACCGGCGGCTCCGAGGCGATGCTGTGCTTTGGCGGCGTCAAGGCATGGGAAGGCCTGCGCGTCATGTCCAAGGACGCTTGCCGCCCGTTTTCCGCGACCCGCAACGGCATGGTGCAGGGCGAGGGCGCGGGCGTCTTCGTCTTTGAGGATTGGGAACATGCCGTGGCGCGCGGCGCCGACATTCTGGCCGAGGTGGTGGGCTTTTCGATGTGCGCCGATGCGCAGGATATCGTCATGCCCTCGGCCATCGGCGCCGAGCGGGCGATCACCGGTGCCATGCTGGACGCGCATCTGCGGCCCGAGGAGATCGGCTACATCAATGCGCATGGCACGGGAACAGCGGCCAATGACAAGACCGAATGCGCGGCCGTCGCGCATGCCTTTGGCCATCACGCCGACCGGCTGATGATTTCCTCGACCAAGTCGATGCACGGGCATCTGATCGGCGGCACAGGCGCGGTCGAGCTGTTGGCCTGCATCATGGCGCTGCGCGAAGGCGTGATCGCGCCCACCATCGGCTATGAAGAGCCGGACCCCGAATGTGCGCTGGACGTGGTGCCGAACGAGGCGCGCGAGGCAAAGGTCGGCGCGGTGCTGTCGAACGCCTTTGCCTTTGGCGGGCTGAACGCGGTCATCGCGCTGCGCAAGGCCTGAGGCACGGAGAGGCAAGGGAAGGCAAGGGAAGGGGGCTCTGCCCCCTTCGCCGCAAGCGGCTCATCCCCCGGAATATTGGGACACGAAAGAAGCCGGGGGCGGGGCTTTTCAGGCGCCCGGCGATGGCCTATCTGCTGTGCGAAAGCTGAAGGAAGGCACCCATGGCGAAGATTACCTATATCGAGCACAACGGCACCGCCCATGAGATCGAGGTGAAGCCCGGCATGACCGTCATGGAGGGCGCGCGCGACAATGGCGTGCCCGGCATCGACGCGGATTGCGGCGGCGCCTGCGCCTGTTCGACCTGCCACGTCTATGTCGCGCCGGAATGGGTGGATCGACTGCCGCCGAAAGACCCGATGGAGGAGGACATGCTGGATTTCGCCTATCAGCCGGATCCGGCGCGGTCGCGGCTGACCTGCCAGATCAAGGTCACGGCGGAACTGGACGGGCTGGTGGTCAATCTGCCCGAACGGCAGATCTGAGGCGGATGACGGCGGCGGCGGGGCTTAGCCTGCCGCCTTGGGGCCGTGTTGGGCGATGATCCCGTCGAGGAACTGATCGAAGACATCCTCGGCGAGATTGGCGCCGGGGCGCTCGTCGTCCTTGGTCCAAGGGTCGGTGCCACGGCCGACGAAGACCACATTCGCACCCCGGATCAGGCAATGCAGGAACAGGATGATCCGGTCGATATCGGCCGTTTTATCCAGCATGCCGATATCGATCATCTCGTGCAGCTTGCGTTCGAAGAGCTGGCGGATCGAGATGGTGAAGCGGTAGAGCGTGCTGTCCGTGGGCAGGTCGCCCATCAGGCCGTCGACCAGCATCGCGAAGAGCCGCGGGTGGCGATAGGCCCAATCGCCGTAGCTGCGCGCGAGCGAGCGCAACTGCGCGTCCGGGCTATGCGGGTCGGATTCGATGATCCCCTGACGCAGCGCATCATTGAGCAGCATCACGCTGTCATAGATCACGCCTTCGCGCAGATCGTCGAGGGTGGCGAAACAGGCCCTGACCTCCTGCGGGGCGACCCCGGCCAAGGCGGCAAGGTCGTCGAGAGAGGACGGCAGCGCGCCCTGTTTCTCGACGGCGGTCTTGGCCGTCTTGATCAGGTTCTGATACAGGTTGCCAGGGTCGGACATTTCTTGCCCTCTGAGGGATCTCACTGCCAATCTAGCACAATTCCGCCGAGGCGGAATTGTGTGTTTTCAAAAAACTGAAGTCTGGCAGAGGGATCAGCCGTCGGCGCGGGCCTGACGCTTGCGCTCATGCGGGTCCAGATGGCGCTTGCGCAGGCGGATGTTCTTGGGCGTGACTTCGACCAGCTCGTCATCGTCGATATAAGCGATGGCCTCTTCCAGCGACTGGCGCACCGGCGGCGTCAGGCGCACAGCCTCGTCCGTGCCCGAGGCGCGAACGTTGGTCAGTTTCTTGCCCTTCAGCGGGTTCACTTCCAGATCGTTGTCGCGCGAATGCTCGCCGATGATCATGCCCTGATAGACCTGTTCCTGCGCGCCGATGAACATCTTGCCGCGCTCTTCCAGGTTCCACAGCGCATAGGCGACCGAGACGCCATCCTCCATCGAGATCAGCACGCCCTGACGGCGGCCCTGGATCGGGCCCTTGTAGGGCGCCCAGCTGTGGAAGATGCGGTTCAGCACGCCGTTGCCGCGCGTGTCGGTCATGAATTCGCCCTGATAGCCGATCAGCCCGCGCGAGGGGACATGGGCCACGATGCGGGTCTTGCCATGGCCTGCGGGCTTCATCTCGACCAGATCGCCCTTGCGGGTGCCGGTCAGCTTGTCGATCACGGCGCCGGTATATTCGTCATCGACGTCGATGATGGCTTCCTCGATCGGCTCGTGGCGGACGCCGTCAATGTCCTGGAAGATCACGCGCGGGCGCGAGATCGACAGCTCGAAGCCTTCGCGGCGCATGTTTTCGATCAGCACGCCCATCTGCAATTCGCCACGGCCCGAGACGATGAAGGCATCGCCGCCGGGGGTGTCCTCGACCTTGATCGCGACGTTGGTTTCGGCCTCTTTCATCAGGCGTTCGCGGATGACGCGCGATTGCACCTTGTTGCCGTCGCGACCGGCCAGCGGGCTGTCGTTGATGCCGAAGGTGACGCTGATGGTCGGCGGATCGATCGGCTGTGCGGGCAGGGCGGTTTCCACCTCGAGCGCGGCGATGGTGTCGGCGACGGTCGCCTTGGTCATGCCCGCGAGGCTGACGATGTCGCCGGCAACGGCCTCGTCGATCGGCGTCTGGGTCAGGCCGCGGAAGGCCAGCACCTTGGAGATGCGGAACTGTTCGATGCGCTCGCCGTCGCGCGACAGCGCCTTGACGGTATCGCCGGCTTTCGCACGGCCAGCCTCGACGCGGCCGGTCAGAATGCGGCCGATGAACGGGTCCGAGCCCAGCGTGGTGGCAAGCATCTGGAAGGGCTCGTCCTGACGGGCGACCTGCTTCGGGGGCTCGACGTGGCGCAGCACCATGTCGAACAGCGCCGACATGTCCTTGCGCGGACCCTCCAGCGTCTCGTCGGCCCAGCCGCCGATGCCCGAGGCGTAGAGATGCGGAAAGTCCAGCTGCTCGTCACTGGCACCGAGGTTGGCAAAAAGGTCGAACACTTCGTCCAGCGCCTTGTCGGCGTCGGCAGCGGGCTTGTCGACCTTGTTCAGGACCACGATGGGCTTCAGGCCCAGGGCCAGCGCTTTGGAGGTCACGAATTTCGTTTGCGGCATCGGGCCTTCGGCAGCATCGACCAGCAGACAGACGCCATCGACCATCGACAGGATCCGCTCGACCTCGCCGCCGAAATCGGCGTGGCCGGGGGTGTCGACGATATTGATGCGGGTGCCTTTCCATTCGACCGAGGTGGCCTTGGCCAGAATGGTGATGCCGCGTTCACGTTCGATGTCGTTGCTGTCCATGGCGCGTTCCGCCACGGCCTGGTTCTCGCGGAACGAGCCCGACTGTTTCAGCAACTGGTCGACAAGAGTGGTCTTGCCGTGGTCGACGTGGGCAATGATCGCGATATTGCGGATATCCATGGGGAGCTGGCCTTTGAATTGAGTTGCGGCCCCCCTAGCGCAGCAGGGGCCGAAACGCCAGCATCAATATGGAATCCGACAGTTGCGTGACTAGCGCAGGCCCAGCAGGCTGAGGATCAGCAGCACCACCACGACCAGACCGACGATATAGATGATCGAATTCACGGCAGCTTTCCTTGGCGGGAGGCGGGCCGGGGCCGGCGCGCCCAAGGGGAATGGCGCTCAGCCCTTGCGGGCGGCCAGCGCGTCGATCATCGGGCGGACGCCCGACAGGTCATAGCCAGCCTCGGCTGCGGTTTGCAGCAGGCTGTCGGCGGGCGTGGTTCCGGCCTCGGTCAGTGCCCAGAGCACGGTCGAGCGGTTGCCCGAGCGGCAATAGGCGATCTTGCGGCCCGGCAGCGCCAAGGCCTCGGCCTGGGCGTCGACCATGGTTTGGGTGACCTGACCGGGCACGAAGGGAATGGCGCGATATTCCATGCCGGCGGCGGCGGCCGCGGCCTGCATGGCCGCGCCATCCTCGTCGGGGCCGACCTCGGCGTCGGGGCGATTGTTGATCACCACGCGAAAGCCCTGTGCCGCCAGATCCGGCAGATCCTCGGGCGTAATCTGGGGCGAGACCGAAAGCTCGGGGGTGATTTGGCGCAGATCCATGGACTCTCCTTCGCGACGCTTGCGCCACTGGATCACCGTGTTTGGCCACGCTGTCAAGCGGCGCGGCGCTCAGGCGACGGGGGCGTTTTCCTCGACCAGCAGCGGCAATTGCGCGTAATCGTCGAAGCTGGCGGTAAAGCGCATCTCTTCGAGCGGCGACTTGCGGTAGCCCCGCGCAAAGATCAGGAACGGCACGCCGGTATTGGCCGCGCATTCCGCGTCGAATTCGCTGTCGCCGACATAGACGCCGCGCGGCTGGTGCGGATCGGCGCCCAGTGCCGCAAGTGCGGCGCGCAGCGGTGCGGGATCGGGTTTGCGCTGCGGCAGGGAATCGCCGCCGACAACGGTGGCAAACAGCCCCGAGATGTCGAAATGCTCCAGCACCGCCTGCGTCGGGCCCAGCGGCTTGTTGGTGCAGATGCCAAGCGCATAGCCGCGATCAGCCAACAGGCCCAAAGCCTCGGTCACCTGTGGATAAAGCCGGGTCAGCGCGGTGGCGTCGTGATAGCGGGTCATGAAGGCCGCGACCAGATCGCGATGCGCCTCGGACGGCAGGCCGGTCGCCGCGATGACGCGCCGCCACAACAGATCGACGCCGCCGCCGATGAAGCTGCGCACCTGATCCAGCGTCAGCAGCCGCGCGTCATGCAGGCGCAGGACGGCATTAACCGTGGCGTGAATGTCGGGGGCGCTGTCGATCAGGGTGCCGTCAAGGTCGAAGACCACCGGGCAAGGCGCGAAACAGGTGTTCATTGCGTTTTCCATTTGATTGAGCAACCGATCGAGGCGGTCTGGTCCTGCGGTCCTTGTCCGGTGCGGGCGATCTGGGCCATGGCCTCGAAGAGTTCGCGCTTGGCGCCCGGATCGCCCGGCGTGCGGCCCGAGGCATCCAGCCGGCCGCGATACTGCAGTTCCAGCCTGTCGTTGTAGCCAAAGAAGTCGGGCGTGCATTCGGCGCCATAGACGCGCGCGACATCCTGACTTTCGTCATAGAGATAGGGAAAGCTGAAGCCGTGGCGCAGGGCCTCGGCCTTCATGTGTTCGGGCGCGTCCTGCGGATATTCCGCGACATCATTGGCCGAAATCGCGACAACACCGATGCCCAGGGCCTGCAGCTCGGCCGCGTCGCGCTGGATGCGGTCGATCACGGCCTGAACATAGGGACAGTGGTTGCAGATGAACATGACCAGCGTGCCCTTGGGCCCGGCGATCTGCGCCAGCGAAAACAATCTGCCATCCGGATCGGGCAAGGCAAAATCCGGAGCCTTGGCGCCAAAATCGCACACCGGGGGACGCACGGCCATGATATACCTCATCTTGTCAGCGCGCCCAAGCTAGCAAGAGATTCCCGGGGCTTCGAGCGGATTTCCGGGGATATTTGCGAAAGTATGAGGTGGGGTTGATCATATTGTTACATAATACGGATTATCACTATAAAAATGAGCACAAAGTGGAGTTGCCGCGAACTGGCATAGTTGATTTCTCGCCTCCGGCTTGATGCCTGACGCTGGCCGGATCAGCATGACTTGGCATGGAGGCTTCGACAGCCGCCTATTTGCGCTTTGCAACGGGGAATCCGGGCCTTTATCGGCTGATGTTCAGCGCGGATGCCGGAGAGCCTGCGGACGTGCATCTTGACGAGCGGGCGCTTGCGACCTGCCAACCGCTTATCGAACTTCTGGAGCGGGGCCAGGCCGAGGGGGTTCTGCGCCAGCGCGACATTGATGGGCAGATGGCTGCGTGCTGGGGGCTAACGCACGGCTTGGCCCTGCTGACCATTGATGGGATCTTGCTGCCTGAAAAGTCGGCACCGATGCGGTCAACAACGCTCTTGCAACGCTCCTGGAGGGTTTGGCCTGCGTGTCGCTGCTGGGAAGCGTGATGAGATTCCCGAACGGAAATAAATACTGTTGATAACACTGTATTAATCTGGCGCCCGCGCAGTCGTCTGCCCCGCAATTGCGCGCGCCGCGGCATGTGCCGAGGCCCATGCCCATTGGAAATTATAGCCGCCCAGCCAGCCGGTCACATCGACCACCTCGCCGATGAAATACAGCCCCGGTGCGCTACGCGCCTGCAGGCTACGCGCGTCCAGATCGCGCGTGTCGACGCCGCCGAGCGTTACCTCGGCCGTGCGCCAGCCCTCTGACCCGACGGGGCGCAATTGCCATTCGTTCACCCGGCGCGCCAGAATATCGAGCTGGCGGTTGGGCTGATCGGCCAGCCGCGCCTCGGTCAGGCCCAACTCGGCCGTGATCGCTTCGGCCAGACGGTTCGGCAGCCAGCGGGCCAGCGCCGTGGCGACCGCGACACGACCGCCCTGCCCCCGTGCCGCCCGCAGTTCAGCGGCAAGATTGCAGTCCGGCAGCAGATCCACCTGAATGCTTTCGCCCGGTTGCCAATAGCTTGAAATCTGCAGGATCGCCGGGCCCGACAGCCCGCGATGCGTGAACAAAAGCCCGTCGCGGAAAGTCGCGGCGCTGCGGCCGCTGCCGTGACGCACCTCGGCCTCCAGCGACAGGCCGCTAAGCGGCTTGCACAGGTTCAGATCCTGTTCGGCAAAGGTCAGCGGCACCAGCCCCGCCCGTGGCGTTACCAGCCGCAAACCGAATTGCGCCGCGATCTCATAGCCAAGCCCGGTCGCGCCCATCTTGGGGATCGAGCGGCCGCCGGTTGCCACGACCACCTGCCGGCCCGCCGCCATCCCCCTGCCCGTCGTGACGACAAAGCCGGTATCCGTCCGGGCGATGCCGGTGACCGAGGTCTCCAGCCGCAGCACCGCGCTGCGCATCCGATGCAGCAGCATGTCGATGATCTGCCGGGCGCTGCCGTCACAAAAAAGCTGGCCCAGCGTTTTCTCGTGCCAGGCGATTCTCGCCGAATCGACCAGAGCGACAAAGTCCCCCGGCGCGAATCCCGACAGCGCCGAGGCGCAGAATCGCGGATTCTGCGACAAGAATCGTTCGCGATTCGTCGCGAGGTTGGTGAAGTTGCAGCGCCCTCCACCCGAAATGCGGATTTTTTCACCGGGTGCGCGGGCGTGATCCAGCACCAGAATGCGATGCCCGGGGTCGGCTGCAATCAGCGATCCAGCGCAGAAAAGCCCGGCTGCACCGGCCCCCAGAATGATCGTATCAAACTCTTCCATGCCGGTCGCATAGCCGTCGCAAAAACTACCCACAAGAAATTTCCGATTGGGTCTTGCAGCCCCCTGCCGGCTTGGCTAGATACCGCCTCACAGAGTTGGGGCGTGGCCAAGTGGTAAGGCAACGGTTTTTGGTACCGTGTACCGTAGGTTCGAATCCTACCGCCCCAGCCAAAAATCACAAGAATTTATAGAGCGTTAGACTGCGGCCAGTGATTGGTTCTTCCTGCAGAGCTATCATCGATCTAGCTAGTCGCGAAGTCTCTAGCATCGGCCCTGCTCCACGAGGAGTAGAGCCGCAAGTGCCCCAAGAAATGCCCCGGAGTGGTCTTCTCGCGGGCTTTAAGGGCAGGTAAATGAACGGTTCAGTCGTCCTTCTTGCCGAGCAGTCTGCCGCGTAGGCTACCAAGCGCGGATTGAGTGCGGTCAGCCACTGCAGACGCTCCGCTCTGGACAACCGTAGCTACTTGCGATGAGTAGTGCCCTGCCTTGCGCATCAGTTGCGCCTGCGTCGAAAGTACAGCAGAGAACTCTCGCTCGACTGCCTCGACCGCCAGCTCTTCCTTTTCGTCGAACTCGCCATCGGCATGCACGATCTCGTTGAGGAACTGAAGAATTTCCTTGCGGATGGCTTCGGGGTTGCAGTCAGGGTTGTCGATCTGGAACTCGGCAAGTGTCCGGGCCATCTCCTTGAGGCTCTGGTTCCTGATCTGCAACTCAATCAGCGGCAATGCCCGGCCAGTGTAATCGGGCGCGATACCCCATTCCTCGTAAGCGCGACGCTGATCCCCTCCTGCCGCTGGTGATCTGAACGGGCCAATCTCCGTGCGCATGAACGTCGGAGGTGTTGGCTTGGAACGAGACGGCAAAATGGGCGGCCATTTGGACGGCTTCTC
>NZ_WMIF01000015.1 GCF_009711185.1 Paracoccus limosus
GAAGCCGTCCAAATGGCCGCCCATTTTGCCGTCTCGTTCCAAGCCAACACCTCCGACGTTCATGCGCACGGAGATTGGCCCGTTCAGATCACCAGCGGCAGGAGGGGATCAGCGTCGCGCTTACAGATGATCGGCGCATCGCCCACGCCAAAGACCATCACCGCAATCGGCATCCATGACAGCGGCGAGATCATGCGCAGGAACTGAAAGGCGGGGGTGGTGGCGGCCTCGGCCCGGCGCGAGGCCCCGACCAGCAGGCCCAAGGGCACGCCCACCGCCAGCGCCACCGCAAGCCCGATCAGCACCCGCTTCAGGCTGACCACGACATGCGGCCAAAGCGCACCCGACAGCATCAGGGTCCACAGCGCCGGCAGCGCGGCCGTGGGGGAAAAGCGATGCGCAAAGCTGGTCTTGGCCACCATCAGATCGGTCGCCGCCCACCACAGCGCCAGCAGCACCAGCAGGCCGGAAAGCCCATAGGCCAGCCCCGCCAGCCGATGCGGCGCGCCGCGCCCGGCCTCGCGGGTGCGGCCCTTGGGAATGGATTGATCGCTCACGCCTGCAGCACTTCCTCGCGGGTCCATGCGTCGGGCAGGCCAAAGGCAGCCAGCCCGCCGATGTCCTGCAGCGCCTTGCGCACGAAACGGTCATCGACCAGATCCTGCGCGGCAAAGGCCGGGTCCAGCGCATCTAGGAAAGCGCGGTCGCCCGCGACCTCGGTTTCCTTGAGCAGCCGCACCAGCTCCTCGGTATAGGAGGGGAAGGGATAGGGCTGAAAGTCGATCCGCCGCTCGCGCCATTCCGGGTGCCGGATCGCGCCCGAGGCGACATAGGCCGCCTCGTCGGCTTCGGCCGGGGTCAGCACGCGGGCCAGGATTTCCGGCGAATGCGGGGTGTATTTCTGCGGATTGGCCGAGGACAGCAGCTCGGCCGTCTCGGCGCGGTTGTCGCGGGTCCAAAGCTGGGCCTTGACCATCGCATTGACCACCTTTTGCGACCATTCGGGGCGGTTGTTCAGATCGTCCTCTTGCATGAAGACCAGACAGCAGGCGTGATCCTTCCAGACATCGCCGGTAAAGCGCAGCACCTTGCCGACCTGATTGACCTCGGCGGCGGCATTGAAGGGTTCGGCCACGATATATCCCGCGATCTGGCCCGAGGCGAGCGCCGGCACCATGTCCGAGGGCGACATCAGCACCAGATTGACCTCATCGGCCGCAGGCGTGCCCGAGGTCACCACCTTCAGCCCGTTTTCGCGCAGAAGCTTTTGCAGCACCGCGTTGTGGATCGAATACCAATAGGGGATGGCGACGGTCTTGCCGCCCAGTTCCTTGACCGAGCCGATGTCATTGGCCGCCGTCAGCCCCGAGCCCGAGGTGTGGTTCCAGGCGACGACCTTGGCCGGAACCTTGCTGCCATAGCGCGCCCAGACGGTGATCGGCGACAGCAGATGCACGACATTGACCTGTCCGGCCAGAAACGCCTCGACGATCTGCGACCAGCCCCGGAACAGCACCGGTTTTTCGACCTGCAGGCCCTCGGCCTCGAAAAAGCCCTTGCCATGCGCGACCAGCAGCGGCGTGGCATCGGTGATCGGCAGATAGCCGATCCGCACCGGCGCGTCGGGCTCGGCGGCCCGGGCCGCGCGGGCATTCAGCAGCGGCAGCGCGCCGCCCGCGCCCAGCAGGGCGGCAAGCCGCATCACGTCGCGGCGGGAAAACAGGCTGTCCTCGGTGGGCATGGGGGATACCTTCGCTTATGCGGTCTTTGACAGGGGGCGGATGGCCGCGCGCAGGCGGGCCACGATGTCGATGCGGATGCGGCCCAGTTCGGCCACCAGATCGTCGCGGGGGCGGGGCAGGGTGATCTGCCATTCGCCGATGCAGGCCGCGGGCGTGCCGCCCAGCAGCAGCACGCGGTCCGAGACCAGCAGCGCCTCGTCGATGTCATGGGTGACCAGCACGGCGGCGGTGCCGTAATCGGCCACGACCTTGACCAGCAGGGCCTGCATTTCGGCGCGGGTGACCTCGTCCAGCGCGCCAAAGGGTTCGTCCAGCAGCAGGACGCGGGGCTGGCGCGCCAGACAGCGGGCCAGGGCCGCGCGCTGCGCCATGCCGCCCGACAGCGCATCGGGGCGCAACCGGCGGGCATGGGTCAGGCCGACCTCGGCCATGGCGCGCGCCACCCGGTCGTGGCGCGTGGCGGCGTCCAGCCGGGGCTGGCTGCGGAAATCAAGGCCGAAGGCGATATTGCGTTCGACATCCAGCCAGGGCAGCAGGCCCGGCTGCTGGAAGGCCATCGCCAGTCGCGGATGCACCCCGGCCAGCGGCGCGCCCTGAAAGGCGATCTGGCCGGCATCGGCGCGTTGCAGCCCGGCCAGAACCCGCAACAGGCTGGATTTCCCGACGCCGCTGGGGCCAAGGATCGAAACGATCTCGCCCGCGCGCAGATCAAGGTCAAAGCCGCGCAGCACCGGCCGCGCCGCGCCGGGATAGCGCAGCGCGTTGGCCTTGGCCGTCAGGATCGGTCCGTCGCTCATGCCGCCATCTTGGCCGCCGCCAGCGCCGCGCGCAACTGCACGATGCTGGGGGTGATGACCGGGATAAAGGCCGACTCGCGCCAGCGGCGGGCAAATTCGCGCCCCGGCCCGGCAAGATAGCAGCGCCCGCCCCCGGCCTGCAGCTCCAGCGCCAGTGCCTGTGCGACCAGATCGGCCAGACGGATGCGCAACCGGAACAGCTCGGCCGGGGCGGTGACGAAACGGCGCTCGCGCAGGCCGCTGGCGATTGCCGCCGCCGCCTCGGCCAGATCGGTGCGGCGTGCGGCCAGATCGGCGGCCAGCACCGTGCGACCGGCGCCGCCGCTGGCCTCGGCCTCGTCCAGCGCCCGCTCGGCCAGCCCCAGCGCCATGCCGCATTGCAGGGCGATGAACACCGGGCGCACCCCGGGCAGCCAAGCCGGCGCATCCTCGGCGATGATGCGGTCGCGGCCGATGCGGATGCCCGCCAGATCCACCGCCGCCGTATCCGAGGAACGCATCCCCAAAAGCTCAAGATCGGCGCTGCGCGTCAGCCCGGCATCGTCCGAGGACAGGGCGATGACCCGCGCCGGCCCGCCTTCGGCCGGATCTGCCGCCGCCGCGACCCAGAACCCCTCGGGGCGCAGGTTGGTGACCCAGGGCAGCTTGCCATCCACCAACAGCGCCGCGCCCTGATCGCGCGTCCGCACCTGCAGCGGCTCCAGCCCGGCAAGATGTTTCATCGCATTGGACAGCGCCGAGGCCCCGGCCACCCGCGCCGCCAGCACATCGGGCAATTGCCGTTCGCGCAGCGCGGGATTGCTGCTTTGGACCAGAAACTCGACATAGCAGCGATGACCCCAGAGCACGAAGGCCGCGGCAAGGCTTTCACGCGCGACCCCGGCCACGGCGGCCATGGCATCGGCAGTGTCGCCGCCGGCGCCGCCCATGGTTTCGGGCACGCCGATCCGCGTCACCCCGGCCTTGGTCAGCTGCGGCAGGATGCCGGCGGCCGGGACGGCGCCCTGATCGATGGCGCAGGCATTGGCCGCAAGCCAGCCGCGCAGCCCGGCGTCCAGCCCCGCGCTCATGCCCCTGCGGTGGCCGGGGCCACCCCTTCCCATGCAAAGGGCGCAAGTTCGGGGTTCAGCTCGGACTGGCCGAGGTTGTTGGCAAAGTTGCACAGCGTCGCCAGACTGACGCCCAGCACGACCTCAAGCGCGGCCTGCTGCGTGAAACCGGCGGCCAGAAAGGCATCCAGATCGGCATCGGCGACATTGCCGCGCGTGGCGATCACCGCCTTGGTGAACTGCGCCACCGCATCAAGCCGCGCATCGGGGATGGTGCCGGTGGCGCGGATCGCCTTGACCACGGCGGCATCCAGCTGCGCCTTTTTCGTGGCGATGGCGGTATGGCCGGCCACGCAAAAGCCGCAGCCGTGGATGGCGGCGGCGGTGATCTGCACCACCTCGCGCTCGGCCAGCGTCAGCGAGGCGCGGGCATTGATCGCCGAAACCGTCTGATAGGTTTCCAGCGCGACCGGGGCATTGGCGAGCACGCGCACGAGGTTGGGAAGAAAGCCATTGTTCTGCAAGGCGGTCTGAAGGCGGGGACGGGCCTCTTCGGGGGCGTCTTCGATCGAGCGCAGCGGCAGCCGGGACATCGGGCAAACTCCTGAAACGGGGCCCGGACGATGGATCCCGCAGGGGGGCCGGGCCGAATGACGCGCCAAGACTATGCCAGATTTGCCTGACATACAATTGGACATACATCCTTTACCTGCGGGCCATGCAGTTTACGATTTCCCTGAAAGGGCGCGGTCTGTGGAACGGTGGTCTCTTTCGAAAGGTGGCCGGGTATGAGTGGGAAGGTGATTCGGATTCGGCTGCTGAGGGGATGCATACAATTTGGAATGAATGTATGTATAATCTCGGCAGCCCGAAGGGCGCGGATGCCCGCCGGCACCCGCACCCCCGGATGCCGGCTCAGAAACGTCCGCGCAGGGTCAGCGTCGCATTCCGGGGCTCGCCATACCAGTTGCCGCCGGTGGGGGTGCCAAGTGCGGCGTAATAATCCTTGTCAAAGAGGTTGTTCACGTTCAGGTCCATCTGCCAGCGGTCGTCGATGCGATAGCCGACATGTGCGTCCCAGACCGCATAGCCGCCCTGCCGGATGTCATAGGCTTGGGTCGTGCCCGCAATCCGCGCCGTGCCGGTGCTGGCCTGTGCGCTTTTCACCGTCACCCCGGCGCCAAGGCTCCATTTCGACCAGTCGCCGGGCAGGGTGTATTCGGTCCAGAGCTTCAGCATGTGGCGCGGGGTCAGGGCGCTGAACACCACGTCGTCGCGGGTATTCTTGTTGTGGTTCCAGGTATAGCCCGCGAACAGCTGCCAGTCCGGCGCGATCTCGCCCGACAGTTCCAGATCCAGACCCTCGCTGATGATGCGCCCTTGCGCGACATAGCAGCAGGACAGGCCGCTGTTGTCGCTGTCGGGCCATGCCGGGTCCAGCACCGCCTCGCCCTTGCGTTCGATGCGGTAAAGCGCGGCCGAGGCGTTCAGCGCGCCGCCAAGCAGGCTGGCCTTGGCGCCCAGTTCGTAATTGCGGCCGGTGATCGGGTCCAGCGGCCGGGCGCGCCCGGGCGGGCCCGACAGGTAATTCGCCTTCGGCTTGTAGATCTCGGTCAGGCTGGCATAAAGGCTGACATCGGGGCTGAGGTCATAAATCGCGGCGGCATAGGGGGTGAAGATGCCGGTATCCTTGAATCCGGTCTTGCTGGAGGACAGCAGCGCCCCCGTCTCGCTGTCGTAATAGTCATTGAGCGAACTGTAGTCGTAATTTCCGTAACGCCCGCCGACGATGATGTGCAGCCGGTCGGTGGCCTCGATCTGCAAGCGCCCGTAAAGCCCCTTTTGCGTGGCGCCATAGGCCGGAAAGGTGAACCACGGGAACAGCACATCGGGGCGGGCGCCGTTCAGCTGGTCGAAATCATCCAGCCCGATGGTGTCGGGGGCATGGACCTCGCTCAGCACATACATGTTCTGATGCGCGTCGCTTTTGCGCCAGTCCGCGCCGACCAGCAGCTTGTGCTCGCGGCCCCACAGGTTGAACCGGCTCTCCAGATTCAGGTCCGCCGCCTTGGAATGGTTGCCGGTTTCCTCAAAGCGCGAAAACACATCGGCAAAGGTGCCGGTCTCGCGCGAAATCGGGCCGGTCGGGTTGATGCGCAGCGTGTCGGAATCGAATTTCTGCCGCATGGCCGAGAATTTCAGCGTCCAGTCCGCGCCCAGCCGATGCTCGACCGAGGCAAAGACATCGGTGATCTTGCGGTTGGCATAGGCCCAGTCGGTGTTCAGCGCCCGGCCGCGATCAATGTCGAGCAGCCGGAAATCATCCCAGGTCGGCAGGCCCATGAACCATGTATTGCCCTTTTGCCGCTGCTGGCTGATTCCGGCGCTGATGGTCGTGTCGGGCGTCAGGTCATATTCCAGCACGCCGTAAAGCACCTGCTTGTCCTGATGGGCCGGGGCATAGAAGAAATCGCGCTTTTGCCATGCACCGACCAGACGACCGCGCAGGGCGCCGTCGCGGGTCAGGGGGCCGCTGATGTCGGCCTCGATGCGGCGGTTGTTCCAGCTGCCATAGGACAGGGCGACGCCGGACTGGAACTGCGAGGTCGGGCGCTTGCGCGCCAGATTGACGCTGCCCCCCGGCTCGCCCGCGCCCGAAAACAGCCCCTCGGCGCCGCGCAGCACCTCGACGCGGTCATAGATCGCCATGTCGAAATCGGGGCGGAACGAGGATTCATAGGCGGTGCCCAGACCATCGATCTGGTAATTGTTGATTTTGAAGCCGCGGGCATAGAAATTCGGCGCGCTGGTGGATTCGCGGTTGGCGACGATGCCGGGGGTGCGCGACATCGCCTGTTCCATCGTGGTCAGGTTCTGGTCGTCCAGCGTCTGGCGGGTCAGCACGGTCACCGATTGCGGCACCTCTTTCAGGCTGTCCGCGCCACGGGTGATGCTGGCCACGCCCGAGGTGTATGAGCCGCTGCCCTCGGTCGCGGCGCCGGCGGTCAGCACCACCGTATCCAGCACCACGCTGCCCTCGGCGGCGGCAGGTGTCGCGTCCGCGCCTGTGACCGAGATGGTGATGCCGTTTTCACCCACGCGCCGGGCCGAGGCGCCGGTGCCGGCCAGCATCCGCGCTAGCGCCTGATCGACGGAATAGCTGCCGCTGAGCGGGTTCGAGGTCAGGCGATAGGCGGCCTCGCCGCCATAGAACAGCTGCACGCCGGTTTGCCGCGACAGCGCCTCAAGCGCGCGTGGCAGGGGCTGGGCCGGGATCGACAGCCGGTATTGCCGCGCGTTTTGGGTCTGGGCTTGCGCGGGCGCGGCCAGCATCGCGGCCAAGGGCAGGGTGGTGCCGGTCAGCAGCACCGCCAGCAGGGGAATTCGGGAAGGAAACATCCGGGGCTCTCCAATGAAACTGGCCCTACGGCTGGCGGCGCGCTTGCGATGCGGGGTCTTATCGAACAGGACGCAGCCGGCGCGGCTTTCCCCCATCTGCGAGGTGAAGAAATCTGCGGTCCAGCCTGCGTCAGCGGATCACGGTCAGCGCGCCGGCCAGATGATGGGTCGAAAGGCCCAGCGTTTCGGCAATCAGACGGATCGCAGCATCGGGATCTGCGGTCGAAAAGGCGCCCGTTACCGGCAGCTCTGCCACCCGGTCGTTCAAAAGCAGGATCGGCCCGCGCCGATAGCGGGCAAGTTCGGCCACGACCTGCGACAGCGGCGTGCGGTAAAACACCATCCGGCCCTGACGCCATGCGGTGCGGCTGTCGGCGTCGAAGCTGCCGGGCGGGCTGATCCCGGCGTCGCGCAATTCGGCCTGTTGGCCCGGTGCCAGCGTCACCCCGGCGCCGCCGTGGCCCGGCAGCAGCCGGACCGAGCCCTCGACCAGCGCCACCCGGTCGCCCTCGGGCGTCAGGTCGATGTCGAAACTGGTGCCGGTCACGCGCAGGGCGCCATTCGGCATCTCGACCACGAAGGGATGGGCGGCATCATGGGCGACCTGAAAGAAGGCCTCGCCGCGCAGCAGCCGCACCCGGCGCTCGGCAGGGGTGAAATCGACCGCCAGCGCCGCGCCGCTGTTCAGATCGACCCGGGTGCCATCCGCCAGCGTGACCTGCCGGCGCTGCCCGGTCCAGGCGATATGATCGGCGCGCAGGCTGTCCCAGAGATCGGGCCCCTGCCACAGGCCCAGCCCGGCCAGCAGCGCCAGCACCAAGGGCAGCACGGCGCGGCGCGCGCGCCGGGGCCGCGCCTCGGCCAGCAGGGCGGCGATGGCTGCGGGATCGGGCAGAGCGGCGGGCGGCGCCAGCGCCTGCCACAGCGCCTGTGCCCGGTCAAAGGCGGGCAGGTGGCGCGGATCGGCGGCGATCCACCGCATGAAGGCGTCATGCGCGTCGGCCTCGGCCTCACGCAGGCGCAGGTGCCAGCGCGCGGCCTCGGCAAAGATGCGGTCGGCTTCGTCACGGTCGGATGTCATCGGCACTTCCCCTTGCGGACGGTCCCGACAGGGGGACGCGCGCCGGGGGGGCATCTCCCCATCCGCGCGCTCAAAATTCGCGCCCCGCTGCTTGCAGCGCCGCCCGGCAGCGCAGCATCGCCTTGAGCAGATGTTTCTCGACCGTGCTTTCCGAGACGCCCATCTGGCCGGCGATCTCGCGCATGCTCAGGCCGTGGTCGCGCGACAGCAGAAAGGCCACGCGGCATTTCGGCGGCAATCCGGCGATGGCGGCGCGCAGGATCGCAAGCTCGTGGCGCGATTGCAGGATCGTTTCGACCGGCGGCTGCGGGGCCGGGGCCTGATGCGCGGGGTCAAGCCCGGTCTGCACCACCGCCTCGCGCACGCGCTTGCGCCGCAGGTGATCCAGCGCCGCATTGGTCGCCGCCCGCGTCAGATAGTTGCGCGGTTGCTGGATTTGCGGCGCATCGCGGCGCAGCAGGTTCACAAAGACGTCCTGCACCAGATCCTCGGCATCGGTCTGGCTTTTCAGCACGATGCCGACCCGGCGCAGCAGCCGGCCGCGCTCGCTGCGAAACAGGGCGCCGATCTGAAGAGACAAGGGGACCATGACATGCCGATGCGGAAACTGCGCGCTGCATATCCCGAGAGATTTTGTAAAGCAATCGGCTGGCGGCCAGATCCGGGGCGCGCGCCGGCTCAGCCGAATTCCGCGCCCGCCTTCTCGCGCCAGCGGAAATCGGGGCGATAGATCAGTTCCAGCTGGGCGCGGGCATTGGCGCTGAGATCGGCGGGCGACAGTTTCGGGCCGCCGCGCTGCTCATGCGGCAATTGCAGGGTGCGGCCGGTGCGCTGGTTCAGCTCGGCCAGCATGCGTTCCAGCCCGTCCATGGGAAAGATGCGGTGGAAATAGCCCGGATCGCGGCCCAGAAAGCTGATCTGCGGTGCGCAATGGTGCCGGATCGAGGCCGAGAATTCGCGATAGATCTCGATCCGCTCGACAAAGGTTTCTAGATCCGGGTCTGGGATCGCCCCGGCCTTGCGCGCCTGTGCCGACAGCGCCTTTTCCGACAGCTCGCGGTGATGCAGCACGCGGTTGGAATAGCAGGACAGAAAACGCGCAATGGGATCGCGATAGATGGCAAAGCGCCAGAACCCCTCCAGCGGCCCTTGATCGACCCGGCCAAAGGGCACGGTGCCGTAGAAATTATGAATATGGAACATCTGCCCATGCCGGACCAGCGGCCTGAACGGCACCCCGTTCTCGATCTGGAAGAACAGGCTTTTGATCGAGGTGCAGGCCGATTTCGGCACCGGGAAATAGGCGATGCGCTGCTGGGGAAGGATGACGGGCATCAAGGGGGTTCCTTGCTCCCGGCATTGCTGCCGGGAGCGTGTGGTTCAGGCGACTTCGCGCTGCGCATCCACCGCGCCGCCGGCGGCGATATCGGCAAGATAGGCGGCGGGCTTGAGGCCGGTGCCGGTCAGGAATTCGATGTAGCGGGCGCATTTCATCGCCCGGAACTCGTCGTATTTCTGGCCGTCAAAGGGCAGCAGCTCGCGCAGCTTGGTCCGGGTCAGCGGTTGCGTCAGATCCGATGCGCGCAGGAAGGGCACGCCGGTTTCGTTGCACATTTCCTCGGTGCGGGTGTCGATGGTGACGGTGCAGGCCATGCGCTCGGCCTGAATGGCCAGCTGCGCGCCATGGAAACGCGGCCCGATCAGCAGGTCATAGCGGCGCAGCTCGTCCATCCAGGTGGCGACATCGTAATACGAGCGGGCGTAGTTCAGCGCCCAGTCCTTGAACTGCTCGGGCGTGTAATGCGGCACGGTGTGCTTGTGCAGGCGTTCCAGCGCCTCGGGCTCGATCTCGTCGAATGCGCCGCGCGACAGCTTGATCATGTTGCCCATGGACTGGACGATATAGACGCCCGGGAACTGCGGATCCATCATCATGCTGATGAGCTGCTGTTCGATATCGCGGGTGTTGCGCCAGGCTTCGTGACCGCCGGCGACCGCGATCCGCTGCGGCAGCGGATGCGCCTCCCAGTTCTTCTGGATGCGGCGTCCCAGATCGGGCCGCGGGTTGATGAAATGCGACGGGCAGCCATTCGCCACCGTCTGGGCGCCGGTCAGCTTTTCGATCTGCTCCGAGGTGTAGGGGCCACGGGTATAGATGTTCTGGATATTATGCTGACGACCGTTTTCGATCAGGACATCCAGCCACGCCCGGGTGCCTTCGGTCAATTCGACATCGGCTCCGAATTCCTTGGCCTGCGCGCCCAGCCCGATGGCGACGATCGGTTTGGTCACTTGCTGCAGGTTCTTGGCCAGACCGCCCAGATCCGTATGTTTGCCAAGCTGGTTGGCACAGGGGATCACAACGAAATCGACATTCTTGTTCAGAACTTCCGGCCGGACATGCCAGGGGTAATAATGAATCTCCGCGTCGATCTGACTGCGGACGGCATGCACGAATGCAAGGTTGCCGTTATTATGTCCGACCTTGCGATAAAGCGTCTCGAAATCGGAGTTCGAATAAAGTCCGCAGTTTTCACTTTCCCACAAAAGCCCGATTTTCATTCCCATTTCCCCTTGATTGGATGGTATCTGTCAAATTGAATTCAAGATCAGCCGACCTTTTTCAGGTCGCGCTCCTTTTTCAGATCCCGCTCGGCTGCAGGGGTGCAAACCCGCTCCCACTCGGCTTGGAAACCCGCCAGATCCAGCGGCGGTGTGATCCGGGCCTTGTGTTCCGCCAGAAGCTCGGCGTCGCCGTGGACCGACAGGATGGCGGCGGCCAAGGCGGCGGCGTCTCCGGTGCGGAACTGGATGCCCCAGCCGGCGGTCTTTTCCGCCATGCCGCCGATGTCCGAGGCGATCATCGGCGTGCCCGCCGCGCGGGCCTCCTGGATCACCACCGGAGAGTTCTCCCACCAGACCGAGGGGATGATGATCCAGCCATAGCCGCGCATGATGTCGACGCAGTCCTGCGGGCGATAACGGCCACGAAAGCGCACGCAGTCGGGCAGCTCCAGATCCGGCCACAGCCGGGCAAAGCCGGCCTTGTCGACGCCGTGGATTTCAATGTCCAGCGGCACCTCGCTTTCGGGAACCTGCGCCTCGATCAGGGCGGCGGCGCGGATCAGCACGTCCAGCCCCTTGGTCGGCGTGGCCTGCCCGAAGAAGGCAAAGCGGCCGCTTTTGCGCATCAGCTCTTGCGGCGTTTCGGCGGTGGCGGCGTCGGCATGGTCCAGCCCGTTCTCGATCACTGCGATACGGCCGGGCGCGACGCCCCAGTCCTCGAAGCGCAGGCGCAAGAATTCGCTGGGCGACAGCAGCTGGTCAAAGCCCTCCAGCATCTCCAGCATTCGCGCGCGGCGCAGCACGAAATCGACCGGCGGCCGCGCAAGGCAGGCGGCGCAGGCGACCTCGCTGGAACTGTAGCACAGCTCGCCCGAGCGTTTCACCATCTGGCCGTGATTGGCGCAGATCGCGGTCAGCTCGTGCAGGGTGCAGATGAAGCGCGCCTTGGGCAGGGCCGCACGCAGCCGGCGGATGGTGCCGGCGCCGATGTTCCAGAAATGGTGGAAATGATAGACATCGGCGCGAAAGGCCAACAGGAACTCGACCAGCCAATCCTCATCGGCGATGCGCGGCTGGTCCATGGTAAAGCTGTCCATGCCGCGCCCCTGCAGGCAGAAATCGCGCGGGCTGAAGCTGAGAACCTGCTGACTGCGGCCAAAGAACTTGTCGCTGTCCTCGGGGCCGATGGTCGAGCCGACGAAATAGGCGTCCTCTCCCAGGCTCAGCAGGTGCTGGAACTGGCGATAGGCCGCGACCTCGCCGCCGCCATAGCGCAGGTTGGGGTGGGAATGCGAGACGATGACGATGCGGGTCATGCGGCCAGAGCCTCCATCAGCTTGCGGCTTTCGGCATCGTAAAGATGCAGGTCCATGCCGCCGGGCAGCAGCCGGGCACAGGGCCCGCTGCGGCCGGTGAAATGCAGCGTGCCGGGCAGGGCCTCGGCCTCGGTCAGCCCGGCTTGCAGCAGGCGCTCGGCGACATGGCGCAGCCGCGCCTCTTCGGTCAGATAGGGGCGCGGGGCCTGGGCCAGCAGGGCCAGCAGGCTGGCGGTCGGGCCCAGCAGCGCAAAGGGCAACAGATCGCGCTGGAACCGTGCCGCCAGATCGCCGGGCGCGCCGCCGATGGCGCCGATGGCGTCCAGCGCGCACAGGTGGAAGGGCTGCGGCCCAAGCGGCTGGAACACTCCGGCCAAAGCCGGCAGCTGGAACAGGGTCGAGCTGCGGCCAAAAAGCAGCGTCTCGGCCCCGGCGCCGGGCAGGTCCAGCCCGGGCGCCGCACCACGCAGCCGCAGGCCATGCGGCAATTCGCGCGTCGCGCCCTCGATCGCCTCGACCAGCGGCCGGCTGAGTGCTTCGCGCAGCAGGAACAGCTCAATCGGGCGCTGCAGGCGCTGGCCGATGCGGCGCAGCACGTCGCGCAGGTCGTGATCGGCCAGATCATGGTCCAGAACCAGCAGCACCGACCCGCCGGGGCGCGCGGAGGGCAGGGACGCGGGCGGCTGCCAGCCGGGCAGCGGGTCCAGCATGGCGCTGCGCAGCCGGCGTTGCAGGGCCGGCACCGGCAGGTCCAGCCGCACCTGACACAGCTCGGCCGCGAAATCATCGGCGGGCAGGGTGGCGGCCGGGGCCAGCACGCCGGCGGCGTTTTCCTGTCCCGGCACGATGAACAGCATCCGAACCGGGCCGCGCAGCGGCTGGCGCAGCAGGAAACCGCCGCAATAGCCGTCATCGCCGGTAAAGCGATAGCGCGTGCCATAGGGCGCCAGATCGGCGCGGGGCAGGGCGCCGGCGAACAGCTCGACCCGGCAGATCTGCTGGTCGTCCATGGCCAGCGCCAGCAGCGGCTCGGTCTGGGCGATGGCGGGCAGGAACCAGCCCGACGCGAGTCCCTGTCCGGCGCCGTCGATCATGCAGCGATCGATGCCCAGACCGAAATCGTCGCTTTCGCGCGGCAACAGCGGCGCAAAGCGCAGCCGCGCCACCGCTGCCTGCGCCAGATCGCCTTGCGGATCGGCCAGCTCGCCCGCCGCCAGCAGGCGCAGCCAGGCAAAGAACAGCTCGTCCACGCCGATCTCGACCAGACGCAGCTGGTCGGTGACCAGACGCTCGGGGTGGATTTCCAGAAATTCGTGGCCGGATTTGATATGCACCGTGGCGCTGCCGGCAATGTCCAGCCCGTCAAGGTCAAAGACCGCCAGCACGCCGAATTTCTCGGCCGTGCGCAGGTCGCGCCGGGCGTGGCGGGTGACGAGGCGGGGGCGCAGCCGCGCCTCGTCCAGATACAGCTCCAGATCAAGCCAGAGATCGCTGCTCCAGCCCGCGACGATCAGCGCCGTCTCATCGGCAAAGCAGAAATCCAGGTTCAGGGCCAAGAGAGTATTCCTTTGTCGGGGGCCATGCCTGACCGGCATGGCCTTGGAGGGATCAGACCAGCGTGATGGCGAGGCCGCTCAGCAGCAGGCGGGCCGGCGGATGGCGCAGGTGGATGATGACGCGGTGGCCGCTGGTGCCCTCGTCCGGCTCGGGCAGCTCAATGCAGCACAGCGACAGCGCATCGCGGGTGATGCGCCATTCGCGATGGCCGCCGTCCTGCACCTGCCCGTCCTCATCGAAGCTGCGCAGGAACACATCCGCGACCAGCGGCGTATCGGCGCCGGCGATGCATTCGATGAAACATTTCGTGGCCGGTTCCGCGCTGTCGGGCAGCGGCGCCTCCAGCGTCATCCAGGTCAGGCCGGCGCCGCGCAGCTCGATGGCGGTCTCGCCATCGGTGCCGGGCAGGATGTCATAGCGCATGCCATCGGGCAGGCAGGCGCCAAAGGCGGGGGTAATGGCGTTATAGCCGCCCGTCAGGCCCAGTTTCGGGCGCCCGACCATGGCCGAGCGCGCCTCGTCCAAAAGGTCGATGCGGGCGGATTGCAATGCGGTCAAGACCGAGGCGGCAGCTTCGAAATTGCGCACCGCGGCAGCATAAAGCGTCGTCAATTCAAATCGTCCTTTCATGAGCGTTCATCTGCCGTTTCCTGCAGACCGGCTCCTCCCAATGTCCTGCCAGCCAGTCCAGCAGGGGCGCAGCACTGCTGGCCCAATCCCTGACGCTGGCCGAGGCAGTCTCTGACACCCGCCGCAACGATGCGCGGTCCGCGTGCAGCGCCAAAATGCGCTGGACGAAGGCCGCCTCGCAGTCCTCCTCGGGGATGACAAAACCGTTCACACCGTCCTCGATCGCCTCGCGCATGGCACCGACATCGGTGGCCAGCACGACCACGCCCAGCCGCTGCGCTTCCAGCACCGACAGCGGCAGGCCCTCGTAATGCGAGGGCAGCACCATCACATCGGTCTGCAACAGCAGCCCGGTCAGCGCGCGCGGGCCCCGCATCGCGCCCATCTGGCGGGTCTGCGGCGGCATGTTGATCTCGACGGGGTTGTCGACGATGGCCTGTCCGGCGATCGCCAACTGGATCTCGGGCAATTGCTGCGCCAGCCCGGCATAGATCGTGGCCAGCCGCGCCACGCCCTTTTGCGGGTCGAGCCGGCCCATGAACAGCACGCGCAGCGGGCTTGTCGCCACCGCTCTGCCGCGCTCTTCCAGCACGGTGCGCACCCGGTCGGGATCTATCGGATAGCCCGGGGCGTTCACCACCGGCATCAGCTTGTTGCGCGGCATGCCCTGCGCGTTCAGCCAGCCCGCCAGCCCGTGCGAGCAGGTCAGGAACAGGTCATAGGCATGCTCATAGGCCAGAGCCAGCTTGGGCGGGCCATAGTTGCGGCCATAGATGCTGCGTTCGACCAGATGCTCATGATCGATCATCAGCACGCCCTGCCGCCGCAGCCGGTCGGAGACCTTGTGCGTCGCGGCGGAATGGGCGTTGATGACCGCATCCATCGAGCCGAGCAGCCCGACCAGATCGGCGCGCTCCATGCCCTCGCCCCAAGCGGGTTCGGCGGTCCCCATGTATTCGGGCCCCGACCAGTCCAGCGTCGCGGGATCGGGCAGCCAGTTCACCGTCTCAAAGGATTGCAGCGCCCAGCCATCGCCATGGATCGGCCGGTCACTGGCCACGAACAGATGCAGCCGGTGCCCGGCCGCCGCCAGTTCGCGCGCAAGGCTGGCCGCCACCTTTTCGACACCGCCAAAGTCAAAGATCGGCAGCACCAGCCCGATATCCTTGCGGCCGGGCTGTTTCAGCAGCGGAAAGACCACACCGCCCGAACACAGCTTGCGCGGGATCTCGACCGCCATAGCGCGGCTGGAGGCGCCGCCCGGCTCGCGCCAGCGCCATTGTTGCTCCAGCGCCGGGCGAAAGCGGCTGCGGTGCATGGCCAGAAGAAAGCCGCGCATGAGCTCGCCCGCCGAATCTGTTTGCGGCGGCAGCGGCGACATGCCGTCGATCTCGATGCCCCAGCTGCTGACCGGATGCGGGTTCGGCGCGCGTTCGACATCGCGGATCCAGCCGATATCGCCCCAGCCGGCCAGCCGGCGCAGCCCGTCAAGCCCAAGGACCATGCCATCGGCAGGCCGTTCGGGATTGCCGCAATCATTGCTGATGACATGGCCGGTTTCCGACAGGTCCAGAAAGAACAGGTCAAGGTCCGATGCCACCCGCCGCGCCTGCCGCCGTTCGCAGATCCACAGGAAATTGCGCAGGAGCCGCGCCTGTTTCAGCCGTGCCGAAACCCCCTCGCGCAGCACGATCAACAAGCTGGGGGCGTGATGGGCATAGGGTTCGGCGAAATGCGCGAAATAGCGCCGCTCCAGCTCGGCCAAAGTGATCGGCTCGGCATGGTCGGGGTCGGTGCACAGGATCGCGCTGTTGCCCTCGATGATGGCATAACGGGGGAAACGCTCGGCTTCCAGCGCGAGCAGCTTGGGACAGGAAAACAGCCAGCGGTGCTTGCTTTCCAGAAACCGCCGCAGCTCGCCGTCCAGATCGTGGGAATGCGACAGCATGCTGGCCGGGCGCTTGCGGTAAAGCAGCACCGGCTCAGCCAGAGGCAGGCCGCGAAAGCCGGCGGCGGCGGCCGAGAGCCAGAAATCCCAATCCTCATAGCCTTTTTTCATCGCCTCGTCGAAGCGGATGCCGGCCTCGAAGACGCGCCGGCGGATCAGGCTGCCGGCCTCGCAGATGTTGAGATGGGCGTGAAACAGCAGGCTGGGATCGCGGTCGACGATATAATGGCCCTTTTGCCCGAAAAAGTCAAAATCGGGGTAGAACCAATCGTGGTCCGGGTGGCGGGCCAGCGCGCGCAGGCAGGCCGCCCCCGCGCCTTCGGTCAGGGTATTGTCGGCATCCAGCAGCAGGATCGCGTCGATGTCGGGATCGGCCGCCAGCGCGGCCTTGATGCCGCGATTGCGCGCCGCGCTCAGCCCGCCATTGGGGTAATGCAGCGCCAGCATCGTCTCGCCCATGATCGCCTGCCAGCTGGCGATGCTGGCGCGCGTCTCGTCATGCGTGCAGCCGTCGTCGATCACCACCAGCCGGCGGATGGCGCCCGAGGCCATTTCGCGATGCACGGCGGCGATGGCATCGTCGAGCAGGACCGGATGGCCCTTGGTCGGAATGATGACCGTGATCGGCGCGACTTCGGTTGCGGCGGCAGGCGGGACGGCAGGCATGGCAGGGGTCACTCGGCCGCCAGCGGCAGGATGTTGCGCCGGGTGATGCGGAAACCGCGAAACAGCCCCCAGCTGTGGTCATTGGCGCGGTCCGAGGCCAGCGACACCGCCAGCAGGATGTCGGCGCGCCCGACGATCGGCTCGACCGGGACGCAATGCGCCTGCGACCAGCCCTGCGGCGGCAGACCATGCACCCATGGGCCCATGCGGCGCTGCCAATAGCCATCTTCGTCCACCGCGCCATGCGGCGCCACGCCGACGCTGAAGTTCAGGCTGGGCGCGCGCGGATGGCCCACGTTCACCAGCGCCGACAGATGCGCCAGCGCCGGCAATTCGACCCCCCGGATCACCGCGCAGACCGCGCCATGGCGCGAAGGATGCACCATGACCGCATCCTCGTTTTCCCAGAACGAGGCCGAGACATGGTCATCGACCAGCGGCGGTGTGGCAAAGAGTTCGGGCTTGGGCAGGTCCGAGGGCGACAGGAAACCTGCATCCGAGGTCAGCGCCGGCAGATCGCCGCCAAGGATCGGCGTCGCCTCGGGCAGGCGCACGCCGGGCAGGGATTTCCAGATCCTGAGCGCCAGGACATGGTCCTGCGGCTCGGCCTGTTCCAGATGCGCGGCATAGGCGGGATCGGGCACGGCATTGCCAAGGCCAAGGGCCAGGGGCTCTTTGCCGGCCCAGCTGAGCCGCAGCGCGCAATCCTGTTCGGGCACCTGCAGGGGGGCGGGCAGCGAAAAGCGCACCCAGCCCGCGTCGATGCCGCCAAGCGTCGGCGTCGCCCGCAGCGTATGGCCCTGACCCGAGGCGCAGACCAGCCGGCAGTCCAGATGCGCCAGCACCTCGCGGGGGGCGGTGGGAAACCAGATGTCCACCGCCGAGATCGAGGCCGCGCCCACCGGCAGGTTCTGCAGCAGCGACTGGCCGGGGGCGATGGTGATCAGCCGGCCGACCGGATCCCAGGACAGCGCCCGCATCGCGCGCGGATTGCCGAGCGTATAAAGGAAATTCTCGACCGATTTCAGGTTTTCTTCCAGGGACTGGTTTTCACGCCGCAGAATCGAGGCCGAAAGCCGCGCCGAACCGGCATCCTCTTCGGCCCTTTTCAGACGGGCGGACAGCAGATCGATAATATTGGCGGCGAGTTTCGACGTATCGTCGGGGTCGAAATCCAGCCGGGGCAGGCGGCTGAGATGATGGGGCAGCGGCACCGATTTTCCGCGCGCGGGTTTGCGCGTCACGATCGCCAGCGGCGCCTCGCCCGGGGTCAGGGGGCTTTCGCTGCGCAGCCCGTCGATTTCGACGCAGGAAATCGCGTCGCATTGAATGATGGCGCGGACGTTATCCCGCAATCCCTGCTGAACGAGGACGATAGAGCGCATGCTTTGTGTTCTCCAAACAGAGCAGACTCCCGCAGGAATCGAAGATGGAACAACCGAAAGAGCGTAAATGGCACAAATGGGCGCGCAGGAATTGCCGCGATCAGGCCTGGCTGCTGCAATTGGCGGGCTGATCGCGAACTTAATGCACAACTGGAGGGGATAAAGTTCCCGCGCCCGATCGTCAATAGAGGTTAACGCGACTTATTTGTGACGTGGATCTGCCTGAAAACCGGAAAGTGGAATTTAAAGATCATTATGTCTTTATGTTCAGATGCGTGCCGAATAATCCGCAGGGCAAATGCGCATTTTGCCTGCCTTGATCGCAATGGGCGTGATGATGCCGGTTGTGGCAACTGCCTGATAGCGGCAACATCTGCCCGGAAAATCGGCAGCAGGCGAAGCGGCGGGCGGGCGCGGGGCTTGGGCGAGTTGCACTAATCGCGGGGCAGGGCGGGCGGCCGTGGCGCTGGCTGCGCGGGTGGCTGAGGGGGCTGTCTGCCCCCTCTTGCGGCTGCGCCGCAATTCACCCCCGAGAATATTTGACCACGAAAGAAGTCTGCCGCCCTGATCAGCAGGCTTTCGCGGGCGGGCAATCTGCGTTTAAAGGGGCGCGCATCGGTGGGGAGCAGGCATGGAGCGGCCAGAGACGGCCAGGTTCGAGATCCGCATGGACGGGCTGGGCTATGAGGTGGCCGGCCGGCCCGTGCTGGAGGGGCTGGAGCTGAGGGTTGCGGCGCGCCGGATCGGTGTGGTCGGGCGCAATGGCTCGGGCAAGAGCACGCTGGCGCGGATATTGGCCGGGCTGATCGCGCCGACATCGGGCCAGTTGCGGCTGGGCGGCATCGACCCCTGTGCCGATCGCCGCGCCGCGCTGCGGCTGGTGGGCATCCTGTTCCAGAACCCCGAGCATCAGATCATCTTTCCCCGCGTCGGCGAGGAGATCGCCTTTGGCCTGCGCCAGCAGGGGTTGGGCAAGGCCGAGGCGCAGGCGCGGGTGGCGGCGATGCTGGCGCAGTTCGACAAGCGGCATTGGCAGGATGCGCCCGTCGACGCGCTGTCGCAGGGGCAAAAGCATCTGGTCTGCATGATGGCGGTGCTGGCGATGCGGCCGCAGCTGCTGATCCTCGACGAGCCCTATGCCGGGCTGGACATTCCGACGCGGCGCCAGCTGGGCCGCTATCTGCGCGCTGCCGCCCCGCATCTGCTGCATATTTCGCATGAGCCCGAGGATCTGGCCGATTGCGAGCGGCTGTTCTGGCTGGATCGTGGCCGCATCCGTGCCGAGGGGCCGGCGGCCGAGATCCTGCCGGTCTTTACTGCCGAGATGGACCGGCTGGGAGAGCTTGATGATATCGCTGACCTCGCCGGTTAGGACGCGGGCGCAGGACTGGCCGGCGGGGGCCAAGCTGGCGGCGCTGTGTCTGGTCTCGACCGGGTTGTTTCTGGCGCGCGGCCTGCCGGTGCAGCTGGGCGCGCTGGCCGTGGTGGCGGTGCTTTATGCGCTGCCGGGGCCGGTCTTTTTGCGCGCCGGGCTGCGCAGCCTGCGGGTGGTGCTGCCCTTTGTCGTGGTGCTGCTGGTCTGGCACGGGGTGCTGGGCGATCTGCGCGGCGGGCTGGTGGTTGTGCTGCGCATGGTGGTGCTGGTGGCGCTGGCGAACCTGGTCACCATGACCACGGCGCTGGAAGAACTGGTCGATCTGCTGTCATGGCTGCTGACGCCGCTGCGCCGGCTGGGGCTGCGCACGCAACCCCTGGAGCTGGCGATCCCCTTGGTGCTGCGCTTTACCCCGGTGCTGGTGGCGCGGGCGGGCCGGCTGGCCGAGGCATGGCGGGCGCGCTCGCGTCGGCGGCCGGGCTGGCAGCTGATCCTGCCGATGACCCTGTTGGCACTGGACGATGCCGATCATGTCGGCGAAGCTTTGCGGGCGCGGGGCGGGGCCTTGCCGCCGTTGGATGACGATTGAAACGGAGACATCGATGGAACGCAATATTGCGCAGGTTGCCCTGTTTGCCGCGATGATCGCGGCGCTGGGGCTGGTGCCGCAGATCTCGCTGGGTTTTGGCGTGCCCATTACCGCGCAGACGCTGGGCGTGATGCTGGCGGGGGCCGTGCTGGGCGCGCGGCGGGGGGCGGCTGCGGCGGGGCTTTTGATGCTGCTGGTGGCGCTTGGCCTGCCGCTTTTGGCCGGCGGCCGCGGCGGGCTGGGGGTGTTTACTTCGCCCACCGCAGGCTTTGCGCTTGGCTGGCCGGTCGCGGCCTTCGTGACCGGGCTTTTTGTCGAGCGGGTGCGGCTGCGCTCGGCCGGGCTGGCAGCCGGGCTGGGGGCGGTGCTGGGCGGCATCGTCGTGCTGTATATCATGGGCGCGAGCGGACTTGCCATCGTCACCGGCCGTTCGCTGCCCGAGGCGTTCCGGCTGGTCGCGGTCTTTATCCCCGGCGATCTGCTGAAGGCCGGCATCACCGGTATGCTGGTGCAGGCGCTGGCACGGGTGCGTCCGGGCGCGCTGGCATGGCATCGCGGCGCTGCGACGGGTGGCCTGCGGCTGTGACCCCGACCGGGGACTGGTTTGCGCTGAACGGCCGGGCCGAGGCGATCGGCTGCGGCGCGCGCGGGCAGAACCGGGATGCGGTGCGCGCGCTGCTGGACTGTCTGGCCCGGCGGCTGCCGATCCATGCCAGCCTTGATGGTGTGCGCGCGGCCGAGGGCGCGGGGCCGTGGCTTTATTGCCAAAGCTCGGGCTCGGGCGGGCGGGTCAAGACCATCCGCCGCAGCCAGTCCTCGTGGATCGCAAGCTTTCTGGTCAACCGCGACACCTATGGGCTTGGCGCGGCGGATCGCTATGCAGTGCTGGGCCAGCTGGGCCATTCGCTGGCGCTTTATGCCAGCGTCGAGGCGCTGCATCTGGGCGCCGGGCTGGAGGTGCTGGCCAGCGACGGGCCGCGCCGCCAACTGGACGCGCTGGCCCGGGGCGTCAGCGTGATCTATGCCACGCCCACGCAATTGCAGCGCCTGCTGGGCGCGGCCGGGGCACCGCTGCCGGGCGTCGCACATGTGTTCTGCGGCGGCGGCCGGCTGGACCCCGCCTCACGCGCGGCGCTGGGGGAGCTGTTCCCTGCGGCCATGATCCGCGAATTCTATGGCGCCTCAGAGACGAGCTTCATCGCCATTGCCGATGGCGCGACGCCGCCCGGTTCGGTCGGGCGCGCCTATCCGGGGGTCGAACTGGACCTGACCGACTGCGCCGAGATCCGGGTGCGCAGCCCCTATCTGGCGGCGGGCTATGCCGAGCCGGACCTGAAGCTGGCCTTGCAGGATGGCTGGCTGGCCACCGGCGACGTCGGTGCGCTGGACGCGGCCGGCCATCTGTTCCTGCGCGGGCGGCTGGGGCGGATGGTGACGGTCGCCGACCGCAACCTGTTTCTGGAGGATGTCGAGGCGGCGATGCGCGCGGCGGGTGCCGGCCTTTGTGCGGCGCTGGCGCTGCCCGATCCTTTGCGCGGCCATTCGCTGCTGGCGGTGGTCGAGGGGGCGCCGGACGATGCGCTGGCCGCCCGGCTGCGCCGGCATTGCCGCGCCACGCTGGGCGATCACGCCGCGCCGCGCCGGGTGGTGTTTCTGGAGCGGCTGCCGCTTTTGGCCTCGGACAAGCCCGATCTGGCCGGGCTGGCCGCGCGATTCGCGGCGCCATGACCGCGCCGGTGATCGTCGCGGCCCGGCGCAGCGCGGTGGTGCCGCGGGGCGGCGCCTTGGCGCGGCTGGGGATCCATGATCTGGCCGCGCCCGTGCTGGCGGATCTGCTGCGCGACGCGGGGCTGGCTGCGGATCGGGTCGGCGAGCTGATCCTTGCCAATGCCCTTGGCGGCGGCGGTAATCCGGCGCGGCTGGCGGCGCTGGCCGCCGGCCTGCCCGAGCGCGTCGCGGGGCTGAGCCTTGACCGGCAATGTTGCGGCGGCATGGATGCGGTGCTGCTGGCCGATGCGCTGATCCGGGGCGGGTTGCATGAGGTGGTGGTGGCCGGCGGCGCCGAAAGCTATTCGCGCCGCCCGTTGCGGCTGCGCACCGATCCCGAGGGCGGCGCGCCTGTGGCCTATGACCGCCCGCCCTTTACCCCCTGGCCGGATCGCGACCCCGAGATGCCCGAGGCGGCCGAGGCTTTGGCCCGCGCGCTGGCGATCCCGCGCGCCGATCAGGACCAATGGACGGTTGCCAGCCATGCCCGGGCGCTGGCTGCGCGCGACCGGCTGCGGGCCGAGATCACGCCGCTGCTGGGGCAGGATCACGACGCCTTTGCCCGCGCCATCTCGCTGCGCACCTGCGGCCGGGCGCCGGTGCTCTGTGGCAGCGTCACCGCCGCCAATACGGCGGTGGCGGCGGATGGGGCGGGGCTGTGCCTGCTGATCCCCGGCGCGCGGGCGCGGCGGCTGGGACTTTCGGGGCTGCGGATCGTGCATGGCGTGACGCTGGGCGCCGATCCGGCGCTGCCCGGGCTGGCGCCGGTGCCGGCGATCCGGGCGGTGCTGGCCGAGACCGGGCTGGCGCCCGGGGCCTTTGCCGCCATCGAGGTGATGGAGGCCTTTGCCGTGCAGGCCATCGCCTGCCTGCGCGAAACCGGCCTGCCGCCCGAGCGGGTCAATCCGGGCGGCGGCGCCTTGGCACGCGGCCATCCCATCGGCGCCTCGGGCGCGATCAACGTGGTGCGGCTGTTTCACGAATTGCGCGAGCCGGGGCAATTGGGCCTGTGCGCCATTGCCGCCGCCGGGGGGCTGGGCACCGCGCTGGTGGTTGAGCGGGTCTAGAAGCCGCGAAAGCTGGCGTATTCGTCAAGCCCGGCGCGTTCGGTGCGCAGCCGGTTTTCCGGCGCATCCGGGTCGGCATGACCCAGCGCCACGCCGCAGACCACCAGTTGACCTGCGGGCAGGTCCAGCAGCCGATGCACCTGCGGCCCGTAATTGGCCAAGGCGCCGATGCCGGTCGCGCCCAGCCCCCGCGCCTCGGCCGCCAGAAACAGCGCCATCAGGCTCATCCCCAGATCCATGAAACAGCCCTTGCCCATGGCGCGGTCGATGGTCACGACCATGCCGACCGGCGCGCCGAAAAAGCCGTAATTGCGCAGGAATTGCTGCTGGCGTCCGACGATGTCGCGCCGCGCGATCCCCAGCGCCTGATACAGCGCATAGCCCGCCGCGCGCTGGCGCTGTTTCAGCACCGGCGGCATCGGGTCGGGGAAATAGGAATATTCGCTGGTCTCGGGGGTGCCGGCGCCGATCTCGGCCTGCAGGGCGCGGGTCAGATCGGCCAAAGGCGCGCCGGTCAGGACGTGGAAATGCCCCGGTTGCAGATTGGCACCGCTGGGTGCGGTGCGGGCCAGACGCAGGATCTCGGCCACGGTGTCACGGTCCACCGGCTGGTCGGTATAGGCCCGGACCGAGCGGCGGCCGCGCAAGAGCTGGCTGAATTCCTGCATCGCATTCCTTGCCATTTCGGGCCTCGTGCCATTTCCGACCTCGTCCCATGGCCGGGCGCGGGCAAATTGTCGGATGCCGGGGCGGGGGTCAAGCCGGGCTCAGAACCGCAGCACCAGATCGGCGGGCCGGCTTTCATGCGCCACCACGCGGCCATTGGGCAGATCGTTTTCCTGCAGCTTGAACGCAATCTCGGCCTCGTCCAGCCCGTGGCGCTGCCAGCGGCGCAGCAGGCGGCGGTGCAGCTCGTCCTCGGGCACCTCGATCATCGCTGTCAGATCGAAGCCGGCGCGCAGCCTGTCCCAGCCGGGGCGATCCAGCAGCAGGTAATTGCCCTCGATCACGATCAGCCGCGCCTCGGGCCCGATGATGCGGGCGCTGCCGCGCGAGATTTCCAGATCGCGGTCAAAGACCGGCACCGCCACCGCGCCCTCGGCCGGATCGCGCAGCCGCGCCAGCATCGCGCCAAGCCCGCCCAGATCGAAGGTGTCGGGCGCGCCCTTCCACGGCCGGCGGCCCATCTGGTGCAGCACCGCATCATCGTAGTGGAACCCGTCCATCGGCAGGATCGCCACCCGCCCCGGCGGGTCATCCAGCTGCGCGGCCAGCCGCTGGGCCAGCCGCGACTTGCCCGAACCGGGCGGCCCGGCAATCGCCAGCACCTGCCGCCCCGGTCGCGCCAGCAGCCCCTGGGCTGCGGCCACCAGCGGCGCAATATCGATCTGCGGCCGGTCGTCCCGTTCCTGCGCCATTCCCCGCATCCCTTGCTGTGGCGCGCCGACTATAGCGGCGCCTGTGCGCGCATCCAGAGCGGTCCTGCCTATACCCCACAGGAATTTTTCCGTGGGGTAGGAAAGTGCGCGGCATCGTGCTATACCCCACGGGAATATTCATGTGGGGTAGGATGCCCATGCAGAACCTGTCTCCGGTGGCGGTCGCGGCCTGGACCGACCTGCTGCGGCATTTGCGCGACGGCGCCGTGGCCGGGCTGCGCGGCACGCCGCGGCTGAAACAGGTCGGCCGCAAGAGCTATTGGTATGATCATTTCCGCATCGGCGCGCAGACCGTGGACCGCTATATCGGCGAGGACAGCCCCGAGCTGCAGGCCCGCATCGCCCGCGCCGAAACCCTGCGCGCCGCCATGCGCGAGCGTGAGCGTGAACAGGCCCGGCTGGTGCGCATCCTGCGCGCCGAGGGCTGCCTGATGACCGACCGCGCCACCGGGCAGGTGGTCTCGGCCATGGCGCGGGCCGGGGTGTTCCGGCTGGGCGGCACGCTGATCGGCACGCAGGCTTTCCGCTGCTACGAGGGCGAATTGGGCCAGCGCATCGGCTTTGATCAGGCGGCGATGACCGATGACGTCGACATCGCCAGTTTCGAGCGGCTGTCCATCGTCTTGCAGGATCAGGTGACCGAGCCGCTGACCGAGGTGTTCCAGGGTCTCAGCTTCGAGCCGCTGCCCTCGGTTGATGGCGCGCGGGTCTGGCGCTGGCGGCAAAGCAGCCAGCAGACGCTGGTCGAATTCCTGACCCCCGCCTTTGGCGCCGAAGAGGCGATTCGCGACCTGCCGGCGCTGGGGGTCTCGGCGCAGGCGCTGCATTACCTGAATTACCTGATCGCCGACCCGATACAGGTGCCGCTGCTGTATCGTTCGGGTGTGCTGGTGCAGGTGCCGCGCCCGGAACGCTTTGCCATCCACAAGCTGATCGTCGCCGACCGCCGCCGCGATGGCCCCGAGACGCTGAAGGCGCGCAAGGACCGCGCTCAGGCCGAATTCCTGATCCGCGCGCTGGCCGAGGACCGCCCCGAGGATCTGCGCGAGGCCCTTGAGCTGGCGCGCGACAGCGGCCCGGCATGGCGCAGCCGGTTGCAGGCGACGCTTTCGCGGATGCCGCAGGTGGCCGCCATGCTACAGGGGCTGGGCGCGTGAGCAGAGGGCGGCTTGACCCGGCCGCCACGCGGGACTATGCGCCGCGCCATGACCCGCAAGGCCCTGATCCTGACCAGCCGCTATTATCCGCTGCCCTGACGCAGCGGATGCCTTGCCATGCCACCGCTGTCCCTCTGCCAGCGGTCCGGCCCATGCCCTGAAAGCCCCTCGTGACCCTGGCGTTCTTTAGTAAAGGAAACCGCCATGATCACCCGTCCCGCTTCGACGCCCGCGCTCCAGCCCTCGCTGCTGCTGGTGGGCTTTGGCGCCTTTGGCCGGCTGTGCGCCCGGCTGCTGGCGCCGCATCTGCGCCTTGCGGTCTGCGACCCCGATCCGCAGGCCGGGGCGCTGGCGCGGCAGATGGGGCTGGCCCTGGCCGCGCCCGAGGCGGCGGGGGATTTCGATTTCGTGCTGCTGGCCGTGCCGGTCCCGGCGCTGGAACCCAGCCTGCGCCGGATCGCGCCGCATTTGCGGGCCGGGCAGATGGTGCTGGATGTCTGTTCGGTGAAAGAGGGGCCGGCGGCGCTGATGCTGCGGCTTTTGCCCGAATCGGTGCAGCTGCTGGCCACGCATCCGATGTTCGGCCCGCAAAGCTGCACCGGCGCGCCGGCAGGGGGGCGGGTCGTGCTGTGCCCCTTGCGCGGGGAATGGCGGCGAGTGGCGGGCTTTCTGCGTCGGCTGGGCCTGCGCCCGATCCTGAGCACACCGCAGGACCACGACCGCCACGCCGCCATGACGCAGGGGCTGACGCATCTGTTGGCGCGGGCCATGGCGGGGTTCGACCCGCATCCGGCGATCCGCACCCGCAGCTTTGATCTGCTGATGCAGGCGCTGGCGATGGTCGGTCAGGACGCGCCCGAGGTCTATGAGGCGGTGACGCGCGGCAATGCCCATGTCGCGCCGCTGCGCGAGCGGCTGATGCGCAACCTGGCGCAGGGTTAGGGCGGATTGGCCGAGGTTCGGGGACAGGTTTCGCAAAATCATTCGGGCGGCCGAAACCGGCCGCCCGCAAGGCGAAACATTCGCCAGAACAAATCGTTACAACAACAAACAGGCACTTGTTAACAACTGAAGGCCTTTTGCCAGACTTCGCGCATAAGGTGAACATGACCATTTGGACAGGATCGCTGTCGGGTGGTCTGGACCGGCCGGACAAGCGCGGTTGAAGCGGGCAGGGCAATCCGTCTAACTCGGCGCCGGGAGAAAATCGAAAGGGAGCCGCCGACCATGAGCCTGAAGCTGTTTGACCTGACCGGGCGCACCGCGCTGATCACCGGATCCTCGCGCGGGCTGGGCCGGGCCATGGCCGAGGGGCTGGCCGCTGCCGGCGCCCGCGTCATCCTGAACGGCAGCAATGCCGAGCGTCTGGAAAGCGCGGCGGCGGAAATGCGCGCCCAAGGCTTTGACGTGCTGACCGCCCCCTTCGATGTCGTGGACGAGGCCGCGGTTCTGGCCACATTCGCCCGCTTCGATGCCGAGGGGGTCGAGGTCGATATTCTTGTCAACAATGCCGGCATCCAGTTCCGCCGCCCGATGTTGGAGCTGGACACCGCCGACTGGCGCCGCGTTCTGGATGTGAATCTGACCGCCGCCTTTGTCATCGGCCGCGAGGCCGGGCGGCGGATGGCGGCGCGGGGGCGGGGCAAGATCGTCAACCTTGGCTCGCTGACCTCGGATCTGGCGCGGGCGACGATCGCGCCCTACACGGTCTCGAAAGGCGGCATCAAGATGCTGACCAAGGCCATGGCCGCCGAATGGAGCCAGCATAACGTGCAGGCCAATGCCATCGGGCCGGGCTATATGCTGACCGACATGAACCAGGCGCTGCTGGCCGACGCCGCCTTCGACGCTTGGGTCAAGGGCCGCACCCCCGCCCGGCGCTGGGGCCGCCCGGACGAGCTGGCGGGGCTGGCGATCTTTCTGTCCTCCGAGGCCTCGAACTATATCTCGGGGCAGATCATCTATGCCGATGGCGGGCTCAGCGCGGTGCTCTAGCCGTCACGGGGCCGGCCCCGCCTTGCCTTGCGCCGCCGCGCGGGGCTAGACCCAAGCCGCCGGCCGCCTGCGGCCTTTCGTCCGAAATGAGGTGCCCCTTGTCCCGCCCCGCCATCAGCGTCGATGCGCTTTTGTCCGAAGTGACCGAAATCCTGACCGGCGCCGGGTTCTGCGATGCGCAGGCCCGCGCGCTGGCTGCCACCATCGTCGCCGGCGAACGCGACGGCTGCAAATCGCATGGCATCTATCGGCTGGAAGGCTGCCTGCGCACGGTCAAGGCCGGCAAGGTCGATCCGACCGCACTGCCCGAACTGGCCGATGCCGGCGGCGGCGTGATCCGGGTGCTGGCCCATGACGGGTTCTCGCCCGCCGCCTTTGATCTTGGCCTGCCGGTCCTGTGCGAGCGCGCCCGCGATCTGGGGCTGGCGGCGCTGGTCATCAACGATTGCACGCATTTCTCGGCGCTTTGGCCCGAAATCGAGGCGATCACCGCCCAAGGGCTGGCGGGTCTGGCGATGTGCCCCAGCTATGCCACCGTCGCCCCGGCCGGCGGCAGCGCCGCGCTGTTGGGCACCAACCCGCTGGCCTTTGGCTGGCCGCGCGGCGATGCGCCGCCCTATGTCTTTGACTTTGCCACCTCGGTTGCCGCGCGCGGCGAGATCGAGCTGCACCGTCAGGCCGGCAAGCCGCTGCCCGAGGGCTGGGCCGTCGATGCGCAGGGCCAGCCCACCACCGACCCCGAGGCGGCGCTGGCCGGCGCCATGCTGCCCTTTGGCGCGCACAAGGGCTCGGCCATCTCGACCATGATCGAGCTGCTGGCCGGCGCGATGATCGGCGATCTGACCAGCCCCGAGGCACTGGACTATCTGGGCACCACGACGCTGGCGCCCCATCACGGCGAGCTGATTCTGGCCCTTGACCCGGCGAAATTCGCAGCCGGGCGCGCCGGCGATCCGATGGCGCGGGCCGAGGGCCTGTTCACCGCGATTCTGGGGCAGGGCGCCCGCCTGCCGTCGCAACGCCGCTTTGCCGCCCGTGAACAGGCGCTGACGCAGGGCATCGCGCTGACCGAGGCCGAGGTTGCGCTTTTGGCCCGGCTGCGCCGCCAGGGGCTGGATGCGGTCGATTGACGCAACGGACCGATGCGGCGGGTTGATGCGGCCGACCCCCCTTGCACTTGGCCGGACATGAGGGTTCATTCCTCTGGTCTGCCAGCGCAAAGGGATCGCCCATGTTCTCCAGCCAGCCTGTCGACGGTGACCTGACCGCCAATGCCATCTTCCTGACGCTGTCGTTGCACGGGGATGATGCGGCGCTGCAGGCCTTTCGCGATTTTTGTGCCGATCTGCCGGGGCTGATCCGTGCGGTCGGCTTTCGCAATGCCGGGGCCGGGCTCAGCTGTGTCCTTGGCATCGGCGACGGGCTTTGGGACCGGCTGGCCATGGGCGCGCACCCGCAGGGCCTGCACCCGTTCCGCGAGATCGCGGGCGTGCATCGGGCGCCTGCGACGGCGGGCGACATCTTGCTGCATATCCGCGCGACCCGGCCCGATTTCTGTTTCGAGCTCGCGACCCAGATCATGCGCCGCCTTGGCAGCGTGGCCACCGTCGAGGACGAGACGCAGGGTTTCAAGTTCTTTGACAACCGCGACCTGCTGGGTTTTGTCGATGGCACCGAAAACCCGGCCGGCGCGGATCGCAGCAGTGCCGTGCTGATCGGCGATGAGGATGCGGGTTTCGCCGGCGGCAGCTATGTCATCGTGCAGAAATACCTGCATGACATGGCCCGCTGGGAGGCGATGAGCACCGAGGCGCAGGAACAGGTGATCGGCCGCCACAAGCTGTCGGATATCGAATTTCCCGATGCCGAAAAGGCCAGCCACGCCCATAACGTGCTGACCAACATCAATGACGCCGAAGGCAATCAGTTGCAGATCCTGCGCGACAACATGCCCTTCGGCAGCCCGGCGCGCTGCGAATTCGGCACCTATTTCATCGGCTACGCCTGCGAGCCGGGCCGGATCGAGACCATGCTGACGAACATGTTCGTCGGCCTGCCGCCGGGCAATTACGACCGCATTCTGGACGTCTCGACGCCGGTGACGGGGGCGCTGTTCTTTGTGCCCTCGGCCGGTCTGCTGGACCGCATCGGCGCGGGCCAGCCGGCCCTGCCGCCCGCCGCGCCGAATGAACCCGACCCGCGCCCGCAGGGTTCGCTGGGCATTGGATCCTTGAAACAGGGGAACTGACATGGACAACCTTCACCGCAGCCTTGCCCCGATCAGCGATGCCGCATGGGCCCAGATCGAGGAAGAGGCCGCGCGCACGCTGAAACGCTATCTGGGCGCGCGCCGCGTCGTCGATCTGCACGGTCCCGAGGGGTTCGACCTGTCGGCCATAGGCACCGGGCATCTGCGCCCGGCCAGCGCGCTGGCCGAGGGCGTCGATTGCCGCCAGCGCGAGGTCAATCCGCTGGTCGAGTTGCGCGTGCCGTTTCGCCTGAGCCGCGCCGCCATCGACGATGTGGCGCGCGGCGCCAATGACAGCGATTGGCAGCCGCTCAAGGATGCCGCCCGCCAGATCGCGCTGGCCGAGGACCGGCTGGTGTTTCAGGGTTATGCCGATGCCGGCATCAAGGGCATCCTGCCCGAAAGCAGCAATGCCGCCGTGCCGCTGCCGAAGGATGTCGCGGATTACCCCGAGGCGGTGGCCCGCGCCGTCAGCGGGCTGCGGCTGGCCGGCGTCAACGGCCCCTATGCGCTGGTCCTTGGCACCGCCGCCTTTACCGAGGCCACCGGCGGCGCCGAGGACGGCTATCCGGTGCTGAAACATCTGGAAAAGCTGGTCGATGCCCCGGTCGCATGGAGCCAGGCGCTGGAGGGCGGCGCCGTGGTGAGCACGCGCGGCGGCGATTTCGACCTGTGGCTGGGTCAGGACATCTCGATCGGCTATCTCAGCCATGATGCCGCAGGCGTGACGCTGTATCTGCAGGAAAGCCTGACCTTCCAGATGCAGACCAGCGAGGCGGTGGTGGTGCTGAAGGCCTGATCGCCCGGCGACACGACCGATCAAAATGGCGAGAGTCTGCCAGACCCGGCTTTGCAGCAGCAAAATCGGGGAAAGACATGGACGCTGCTCGCCTGAGCGGTTACTGAGAGACACAAAACAGCGACCCGCGGGATTCTCGCGGGCCAGAGGATCGGACAGAACCGCGGTGCAGGCGCAAGGCAAGAACAATGGCGCGACGCGCAGAGTCGCGAGCGTGAAACCTTTGCAGGTCAGGGGCCGGTTCTTTACCGCCATCGCCCTGCATCTTACCGGGCGCGCCGATCAGGCCTTTTTCGACGCGCTGGATGAAAAGCTGCTGCAGACGCCGCTGTTTTTCGAAAATGCACCGCTGGTGCTGGATCTTGAGGAATCGCAGGGTCTGGGCGGTCCGCGCGATCTGGCCGATCTGGCCGAGGCGCTGCGCGCACGCAGGCTTTCGGTCTTTGGCGTGCAGAACGGCACAGCCGAACAGGCCGAGGCCGCGATTGCGGCGGGCCTTGTCGTGCTGCCGCCCGGTGGCGGGCGCAGCGTGCCGCTGGAACGCGTCTCACGCGATCACAGCCCGCGCGACCCGAAACAGGCACTGGCCGCCGCCGCAGCCGAGCCCCTGCCCACGACGCGGCTGATCACCCAGCCGGTGCGCTCGGGCCAGACCATCTTTGCCGACCGGGGCGATCTGATCATCATCGGCCCGGTCAGCTCGGGCGCCGAGATCATCGCCTCGGGCAATATCCATGTCTATGGCCGGTTGCGCGGCCGCGCTCTGGCTGGGGTGAACGGCGACACCACGGCGCGCATCTTCTGCAATGCGCTGGATGCCGAGCTGCTGGCGATCGCCGGGCTTTACACCACCAGCGAGGCTTTGGCCGCCGACACGCCGCGCCAGTTCGTCCAGGTCTTCCTGGAGGACGAGAAGCTGCGCGTCGAAACCCTCAAGTAACACACGGAAAGGAATCGTTTCGTGAGCAAGGTCATCGTAGTGACATCCGGCAAGGGCGGGGTCGGCAAGACCACCTCGTCGGCCGCCATCAGCGCAGGGCTCGCGATGCGCGGGCACAAGACGGTCGTGATCGATTTCGATGTGGGTCTGCGCAACCTCGACATGATCATGGGCTGCGAACGCCGGGTGGTCTTTGACTTCATCAACGTGATTCAGGGCGACGCCAAGCTGAAACAGGCGCTGATCAAGGATCGCCGGCTGGAAAACCTGTATGTCCTGCCGACCTCGCAGACCCGTGACAAGGACGCGCTGACCAAAGAGGGCGTCAAGAAGGTTCTGGACGAGCTGCGCGAGGATTTCGACTATATCGTCTGTGACAGCCCCGCCGGGATCGAGCGCGGCGCGCATCTGGCGATGTATTACGCCGATGAGGCGGTCGTCGTGACCAACCCCGAAGTGTCGTCCGTGCGCGACAGCGACCGGGTGCTGGGCCTGCTGAATTCCAAGACCTTCCTTGCCGAAAAGGGCGATGGCAGCAACGTCAAGGCGCAGCTGCTGCTGACCCGTTTCGACCCGGCCCGTTCGGCCAAGGGCGAGATGATGAGCGTTCAGGACGTGCTGGAGATCCTTGCGATCCCGCTTTTGGGCATCATCCCGGAAAGCACGACCGTGTTGAAGGCCTCGAACGAGGGCACGCCGGTGATTCTGGACGAGACCTCGGGCGCGGCCAAGGCCTATATGGATGCCGTCGGCCGTCTGGTCGGCGAACAGATCGAGATGAAGGTGACTTCGGGTGATCAGCGGCGCGGGTTCCTCCAGCGGCTGCTGGGGCGGACGGCCTGATGTTCAGTTCGCTTTTCCGTCCACGCAAGCCGAATTCGGCCCAGACCGCCAAGGACCGCTTGCAGATCCTGCTGGCGCATGAACGCGCCGGCGGCTCGGTCGCCAATCCCGATTTCCTGCCGATGCTGCAGCGCGACATCCTTGAAGTCGTGCGCAAGCATCTGGAAATCGACGGCGATGCGGTCGATGTGAAGCTGGAACGCAGCGATGATCTGTCCAGCCTTGAAATCAATATCGAACTGCCGGGCAATTCGCGTCAGCGCCCGCGCGCCTGATCCGCAACGACGGTGGGGCGGTTTCCCGCCCCGCCGATGCCGTTACACCGCCAGCGCGGCGACCATGCGCACGGCATTGGCCGCCTCGGCGCCCTTCTTGACGAAATGCTCGCGGTAGAAATGCTTGTGTTCGTCACTGGCATGGAAATGATGCGGCGTCAGGCTGACCGAGAACGTCGGCACGCCGGATTCCATCTGTGCCTGCATCAGCCCCGACACCACCGCCTGAGCGACGAAATCGTGGCGATAGATGCCGCCATCCACCACCAGTGCGGCGGCAACGATGGCATCATATTTGCCGGTCTGCGCCAGTTTCTTGGCCAGAAGCGGCATCTCGAACGCGCCGGGCACGTCGAAGGCCGCGACCGTGCAAGGCGTGCCGGCATCGGCCATATCCGAGGTAAAGCCTTCCAGCGCGCGATCAACGATATCTGCGTGCCAGCGGGCCTTGATGAAGGCGATATTGAGGGGTTTAGTCATGGTATCGGAACCTTTCCTGATCACAGAATGGCCCCAAGGCGATCGCAGGACAGGCCACGGCATGCCATGACCAGCCCCATTCTCTTTCATCCGGACTATGACCGTCGGCCCCGGAATTTCACCGGATCTGCTGACCCCCTGCCGGCTGGCAGGGGCGCTCGCGGGCTATCACCGCCGGTGGGGAGTCTCACCCCGCCCCGAGAACGTTGTATTTCTGGACCGGGCCCGGGGGAATGACAAGCCCCCGGACCCGGCTTTGTCACTTTCCTACCAGCGTCTTGACGCGGGCGATGGCATCCTCGGCGGTGATGCCGAATTCCTTGTAGAGCCGGTCGATCGGGGCCGAGGCGCCAAAGCCGGTCATGCCGATCACATCGTCTTCGCTGGCGACATAGCGGGTCCAGCCGAATTTTCCGGCGGCCTCGATGGCGACGCGCGGCGCATCGCCCAGCACGTCCTTGCGATAGGCCTCGGGCTGGGCGTCGAACAGCTCCCAGCTGGGCATCGAGACGACGGCGACCGACAGCCCTTCGGCGTGCAGCTTTTCGGCGGCCTCGACGGCGATGGCGACCTCGGTGCCGGTGGCGATCAGCGTCGCGTCGCGGCCCTCACCGAACTGGCGGATCACATAGGCGCCCTTGGCGGTCAGGTTCTCGGTGCCAGCCTCGAGCCGCAGCTGCGGCACGTCCTGACGCGACAGCGCCAGCAGCGAGGGCACATGGCGGTTGCGGATGGCGATGTCCCAAGCCTCCAGCGTCTCGACCGTATCGGCCGGGCGCAGAACGGTCAGGTTCGGGATGGCGCGCAAGGACGCCAGATGCTCGACCGGCTGGTGGGTCGGGCCGTCTTCGCCCAGACCGATGCTGTCATGCGTCATGACATAGATCGTGCCCACGCCCATCAGCGCCGACAGACGGATCGCGTTGCGGGCATAGTCCGAGAACACCAGGAAGGTGCCGCCATAGGCGATGAAGCCGCCATGCAGGTTGATGCCGTTCATCGCGGCGGCCATGCCGAATTCGCGCACGCCGTAACCGATGTAACGGCCGGGCGCCTCGCGGGTGTATTGGCTGTCCACCGCCTTGACGCGCGTCAGGTTCGAGCCGGTCAGGTCGGCAGAGCCGCCGATCATCTCGGGCAGGGCCGGCGTCAGCGCCTCAAGCGCCATCTGGCTGGCCTTGCGGGTCGCGGCCTTTTTCGGATTGGCGAACAGCTCGGCGCGGGCGTCTTGCAGCGTCGGCTCATAATCGCCGGGCAGGGTGCCGGACAGGCGGCGGTCGAATTCGGCGCGAGTGTCCTGCGGCTTTGCGGCCAGACGGGCTTCCCAATCGGCGCGGGCTTTCGCGCCACGGCTGCCGATGGCGCGCCACTCAGCGGCCAGATCGTCAGGGATGACAAAGGGCTCGGCCGACCAGCCGATGGCCTCTTTGGTCAGCGCAGCCTCGTCCTTGCCCAAGGGCGAGCCGTGGACGGCATAGCTGCCGGCCTTGTTGGGCGAGCCGAAACCGATCACGGTCTTCATCGCGATCAGCGAGGGTTTGGCGGTTTCGGCCTTGGCGGCGGTCAGCGCCTTGTCCAGCGCTTTGCCGTCATGACCGTCGCAGGACTGCACATGCCAGCCCATCGCCTCGAACCGGGCCGGGATGTTTTCCGAGAAGGAAACCGAGGTCGGCCCGTCGATGGTGATGGCGTTGTCATCGTAAAGCACGATCAGCTTGCCAAGGCCCAGATGGCCGGCAAGGCTGGCGGCCTCTTGTCCGATGCCTTCCTGCAGGCAGCCGTCGCCCAGCATGACATAGGTGTGATGATCGACCAGATCGTCGCCGAATTCGGCGGCCAGCCGGCGCTCGGCCAAGGCCATGCCGACGGCGGTGGCGATGCCCTGACCCAAGGGGCCGGTGGTGGTCTCGATGCCCTTGGCATGGCCGTATTCCGGGTGGCCGGCCGTGATCGCGCCCCACTGCCGGAAGTTGCGGATCTGCTCGATGGTCATGTCCTCATAGCCGGTCAGATGCAGCACGCTGTAAAGCAGCATCGAGGCGTGGCCATTCGACAGAACAAAGCGGTCGCGATCCGGCCAGTCGGGGTTTTTCGCGTCGAATTTCAGGTGCTTGCCGAACAGGACAGCGGCCGCATCGGCCATGCCCATGGGCGCGCCGGGGTGGCCGGAATTGGCCGCGTTCACCGCGTCGATGCTGAGCGCGCGAATGCAGTTGGCAAGCGCGAAATTCTCCGGGTCAAGCGCGGCCTTGGCAGCGATCTTCGGGTCTTTGGGCGAATCTAGGGGCATGGCAATCCTCCGGTTTTGCGGCTGCATAACCCGCTCTGGCAGCGATAACAACAATAATCACAAACGGTAATCACAATGTCACAAAAATAATGTTGCGAATTGCGTGGTTCGTGTTAGAACCGCGCCGAACAGGGGGGACTTCGGGTGAAGCGCGACGACCGCAGACAGGCGATCATGGATCTGCTGGCCGCCAGTCGCGCGGTCGAGCTGGACGCGCTTGCCGATCGTTTTGGCGTCTCGCGCATGACCATCCACCGCGATCTGGACGACCTTGAGCAGGCGGGCCTGCTGCGCAAGGTGCGGGGTGGGGCGACCATCGAGGCCGGAACCCAGTTCGAAAGCGATTTCCGCATCCGTGAATTGCAGGATGCCGATGCCAAGGCGCGCATGGCCCGCGCCGCGCTGGATCTGGTCGAACCGGGCATGACCGTCATGGTCAACGACGGCTCGATGGCGGCGCTTTTGGGCGCGCGGCTGACCGACAAGGCGCCGCTGACCGTCATCACCAACAATGCCGCCGTGATCGAGGCGCTGAAATCCGCGCCGCGCGTCACGCTGATCGCGCTTGGCGGCACGTTCAGCGCCAAGTTCAACGGCTTTTTCGGCGTCGTGACCGAGGATGCGCTGGCGCGGCTGCGCGCCGATCTGGCCTTTGTCTCGACCCCCGCCGTGGCCGGGCTGCACGCGTTCCACATGGACGATGCCGCCGTGCGGGCCAAGCGCGCGATGATCGCCGGCGCCGACCGCGCCGTGCTCATGGTCAATCACAACCGTTTCGGACGTTCGGCCCTGCATGAGCTGGCCGCGCTGTCCGATTTCCACGCCATCATCACCGATGCCGCCCCGCCGCCCGCCGATCGCGCCGCGATCGAGCGCGCCGGCCTGCGGCTGACCATCGCAAAGGACTGAAAGATGACCGACTTCTGGATCGGCACCAGCTGGAAGATGAACAAGACCCTGGCCGAGGCGCAGGCCTTTGCCACCGCGCTGGCCAGTGCCGACGCCGCGCGCGATCCCCGCATCCAGCGCTTTGTGATCCCGCCCTTTACCGCCGTGCGGCAGGTCAAGGAAATTCTTGCCAACACCTCGGTCAAGGTGGGCGCGCAGAACATGCACTGGGCCGACGACGGCGCCTGGACCGGCGAGATCAGCCCGCTGATGCTGACCGATTGCGGGCTGGACATTGTCGAGCTGGGCCATTCCGAACGCCGCGAGCATTTCGGCGAAACCAATGAGACCATCGGCCTGAAAACCGCCGCCTCCGTTCGCCACGGCCTGATCCCGCTGATCTGCATCGGCGAGACTCTGGCCGAACGCGAGGCCGGCCGCGCTCGCGAGGTGCTTGAGACGCAGGTGCGCGGTGCGCTGGCTGGCGTCGCTGACAGCGATGCCCCGGTCCTGCTCGCCTATGAGCCGGTCTGGGCCATCGGCGTGAACGGCATCCCCGCCACCTCGGATTACGCAGATGCGCGTCAGGCCGAGATCATCGCGGTGGCGCAGGAGGTTCTGGGCCGGCGCGTGCCCTGCCTCTACGGCGGCTCGGTCAATCCCGAGAACTGCGAGGAACTGATCGCCTGCCCGCATATCGACGGGCTGTTTATCGGGCGCTCGGCCTGGAAGGTCGAAGGCTATCTGGACATTCTGGCGCGGTGCGCCGCAACCATCGGAGACGTGAAATGAAACTGGCAATCGCAGGCGACAGCGCGGGTGAAGGTCTGGCCAAGGTTCTGGCCGATCACCTGAAAGACAAGCACGAGGTTGCCGAGATCTCGCGCACTGACGAGGGCCCGGACGCCTTCTATGCCGATCTGTCGGATCGGGTGGCAAATGCGGTGCGGGACGGCAAATATGACCGCGCCATTCTGGTCTGCGGCACCGGCATCGGTGTCTGCATCTCGGCCAACAAGGTGCCGGGGATCCGCGCCGCGCTGACGCATGACACCTATTCGGCCGAGCGCGCCGCGCTGTCGAACGACGCCCAGATCATCACCATGGGCGCCCGCGTCATCGGCACCGAACTGGCCAAGGCCATCGCCGATGCGTGGCTGGCCCAGACGATGAATTTCGATCCCAAAGGCCGTTCGGCCGGCAACGTCTGCGCCATCGAAGATGTCGAAGCCAAATACATGAAGGGCTGAGCGATGCTGAAGCTGCCCAATGATGGCCCGGCGCAGGGCCGCCTGCTTTCGGACGTGCTGACGGGGGATGGCCCCGCCGCCATCGTTCTGGCGGTCGCCGAGGCCCAGCCGCCCCTGGCCGCGCGCCTTGCCGCTGGCCGGATGCATGGCGACCCCGAGGCCATCGTCGGCACCAATGACAGCGGCGACAAGCAGAAGGCACTGGATGTCGCCGCCCACGATCACATGATCGAGGTTCTGCGCGCCGCCGGTGTCCGGCAGGTGCTGTCCGAAGAGGCCGAAGAGGTCATCACCCTGAACCCCGGCGGCGACTGGGACGTGGCCATCGACCCGATCGACGGCTCGGGCAGCATCGGCATCGGCGCGCCTTTGGGCATGCTGTTTTCCATCCTGCCCGCCGCGCCCGAGGGGTTCTTGCGCGACGGCCGCGCCGTGGTTGCGGCAGGCTATGCCAGTTTCGGCCATTCGGTCGATTTCGGCTGGTCGCTGGGCGATGGCACCCATATCGCCACCTGGGACGCCGAGGCCGGCGCCTTCCGCGTCACCCGCGAAAACGTCATGCTGAAACCCACGGCCTCGACCATGGCCTATAACGCCTCGAACGAACGGCACTGGGCGCCCGGCCTGCAAGCCTGGGTGGCCGATCTGCGCGCGGGCAAGGACGGGCCGCGCGGGCGCGATTTCAACATGCGCTGGCTGGCCGCCGCCGTGGGCGAATTGCACCGCATCCTGCTCAAGGGCGGGCTGTTCATCTATCCCGCCGACGCGCGCAAGGGCTATGAGAACGGCCGGCTGCGTCTGGTCTATGAATGCGTGCCCATCGCCTTTCTGATCGAGCAGGCCGGCGGGCTGGCCTCGGACGGCACGCAACCGATCCGTTACCGCAAACCGTTAGCGTTACATGACATGACGCCGCTGGTTTTCGGCGCTAAGGACGAGGTCGAAACGGTCCTCGACTATCTTTCCGGGCCCAGAAAAGGATAAGATTTCATGGCTATGATTACCCTGCGCCAGCTTCTCGACCATGCGGCAGAGAATGGTTACGCGGTCCCTGCCTTCAACATCAACAACATGGAGCAGGGCCTGTCGGTGATGACCGCGGCCGTGGCCACCAACAGCCCGGTGATTCTGCAGGCCAGCCGTGGCGCGCGTGCCTATGCCAACGATCTGGTTCTGGCCGGTCTGATCGAGGGTCTGTCGCGCGCCTATCCCGACATTCCGATCTGTATGCATCTGGACCATGGCAACGGTCTGGCGACCTGCGCCACCGCGATCCAGAACGGCTTTACCTCGGTGATGATGGACGGCTCGCTGAAGGCCGATGGCACCACCCCGGCCGATTACGCCTATAACCGCGACATCACTGCCAAGGTGGTCGAGATGGCCCATGCCTGCGGCGTCTCGGTCGAGGGCGAGCTGGGCGTTCTGGGCAGCCTCGAAACCGGCATGGGCGATCAAGAGGATGGCCATGGCGCCACCGAACAGCTGAGCCATGACCAGCTGCTGACCGACCCCGACGAGGCGGTGCGTTTCGTCAATGACACCCATGTCGACGCGCTGGCCATCGCCATGGGCACCAGCCACGGCGCCTATAAATTCACCCGCAAGCCCGATGGCGACATCCTGGCCATGCATGTGATCGAGGAAATTCACCGCCGCCTGCCCAACACCCATCTGGTGATGCATGGCTCGTCCTCGGTGCCCGATGATCTGCAGCAGATCATCAACAACTATGGCGGCGACATCAAGCCGACCTGGGGTGTGCCGGTCGAGGAAATCCAGCGCGGCATCAAATCGGGCGTGCGCAAGGTCAATATCGACACCGACAACCGGCTGGCGATGACCGCCGCGATCCGCAAGGTCTTTTCGGAAGAGCCGGCCGAGTTCGATCCGCGCAAATACCTCAAGCCCGCAATGGCGATGATGACCGAGATCTGCAAGGCCCGGTTCGAGGCCTTCGGCACCGCCGGCAATGCCTCCAAGCTGCGGCCGCTGCCGCTGGCCTCGATGGCGAAACGCTACAACGGCTGATCCGGCACCTGCGGGTCGCGCCCCTGCGGCCCGCGACACCCGGCAGCCTTGATCGGGGCGGGCCTTGGCCCGCCCCGTTTGCATCTTTCCGTGACGGCATGGCCGCTGCCCGGCGCTGGCGGAACCCGCGCCCGCAGACTAGGGTTGTGCCCCGACCCCTCACCAGCACGGAACATCACATGACCCGGAACGCCGCGCTTTTCGACGCCCTGACCCTTGGCGGGATTCATGCCCGCAACCGCATCGTCATGGCGCCCCTGACCCGTTCGCGCGCCACGGCGCAGGAAAACATGCCCACGGCGCTGAATGCCGAATATTACGCGCAGCGCGCGGGCGCCGGGCTGATCGTCAGCGAGGCCACCCAGATCAGCCCCGAGGGGCAGGGCTATGCCTGGACCCCCGGCATCTTTTCCGAAGATCAGGTGCGCGGCTGGAAACTGGTGACCGATGCCGTCCACGCGCAGGGCGGCAAGATCGTCTGCCAGCTTTGGCATGTCGGCGCGATCAGCCATGGCGTGTTCCAGAACGGCGGCGCGCCGGTCTCGTCCAGCGTCTGGACGCCGCAGGGCGAGGCCTTTGTCGGCGATCTCTTGGCCGATGGCCCGCTGGCCCCGCACCCCGAGGCCCGGGCGCTGCGGCTGGATGAAATCCCCCGGCTGCTGGCCGATTACCGCCACGCCTGCGAATGCGCCCGGCGCGCCGGTTTCGACGGGGTCGAGGTGCATGGCGCCAACGGCTATCTGATCGACCAGTTCCTGCGCTCGTCGGTGAACCGGCGCGAGGACGCCTATGGCGGCCCGGTCGAAAACCGCATCCGCCTGCTGGTCGAGGCGATCGAGACGGCGGCTGCCGTCTGGGGCGCCGATCACGTCGGCGTGCGTCTGTCGCCCACCGGCGGCCCGGGTGGCAGTTTCGATGCCGATCCGCATGGGCTTTATACCGCCGCCGCCGCCGCGCTGTCGGGCCGGGGGCTGGCCTATCTGCATGTGATCCGCCCCAACAGCCACACCGGCCCCGAAAGCGGGCGCGAGGACAGGATCGGCGATCTGGTCGGCGACATGCGCCGCGCCTTTGACGGGCCCTTCATCGCCAATGGCGAGTTTACCCCCGAAGAGGCCGCCGACTGGGTGCGCGAGGGGCGCGCCGATGCCATCGCCTTTGGCCGGCTGTTCATCTCGAATCCGGATCTGCCGCAGCGGATCGCGGCGGGCGGGCCCTATGCCAGCCCAAATCCCGCGACCTTCTATGGCGGCGGCGCGCAGGGCTATACCGATTACCCGGCGCTGGCGCAGGCCTAGGCGGGGTCACTCTTCGGCCAGGATCGCCCTGGCCGAGACCTCATCGGTGATCAGGCCCGACAGGCGGCCGCTTTTCAGCACCGCTTTCAGCGCCGCGACCTTGCCCGGCCCGCCGGCGATTGCCACGATCCGGCTGCCGGGCGGGCCATCCAGCCCCACCGACAGCGTGCGCGCGCTCAGCGCGGTTTCCAGCACGCGGCCATCCTTGTCAAAGAAATGGCCCAGAATCTCGCCCACGCCACCGGCGGCATTGATCTCGGCGATCTCATGGGGCTCGATCATGCCCGAGGAGACCAGCTGCGCGCTGGCATCGACCGCGCCCATGCCGGCGAATTTCAGCGTCGCGCCATTGGCCATGTCGAACAGGTCGCGCACCCCCGGCTGCGTCAGCAGCACCGCCAGATCCCGGTCGGAATTGGTGAAGAAGGGCACCGGCAGCACATAGGATTGCGCCCCGGTGCGCTGCGCCAGCGCATACATCACATCATGCGGGTTGGTGGCATAGTCACGGGTGAACCCGCCCAGCAGCGATACGAAGCGCGTGCCGTTCGCGGTGATGCGCGGCATCTGCTGCACGGCCGAGGCCAGCGTGCGGCCATGACCCAGCCCGATCACCGCATCCTCGCCGCGCTCGATCTCGCGGCGCAAAAAGGCCGCGCCCGCCAGTCCCAGCGCGCGCAGCGGCAGGTCGTCCTCGGCCAGATCGGGGGCGACCTCGCAATAGCTCAGGCCATAGCGGGCGCAAAGCTGGTCCTCAAGCGCAGCGCATTCGACGATCTCGCCGTCGATGGCGACCTTGACCACGCCATCGGCCACCGCCCGGGCGATCAGCCGATGCGCCTTGACTGAAGGCACGCCCAGCCGTTTCGCCACCGCCGCCTGCGTCAATCCGCCGGCGTAATGCAGCCATGCCGCGCGGATGGCGAGGCTTTGTTCGGGGTCGATGGGGCTGCGGCTCATGGCGCTGATCCTTTGGCTTTCGCCTCAGATATTCAGCTTATCCGCGCCGGTGTCGATATGCGGCGCCCAGAAGGCCACGCTTTCGGCGATCTGGGCGATGACCTGACGGTCGTTCGGCTCGCGTTCCTTGAAGCTGAGTTCAAGGCAGATCTCATTGTCCACGGCGCCACCTTCGGCGAAGGCTGCCAGCAGCGGTTCGGGCTGGATGCGGCCCTTGGCGTTGAACTCGGCGGTAAAGGGCTTGTGGCCGGATTTGTCCATCATCGACTGCTTGATGTGGATGATCGGGCTGACACGCGGTACGGCGCGCGCCCAGGCGTAGGGGTTGGTGTCGTCAGGGTTGGGGCTGGTCACGTCGCCATGGTCGATATCGGCCATCATCCACATCGGCACCGCCATTTTCGCCGCCGTCAGCCGATCTTGCAGCGCCATGGTCGCGGCGATGGTTTCGCCGAATTCGCGCCCCACGCTCATCGGCTCCCAATAGACATAGCTCAGGCCCGCCGATTTCGCATGCTCGGCCACCTCGGCCCAGCAGTCGATGGCGATCTGGATCAGTTCTTCGCGCCGCGCGGCATCGTCGAAATCGCGATAGGTAAAGATCGCGAATTGCGTGCCCACCGAGACCCCGCCCAGATCGGCGGTGATATCGGCGAAGGTCTTGAACCAGTCGACGTAATAGCGCCGGACGTCGCGGTCGGGATGGCCGAAGTGGTTCAGCCGCCCATAGGGCCCGGTCATGCCGCTGGTGACGCGCACCCCGGTCCGCGCCAGTGCCGCAGACATCTGGCGCGTCAGGCAGCGGATCACCGGGGCGGGCCAGCTTGGGTTGATGAATTCATGCGTCAGTTGCAGGTCGCGGATCTTCAGATCGCGCGCCACAGTGTCGATCAGGTCATCTGGGTCGGCAAAGCGGTTGACCAGCGGATTGGTGTTCAGCGAAAGCGTCAGGGCCATGGCGTCCTCAGGCAGCTTGCGCCAGATCCGAGCGGTCGAACCACTCGGCAAATTCGCGGCGCTGGTCTTCGGTCAGATGCAGGTAATGTTTGGTGCGGCGATACAGGATGTCGTCGGGGCGCAGCGCCCATTCGCGCGCGACCAGATAGCGCACCTCGGCCTCATAAAGATTGCCACCGAAATGCCGGCCCAAGCCTTGCAGCGACAGCGCGCCCGCCACCACGTCGCGGGTGCGGGTGCCGTAAAGCCGACCGTAATGCTGCACCAGCGGGCGCGGCATCCACGGATGCAGTTCGCGCAGCAGCTCGGCAAAGCTTTCGTAATCGGCATTGGCCATGTCGCCGCCGGGCAGGGGGGCGGTTTCGGTCCAGTCCGGGCCCATGGCCGGAAAGATCTCGCGCAGGCGGTGCATGCCGCGTTCCGCGAGTTCGCGGAAGGTGGTGATCTTGCCGCCGAACACGTTCAGCAGCGGCGCGCCGCCCGTCTGGTCCAGATCAAAGACATAGTCCCGCGTCACCGCCGAGGGGTTGCCCTTGCCGTCGTCAAACAGCGGCCTGACCCCCGAGAAGGAATGCAGCACGTCCTCGCGCCGCAGCTTTTCCTTGAAATAGCGGTTCACGGCGGCCAGCAGATAGTCGATCTCGGTCTCGTCCGCCGTCACATCCTCGGCCCGGCCCTGATAGGCAATGTCGGTGGTGCCGATCAGCGCCTTGTCGCCCTCATAGGGGTTGATGAAGATCACGCGCTTGTCGTGGTTCTGCACCAGATAGGCGTTCGATCCCGCCCACCATTTCGGCACGATGATATGGCTGCCCTTGACCAGCCGGACGTTGCGGCTGGAGTGCGAGCCGGCCACGCGACCGATCACGTCGCTGACCCATGGCCCCGCGCAATTGACGATGCAGCGGGCGCGGAAGCTGCGGATTTCGCCGGTGATCTCGTTGCGGGTCTCGACGGTCCATGCGCCATTCTCGCGCCGGGCCGAGATGCAGGGGCTGCGCGTCAATACCTCGGCGCCGCGCTCGGCAGCGTCCAGCGCGTTCAGCACCACAAGGCGGGCGTCATCGACCCAGCAATCGCTGTATTCGAAACCCTTGACGTATTGGTCCAGAAGCGGCGCGCCCTCGGGGTCGCGGCGCAGATCCAGCGTGCGGGTGCCGGGCAGTTTCTTGCGCCCGCCCAGATGGTCGTAAAGAAACAGCCCCAGCCGCACCAGCCATGCCGGGCGGTCCTGCGGCGAATGCGGCAGCACGAAGCGCATCGGCCAGATGATATGCGGCGCGGCGTTCAACAGCACCTCGCGTTCGATCAGCGCCTCGCGCACCAGCCGGAATTCGTAATATTCCAGATAACGCAGCCCGCCATGCACCAGTTTGCCCGAGCGCGAGGACGTGCCCTGCGCCAGATCGTCCTTTTCGCACAGCACGACCTTCAGGCCGCGCCCGGCAGCATCGCGGGCGACACCGGCACCGTTGATGCCGCCGCCGATCACGAAAAGGTCGATCATGTCCTGATCCTTGGTCATCTCAATCTCCTTTCGGGGCGCGGGCCTGTGCCAGCGCGTCCCATGCCGGCGGCAGGGCCTGCCTTGCGGCGGAAAATGCGGGGAAAAGCCGGTCATATGCGGCGACCAGGCCGGGTTCGGGCGGCTCGGCCGCGCCCAGCAGCGGCGTGACCCATTCGGCAATGCAGGCATCCATGTCGGGATAGGCGCCGATGGCGACGGCGGCCATCATCGCGGCGCCCGCGGCCCCCGCCTCATCGCGGGCCGAGACGCGCACCGGCGCGTTCAGCGCCGCCGACAGGATGGCGCGCAGCGCGCCGGAACGCGCAGCCCCCCCGGTCAGGCGCAATTCGCCGGGCAGGGGTCCCATGGCGGCGTAGCAATCGCGCATCGCCATGCCCAGACCTTCGGCCACGGCGCGCACCAGATCGGGATAGCGATGCCCCGCCGACAGGCCGACAAAGCCCGCCCGCGCATCGGCGTTCACAAACGGCCCGCGTTCGCCCGCGTCCGAGATATAGGGGTGGTAAACGATCTGGCCGGGGCGGGATTGCGCCAGCCAGCCGTCGATGCGCGCCACCAGATCGCGATGCGTCACCGGTTGGCCCATGTCGGACAAAAGATCAGCCGCCACGCCCAGAATCCAGTCAAGGTTCAGGGTCGCGGCCATATTGGTCTGCACCTGCGTCACGATGCCCGGGACCGGCAGGCAGATGACATAGCCGGTGCCCTGCGCGTTCAGATGCACGTCCTCGGCCCGCACGGCGCGCAGATGCACCCCGGTCGAGCCGACGGTGGAGCAGGCGATATCGCCCGCCGCCTGCCCGCCATAAACCCCGGCGCCAAGCGCGGTCATCACCATGTCCACATAGCCCAGACTGACCGGCGTGCCAGCGCGCAGCCCGGTCGCGGCTGCCGCCTCGGGGGTCAGCGGAGAGGTCTGGCGGGTGCCATCGACGATCTGCGGCAAGAGGTTGCGGCGGTGACCCAGCCCCAGCGCCTCGATCACCAGCGGGTCATACTGCCGGTCGCGGAAATTGCCAAAGGTAAAGCTCGCCTCGGACGGGTCGGTGGCGCGCACCCCGGTCAGGTTCAGATACAGCCAGTCCTTGCAATGCAGCGCCACCTCGGCCCCGTCCAGAAGCTCGGGGAAATGCGCATCCATATGCGCCATCTGGCTGCCCTGCTGGCAGGTGTTAAGCCCGGTGCCCGTCGCCTCGAACCGGGCGCGGTTCTGCGGATGGCCTGCCAGCGCCTGCACCGTGGGCGCGGCGCGCGCGTCCAGCCACAGCCAGGCATCGCCCACCGGCCCGTCGCGGCCCACGAGCCAGGTTCCGTCGCCCTGCGCCGTGACCGACAGCGCGGCGGTGCGCGCCGCCAGATGCGGCACCTTTTCGCCCAAGCCCCGCAGCGCGGCGGCGCAATCGGCCCAAGTCTGGGGCAGGGATTGGGTGGCCGCGCCGTCGCGGCCCATGTGATAGCGGTTGGCGACCGCAGCGGCGGCCAGTTGCCGCCCGGCCAGATCAAAGGCCACGGCCTTGATCACCGATGTCCCGGCGTCAATGCCGATCAGGATGTCAGTCCCGGACATGGTGCGACCTGCTGCCCGGATCGCTTGCGTGCTGGCGCATGGCTCTCCTCCTCGGCCGCCGGCCATGCGGCCGGGCGGCATGCCATCCCCGGTGGGCATGGCCAATTCCTCGGTCTGTTTCATAGCGCAGACTCACCGGCGCGGGAATGATTTTTTTTGCAGACACAGAAAAAAATTTCAGCTACCTTTGCCGTAACGACGGGATTCGGGCCGCACCCGGATCGCGCCAGATGACGAGGAGGACGCCGGGCTGATCGCCTGCCCGGCCGCATGACCAGCCAGAGGAGGGGCCGGAAAATGCACGGAATTTCCCAGGATCGCCTGTGCGCGGCCAAGGGGCGCGGCAGAATGCGCCGCCCCGGCCTGTGCTGATTCGCCGATCCGACTGGCCGGCCGCCCGCCGGTCCCAGCCCCACCCATAAGAACCGAGGCCCGAACATGGTCCAGAGCACTGCCCCCGCCGGCGCCGTCCCGAAGTCCACCACCCCGAAGACACCGGCCCCGAAGGCGCCGGCGCCCTCGCGCCGTGGTCTGATCATCGCTCTTGCCGCCGTCGCCGCCGTGGTGGCCGGCATCGCGCTGGATACCCGCGTCGTCCACATCGGGTCCGAGGCGGATGTGCGCCAGCAGGCCTTTTCCCCCGACGCTTACGGCCAGAAGGAATTCCCCCGCATCGCCGAGGCGATCAAGGCCAAGGCCGGCGCGGCGCCGGAACTGGCGGCCGCGATTGCTGCCGACAAGGATGCGGCCATCGCCAAATACGGCGCGCCCTCGACCACCGGCGCGATCATGTCGGTGCGGGTAACGGGCGTGGCGGGTGAGGCCAAGGCCGGGATCTATCCGCTGACCGTCGCCGGCATGCCGGATGGCGTGAATGTCCGCGTGCAGACCGGCCCGGCGATCAACGGCACCGACCTGCGCGATGCGCCCGGCGACATTGCCTTTGGCGGCTTCAAGAACCAGATCGAATATCAGAACGCCGGCGCTGGCATCAACCGCGCCATGAAGGCCGCCGTGCTGGACAAGATCGACGCTGCCAACCTGACCGGCAAGACCGTCGAGGTCACCGGCGCCTTCCGCCTGATCAACCCCAAGAACTGGCTGATCACCCCGGTCGAGGTGGTGGTGAAATGAGCCGCGCCCCCTTTACCAAGGGCGAGGTGGTGCTGGCGGCACGCCAGGTCGCCAAATCCTATGGCAATGTCCATGCGCTGAAAGGCGTGAATTTCGACATTCATCGCGGTCAGGTCACGACGCTGTTCGGCGAGAACGGCGCCGGCAAGTCCACGCTGATGAAGATCCTGTCGGGCGTCATCCAGCCCACCACCGGAGAGATCGTGCTGGACGGCCAGCCCGTCGCCTTCGGCAGCGCCAATGAGGCGCGCGACCGCGGCATCTCGATCATCCATCAGGAACTCAGCCTCGCGCCGAACCTATCGGTGCGCGACAATATCTTCATGGGCCGCGAGATCATGGGCCCGACCGGTGTGAACTTTGCCGAAGAAGAGCGTCAGGTCCGCCGCCTGATGGAGGAACTGGAAGAGGACATCGATCCGCTGACCCCGGTCGAGGAATTGCGTCTGGGCCAGCAGCAGATCGTCGAGATCGCCCGCGCCCTGTCCGTGGACAGCCGCATCCTGATCATGGACGAGCCGACCAGCGCGCTGTCGGCAAGTGAAGTCGAGGTGCTGTTCAAGGTCATCCGCGACCTGACCGCCAAGGGCGTTTCCATCGTCTATATCTCGCACCATCTGGAAGAGGCGCTGACAATCACCGATCATGCCGTGGTGCTGCGCGACGGCACCATGACCGCCTATGCGCCGCGCGCCGAGATCGATCTGGAATGGATCGTGCGCAATATGGTCGGCGAAAACTACGATCTGGGCGCGCCGCCCGCCACCACCTTTGGCGAGGTGGCGCTGTCGGTCCGCAACCTGTCGGTGCCCGATCCGGCGGGCTTTGATCTGGTGGACAAGCTGTCTCTGGATGTGCGCGCGGGCGAGATCGTCTGCATCTATGGCCTGATGGGCGCCGGCCGCACCGAGCTTCTGGAGACCTGCGCCGGACGTCTGACCGCCTCGGGCGGCGAGATCGTGCTGGAGGGGCGCGAAATCTCGCATCTGTCGATTGCCGAGCGTATCTCGCGCGGTCTGGCGCTGGTCCCCGAGGACCGGCAGCGCGACGGTCTGGTCCAGACGATGAGCGTGGGGCAGAACCTGTCGCTGGCCTCGATCAGCAGCTTTACGCGCGGGCTCTTCACCAGCCGCCGGGCCGAGCGGCAGCTGATCGAACATTCGATCAAGACCGTCACCGTCAAGACCGCCGGCGGCCATGCCGCCATCGGCTCGCTCTCGGGCGGCAACCAGCAGAAGGTGGTGATCGGCAAGATGCTGGCCACCAACCCCCGCGTCATCATGCTGGACGAACCCTCGCGCGGCATCGACATCGGCGCCAAGGCCGAGGTGTTCAAGCTGCTCGCCAAGGGCGCCGAAAGCGGGCTGGCCGTCATCTATACCACATCCGAAGTCAGCGAAGGCCTGTCCATCGCGCATCGGATCATCGTCATGCACAAGGGCCGCATCTCGGCCGAATTCGATTCCACCGTCACCAAAGAAAAGATCATGGCCGCCTCGGGCGAGTCCGTGGCCGCCTGACGGATCATGTGAGGGAGGAAAACCCATGTCCGCAACCACCGCCCCGGCGCATCCGGCCCGCAAGTCCAATTTCAGCATCGGCCGCATCCTGCTGGAAGGCCGCGCCTTTTTCGCCCTGATCGCCATCATCGCGGTCTTTTCGTTCCTGTCACCGAACTATTTCACCCTGTCGAACTTCCTGATCATGTCCTCGCAGGTGGCGATCTACGGCATCCTGTCCATCGGTATGCTTCTGGTGATCCTGAACGGCGGGATCGATCTGTCTGTGGGCTCGATCCTGGCACTGTGCGGCGTCGTCGCAGGCGCGATGATGCAAGGGGTCGAGCTGGACTGGGCAGGGGTCATCCTTTACCCGCCGGTCTGGGCCGTGGTGGTGCTGACCATCGCCGTTGGCGGGGCAGTGGGCGCGCTGAACGGGGTGCTGATCTCGGTCTTCAAAGTGCCGCCCTTTGTCGCCACGCTGGGGGTGATGTATGTCGCGCGTGGTGTTGCGCTGCTGATGACCAACGGCCTGACCTACAACAACCTGCGCGGCGCGCCCGAGTTGGGCAATACCGGCTTCAACTGGCTGGGCTTCAACCGCATCGCGGGAGTTCCAATCTCGGTCATCGTGCTGGCGACCATCGCCATCTTGGCCGGGCTGATGCTGTCGCGTTCGGCCTTTGGCCGCTGGCTTTACGCCTCGGGCGGCAATGAGCGTGCAGCCGAGCTGTCGGGCGTGCCGACGCGCCGGGTCAAGATCACCGTTTACACGATCTCGGGCGCGCTGGCGGCGATTGCCGGGCTGGTGCTCAGCTCGCAGCTGACCTCGGCCGGGCCCACTGCCGGCACCACCTATGAGCTGACGGCCATCGCGGCGGTCGTCATCGGCGGCGCGGCGCTGACCGGCGGGCGCGGCACGGTGCGCGGCACCATGCTGGGCGCCTTTGTCATCGGCTTTCTGTCGGCGGGCCTCGTCATCATCGGGGTGTCGTCCTACTGGCAGACGGTGTTCACCGGCGCGGTGATCGTCCTCGCGGTGCTGATGAACTCGATCCAATACGGGCGCGGTGGCCGCAAGAGCTGACGCGCAGACCTTTGCGCCGGGGCGGAACGGCCGCCCGGCGAAAGCCTGCCTTCGGGCAGTGAATTAACCCAAGGGAGTGAGACCAATGTTCAAACTGACCCGTCGCGCGCTGCTGGCCGCCGCTGCGTCGCTGCCGCTGATGGCCGCCGCCGCCTCGGCCGAAGGGCTGATCTCGATCATCGTCAACGACCCGGCGAACCCCTATTGGTTCACCGAAGGCGAGGTCGCCAAGAAGACCGCCGAGGAGATGGGATATACCGCCAATGTCGGCGCCCACCGTGGCGACACCAACGCCGAAAGCACCCTGATCGACACCGCGATCACCAACAAGTCGGTTGCGATCATCCTTGACCCGGCCAATGCCGATGGCTCGGTCGGTGCTGTGCAAAAGGCGGTCGATGCCGGCATTCCGGTGATCCTCGTCAATGCCGAGATCAACCAGGAAGGTCTGGCCAAGGCGCAGCTGGTGTCGAACAACGCCCAGGGCGCCGCGCTTGGCGCGCAGGCCTGGGTCGAGGCGGTCGGCGACAAGGGCAAATATGTCGAACTGTTCGGCGCCCCTTCGGACAACAACGCCCAGACCCGCTCGAACGGCTATGAGACCGTGCTGAGCCAATACCCGGATCTGGAAAAGGTGGGTCAGGAAGTCGCCGACTGGGACCGCACCAAGGGTTACCAGAAGATGCAGTCGCTGCTGCAGGCCAATCCCGACATCAACGGCGTGATCTCGGGCAACGACGAGATGGCGCTGGGGGCGATCGCCGCGCTGAAAGAGGCGGGCAAGCTGAACGCCGTCAAGGTCGGCGGCTTTGACGGCTCGCCCGATGCGGTCGCGGCAGTGAAGGCGGGTGAACTGCAATATACCGTGCTGCAGCCGGTTGCCGTGTTCTCGGCGGCGGCGGTCAAGCAGGCGGATTCGGTGATCAAGACCGGCAAGACCGGCGTGGATACCGAAAAGCAGCTGTTCGACTGCATGCTGATCGACCAGTCGAACGCCGACAAATACACGGCGCCCTTCGTGCTGGAACAATAAGACCACCATGGTGGCGCGGGCCCCCCTCGCGCCTCATTGGTCCCGCGCCTGCCTCCCCCCCGGGGCGCGGGACCACCCCGATGACCGGCCCGGCCCCGTCCGGGCACGACGAGGAAACCCATGCCCCTGCTTCTTGGCGTCGACAATGGCCTGACGGTCACCAAGGCGGTCGTCTTTGACGAAACCGGCCGGGTGCTGGCGCTGGCGCGCCGCCGGGTGCCCCAGATCATGCCCGCCCCGCATCATGTCGAACGCGACATGGATGTGCTTTGGACCCAGACCGCCGCCGCCATTGCCGAGGCGGTCGCCGCCTGTGGCCGCCCGGCGTCGGAAATCGCCGCCGTCGCCGCCACGGCGCATGGCGATGGCGTCTATCTGCTGGACGCCGCCCGCCGCCCGCTGGGCCATGGCATCCTGTCGCTCGACAGTCGCGCCGCAGCGACCGTGGCCGCATGGCAGACCGATGGCACCGCCCGCCGCGCGCTTATGCGCACCGGGCAGATGCCGCATGCCTCGGCCCCTTCGGCGCTGCTCGCGCATCTGCGCGATCATCAGCCCGACCGTTTTGCCCGCATCGCCCATGTGCTGGCCTGCAAGGACTGGCTGCGCTTTTGCCTGACCGGCCGCATCGCCACCGACCTGACCGAGGCCAGCACCTCGTTCACCGATGTCGCAACCCAAGGCTATGCGCCCGACATCCCCGACCTGTTCGGTCTGGGGGCGCTTTCGGGTGCCCTGCCGCCGGTGCTGGCGCCGGCCGGCATCGCAGGCCATGTCACGCCCGAGGCCGCCGCCCTGACCGGGCTGATCGCCGGCACGCCGGTCGCCGCCGGGTTGCATGACGTGACCGCCTCGGCGCTTGGCGCGGGCGGGCATCGCGCCGGCACCGTCGCCATCGTCGCCGGCACCTATTCGATCAACGAAACCGTCTCAGAGGCGCCGCGCGTCGATGAACGCTGGTTCTGCCGCAACGGGCTGGCCTTGGGCGAATGGAACAACATGGCGATTTCGCCAGCCTCTGCCGCCAATTACGACTGGTTCCTAGACACGCTCTGCGGCGCCGAACGCCGCGAGGCCGAGGCGGCCGGCCGCGCCTTTCACGCCGAGATCATCCCCGAGATCGAGGCCGCGATGGCCCGCCCCTCGACCGCGCTGTTCCATCCGTTCCTGTTCGGCTCGCCCATGGGCGCCGAGGCCAGCGCCGGATTCTTTGGCCTGCGCGGCTGGCAGGATCGCGGCGACATGCTGCGCGCGGTGATCGAGGGCATCGCCTTCAACCACCGCATCCATGTCGATGCCCTGCGCGACGGCTTTGCCCCGCAGGCCGCGCGGCTGACGGGCGGCATCTCGCGCAGCCCGCTGTTTGCGCAGCTCTTTGCCGATGCGCTGGCGATGCCGGTGTCAGTCAGCGCCACGGATGAGGCCGCGGCCTGGGGCGCGGCGCTTTGTGCCGGCGCGGCGGTCGGGCTTTATGACGATCCGCGCGCCGATCCGCGCGACATGGCGGCGCTTGTCACCACCTATTCCCCCGATCCCGACCGGGCGGCGGCACTGGCCGCGCGCTTTGACGTCTTTACCGAACTGGGCCGTGCGCTCGCTCCGATCTGGCCGCGGATCGAGGCGCTGGCGAAAGGAACCGCATGAGCGCCGCATCCCCGCAAGACATCGACGTGCTGATCCTTGGCGCCGGCATCAATGGCGCGGGCCTGTTTCGCGACCTTTGCGAACAGGGCGTCACCTGTATCATCTCGGACAAGGGCGATTTCGGCGGCGGCACCTCGGCCGCCCCTTCGCGGCTGATCCATGGCGGCATCAAATATCTGGAAACGGGCGAGCTGGGACTGGTCGCGCAATCGACGCTGGAACGCAACCTGCTGCTGAAAAACGCCCCACATCTGGTGCGGCCGCTGCCCACCGTGATCCCGATTTTCTCGTGGCTCAAGGGGATCCCCGCCGCGCTGCGCACGCTGATGGGCTCGACCACGGCGCCGCGCAGCCGGGGCGCGGTGCTGATGAAGATCGGCCTTGCCATGTATGATTTCTACGGCCGCCGCCACCGGGTCATGCCGCGCCATCAGCTGTGGTCGCGCCGGCGCGCGCTGCAGGAAATCCCGCCGCTGACCCCGCGCATCGTTGCTGCCGGGCAATATTACGACGCCACCGTCACCCAGCCCGAACGGCTGGTCTGGGAACTGATCGCTGACGGGCTGCGCGCCAACCCGGCCAGCCGGGCGCTGAACCACACCGCCATCGCCGGCAGCGATGGCACGCAGGTGACCCTCGGCACACCGGATGGCGCGCTGCCCCTGCGCCCGCGCCTGATCGTCAATGCCGGCGGTCCGTGGATCGACCGCATCAACGCCCAGTTTGGCCTTGCCTCGAAACTGATCGGCGGCACCAAGGGCTCGCATATCCTGCTGGACCACCCCGAGCTTCTGGCGGCCCTGAACGGCCGGATGATCTATTTCGAGGCCGATGACGGCCGCATCTGTCTGGTCTTCGACTATCTCGGCCGCGCGCTGGTCGGCTCGACCGACATCCGCGCCGACGATCCCGACAGCGTCACCTGCACCGAGGCCGAGATCGACTATTTCATGGCGGCGCTGGCCGGCCTGCTGCCGGGGCTGCAATTCGACCGCAGCCAGATCGTCTATGCCTATGCCGGCATCCGCCCGCTGCCGAATTCCGAAGGCGTGGCCCCCGGCCTGATCAGCCGCGATCACTCGGCCCCGGTCGCCGAACCCGAGGGCCAGCGTCGCTGGCCGATCATCTCGCTGGTCGGCGGCAAATGGACCACCTTCCGCGGCTTTTCCGAGGAGGTCGCCGATACGGTGCTGGCCCGCCTTGGCCACCCACGCCGCGTCTCGACCCAAGGCCTGCCGATCGGCGGTGGCCGCGACTGCCCCACGGAGGGCACCGCGCGTCAGCACTGGATCGACCAAACCGCTCGCGCCACCGGCGCCCGACCGTCGCGCGCGGCCCGGCTTCTCGACCGCTATGGCAGCACCGCCCATGCCATCCTCGCCCATGAAGGCGCGACCCCCACCATGCTGCAGGACGCGCCCGATTACAGCCTGCAGGAATTCGACTGGATGGTCCGCCATGAACAGGTCGGCCATCTCGCCGATGTCGTCATGCGCCGCAGCGCCATCGCCGTCACCGGCCAGCTTTCGACCCGCGACCTTGCCAGCATCGCTGCCCTCTGCGCCCGCGCGCTCGGCTGGGACAGCACCCGCGAACAGCAGGAACTGGCCCTGACCCGCGATCTGCTCATCGACCGCCACCGCATCCGGCTTGGCGCGGCCTGACGGCTTCTTTCGTGGTCAAATATCCCGGGGGAACGTTTTCCGCGCCCGTCGAGGGCATGGAAAACGTCGGGGGCAGAGCCCCCGGCCGCCCTCAGACATGCAGCGCCTGCCCCAGTGCCCGCAGACAGGCCTCGTGCAGTGCCTCGCCCCGGGTCGGATGGGCGTGCATGGTGCCGGTGATATCCTCCAGCCGCGCCCCCATCTCCAGCGCCAAGGCAAATCCGCCGGCCATCTCGGCGATGCCCGGACCCACGGCCTGAATGCCCAGCACCTCATGGGTATCGCTGCGCGCGGTGACGCGGACAAAGCCGCTGTCATCGGCGGCGGTCATCGCCCGGCCATTGGCGGCAAAGGAAAAGATCCCGGTCATTACCTCGATGCCCTGCGCACGGGCCTCGTCGGGCGCAAGGCCAAGGCTGACGATCTCGGGATCGGTAAAGCAGACCGCCGGGATCGCGCGCCGGTCCCAGCTGCGGCGGGTGCCGGCGACGATCTCGGCCACCATCTCGCCCTGCGCCATGGCACGATGCGCCAGCATCGGCTCGCCGGTGACATCGCCGATGGCATGGACGCCGCTCATTGACGTGCGGCAGCGCTCGTCCACCGCGATGAAAGGGCCGGCCATGGCCAGTTGCAGGCCCTCGATCCCCGCGCCGGTGGCGCGCGGGCGTCGGCCAACCGTGACGAGCACCTTGTCGGCGGCAATGTCCTCGGCGCCATCGACCCCGGCCACGCGCAGCGCGCCGGTTTCGGACAGGCCGCCGGCCCGCGCCCCGGTCAGCACCCGCACCCCCAGCGCTGCCAGCCGCTGCGCCATCGGCCGCGTCAGTTCGGCGTCATATTGCGGCAGGATGCGCGGCCCGGCCTCGATCACCGTGACCTGCGATCCCAGCTTGGCATAGGCGGTGCCCAGCTCCAGCCCGATATAGCCGCCGCCGACCACGGCCAGCCGCTCGGGCACCTCGGTCAGGGCCAGCGCCCCGGTCGAAGAAATCACCTTGCCGCCAAAGGGCAGGGTCGGCAGCTCGACCGGCTCCGAGCCGGTGGCGATCACCAGCACCTCGGTGCGGATGCGCACCGGGCCCTCGGGCGTGGTGATCTCGGCGGTCTTGCCATCGGTCAGCCGTGCCTCGCCCGTGATCAGCCGGATCCGCGCCTTGCGCAAAAGGCCGGCGATGCCGCCGGTCAGGCGGCTGACGATGCCGTCTTTCCATGCCATGGTCGCGGCCAGATCCAGCCGGGCGCCAAACGCGCCGATCCCCATCGAAGGATTCGAGGAAAGGCCGACAATCCGATGATATTCCTCGGCGGCATGGATCAGCGCCTTGGACGGGATACAGCCGGTGTTCAGGCAGGTGCCGCCGGGGCGGGCGGCATCGACCAGCACGGTGTCGACGCCCAGCTGCCCCGCGCGGATCGCGCAGACATAGCCGCCGGGGCCGGCGCCGATCACCAATAGCCTGCATTGGATCTCGCGCATCTCAGCCCTCCACGAAGATCAGCGCCGGGGTCTCCAGCAGCTCTTTCAGCCGCGCGACGAAGACGGCGGCATCCCAGCCGTCGACCACCCGGTGATCGAAGCTGCACGACAGGTTCATCATCTTGCGCGGCTCAAAGGCGGTGCCGTTCCAGAAAGGCCGCACCGCCAGCCGGTTGACGCCGACGATCGCCACCTCGGGCACGTTCAGGATCGGCGTGGTGGCGATCGCCCCCAAAGGCCCCAGCGAGGTGATGGTGATGGTCGAACCCGACAGCTCGTCGCGCCGGGCCTGACCGTCTTTGGCGGCGGCGCCCAGTCGGGCGATTTCGGCGGCAAGGCCGCGCAGGTCCAGCGCCTCGGCATGGCGCACCACCGGCACCATCAGCCCCTGCGGCGTCTGTGCGGCAATGCCCAGATGCACGGCGCCAAAGCGGCGGATCAGCCCAGCGGCGGCATCGTAATGCGCGTTCAGCATCGGCTGGTCCTGCACGGCGCGGATGATGGCGCGGGCGATGAAGGGCAGGGGATTCAGACGCAGCCCCGCTGCACCGCCTTGCAGCCGGGCGTTCATCCGCGTGCGCAGATCCTCAAGCGCGGTGGCGTCCAACTCCTCGACAATGGTGATCTGCGGCACCCGGTTTGCCGCCTCCATGCGCTCGGCAATGCGGCGGCGCAGGCCGATGACGGGGATTTCCTCGATCCTGTCATCGGGGCGCGGACCGCTGGGCGCGGGCAGGCCGCCGCTGGCGATGAAGGCGTCCAGATCCTGATGCGAGATGCGCCCCGCCGGACCCGAGCCGCGCACCAGCCGCAGATCCACCCCCGCCTCGCGGGCGCGGGCGCGGACCGAGGGCGCGGCGGTGGGCTTCTGCCCCTCGGGGCGCAGGGGGCTGGCGTTCGCGGTTGGGGGGGCGGTGTGGGGGGCAGGCCGGGGCGGTTCGGGGCGCGGTTCCGGTCTGGGGGCGGGGTCCGGGCGCGGCTCGGGCTGGGGCGGGCGCGGCTCGTCGGCCTGCGCCCCGACCTCTGCCCCGACAACGGGTGCCTCGCCCGCGACATTGCCGGCGCCGTCCACCTGCAGGCGGATCAGCTCGGCCCCGACGGCGATCATCGTGCCGGGCGTGCCGGCCTGCCAGACCACGGTGCCGGTGACGGGAGAGGGGATTTCCACCGTTGCCTTGTCGGTCATCACCGCGACCATCGGATCGTCCTCGCGCAGCACGTCGCCGGGCTGCACCAGCCATTCGGCGATCTCGGCCTCGGCAATGCCTTCGCCGATGTCGGGCATTCGGATTGCGTGGAGTCCCATCTCAGTCCACCTCGACCAGTTGACGCAAAGCCTCGGCCACCCGTGCGGGGCCGGGGAAATAGCTCCATTCATGCGTATGCGGATAGGGCGTGTCCCAGCCGGTGACGCGGCGGATCGGTGCCTCAAGATGCCAGAAACATTCCGCCTGCACCAAGGCCGCCAGCTCCGCGCCAAAGCCCGAGGTCAGCGTCGCCTCGTGCAGCACCATGCAGCGGCCGGTCTTGCGGACCGAGGTCACGATGGTTTCCATGTCCAAGGGCAGCAGGGTGCGCAGGTCGATCACCTCGGCATCGACGCCCGACTCGGCGGTGGCGGCCAGCGCGACATGGACCATGGTGCCATAGGTCAGGACCGTCACCGCCTGCCCGGCCCGGCGCAGCGCCGCCCGACCCAGCGGCACGGTATGGACGCCCTCGGGCACCTCGGCCAGCTCATGCGTCTTCCATGGCGCGACCGGCCGGTCGTGATGGCCGTCGAAGGGGCCGTTATAAAGCCGCTTCGGCTCCAGAAAGATCACCGGATCGGGGTCGGCGATGGCCGACAGCAGCAAGCCCTTGGCGTCCTGCGGGTTCGAGGGCACCACGGTCTTCAGCCCGGTGACATGGGTGAACAGCGCCTCGGGCGACTGGCTGTGGGTCTGGCCGCCAAAGATGCCACCGCCGGTGGGCATGCGGATCACCATCGGGCAGGTGAACTGCCCGGCCGAGCGATAGCGCAGCCGCGCCGCCTCGGACACGATCTGGTCATAGGCGGGATAGACGTAATCGGCGAACTGGATTTCCACCACCGGCTTCAACCCGTAAGCCGCCATGCCGATGCCGGCACCGACGATGCCGGATTCGTTGATCGGCGTGTCGAAACAGCGGGTCTTGCCGTATTTCGCCTGCAGGCCGGCGGTGCAGCGGAACACGCCACCGAAATAGCCCACATCCTCGCCAAAGACGACCACGCCGGGGTCTTGTCCCATGGCCACGTCCAGCGCGTCGCGGATCGCCTCGATCATCGTCATGCGTGCCATGTCAGAACCCCGCCTCGTGACGTTGCTTCAGCAGATGCGGCGGCATTTCGGCATAGACATCGCGGAACATGTCGGCGTGGCTGGGGTGCTGGCCGTGATGCAGGGTGCCGATGGCCTCGGCGCGCTTTTGCTCGGCGGTGATGGTGGCAAGGATCTCGGCCTCGGTCTGGGCGTGGCGTTCGTCCGACCAGACGCCAAGCGCGATCAGGTGGTTTTTCAGCCGCAGGATCGGATCGCCGAGCGGCCAGGCGTTGCTTTCCTCGGCCGGGCGATAGGCCGAAGGGTCGTCCGAGGTGGAATGGCCGCCGGCGCGATAGGTGACATATTCGATCATCGTCGGGCCAAGGTTGCGCCGGGCGCGTTCCGCCGCCCACCGTGCCACCGCCATCACCGCCAGATAGTCGTTGCCATCCACCCGCAGCGAGGGGATGCCAAAGCCCAGCCCCCGCGCCGCGAACGTCCCCGAGCCGCCGCGCGCAATGCCCTGAAAGGTCGAGATGGCCCATTGGTTGTTCACCACGTTCAGCACCACCGGCGCCTTGTAGGTCGAGGCAAAGACCAGCGCGGCGTGAAAATCGCTTTCCGCCGTCGAGCCGTCGCCGATCCAGGCTGCCGCGATCCTGCGGTCGCCCGAAATGGCCGAGGCCATGGCCCAGCCCACCGCCTGAATATATTGCGTGGCCAGATTGCCCGAGATGGTAAAGAAACCATGCTCTTTCGAGGAATACATCACCGGCAGCTGGCGGCCGCGCATCGGGTCCTCGGCGTTGCCGAAGACCTGATTCATCATCAGGCTGACCGGATAACCCGCCGCGATCAGCAGCCCCGCCTGACGATAGGTCGGAAAGTTCATGTCGCCCGGCGCCAGTGCGCGCTGAAAGCCGCAGGAAATCGCCTCTTCGCCCAGATGCTGCATATAGAAGCTGGTCTTTTGCTGGCGCTGTGCGTTCAGCATCCGCGCGTCGTAGATGCGCAGGGTCATCATGTGGCGCAGGCCGGTCAGCAGATCCTCGGGCGTCTGGTCCAGCGCCTCGGCCCAGGGGCCCACGGCCTCGCCCTCGCGGTTCAGGACGCGGATGATGGTGAAGGCCAGATCGCGGATCGCCTCGGGATCGGCATCGACCTCGGGGCGGCGCACGGTGCCGGCGCGCGGGATCACCACATGCGAGAAATCGGGCTGACCGCCGGGCCGCACCTCTGGTTCTGGCACGGTCAGGCTAAGGGGTGGCAGCGGGGCGTCGGGATCGGTCGCGGGCATGGCGGCTCCGTCTGGATGACTGGGGGCGGCGGATGGGTCCGGTCTGTGCGCCATCATCCCACCCCCGGCGCCTTGCGTCCAAGCATTCCTTGCCCGGCCGTGCCGGCCGCGACTTCGGTGGTCATGCGCTCCTCCCCTGGCATCCCCAAGGATCAGGCTAGATCCGCCTGCCGAGGACAGGTGTTGCAATCTGGGCGGTTCGGGGGCTGGAAAGCAAAACGCTTGTCCGCCATACTGACCCAATGGCAGACAAGCGTCACGAAATTCCCGTACTCGACGAAACGGACCGCCGCATCTTGCGGGTGATCCAATCCGCCGACGACCTTTCCATCCGCGAGATCGCCGACCGCGCCGGCATCAGCCATACGCCTTGCTGGCGGCGGATGCAGGCGATGGAGGCGGCAGGGGTGATCGCGGGCCGCCGCCACCGTCTGGACCGGCAGGCGATGGGGTTGCAGGTGCGGGCATGGTGCATGGTCACGCTGAAGATTCACGACAGCGCCACGCTGCCCGATTTCGAACGCGCCGTGGCCCGCATCCCCGAGGTGATCGGCTGCGCCCTGCTGACCGGGCAAGAGGATTACATGCTGGAAATCGTCACCGTCGACCTGCGCAGCTTCGAGGCGCTGCTCAAGGACCGGCTGCTGCCACTGCCGGGCGTGCAGCACCTGTCCAGCCGCATCGCCCTGCGCGATATTCTGGCGGATCGGCCGCTGCCGGCCTAGTCGATCTTCTGGGCCGCCAGCCTTTCGCGCAGCCAGCGCGCGGCGGGGCCGCAGGGGCGCTGCTTGTGCCAGACCATCTCCAGCGCGACGGGGTGATTGCCGCGATCAAAGCTCAGCTTCGGCATCGCCAGTTCAGGCGCCACCGGCGATTCGCGCATGATGTGATTGGGGATCAGCGCCCAGCCCAGACCCTGCCGCAGCATCTGCAGGATCACCCAATGGCTTTCGACCCACCAGACCTCGGCGGCCACGCGCAGCCGCTGCTTTTCCGGCCCCTCGGTGCGACCCGAGACCATGATCTGGCGAAAGCGCTTCAGATCCTCCCAGCCGACCGGACCTTCGGCCAGCGGATGATCGCGGCCGCAGACCAGCCGCAACGGCACCCAGCCCAGCGTCAGAAAGCCCAGTTCGGGCGGCAGCTGTTCCTGCCGCCACATCACGCCTAGATCGGCCTTGCCATCCAGCACCAAGCGGCTGGTGTCCTCCATGGTGGGAAACAGCAATTCCAGCTCGACATGCGGGAAATCGCGGGCGAAATCGGCGAACAGCTCGCCCACCGCCGGCTCGGGGTAAAGCTCGTCAAAGGCCACGGCCAGCCGGTGCTCGACATGGCTTTCCAGCCCCGCCGCGACCCCGATCAGATGCTGGCGCCGGTCAAGGATCAGCCGCGCCTCGGGCAAGAGCCGCACCCCCGCCACCGTCAACACCGGGTTGCGCCCCGAGCGGTCGAAGAGCTCCAACCCCAGATCGATCTCCAGATTGGCGATCTGGGTGCTGATCGCCGACTGCGCCTTGCCAAGCGCCCGCCCCGCCGCAGAAAACGAGCCATGCTCGGCCGCCGCAGCAAAGGCCGCCAGCTGTTCGATCGAAACACTCACCTATCTCATTTCCAGATGGCAGCCAACTTTCCTTTCGCAGGATGCCAGATAGAACCCCCCTCGCACAACCACATGAACCGATGACGAGCCTGATATGACCACCCGCAGCCTGCCCGACCGCCTTCGCCACGCCCTCAGCTTCGAGTTGATTGGGCTTGCGATTTTCACCCCGCTTGCTGCACTGGTCTTTGACCAGCCGGCCCAGCACATGGGTGTGGTGGGGCTGGTCGCCGCGACCGTGGCGACGCTGTGGAATCTGGTGTTCAACATGGGCTTCGACCGGGCCATGGTTGCGCTGACCGGCAGTGCGGTCAAGTCGATCCGGGTGCGGATCCTGCACACGCTGCTGTTCGAGGCCGGTCTGGTGCTGGCTCTGGTGCCGATGCTGGCATGGTATCTGGGCATCGGGCTCTGGCAGGCACTGGCGATGGATCTGGCGATCGTGGTCTTTTACCTCGTCTATACCTTCTTCTTCAATCTGGCCTATGACCGGATCTTCCCGCTGCCCCAACCTAGGCGGCAACCAATCCCCGCCGCCTGAGGACCCAGCGCCCGGCTTCTTTCGTGCCCAAATATCCCCGCCGGAGGCCCCGGCCGCGCCAATCGCACTGCCGCCTGCCACCGGCGCGCGGCCATTGCCTCAGGCGCCGTGCCGGGCCAGCGTGTCCATGAACAGGCCCTTGATCGCCGCCGCATCGCAATCCAGCGCCGCCCGGCTCTGTGCCGCGCCCGCCCGGCGCACGGTGCGGCCCGATTGCGCCGCCGAGGTGATGGCGGCCAGCCCGGTCTCTTCGCAGGTGAACAGATCGGGCCTGATGCAGGCGATCACCGCCATCGGGTCATGCAGCGCGCAGCCCGGCTGGCCCAGCGAGGCATAAAAATCCAGATAAAGCCCGGCCATGTCGCGCAACAGCCCGCCGTCCTGTGGCGCGGCGCCGGCCAGCGCCTCGAAATCGCCTGCGACCATCTGGGCGCGCATGGTCACATCCAGCCCGATCATCGTCACATCCGCACCCGAGCGCAGCACGATGTCCATGGCATCGGGGTCGTGATAGGCATTGGCCTCGGCATGGGCCGAGATATTGCCCGGCGCGTCCAAAGCCCCGCCCATCAGCACGATCCGGCGGATATTGCCGGCGAATTCCGGGTCCAGCCGGATCGCCTGCGCGACATTGGTGATCGGCCCGACCGGGCATAGCGTGATCTCGCCCGGCATCTCGCGCGCCAGCCGGGTCATGAAGCGCGCCGCATCCTCGGTGATGGCGCGGCCCTGCGGCGCGGGGGCAGGGCGGTGGCCAAAGCCCTCGGCGCCATGGATATGTGCTGGCGGCACAAACGGCGGCAGGACCAGCGGCCGGCCCGCGCCTTGCGCCACCGGGATCTGCAGCCCGCAATGCTCGACCAGCGCCAGCGCGTTGCGGGTGGCGGTCTCGACAGAGACATTGCCAAAGACGGTGGTCAGGCCGATCAGCTCGATCCCGGGGTGGCGGGCGGCGAACAGGATGGCCATGGCATCGTCAATGCCGGGGTCGGTGTCGATCAGCAGCTTCATCGCGGGCGGTCCTTGCGGTTTTCGGCGCAGGCTAGCGGTGGCGGCGGGCGGGCGCAATCTGGCCCGCTCTCTCGCGCCGAAGGACGCAATCTGACACTCGCGCCGGGGCCGCGCCCATGCGATAAGCCATGGCAAAGCGATCAGGATCAGGGGCTTTCCTTATGCCAGCCACGCCAAGCGGCGCCATCGACCTGGGCGGAACCAAGATCGAAGCCCGGCTTTTCGATGCGGCGATGCAGACGCTGGAGCTGCGCCGGGTGCCGACGCCGACCGGGGATTTCGACAGCTTTCTGGCGGCGCTGGTTGGCCAGATCCGCTGGCTGGAAGGGCGGGCCGGCGATCCCGCCCTGCCGGTGGCGCTGTCGGTCGCGGGCGTGGTCGCGCCGGACACCGGCCTGTGCACAGCGGCCAATATCCCGATCACCGGCCGGCCGCTGGGCCAGGCGCTGCAGGCGGCGCTGGGGCGGGCGCTGCCGCTGATCAACGATTGCATGGCCTTTGCCTATTCCGAGGCGCATGGCGGCGCGGGCGATGACGCGGGCGATGACGCGGGCGAGGGCGCGGGCGAGGGCGCGGTGCTGGGGCTGGTCCTGGGCACCGGGGTCGGCGCCGGGCTGGTCATCGGCGGCCGCATCCCGCCGCGCCACGCCGGGCTTGCGGTCGAGATCGGCCATGTCGGCATCCCCGCGCGGGCGCTGGCACGCCATGGGCTGCCGCTCTGGCGCTGCGGCTGCGGGCGCGAGGGCTGTTTTGAAAATTACGTCTCGGGCACCGGCCTGCGCCGCATCGCCGCCTGGGCGGGCATCGAGGATGCCGACCCCGCCCGGCTTGCCGCGCGCATCCCGCGCGATCCGCTTGCGGCGCGGGTCATGGCGATCTGGACCGACCTTGCCGGCGAGATGCTGGATACGCTGCAACTGCTTCTGGACCCGCAGGTGATCGTGCTGGGCGGCGGGCTGTCGAACCTGCCCGACCTGCCGGCGCGGCTGCAGGGGGCGCTTGCGGCCTTGCGGCTGGGGCAGGCGCGGGCGCCGCTGATCCGGGTGGCGCGCCATGGCGACAGTTCCGGCGCGCGCGGCGCGGCGCTGATGGCGCGCGCGGGGCTGGCGGATTCCGGCCTGCGGGCGGCACGATGACCGATCTGCTGACCCCGATCGTGCGCGCCGTGCGCCAGCAGATCGGACAGGCGATCCCGGCGGTGGCCTCGGTGCTGCCCGATGTGATCGCCGCCGCGCTGCGGCAGGCGCGTGACCATGACATGCCGGCGCTGATCGAGGCGCCCGCCGATGAGGTCAACCGATTTGGCGGCAGCTCGGGCCTGACGCCGGACGGGTTCGCGGCGCTGGTGCGCGGCATCGCGGCGAGCCAGAACCTTGACCGGGTGCCGCTGATCCTTGGGGCGGCGGGTCTTGGCCCCCTGCCCACGGCGGGGCTGGGGCGCGAGGCCGCCCTGCTGCGCGCCGAACGCGAGGTGATGGATTTCGCGGCGGCGGGCTTTACCCGCCTGCAATTCCACGGCCCCGACGCCGAAAGCGTGGCGCGGCTGGTTGCCGCGGCCGAGGCCAGCGCCCCCGCGCCCGCCGCGCTGTGCCATGCCCTGCCGGCCGATTTCGTGCCCGATGGCGACGTGACCACGCCCGAGACGCTGGCCCGCGCGCTGGATCTGCACGAGGCGGCCTTTGCCGGCGCCGGCCTGGGGCCGGCGGTCTGGCGGCGCGTGCGCACGGTCGTGGTGCGGCTGGGCCTTGGCTATGGCCCGACCTATGTCGAGCGTTTCGACATGGAACAGCCCGACCTGCTGAGCGCGGTCTTGCAGGACCGCGACCGCATCGCACTGGAGGTGCGCGGCGCGGATTACCAGACGGCCAGCGCCTGTGCCGACCTGACGCGGCGCAATGTGGCGGTGCTGGGCCTGGGCCCGGCGCTGAGCTTTGCCTGGCGCGAGGCGCTTTATGCGCTGTCGCATGTGCATGGCTGGACCAGCGGCAGCGCGCATGTCTCGGAGCGGATGGAGGCGCTGATGCTGGCCGATCCCGCCGCATGGGGGGCCGATGATCCGGCCACCGCGCATCTGGCGACCGATGCGCAACAGCGCATGTTGCGCCATTTCGGCTTTCTCGACCGCATCCGGCATTACTGGCCCAGGGCGCGCCCCGAACTGGAGGCGATGGCCGATGACCTGCAGGCCAGCGGCATGCCCTATCCGCTGCTGCTGCAATACCTGCCGCCCGAGACGCTGGGCCGGGCCGCCCGGCTGGACCTGCCGCCGGCGCAGGCCATCCTGCAGGCGCAGGTCGAACAGGCGCTCGCCCCCTGCTATCCCGAGGAAATATGCTGATCTCTGCCGATCTTGTCTGGAGCCGCGGCGCGTTGCGGCCGGGGCTGGCCGTCGAAACCCGCGCCGGGCGGGTGGCGGCGCTACGACCGCTGGGCGCGGATACGCCCGACCTGCACCTGCCGCTGCTGATGCCGGGGCTGACCGATCTGCAGGTGAATGGCGGCGGCGGGGTGCTGTTCAACGCCGAGCCCTCGGTCGCGGGCATCACAGCCATCGCTGCCGCGCATCGCAGGCTTGGCACGGCGCGGATCCTGCCCACGGTCATCACCGACACCCCCGAGGTGATCGAGGCCGCCGCCGCGGCCGTGATCGCCGCCCGCGCCGAGGGGCTGGCCCAGATCGACGGCATCCATATCGAGGGGCCGCATATCGCGCCCGAGCGGCGCGGCACGCATGATGCGCGTTTCATCCGGCCGCTGGACACCCGCACGCTGGCGGTGCTGGCGCGGCTGCGCGCCGCCGATGTGCCGGTGCTACTGACGCTGGCGCCGGAATGCTGCGACCCGGCGCTGCTGGCGCAGGCGGTGGGTCTGGGCGTCGTGGTCTCGGCCGGGCACAGCCGCGCCGATGCCGGCCAGACCCGCGCGGCGCTTGCTGCGGGTGTGGGCATGTTCACCCATCTTTACAATGCCATGCCGCAGATGCAGTCGCGCGATCCCGGCATCATCGCGGCGGCGCTGCTGTCGGATGCGTGGTGCGGGCTGATCGCCGACGGCATCCATGTCGCGCCCGAGATGCTGGCTTTGGCCATGGCCGCCCGGCCGCGCCGCGACCGCTGCTTCCTCGTCTCGGATGCCATGCCGACGGTGGGCGGGCCGGATCGGTTCCGGCTTTATGGCATGGATATCGCGGTGCGTGACGGCGCGCTCGTCAACCCCGAGGGCGCACTGGCGGGCGCGCATGTCAGCCTGCTTGATTGCGTGCAGCGGCTGGTGGCGCTGACCGGCACCGCGCCGGGCCGCGCCATCGCCATGGCGGGCGATCTGCCGCGCCGGGCCATGCGCCTGCCACCCCTGCGGATTGCACGTGGCATGGCCGTGGCCGATCTGATCGCGCTTGACGCCGATCTGCGCCTGCTGCCGGATCCGGTGCCATGATCCCGGTCTATCTGCTGACCGGATTTCTGGGCGCGGGCAAGACGACCCTGGTCAACCGCATGGTCGCCGGGCGGCGCGACACCGCGCTGGTGGTGAACGAATTCGGCGCGGTCGCCGTCGATCACCACCTTGTCCTGCGCGGGCGCGAGATGCCGGTGGTGACCTCGACCGGCTGCATCTGCTGCACGCGTGGCAGCGATCTGCGCGCTTCGCTGGGCGAGCTGTTGCACGGCCGCCAGCAGGGCGCCTTGCCCGAATTTTCGCGCGTCATCGTCGAGACGACGGGGCTGGCCGATCCCGCCCCGATCATCAACAGCCTGATCCCCGGTGGCCTGCCGGCCATGGCGCTGCGCGACCATGCGGTGGCGCGCGCCTTTCAGCTGGCCCGCGTCATCACCGTGCTGGACGTGACCATGTCGCCCGACCTGCTGGCCGCGCATCCCGAGATGCTGCGCCAGCTGGCCTTTGCCGATGACATCGTGCTGACCCATGCCGGGCCGGATGCCGCAGCGGACTGGCCGGCGCGGCTGCGCGGGATCAACCCGGCGGCGCGGTTGCATGATGCGGGGGACCCGGGCTTTGATCCGCAGGCGCTGCTGGCGCCGGGCAGCTATTCTGGTCTTGGCCGCCCCGAGGCCATGGCCGGCTGGCTGGCCGAGGCCATGGCGCCCGAGGCGGGGGCCGAACGGCATGGCGGGTTGGGCTCGCTGGTGCTGACCGGCGGGCCGGCGCGCGATGCCAGCGGCTGGCAGGGCTGGCTGCAAGGGCTGGCGGCTCTGCCGGGGATGCTGCGGGCCAAGGGGTTTTTGGCCGTGCCGGGCGCGCCGGGGCCGCTGCTGGCGCATGTGGTCGGCCATCGCGCCTATCCGCTGCAGGCGCTGGCGGACTGGCCCGCGGGGGTGCTACCCGAAACCCGGCTGGTGGTCATCGGCACCGGGCTTGACGCGGGCGCGCTGCGCCGCCGCTTTCTTGCCGCGACCACCAGTGCGCCCGGGGCGCTGCCAGGGCTGGGCGGCTAGGGCCATGCAACCTTGGTCGCAAAAGCGGTCATAGCACTTGGCGGATGCCCGGCTTCGGGCAAATCTCCCGGTCAGGGAGAAGGAAAATGTCACATCTTGAAAAGGGCGACGCGGCGCAGGCCGCTGCGGTGGCCGAGCTTGTCAGCACCGTGGCGGCGGGGCTGGTCGGGCATCAGCGGCTGGCCGAGCGGCTGGTCATCGCGCTGTTGGCGGGCGGCCACGTCCTGCTGGAAGGTCCGCCGGGCATCGCCAAGACCCGCGCGGTCAAGCGGCTGGCGCAGGCGCTGGAATGCAGCCATGCGCGCATCCAGTGCACCCCGGACCTGCTGCCGTCGGATCTGACCGGCACGCAGGTGTTCCGGCCCGAAACCGGCGGCTTTGATTTCCTGCCCGGCCCGATCTTTCACGCGCTGGTGCTGGTCGATGAGATCAACCGCGCGCCGCCCAAGGTGCAATCGGCGCTGCTTGAGGCCATGGCCGAGGCGCAGGTGACCACCGCCGGCACCAGCCGCGCGCTTTCCGATCCTTTCATGGTCGTCGCCACCCAGAACCCGATCGAGCACGAGGGCACCTTCCCGCTGCCCGAGGCGCAGATGGACCGCTTCATGCTGCATCTCAGCCTTGACCTGCCCGATGCCGAGACCGAGCGTGGCATTCTGGATCTGGTCGAGGCCGAGGCGCTGGCCGCAGCCACCCCGCAGGCCGCCGGGGCGGCGCCCGCCGTGGGCGAGGCGCAGATCCGCGCCGCGCGTCAGGCGGTGGCACGGGTGCATCTGGCCCCGGCGCTCAAGGATTTCATCGTGCGGCTGGTCATGGCCACGCGCAGCGGCGGCGTGGTCGCGGGCGATGTCGAACATGCGGTGTCGCCGCGCGGCACGCTGGCGCTGGCGGCGGCGGTGCGGGCGCGGGCATGGCTGGCCGGGCGCGATCACGGCCTGCCCGAAGATGTCGAGGAACTGGCCGAGGATGCGCTGGCCCACCGCCTGATCCCGAACTGGCAGGCCATGGGCGAGGGGCGCGATGGCCGCGCCCTGATCGCCGAGGTGCTGCGGCAGGTGCGGCCGTGGTAGCGGCAAGTGCGGGGATGGGCGGCCTGCCGGCGGCGCTGGACGCGCCCGGCCTGCGCCTGACCCTGACCGAGCTGATGGCGCTGCGCCCGCCGCCGCGCAGCCCGCGCCAACGCCCCGCCAGCCGCCGGCCCGGCGCCATTGCCGCCCGTGTCGCGGGGCAAGGCATGGACCTGCGCGAAATCCGCGCCTTTGCCGAAGGCGACGACCTGCGCCGCGTCGATCCTTCGGCCACGGCGCGCACCGGGCAATTGCATGTGCGCAGCTTTCACGAGGACCGCGACGACAGCACGCTGCTGATCGCCGATTTCCGCGGACCGCTGCTGTGGGGGACGCAGGGCGCGCTGCGCTCGGTTCGGGCGGGGCGGTTGCTGGCGCGGCTGGGCTGGCGGGCGCTGGCGCGCGGCGGCTCGGTCGGGCTGATGCTTTTGGGGCGCGAGGCGCCGCTGGTGCTGGCGCCGGGCGGTGGCTCGGGGCAGATGCATTCGGTCTGCACCGCGCTGGCGCGGGGCCATGATCTGGCGCTTTTGGCGCAGGCGCGGGCGCAGGGCGCGGCCCATCCGGCCGATCTGGCCCCGGCGCTGCTGCGCGCCGCGCGGGTTGCGCCGATGGGCGCGCGGGTGCATCTGGCCACGGGGATCGAGGCGTTGACCGGCGCCGATGCCGCGCTGTCGCGGCTGGCGCAGGGGCGGCGGTTGCAGATCCATCTGCTGATGGACCGGGCCGAGGCCGATCCCGCGCCGGTGGCGCTGGCGGTCAGCGATGGCACGCACAGCCGCTTTGGCCGGCTGTCGCCGGTCGCGGTCCAGCCGCTGCTGGCGCATCTGCGCGGCCTTGGCGCCCATCCCGAACTGGTGGCCCCCGATGACGCAGGCTGAGCTGATCGCTGCGCTGGCCCCCAGCCGCCTGCCGGCCTCGGCACTGGATCCCGGTTGGCGCGAGGCGCTGGCGCTGTTCGGTCTGGGCCTGCTGGCGGGGCTGGTGCTGGCGCTGCTGCTGCGGCCCTTGCTGCGGCCTCGGGTGTCGCTGGTGCAGCGCATCCGCGCCACCCGTGGCCAGCCGGCGCAGGAACGGCTGCTGTCGATTGCCCGCATTCTGGGCCATCTGCCGCCCGCCCTGCGCGATGCCGCTTATGGCGCCGCCCCGCCGCCCGAGGATCCGCTGATCGAGCGGATCGCCCGGCGCGGGCGCTGATCGGGGAAACCGCATGAGCCTTGCCTTTCCACTGGCCCTGCTGCTGCTGCCGCTACCACTGCTGATGCGGCTTTTGCCGCCGGGCACGGCGCGGGGCGGGCTGCGCGTGCCGCCGCAGGTCTTTGCCGGCGCGGTCGAGGGTGCCGCCCTGCCGCGCGGCTTGGTGCCGGCGACGCTGGCATGGGGGCTTTTGGTGCTGGCGCTGGCCGGGCCGCAGATGGACCGGCAATCGGGGCTGATGCAGGCCTCGGGGCGCGATATCCTTTTGGCGCTGGACCTGTCGGGCAGCATGGAAAAGCGCGATTTCAGTCTGGACGGGCAGCCGATCTCGCGGCTGGAGGCGGTGAAATCCGTGGCCTCGCGCTTTGTCGCGGCGCGGCGCGGGGATCGCATCGGGCTGGTGGTGTTCGGCGACCGCGCCTATGTCGCGCAGCCGCCGACCTTTGACGTGGACGCGGTCGCCCGCGCCATCACCGAGGCGCAGATCGGCATTTCCGGCCGCGCCACCGCGATTTCGGATGGCTTGGGGCTGGCGATCCGGCGCTTTGCCAGCAGCGATGCGCCGACGCGGATCGTGGTGCTGCTGTCGGATGGCGTCGATACCAAGGGCAAGGTCGGCGCCGCCGATGCCGCAAGGCTGGCGGCGGAACATGGCATTCGCGTGCATACGATCGCGCTTGGCCCCGACGATCTGGAAACCCGGCCCAAGGCGCGCGACGCGGTCGATGCCGCCACCCTGAGGGCGGTGGCGCAGGCCTCGGGCGGGACCAGTTTCCGCGTGCGCGGCATGGCCGATCTGGAAGCCATGGCCGCGACGCTTGACCGGCTGGAGCCAAGCCCGGCCGAGCGTCCGCCGCTGCGCTTCTGGCAATCGCTGTGGGTCTGGCCCGCGGCGGCGGCGGGGCTGCTGATGCTGTGGCTGGGGTGGAGGCGCGCATGATCCTGTTGCGGCCATGGTGGCTGGCGGCGCTGCTGCCGGTCGTGGGGCTGGCGGTTCTGGTCTGGCGGCGCGGTCCCGAGGCGGGCGGCTGGCAGGCGGTGCTGTCGCCGGCGATGCTGGCGGGGTTGGCCGCGCTGGGTCAGCTGCAACCGGCGCCGCGTTGGCAGCGGCTGCTGCCTTGGGCCGGGGCGGGGGCCTTGGCGCTTGGCCTGTCGGGGCCGGCGCTGCCGCGCGGCGATGCGCCGGTTTTCGCGCAAGAGGACGCGGTGGTGATCGCGATGGACCTGTCGGCCTCGGTGGTGCGCGCGGGGCTGGAAGATGCCAAGGCCGGCGCGGCCCAGCTGATGGCGGCGCTGCCGGGCCGCCCGGTCGGGCTGGTGCTTTACGCGGGCGAGGCCTATGTCGCCGCCGCCCCCACCGCCGATCCGCGCGTGCTGGAAAGCCTGATCGCGGTTCTGGACGCCGACACCATGCCCGACAAGGCCAGCCGTCCCGCCGATGCGCTGGCGCAATCGGGCAAGCTGCTGGCCGGGCTGAAACGCGCCGATCTGGTGCTGGTTTCAGACGGGGGCGGCGTCGATGCCGCAGCCGAGGCCGAGGCGCAGCGGCTGGAGCGCGCGGGCGTGCGCATCCATGCGCTGAGCGTGGCGGGCGATCCGCCGGCCGATGCGGCGGCTCTGGCGCGCATCGCGGCGCAGGGCGTGGTGCCGGCGGCCGAGGCCGGGCGGGTCGCTGCGGCGCTGCGGCGCTCGTCGATGGGCGATGATCCGGCGCTGCGGGCGCTGCGCTATCGCGACCTTGGCCCGTGGATCGCGGCGCTGGCGCTGCTGCCACTGCTGATCCGGTTTCGGAGGCAGGCGTGATGCGCCCCGGCACCCGTTTGACCTGTGCGCTGGCGCTGGCCGGGGCGGCACTGTTGCTGGCCGGGCCGCAGGCGCTGGGGCGGGTGGCGCTGTGGGCGGGGCTGCCGGGGCTGGCCGCGCCCCTGCTGCCCGATCCGGCCGAGCGGGGGGTCGCGCTCTATCGGGCTGGCCGCTATGCCGAGGCGGACGCCGCGCTGGCCGCCTCGGGGCGGGGGCAGACCTATGATCGCGGGCTGAGCCTTGCCGCGACCGGGCAATATGCGCTGTCCAGCGCCTATTTCGACGCGGTGCTGTTTGCCCGGCCCAGCGATGCCGAGGCGCGCCACAACCGGCAGCTGGTCAATCAGATGATCCCGCCCGAGCGCGGCGACAGCGTCGTGCCCGGCCGCATCGCCGGTGCGGGCGGGCTGCCTCCGGGCGGGGCGGCGACGGCCAGCACAACCTCGGGTGAGCTGATGATCCATTGGAAACGCGATGTCGAGGCGCGCGGTCTGGCCGCCAGCGACGCCTGGCTGGAAACCCTGGCCGATGATCCGGGCGAGTTCCTGCGCCTGCGGCTGAAGGCGGAACACGACCGCCGCGCCGGACTGGGCCTGATCCGCCCGGCCGAGGGCGAGCCATGGTGATGCGCTGGCTGGTCCTGTTCCTGCTGATGGCGCTGCCGGTGCGGGCCGACAGCCTGCGCCTGATCCTGCCCGACAGCGGCCCGATCGTGGGCGAGATGATCGCGCTGACCATCCGCGGCGAATATGACGGCGTCATCAACCGCGAGACGCTCAGCTTTCCCGACAGCGCCGCCTATGACTGGATCCAGCTTGAACCCGACAGCTGGCGCGACGAGCGCGTGAACGGCGTCCAGCGCCGGGTGTTCGAGCGCCGTCTGGCGCTGTTCGCGCTGCGTCCGGGCAGCCTGACCATCGGGCCGCTGACGCATCGGCTGACCAAGACGCAGGGCGGCGTCTGGGTCGAGGCGCCGGTGACCGCGCCCGCCGCCACCATCACCGTCGCGCCCTATCCGGCGCCGGGCCGGCCGCTGGCCGCGCGCAATCTGAAGGTCACCGACGATCTGTCGGGCGATCCCTCGCGCATTGGCGACAACCAGACCATCCAGCGCCGCATCACCATCACCGCCGAGGGCACCATGGGCCATCTGCTGCCGCCCCGGCCCGACCTGCGCGAGAAATGGCTGATCAGCTTTACCGCCCCCGAAAAGCGCGAAACCCGGCTGACCGCCAATGGCCCGGTCGGCTATGTCGAATGGCAATGGAGCCTGCGCCCGATCACCGGCGAACAGGGCACGCTGCCGCCGATCCGGGTCTCATGGTTCGATCTGGCCAAGCGCGAGCTGCGTGGCGCCATCACCCAGCCCATCGTCTTTGGCTATGGCCGCGTGGGCGGCGTCCCCGAAGGCGCCGCGGGGCTTTCGCAGGGGCTGCGGCTGATGGCGGTCGGGGGGCTGGCGCTGGGGCTTCTGGCCGGGCTGGGGCTGATGCTGCCGGGGCAGGCGCTGGCCGGGCGGGGCGCGCTGCTGCGGGGCTGGCGCTGGCTTTGGCCGAACCCGCATCGCCGGGCGCTGCGCATGGCTGCCGCCTCGGGCGATCTGACGCGGCTGCGGCAGGTGGCGGCGCTTTATGCCGGGCATGAGCGGGCCTTGGGCCGCAGCGTCGATCCGGCGCCGCTGGCCCGCCTTGACCGGGCGCTGTTTGCCGCCGATGCGCCGCCGGTCGATCCGGCGCAGATCGCCGCGGCGCTGCTGTCGCGACGGGCGGCCCGGCGTGGCTGACTGCCATACCAATTCCCTGCATTTGCGGCAAATTGCGGCAATGGCGCCAAAGCTGTTGCTCTGACGTTACGTCACCGATAAGAGCGCGGGTCAGGCAGGGCGCCGCTGGCGCCCGACCCGGGACCGGAGGGGGGAACCATGCTGGATCTGACCGATATTCGCGCCGAGTTGCGCACGCATTACGACCTTGCGCCGTCGATGGAGCTGGCCGAGGCGATGTCGGACATCCACGCCCGCATGGGCCGGGTGATGCCGATGATCGACTGGGCCATCCACGCCCCCTATGTCCGCGCGATCAACGAGTTGAAGAAACAGCGCAATGCCGTCATCCTGGCGCATAACTACATGACGCCGCAGATCTATCACGGCATTTCCGACGTGGTGGGCGACAGCCTGCATCTGGCGATCAAGGCCACCGAGGTCGAGGCCGAGGTGATCGTGCAATGCGGCGTGCATTTCATGGCCGAGACCTCGAAGATCCTCAATCCGGCCAAGACCGTGCTGATGCCGGATATGGAGGCCGGCTGCTCGCTGGCTGAAAGCATCACCGCCGAAGGCATCGCCGAAATGCGCGCGCGCTATCCGGGCGCGCCGGTGGTCAGCTATGTCAACACCACCGCCGAGGTGAAGGCCGCCTCGGACATCTGCTGCACCAGCGCCAATGCCGCGCAGATCGTTGCTGCGATGGACGGCGACACGGTCATCATGACGCCGGACAAATGGCTGGCGCAGAACGTCGCGAAACAGGTCCCGCACAAACGCGTGGTCTGGTGGGACGGCGCCTGTATCGTGCATGAACAGTTCACCGCACAGGACTTGCGCGATTTCCGCGACTGGAACCCGGGGCTGAAGATCATCGCCCATCCCGAATGTCCGCCCGATGTCGTGGCCGAGGCCGATTATGCCGGCTCGACCGCGAATATTCAGGATTGGGTGACGGCCCAACAGCCCAGGCAGGTGATGCTGGTCACCGAATGCTCGATGGCCTCGAATATCTCGGACGCCAACCCGGATGTCGAGTTTCTGGGCCCCTGCAACATGTGCCCCTATATGCAAAAGATCACGCTGGAAAAGGTGCTGTGGTCGCTGCATTCGATGAGTGGCGTGGTCGAGGTGGACCCGGCCGTGGCCGAACCCGCCCGCCGCGCGGTGCAGCGCATGATCGACCTGTCGCGGCGTCTGGCGGGATGAGGCCGGTTGCCACCACCCTGACCACCGAACGCGTGGTCATCATCGGCGCTGGACTGGCGGCGCTGACGGCGGCGCGGCTGCTGGCGCCGCGCCCGGTGCTGCTGATCTCGCCCGAGCCCTTGGGTCAGGGGGCAAGCTCGGCCTGGGCGCAGGGCGGGGTGGCGGCGGCCATGGACCCTTCCGACAGCCCCGAGGCCCATGCTGCCGATACGCTGCGCGCCGGCGCCGGTCTGGTCGAGCCCGAGGTGGCGCGGTTGGTGACCGGGGCGGCGCCCGCCCAGATTCTGGCGCTGACCGAAATCGGCGCGCCTTTCGACCGCCGGCCGGATGGCGGCTATGTGCTGTCGCGCGAGGCGGCGCATGGCGCGGCGCGGGTGGTGCGGGTCAAGGGCGATCAGGCCGGGGCCGAGATCACCCGCGCGCTGGTCGCGGCGGTGCGGGCCACGCCCTCGGCGCAGGTGGTCGAGGGCTGGCTGGCCAGCGCGCTGCTGGTCGAGGACGGGCGGGTCTGCGGGCTTGGCCTGATGCGCTCTTCGGGGTCGCAAGAGCTGTTGCTGCGCGCGCCGGCGGTGCTGCTGGCGGCGGGCGGTTCGGGCGGGCTTTATGCGGTGACGACCAATCCGCCGCGCATCTCGGGGCAGGCCATCGGGCTGGCGGCGCGGGCGGGCGCGGTGATCGCGGATGCCGAATTCGTGCAGTTCCACCCGACCGCCATGGATGTGGGCGAGGATCCCGCACCACTGGCGACCGAGGCCCTGCGCGGCGAGGGCGCGCATCTGCTGAACCGGCTGGGCGAGCGTTTCATGCTGCCGCTGCACCCCGAGGCCGAGCTGGCGCCGCGCGACGTGGTGGCGCGGGCGGTCTATCTGCAATCGCAGGCCGGGCTGCGGCCGATGCTGGACACGCGGGCCTGTCTGGGCGCGCGCATCCTTGACGAATTTCCGGCGGTGGCGGGGGCATGCGCCCGGGCGGGGATCGACCCCACCCGGTCGCAGATCCCGGTGGCCGCCGCCGCGCATTACCACATGGGCGGGGTCGAGACCGACCGCGACGGCCACAGCAGCCTGCCGGGGCTGTGGGCCTGTGGCGAGGCGGCCTCGACGGGCCTGCATGGCGCGAACCGGCTGGCCTCGAACGGGCTCTTGGAGGCGCTGGCCTTTGCCGGGCGCTGCGCCGCCTCGATCACGGCCGAGACGCCTGCGGGCGATGCCGCGCCGGTCGTGCTGCCCGAACTGCCGCCGGCACCGCTGCCCGATCCGGCGCTGGTGCTGCGGCTGCGCCAGGCGATGACGGCGGGGGCGGGTGTGGTCCGCGATGCCGCCGGCCTGACCGCCTGCCTGCGCGAGATCGCCGCCATCGAGGCCGCCGCGCCCGGCCATCCGGTGCTGCGCAACATGACCGCGACCGCGACGCTGATCGCGGCGGCGGCGTTGGACCGGCGCGAAAGCCGGGGGGCGCATTGCCGCAGCGATTACCCGCAGACCGAGGCGCCGCGCCGCTCGCACCTGACCCTGGCCCAGGCGCTTGCGCTGCGGCCCAGCCTTGAGGAAACCCGCTGATGAACGCCCCGACGACCGCTGCAATGACGGCGCAGCCGCCCTTTCCCGATCTGATCCTTGAACCTCTGGTGCGCGCGGCACTGGTCGAGGATCTGGGCACCTATGGCGATCTGACCACCCGCACCGTGATCCCTGCGGGCACGCATTACGCCGCCCGCATCGTCGCGCGCGAGGCGGGCGTCGCCTCGGGGATGCAACTGGCGCGCATCGCCTTTCGGCTTGTTGATCCTGATTTGAGCTTTCGCCTGCAAGTTCCTGATGGCGCTGCATTCCAGTCCGGAGACGTGCTGGCCGAAATCACGGGCGAGGCGGCCTCGATCCTGACGGCGGAACGGGTGGCGCTGAACTTTGCCGGCCGGCTTTGCGGCATCGCCACCCAGACCGCCGCCCATGTCGCCGAGACGCGCGGCACGCGCGCGCGCATCACCTGCACCCGCAAGACCACCCCCGGCCTGCGCATCGTCGAAAAACAGGCGGTGCTGCATGGCGGCGGCTTCAACCACCGTTTCAGCCTGTCGGACGCCATCCTGATCAAGGACAACCATATCGCGGCGGCGGGCGGCATCGCCCCGGTGCTGGCGGCGGTCAAGGCGCGCGCTTCGCATATGGTGCGGGTCGAGATCGAGGTGGATCGGCTGGACCAGCTGGCCGAGGTGCTGGCCCATGGTGGCGCCGATGTCGTGCTGCTGGACAATATGGACAGCGAGACGCTGCGCGCGGCGGTGGCGATGAACGCCGGGCGGCTGGTGCTGGAGGCTTCGGGCAATATGCGGCTGGCGCGCATTGCCGAGGTGGCGGCGACGGGGGTGGATTACATCTCGGTCGGCGGGCTGACGCATTCCTCGCGCACGCTGGATCTGGGGCTCGACTTCTAGGGGTTCCGGCGACGGCCCACTCGCGCTAGGCTTCCCAAAAACGTGAGGAAGCAGTGATGGGCATTTCATTCAGGCAATCGGTCAGCCTTGCGGCGATGGCGCTGGTTCTGGCCTCGTGCGGGGTAGGCAATTACGGGCCGCGTCCGGGCGGCGTCGCGCCGGCCAGCCAAGAGATCAAATGGGGCCGCAACCAGAACCCGCCGCCGGCCAAGGTCGCCGGGTTGCAAAGCTGGCTGGCCGGGTTCCGCAGCCAGGGCCGCGCCGCCGGCATCAGCGATCAGACCATGGATCTGGCCTTCCGCGACGTGGTCTATAACCCCGAGGTGGTCAAGCGCAGCCAGAACCAGGCCGAGTTCAAGAAATCGCTGTGGGAATATCTGGAGAATGCCGTTTCGGAAAAACGCCAGAACAATGGCCGCGCGGCGCTGGCGCAATATGGCGGCGTGCTGAGCCGGGTCGAGGCCGCTTACGGCGTCGACAAAGAGGTGGTCACCGCCGTCTGGGGCATGGAATCCACCTATGGCGAGCGGCGCGGCGACCTGCCCTTGGTCGAGGCGCTGTCCACCCTGTCCTATGAGGGCTATCGCGGTGACTTCTTCCGCAGCCAGCTGATTGCGGCGCTGAAGATCCTGCAATCGGGCGATATCGACCCCGGCCATATGACCGGCAGCTGGGCCGGTGCCATGGGCCATACCCAGTTCATCCCGACGACCTATCTGGCCTATGCGGTCGATTTCACCGGCGACGGCCGGCGCGACATCTGGTCGAACGACCCCAGCGACTCGCTGGCTTCGACGGCGAATTATCTGGCGAAATCGGGCTGGCAGCGCGGGCTGCCGGCGGCGGTCGAGGTGACCTTGCCCGCAGGCTTTGACATGGGTCTGGCCGGCAAGGGCAAAAAGCGCAGCGTTGCCGAATGGCAGTCGCTGGGCGTGCGTCAGGCCAATGCCCGGCCGCTGCCGCCCGCCGGCACCACGACCGAGCTGATCACCCCCGGCGGGCGCACCGGCGCGGCCTTCCTGATCACCCGCAACTTCCATGCCATCCTGCGCTACAACAATGCCGACAGCTATGCGCTGGCGGTGTCGCATCTGTCGGACCGGCTGAAGGGCTATCCGGGGCTGGCCAACCCCTGGCCCTCGGACCATCCGGGGCTGCGACTGGAAAGCCGCAAGCAGATTCAGGAACTGCTGACCCGGCGCGGCTTTGACACGCAGGGGGTGGATGGCAACATGGGCTCGAATACCGCCAATGCGATCCGCGCCTATCAGCAATCGCGCGGCCTGCCGGTCACCGGCGAGCCTTCGGCCGATCTGCTGGCGCAGCTGCGTCAGGGCTGAGCCAGCCGGGGGCGGCGCGGGCCGCCCCAACCGCCGGGCCGGGGCTCAGGGCTGTTCGACCGGGCGGGCGGCACCATATTCGTCCAGCGCGACAAAGGTGAATGTCGCCTCGGTCACCCGCTGGCTGTCGTCGCTTTCGCGCTGGCGGCGCCATGCCTCGACATGGATCTGCATCGAACTGCGGCCGATGCGCACGATGCGGGCGTAAAGCGAGACCTCGTCGCCGACCTTGACCGGGCGGTGAAACTTCATGCCCTCGACAGCGATGGTGGCGCTGCGGCCGCGCGCGGTCAGCGCCGCGACAGAGCCTGCGGCAAGGTCCATCTGGCTCATCAGCCAGCCGCCAAAGATGTCGCCGGCCGGGTTGGTGTCGGCGGGCATGGCGATGGTGCGGATGGTCGGGCTGCCGGGCGGCTGGTCGTCCTGGGGCATTGGCTTCCTCGTGAGGGGGCTGATGCCTTTGCCTAGCCGACGGGCCGCGCGGCGGTAAAGCGCAATCCGGGCAGGGCGCGTGCCCCGCCCGGATCGGATCAGAAATCAGGCGCCCTGCAGTTCGGCGTCATCGTCGCTGTGCAGCCGGCTGCGGTCGGTCTGGCCAAGGATCTGCGAGGTCAGCGTGCCGGCGGTCATGGCGCCGTTCACGTTCAGCGCGGTGCGGCCCATGTCGATCAGCGGCTCGACCGAGATCAGCAGCGCCACCAGCGTCACCGGCAGGCCCATCGCCGGCAGCACGATCAGCGCAGCCATGGTCGCGCCACCGCCAACCCCGGCCACCCCGGCCGAGCTGAGCGTGACGATGGCGACCAGCGTCGCGATCCAGGTCGGGTCCAGCGGGTTGATGCCCACGGTCGGCGCGACCATCACCGCCAGCATGGCCGGGTAAAGCCCGGCGCAACCGTTCTGGCCGATGGTGGCACCAAAGCTTGCGGCAAAGCTGGCGATCGTCTGCGGCACGCCAAGGCGGCGGGTCTGGGTCTCGACGCTCAGCGGGATCGTCGCGGCGCTGGAGCGGCTGGAAAAGGCAAAGCTGAGCGCGGGCAGCGCCTTGCGGAAATAGGCCAGCGGATTGACCCCGGTCAGGGTCAGCAGCAGCGCATGCACGCCGAACATGATGGCGAGCCCGATATAGGATGCGATGACGAATTTCCCGAGGTTCAGGATATCGCCCGCATTCGAGGTCGCTGCCATCTTGGTCATCAGCGCCATCACGCCGAACGGAGTCAGCGACATGATCAGCCGCACCAGCTGCGCCACCCATGCCTGCATCAGGTCGATGAAGCGCACCAGCGCCGCGCCCTTTTCGGCATCGCGCCGCACCAGCCGGATCGCGGCCACGCCAAGGAAGGCGGCAAAGATCACCACCGAGATGATCGAGGTCGGATTGGCGCCGGTCAGATCGGCAAAGGGGTTCTTGGGAATGAACGACAGAATCAGTTGCGGCACCGTCAGGTCGGCGACCTTGGGCGCATAGCTGGTTTCCAGCGCGCTGAGCCGGGCGGTTTCGGCCGCGCCCTGCACCAGACCTGCGGCAGTCAGATGGAAGCTTAGCGACATGAGCACGCCGACCAGCGCCGCGATGGCGGTGGTGGCCAGCAATGTGCCCAGCACGAGAATCGAAATCTTGCCCAGGGACGAGGCGTCATGCAGCTTTGCCACCGCATTCAGGATGGCGACAAAGACCAGCGGCATGACGATCATCTGCAAAAGCTGCACATAGCCGTTGCCGACGATGTTGATCCAGCTGATCGAGGTCTGCAGCGCCGGGCTGTCGGTGCCTTGGGTCAGCTGCAGCCCGATGCCGAACAGCGTGCCGAGAATCAGGCCGATGAAGACCCGCGCCGACAGGGACAGGTTGCCGCCTTGCAGCCGGGCCAGCCCGATAAGCAGCAGGGCGAAAATGATGAGGTTGATCAGGACAGGAGCCATGATGCGTCTCCGGTAGGATAAATGGGCCCTGAGAGTAATCGCCGGGCCTTGCCGGGATAAGGGTGCCATGAAAAGAAGCACAGGCGCGCATGGTTTGATCGCCGGGCCGATAAATTGTTCCGCCGGGCGTGGCGATCATGGAACGCGGTGGCGGCTTTTGGCGCGGCGGCAGGGCGCGTGTGCTGCCCTTGGAAACGGCAAACGCCCGGGACGGGCCCGGGCGTTGCAGGATGGATCGGCCGGGATGCGGTCAGTTCGACCGGAACTCCAGCTTGCGGGCAAAGCGCAGCGCGAGGATCGTGCAGACCGCGCCCGACAGCAGGTAAAGGCCGGCGGCCCAGAGCCCAAGCCATGCCGACAGCGCCAGCGCCGCCAGCGGCGCAAAGCCCGCACCGAACAGCCATGCCAGATCCGAAACCACGGCAGAGCCGGTATAGCGGCGGCTGGCATCGAAGAGCGAGGCGACCGCGCCCGAGCTTTGGCCAAAGCTGAGGCCAAGGATGATCGCACCGGCGGTCATGTAGACCGCTTCGCCGAACTTGCTGCCGTTCAGCAAAAGCGGCGCGACCACGGCAAAGATCGCGATCAGGATGGCGCCCCGATACAGCAGCCGGCGGCTGCCGATACGGTCCGAGATGATGCCCGAAGCGACAATGGCCAGGAAACCCCAGGCGGCGGCAATGGCCTCGATCACCAGAAAGCTGGAGGTGCTTTCATTGGTGTAAAGATAGACCCAGGACAGCGGGAACACCGTGACCATGTGGAACAGCGCAAAGCTGGCCAGCGGCACGAAGGCGCCGACCAGCAGGGTGCGGCCATCCTCGCGGAAAGCGGCGCGGAAGCTCGTCGGTTGCAGCTGGCGCGATTCGAAGGCCTCGGAATATTCCGGCGTCACCACGATGCGCAGCCGCGCAAACAGCGCCACGACGTTGATGGCAAAGGCCACAAAGAACGGATAGCGCCAGCCCCATTCCAGGAAATCGGCCTGCGACATGTTCGAGAGCAGATAGGCAAACAGCAGGCTGGCGACGCCCAGACCCACCATCGCGCCCAGCTGCGGCACCATGGCATAAAAACCGCGTTTGCCCTTGGGGGCGTTCATGTTCAGCAGCGACGGCAACCCGTCCCATGCGCCGCCCAAGGCAAAGCCCTGACCGAATCGCAGGAAGCACAGCACAAAGATCGAGGCGCCGCCGATCTGGGCATAGGACGGGATCAGACCCATGCCCACGGTCGAGGTGCCAAGGATCAAGAGCGCCAGCGTCAGCTTGGCGCCCTTGCCATAGCGGCGGTCGATGACGGTGAAAAAGGCGGTGCCCAGGGGCCGCGCCAGAAAGGCCAGCGCAAAGACCGCGAATGACCACAGCGTCGCAGTCAGCGGATCTGCAAAGGAAAAATAGCGCGACGGGAAGATGATCACCGAGGCGATGGCAAAGACGAAGAAGTCGAAGAACTCCGACGACCGGCCAATGATCACGCCCACCGCGATGTCGGAGGGCGAGACGTGATGATCGCTCGCCTCATCGGGGAGCGAGGAGGAGGAAGTTGCACTCATGTCTAGCGGACCTCTTGCGGGCACCCGACGGCTGAGGGGGCGTTGTGATGATAGAAGGCCGAGACCTTGGTCTGGTCAACCATGAGATTCAAGGTGGGCAGGGTGTGGCAAATTGTCCTATGTCTGGGACGGGACCCAGCCTTTAGGGGGTGGGCTCTTACCGATTCCTCCTCATGCCCCCGACAGGTGAGGTTACGGCTCTCATGCGTATTCCATTCCCTCTGGCGCGTCTTACCGCGCTTGCCCCTATTTTCCTGGCTCTTGGCGCCTGCAAGATGGAGGTGCTCAAGCCCTCCGGCTATATCGCCGAGCGGCAAAAGGACCTGCTTCTGGCCTCGACCGGGCTGATGATGCTGATCATCATTCCGGTCATGGTGCTGATCGTCTGGTTCTCGTGGCGCTACCGCGCCTCGAACCGTCAGGCGACCTATGCGCCCGACTGGGATCACTCGACCAAGTTCGAGCTGGTGATCTGGGCGGCGCCGCTGCTGATCATCATCTGCCTTGGCGCGCTGACCTGGGTCGGCACGCATCTGCTGGACCCGTTCCGCCCGCTGGACCGCCTGTCGGCCAGCGAGCCCGCCCCCGACCAGAAGCCGTTGCAGGTCGAGGTCGTGGCGCTGGACTGGAAATGGCTGTTCATCTATCCCGAACAGGGCGTCGCCACGGTCAATGACCTTGCCGTGCCGGTCAACCGCGAGATCGAGTTCACGCTGACCTCGTCGACGGTGATGAATGCCTTCTACATCCCGGCCATGGCGGGCATGATCTATGCCATGCCGGCGATGGAGACCAAGCTGCACGGCGTCTTCAACGAGACGGGCGATTATCAGGGTCTGGCCTCGCATTATTCGGGGCATGGCTTCTCGGGGATGCGGTTCAAGACGCATGCGCTGGATGAGGCCGCCTTCGACGCCTGGCTCGACGAGACCCGCGCCGCCGGCGGCACGCTGGACCGCGCGAAATACCTCGAGCTGGAAAAACCCAGCGAGAACGTCAAGCCGATGAGCTTTGCCCAGGTCGATCCCGAACTGTTCGACCGCGCCGTCAATATGTGCGTCGAGCAGGGCAAGATGTGCATGGCCGAGATGGCCGCGCTGGACAAACAGGGTGGCACCGGCCTTGCCGGCACCATGAACACCGGCGCGCTGACCCGCGACGCCTCGATCCGCCGCGGCTCTGGCATTGCCGTGCTGGGCTCGGCGCCCTTCCAGGTGAACAGCTTCTGCACCCCCGAGGATTCGGAAAAGATGTTTGCCGAGATGCGCAGCACCCAGCCCGTGACCCGCAACGACCCGGCGCCCATGCGCGGCCTGGCGCTGCCCCGCCCCGACAATCGCCTTGGCATTATCGACATGCCTCGGATCATCCAGGACGCGCGGCGAGACAACGCCGTCGAACCCAAGCTCTGACCCGGAGTCCCAGATGGCCATTCCTACAAATGTCGAGACTACCTTCCTTCTGGGGCGCCTGAACTGGGACGCCATTCCGAAGGAGCCCATCGTCATGGCGACCTTTGCCGTCGTCGCCATCGGCGGCATCGCGCTGGTCGCCGCCCTGACCAAGTTCAAGCTCTGGGGCTATCTCTGGAACGAGTGGTTCACCTCGGTGGACCACAAGAAGATCGGGATCATGTATATGATCCTGGGCATGATCATGTTCGTGCGCGGCTTTGCCGATGCGGTGATGATGCGCATCCAGCAGGTCTGGGCCTTCAACGGGTCCGAGGGCTACCTGAATTCGCATCACTACGACCAGATCTTCACGGCGCATGGCGTCATCATGATCTTTTTCGTGGCGATGCCCTTCGTCACCGGCCTGATGAACTATATCGTGCCGTTGCAGATCGGCGCGCGCGACGTGTCCTTTCCGTTCCTGAACAACTTTTCGTTCTGGATGACGGTGGGCGGCGCGGTCATCGTGATGGCCTCGCTGTTCGTCGGTGAATTCGCGCAGACCGGCTGGCTGGCCTTCCCGCCGCTGTCGGGCATTCAGGCCAGTCCTTGGGTCGGCGTCGATTACTACATCTGGGGCCTTCAGGTCGCCGGGGTAGGGACAACGCTGTCGGGCATCAACCTGATGGTCACCATCCTGAAGATGCGCGCCCCGGGCATGACCATGATGCGGATGCCGGTGTTCACCTGGACCTCGTTCTGCACCAACATCCTGATCGTGGCGACCTTCCCGGTGCTGACCATGACGCTGATCCTGCTGACGCTGGATCGCTACATCGGCACCAACTTCTTTACCGCCGAAAACGGCGGCAGCCCGATGATGTATATCAACCTGATCTGGATCTGGGGCCACCCCGAGGTCTATATTCTGGTGCTGCCGCTCTTTGGCGTCTACTCGGAGGTCACCGCGACCTTCTCGGGCAAGCGTCTGTTCGGCTATACCTCGATGGTCTATGCGACCGTCTGTATCACCATCCTGTCCTATCTGGTCTGGCTGCACCACTTCTTCACCATGGGCGCGGGTGCATCCGTGAACTCGTTCTTCGGCATCACGACGATGATCATCTCGATCCCGACGGGCGCCAAGATCTTCAACTGGCTGTTCACCATGTATCGCGGCCGCGTCCGGTTCGAGCTGCCGATGATGTGGACCGTGGCCTTCATGCTGACCTTTGTCATCGGCGGCATGACCGGCGTTCTGCTGGCCGTTCCGCCGGCGGATTTCGTGCTGCACAACTCGCTGTTCCTGATTGCGCACTTCCATAACGTGATCATCGGCGGCGTGGTGTTCGGCGTCTTCGCGGCGATCAACTACTGGTGGCCCAAGGCCTTCGGCTTCAAGCTGAACAGGTTCTGGGGCAAGGTCTCGTTCTGGTGCTGGGTGATCGGCTTCTGGGTGGCCTTCACGCCGCTTTACGTGCTGGGCCTGATGGGTGTGACCCGCCGGGTGCGCGTCTTTGACGATCCCAGCCTGCAGATCTGGTTCATCATCGCCGGCATCGGCGCCTTCCTGATCGCCTGCGGTATCGGCTCGATGTTCCTGCAATTCGGCATCTCGATCTGGAAACGCAACGATCCGGCCTATCGCGACGTGACGGGCGATCCGTGGAACGGCCGCACGCTGGAATGGTCGACCTCGTCGCCGCCGCCGTCCTACAACTTTGCCTTCACGCCCGTCGTGCATGGCCTGGATGCCTGGACGGACATGAAAGCGGCCGGGGCCCAGCGTCCGCGCGCGCCCTATATCCCGATCCACATGCCGCGCTATACCGGCTCGGGTGTGATCCTGGCGGGCCTGTCCACGATCCTTGGCATGGCGATGATCTGGTATATCTGGTGGCTTGCCGCCGTCAGCTTTGCCGGTCTGGTCGGCTTTGCGATCTACCACACCTTCAACTACAACCGCGACTTCTACGTCCCGGTGAACGAGGTCGAAAGCGTCGAGAACGCCCGCGACCGCGCACTGGCGCAGGGAGCCTGAGCCGATGAGCACCGTAACCGAGATCAAAACGGCGTCCGAATACTGGGAAACCGAGCCGCACCACCACCCGGAGGGCGCCTCGACCAGTATCGGCTTCTGGGTCTATCTGATGAGCGACTGCCTGATGTTCGCAGTGCTCTTTGCGACCTTCGGCGTGTTGCGCGGCAATCTTGCGGCCGGTCCCGGCCCCAAGGACCTGTTCGACCTGTCGCTGGTGGCGGTCAACACCACCATGCTGCTGCTGTCGTCGATCACCTATGGCTTTGCCATGTTGCGCATGGGGGCGGGCGACAAGTCCGGCACCCTGCGCTGGCTGGCGATCACGCTGTTCTTTGGCCTGTGCTTCCTCGGCATCGAGCTTTACGAGTTCCACCATATGATCGCCGAGGGCGCAGGTCCCTGGCGCTCGGCCTTCCTGTCGTCCTTCTTTGCGCTGGTCGGCACGCATGGTCTGCACGTCACCTTCGGTTCGATCTGGCTGGTGACGCTGATGGTGCAGGTGTCGAAATTCGGCCTGACCTCGGCCAACCAGCGCCGGCTGACCTGTCTCAGCCTGTTCTGGCACTTCCTCGACCTGATCTGGATCGGGGTGTTTACCGTCGTCTATCTGCTGGGGGTGATCTGAGATGGCGCATTCGCACAACGCTCATGACGGCCATCACCACGGCCACGGTCATGGCCATGACGACCACGCGCATGGCAGCTTCAAAAGCTACATGACCGGCTTTGTCCTGGCGGTCATCCTGACCGTCATCCCCTTTGGCATCGTGATGGGCGGCGGCTTTGACAGCCGGGCGCTGACCATCGCGGTGGTGGTGCTTTGCGCGGTGGCGCAGGTGCTGGTGCACATGATCTATTTCCTGCACATGACCAGCAGCGCCGAAGAGGGCTGGACCATGCTGTCCACCGTGTTCACCGTCGTCATCGTCGTGATCATGCTGGCCGGTTCGCTGTGGGTCATGTTCCACATGAACACCAATATGATGCCGCAGATGAGCCACGAATTGCAGGTCATGCCGTGACAGCGGGCGCGACGCATCGTTCGCGCCTTGCCCTGATGCTGATGACGCTCGCCGCACTGGCGGGCGTCATTCTGTTTTCGGGCCTGGGCATCTGGCAGGTGCAGCGCCTGCACTGTAAGACCGATCTGATCGCCCGGGTCGAGGCGCGTCTGGCCGCAGCGCCGGTCGCGGCCCCCGGTCCGGCCGATTGGGCCGGGGTGGATGCGCAGGCCGACGAATACCGCCGGGTCGAGGTTGCGGGCCGCTATGACTTCGGCGCCGAGCTTCTGGCCAAGGCGGTGACGGGGCAGGGCTCGGGCTATTGGGTGATGACACCGCTGGTCACCGATGCCGGCTGGCGGGTCTGGGTGAACCGCGGTTTCGTCCCCGACGACCGCCGTGAGGCCGGTGCGCGCAGCCAGCCCGCGGGCGAGGTGCGGGTGACGGGCCTGTTGCGGATCAGCCAGCCCGGCGGCGGCTTTCTGCGTGCCAACGACCCCGCCGCCGGGCGCTGGTTTTCCCGCGACGTGGCGGCGATGTCGGCGGCGCAGCGGATCGAGGCCGCGCCCTATTTCATCGACGCCGATGCGCAGCCCGGCCCCGACCTGCTGCCTGTCGGCGGGCTGACCGTGGTCAGTTTCCGCAACAGCCATCTCAGCTATGCGCTGACCTGGTTTGCCATGGCGATCGGTCTGGCGGGGGGGGCGTGGTATGCGCTGTTCCGCCGCCCCGCAGACGCGGATTAGCCCGGCAGGCGCTGCCCCGCCGCAAGGTCGCGCAGGAATTCGCGCGCCCAGACCGAGACCGGGCGCGCCGTCAGCTGCGCCATCATCCGGCCATGGCGGTCGCGGCGTTCCTCGATCGGCATGGTCAGCGCGCGCGCCAGCGCGTTCGAGACATCGTCCACGTCATGCGGGTTCACGATCAGCGCGTCGCGCAGCTCATGCGCGGCGCCGGCGAATTGCGACAGCACCAGCACGCCGGGATCGGCCGGGTCCTGCGCCGCGACATATTCCTTGGCCACAAGGTTCATGCCGTCGCGCAGCGGTGTGACCAGCCCCACCCGCGACAGCCGGTAAAGCCCGGCCAGCAGGCTGTGGCTGAAGGCGCGGTTGATATAGCGCACCGGCACCCAGTCCAGCGTGCCATAGCTGGCATTCAGGCGCCCGGCGCGTTCGGCGACCTCTTGCTGGATGCGGTCATAGCCCTCGATGCCGCTGCGCGAGGCCGGGGTGATCTGCAAAAAACTCACCCGGTTGTGCAGGCCGGAATGCTGCTCAAGCAGATTCTCGATGGCGCGCAGCCGTTCGGGCAGTCCCTTGGAATAATCCAGCCGGTCCACGCCGATCACCAGATCGCGCGGGCCAAAGCGGCGGTGCAGCTCGCGGATGCGCGGCAGTTCCTGCGCCCGCCGCGCACGGGCAACAAAGGTCGCGGTGTCGATCGAGATCGGATAGGCGCCGATGCGGGTGCCGCGCGGCTGGGCGATGCGTTCCAGACGCGGGCGGGCGGCATCCAGCGCCGCGCGCAGATGGCGCGCATCGGCCGAGGTCTGCACCCCGACCACGTCATAGGCCAGGATCCCGGCCAGAAAGCCGTCGGATTTGGGCAGGGCGCGGAACAGGTCCGGCGCGGGCCATGGGATGTGGTGATAATAGCCGATGCGGTTTTCCACCCCCAGACGCCGCAGCGCCGCCGCCAGCGGGATCAGGTGATAGTCATGCACCCAGATCAGATCATCGGGGCGCAGGATCGCGGCCAGGGCCCGGGCAAAGCGGTCGTTCACCGCAAGGTAACGTTCCAGCGCCGGGCGGCTGTATTCCATCAGATCGACCCGGTAATGGCACAGCGGCCACAGCACCGAATTCGACATGCCCTCGTAATAGCCCGCGACCTCCTCGGGGCTGAGATCCAGCGCCGCATAGGTCACATTGTCCAGTTCCTGCATGTGCAACTGCTCGGAAGGTGCGGCGCAGGTCTTGCCCGACCAGCCCAGCCACAGCCCGCCGTGATCGTGCAGCGCCGCCTCAAGCGCCACGGCCAACCCGCCCGCAGCCACCCCCTTGCCAAGCGCCGGCAGCCGGTTCGAGACGACGACCAGCCGGCTCATACCACCTCCTCCCATGTGCGCGACAGTTTGGCGGCGGCATTGATCAGCCCGACCATGGAATAGGTCTGCGGGAAATTGCCCCACAGCCGCCGGGTCTCGACATGCACGCCCTCGGAGAGCAGGCCCAAAGGCGTGCGCTGCGCCAGCACCTCGACAAAGATCTCGCGCGCCTCGTCCTTGCGGCCCAGCCGGGCCAGCGCCTCGATCAGCCAGAAGGTGCAGGCGGTGAAGGCGGTTTCGGGTGTGCCGAAATCGTCGGGCGCCTTGTAGCGAAACAGGTGATGGCCCTGACGCAGCTCGGCCTCGATGGCGGCGACGGTGGCGCGATAGCGCGGCGCGGCGCCGGTGGTATAGCCCACCTCGGTCATCAGCAGCAGGCTTGCGTCCAGATCGCTGCCGCCAAAGGCCATGACATAGCTTTGGCGCTCGGCACTCCAGCCATAGGCCTCGATCGCCTCGCGGATGCGGGCGGCATGGGCGCACCAATAGCGGGCGCGGCGCCCCAGCCCCAGATGGCGGGCGATGCGCGCCAGCCGGTCGCAGGCGCCCCAGCACATCAGCGCCGAATGGGTGTGGATGCTTTCGCGGGTGCGGAATTCCCACAGCCCGGCATCGGGCGTGTTCCAGCGCGCCACCGCCTGTTCGCCCAGCGATTCCAGCCGGTGGAACAGATCCTCGCCGCCCAGACGCGGCAGGCGGGTGTCGAAAAAGCACTGGCTGACCGCAAGGATGACCGAGCCATAGCCATCATTCTGGACCTGCGTATAGGCGGCATTGCCGCGCCGGACAGGGCCGTTTGCCGCATAGCCCGCCAGCGCCGGGCAGGTTTCCTCGGTCACGCGGCGTTCATGCCCCAGCCCGAACAGCGGCTGCATGTAACCATCGGGCGCGGCGGTGGCGAGGTTCAGCACGTAATTAAGGTAATCCTCCATCGTGCGGGTGACGCCCAGCGAATTCAGTGCCTTGACGGTAAAGAAGCTGTCGCGCAGCCAGCAAAAGCGGTAATCCCAGTTGCGGCCCGTGCCCTGATATTCCGGGATCGAGGTGGTCAGCGCCGCGACGATGCCGCCGGTTTCCTCGTATTCGCAGAGTTTCAGCGTGATCGCGGCGCGGATCACCGCCTCTTGGTAATCGGGCGGGATCGACAGGGCGCGCACCCAGTCGGTCCAGTAATCCTCGGTCCGCTCCAGAAAGCGTAGGGCGATGGCTTCGGAGGCGTCGCTCAGCGGCTCGTCGGGGCCCAGCAGGAACACCTGCGGCTGGTCCAGCAGGAACGGGGTTTCCGACAGGACGAATTCGACCGGCGCGGTGGTGGTCAGCCGCAGGCTGTCATCGCCCAGCTCATAGCGCAGGTGGTTCGAGCCGCGCCGCGCCTTGGCCGCGCGCGCCCCGTAATCGTGGCGGGGCCGCAGCCGCACGGTGATGCGCGGCATGCCCTGCACCGGCTGGACAATGCGCACCAGCGTGCGGCCGCGAAACATCCGGCCCCGGTCGCGAAAGCGCGGCAGAAAGTCGATGATGCGCAGGCTGTTGCCCTGTGCGTCGGTCTGCAGGGTTTCAAGGATCGCGGTATTGCGGCGGTAATGCTGGGTGCTGGTGGCCAGTGCGTCGCAGCGGATCGACCAGATGCCCTCGTCGGGGCCGGCGACGGGATCCAGAAGGCCGCAGAACAGCGGATCGCCGTCAAAGCGCGGCAGGCACATCCAGCGGATGTCGCCCTGACGGTCGATCAGGGCGGCGGTGGCGGCATTGCCGATCAGGCCAAGGTCAAGGCTGGGCTCCAGCGCCCCGGTCATGCCAGCCCCCTTTCCAGCCATTCGGCCAGAGCGCGCGGACCGGACAGGCGGTGATCGGCGGGCAGGTCGCGTTCGCCCATGGCGACGGCCAGCCCGCCCAGCTCGCGCGCGGCGGCCAGCATCGGCATGTCGTTCAGATCGTCGCCAAAGGCCACCGGCAGCCGCCCGGCAAAGGGCGGTTCCGCCATGAAGCGGCGCAGCGCGCTGCCCTTGTCGCCGCCGCTCTGGCGCAGCTCGGCCACGAATTTGCCGTGCTGGATCACCCAGTCCGGGCCCAGCTCGGTCAAGGCGCGCTCGGCGGCGGCGATCATCGCCTGTTCATGCTGCGGCGCGCGGCGCCAATGCAGGGCAAAGCCCGCGTCCTTTTCCTCAAGCAGCGTGCCCGGAAAGGCCGCGACCAGCGCCGAAAGCCCCGGCAGCAGCGGCGAAAACTGCGCGCGGCGGGCCGGGTCATGGGCCAGCACCTCGCCGGGAAATTCGGCGCCATGCAGCCCGGCCACCGGGATGGCGGGATCGATGTGCGACAGGATCTCGGCCCGGTGCCGGCCGGTCAGGATCGCCACCGCGCCGCCGGTGCGCCGCAGCAGCCGCATGAGGTCCAGCCCCAGCCGCGCATCCAGCGCCACATCGGCGGGGTCGTCGGTGAATTCGGCCAAAGTGCCGTCGAAATCAAAGAAAAAGGCGTGACGGTCCAGATCGAGGGCGTCGAATACGGGGGCGTTGTCCTTCAAGGTCTTGTCCTTTCCTGCAGCGCGGTCGCCGGGGCCGGGACCGCCTCATCACCGGGCCAACCATCGCCAGCCGCAAGGGTTCCGCCCCGCGGCCCGGCAAATGCACCCCCCGACCGGGCCGCGCCCGCGAATTTGGCAGCAAAGGACGAGAAGCGGGCGGATCTTCCCGGCATTAGACTGTGCCTCAACCCCAGCAAAAGGTGCTATGACATGCGGATGATGGAACAGGATCGGGATGGCGTGGATTCGCGTTGGCTGGCGGTCGAGCGCCGTGATGCTACAGCCGACGGGCGCTTTGTCTATGCGGTGCGCAGCACCGGGGTCTATTGTCGGCCGTCCTGCGCCTCGCGCCGGGCGCTCAGGGTGAATGTCAGCTTTTACCCCGATGCGGCGGCGGCCGAGGCGGCGGGCTATCGCCCCTGCCGGCGCTGCCATCCGCAGGCGCAATCCCCGGCCGAGGCGGGGGCGGCGCTGATCGACGCGGCCTGCCAGATGATCGACGCCGCCGAAGAACCGCTGTCGACCGCCGCGCTGGCGGGTCGGATCGGGCTCAGCGTCTGGCATTTCCACCGCCAGTTCAAGGCCCGCACCGGCATGACGCCGCAGGCCTATGCCCGCGCCCGCCGGGCCGAGCGGCTGCGCCGGTCGCTGGCCCCCGCCGCCAGCGTGACCGAGGCGATCCATGCCACCGGCTTTGGCTCGTCGGGGCGGTTCTATGCCGAGGCCGGGGCGATGCTGGGCATGACGCCCGGCGCATGGCGCAAGGGCGGCGCGGGCGAGACGATCCGCTTTGCGTTGGGGCAATGCGCGCTGGGGGCGATTCTGGTCGCAAGCAGCGCCAGCGGCATCTGCGCCATCTCGCTGGGCGATTCGCCCGAGGCGCTGCTGCGCGAATTGCAGGACCGCTTTTCGCAGGCCGAGCTGATCGGGGGCGATGCCGGGTTCGAGGCGCTGGTGGCCCGCGTCGTGGCCATGGTCGAGGCGCCGGGACAGACGCAGGGCCCCGAGCTGGCGTTGGACATTCGCGGCACCGCATTCCAGCAAAAGGTCTGGCAGGCGCTGCGCCGCATCGCGCCGGGCCAGACCGTCAGCTATGCTGAGCTTGCGGCCCGCATCGGCGCGCCGGGTGCGCATCGGGCCGTGGCCGGGGCCTGCGCCGCCAATACGCTGGCGGTGGCGATCCCCTGTCACCGGGTGGTGCGCAGCGATGGCGGCCTGTCGGGCTATCGCTGGGGCATCGAGCGCAAGCGCGCGCTGCTGGAGCGTGAGCGGCGGGACGATTAACACCTTGTTATGCTGTCGAACGAATGGGTATTTGCAGTTAATCGCGTGGTGGTGGATCCTGCGCCGATGATCGCTGGCTCCGCGCGCCGGAATCGCCGATCATGGCTGCGCCAGCCGGTGACAGAAAAGGACAGGTCATGAAGACTTCGATTGCCACGGTATCGCTCTCCGGCACCTTGCCCGAAAAGCTGGCGGCCATTGCCGCGGCGGGCTTTGACGGGATCGAGATTTTCGAACAGGATTTCATCGCTTCGGATTTCAGCCCGGCCGAGGTCGGCCGCATGGTCCGCGATCAGGGGCTGGAGATCACCCTGTTCCAGCCCTTCCGCGATTTCGAGGGCCTGCCCGAACCCTATCGCGCCCGCGCATTTGCCCGGGCCGAGCGCAAGTTCGATCTGATGAACCAGCTGGGCACCGATCTGGTGCTGTTCTGTTCCTCGTGCCACCCGGCTGCGATGGGCGGCATCGACCGCATGGCGGCCGATTTCAACGAATTGGGTGATCTGGCGGCCAAACACGGCGTCCGCGTCGGCTATGAGGCGCTGTGCTGGGGCCGGTTCGTCAACGACCACCGCGACGCATGGGAGGTGGTGCGCCGCGCCGATCACCCGAACATCGGCCTGATCCTCGACAGTTTCCACACGCTGGCGCGCAAGATCGATCCCGACAGCATCCGCTCGGTCCCGGCCGACAAGATCTTTTTCGTGCAGATGGCCGATGCGCCGGCGATCGACATGGATCTGCTGTATTGGTCGCGCCACTTCCGCAACATGCCGGGCGAGGGCGATCTGGATGTGACCGGATTTACCCGCGCGGTGATGGCCACCGGCTATGACGGCTGGCTGAGCCTTGAAATCTTCAACGACCAGTTCCGCTCGGGCCTGCCGCGGCTGGTGGCGCTGGACGGGCACCGCAGCCTGATCGGCGTGCGCGACCGGGCGCGGCGCGCCGAACCGGCGCTGCCCAGCGACCTGCCCGATTTTCCCGCCCCCGATCAGGTCGATCAGGTCCAGTTCATGGAATTCGCTACCAGCCCCGAAGAGGCCGAGACGCTGAACGCCCTGCTGGGCGCCAGCGGGTTTCAGGTCGCGGGCCGGCATGTCTCGAAGCCGGTGACCCTGTGGCGGCAGGGCAATGCCAATCTGCTGGTCAATACCGACGAACACGGCTTTGCCCGCACCGCTTATGTCGCGCATGGCACCACCGTGTCGGAAATCGCGCTGAACGTGCCCGATGCGCAGGCCGCCTATGACCGGGCCACGGCGCTGCTGGCACGGCCGCATGAACAGCAGATCGGCACGGGCGAGTTGTCGATCCCGGCCATTCGCGGCGTCTCGGGCAGCGTCATGCGCTTTCTTGACAGCCGCACCGACCTTGCCCGCATCTGGGAGGTGGATTTCCAGATCGATCAGGCCGAATGCCCCGGTGCCGGCATCACCGGCATCGATCATATCGGCCAGACCATGCCCTATGACGAGATGCTGAGTTCGGCCCTGTTCTATACCGAGATCTTCCGCGTGCAGCGTTCGCCCATGGTCGATGTCATCGACCCCGATGGGCTGGTGCGCAGTCAGGCGATCCGGTCGGGCGGCATGCGCATCACGCTGAACGGCGCCGAGGCGCGGCGCACGCTGGCGGGGCGCTTTATCGAGGAAAGCCTTGGCTCGTCGGTGCAGCATATCGCCTTTTCGGCGCCCGATCTGTTTGCCACCGCCAGCGCGCTGGAACGCTGCGGCTTTCCGGTGCTGCGCATCGGCGCGAACTATTACGACGATGTGGCGGCGCGCTTTGGTCTGGACGGCGCATTGGTCGAACGGCTGCGCCGCGCCAATATCATGTATGACGAGGATGCCGGCGGGCAGTTCTTTCAGCTTTATTCGATGCCGCGCGCGGACGGGTTCTTTTTCGAGATCGTGCAGCGTCAGGGCAATTATCAGGGTTACGGCGCGCCGAACGCGCCCTTCCGCATCGCGGCGCAAAAGCGCACCGCCCGGCCGGCGGGGATGCCGCGCCACTGACAGCGCGCGGCAAAGCCACGCATTTTTCTGCCGGCGGTCGGCAATCCTGCCACAGGGCGCTGGCAGGATCGGCCTGCCGGCGTCCGGTCGCGGGCGGGATTTGTGCGCCAGGGCCGCGCGGATGCAGGAAAACGGGGTGAAAGGCCGAAAAAGCGTGTAGATTGGTCTGCAGTTCAACCTTGCATGACGGGCGGCAAAGCCCGCACAAAAAGACAAGGATGGAGGCGCGGACAGGCAGATGACAGAGGCCGAGGCAGCCGCGGGCGCAGCCCCGCGCGACATGGATGCACCGACGCTGCGCGCCCAGCTTGCCGCCATGGGCGAGGCGTTCTGGACCTCGCGCCAGCGCAACGGGCTGTTCGCGCTGGCGCTGTGCATCGTGGCGGTGATCGGCGCGACCGCATGGTTCCAGATCCGGCTGAACGCCTGGAACCAGCCGTTCTATGACGCGCTGACCCGGCGTGACCTGCCGGCCTTTGTCCAGCAGCTCTGGGTCTTTGCCCAGCTGGCGCTGGTGCTTCTGGCGCTGAACGTGACGCAGGCATGGCTGCGCGAGATGTCCAAGCTGTTGCTGCGCAAGGGGCTGGTCCATGACCTGCTGAGCGAATGGATGCTGCCGCAGCGGGCGTTCCGGCTGTCGAATGCCGGCAGCATCGGCGAAAACCCCGACCAGCGCATCGCCGCCGACGCCCAGCAGCTGACCGAGCTGACCACCAACCTTGGCATGGGGCTGTTGCAGGCCTCGCTGCTGCTGGCCTCGTTCATCGGCGTGCTTTGGGAACTGTCCAGCGGCATGTTCGTGCGCATTGGCGATATGGTGATCGCGCCGCCGGGCTTCATGGTCTGGTGCGCGCTGCTTTATGCCGCCATCGCCTCGTTGGCCAGCTGGCTGGTCGGGCGGCCGCTGATCCGGCTGGACAGCGAACGCTATGCCCGCGAGGCGCAGCTTCGCTTTGCCCTTGTGCGCGTCAACGAGGATCTTGAAGGGATCGCGCTTTTCGGCGGCGAGGCGGCCGAGCGCACTCGGCTGCGGCGCAGCTTTTCCTCGGTGCTGACGGTGATGCGGCAGCTGGTCGGCGCCAATACCCGGCTGACCTGGGTCACGGCGGGCTATGGCTGGTTCACGCTGGTCGCGCCGATCCTTGTCGCCGCACCCAGCTATTTCGCTGGCCGGATGAGCTTTGGCGAGCTGATGATGATCGTCGGTGCCTTCAATCAGGTGCAATCCTCGCTGCGCTGGTTCGTAGACAATTTCTCGTCCATCGCCGATTGGCAGGCGACGCTGCTGCGGGTCGCGGCATTCCGTGAGGCGCTGCGCGACATGGACCGCCGGGTGCGGCATGCGGCGCATCTGGAACTGTCCGAATCCCGCGACGACACCATCCGGCTGAGCGACGTGGCCATTGCCTCCAGCGCGGGGACCGTGCGGCTGATGCCGGCGCAGGTGCAGCTGGCGCCGGGCGAGCGGGTCTTGGTCCTGGCCCGGCACGGCGCCGGCAAGACGCTGTTCTTTCGCGCCATTTCGGGGCTCTGGCCCTGGGGCTCGGGCCGGATCGAGCGGCCGAACGGCGGGCGGGTGATGTTTCTGCCGCAACGCGCCTATGTGCCGCCGGGCAGCCTGCGCGCCAGCGTCAGCTATCCCAGCCCGGCCTCGGCCTTCAAGGATGCCGAGATCCGCGCCGCGATGCAGGCGGTGGGTCTGGACCGGCTGGTGCCGGCGCTGGACCGTCAGGAACGCTGGGACCGGCAATTGGCCGAGAACGAAAAGCAGCTGTTGTGCTTTGCCCGTCTGCTGCTGCATCGGCCCCGCTGGGCGGTGATCGACGATGTGCCCGACCGGCTGGACCCGGAATCGCGGCGCCGGGTGCTGCAGCTTCTGGACGGGCCCCTGGCGGGCATGGGGGTGGTGCTGATCGGATCGACCCTGCCCGAAGGGGGCAATTTCGGCTGCCGGCTGGAACTGGTCATGCAAGCGGCGGCGGCGGATCCTGCGGGCGATGAAAGCCCAGCCGATCCAGGCCCGCCCGCACCTCGGGCGCCGACATGAACAGCCGCCATAATAGCCCGCTGCGGTAATTCTCGATCATCACGACGATCGGGCCTTGGTCGATGGCAAGGTGGCTTTGCGCCACCCAACCCGTGTCGGGGTTGAAGGCGTCATAGAACCCCAGCGGCCCCCACAGCCGGGTGTCGGCCGCGTAATGGCGCAGGGCCGCCAGCGCCAGATCGGGCGCATAGGGCATGGCCGACAGCGCGGCGGTGATGGCGATGGTGCCGCGGTCATTGGCGGGCGAAAAGGCGTCATAGCCCGCCTCGCAATCGCAGGCGCTCAGCCCCCAGGCCGGACCATAGCCGCGAAACCCGTGCGGATTGGCCTGACAATGCGCGTGGTTGATCAGCGTCTGCGCCCGGTTCTGCATCCAGTAATCGGCGCTGGCATCGGTCAGCCCGCGCGGATCCAGCCCCAGAAAGGAATAATGGCTGAAGAACAGCGGCCCGCCCAGATCCGGCCCAAGGGGCAGGGTGATGCCGTAATAGCTGCGCCCGTTCGGAAAGGTCGGGCTGTTCTTCCAGCCGATGCGATAGGCGTCGGGAGGCAGCGGATGGCGCGGTGCGCCCGCGCCCAGCACGAAGGCGATCAGCGCCTCGTGCCAGCCGCGCAATTGCAGGGCCTGTTTCCACGGCTCGGGGCCGGGGCGCCAATGCCACATCAGCTGGTCGGGGCGCGGGCAATAGCCGGCCCAGTCGACGCCCTGCCACAGCCGGTCGATGCTGGCCGCAAGTGCGGGCGTCTCTGCCACGACATATTGCCGGGCGGTCAGCAGGCCCATCATCAGAAAGGCGGTCTCGACGATGTCGCCGCCGGTGTCATTGGCCGAGAATGCAATGGTTTCGGCAGTGGCACCATCCATCCAATGCGCGAAGGCGCCGCGATAGCGCGGTGCCGAGCCCAGAAAATCGCAGATCCGCGTCAGCCGCGCGATCAGGTCCGGCCGGGCGATCCAGCCGCGTTCGGTTCCGGCGATCATCGCCATGATGCCAAAGCCGGTGCCGCCGGTGGTCACGGTGCGCGCGGTGTCATAGCTGGCCGCACCGCCCGAACGTTCCCGCGCCATGCCGCTGACCGGATGGCCGAAATCCCAGAAATAGCGCAGGGTCTGGCGCTGCACCGCATCCAGCAGCGCGGCTTCGGGCAGGTTCGGGTTGGGCGGCGCGCTGTCGGGCGGGGTGAGGCCTTGCAGATGCGGGCTCATGCCTCGGCCGCCTTGTCCCAGATCACCTCGACCGCCTGCAGATTGGCGCTGTCCGGTCCCAGGAAAAAGACAAAGCGCCCTGGTTCCCAGTCCAGCACCGCCCCGGCCAGCGTTTCGCCCTGCCAGAATGCCAGCGCCTCGGTCCCGACCTGAAAGCGGACCTCGCGGCTTTCGCCCGGGGCCAGCGTCACCCGCTGAAAGCCGCGCAGCTCGCGCGTCGGGCGCGAGATGCTGGCGACCGGGTCGTTCAGGTAAAGCTGCACCAGCTCCTCGCCCGCGCGGGGGCCGGTATTGGTCACGGTGATGGTCAGATCCAGCTGCGCCTCGCCCTGCTGGCGGCTGGCCGAGGCCTGGGGCGCGCCATAGGCAAAGCTGGTGTAGCCCAGACCAAAGCCCGCCGGGTAAAGCGGCGTATGCGGCGCCTCAAGGATGCAGGCGGTGGTGAACTTGCGAAATACATGCCCGCCCGCGGCATCGCGCGCCCCGTCGCAATCCAGACTGACGCCCAGACCTTGGATCGGCCGCCCGGTCGGCAGGCTTTCGGTGCACAGCGGCAATTGCCCGACATGGCGCGGCAGGGCAAAGGCCAGCCGGGCCACGGGGTCGCGCCGGCCAAAGACGATCTCGGCCAGCGCATGGCCGCCCTCGGCCCCCGGATGGCCGGTAAAGATCAGCGCCGGCACCCGCGCCGCCTCATGCGTCAGGGCCAGCGGGCGGCCAGCCATGGCGATCAGCACCAGCGGCTTGCCGGCGGCCTGCGCGTAATCGCTGATCGCGTCGAACAGCGGCCGCTGGTCCAGCGGGATCTGCACATCCAGCCGGGTCGAGGATTCGCCGGAATGTTCCTTGGCCTCGCCCAGACACAGGATCAGGGCATCGGCCTGCGCCGCCACTGCCAGCGCCTGATCCAGCATCTGCACCGGCGTGTCGGGGCCGATCACCACCGAGGGGCGGGCGGTGTTGTGCATGTTCAGCCGGCAGGCCAGATCCGGGTCGTCGGTGATATTGCAGCCCTTGGCATGCAGCACCCGGATGCCGGGGATGGCCTGCACCCCTTCCAGCAGGGTGACGTTCTGGGCGGGATCGACGTCGATGGCCCAGGTGCCCTGCATGTCGATTCGGTCATCGGCCAAGGGGCCGATCAGTGCCACCGTGCCCTGTGGGGCCAAGGGCAACACGCCCTCGTTCTTCAGCAGCACGCAAGAGCGCGCCGCCGCCTCGCGCACCAGCGCGATGTGGTCGGGGCTGCGGGTGACGGCGGCCAGCCGCGCTGGCTCCAGCCCCAGATAGGGGTCATGGAACAGGCCAAGACGGTATTTCGCCTCCAACACCTCGCGGCAGCGCTGGGTCACGTCGTCTGCAGTGATCGGGCCCAGTCGCCATGCGCCATAGGGTCGGGAAAAAGCATCGGGGTCAGCCGCGCCCTCGGCCACCAGCCCGGGCAGGTGGCGCAGGAACGCCTCGCTGACCAGATCAAGGTTCACCCCGGCCTTGAAGGCCAGATAGGCGGCCTCGCGGCTGTCGGCGGCGATGCCATGGTTGATCAGCTCGGGGTCGATGGCGGTGAAATCGGTGACGATCAGCCCGCGAAAGCCCAGCTTGCGCCGCAGCACCTCTTGCAGCAAAACGACATGAGCTGTCACGGGTATGCTGTTGATCGTATTGAATGAAACCATGACGGCGCCAGCGCCGGCGGCAATGCCCGCCCGGAACGGCTCGATGATGCGCCACAGGGTCGGTGCCCCGGCCTCGACCGCCGCGTAATCGCGACCGGCCTGCGCCAGCCCATAGCCGCAGAAATGTTTCAGCGTCGCCATCATCCGGTCGGGGCGGGCCATGTCGCCATCCTCGCCCTGATAGGCGCGGGTGATGGTTTCGGCGATGCGCGCGCCCAGCCATGGGAATTCGCCATTCCCCTCGGCGATGCGGCCCCAGCGGGCGTCGAAACAGATGTCCAGCATCGGCGCCCAGTTGATATTGACGCCATCGGCCCGCGCCTCGGTCGCGGTCATCCGCGCGATGCGGTGGATCAGCGCCAGATCCCACGAGCAGGCCAGCGCCAGTGGAATCGGCCCGCCGGTGCGGTAACGCTGGATGCAATCCTTGCCGATCAGCAGCGGGATCGGATGCGGCGCTTCCTCCATGGCGATCCGCTGCAATTCGCGCCGTTCGGCCTGTCCCGACCCGGCCGAGACCCCGGCCAGCTGCCCGCGCCGGATCATCGCCGGGGCGTCCACGGTTTTGCCCACGCCGGTCATGTCCAGCCCCACGGCATGAGGATAGTTCAACTGGCCGATTTTCTGCTGCAGCGTCATGCGCCCCAACAGCGCATCCAGGAACGCGTCCATGCCAGCGTGCTGCGCCATCCCGTCCCCCGCCGGCCATGCCGGACCGCAACCCCTTGCCGCCATTGCTACAAGGCTTTGCGCGAAAGGCAATGGCATTGCCGGGTCGTGATGAATGCAAGGTTAGGTCATGTTGACAAATGGCGGAGCCAGAGCCTGATGCAGGCGACGTCTACGAAGCCGAGGAAACTGTCTGCGGTTTTGTCGTAGCGGGTTGCCAGCCGGCGGCTGTTTTTCAGTTTGCTGAAGC
>NZ_WMIF01000016.1 GCF_009711185.1 Paracoccus limosus
CCGAAACGCAGGCCCGCGTCGGCTGCGCCAGCTGGAAAGCTACGCCGCCACGGGCCTGCTCAACCGCGCGCCAAAGGGGTCACTTTTGGGCGCCGATCGGGGGGGCCGTTTGGATGCCGATTGACAGTCGCGCGTTTCCGCATGCTGACCAACTTCAGCCGCGATCTGGGGCCGAACGGTACGATGATCTTCGGCGGCCAGGCCGCCCACTTTGCCTGGATCGAGGCACGCTCGTCCTACGTCCACGGCAACTTCGCCGCCACAATCCTGCTGTGCCAGGGGCTGGTCGAGCATCTACTGGCGGCCTGGTTGCACGTCGGCCTTCTGATTGACGACATCCCCAACCGGATCTCCTTTCGTGAAACCCTGCGCCGCTGCCGCGAGCGGGACGTGATCTCCGATCTGGACGTGACCGACCTGCAAAGGCTGATGGGCCTGCGCACCCCGCTGTCCCATTTCCGGCACGCCGATGATGCCGGCAATCTCGACCGCCGCTCGCTCGACACCGGCCAGCACGCCGCCGACGTCGTTCGCCACGACGCCATCTTCGCCATCGGCCTCGCCGTCAGAATGCTGGCCAAGCCCGCCTTCCGCCTTGGACCGACCGCCTGAGCCGGGTGCCGCGACGCCATTACGGTTCGACTCCGGTTCCATCCCGCTAACGCCCCTCTCGTCGAAGTGCTCAGCCTGGCCCTGAAATAAACAATCCCTGCCAATGGCTTGCAGAACTTTACCAAATCCGCGCAGTCAACAGGTCCGGAGAATATCGGCCCGGAGAGAACGCTTTCGGGCCTACTGGCACCGGGGCCAGTGCTCAGCCCCTCCCGCATAACCCTCGAAAACAACGGAATAATCCGGCCGCAGCCGGATCGGGAGAACGCTTTCGCAAGGGCAAGTGGCGGAGAGGGTGGGATTCGAACCCACGGAACCCTTGCAGGCTCAACGGTTTTCGAGACCGCCCCGTTCGACCACTCCGGCACCTCTCCGCGCTTCTTGGGTGGTGGCGGGGATTTAGACGGGACGGGGTTGAAGCGCAAGGGGCTTCGCGCGAAAAAAACGGCGAAACTTTCAAGGCGGTGTCCCAATGTCCGATTTTCCCCGAAAACCTGCGCCATGCTGCTGATCGGCGCGCTTGCTCATCCGGCGCTGCGGCTGCGGCTGGCGCCTCAGGCGGTGGCGGCGCCGCCGATTGCGTGCCGGCTCTCGGGCGGTGGCCGGGCCGGGATTCTGGCCGGAGGCTTTGCCGCGCTGCGGCCCGGTCTGGGTCAGATCCCGGCATGGCGCACCGATTGGACGCCGCAATTGCGGCGCTATGCGGCGATCTTCGACCTGCACCCGCAAGAGGTCGAGGGCCAGCAGGTGCTGGGCGTGCAGACCGGCGATTCCGATCCCGATCTGGCGTGGCAGCCCGAACTGGCCGGCGCCATGGCGGACTGGTTGCTGAACCTGCCCGAAACCCGCCCGGCCGAGGCCATCCGCCAGCGCCTGAACGGCATCGCCATTTGGGTCGCCTCGCGCCTTCGGGCGGCGCAGGACAGCGCGCATCTGCCGCAGCTGGGCCCCGAGGGGGACGAGCGGTTGCAGGTGCTGGACCGGCACGAGCCCTATGCGAATTTCTTTTCGGTCGAGGAACTGACCCTGCGCCACCGCCGCCATCGTGGCGACTGGACGCCCGAGGTGCTGCGGGCGGTCTTTGTCTCGGGCGATGCCACGGTGGTGCTGCCCTGGGATCCGGTGCGCGACACCGTGCTGCTGATCGACCAGTTCCGCGCGGCCCCGGCGGCACGGGGCGATCTGCAACCGTGGTTCTATGAAACCGTTGCCGGCCGCGTCGATCCGGGCGAGACGCCCGAGACCGCCGCCCTGCGCGAGGCGCTGGAGGAGGCCGGGCTGCCGCTGCGCCAGCTGCTGCCCGGGCCGCACAACTATCCCAGCCCCGGCATGCTGGCCGAGTTCCTGTATCTTTACGTTGGCATTGCCGATCTGCCCGAGACGGCGGCGGGTTTCGGCGGGCTTGATGCCGAGGACGAGGACATCCGCAGCCATATCCTGCCGCGCGCCGAGCTGACGCGCATGGCCATGTCGGGCCAGATCCGCAACGGGCCGCTTCTGTCGCTGGCGCTGTGGCTGGAACTGGCGCATGAGGATCTGCGCAGGAAACTTCCGGGCTAAATCCCGGGTTTACTTCGGCGGCGACGGCCCGGCCGGGGTTGCCGCCATCCGACGCACCCGTGTAAACCGGGGCGATCCATTCGCGAAAGGCCAAGCCATGCGCATCTGCCCCGACCTCGCCTCTGCCATCGGCAATACCCCCCTGATCCGCCTGCGCCGGGCGTCCGAAGAAACGGGCTGCGAGATTCTGGGCAAGGCCGAATTCATGAACCCCGGCCAGTCGGTCAAGGACCGCGCCGCGCTTTATATCATCCGCGACGCGGTGGCGCGGGGCGAATTGAAGCCGGGCGGCACCATCGTCGAGGGCACCGCCGGCAACACCGGCATCGGTCTGGCGCTGGTCGGCGCCTCGATGGGCTTCCGCTCGGTCATCGTCATCCCCGAGACGCAGAGCCAGGAGAAAAAGGACATGCTGCGTCTGGCCGGTGCCGAACTGGTCGAGGTTCCGGCGCAGCCCTACAAGAACCCGAACAACTATGTGCGCTATTCCGGCCGTCTGGCCGAGGAACTGGCGCGGACCGAACCGAACGGCGCGATCTGGGCCAACCAGTTCGACAATACCGCCAACCGTCAGGCACATGTCGAAACCACCGGCCCCGAGATCTGGGAACAGACCGGCGGCCGGGTCGATGGCTTCATCTGCGCCGTGGGCTCGGGCGGCACGCTGGCCGGCGTCGCCGATGCCCTGCAACCCAAGGGCGTCAAGATCGGCCTTGCCGACCCCGAGGGCGCGGCGCTTTACAGCTTCTACACCGAGGGCGTGTTCGACAGCCCCGGTTCCTCGATCACCGAGGGCATCGGCCAGGGCCGCATCACCGCGAACCTCGAAGGCTTCACCCCCGATTTCGCCTATCGCATCTCTGATGCCGAGGCGCTGCCGGTGATCTTTGACCTGCTGGAGTACGAGGGGCTTTGCTTGGGTGGCTCGTCCGGGGTCAACATCGCCGGCGCGATCCGCATGGCGCGCGATATGGGCCCGGGCCATGTCATCACCACCGTGCTCTGCGACTACGGCACGCGCTACCAGACCAAGCTCTTCAACCCGGACTTCCTGCGCGCCAAAAGCTTGCCCGTGCCGCAATGGATGGTGCGCAAACCCGCCGAACTGCCCGAAGTCTTCGAGGATTGAGACCTGCCATGCCCCGGCTGACCAAGCTGATCGCGGCTTTCGTAACCGCGCTGTCGCTGTTTCTTGCCGTGTCCGCCTGGGCGCAGGACCAGCCGCAGGCGCCGGATTACGACGCCTGGAACAAGCTGGCCGGGCAGGCCGAGCAGATTCTTGAAAGCGGGCAGGCCAATGATGCCCGCCTGCAATCCATCCGCGATCAGGTCGTGGGCTGGCGCGACCGGTTCAAGGCGGCCGAGGGCACCAATTCAACCCGCATCGCCACCCTTAAGGATCAGATCAACGCCCTTGGGCCGCCACCGGCCGAGGGCCAGACCGAATCGGACGATATCGCCGCCCGGCGCAAGGATCTGAACGACCAGCTGTCGCAATTGCAGGCCCCCGGCCTGCAGGCGGTCGAGGGGTTCGGTCGCGCCGACGGCATCGTGCAGCAGATCGACCAGACGGTGCGCCAGCGCCAGACCTTCGCGCTGATCCGTCGCACGCCGACACCGCTGAACCCCGCCAACTGGGGCCCGGCGCTGGCCGAGGCCGGCGGCGTCGGCATGCATGTCTATGACGAGGTTCAGACCGGCTGGGCCGATTTCGGCAACAGCCCCGACCTGACCAGCCGGATTCTGGTGACACTGGGCTTTCTGGCTGCGGCTCTGCTGTTGCTGTCGCGGGGCCGGCGCTGGGTGGATTCGCTGCCCGGGCGGCTGTCGGCGCGGGCCAGCGAACGCTCGCGCGCCGCACTGATCTTTGCGGTGTCGCTGGGCCAGATCGCCATTCCCTTCATCGGCATCGTGCTGGCGACCGCCGCCCTGATCGCGACCGAGCTTTTCGGCGATTGGGGCGTGCCGCTGTTGCGCTCGATCCCGCAGGCGGGGATGGCATTCTTTGGCGGCTTCTGGCTGGCGCGGCGGCTCTTCCCCGAGCCGGGCACCGCCGTCACCCCTCCCTTGCCTTTGCCCGAAGAGAACCGCCGGCAGGCCGCGTTCCGCGCCACCATGCTGGCGCTGTCGGTGGCGCTGCATCAGCTGTTTTCGCGCACGGTGCTGCCGCTGTCGGGGTTCCACAGCCAGAACGATTCGCTGACCGTGCCGCAGCGCCTCAGCGAGGCCTCGGCCGGGGTCTGGCATTTCCTGATGATTCTGGTGGCGGCGTTTTTCCTGTTCCAGCTCAGCAATGTCCTGCGCCGGCTGCGGCCCACTGACAGCGAGGCCCCCGATTATCGCATCCGGCTGGTGGCCTTTCTGGCCGCGCTGGGCCGGGTCGTCGCCGTGGTCTCGCCGCTGCTGGCGGCGGCGGGCTATGTGACCGGAGCGAATGCGCTTTTGTGGTCGACGATCCTGACGCTGGCGCTGGTCGGTCTGCTGCTGGTGCTGCAGGATTTCATCGGCGATCTTTACGCGCTTGCCAAGGGCGGCGACCAGAAGGCGGCGCGCGACGCGCTGATGCCGGTGCTGATCGGCTTTGCACTGGTGCTGTTGTCGGCGCCACTGTTTGCGCTGATCTGGGGGGCTCGGACCAGCGATCTGGCCGAGGCCTGGACCCGCGCGCAGCTGGGCTTCAGCTTTGGCGGGGTGACGCTGTCGCCCTTTGCCATCCTGACCTGCCTTGTGGTGTTCATCATCGGCTATTCGCTGACCGGCTTTGTGCAGGGCGCGATGCGCAGCTCGATCCTGCCCAAGACCAAGCTGGATCCGGGTGGCCAGAACGCCGTCAGCTCGATCATCGGCTATGTCGGCATCGCGCTGTCGGCGCTGCTGGCGATCACCTCGGCGGGGATCAACCTGTCCTCGCTGGCGGTCGTCGCCGGTGCCCTGTCGGTCGGTATCGGTTTCGGCATGCAGCAGGTGGTGTCGAACTTTGTTTCGGGCATCATCCTGCTGGTCGAGCGTCCGATCGCCGTCGGCGACTGGATCGAGGTCAGCGGCCAGCAGGGCATCGTCAAGAAGATGGCGGTGCGTGCGACCCAGATCCGCACCTTCGACCGCAACGACATCATCATCCCGAACTCGAACCTGATCACGCAGCCGGTGACCAACTGGACGCGGGGCAGCCTGCAGGGGCGCATCATCATCCCGCTGACCGTCAGTGTCACCGCCGACAGCCGCGAGGTGGCGCGACTTATGATCGAGATCGCCGAGGATCAGCCGACCATCATGGTCAACCCCGCGCCGGTGGCCTTCCTGCGCACGATCACCTCGACCGGGCTGACCTTCGAGCTGCGCGCGGTGGTGGCCGACATCAATGGCGGCACCGCCGTGGTGTCCGAGATCAACCACCAGATCCTCAAGCGTTTCGCCGAGGCCGGGATTTCCCTGCCGGGCAGCACGCGGGCGTCGCAGGACGTCTATCTTTACAAGACCGCCGAGGCACCGGCACCCGCAGCCGGCGAGGATGGCGGGGACGCAGATCTGCCGGCTACTGTGCCCAGCCAGACCGACCCGCCGTCGCATGTCTCGCGCGATTTCGGCCCGGCGGCGGGGCAGGACGGGCGGGCCTAGGCCGGGCAAGGCGCGCCTCGGCGGGCCGGTCAGGCCCGCAGCCGGCGCGGCGGCTCCTGCTCGGGCACGCCCTCTTGCGACAACAGCACCGCCACCGGCCGCAACCACGGGATCTGCGCGCAGACGATCATCACCGCCACCATGATCGGCACCGCCAGAAAAGTGCCGGCAATGCCCCAGACCGCGCCCCAGAAGGCCAGCGCCAGCACGATCCCGAACGAGGACAGCCGCAACGTCTGACCCAGCAGCATCGGGTCAAAGATATTGCCGATGACGAAATGCACCATGGTCGCCAGCCCGCCCACGACAACCGTGGTGGTGGGATCGCCGGTCTGCGCCAGAATAACCGCCGCCGTGATCACCATGGCGATGATCGAGCCGATGGTCGGGATAAAATTCAGGATGAAGGTCAGCGTGGCGATGGCCCCCGCCAGTTCCAGCCCGGCGGCGCGGAACAGCGCCCAGATCAGCGCCGCCGTCACCGCGCTGATCGCGGCCTTGACCACCAGATAGCGGTTCACCCGGCGCATGATGGTATGGATGATGCCCATGACCTCGCCGGCGCGGGTGGCATCGCCCGTCAGCCGCTCGATCTTGATCGGGAACCAGATCCGCTCGCTGAACATGAAGCCCACGAAGGTCAGGATCAGCACCGAGCCTGAGATCAGGTTCGAGGCCTGCGCGGCCGCCGAACGGATCCAGCCCGCCACGTCGATATTGCCAAGGAAGGTGGTGATGCTTTCCTGCGCCTTCGGCCCCCAGCGCTGGCTAAGGCTGGACAGCACCGCCTGCGCGCGGTCCGAATAGGCGATCGAGGTCGAGACCACCTCGTTGATCTGGCTGACCACGGCGGTTGCGGCCCAAAGCACGCCGACGGTGATCGCGATCAGCGCCAGCGTCGTTGCCAGCCAATTGGGCACTTTCAGCCGGGCAAAGGCAGAGATCGCATCCGATGTCAGGGAAAAGATGATGATGGCAAAGGCAAGGCAGATCAGGATGAAGCGCGCCTGCACCAGCAATGCCAGAATCAGGCCAAAGGCAATGACCCCCAGAAAGCCGGTCTGCAACCGCTCGCTCAGCTGCGAGTCACGCGCCTTCAATGGCCATCCTCATGTCCTTTGCGGGCCGGGGCAGGGCGGTTCCCACCCCGGCGGGGCCGGGATCATTCCTCGGCTTCATCCTCACCGCTCTCGGCGATGCGGGCAACAGAAACCACGGTTTCATCGGCGCCCGTATTGAAAACGCGCACGCCGCCGGCAGTCCGCGACCGGAAGCTGATGCCTTCGACAGGCACGCGGATCGATTGCCCGGTCGAGGTGGCCAGCATGATCTGGTCGTCGCGTTCCACCGGGAAGCTGGCGACCAGCGCGCCGCCGCGCATCGCCTTGTCCATGGCGGTGACGCCCTGACCGCCGCGCCCGCGCAGCGGATAGTCGAAGCTTGAGCTGATCTTGCCCGCACCCTTGGCGGTGATGGTCAGGATCAGATCCTCGGCCGCCGACATCTCGGCATAGCGTTCCTGGCTGATCGCGCCCTCGGTCACGGCCTCTTCGTCCTCATCGGCCTCGGCGCCATCGTCCAGCGCGCCCTCGACCGCGCGGCGCATCTTCAGATAGGCGGCACGCTCGGCCTGATCGGTCTCAAAGTGGCGGATGACGGACATGCTGACCACACGGTCGCCGTCATTGACCAGCCGGATGCCGCGCACGCCGGTGGAATCGCGGCTGCGGAACACCCGCACATCCGTGGTCTGGAAGCGGATCGCGCGGCCCGAGGCGGTGACCAGCATCACATCGTCATTCTCGGTCGCCAGCCGTACGCCGATCAGCTCGACCCCTTCGGGCAGCTTCATGGCGATCTTGCCGTTGCGCATGATATTGGTGAAATCCGACAGCGCGTTGCGGCGCACATCGCCATCCGAGGTGGCAAAGACCACCTGATAATCGTCCCAATCCGCCTCGGGCGCGTCCATCGGCAGCAGCGCCGCGATGGAAACCCCGGCCTGGATCGGCAGGATATTGACGATGGCCTTGCCCTTCGAGGTGCGCCCGCCCAAAGGCAGCCGCCAGGTCTTGAGCCGATAGACCATGCCGTCGGTGGTAAAGAACAGCAGTTCGGTATGGGTATTGGCGACGAACAGCGTGGTGACGACGTCGTCTTCCTTGGTCGCCATGCTGGCCAGGCCTTTGCCGCCGCGCCGCTGGCTGCGGAATTCGGCCAGCGCCGTGCGCTTGATATAGCCGCCCGAGGTGATGGTCACGACCATGTCCTCGCGCTCGATCAGGTCCTCGTCGTCCATGTCGCCGGCCCAGTCCGAGATCTCGGTGCGGCGCGGCACGGCGAACAGGTTCCTCACTTCGGTCAGTTCCGCCGAGATGATGCCCATGATCCGCTCGCGCGAGGCGAGGATGGCCAGGAATTCGCGGATCGAATCCGCCAGAGTTTTCAGCTCGTCGGTGACCTCCTGCACGCCCAGCTGCGTCAGGCGCTGCAGGCGCAGTTCCAGAATGGCGCGGGCCTGCGTTTCCGACAGGTTATAGGTGCCATCCTCGTTCACCGGATGCAGCGGATCGTCGATCAGCTTCAGATATTCGACGATCTCATGCGCCGGCCAGCGGCGTTCCATCAGGCGCTGGCGCGCCTCGGCGGCATCGGCACTGCTGCGGATGGTCGCCACCACCTCATCGACGTTCGACACCGCCACGGCCAGACCGCACAGCACATGTGCGCGCTCGCGGGCCTTGCGCAGCTCATAGGCGGTGCGGCGGGCGACGACCTCCTCGCGGAAGGTGATGAAATGCGTCAGAAAATCGCGCAGAGTCAGCTGCTCGGGCCGGCCGCCGTTCAGCGCCAGCATGTTGCAGCCGAAACTGGTCTGCATGGCGGTAAAGCGGAACAGCTGGTTCAGCACCACCTCGGCGGTGGCGTCGCGCTTCAGCTCGACCACCACGCGCACACCGATCCGGTCGGATTCGTCCTGCACATGGGCGATGCCCTCGATGCGCTTTTCCTTGGCCAGTTCGGCGATCTTCTCGATCAGCGTGGCCTTGTTCACCTGATAGGGGATCTCGTCGAGGATGATCAGCTGCCGCCCATTGCGGCCTTCCTCAATGCGGGTCTTGGCCCGGATGATGACGCTGCCACGCCCCTCAAGATAGGCCTTGCGCGCGCCCGAGCGGCCAAGGATCACGCCGCCGGTCGGAAAGTCCGGGCCGGGTACGATTTCCAGCAGACGCTCGGTCGGCAGGTCCGGGTTCTCGATCAGCGCCAGCGTGGCATCAACCACCTCGCCCAGATTGTGCGGCGGGATGTTGGTGGCCATGCCGACGGCGATGCCACCCGCGCCATTGACCAGCATGTTGGGGAAACGCGCCGGCAGGACGGTCGGCTCGCGGTCCTTGCCGTCGTAGTTGTCCTGAAACTCGACCGTGTCCTTGTCGATGTCCATCAACAGATAGGCCGAGGGCTTGTCCATCCGCACTTCGGTGTAACGCATGGCGGCGGCGCTGTCGCCGTCCATGGACCCGAAGTTGCCCTGACCATCCAGAAGCGGCAGCGACATCGAAAAGTCCTGCGCCATCCGCACCAAGGCGTCATAGATCGCGGAATCGCCATGCGGGTGGTATTTCCCCATCACGTCGCCGACCGGGCGCGCCGATTTGCGATAGGGCTTGTCATGGGTGTTGCCGGTCTCGTGCATGGCGAACAGGATGCGCCGGTGCACGGGCTTCAGGCCGTCGCGCAGGTCGGGGATCGCCCGGCTGACGATGACCGACATGGCATAATCCAGATAGGACGAGCGCATCTCGTCCGAGATGTCGATCACCGGGCCGTCATGGGCCATCACGGCGCGTTCGGGCGCGCCGTTTTCCGGGGTATCGTCATCGCCATTTTCGGGGGTATCAGCCACAGGGTTCGCCTCAACATCTTGTTGAGAAACGGTCTATCCCATACCAGCCCAAGGTGCAATCTTTGCCCGTCCCGCCGCCAAGGAAAAGCCGGCGAAAGGCCGGTTTCAGGCCAGCCCGCCGACCCGGTTGCGCCGACGCAGGCAGGCCGCCCAGATGCCCGCCAGCATGGCCGAGCAGATCGCGTTCCAGCCCGCCATCGAGATGCCGAACAGGCTCCATGCGATCTGGTCGCAGCGCACCACCGGCGCGGCCTGCAGCGCGGTCACCAGATCCTGCGTGGACATGTTGGCCAACCCGCTGACCCCGCCCGAGCAATGCTGCGGCCCGGCCCAAAGTTTCAGCTCGACCCCGGCGTGATAGGAGGCAAGGCCAAAGGCCGCCAGCGCTGCCAGCAGACCCAGCGCGACCAGCGAGCGCCGCCAGCCGACCACCGCGATGGCAAGCCCCGACAGCGCCGCGACCACATGCGGCCAGCGCTGCAACAGGCACAGCTCGCAGGGCGCATATCCCAGCGCCTGAAAGGTCAGCGCGGCGGCCAGCAGCGCGGCCGAACCCGCGCCTGCCAGCATGGCCAGTTCTCTTTGGGTCATCTGCTTCATCCGTTCGGGTTAGGGCCTCTGCCGCAAGCCGGCAAATCCCAATGGTGTGATCTCAGTGCCGCTTCCAGGTCACGACACGATAAAGATAGGCCGCAACCACGGCGATGACGACCAGCTTGGACAGCGGATCGACATAGCCTTCGACGCGGGTATAGTTTTCATGCAGCAGCAGGCCGGCAAAAGTCAGGGCGGCGGTCCAGACCGCGCTGCCTGCCGCGGTAAAGACCAGAAACTTGCCAAAGGGCATCCGCGCCAGCCCCGCCGGGACCGAGATCAGCGTCCGGATCGCCGGGATCATGCGGCCAAAGAACACCGCCGCCGCGCCATGACGCTCGAACCAGCCGCGCGCATTGTCGATATCGGCGGGCGACAGCGCCATCAGCCGGCCATAGCGGCCCGCAAAGCGCTTGATGCGCGCCTCGCCGATCCACATGCCGATGAAATACCATGTCATGGTGCCGACGGTCGAACCCAGCGTGCCGATCAGGATGGTCAGCCCCAGCGACAGCTTGCCCTGCGCGGCCAGAAATCCGGCCAGCGGCATGATCACCTCCGAGGGAATCGGCGGGAACAGGTGCTCGGCCACCATCAGCAGGAAAACCCCCAGATAGCCCCAGCTATCGATCGTCGAGACAACCCAGTCGAACATCAGCTTCTCCTGCTTGCGCCTGCCTGCATCCTTGCGCGGCCTTGCTGGCCAGCATGGCCGCGACTGTCAAGCCTGCGTGGCAGTTGCAGCAGGGGGGATTTCGGGCCACTCTGCGGCCCTGAGGTGCTTCAACGCGGGGGAAAACCATGGAATGGCGAGGCAGGCGGGGCAGCCGCAACGTCGAGGACCGGCGGGGGATGGGCCGGGCCGGTGCCGGCGGGGTCGGCATCGTCGGCATGCTGGCGATTCTGGCCGTGGGATATTTCTTTGGCATCGACATCACGCCGATCGTGCAGGGAATCGATGGCGGCAGCCAAAGCGGGCAAAGCCGCGAGCTGACGCAGGAGGAAAAGGAATCGGGGCAATTCGTCTCGGTCGTGCTGGCCGATACCGAGGAGGTCTGGAGCAGGGTGCTGCCCGAACAGGCCGGGGTGAAATACACCGACCCGCAGCTGGTGATGTTCTCGGGCGTGGTCAACTCGGCCTGCGGCAGCGCGCAATCGGCGATGGGGCCGTTCTATTGCCCCAATGACCGCAAGGTCTATCTGGATACCGATTTCTTCAAGATCATGTCGCAAAAGATGGGGGCGGGCGGCGATTTCGCCTATGCCTATGTCATCGCGCATGAGGTGGGCCACCATGTCCAGAACCTTCTGGGCATCCTTGGCCAGACCATGAAGGCGCGCCAGCAGACCGATGAGGTGACGGCCAACCACATCTCGGTCGCGACCGAATTGCAGGCCGATTGCTTTGCCGGCATCTGGGCGCGGCAGGCCAATGAGCAATTCGGCACCATCCAGCCCGGCGACATCGAAGAGGCGATCAATGCCGCCGCCGCCGTGGGCGACGACACGCTGATGACCAAGGCCGGCCGGGCGCCGATGCCCGATGCCTTTACCCATGGCTCGTCGCGCGACCGCATGACCTGGTTCAAGCGTGGCTTTGACAGCGGCCAGCTGGCCAATTGCGACACGTTCAAGGCCGCGGGCTTCTGACCCGGTGGGGGCGCGTCAGGCGCCCCCGTTTCGGCTCAGGGGCGCAGCAGGCGCATGCCGCGCGGGCGCTCCATCACCGCCCAGTCGGGCCACCAGCCGAAATGCTGCAGGCCCGCGATGGCCAGCGCCACGGCGACGATCCCCAGCACCAGCACGACCCGGCTGGCTTTGGGTGGATTTCTGGCCCAGCGTGACGCTCGGATCAGCCAGATTAGGTTGTTCATCCGCCCCATCCTTTGCTAGGGAACGCCGAAACGGAATCCGCCCCGGAACAGCTCTTTGCCTCAGCATAGCGACAGCCGCATCCTGCCCTATACCGCCGACCAGATGTATGCCCTGGTCGCCGATGTCGAAAGATACCCCGAGTTCCTGCCATGGAACAGCGCCGCCCGCATCCGCGCGCGCCGGCCCGGTCCCGAAGGCAGCGAGGTGATCGAAGCCGATCTGGTCATCAGCTTCAAGGTGTTTCGCGAACGCTTCGGCTCGCGCGTAACGCTGTGGCCGCAGCGCAAGCGCATCGACACCGAATATCTGGACGGGCCGTTCAAATACCTCAAAAGCGGCTGGACCTTTGCCGATCTGCCGGCGCAGGACGGCAAGCCTGCCTGCAAGGTCGAGTTCTTCGTCGATTTCGAATTCCGCAACGCCATCCTTGGCAAGGTGATCGGCGTCGTCTTTGGCGAGGCGATGACGCGCATCGTGCGCGCCTTTCAGGACCGGGCCCGCGCGCTTTACGGCTCCTGACGCGCGCCCTGCCACAGCGCATGTTCGTCCGACAGCGCGGCGCGCAGCCGCGCCTCGGCCTGAGGCGCCAGATCGGTCGCTGCCGCGGGCGAGACATTGGCGCGGGGCAGGGTGATCGGCTGCCCCAGACGTGCGGACAGGAAATCGACCAGCGCCGGCAGCGCCTCATAGCGGAAAAGGTGATCGACGGCGAATTCGCCGGCATTGTTCTGCATGAATTCCGATTGCCGGCCCAGCCGGGCGTGGGCCGGCCGCCGGCCCGGCGTCAGATAATCGGTGACGAAGCGTTCAAAGCTGATCGCGGCTGTGCTGTTGGGCTGGCCGATCAGCTCGTCGCGGGCGCGAAAGCGATACCAGCTGCGCAGCCAATCCAGCGGCTCGCGGATCACGGCCACGGTCTCGAAGGGCGCGCCGCCCAGCGGCTGCAACAGCGGCTGGATGCGGTTCTGATATTGCCGCAGGTTCAGGTGCTTGATTTCGGGCCGGCCGCGAAAGGCGATCTCGGCCCGCTCGGACAGCGCCTGCTCCAGCGCGGTGGTGCCGGTCTTGGGCACCGACAGCAGGACGATCCGTGGCTTGAGAAAGATCAGCATGGACAACCCGTGGTCGAAAGCATCCCTGCGGATTAACCGGCAAGGCGCGGGCTGGCAAGGTCGTCGGGTCGCAATGGGCAGCGGGCCGCAGATCCGGCCCGCCGCGTTTTGCTTCAGATCACGCCAAAGGCCCGCATCGGCTCGGCCACGCGGATGAAGCCGGCGATATTGGCGCCGATGACGTAATCGCCCGGCGCGCCGAATTCCTCGGCGGTCTCGTAGCAGCTGTCGTGGATGTCGCGCATGATCGTCGCCAGCCGCGCCTCGGTCTGCTCAAAGCTCCAGCGATCGCGCGAGGCGTTCTGCTGCATCTCCAGCGCCGAGGTGGCGACGCCACCCGCATTCGCGGCCTTGCCGGGGCCGAACTTGACGCCGGCCTGCTGGAAGGTGCGGATCGCCTCGGGGGTCGAGGGCATGTTTGCGCCTTCGCCCACCGCCTGCACGCCGTTCTTGACCAGTTTGGTGGCATCCTTGCCGGTCAGCTCGTTCTGCGTGGCCGACGGCATGGCGACATCGCAGGCCACGTCCCAGATCGCGCCATCGCCGGACTTGACGAAATAGACGCCGCTGCCTTCGCCCTTCAACCGGGCATATTCGGAAATGCGGCCGCGCCGGACTTCCTTGATTTCCTTGACCAGATCCAGATCCAGCCCGTTTTCATCGACGATATAGCCGCCGCTGTCGGAACAGGCGATGACCTTGCCGCCATAGGACTGCACCTTCTCGATCGTGTAGATCGCGACATTGCCCGAACCCGAGACGACGACCCGCTTGCCGTCGAAATCCTCGCCGCCGGTCTGCAGCATGGCGCGGGTGAAATAGGTGTTGCCGTATCCGGTGGCCTCCTTGCGCGCCAGCGAGCCGCCATAGAACAGCCCCTTGCCGGTCAGCACGCCCGCTTCATAGCGGTTGGTCAGGCGCTTGTATTGCCCGAACATATAGCCGATCTCGCGCGCGCCGACGCCGATGTCGCCCGCCGGCACGTCGGTATATTCGCCCAGATGGCGGTAAAGCTCGGTCATGAAGCTTTGGCAGAACCGCATGATCTCGCCATCCGAGCGCCCCTTGGGATCAAAGTCCGAGCCGCCCTTGCCGCCGCCGATGGGCAGGCCGGTCAGCGCGTTCTTGAAGGTCTGCTCGAAGCCCAGAAACTTGATGATGCCGACGTTCACCGAAGGATGGAACCGCAGCCCGCCCTTGTAGGGGCCCATGGCCGAGTTGAACTGCACGCGGAAACCGCGGTTGATCTGCACCCGCCCGGCGTCATCGGTCCATGGCACGCGAAAGATGATCTGCCGCTCGGGCTCGCAGATGCGCTCGATCAGGGCGTCCTCAAGGTAGTCGGGGCGCTTGGCCACCACCCGGCCAAGGCTTTCCAGCACCTCGCGCACCGCCTGGTGAAACTCGGGCTCGCCGGCGTTGCGGCTTACGACCTGCTCATAGATGGGCGCCAGCTTGTCGTCGATCTGCGGCATGTTGCGGGATCCTCCTTAAAAAGTCGGATTTGCGCATAGCCCAATGTTTCGGCAATTTGAATGGGTGTTTGGCGAATTTTGGGCAGTTTGCCAAAATTCTTGCCGAATTGGCGGGCAGGCCGCCCCCCGGCGCAGGTCAAGGGCCGGCCCGGTTGCTCCGGCCGGCCCGTCATGGTTCAGCGCCGCCCTGCCTCCAGAGCGTCCTCGAAGGTGCGCAGCCCGGTGACCGGCGACTGCACCAGCACCGCCATGTTGCCGGGCTTGTGCTGGTTGCGCAGCATCTTCAGATGCGCGGCCGGGATCTCGGCCCAGGGGAAGACTTCGGACATGCAGGGGTCGATCCGGCGCTCCAGCATCAGTTTGTTGGCTGCCGACGCCTGTTTCAGATGCGCGAAATGGCTGCCTTGCAGGCGCTTCTGGTGCATCCACATGTAGCGCACGTCAAAGGTGCAGTTGAAACCCGAGGTGCCGGCGCAGATCACCACCATGCCGCCCTTTTTGCAGACCAGCGTCGAGACCGGGAAGGTCGCCTCGCCGGGATGCTCAAAGACGATGTCGACGTTGTTGCCCTTGCCGGTGATGTCCCAGATCGCCTTGCCGAACTTGCGCGCCTCGGTGAACCAGTCCTTGTATTCGGGCGTGTTCACCGTGGGCAGTTGCCCCCAGCACTTGAAGTCCTTGCGGTTGATGACGCCCTTGGCGCCCAGCGACATGACGAATTCGCGCTTGTCCTCTTCCGAGATGACGCCGATGGCATTGGCGCCGGCAGCGTTGATCAGCTGGATCGCGAACGAGCCAAGCCCGCCCGAGGCGCCCCAGACCAACACGTTCATGCCCGGTTTCAGCTCATGCGGCTCATGGCCGAACAGCATCCGGTAGGCGGTGGCCAGCGTCAGCGTGTAGCAGGCCGATTCCTCCCAGGTCAGATGCTTGGGCCGCTTCATCAGTTGCTGCGCCTGCACGCGGGTGAATTGCGCGAACGATCCGTCCGGCGTCTCATAGCCCCAGATGCGCTGGCTGGGCGAGAACATCGGATCGCCGCCGTTGCATTCCTCGTCATTGCCGTCGTCCTGATTGCAATGGACCACGACCTCGTCGCCGACCTTCCAGTTCTTGACCTTGTCACCGACCGCCCAGACGATGCCCGAGGCATCCGAGCCCGCAATGTGATAGGGCGCGCCATGGCCGTCAAACGGGCTGATCGGAACGCCCAGACCGGCCCAGATGCCGTTGTAGTTGACGCCCGCCGCCATCACCAGAACCAGCACCTCGTTGCTGTCGATGCTGGGGGTTTCGACGACTTCGACCTGCATGGCCTTGTCGGGCTCGCCATGGCGCTCGCGGCGAATGGCCCAAGCATACATCGAGCGGGGCACATAGCCCAGAGGCGGCATTTCGCCGACCTCGTAAAGATCCTTTTGCGGCGCATCGTAAGGTGCGATCGTCGTCGGTGCGTCGAGGGCCATCTGCTTCTCCTGCATTGCCGCGCCGCAGAATCGGCCCGGCCATTGCGGTATAGCTAGCGGTGCTCGCGCAACATTGCAACCGTTTGCGACGGTAAATGCGCAACAATATGACCAAAGGTCAGGGTTTCGGCGGGCTTCTAGCTGCGATGCAGCACAGGGTCTGGCGGTAACTCTTTTGAAATGCGGCGATTTCTGATATGTAGAATATGCCTGCCAGCTGCATTTGCGGGCAGTTTCCCCTGTTCCTGTATCGAGTGCGTCTGTGACATCGACAGCTTTTCCCGCGACAAGCCGCCCGGCGGCCCCGGCCCGTCCGGCCGATCTGCCCATCGAAACCGTTCGCGCCATCGCCATTCTGGTGCTGGTCAGCTTTCACGTCATTGGCGGGGATGGCGGCGGCGGCGGGCGCGGGCTTGGCGTCACCTATCCGCATCCGCTGCGCTACTATGCCGATCTGCTGGTCGACATCCGCATGCCGCTCTTTGCCTTCGTCGCAGGCGTCGTCTACGCGCTGAAGCCGGTCGAGCCGGCGCAGCTTGGCCGCTTTCTTCTGGGCAAGCTGCGCCGGCTGGCCGTGCCCGGCATCACCGTCTTCATGCTGATGGCCGTGGTCATGGGCTCGCGCGAGGGGCGGATCATCACCCATCCCTGGGATGCCTATCTGCATCATTACGCGATCTTCTGGTTCCTGCAGGTGATGCTGGTGATCTTTGTCACCTATGGCACGCTCGACATCCTGACGCGGGGCCGGGTCCTGCTGCCCGCGCTGGCGCTGGCCCTGCTGGCGCTGGCGATGGGCTGGCGCTTTGACGCCACTTTCCTTGCGCTGAACCGCTATACGCATCTGATGGCCTATTTCCTGCTGGGCGTGGCCTTCTGCCGCTATCAGCCGCTGGTGCAGCGCCGGCGCGGCCTTGTGCTTGCGGTGGCGCTGGCCGCACTGGCGGCGGGGCTTGCGATGAATCTGGCAGTGCTGAACCAGACCGGCGCCTTTTCGACCGAGCGGCTGGACCTGCAAAGCCTGCTGCTGGGTAGCGGCACCAGCGTCGCGGCCTTTCTGCTGCTGCCGTCGCTGCGCTGGCTGTCCTGGCTGGGGGCCTATTCGCTGACCATCTATCTTTACCACATCCTGTTCACCTCGACGGCGCGGCGGGTGCTGTTCTCGGCCGGCATCGATTCGCCATGGGCGCATGTGCTGATCGGCACGGCGCTGGGCATCAGCCTGCCGATCGCGCTGCATCTGCTCAGCAACCGCTTCCGGCTCAGCCGCCTGCTGGTGCTGGGGCTGCGCGACCGCAATGCGGGCCAACGCCGCGCGGCCGGGGCCATGGCCACCGCCTAGGGGCGCGCCGTTCAGCTTCTGGTCGCGCCCAGATGGCGCGACAGGAACGCCGCCAGCTGCTCCATCAGCGCCGGGCTGCCAAAGGCGCGGGTGCCATGCCCTTCGCCCTGCAACAGCGCAAAGTCGATCTCGGCCGAGGGGTCGGCGCGGTGCCATGCCTTGCGCAGCCGCTCGGCCTGACCGGCCGAGACGATGCTGTCGGCGGTGCCATGCCGGATCATCAGCGGCGGCAGGCGCAGCCCGTCCAGCCCCGCCAGCCTGCCGACCGGGCCCATGGCGGTGGCCTCGCTGCGGCGCTGGCCGACGGCATAGCCGATCAGCAGCGATTCGACGCTGCCCGGGTCATCGGCGGGCGGGCGCTGAAAGCGGATGCCAAGGCTGGCCATGTCGGCATCCATGCTGCCGAAATCCATCGGCCCATAGAAATCCACCACCGCCGCCAGAGGATGACCGCTTTCCACCATGCTCAGCGCCGCCGAAACCGCCATGAACGCCCCGGCCGACCGCCCGCCGATGGCCAGCCGCCCCGGCACCAGTCCCAGCTCGGCGGCGTGGGCCTGCAGAAAACCCGCCGCGTTCAGCACGTCCTCTTGTTGCGCCGGCCAGCGCGCCTGATTCGACAGCCGGTAGTTCATCCGCACCACGGCGATGCCCGCCTCCAGCAGCCGCTGCGGCACCGGCAGTTGCCGCTTGTCGCCGGTCAGGAAGCCGCCGCCATGGATGTCCAGCAGCGCCGGAAACGGGCCCGCGCCTTCGGGGCGGTGAATGTCCAGCAGGTTGCGTGGCGAATGATCGGAATAGGCCATTTCGATCAGCTGCGCCTTGGCCAGTCCGGCCTGCGCCAAAGCCGTCGCCGGAATCGATCCGGCCAGAACCGCAAGCATCCTGCGGCGGGTCAGCATCCTGGTCTCCTGCCCCTGCGTTCGATTGCGCTCAGGCTAACATTCCTGACGCCAGCCGCAACCGCGCCGCAGCGCGGCACGGGGCAAGGCAGCCGGGGAATTGCCGGCAAAACCGGCGCCGTGCGTGGAGTTGCATGACCAAAGGGCAGGGCCAGAGCGTCGCCCGGCGACCGGCCGCACACCGACGCCAGACCCGCCGCAGCCGCAGATCACCCCATCGCCGCGCAAATGCGGCGATTTTCTGCAATGCGGCGAATTGACGGCGCATCATTGTTACGATACCGCTATTCATGTCGTAATAATCTTGCGAAGGGACTGGCCGTGGCCGAGAAAGACAAACCCTGGCTCTTCCGCACCTATGCGGGGCACTCGACCGCCGAGAAATCGAACGCGCTTTACCGCACCAATCTGGCCAAGGGCCAGACCGGGCTTTCGGTGGCCTTCGACCTGCCGACCCAGACCGGCTATGACAGCGACCATGTGCTGGCGCGGGGCGAGGTCGGCAAGGTCGGCGTGCCGGTCTGCCATCTGGGCGACATGCGCGCGCTCTTCGACCAGATCCCGCTGGAACAGATGAACACCTCGATGACGATCAACGCCACCGCGCCGTGGCTGCTGTCGCTTTACATCGCCGTAGCCGAAGAGCAGGGCGCGGACGTGTCCAAGCTGCAAGGCACGGTCCAGAACGACATCATCAAGGAATACCTGTCGCGCGGCACCTATATCTGCCCGCCGAAACCGTCGCTGAAGATGATCACCGACGTCGCGGCCTATACGGCAAAGAGCCTGCCGAAATGGAACCCGATGAACGTCTGTTCCTATCACCTGCAAGAGGCCGGCGCGACGCCCGAGCAGGAGCTGGCCTATGCCTTGGCCACCGGCATCGCGGTGCTGGACGACCTGAAAGACAAGGTCGAACCCAAGGACTTCCCGAACATGGTCGGCCGCATCTCGTTCTTCGTGAACGCCGGCATCCGCTTCGTGACCGAACTGTGCAAGATGCGGGCCTTTACCGAGCTCTGGGACGAGATCTGTCAGGAGCGCTACGGCATCGAGGAGGAAAGATACCGCCGCTTCCGCTATGGCGTGCAGGTGAACAGCCTCGGCCTGACCGAGCAGCAGCCCGAAAACAACGTCTACCGCATCCTTCTGGAAATGCTGGCAGTGACGCTGTCGAAAAACGCCCGCGCCCGCGCTGTTCAGCTGCCGGCCTGGAACGAGGCGCTGGGCCTGCCGCGCCCCTGGGACCAGCAATGGTCGCTGCGCATGCAACAGATCGTCGCCTATGAAACCGACCTTCTGGAATACGGCGATCTCTTCGACGGCAACCCCGCCATCGCCGCAAAGGTCGAGGAACTGAAAGCCGGCGCCCGCGCCGAGCTGGAGACGCTGGACCAGATGGGCGGCGCCATCGCCTCGATCGAATACATGAAATCGCGGCTGGTCGAATCGAATGCCGCCCGGCTGAACCGGATCGAGGCCAATGAAACCGTCGTCGTCGGCGTCAACCGCTGGCAACAGGGCGAACCCTCGCCGCTGACGGCGGGCGATGGCGGCATCATGGTGGTCGATCCGGCGGTCGAGCAGGACCAGATTGCCCGGCTTGACGCTTGGCGGCAGGCCCGCGACGAGACGGCCGTCGAGGCCGCCCTCGTCGCGCTGCGCGAAGCCGCGCAGAAGGGGCAAAACGTGATGCCGTTCTCGGTCGTCGCCGCCAAGGCGGGTGCCACCACCGGCGAATGGGCACAGGTCATGCGCGAGGTCCATGGCGAATATCGCGGCCCGACGGGCGTGTCGCAAAGCCCCTCGAACCGCACCGAAGGGCTTGAGCCGATCCGCGAGGCCGTCGATGCCGTCAGTCAGCGCCTTGGCCGCCGGCTGAAATTCCTGGTCGGCAAGCCCGGCCTCGACGGCCATTCCAACGGCGCCGAACAGATCGCCTTCCGCGCCCGCGACTGCGGCATGGACATCACCTACGAAGGCATCCGCCTGACCCCCGAACAGATCGTCGCCCGCGCGGCCGAGGAAGACGCCCATATCGTCGGCCTGTCGATCCTGTCGGGCAGCCACCTGCCGCTGATCGAGGATTTGATGGCCCGCATCCAGGCGGCGGGCCTTGCGCATGTGCCGGTGGTGGTCGGTGGCATTATCCCCGACGAGGATGCCGCCCGGCTCCGCGCCATGGGCGTGGCCCGCGTCTATACGCCCAAGGATTTCGAGCTGAACCGCATCATGATGGATATTGTGGCGCTGGTCACGCCCAGCGAGGCGGCTGCCTGATCCGGTGGTGGGGTCAGCATGGGTATTTGAAAAATGGTGAAGACAGGCGCCGCGCTGCAGGAGAGGCGCGTGGCCTGCAGCTTCACCATTTCAAAAATACCCAATGCGACCGCTGCAAAAGGCGTGGCGACGTCTGGTTCTAGCTGCGGCCCAGCATGTAGAATTCGTCATTCGGCCGGATGTCGCCGGCATTGACCAGTCGGTTCGACATGCCGAAAAAGGCCGCGATGGCGCCGATGTCCCAGATCTCGTCTTGCGAGAAGCCGGCCTCGGTCAGGGCCGCGTGGTCCTTGGGCTCGATGTGCTGGGCGGTAAGGGCGACCTGTTCGGCATAGGTCAGCATGGCGCGTTCGCGGGCGGTCAGATCCGCCTTGCGCCAGTTCACCGCCACCTGATCGGCGATCAGGGCGTTCTTGGCCCGGATGCGCAGGATGGCACCATGCGCCACCACGCAATATTGGCATTGGTTCAGGCCTGAGGTGGCGACGACGATCATCTCGCGTTCGGCCTTGCTCAGGCCACCCTCGCGCTCCATCAGCGCGTCGTGATAGGTAAAGAAGGCGCGGAACTCGGTCGGGCGATGCGCCAGCGCCAGAAAGATGTTCGGCACGAAGCCGGATTTTTCGGCGACCTTGCGGATGCGCTGGGCGATATCCTCGGGCATCTCGTCAAGCGAGGGCACCGGGAAGCGGCTGATCGGATGGGTCATGCGGGATCTCCTTTGCCGGGGCAGCTTCGGCAAGGCCGGGCCTTGGGTCAACCCGGCCCCGGCGGTTGACTCGCACCGGCATTCGGCCTATGCATCCCCGGATTCCCGGAAGGACAGCCCTTCCGGTCCCCGCCTGCCGGGGATCGCCCTCCGTCAGCGCGTTGCGCCCACGGGGGCGTATCTGTTTATTCGCGCCCTTGCGGGCAACGGCAACCATTGGAGGGCCGCCGATGTTTGAAAACCTGTCCGACCGCCTTGGCGGCGTCTTCGACCGGCTGACCAAGCAGGGCGCACTGACCGAGGATGACGTGACCGCCGCCATGCGCGAGGTGCGTGTCGCCCTGCTTGAGGCCGACGTCTCGCTGCCGGTCGCGCGCAATTTCGTGAAATCGGTGACCGCCAAGGCCACCGGCAGCGCCGTCACCAAGTCGATCACCCCAGGCCAGCAGGTCGTCAAGATCGTCCATGACGAGCTGATCAAGGTGCTGCAGGGCGAGGGCGCGCCCGACGCGCTGCGCATCGACAACCCGCCCGCGCCGATCCTGATGGTCGGCCTGCAGGGCTCGGGCAAGACCACCACCACGGCGAAACTGGCCAAGCGGCTGAAGGAACGCGAGAAAAAGCGCGTCCTGCTGGCGTCTCTTGACACCAACCGCCCGGCCGCCATGGAGCAGCTGGCGATCCTTGGCCAGCAGATCGGCGTCGACACCCTGCCGATCGTGCCGGGCGAAAATGCCGTGCAGATTGCCAAACGCGCCAAGCAGCAGGCGAGCCTTGGTGGTTACGATGTCTATATGCTCGACACCGCCGGTCGTCTGCACATCGACCAAGTGCTGATGGACGAGGTGCAGGCGGTCCGTGACGTGGCCCAGCCGCGCGAGACGCTGCTGGTCGTCGACGGCCTGACCGGTCAGGACGCGGTGAATGTCGCGACCGAATTCGACGGCAAGGTCGGGATCTCGGGCGTGGTGCTGACCCGGATGGACGGCGACGGCCGTGGCGGTGCGGCGCTGTCGATGCGCGCGGTCACCGGCAAGCCGATCCGCTTCGTGGGTCTGGGCGAAAAGATGGACGCGCTGGAAGCCTTTGACGCGCAGCGTGTCGCCGGCCGTATCCTTGGCATGGGCGATATCGTCGCTCTGGTCGAGAAGGCGCAGGAAGTGCTGGAGGTCGAACAGGCCGAACGCATGATGAAGCGTTTCCAGAAGGGCATGTTCAACATGAACGACCTGCGCAGCCAGCTTGAGCAGATGCTCAAGATGGGCGGCATGCAGTCGATCATGGGCATGATGCCGGGCATGGGCAAGATGGCCAAGCAGGCCGAGGCCGCCGGTCTGGACGACAAGGCGATCAAGCGCCAGATCGCGCTGATCAACTCGATGACGAAAAAGGAACGCGCCAACCCGGACATGCTGCAGGCCAGCCGCAAGAAGCGGATCGCCAGCGGCGCCGGCATGGATGTGGCCGAGCTGAACAAGCTTTTGAAGATGCAAAAGCAGATGGCCGACACCATGAAAAAGCTGGGCAAGATGGGCAAGGGCGGCATGCTGAAGCAGGCCATGCGCGCCATGACCGGCAAGGGTGGCGGTCTGCCCGACATGGCCAATGTCGATCCGGCGCAGATGGCCGAGGCCACCAAGATGCTGCAAGACCCCAAGGGTCTGGGCGGCGATCTGGGCAAGCTGGGCCTGCCCGGCGGTCTGTCGGGGCTGTTCGGGAAGAAATAAGTGGTCACGCTCTCTGACACGCCTGTGCTGACGACCGAGCGTCTGGTCCTGCGCGCGCCGCAGGCCGGCGACTGGCCGGTCTGGCGTGAGTTTGCGCTCGGACCGCGTTCCGCCTGGGTCGGCGGCCCGATGGTGGGGCCGGGCATCGCTTGGCGCGCCTTTGGCCATATCATCGGCCATTGGGTGCTGCGCGGCTATGGCCTGTTCACCGTGACCGACCGCGACAGCGGCGCGGTGCTGGGTAGCGTTGGGCCGTGGTTCCCGGACGGCTGGCCCGAGCATGAGATCGGCTGGACGCTTTGGAACGCCGAGGCCGAAGGGCGTGGCATCGCGCATGAGGCGGCGCTGGCCAGCCGCGATTTCGCCGCCCGCAAACTGGGCTGGAAAACCGCCGTCAGCTATATCCTGCCCGCCAATGACCGGTCGGCGGCGTTGGCCCGGCGTCTGGGCGCGGCGGTGGATGCCGGCGCCGCCCATCCCGGCACCGAGCCCTGTACCGTCTGGCGCCACCCGGCGGAGGCCATGGCATGAGCTACGCGCGCTGCATCCCGGGTGTACGCCCTGTGTACGGGTGGTGTACAGCCGCTTTGAATGAAATCAAATGCTTGGAGATTTCCGCGTGAGTGATGACGCCGCCCGCGCTGCGCAGCTTCTGAAAGAGCATCGCGCCAGCATCGACCGGCTGGACGCGATCCTGGTCTATACGCTGGCCGAACGCTTCAAGCACACCCAGAATGTCGGCCGCCTCAAGGCCGAACACGACCTTCCTCCGTCCGATCCCGCCCGCGAGGCGAGCCAGATCGAGCGGCTGGAACGCCTCGCGCGCGAGGCCGATCTCGACCCGGAATTCGCGCGCAAATTCCTGAACTTCGTGATCGCCGAAGTGATCCGGCATCACGAGACTTTCCAATCCTGACGCGGGGATTCCCACGTCAACCCCCGCCATTCAAAGGAGAAAACCTATGGCAATGAAGATCCGTCTGGCCCGTGGTGGTTCGAAAAAACGTCCGCACTACGCCATCGTCGCCTCTGATTCGCGCATGCCGCGCGACGGCCGCTTCCTGGAAAAGCTGGGCACCTACAACCCGCTGCTGGCCAAGGATTCCGAAGACCGCATCAAACTGGACGTCGAGCGCGCGAAATACTGGCTGAGCCAGGGCGCCCAGCCGACCGACCGCGTTGCCCGTTTCCTGGAAGCCGCCGGCGTCACCCCGAAAACCGAGCGCAAGAACCTGAAAAAAGGCGAGCCGGGCAAGGCCGCGAAAGAGCGTGCCGAGAAGCGCGCCGCCCGTGAAGCTGCCGCTTCGGAAGCTGCTTCGGAATAATCCCATGGCCGAGCGGATCTGTGTCGGTGCGATTGCGGGCGCCTTTGGCGTCAAGGGCGAGGTAAGGCTGAAAAGCTTTACTTCTCAACCAGATGATATCGCAGCTTACGGTCCGCTCTGGTCCGAGGATGGCAAGCGCAGTTTTACCATCCGCCTGACCCGCCCGGTAACGGGCGGGCTGGGTGCCCGGCTGTCGGGGGTGGAAACCCGCGACGATGCCGAGGCGCTGAAGGGCGTCACGCTCTGGGCCGACCGCGAGCGGCTGCCCTCGCTGCCCGATGACGAATTCTATCATACCGACTTGATCGGCATGTCGGTCTATGATGCGGGCGGGGTGCTGATTGGCACCGTGCGCGCGATCTATGACCATGGCGCCGGCGATATCCTTGAAATCTTTGGCCCCGGTCGCAAGCAGACGCTGCTGCTGCCCTTTACCCGCGCCTTCGTGCCGACGGTGGATATCGCGGCGGGCCGCATCATCGCCGACCCGCCCGAGGAAACCGAGGAATGACCGACGAGGGCGCCTCGGCAGGGATGAAATCGCATGGCCGGCTGTCGATCCGCGACAGCCTGCAACCGCGCGACCTGATGGCCGAGCCGCAGGTCAAGGGGGCATGGACCGCGCAGATCATCACCCTGTTTCCCGAGGCCTTTCCGGGGGTTCTGGGACTGTCCCTGACCGGCCGCGCGCTGGCCGAAGGGCTGTGGAATCTGCGCACCACTGACCTGCGCCCCTTTGGCATCGGCAAGCATCGCAATGTCGACGACACGCCCGCAGGCGGCGGCGCCGGCATGGTGATCCGCGCCGATGTGATGGATGCGGCGCTGCGCGAGGCGGGCGGGCATCTGCCGGTGATTTACCTTTCGCCGCGCGGCAAGCCGTTTACGCAGGACCGTGCACGCCAGCTGGCCAGCGGTCCCGGCATGACCCTGATCTGTGGCCGGTTCGAGGGTGTGGACCAGCGCGTTCTGGACGCCCACGGGGTCGAGGAAATCAGCATCGGCGATTACGTCCTGACCGGCGGCGAGCTGGCCGCTCAGGTCTTGATCGACACGACGGTTCGGCTTATACCGCGCGTGCTGGGGAATCAGGACTCTCTGGCCGAGGAATCCTTTTCCGACGGTCTGCTTGAGCATCCGCAGTATACGAAGCCCGCCCTTTGGGAAGGCCGCGCGATACCCGAGGTTCTGCTTTCGGGAAATCACGCGGCTATTGCCAGTTGGCGACGCGACATGGCCGAAAGGCTGACCAAGGAACGCCGCCCCGACCTGTGGCGGGCATACGGGGAAACCCGCATGGACCCGACAAAGGACCGACAGCTCTCGGGCGCATCAGACCAAGCGCGGGACTACCGCGAGTAACCGAAGGAACCATGCGATGAACCTGATCGCCCAACTGGAAGCCGAGCAAATCGCCTCGCTCGGCAAGGAAATCCCGGACTTCAAGGCCGGCGACACCGTCCGTGTCGGCTATAAAGTCACCGAAGGCACCCGCACCCGGGTGCAGATGTACGAAGGCGTGGTCATCTCGCGCAAGGGCGGCGGCATCGGTGCCTCGTTCACCGTGCGCAAGATCTCGTTCGGCGAAGGCGTGGAACGTGTGTTCCCGCTGTATTCGACCAACATCGATTCGATCACCGTCGTGCGCCGTGGCCGCGTCCGCCGCGCCAAGCTGTACTACCTGCGTGACCGTCGCGGTAAATCCGCCCGTATCGCCGAAGTCAGCAACTACAAGCCCAAAGCCGAAGCCAAGGCCTGAGGAGACGCGCCATGAAAGCAGATATTCACCCCGACTACCACTTCATCACCGTGAAGATGACCGACGGCACCACCTACGACGTGCGCTCGACCTGGGGCAAGGAAGGCGACACCATGTCGCTGGACATCGATCCCAGCGTGCACCCGGCATGGACCGGCGGTTCGGCCAAGCTGATGGACACCGGCGGCCGCGTGTCGAAGTTCAAGAACAAATACGCCGGCCTGGGCTTCTGATCCCGGCTTGGCCCGCGCCCGGATCCGGGCGCAGGCCATCAGGCGAGAAAGCGAAACGCCGCCCCCCAAGGGGCGGCGTTTCCAGTTCCGGGCTTGGCTTGCGGAACGGTGGGCCTGTCCGCAAACCTGAAGGGGAGGCGCCCGGACGGTTCAGATCAGCCCGGCAAACAGCGGCGACCAGATCGGCGCCTCGACCGGCTGATGGCCCAGCGGCATGCCGGACAGCCGTTGCGTGCCGGTGTCGATCACCACGCGGCCGTCGCGATAGCGGCGCACCACCGGGCCCTGCGCGCTGCGATGCGTGGACAGCATGATCGTCGCATAGCGCTGGATGGACGTGGCGGGTGCGGGCTGGGTGGCAAGGGCAAAACGGATCATCACTGGTTTCCTTTCCATTTGGCGGGCCGGACGGTGGCGTCCCAGCGCCGCGTGTCGCGGTGGCGCATCATCTGTTCGCGGGTCAGTTGCGGCTCACAGGTCAGCACGGCCAGCCGGAAACCGGCGACGGCATGGGGCTGTCCGGTCAGGCGGTCAATCAGCGCAACCTCGTAAAGCGGCGCGAGCCATTGGCGCGCAGTCCTGGCAAGGTTCGCAAGTCGGGTCGGTTTCGGCATCCTTGGCTCCTTTCCTTTGCGCAGGCGTGGCCGGCTTCTTCATGTAACTATTACGACATAAGCAATCGTGTTTTTCAACTGAAATATCTACTCAACGGGTCGTCTTAAATCCGCATGTGATTTCAGCCGGTTGAAATCGAGCGGCCGCGGCCCCTGCCGGATTTTCCCTTGTTTCGAGATTGCCGCAGTTGCGGCGAATCTTTGCCGCGCTTGGCTTTCCTTGGCCCGGGGGCGGACCTAATCTGCGCCAACAGCATGCGGGCAGGGGGGATTCGTGGCGCATATCATCGTCGTCGGGAACGAAAAGGGCGGCTCGGGCAAGTCCACCACCTCGATGCATGTCGCGACGGCGCTGGCGCGGATGGGGCACCGGGTGGGTGCGCTGGATCTGGACGTGCGCCAGCGCAGCTTTGGCCGCTATCTGGAGAACCGCGCCCATTTCGCCGCGCGCGAGGGGCTGGAGCTGCCGATGCCGCGTCTGGGCGTGCTGGACCCCGAACAGGCGGATCCGCTGTCGCAGGCCATGGCCGAGCTGGAGCCGGACTGCGATTTCATCCTGCTGGACTGCCCCGGCTCGCATACCCGGCTTAGTCAGATGGCGCATAGTCTGGCCGATACGCTGATAACGCCGATGAACGACAGTTTCATCGATTTCGACCTGCTGGCCCGCATGTCGCCCGATGGCAAGATCCTTGGCCCCTCGATCTATGCCGAGATGGTCTGGGGCGCGCGGCAGCTGCGTGGCGAGGCGGGCGCGGGGCCGATCGACTGGCTGGTGCTGCGCAACCGGCTGGGCACGCAGGCCATGCACAACAAGCGCAAGGTCGGCAGCGCGCTGACGACGCTCTCCAAACGCATCGGCTTTCGCGTCGCGCCGGGGTTTTCCGAGCGGGTGATCTTTCGCGAGCTGTTTCCGCGCGGCCTGACGCTGCTGGATCTGCGCGACATCGGCACCGAGCAGCTGTCGATGTCGAATATCGCCGCAAGGCAAGAGCTGCGCGAACTTGTCGCAGAATTGAACCTGCCGGGCGTCACCGTTTCGTTCTGAGCGCATTGCCGCCGCTGGCGCTGCCGCCTATCGTTGCGGCTGGCATTGGCAAAGAGGGCTGGAACAGATGACGTTGATCGGCAGGATCGCCGCAATGGCCATGGGCCTTGGCCTTGGGTGCCTGCCCGTTCTGGCCCCGGCGCTGGAGGCCGATGCCGCCGCCGTGGTGCAGGATCTGCCCGTCGTCACGCTGGCGCCCGCCACCCGCGAACGCATTCAGGAACGGGTGCCGGTGTCGGGCTCGTTGCGAGCGCGGCAATCGGTGCTGATCCACGCCAATGTCTCGGGCCATGAAATCCGCGAGATCCGCGCCGAGGTTGGCGACAGGGTCAAGGCCGGCGATGTGCTGGCGGTGCTGGCCGATGACACGCTGCGCGCGCAGCTGGCGCAGGCCGAGGCCGAGGATGCCCGCGCCGTCGCCAGCGTGCGGCAGGCCGAAAGCCAGATCGCCAGCGCCGAGGCGACGCTGACGCAGGCCGCGACGGCGCTGGAGCGCACCCGCGCCCTGCGTCAAAGCGGCAATGCCAGTCAGGCGGTGCTGGATCAGGCCATCGCGACCGAGGCGGCGGCGCGGGCATCCTCGGCCTCGGCCTCGGACGGGCTGAGCGTGGCGCAGGCGGCGCAGCGTCAGGCGGCGGCGGCGCAGCGGATTGCGGTGCTGAATCTGGATTACAGCCGCATCGTCGCGCCGGTTGATGGGCTCGTGGTGGCCCGCGGCGCCGAGCTGGGCGCGTTGTCGGGCGGGGCCGATCCGCTGTTCACGCTGATCGACGGCGGCGAGATCGAGATGGATGCCGATGTGATCGAAACCGCTCTGGGCCAGATCAAGCCCGGCGATGCCGCGCTGATTCAGGTTGCGGGTCTGGGCGAGGTCCGGGGTCGGGTCCGGCTGGTGCCGGCCGCCGTCGATCCGGTGACGCGGCTGGGGCAGGCCCGGATCGCGCTGGACGCGGATCCGCGGCTGCGCATCGGCCTGTTCGCGCAGGGTTGGGTGGTCACCGATGAACGCGAGGCGGTGACCGTGCCGGCCTCGGCGATCCTGTCCGATGACAGCGGCGACCGGGTGCAGGTGGTCGCGGATGGCAAGGTCGAAAGCCGCCCGGTCCGCGCCGGCATCATCTGGCAAGACCGTCGCGAGGTCATCAGCGGCCTGTCCCCCGAGGAAACCGTGATCGCCCGCGCCGGCGCGTTTTTCCGCAGCGGCGATGCGGTCAGGGCGGCGCCATGAACTTTTCCGCCGGTTCCATCCGTCATCCGGTGCCGCCGATCGCGGTCTTTCTGGTGCTGCTGCTGGTCGGACTTTACAGCTTTTCGCGGCTGGCGGTCACGGCCATGCCCAATATCGACCTGCCGCTGGTCCAGATCACCGTCAGCCAGCCCGGCGCCGCCCCCAGCGAGCTGACCCGGCAGGTGGTGCAGCCGATCGAGGATTCGCTGGCCTCGATCACCGGGGTGCGCCATATCACCGCCGCCGCGACCGACAGCGCCGCGCATATCTATGTCGAATTCGAGCTGGCGACCGATACCGACCGCGCCGTGAACGATGTCAAGGATGCGGTGGCCAATGTCCGCGCCGACCTGCCGGAATCGATCATCGAGCCGCTGGTCCGGCGGCTGGACGTGACCGGGCAGGCGATCCTGACCTATGCCGTCAGCGATCCCGGCAAGTCGATGGAGGCGCTGTCGAAATTCGTCGATGACGTGGTTGCGCGCGAGCTGACCACCGTCAAGGGCGTGGCCAGCATCACCCGCATCGGCGGCGCCGACCGCCAGATCAATGTCGAGCTGGACGCCGGACGCGTGCAGGCGCTGGGGCTGACGGTGGCCGAGGTCTCGGACCAGCTGCGGGCCAAGAACATCGACATGGGCGGCGGGCGCGGCGATCTGGCCGGCACCGAATATTCGATCCGGGCGCTGGGTTCGGCGCAGGATGTGGCGCGGCTGGCAGCGACGCCGATCCTGATCGGCGCCGATGCCAAGGGCGGCGGGCGCACGGTGCGGCTGGACCAGCTGGGCACCGTCACCGACGGCCCCAGCGACGAACGCAAATTCGCCCTGCTGGGCGGCCAACCGGTGGTGGCCTTTGGCGTCTTTCGCGGCAGCGGCCAGTCCGACCTTGAGGCCGGCGACGGTGCCAAGGCCCGCATCGCCCAGATCGAGGCCGCCCATCCCGGCACCCGCATCCAGCTGATTGACGACGCCACCACCCATACTTTGGCCAGCTATACCAGCGCGATGACCACGCTTTACGAGGGCGCGGCGCTGGCGGTGATCGTGGTCTTTCTGTTCCTGCGCAACTGGCGGGCGACGGTGATCGCCGCCGTCGCGCTGCCGCTGTCGATCATCCCGACGTTTTTCGTGATGCATTGGCTGGGATTCACACTGAACGGCATCAGCCTGCTGGCGATCACGCTGGTCACCGGCATCCTTGTCGATGACGCCATCGTCGAGATCGAGAACATCGTGCGCCACATCGGCATGGGCCGGCCGGCCTATCAGGCCAGCATGGAGGCGGCGAATGAAATCGGCCTGACGGTCATCGCGATCAGCTTTTCCATCGTCGCGGTCTTTGCCCCGGTCAGCTTCATGGGCGGGATTCCGGGGCAGTATTTCAAGCAGTTCGGGCTGACGGTCGCGGTCTCGGTGCTGTTCTCGCTGTTGGTGGCGCGGTTGATCACGCCGATGATGGCGGCCTATTTCCTGCGCGACAACTCTACCCCGGTCGAGGAACGCGACGGGCCGCTGATGCGCGGGCTGATGGCGATCCTGGCCTGGACGCTGCGCCATCGCGGGCGGACGATGCTGCTGGGGCTGGGTGTCTTTGCCGGCTCGATCTATTCGGCGACTTTGCTTCCGACCGAATTCATTCCGCAGCAGGACGTCGGCCGCAGCCAGATCAGCGTCGAGCTGCCGCCCGGTTCGACCATCGCCGAGACCGAGGCGGTGGCCCGGCGCATCTCGGCCCGGATCGCGCAGGAACCCGAGGTGAAGGCGGTCTTTGTCAACGGCGGCGACGGCGATGTGACCAAGGCCACGATCATGGTCAATTATGGCTCGAAGGATGATCGCGCCCGGTCGAGTTTCCAGATCGAGGACGTGCTGAAGCGCGATCTGGCCGAGATGCCGGACTTGCGCGTCAACTTCCAGAACGAGGCCGGGCAGAATGATTTCGAGATCTCGGTGCTGGGCGATACCGAAGAAGGCGCTGCCGAGGCGGCCGAGCGGCTGATGGCGGCGATGAAGCGTCTGCCGAGCCTTGAAGGCGTCAGCTCATCGGCCGCGCTGCAACGGCCCGAGATCCAGATCCGGCCGCGTCAGGGCGTGGCTGCCGAGATGGGCGTCACCGCCAGCGCGCTGGCCACCACGCTGCGGGTGGCGACGCTGGGCGACAATGAATCGAACCTTGCCAAGTTCAACACCGGCGACGAGCAGATCCCGATCATGGTGCGGCTGAATGCCGACGCCCGCCGTGACCTGATGGCGGTGCGCGACCTGCGCGTGCCAAGCTCTGCGGGGCAGGTGCCGCTGGAGGCAGTGGCCGATATCGGGCTGTCGGCCGGCGCGACCGAGATCGGCCGCTATGACCGGCGCTATCGCACCACGGTTTCGGCCAACCTTGCGCAAGGCGCGCTGCTGGGTCCGGTGAACGCGCAGGTGACCGAGTTGCAGCACAAGGTCGAGCTGCCGCCCGGCACGCAGATCCAGCCCGCCGGCGATGTCGAGATTATGGGTGAGGTGTTTCAGGCCTTTGCCGTGGCGATGATCTCGGGGGTGATGCTGACCTATGTCGTGCTGGTGCTGCTGTTCCACAATTTCGTCACGCCGGTCTCGATCCTGATGTCGCTGCCGCTGGCGATTGGCGGGGCGATTCTGGCGCTGTTCCTGACCGGCAATTCGATCAGCATGGCGGTGGTGATCGGGTTCCTGATGCTCATGGGGATCGTGACCAAGAACGCGATCATGCTGGTCGAATTCGCGCTGAGCGCCATTGACCGGGGCGTCGACAAGCGGGCGGCGATTCTGGATGCGGTGCACAAGCGCGCCCGGCCGATCGTCATGACCACGATCGCCATGACGGCGGGGATGGTGCCCTCGGCCATCGGACATGGCGAGGGGGCCGAATTCTCGGCGCCGATGGCGATTGCGGTGATCGGCGGGCTGCTGTTGTCGACCATGCTGTCGCTGTTGTTCGTGCCCTCGCTGTTTTCGCTGATCCATGGGGCGCAGCGCCGGCTGGGCGGTTGGCTGCGGCGGCGGATCGGGCTGAACAGCCGGCCCGAAGCGGCGGAATAGCACGCAGGCGGGCGCAGGCAGGCCGGGGGTTTCACACCCCCGGACCCCTGTGGGGTATTTGTGAAATGGCGAAATGAAAAAGGGGCCGGTCTGGCCCCCTTTCGTTGTCATGTTCCGGTCTGGGTCAGGCCAGCATGCCCATCGGGTTTTCCAGATGCTTGACGATGGCGTCGAGCAGCTGGGCGCCGAGCGCGCCGTCGATGACGCGGTGATCGACCGAGAGCGTCATCGACATGACGTTGCGGATCACCACTTCGCCATTTTCGACGACCGGGGTCTGGATGCCGGCGCCAACGGCGAGGATCGCGCCATGCGGCGGGTTGATGACCGCGTCGAAATTCTCGATGCCGAACATGCCGAGGTTCGAGATCGCGAAGCTGCCGCCCTGATATTCATGCGGGGCAAGCTTTTTCGTCTTGGCGCGGTTGGCGAGATCCTTCATTTCAGCCGAGAGGGCCGACAGCGTCTTTTGCTGCGCGTCCTTGAGGACCGGGGTAAAGAGCCCGCCTTCGATCGCGACGGCAACCGCCACGTCCGAGGGTTTCAGTTTCAGGATGCGGTCGCCGGCCCAGACGGCATTGGCATCCGGCACCTCTTGCAGGGCCAGCGCGCAGGCCTTGATGATGAAGTCGTTGACCGACAGTTTCACGCCGCGCGATTCCAGCTGCTTGTTCAGCATGGCGCGGAACTTCATCAGTTCGTCCAGTTTGGCCGATTTGCGCAGGTAGAAATGCGGGATGGTCTGTTTGGCTTCGGTCAGGCGGGCGGCGATGGTGCGGCGCATGCCGTCCAGAGCCACCTCGGTCGTCTCGCGGTCGGCATACATCTTGAGGATGGTTTCCGCCGAGGGACCGGCTGCCGGGGCCGCAGCCTTGGCCGGGGCGGCGGCTGCCGGGGCGCTGGCCGCCGCTGCGGGCTTGGCCGCACCGGGTTTGGCGCCTTCGACATCGGCCTTGACGATGCGGCCATGCGGACCCGAGCCCGCTACGCCGGCAAGGTCGATACCCTTTTCGGCCGCGATGCGGCGCGCCAGCGGCGAGGCGAAGACGCGGTTGCCGTCGGCACCTTTCGGCGCTGCCGGGGCAGGGGCCGCGGCGGTCGCAGCCTCGGCCTTGGGGGCCTCGGGCTTGGCTTCGGCCTTGGCGGCCGGGGCGGCGACGGCATCGGCCGATTCGCCTTCCTCAAGCAGCAGGGCGATGGGGGTGTTGACCTTGACCCCCGCCGAGCCCTCGGCGATCAGGATCTTGCCGATCTTGCCCTCATCGACGGCCTCGAATTCCATCGTGGCCTTGTCGGTCTCGATCTCGGCCAGGATGTCGCCGGCCTTGACCTCGTCACCCTCTTTCACCAGCCATTTGGCCAGCGTGCCTTCCTCCATGGTGGGGGAAAGCGCGGGCATCAGGATTTCGGTAGCCATCTTGATAACCCCTTACTTGTAAGTGACTTTTTTCACGGCCGCGACAACCTCGTCCGAGGTGATCAGGGCGTGTTTTTCAAGGTTGGCGGCATAGGGCATGGGCACGTCCTTGCCGGTGCAGTTGATCACCGGGGCATCGAGATAATCGAAGGCGTTTTCCATGATATAGGCCGAGAGGTGGTTGCCGATCGAGGCGACCGGAAAACCTTCTTCGACGGTGACCACGCGGTTGGTCTTTTTCACCGATTCGATGATCGTCGCATAGTCGAGCGGGCGCAGGGTGCGCAGGTCGATGACTTCGGCGTCGATGCCATCGGCAGCCAGCTTGTCCGCCGCTTCCAGCGCATGGGCCATGCCGATGCCAAAGCTGATCAGCGTCACGTCCTTGCCCTCGCGGGCGATGCGGGCCTTGCCGAAGGGAATGGTGAAGTCCGGCAGGTCCGGCACCTCGAACGAGCGCCCGTAGAGGATCTCGTTTTCAAGGAAGATCACCGGGTTCGGGTCGCGGATCGCCTGTTTCAGCAGGCCCTTCGCGTCGGCGGCCGAATAGGGCATCACCACCTTGAGGCCCGGGATCTGGGCATACCAGGCGGCGTAATCCTGGCTGTGCTGGGCACCCACGCGGGCAGCGGCCCCGTTCGGGCCACGGAACACCATGGCCGCACCCATCTGACCGCCCGACATGTAAAGCGTCTTGGCGGCCGAGTTGATGATGTGGTCGATGGCCTGCATGGCAAAGTTGAAGGTCATGAACTCGACGATCGGGCGCAGACCGGCCAGCGCGGCGCCGGTGCCGATGCCGGCAAAGCCGATTTCCGAGATCGGGGTGTCGACCACGCGGCGGGGACCGAACTTGTCCAGCAGCCCCTGCGAGATCTTGTAGGCGCCTTGGTATTCGCCGACTTCCTCGCCCATCAGGAACACGGTCTCGTCGCGTTCCATTTCCTCGGCCATGGCTTCGCGCAGGGCTTCCCGCACGGTCATGGTCTTCATCTTGGTGCCTTCGGGCCAGTCCGGCGAGCGGTCGGCCTTGGGGGCAGGGGCAGCGGCTGCGGCGGGCGCCGGCGCCTCGGCGCGGGCCTCGGCGGCAGGGGCTGCTTCGGCCGGAGCGGCGGCCTTGATGTCATCGGCGGATTCGCCTTCCTCGACCAGAACGGCGATCGGGGTGTTGACCTTGACGCCCTGGCTGCCCTCGGCGATCAGGATCTTGCCGAGGATGCCTTCATCCACGGCCTCGAATTCCATCGTCGCCTTGTCGGTTTCGATCTCGGCGATGATGTCGCCAGCCTTGACCGCGTCGCCTTCTTTTTTCAGCCATTTCGCCAGCGTGCCTTCCTCCATGGTCGGAGACAGGGCGGGCATCAGGATTTCGGTTGCCATCTTGTCGTCCCCCCTCAGGCTTTCTCGTCGGCGTAGATATCGGTCCAGAGCGCATCCAGCGACGGCTCGGGGCTTTCCTTGGCGAATTCGGCGGATTCGTTCACGATATCCTTGATTTCCTTGTCGATGGCCTTGAGGTCATCTTCGGTCGCATGGTTGCCGGTCAGCAGCAGGTCGCGGACATGCTCGATGGCGTCGCGTTCGTCGCGCATCTTCTGCACTTCTTCGCGGGTCCTGTATTTCGCCGGGTCGGACATCGAGTGGCCGCGATAGCGATAGGTCATCATTTCAAGGATGTAGGGGCCCTTGCCCGCGCGGCAATGCGCCACGGCCTTTTCGCCGGCGGCCTTGACGGCCAGCACGTCCATGCCGTCCACGCGCTCGCCCGGAATGCCGAAAGCCTCGCCGCGACCGTAAAGTGTCGTCGATTTGGTCGAGCGGGTCATCGAGGTGCCCATGGCATACTGGTTGTTCTCGATCACGAAAACCACCGGCAGCTCCCAGAGCTCGGCCATGTTGTAGGTCTCATAGACCTGACCCTGGTTGGCCGCGCCGTCGCCGAAATAGACGAAGGTGACGTTGTCATTGCCGCGATACTTGTCGGCAAAGGCCAGACCCGCGCCCAGCGGCACCTGCGCCGCGACGATGCCGTGGCCGCCGTAGAAATGCTTCTCGCGCGAGAACATGTGCATCGAGCCGCCCTTGCCCTTGGAGTAGCCCCCCTCGCGGCCGGTCAGCTCTGCCATGACGCCATTGGCGCTCATGCCGCAGGCCAGCATGTGGCCGTGGTCGCGGTAGCTGGTGATGCGCTTGTCACCTTCCTTCGACGTGGCCTCAAGGCCGACGACGACGGCTTCCTGACCGATGTAGAGGTGGCAGAAACCGCCAATGAGGCCCATGCCATAAAGCTGGCCGGCCTTTTCCTCGAATCGACGGATCAGAAGCATGTCTCGGTAGTATTTAAGCAGGTCGTCCTTGGAGACGTTGGACGTGCTTTCTTTGGCTGCGGCTGGCTTTCGTACCATGCGGGCCCCTCCTCGGCACAGGAAATAGTTCAGCGTTAAACTACTTCTAGGACGGAGTTTGCGGGAAAGTAAACATGCCTTCTGCGCGCCGGTAGCAAATTGGGCATGGCCCGGCGGGCGGCTTAGCGGATGATGATTTCGTCGGGGCGCATATAGCCCAGCACGTCGCGCGCGCGCTCGTCCAGCAGGTCGAGGTCCAGGAATTCGTCCGACAGCCGCCGGGTCAGGTTGCGCATGTGGTCGACATCGGCCTGCAGCTTGTCACGCTGGTCGATCAGGGCGCGGGTGTCGGCCTTGATCTGTTCGCGGCGCAGCACGCCCGAGGGGCCCTGCACGGCGGCAAAGGCGAAATAGGCCGCCAGAAGGGCCATGATGACAAAGAACACCAGGGCGCTGATCGACAGTCTTTCGGGCATCGGGGCTGCTCGCTTTCTTTTTGCGGCGATCATGCCATAGCTGGCGGGCGGGGGAAAAGCCCCGTCGGCCGTTGACAGTGCGCCATGGGCGGCTTTCCATGGGCGGGCATGGCAGGGGACGGGGCAGATGATGGCATTCTTGCGCCTGATCGGCATGGTGCTGGTGATCGAGGCGCTGTTCTACGCGCTGCTGACCGTATATCTGCGCAGCACGCGGCGCGAGGCGCTGGAAAAGGAATGGGACCGGCGCCACCCAGGGCGCGCCGGCGATACGCCCGAACGGCGCGAATTCATCCGCCGTTCGATGCGGGGCTTCAGCCGCCGCCTGCGCGGGCGGCTGGCGTTTCTGGTGCTGGTGCTGCCGGTGGTCGCGATCGTCGCGATCATCATCATCGTGAACTATGACTGAGAAGGAGCGTCGATGCGCTGGTTTCTGACCGTGATCGGTGTGCTGTTCGGCATCACCGTCTTCCTGTTTCTGGACTATGCGCTGCCCTATCGGCAGACGGTGCGGATCACCAACACCTACAACCGGCTGACCGAGATTTCGACCAGCAACGCGATCTTCTTTGCCTCGCCCGATACCGGCACGGTGCAGAATGCTCAGGGCCAGCGCGATATCCGCTTTATCGACGCGGTGCGCCCCAACGGCAAACCCTATGTCTATCGCAACGAGGACACCGGCTGGATCTGGCCACCCTATTTCAAATACGACAGCTCGAACCTGCATGCCAAGGCGACCGATCTGCGCTCGACCTCGGCCAGCCCGGAATGGGTCAGCGTGACCTCCTATGGCTGGCGGCTCGCCTGGTTGTCGATCTATCCCAATGCCATCTCGATCCGGCCCGTCGCCGGTCCGTCGGAGCATCCGTTCAACTGGCCGGCGGTGATCATCCTGCTGCTGCTGGGGCTGCTGCTGTTCCTGCTGTGGCGGATGTGGAACCAGTTCCGCGAGCGCAGCATCGACCCGGCCATCGCTTCGGCTGATGCGGCCTGGGACCGGCTGGATGCCCGCGCCGACGCTGCCCGCGACCGCGCGCGCGGCCGCCTGTCGCGCTGGTGGGCGCGGCTTTCGGGGCGCTAGGCCGGGACGGGGGCCGATCCGCAGGCCGGCTCAGCGCTGGCTGATGGGATCGCCCTGCCGCCGGGGCGGGGCGTCCGGCCCCTCAGGCCGTGCGCAGCCAGCGCAGGCCCGCCTCGGTCGAGGTGCGGGGAATGTATTCCGCGCCGACCCAACCATCATAGCCCGAGGCATCCAGCGCCCGGAAAAAGGCGGTATAGTCGATCTCGCCCGGGCGCGGCTCGTGACGGCCGGGAAAGCCCGCGATCTGGACATGGCGCGCCAGCGCGCCGTGCCGTTCCCACAGGCCCACCGCGTCGCCATGGATCATCTGCGCCTGATAGGCGTCGAATTGCAGGCCAAGGTTCGGCGCGCAGACCTCCGAGATGATCTCGGCGGTCAGGTCGAAATTGCACAGGAAATAGCCGGGCATGTCCTGCGGGTTGATCGGCTCGATGGTCAGGCTCAGATCGGGGACGCGCTGGCAGGCCCAACGCAGGTTCTCGACCAGCGTGCGATGCGCCAGCGCACCCTCGGCCTTGCCCGACATGACATGCAGATGGCGCACGTTCAGCGCCCGCGCAAAGCGCACCGCCCGGTCGAAGTCGCTGCGGAACCGCGCCTCATTGCCGGGCTCGGCGGCAAAACCGCGCGGCCCGCCGGCCCAGTTCGGCGGCGGCGCATTGATCAGCACGAATTCCAGCCCCGCCGCCTGTGCCGCCGCGGTCAGCTCCTTGGTGGCGAGGTCATAGGGAAACAGGATCTCGACCCCGTCGAACCCCGCCCGGCGGGCGGCGGCAAAACGCTGCACCATCGGCAATTCGGTGAAAAGATAGGTCAGGTTCGCGGCAAAGCGCGGCATGTCAGGTCTCCAGCGGAAAGGTTTCCCCGCCCGAGTGCAACACCATGCGCCCGTCGTCGCCGGGCACAGACGCATCGGCCAGTCGATAGAACGTCTTGCGGTCGATCCTGGCCCAAAGCCCGCGGCGGATGTGCACATAGGGCCGGGGCGCCTCGGGCGTGCCGCGAATCTCGATCGCATGGTCGGGACCGGCCTTGACCGTATCGCCGACATTGGTGGTGAACAGGATATCCTGACCGATTTCGGCATCCTCGGCGATGAAGGGCGCATCGACGACGCGGATGCCGACCTTTTCGACCGGGGTGACCAGAAAATAATCCTCGCCCTCGCGCTTGAGGATCGAGGCGAACAGCCGCACCATCGCCGGTCGGCCGATGGGCGTGCCCTGATAGAACCAGCTGCCGTCCGCGCGGATCTCCATGTCGAGATTGCCGCAAAAGGGCGGGTTCCACAGATGCACCGGCGGCGGTCCCTTTTTCGAGGCCGCTTGCGCCGCGCTGGCCAGCCCGGCCGCATCGCTCACAGGATTGTCAGTCATTCGACCCATTACCAGTGGAGCCCCGCTCATGCTCATCCTATGCTGTCCTAGATCAGATAAGAGACGTTGTCATGGCCGAGAATGAGAACCTGGTTTCCGAAGTCCTTGCGCTGACTGCGCGACTGGCCGAGGCGCGGGCCAGCGTCGAGCGGCGATTCGTCGGCCAACACGCTGTTGTGGAACAGGTTTTATCCGCCATCCTGTCGGGTGGCCATGCCTTGCTGGTCGGTCAGCCGGGTCTGGGCAAGACCATGCTGGTCGATACGCTGTCGGTGGTTCTGGGCCTTGACAGCGCGCGGGTGCAGTTCACCCCGGATCTGATGCCCGCCGATATCCTTGGCTCCGAGGTGCTGGACGTTCTGGCCGACGGCAGCCGTGCCTTTCGCTTCATCGAGGGGCCGGTGTTCACCCAGCTTCTGATGGCCGATGAGATCAACCGCGCCAGCCCGCGCACGCAATCGGCGCTGCTGCAGGCCATGCAAGAGGCCGAAGTGACCATCGGCGGCGCGCATCGCCCGCTGGGCCGGCCGTTCCATGTGCTGGCGACGCAGAACCCGATCGAGCAAGAGGGCACCTATCCCTTGCCCGAGGCGCAGCTTGACCGCTTTCTGATGCAGGTCGACGTGGACTATCCCGACCGCGACACCGAGCGCGCGATCCTGATGGCGACCACCGGGGTCGAGCAGGGCGCGGCGCATGCCGTCTTTGACGCGCCGGGGCTGATTGCGGCGCAGGCGCTGATCCGGCGCATGCCGGTGGGCGATTCGGTGCTGAACGCGATTCTGGATCTGGTGCGGGCGGCGCGTCCCGGTGCCCCCGAAGCACCGGGCTGGATCGCCGAGACGCTGGTCTGGGGGCCGGGGCCGCGCGCGGCGCAGGCGCTGACGCTGGTGGCGCGGGCGCGGGCGGCGTTGAACGGCCGCTTTGCCCCGACGCTTGACGATGTCGAGGTCATGGCCGCCCCGGTGCTGCGTCACCGCATGGCGCTGTCCTTTGCCGCCCGCGCCCGGGGCGAGACGGTCGAGGCGGTGATCGCGCGCCTGCTGGGCGACCGGATGCAGGCGGCGGCGTGAATTCGCGGACCGGTCAGGACAGTGCGGGGCTGCGCGCCCGGGCCGAGGCGGCCAGCGGCGGCCTGCCCGCGCTGATGCTGTCGGCAGAACGGCTGGCGGCCAGCCTGACGGTCGGCGCGCATGGTCAGCGCCGCGCCGGCACCGGCGAGGATTTCTGGCAATACCGCCCCGCGACGGCGGGCGATACCGCACGCAGCATCGACTGGCGCCGCTCGGCCCGCTCGGACGGGCAGTTCGTGCGCGACCGCGAGGCGCAGGTGGCGCAATCGGCGGTGCTTTGGGTCTCGGCTGCTGCGGGGATGGAGTTCGCCGGCGGTCCCGATCGGGTGGCCAAGCGCGACCGCTGCGACCTGCTGGCGCTGGCCGTGGCCCTGGCGCTGCTGGCGGGTGGCGAGCGGGTAGCGCTGGCCGGCCAGCCGCCCCGACCGGGCCGGATGCAGGCCGACCGCATCGCCGAGGCGCTGGTTTCGCGCATGCCGCTGAACGCCGATGACGATGTCCCGCCTGCCGAGGCGCTGCGTCCCGGCCAGCGCGTGGTGCTGTTTGACGATTTCCTGGGCGATCCGGCCCCGCTGCTCGCCTATCTTGAGCGCGCTGCCGGTCTGGGGGTGCAGGGCGCGCTGATGCAGGTGCTCGACCCCGACGAAGAGGGCTTTCCCTACGGCGGCGCGGTGCTGTTCCGGTCGGCGGCGGGTGCGCTTCGCCACGACACCCGCGATGCCGGCGGGCTGCGCGCGGCCTATCTGGCCCGGCTGGCCGAGCGGCGCGAGCTGCTGGGCCGCGCTGCTTTGGCGGCAGGCTGGCATTTCGGCACGCATGATACCGCAAGCCCGCCCGCGCAGGCGGCACTGTGGCTGTGGTCGATGCTGGAGGGCTGATGCTGGTTCTGGGCCCCCTCGGCTTTCTGGCGCCATGGCTGCTGGCGGCGCTGGCGGCACTGCCAGTGCTGTGGCTGATCCTGCGCGCCATGCCGCCGACGCCAAGGCGCGTGCTGTTTCCCGGCACCCGGCTGCTGGTCGGTTTGCGCGATGCCCATCCGGTGGCGCGGCACACGCCGTGGTGGCTGTTGCTGATCCGGGTTCTGGCCATCGCGGCGCTGATCTTCGGCTTTGCTGGTCCGGTCTGGAAGCCGGCGCCGCATCTGGCCGGGCAGGGGCCGCTGCTGATCGTTATGGATGCCGGCTGGGCAGCGGCACCGGATTGGGCGGCGCGGCAGGCCCGCGCCTTGCAGGCGCTGGATCTGGCCGGTGCCAGCGGCCAGCCTGCGGCGCTTTTGGTGGCCGATGGCGCGGCCGAGGGCGCGCTGCCGTTTCAACCCGCCGCCGAGCTTGCAGCGCGGCTGCGCGCGGTGCAGCCGCAGCCATGGGAAACCCGCTATCCGGGCGATCTGGCCCAGCTTCTGGCGCAGGCCCCGGCGGGGCTGTCGGTGCTGTGGCTGTCGGACGGGCTGGACCATCCCGGTCGTGCGCCGCTGCTGGCCGAGCTGACACGGCGCGGCGCGGTGACAGTGGTGCCGCCGCAAGGCCCCCGCCGCTCGCTGCAACTGGTGGCGGGCGATCAGCCCATGCTGCGGATGCGCAGCATTGGCGAGGCGGCAGGGGCGCTGCCCCAGATCCTAGCCATGGGCGTTGATCCCCAGGGGGCGCCACGCGAACTGGCCCGGTTGAAGCCTTTGCAGACCGAGCCGGACCCCGGCGTCGACACGCGGCTGGTACCGATCGACCTGCCGTCCGAGCTGAAAAACCGCATCACCCGGCTCCAGATCGAGGGGCAAGAGAGTGCTGGCGCCGTGGTGCTGGCCGACGATTCGGTGCGGCGACGAAAGGTGGCGCTGGTCGGCGATGCCTCGGCCAGCGAAGGCCAGCAATTGCTGTCGCCGATGCACTATCTGCGCCGGGCTCTGGCGCCGACCACCGATCTGATCGAGGGGGGCTTGGGCGATGTGCTGCAGGCCTCGCCCGATGTGATCGTGCTGGCGGACCAGATCGGCCTGCCCGAAGCTGCGGCGTTGCAGGAGTGGGTGGAAAAGGGCGGATTGCTGATCCGCTTTGCCGGCCCGCGCATGGCGGCATCCGAACATCTGGCCGAGGAGCCGCTGTTGCCGGTGCGGCTGCGCGCCGGGGGGCGCGACATCGGCGGCGCGCTCAGTTGGGGCGATCCGCGCGGCATCGCGGCCTTCCCGCCAGAGGGGCCCTTTGCCGGCTTGGCCGTGCCGCCCGACGCCGCGATCCGCGCCCAGCTCCTGGCCGAACCCTCGCCCGATCTGGCCGGGCGCACGCTGGCGCAACTGTCGGACGGCACGCCGCTGGTCACCCGCGCGGCACTGGGGCAGGGGCAACTGGTGCTGTTTCACACCACGGCCAATGCGGAATGGTCGAACCTGGCGATCTCGGGCCTGTTCGTCGAGATGTTGCAGCGGCTGGTGCAGACGGCACGCGCCGGCGCGGCTTCGGTCGAGGCACCGGCCAGCGCGCAAACCTTCTGGACGCCGGTGCAGGTGCTCGATGGCTTTGGCCGCGCGCTGGACCCTGCCGATCCGGTGCCGGTCTCGGCCGCCGATTTCGGCAAGGGGCCGGGGCCGGGGCGACCGGCCGGGCTGTATCGCGCCGGCGAGCGCATGGCGGCGTTGAACGCAGGCGGCCGGATGCAATCCGCGACATGGCCCGGCGCCCGCGTTGAGGCGCGGGCCCAGACCCCGGGCACCGACCTGCGCGGCGGGCTGTTGGCGCTGGCGGTGGTGCTGTTTGCGCTGGACGCCCTTGGCAGCGTATGGCTCGCGCGTGGCCGCAGCCCGAGGGCCATCGCATGAGGCTGCTCATGATCCTTATGGCCTGCATCTGGGCCGCGACCGCGCGGGCGCAGGACGATCCCGATCCCCGACTGGTGCGTGCCGCCGACGAGGTGGCGCTGGCCTATGTCGTGACCGGCGACGCCGAGGTTGACCGCGCCAGCGAGGCCGGCTTGCGCGGGCTGTCGCAGGTCTTGACCCAGCGCACCACCATCGAGCCGGGCGCGCCCTTGGGCATCGACCTCGACCGCGACGACCTGTCACTGCTGACCTTTCTTTACTGGCCGGTGACCGAGGCGCAGCCCTCGCCGACCCCGCAAGCCTATGTGCGGCTGAACCATTTCCTGAAATCCGGCGGGGTGATCCTGTTCGACACCCGCGACGGCGATATCGCCGGTCTGGGCGGTCCCGATGGCTCGGCCGCGCTGCAACGGCTGGCGGCACCGTTGGATATTCCCCAACTGGCGCCGATCCCGGCCGACCATGTGCTGACGCGCAGCTTTTACCTGCTGCATGACTTTCCCGGCCGCTATCAGGGCCGCGAGGTTTGGGCCGAGGCACCGCGCGCCGGGGCCGAGGCTGCCGAGGGCGTGCCGTTCCGCAATCTGAACGACGGCGTCTCGCCGGTCATCATCGGTGGCAATTCCTGGGCCGAGGCCTGGGCGGTGGATGACAACGGTCTGCCGATCTACAGCATGGGCGCCGGCTTCGAGGCCGAGGAGGGGCGTGAGATGGCCTACCGCTTTGGCGTCAACCTGATCATGTATGTGCTGACCGGCAACTACAAATCCGATCAGGTGCATGTGCCGGCGCTGCTGGAACGGCTGCGGTCCGAGGAAGTGCTGCGATGACCGGCCTGTCCTTCGATCCTCTGTTGCCATGGGCGCTTGTCGGTGCGGTTGCCGTGTTGTCGACGCTGGTGGCTGTCTGGTCGCTGTGGCGCGGGTTGCGCGGCTGGTTGTGGCGCGGGCTGGCCGGGCTGGCGGCGGCGGCGGCGCTGTCGGGGCCGGCGCTGCAATCGGGCATCCGCAACGCGCTGTCCGATATCGTGATCCTGCTTGACGACCGCAGCGCCAGCCAGTCGCTGCCGGGCCGGGCCGCGCAGACCGACGCGGCTCTGAACGGGCTGACGCGCCAGCTGTCCGCGCTGCCCGATACCGAGATCCGCCGTGTCACCGTGGGCGACGATCCTGACGGCACCTTGCTGGGCACCGCACTGACCAAGGCGCTGGCCGCCGAGCCGCAGACCCGTATCGCCGGCGTCATCGCGCTGACCGATGGGCTGGCGCATGATGCCAGCCAGATCCCCGCCAATGCGCCGGCGCCGGTACATGTGCTGCTGACCGGCACGCCCGCCGACTGGGACCGCCGGCTGGTGATCGAAGAGGCCCCGGCCTATGGGCTGATCGGCCAGCCCGTCACCATCCGCCTGCGCATCGAGGATCAGGGCGCGGTCCCGCCCGAGGCCGCCTCTGCCCCCGCGCGGCTGCATGTGCTGCTGGATGGCGAGGAAAGCCGGGTCTTGGATCTGCCGCCGGGCGTGCCCCTGGATCTGCCGGTGGTGCCGGAACATGCCGGACAGAACGTGGTCTCGATCGGCTTCGATGCGCCGGGGGGCGCGGTGCCCGAACTGACCGACCGCAACAACTCGGCCGCCCTGCAAATTCAGGGCGTGCATGACCGGCTGCGCGTCCTGCTGATCTCAGGCGAGCCGCATGCGGGCGAACGCACATGGCGCAACCTGCTGAAATCGGACGCGAATGTCGATCTGATCCATTTCACCATCCTGCGGCCACCGGACAAGCTGGACGCGGTGCCGGTCGACGAGATGTCGCTGATCGCCTTTCCGACGCATGAACTGTTCATGGAGCGGATCCGCGATTTCGACCTGATCATCTTTGACCGGGACCGGGTGCGCGGCATCCTGACGCCGCAATATTACGACAACATCCGCCGCTATGTCGAAGAGGGCGGCGCGGTGCTGGTGTCTGCCGGCCCCGAGATGTCCTCGGTCGAAAGCCTGAACCTGTCGCCGATGGGCGCGATCATTCCGGGCCGGCCCACGGGGCGGGTCTATGACCAGCCGTTCCTGCCGCAGCTGACCGATCAGGGCCGCCGCCACCCGGTCACCGCCGGCCTGACCGGCGCGCCCGAGCCGGGTCGCGCGGACCATTGGGGCCGCTGGCTGCGCATGTCGCAGGTGATCCCCGATCCGCGTGCGCAGGTGGTGATGACCGGCGCCAATGACGAGCCGCTGTTGATCCTGAACCGCGTGGGCAAGGGCCGGGTGGCGCTGCTGACCTCGGATCAGGTCTGGCTTTGGGGGCGCGGCTTCGAGGGCGGCGGGCCGCAGCTGGAATTGCTGCGCCGCATCGCGCATTGGTCGATGAAAGAGCCCGAACTGGAAGAGGAATCGCTGCTTGCCGATGTTTCGGGCGAGGTGGTGACGATCACCCGGCGCACGATGAAGCCAGAGGCGCCGCCGCTGCGCATCACCCATCCCGATGGCAAGGTCGAGACGCTGGATCTGGCCGAGGCCGGGCCCGGCCGCTTTTCCGCGCGCTGGACGGCACCGGGGCCGGGGCTCTACCGGATGACCGATGGCGAGATCAGCCGCGTGCTGGCGCTTGGCCCGGCCGCGCCGCGCGAATTCGAGGAAACCGTGGCCTCGGGCACCCGGCTGCAACCATTGGTCGAGGCGACGCGCGGGGCGGTGCTGCATCTGTCGGACGGCATTCCCATGCTGCGCACCCTGCGCGAGGGGCGGCCGGCGCATGGACAGGGCGTTTCTGGCGACTGGATCGGCATCACGCCGCGCGGCGCGGCTTCGGTTTCGGGCATGACGCATCGCCCGCTGTTGCCGGCCTGGGCCTGGCTTGCGCTGATCGCGGCGCTGGCCCTGATCGGCTGGCTGGCCGAGGGGCGCGGCTGGCGGCGGGGCGCATAGGCAAACTTGCCAAGGCAGCGGCCCGTTGCTAGGCAAAAGCCAAACCTATTGATGAGGACCGATATGCCCGCCGACGAGACCACCTACATCCCGCCGACCGAGGTGGACCTCGCGCAGATCAAGCGGATCCTGCCGCATCGCTACCCGTTCCTGCTGGTGGACAAGGTGCGTGACATCGTGCCGATGAAAAGCTGCGTAGGGATCAAGAACGTCACCTCGAACGAGCCGCATTTCGAAGGGCACTTCCCGCAAGAGCCGGTGATGCCGGGCGTTCTGATCATCGAGGCGATGGCACAGGCCGCCGCCGTTCTGGTCGGCGTCTCGCTGGATCTGGCCGGCAAGGGCATGGGCACCTATTTCATGTCGATCGACAAATGCCGGTTTCGCCAGAAGGTGGTGCCGGGCGACGTGCTGGAACTGCACATGACCACGCTGCGCGGTGGCGGCAAGATCTGGAAATTCGAGGGCCGCGCCATGGTCAACGGCCAGCTCGCCGCCGAGGCCGAGGTGATGGCGATGCTGAACCGGGGCGACAATGGCTGAGCCGCGTATCCACCCCACAGCCGTGATCGAAACCGGCGCCGTGATTGGCCCCGATTGCGAGATCGGCGCATTCTGCGTGATCGGCCCCGAGGTCAGGCTGGGCCGTGGCGTGGTGCTGAAATCGCATGTCGTCGTCGCGGGCAATACCTCGATCGGCGATGAAACCGTGCTGTTCCCCTTTGCCTCGATCGGCGAGGTGCCGCAGGACCTGAAGTTCCGCGGCGAAAAGGTGCGGCTGGAGATCGGCGCGCGCAACCGCATCCGCGAATATGTGACGATGAACCCCGGCACTGAGGGTGGCGGCAGTGTCACCCGCGTCGGCGATGACGGGCTGTTCATGGCCGGCAGCCATGTCGCGCATGATTGCCAGATCGGCGACCGGGTGATCCTGGTCAACAATGCCTCGGTCGCAGGTCACTGCCACCTCGAGGATGACGTGATCGTCGGCGGTCTCTCGGGCGTGCATCAATGGGTCCGCATCGGTCGCGGTGCAATGATCGGCGCAGTCTGCATGGTGACGGCCGACGTGATCCCTTTTGGTCTGGTGCAGGGGCCGCGCGGCCATCTGGACGGGCTGAACCTCGTCGGGCTGAAACGCCGTGGCGCCTCGCGCGAGGAAATCCACGCGCTGCGCGACATGCTGGGCCGGCTCGGCTCGGGCAGTTTCCGCGATACCGCCCGGCAGATGGCGGAAACCGCGAATGGCCCGATGGTGCAAGAGGTGCTGGACTTCATCCTCGGCCCCTCGGACCGCAGCTTTCTGGCCCCGCATCCATGAGGGCGCATCCATGAGCCGCATCGCCCTGATCGCCGGAGAGGGTCGTCTGGCCCCGGCCATCGCAGAGGCGCTTGGCCAACCGCTGGTCTATGCGCTGGATCACCTTTGCCCGGAAGTCGCGGCCAAACCCTTCCGCCTTGAACGTCTGGTGCCGTTTCTGGACGAACTGACGGAGCAGGGCGTCGATCAGGTCGTCTTTGCCGGCGCCATCCGTCGCCCCCGCATCGAGCCCGACCTGTTCGATCCGCGCACCATGGCCATCGTGCCGAAAATCCTGATGGGCATGCAATCGGGCGATGACGCTGCATTGCGCGCTGTTCTGGATGTCTTCGAAGAGGCCGGCATCCGCATCCGCTCGGTCGACGAAATCCTGCCCGAACTGGTGCCGGGCGAAGGCGTTCTGACCGGCGAACCCAGCCCCCGCGACCAGAAGGACGCCGCCCGCGCCGCCGAGATCGTCGCAGGCCTCGGCCCGCTCGACATCGGTCAGGGCGCGGTCGTGGTGCAAGGCCTGTGCCTGGCGGTTGAGGCGCTGCCCGGCACGCAGGCCATGCTGGCCTTTGCCGGATTGCACGCCGGGCTGAAACCCGATCCGAGCGGCGCCCGAGGCGTGCTCTATAAGGCACCGAAACCGGGTCAGGACCGCCGCATCGACCTGCCGACCATTGGCCCCGACACCGTGCGACAGGCGGCTGAAGCCGGGCTGGGCGGCATTGCCTGGCAGGCCGGCAGCGTCATCCTTCTGGACCGCGAGGCCGCAATCGCCAGCGCTAAGGAGGCGGGCTTGTTTCTTTGGGCGCGCGGGTGAATGGGTATTTGAAAAATGGTGAAATCCCGCAGGCCGGCCTGTGGCATTCATCATTTCCCAAATACCCCCAGCATGAGCTTGACGCAGGAGCGGTGCCATGAAGTTCTTCCTGATCGCGGGCGAGCCTTCGGGGGACAATCTGGGCGGTCCGCTGATGGCTGGGCTGCGCAGTCTCGATCCAGCGGCCGAGTTTCTGGGCGTTGGTGGCCGTGCTATGGCCGCGCAGGGGCTGGAGAGCCTGTTTCCGATGGAAGAGCTGTCGGTCATGGGCATCGTCGAAGTGCTGCCGAAATACCGCCAGCTTAAGGCGCGGATCCGACAGACTGCCGAAGCGGTGGCCGCAGCCCGGCCCGATGTGCTGATCACCATCGACAGCCCGGATTTCTGTCTGCGGGTCGCGCGTGAGGCGCGGGCCCTGCTGCCGGATCTGCGCACCGTGCATTATGTGGCGCCCTCGGTCTGGGCATGGCGGGCGGGACGGGCCGGCAAGATGGCCAAGGTCATCGACCATGTTCTGGCGATCCTGCCATTTGAGCCCCCCTATATGCGTGCGGCCGGCATGAGCTGCGATTTCGTCGGCCATCCCATTGCAACTGAGCCGGTGGCGGGGCCGCTCGAGGCCGCGGAGTTCCGCGCTGCGCATGGGATCGCGGCCAATGCGCCGCTGGTCCTGTGTCTGCCCGGATCGCGCCGGGGCGAGGTGGCGCGGCTGGGGCCGCGCTTCGACGAGGCGCTGATGCGGCTGCGCGACCGCGTGCCCGAGATCCGGGTGGCGATTCCCACCGTCAGCGGAGTCTCGGCGCTGGTGCGCGACATGGCGCGGCGCTGGCCGATGACGCCGATCGTGGTCGAGACGGCCGAGGAGCGGCGGGCGGCCTTTGCTGCGGCCGATCTGGCGCTGGCGGCCTCGGGCACGGTCAGTCTGGATCTGGCGGCCAATGACGTGCCCATGGTGATCGGCTATGACGTGGCGCCGCTGAGCCGGCTGATCATCGGTCTGTTGCTGAAAACCGACACCGTCACCCTAGTCAATCTGGTCAGTGAGACGCGGGTGGTGCCCGAATTCCTTGGCCGGCGCTGTCAGCCGGCGCCTTTGGCGCAGGCGCTTCTGGAACTGATCGAAAGCCAAGAGGCGCAGGCCGAGCAACATGCCGCCATGGCGCTGACCATGCAGCGGCTGGGGCGCGGCGGCGAGGCTCCGGGCCTGCGCGCCGCGCGGTCGGTGCTGGCGGCGATCAGTTCTGCGCCGCGACCACGATGATCTCGACCTTGTAGTCCGGCGTCGCCAAAGCCGATTCGCCAGTGGCGCGGGCCGGGGCGTGGCCGGCGGGCACCCAGGCGTCCCAGACGGCGTTCATTTCGGCGAAATGCGCCATGTCGGCCATCCAGACCTGCGCCGTCAGGATGCGGGTCTTGTCCGAGCCGCATTCGGCCAGCAGCCGGTCGATCTGGGCCAGAACCTCGCGGGTCTGATCGGCGACCGATTCGCCGGGTTTGCCGACTTGACCGGCCAGATAGACGATGCCGTTATGCACGACGGCCTGGCTCATGCGGGGGCCGGTTTCGACGCGTTTGATCTCGGACATGATGATTCCTTCCTGGGTTGGGGCCACGGCACCTTGCGGCCGTCGGGCGCTGCGCCCTCATGCCAAAGCCGATGCAGCGCTTCAATGGCCGCGACCCGATTCGCGAAACAAAACGCCCGGCGAAGCGGGGCCGCCGGGCGCAGGGATATGTGATGGGGGACATCAGGGACAAGACTAGCCGGTCCAGACGACAGCAGGATGACAGCGCCCGGCACCGCCTTGCGCAGGGGTTTCCTTTGGTCCGGGGGATTGTCTGCGGAATGAACGACTTGGCGGTTCGGGCAGGCCGCCCATTGACCTTGGCGCCGCAAGCCGGTCAGATGGCGCCGATACACGTCACGGAGGGACATATGCGACTGATTGCGGTTCTGGCCTGCGGGATCTCGCTGCTTTCGGCCTGCAGCAGCCCCGACAAATATACCGAGGTGATCGCCGCCTCGCAGCCGCCCAGCCCGGCGCTGAAGGCGCAGATCGTCACCGGAGCCAAGAAGCTGCTGTTCGATCCCGCCTCGATCAAGGACGCCGAGATCTCGAACGTCGCCACCTTCCCCAGCGGCGGGCAGGGCGTCTGCGTCCGCGCCGACAGCAAGAACGTGAAGGGGGTCTATGTCGGGCCCCAGATCATGGGTCTGGCGATGCGCGACGGCAAGCTGATCGATGGCACGCTGAACCATCCGATCTGCAACCGGATCGACGTGCCCTGGCAGCCGTTCCCCGAGCTGAACGCGCTGGCTCGGCGCAAGTAAAGGCCGCGCGGCGTGATGCGAAGGCTTGAGTGGCGGCAGGAATTGTGATTCTTCGCCGCAGGCCTCGCTGCGGGTGTGGTGGAATGGTAGACACAAGGAACTTAAAATTCCCGGCCTAGGCGTGAGGGTTCGAATCCCTCCACCCGCACCAGTTCCGGCGAGCTTGCCGGGATGGCTTTCAGACCCGGCCGCAGGCTTTCGCCGGGGTTGGGCGGCCTGATTTCGTCCCCTATGCAGCCCCGGCCCTGTGGCCGGCGGGGCATCGGCGGCGGGGCGTTATCTGCGGCATTTTAGCGGCCGGATTGATCGGTGGGCGCGATGGTGCTCTCACGGGAACACGTATTTCTCTGTGTTTTCATTGTGAGGTTCCCTATGCGGCACTCTTTGCTTTTGTCTTTCCTTGGGCTGGCGGTGATCGCCGGCTGCGCGCAGACCACGATCCAGCCGATGTCGAAGGACACGTTCAAGATCGCCACCAATGCCGCGCCCGCCTGCGGCCCCAATGGCGCGCGCAACGTGGCCTTCAAGTCCGCCTCGGTCGAGGTCATTCGCCGGGGTTACGACAAGTTCGTGATTGTCGGCGACAACCACAACTCGGACTTCTGGTCCGGCGCGCATGAGCAGGACATGGTGGTGCGGATCATTCCCGAAGGCAGCCGCGAGGCGGCGAATGCCCTGTCGGCGCGGCAGCAGCTGGGCGACGATTGGCAAGAGCAACTGGCCAAGGGCTCGCCGACGACCTGCGGCTGACCGCAAGCGCGGCAGGCCCAGCCCCCGCCAAGCGGGGGGCCGGGCCGGGCGGTTCAGGTGCGGATGCCCTTGAACCGCTCTTGCCATTCGTCGCGTTGCTCGTCGCTGATCTTGGCAAACAGCACCTCGGGCACGGTAAAGGCATGGCCGGCGGGCAGGGCCTGCAGGGCGGCGGCGACGTCGCCCGGCCAGTCGCGGATTTCGGTCTGCATCGCCGCCAGCATCGCATCGGCGGCAAAGGGAATGAACGGTGCCGACAGGACCGCGTAAAGCCGGATCAGGTTCAGGCCCAGCCGCACCTGCATGGCGGCGCGCGCCTCGTCGGTCTTGATCGTGGTCCAGGGGGCGGCGGATTGCAGATATTCGTTGCCCAGGACCCAGATCGCGCGCAGCTCGGTGGCGGACTTGCGGACCTCCATATGGTCCATGAAGCCTTCATAGGCGCGGACGCGGGCGGTCAACGCCGCGATCAGCGCCTCTTCCTCGGGGCCGTAGCTGCCGCCTTCGGGGATGACCTCGCCGAACTTTGCGCGACAGAACTTGGTGATGCGGCTGACGAAATTGCCCAGCACATCGGCCAGGTCCTTGTTCACCGATTGCTGGAAATTGTCCCAGGTGAACTCGCTGTCACCCGATTCCGGGGCGTGCGACAAGAGCCACCAGCGCCAGTAATCGGCGGGCAGGATCGACAGCGCCTGATCCATGAACACGCCACGCCCCTGCGAGGTCGAGAACTGGCCGCCATCATAGGTCAGGTAGTTGAAGGACTTGATGTAATCGACCAGCTTCCACGGCTCGCCCGAGCCGATGATGGTGGCCGGGAAGCTGAGCGTGTGGAAGGGCACGTTATCCTTGCCCATGAACTGGGTATAGGTCACGTCCTCGGCGCCCTCGTCCAGACGCCACCAGCGGCGCCATGCGCTGTCGGGCAGGCCCTTGGCGTCGGTGCCCTCGGCGGTGCCGGCAATATATTCGATGGGTGCGTCGAACCAGACGTAAAAGACCTTGCCCTCCATCCCCGGCCAGGGCTGGTCGCCCTTTTTCACCGGGATGCCCCAGTCCAGATCGCGGGTGATGCCGCGATCCTGCAAGCCGTCGCCGTCATTGAGCCATTTGCGCGCGATCGAGGTGGTCAGGATCGGCCAGTCGGTCTTGCTGTCGATCCATGCCGCGATCTGATCCTTCAGCGCGCGCTGGCGCAGATACAGGTGCTTGGTCGCGCGCACCTCCAGATTGGTCGAGCCGCTGATGGCGCTGCGTGGGTTGATCAGGTCGGTCGGGTCCAGCTGTTTGGTGCAGTTTTCGCACTGGTCGCCGCGCGCCTTGTCATAGCCGCAGTTCGGGCAGGTGCCCTCGATATAGCGGTCGGGCAGGAAGCGGCCATCGTCGATGGAATAGACCTGGCTTTCCGCGACTTCGGTGATCCAGCCGTTTTCGTCCAGCTTGCCGGCGAAATGCTGGGTCAGGACGTGGTTGCGTTCCGACGACGAGCGCCCGAAATGGTCGAAGGACAGGCCGAAATTGCGGGCGATCTCGGCCTGCATCTCATGCATCTCGGCGCAATAGACCGGGACGGGTTTGCCGGATTTCTTGGCGGCCAGCTCGGCCGGGGTGCCGTGCTCGTCGGTGGCGCAGATGAACATCACCTCATGGCCGCGTTCCCGCAGATATCGGGCGTACAGATCGGCCGGCAGTTGCGAGCCGACCAGATTGCCGAGGTGCTTGATCCCGTTGATATAGGGGATCGCCGAGGTGATGAGATGCCGGGCCATATGCGCGTCCTTGTCTGTTGCGCGATTTCTAGCCCGGCAGGCTGGCAAGGGAAAGGGTCAGGCGGCGGCGGCAAACACCTCCTTGGCCGCGAAAAGCCCGTTCAGCGCGGCGGGCCAGTTCGGCAATCTTCATGCGTCCCGATTCCTGTCAGACTTTGCACAGGGCTACGGGTTTGAGCGCGCTCTAAGTCAAGCGGCGGCTGCCGGGGATCAGTCGGGCAGGATAAAGCCCTGCACCGGGTATTTGGCGCCCAGCTGGCCGGGGGCGCTTTCCAGCCGCACCATCGACCAGTCATTGGCCGGCGAGACATCGACCGCCAGCATGTCGCGCGAGACCCTGTTGCGCTGCCAGTTGCTGTGATCCAGCCGCACCTGCCGGTCCGACACCATCTGCGAGACGACGGCGACATGGCCGTTGGGGTTCTTGCGCGTGGGCAGGAAGCTCATCACCGCGCCGATCTCGGGTTCATTGCTGCGCGCGTATTTGCCGCGCGCCTGATCCCACCATGTCCGGGCATTGCCAAACAGGTTGATGCCGCTGAGATCGCGGGCAAAGGGCACGCACCAGACGCGCTGGCCGGTCTTTTGCTTGCGCTGCACCTCGACAAGGGCATTGGTCAGCCGGTCCTCGGAAATGCGGCCCATGCGGATGTCGGGGCCCGCGTTCTGCGTGGGCGTGGTCGTGGCGCATCCGGCCAGAGTGGTCAGGCAAAGGGCGGCCGTCGCAGCCATGATGCGGAACTTGCAAAGCGCGGACATAAGAGAGGCGATCTCGCTATCTTGGTCTTGGTTCGCGCGAGAGCTACCATCCGTGGTAATTTTATCGCAATAGGCCCTTTGTCTGCGCGGCCGTCATCGGCGGGATCTTGCGCGTTCGGCGTCCTGCGCCATAGCGCGGCGCAGAATCGCGGCGACGCTGGCGCTTTGGGGCAGGGCGCCCGACAACACCTCGCCGACCGGCACCCAAGCCGCGTCCAGGGCGTCGTCGCCGGCCACCGGCTGACCCGAGACATAGTCACAAAGCACCGCCGCCAGCAGGAAATGAAAACGCAGGGCGCCATCGGCCCCGCGTTCGATCACGTCCACATTGTCCAGATACGCCAAGGGCTTGGCGATGACGCCGGTTTCCTCGGCCAGTTCGCGGGCCGCCGCATCAAGCGCGGTTTCGCCCGCCTCGACATGGCCGCCCGGATAGCCCCATAGTCCGGCATCGGGCGGATTGCGCCGCCGCACCAGCAGCACCCTGTCGCCCTGCAGCGTCACCGCCAGCGCGGCAAGGCGGGGAAAGGACATGTCAGCGCCGGCGGTCGCGGCGCGCGCTCATCGGCTGGAAGGCCACGCCGACATGGGCCTCGCAATAGGGTTTGCCGGGGGCCGAGGGCAGGCCGCAGAACCAGAACTTGTCGGTCGCCGGATCGCCAATCGGCCATTTGCAGGTCCGCTCGGTCAGCTCCATCAGCGTCAGCTTGCGGGCGCGCTTTTCCACCTCGCGCACCGAGGCCAGCGCCTCGGGGCTGATTTCATTGGCCGAGGGTTGCGGCGGCAGCGGCTGGCCGGCCGGCACGATCGGGCGGCGGTTGAAGCTGACGGCCTGCTGCGGCGCGGGCTCGGGAGCGGCGGCGGGCTCGGCGGCCTTGGCCGGCTCAGGCGCGGGTTTCGGCTCGGGCGCCGGGGCGGCGGCTGCGGCCGGTTTCGGCTCGGGCTTGGGTTCAGGCGCGGGGGCCGGGGCGGCAGCGGCGGCCGGGGCGGCGGCGCTTTCGTCCTCGTTGCGGTTCGACAGGCCCAGCCGGTGGACCTTGCCAATGACGGCGTTTCGGGTGACGCCGCCCAGTTCCTTGGCGATCTGGCTCGCGGACTGACCCTCGGCCCACATGCGTTTCAGAGTCTCGACGCGCTCATCGGTCCAGGACATGGCTTGCCTTTCCTGCGCCAGACCCTGTCCGACGCCCTTCTTGTTCGTGGCTTCAATTCCGCTAGACCCGGGCTTAAATCCGGGGATAGCCAGATTTACCTGCACAAGCCCGCAAATTCAAGGAGCGCCGATGCAACCCCTGCAGTCCCGTCCCGGATTCCGCCAGATGGGCGTGCGCCGTTTCGGCCGCGTGAACTGGCTGGGTCTCTATACCCTGTCGCGGCGCGAGATCATGCGCTTCATGAATGTCTGGCAGCAGACCATCTTTGCGCCGCTGATGACCTCGGCGCTGTTCGTGGTGGTCTTTGCCTTGGCGCTTGGGCGTTCGCGCGGCGAGGTGATGGGCCTGCCCTATCTGGCCTTCCTTGGGCCGGGCATCCTGATGATGACGGTGATCCAGAACGCATTCGCCAATACCTCGTCCAGCATCATCTCGGCCAAGATGCAGGGCAATATCGTCGATACGCTGATGCCGCCCCTGTCGGCGGCCGAGATCCTGACCGGCTATCTGACCGGCGCCGTGGTGCGGGCGCTGATCGTGGCGGTGGCGATCGGTGCCGGCATGGCGCTGATGCTGGGGCAGGGCATCGCGCATCCGCTGTGGGCGCTGGCCTTCGTGCTGCTGGGCGCGGTGCTGATGGGCGGGCTGGGGCTGCTGAGCGGGATCGTGGCGCAGAAATTCGACCAGATGGCGGCGATCACCAATTTCATCGTCACGCCGCTGTCATTCCTTTCGGGCACGTTCTACTCTGTCGAAGCCCTCCCCGAGCCTTTCCGGACGCTGGCCCATTGGAACCCCATCTTCTACCTGATCGACGGCGCGCGCTATGGCATTGCCGGCGTCTCGGATGCCCCGCCGCTGCGCGGTCTTGTGGTCTGCGCGCTGACCGTGGCGCTGGTGGTCTGGCTGGCGTGGCGCTGGATCGCCTCGGGCTATCGCATGAAGCCCTGAGCCCTCGGGGGCACCAGACATGAGGCGCCGAAAGCCGTTGCGCCCTGTGCGGTTCCGCGCTATGCGGTCGCCATGATCGCCCGGACCGCCCTTGTCGCCCGTCCCCGACGTTGATCCTGTCAACGTTCGATCCTGCCTGTCTTTTCCCGATTCCATCCCGAGCCGCTGCCTGCGGCTGCCATCCGTGAGGACAACTCCATGATCTCGCACGTCCTGCCGACCTATAACCGCGCGCCCCTTGCCTTTGAGCGGGGCGAAGGCACCTGGGCCATCGCCACGGACGGCACCCGCTATCTGGACCTGGGTGCCGGGATCGCGGTCAATGCGCTGGGCCATGCCAACCCCGAACTGGTCGCCGCCCTGACCGAGCAGGCCAACCGCATCTGGCATGTCTCGAACCTGTATCAGATCCCGCAGCAGGAACGGCTGGCCGATCTGCTGGTCGAGCACACCTTTGCCGACACCGCCTTCATCACCAATTCCGGCACCGAGGCTGCCGAGCTGGCGATCAAGATGGTACGCAAATACTGGTCCGAACAGGGTGAGCCCGACCGGATCGAGATCCTGACCTTCGAAGGCGCCTTCCACGGCCGCTCGACCGGGGCCATCGCGGCATCGGCGTCGGAAAAGATGGTCAAGGGCTTTGGCCCGCTGATGCCCGGCTTTCGCCAGCTGCCCTGGGGTGACATGGCGGCGCTTGAGGCCGCGATCTCGGAGCGCACCGCCGCCGTCATGCTGGAGCCCGTGCTGGGCGAGGGCGGCATCCGCCCGCTGCCCGATGCCGATCTGCGCCTGATCCGCGAGCTCTGCGACCGGACCGGCGCGCTTTTGGTGCTGGACGAGGTGCAATCGGGCATGGGCCGGACGGGCAAGCTGTTCGCGCATGAATATGCCGGCATCACGCCCGACATCATGATGGTCGCCAAGGGCATCGGCGGCGGCTTTCCGCTGGGCGCGGTGCTGGCCACCGAAAAGGCTGCAGCGGCCATGGTCGCGGGCACGCATGGCTCGACTTATGGCGGCAACCCGCTGGCCTGCGCGGTCGGCAGCAAGGTCATGGAGATCATCGCCACGCCCGAATTCCTGGCCGAGGTGAACCGCAAATCGGCCCTGTTCCGGCAAAAGCTGGAAGGGCTGGTCGCCGCCCATCCCGATGTCTTTGAAAGCGTGCGCGGCCAGGGGCTGATGCTGGGCCTGAAATGCAAGGTCGCGCCGACCGATCTGGTCAAGGCCGGCTATGCCGAACATCTGCTGACCGTTCCGGCCGCCGACAACACGCTGCGCCTGTTGCCGCCGCTGACCATCACGGATGCGGAAATCGCCGAGGCGGTGGCACGGCTGGACCGGGCCGCCGGCAGGCTGGATGGCTGACGGATCGTCAGGGTCGCTGCAATTCGCCGATCCGCCCCTGCCGGCGGGTCGGTTGCGCCTGTCCGGCGCTCTCGGGTTCGGCGGCGGATCGGCATCCTGCGCCTCAGGCTCGCTTCAGCACGGCACCATGGTCCGCGCCCTGACGCGGCACCGATGAGGCGGGCGATATCTCCCGCGAAATAGGGGCTTCGGCCCTTGACCTCATCCCGGCAAAGCGGCTTGCTGAGCGCACCGATCCGAAAGACAGTCTCACGATGAACAATTTTCTCGACATCCACACCACCGCCAAGGCCGATCTGCGCGGCATGATCGACACCGCCCGCCGCATGAAGGATGCCCGGGCCGGCCAGCCCAAGGGCGCGCCGGATGCCGAACAGCCGCTCAAGAACCGCATGGTCGCGCTGATCTTTGAAAAGCCCTCGACCCGGACCCGCGTCAGCTTTGATCTGGGCGTGCGTCAGATGGGCGGACAGACCATGGTGCTGTCGGGCAAAGAGATGCAGCTGGGCCATGGCGAGACCATTGCCGACACCGCCCGCGTGCTGTCGCGCTATGTCGACCTGATCATGATCCGCACCTTCGAAGAGGCGACGCTGCTGGAAATGGCGGAATATGCCTCGGTGCCGGTGATCAACGGCCTGACCAACCGCACCCATCCCTGCCAGATCATGGCCGATGTGATGACCTTCGAGGAACATCGCGGCCCGATCGCCGGGCGCAAGGTTGTCTGGTCGGGCGACGGCAACAACGTCTGCGCCAGCATGATCCATGCCGCGGGCCAGTTCGGCTATGACTTCACTTTTACCGGCCCCCCGACGCTGGACCCCGAGGCCGAGGCGCTGGAGTTTGCCCGTGCCCAGGGTGTGCGGGCGGTGATCGAGCGCGACCCGGCCAAGGCGGTCGAGGGTGCTGATCTGGTGGTCACGGACACCTGGGTCTCGATGCATGACCCGCAATCGGCGCGCGAGCGGCGGCACAACCAGCTGCGCGCCTATCAGGTCAACGAGACGCTGATGGCGCAGGCCAAGCCCGATGCGCTGTTCATGCATTGCCTGCCGGCACATCGCGATGACGAGGTGACCAGCGCGGTGATGGACGGCCCGAACTCGGTCATCTTCGATGAGGCGGAAAACCGGCTCCACGCGCAAAAGGCCGTCATGCGCTGGTGTCTGGACGTCTAAGCGCCAGCAAGCCGCGCCGGCACCCCGCCGGCGCGGCTTGTCCGGGCGTCATGCGTTCATGGGTGTAGAGCGTCCTTGGTCGCGCTCTGGCTTGACGGTGCGCGCATAGCTCTGGTCACCGGGCTTACGGCCCGCGCCAATCTTCGTCCGCCAACATGCCAATATCACCCGGGTCCGGAGCAAGACCCGGCACCCATCGGCAAAATGCCCCGAGCGCCCTTCTTTCATGCAAAAATATCCCGGGGTCCGGGGCAGAGCCCCGATCCGGCGGCGCCGTCCAGATATTCCACCCCGGCAGCTTGACGCCACGGCCTGATCCGGCACGTATCGCCGTATCGCCGTATCGCCGTATCGCCGTATCGCCGTATCGCCGTATCGCCGTATCGCCGTATCGCCGTATCGCCGTATCGCCGTATCGCCGTATCGCCGTATCGCCGTATCGCCGTATCGCCGTATTGGGCGGCCCTGCGTTTCGTGCGGGCAGAGTCTGCACCGGGATCTACGCGCCTTTACCCTTTACCCTGATGCCGACGGCTCGTGAAGCCTGCCGAGGCCCGCGCATCGCACCATTTCAAATGCGGCACAAAAGACCAGAGCATCCATCCGCCCCTGCAACGCGGTTCGGAGAATGCGGCCGTGAAGCTTCGGACGTTTGTCAAAGGGTTGGGGGCGTCACGAATATCCGTGCTTGCAGTTAGCCGGCGGCTCTCACTGTGAAAGCAATGGAGCGGCACCGCCATCGGGCAGTGTTCTGGCTCCCGGTTCCTGAAGCACCCGCAAAACCTTCGCGACACGCCCCATGACATGACAAGCCCGCCGAACCTGCCAATCCTTGCGCATCGCAACGCGACCGGGCCAGCCTACCCTGCAAGCCAGCCCGGCCTGCTCTCGCAATCAGCTTTCGCGGAAAGCGCGGATGAAATAGTCGCTCAAGGGTTTGACCAGATAGGCGAACGGGCTGCGCTCGCCGGTCTGGACATAGACCTCGACCGGCATCCCCGGCACCAGCGTCAGCTTGCCCAGCTTGGCGATCTGGTCCGGCGGGATCGTCACCTCGGCGCGGTAATAGGACACATGCGCGGTCTGATCGACCAGCGCATCAGCCGAGACGCGGGTCAGGATGCCGTCGATCTCGGGCGTGGTGCGCGAGGAAAAGGACGAAAACCGCAGCACGACCTGCTGGCCCGGATGCACCTCGTCGATGTTGATGGTGGCGATACGCGCCGCCACCACCAGCGGGCGGTCCTGCGGGATGATGAACATGATCGGATCAGCCGGCCGGATCACCGAGCGCGGCGTGGTCACCTGCAACTCCTGCACAATGCCCGAGACGGGCGCGCGGATTTCCAGCCGCGCGATCTGCTCGGTCAGCGCGCGGCGGCGCTCGGCCAGCTCCAGCTCGCGATAGCCCAGATCGCGCAGCTCGGTCTCGGCCTGTTCGCGATAGGTGGCGGATTTCTCCAGCCGCGACAGGTCGATCTGCGACAGCTGGGTTTCGGCCTGCGCCTCCGAGGCGGTGGTTTCGCCCAAAAGCCCGTCCAGCCGCGCCCCTTCGCGCTCCAGCGCCAGCACGCGCGGCGCCTGCGCCAACCCCTTTTCCAAGAGTGAACGCTGATCGCGCAATTCCTGCGCGATGAAGTCGCGCTGCTGTTGCAGGGCGCGGTTCTGCGCCTGAATGCCGGCAATCTGCGAGCGGACCTGTTCGGACTGCTTGGCAAGCTGGCCCAGCGATTGCGACAGCGTGTCCAGCCGCGCGTGGAACAGGCTGGTCTGGCCGTCCATCAGCTCTTGCAGCTGTGGCCGGGTCTTGGCCAGTTCGACCAGCTCGGCCGGGAACAGGATCTCTTTTTTATCGGCGCGCTCGGCCTCCAGCCGGCCACGGCGGGCGAGAACCTCGAAATACTGGCCCTCGACGATGGTGCGCTCGGTGTCGAGCAGCGCGCCATCCAGCCGGATCAGCGGCTGGCCGGCGGTCACGGTCTCACCCTCATGCACGAGGATCTGATCGACGACACCGCCATCGGGATGCTGCACCACCTGCCGGCGCTGTTCCACCTCGACCTGTCCGGCGGCCACCACGGCACCGGCGATCCGCGCGGTCACCGCCCAAAGGCCAAAGCCCCCGACCAGCAGCGCCATGGTCACCAGGCCAAGGATCACCGCGCCGCGCGCCGACCATTCTGGGCGGGGCGGTGTCGGTGTCGGCCGGATCAGCGGCATGGCGGGACGTTCGGGCCGCGCCGGTTCGGCGGCCCGGGTTTCGGTCGGGTTCGGCATCTTGGGATTGCTCACGACACACCTCCGCCCTGGCCCTGCGCCCGGTTGATCTGTTCGGCATTGCGGACCATGGAGTTCAGCACCTCGTCCCTTGGGCCAAAGGCGCGGCGCATGCCCTGATCCAGAAACAGCAGCAATTCGCATTCCGAGATCGCGGCCGGGCGGTGCGCCATGATGATGACTGCGCCGCCGCGCGCCTTGATGTTGCGGATGGCGAGGTTCAGCGCCTGCGAGCCCTCGTTGTCGAGGTTCGAGTTCGGCTCGTCCAGCACGAAGAGCACCGGATCGGCATAAAGCGCGCGCGCAAGGCCGATGCGCTGGATCTGCCCGCCCGAAAGCCGGCCACCGGCTTGGCTGACCTGGGTGTCATAGCCCTGCGGCAGGTCAAGGATCATGCGATGCGCGGCCGCCGCGGTGGCGGCGGCGACGATGCGCTGCGGGTCGGGATCGGGCGAGAGCCGGGCGATGTTTTCGGCAATCGTGCCGTCGAACAGCGTGACCTGTTGCGGCAGATAGCCGATCAGGCTGCCCAAAAGGTCGGGGTCGTATTGGTCCAGCGTCGCGCCCGCCAGCCGGATCGAGCCGCCGGCGATGGGCCATGCGCCGATCAGGGCCCGGGCAAGCGTGGTCTTGCCCGCGCCCGAGGGGCCGATCACCCCCAGAGCCAGCCCCGGCGTGATGTCAAAGCTGACGCCGCGCAGCGTCGGCACGGTTTGACCCGGCGGCACGACGGTCAGGTTGCGCACCTCGATCTGGGCGTCGGGCCGGGGCAGGGCGGTGCGCGGCACCACCGGCGGGCGGCGCCCCAGCAGCTCGCCCAGCCGCTTCCAGCCGTCCTGCGCGCGCTGCACCAGCGACCAGCCGCCCACGACCTGCTCGATCGGCGACAGCGCCCGGCCCATCAGGATGGATGAGGCGATCATCGCGCCCGGCGTCACCTCTTGGCGCAGCACCAGCCATGCACCGGCGGCCAGAAGCGCGCTTTGCAAAAACAGCCGGAAGGTGCGGGAAAACACCGTGAAGCCGGTCGCGCGGTCCTGGCTTTTCACCGTCGCCTCGGTGGCGCGGTCGCGCATGGACTGCCAGCGGCGGAATGTTGCCTCGCGCATCCCGAGCGAGCCGATCAGCTCGCCCTCCTCGCGGTAAAGATCTGACATCCGTTCGGCCGATTGCGCGGTGATCGTGGCCTTTTGCAGCGATTCGCGGCCCAGCCACTGGTTCAGCACCGTCGCCACCACCAGTACGATCAGCCCCGCCGTCGCCACCGCCCCCAGAACCGGGTGGAACACATAGACCGCCCCCAGAAACAGCGGTGCCCAAGGCAGGTCGAATAGCGCCATCAGCACCGGCGAACCGATCAGGCGCATTACCGCCTCAAGATCGCGCATCCCACCCTTGACCGCCACATCCGAGGCGCCGGCGGCGCCGTCCTGCAGGGCTGCGGTGAACACCCGCCCCTCCATCCGTTCCTGAAAACGGGCGGCGACCCGCGACATGACGCGGCTGCGGGCGAAATCCAGCACGCCCATCATGATGAACAGGAACACCACCAGCAAGAACAGCGCCGTCAGCGTTTCGACCGAGCGGCTGCCCAGGACGCGGTCATAGACCTGCATCATGAACAGCGGGCCGGTCAGCATCAGCAGGTTCACCATGAACGAAAACAGGCCGACGATCAGGTAGAGATGGCGCGCATTGCCGCGCGCCTCAACCAGTTCACTACGGCCATCGTGGCGCATCGGCGGCAGGGCCATGCCGGTTCCTTCCGTGTTCGTCTCGCCGGGCTTGCCCGGATCCGCGTCAGCGCATATCCGAACCTTGCCGTCGGCGACAGTGGGCCCTGTCCCGCGCTGGGCGGAGAATCGCCGGGTTGCCACGACCATAGCCACAGAAGGTTAGCAGAGTATTGAAGCGAAGTATCGCACTTGCCGCTGTTCTGGCGCTGGCCGCCTGCCAATCGGCCCCCCGGGAACAAGAGATCAACGACCCGCTGGAGCCGCTGAACCGGCGCGCCCATGCCTTCAACGTCGGGCTGGACCAGCAGGTGGTCAAGCCGCTGAGCGCCAGCATGGCCGGGGGCAAGGGCGGCAGCAGTGACGGGGGGCAGGGCGGCATCGGCAGCCATGTCGTGACCGGGCTTGGCAATTTCGGCTCGAACCTTGCGCAGCCGGGCAAGGCGGTGAACCATCTGCTGCAAGGCCGGCCGGAGCCGGCGATCAAGACCACCTTCCGGTTTCTGGTCAACGGCACGCTGGGTCTGGCCGGTTTCCTTGACCCGGCGAGCGCGGATTTCGCTTTGCCCGAGCAGGATACCGATTTCGGCCAGACGCTTGCGGTCTGGGGCGTCGGCGAAGGCCCCTATCTGGAGCTGCCGCTTTTGGGCCCCTCGACGCTGCGCGACAGTGCCGGGCGGGTGGTGGATCTGGTGATCGATCCGATGCATTCGGTGCTGAACCGCGACCAATATGCGATCGGCCTAGGGGCACGCGCCGTCTCAAAAGCCGGTGAACGGGCGCGTTTTGGCGATTCCGTCGATAGCGTCCTGCATGAAAGCGCCGATAGTTATGCCCAGACCCGGCTGATCTGGCTGCAACATCGCCGCCACGAACTGGGCGAGCAAGGAGACGAGATTGACCCTTATGCCGAATGACACCCGCCGCGGTTTTCTGGGCCTGATCGCCGCAGGCTGCGCCTTTGTCGCGACGCCGGCCCTGGCGCTGGACGAAAAACAGGCCAGCGCTCTGGTGCAGAAATCGCTGGACGAGGTCTATGCCGTCATCAACTCGGGCCAGCCGCCGGCGCAGATGTACAAGGCCTTCGAGGCGATCTTTGCGCGCTATGCCGATGTCGACATCATCGCCCGCTCGGCGCTGGGTCCGGCGGCGCGTCGGGTCAAGCCGGCCGAGTTCGCCGCCTATAAACACGCCTTCCAGGGCTATATCGGGCGCAAATACGGCAAGCGCTTCCGCGAATTCATCGGGTCCAAGATCGAGGTGACCGGCGCGCGACCGGTGAAAAGCTTCATCGCCGTGACCTCGATCGCCTATCTGAAAGGCCGCAGCCCGATGGAGATGGAATGGCACGTCTCGGACAAGTCCGGGCAGGGCCGCTATTTCAACATCATCATCGAAGGGGTGAACATGCTTGCCTCGGAGCGGGCCGAGGTCTCGGCCATGCTGGCCAAGCGCAAGGGCGACATCGCCGCGCTGACGGCGGATCTGCAAAAGGCCGGTTGATCGCTGCACCCGTGTAAAATGAAAAGGCGGCCCGCAGGCCGCCTTTCTTATTGGTTGTAGACGCCGTCGATGCCGCGCAGCGCCTGTGTCAGCGGATCGTCCGGCGACAATTCGGTATCGCCGCTGGACGAGGTTTCCGCCGGGAAGCTGGGTGGGGTGGTGCCCGGCTCGCCCGGATCGGGCAGGGTGCGGCCCGGCTGCGTGCCGCCATCGCTGCTGATCGTCGAGGAAGGCGTCGCCGGCGCCGAGCCCGAGGGCTGTTCCTGCCCCAGCGCCTCGGACAGGGCGGCGGCCAGCGGATCGGCCGCGCCATCGGCGCCGCCCGAGCTGACCACATGCGGCACCGCACCCGAGGCGTCGAAGACGAAATTCCCCAGCGGCTCGACCGGCAAGCCGTCGTGGATTTCCGCCATCACCGCCTGCCAGATCTCGGCCGGAAGGCCACCGCCGGTCACGCCCTTCATCGGCTTGTTGTCGTCATTGCCCAGCCAGACGCCGGTGACATATTGTCCGGTAAAGCCGATGAACCACGCATCGCGATAGCTGGAGGTGGTGCCGGTCTTGCCCGCCACCGGGCGGTTGCCCAGCTTGGCGCGGCCGCCGGTGCCGTTCTGGATCACCTGCTGCATCATGCCGATCAGCTCGCCCGCCGCCTTTTGCGAGATGACGCGCTGACCCATGCCGCCGGTCTGGCCGATCAGCGGCTGGTCGTCGCCCTTGATGCGCAGTTCGACCAGACCATAGGGCCGGACCGCCGTGCCGCCATTGCGGATGCCGGCATAGGCCGAGGTCATGTTGAGCAGCGTCGATTCCGACACGCCCAGACCCAGCGACGGCCCGTTGGCCATGTCATTGGCAAAGCCGAAATCCTGCGCCACCCGCCGCACCGCGTCGCGGCCGACGATTTCCTGCAAGCGGATCGTCGCGGTGTTCAGCGATTGCGCCAGCGCCCGGGTCAGTGTCACTTCACCCAGATATTTCCGGGTGTAGTTCTGCGGCGACCACGGCCCGGAGCCGCGCACATTGATGGTCAGCGGCGCGTCAAGAATCCGGTCGTTCGGCCCATAGCCCTGATCCAGTGCGGCGGCATAGACAAAGGGTTTGAAGCTGGAGCCGGGCTGACGCAGCGCCTGCGTGGCGCGGTTGAAGGTGCCGGCGGCGGTATTGTCACGCCCACCGATCATCGCGCGCACCGCACCATCGGGCGACATCACCACCACGGCCGCCTGCGCGGTCGAGCCCTTGGCCACCTTTTCGTCGAACACCCGCTTCAGCGCACGTTCGGCCGCGCGCTGGATGCGCTGGTCGAAGGTGGTCTGGATGGTCACGTCCTCGGTCGTCTCGCTGGTCAGGAAGCCGGGGCCGGAATCCATCACCCAATCGGCGAAATAGCCGCCCGCGCGGGCCGCTGCCGCCTTGGACAGCACCGCCGGATGCGCCTTGGCATCGGCATATTGCTTGTCGTCCAGATAGCCCTGATCATGCATCAGCCCCAGAATGACGCTGGCACGTTCCTGCGCGCGTTGCAGGTTCGAGGTGGGCGCGAAATAGCTGGGTGCCTTCAGCAGCCCCGCCAGCATCGCAGCCTCGGAGGCCGTGACATCCGCCGCCGACTTGCCGAAATAGCGCTGCGACGCCGCCTCGAAGCCGCGGGCGCCGGCCCCCAGATACGAGCGGTTCATGTAGATGTTCAGGATGTCCTGCTTGGAGTATTTCGCCTCCATCGCCATGGCATAGGGGACTTCCTTGACCTTGCGCCAGATGCTGCTCTTGCGGCACTCGGCCTCGTAATCGGATTCGGATTTCCACTTGATCGGGTCAAAGCCCTCGCCCAGACACAGCAGTTTCGCCAGCTGCTGGGTGATGGTCGAGCCGCCATGGCCCTGCAGCGCGCCGCGCCCCTGGGTCAGGTTGATCTTGACCGCCGAGGCGATGCCCTGCGGATCGACGCCGAAATGGCTGTAGAATCGCTTGTCCTCGGTGGCGACGACCGCATCCTTCAGCACGGGGGCGATTTTATCGGCACTGACCATGCCGAAAGTTTCGCCACGCCATGCGAAAACCCGGCCGTCGGTGTCCAGCATCGTGACCGAACCGCGGGCGCGACCGTCGAAAAGTGCCGAAGCTTCGGGCAGCGTCGTATAGAAATAGAACGTCGCCGCCGCGAGGATTGCCGCGAAAGTCAGCGCCAGCCGCCAGAACGATCCCCAGATCACGCGCCAGACCAAAGACACCGTGCCGGCGATTCCCCGGCTGATCATATTGCCGCGCCGGGGCGGGCGCGAGCCACCGGACTTGCGCGCCGGCTGTTGCTGTTTCTGTGCTTTCTGAGGGGGTTGGTCGAAATTGCGCTTGTCAGCAACGATCCGGCCCCTGCCGGTGGGTTTTTTCATGCCTGTATCCTGCCCGGCCGGATGATCCCGGCTTGTTTGCGCGAAAGATACAGGAACCGGAACAGTTTGAGAACCGCGATGACCTATCAGTGAACTGCCGCGCCAAGCTGCAATGCGCTCAAGGCGTGCTGAAATTTTGTGCTGAATGAATCGGCGGGCGGCGAAAACTTGCACAACTCTTGTGCTCAATGCGTAAGCGCGGGTTTTCTGGCAGCGACACGGAACTGCTGCGACGCAGAAAGAAGGTGCAGGAATCATGAAAAGACTAACCGCGATCAATCCCCTGATCCCGGCGCTTGCCCTCCCCCTGGCCGGGATGGGCATGCCGGCGTTGGCGCAGGAGGTCGCGGATGCCGCGGCCGCCGTGGCGCCCATCGTGGACAAGGGTGACACCACCTGGATGATGGTTTCGGCCATTCTGGTCATGATGATGACTGTGCCCGGCCTTGCGCTGTTCTATGGCGGCCTCGTGCGCTCCAAGAACATGCTGTCGGTGCTGATGCAGGTCTTTACGATCTTCTGCATCATGGCGCTGCTCTGGGTCTGCTTTGGCTATTCGCTGGCCTTCACCGGCGCCGGTTCCGCCGAGGATGCGACCGCGCTGACCCCGTTCATCGGCGGGCTGTCCAAGGCCTTTCTGTCGGGCGTGACCACGGCGTCGCTGGCCGAGACCTTTACCCAGAACGTCTTTGTGCCGGAATATGTCTTCATCATCTTCCAGATGGCCTTTGCCTGCATCGCGCCGGCGCTGATCGTCGGTGCCACGGTCGAGCGGATGAAATTCTCGGCTATCCTGCTCTTCGTGGTGATCTGGTTCTTCTTCTCGTATCTGCCGATGGCCCATATGGTCTGGTGGTGGGGCGGTCCCTCGGCCTATACCGCGCCGGGCGGCTATCTGTTCGGCCATGGCGCGCTGGACTTTGCCGGCGGCACGGTCATCCACATCAACGCCGGTGTCGCGGGTCTGGTCGCCGCGATCGTCGTCGGCCCGCGTCTGGGCTTTGGCAAAGAGCTGATGGCGCCGCATAACCTGCCCTTTACCCTGCTGGGCGGCTGCCTGCTGTGGGTCGGCTGGTTCGGCTTCAACGCCGGCTCGAACATGGAGGCCACCGGCACCGCCGCGCTGGCGATCCTGAACACCACCGTCGCCACCGCCGCCGCCGCTTTGGCCTGGGCCTTTGGCGAATGGCTGTTCCGTGGTCATCCCTCGCTGCTGGGCGGTGTCTCGGGTGCCATTGCCGGTCTGGTGGGCATCACCCCGGCTGCCGGTTTCGTGGGCCCGATGGGCGCCATCGCCATCGGTCTGGCTGCCGGCTTCCTCTGCATGTGGTTCGTCATCAGCCTGAAGTCGAAACTGGGCATCGACGAAAGCCTTGACGTGTTCGGCATCCACGGCGTCGGCGGCATCATCGGTGCCATCCTGACCGGCGTCTTTGCGGCACCCTCGCTGGGTGGCTCGGGCGTCTTCGACTATGCCACCGGCGCAGTTTCGCCCGATTACAGCATCGCGGGTCAGGTCACGACGCAGGCGCTGGGCGTGCTGGTCGCGGTGATCTGGTCGGGCGTGGTGTCCTTTGTCGCGCTGATGATCGTCAAGGCGGTCGTCGGGCTGCGGGTGCCGGCCAATGACGAACGCCAAGGGCTGGACGTCACCGTGCATGGCGAGAACGCCTACAACAACTGAGCCTCTCCCTCGGACTGGAAAAGCCCCGCATTGCAGCGGGGCTTTTTCGTTTCCGGGTTTGGGATTGCCGGGGCGGGCTCGCGCCGCGCCTTGCCCGATCAGGACAAGCGCGAGACCACGTAATCGGCCAGATCCGACAGGATCACCCGCAGCGGCTGGTCGGGGCAGGCTTGCAGGGCGGCCTTGGCGCGGTTGGCCCAGGCGATGGCATCGGCCCGCGCCGCCGCCGGCGCGCCGCGCCGTTGCAGGATCTCCAGCGCGGTTTCCAGATCGCCCTCGTCCTGCTTGCCCTTGCCGATGGTGCGTTCCCAAAAGGCGCGCTCATTGGCATCGGCGGCGGCGATGGCCTTGATCACCGGCAGCGTCAGCTTGCGCTCGCGGAAGTCGTCGCCGACGTTCTTGCCGATGACCTGGGCCGAGCCGCCGTAATCCAGCAGGTCGTCCACGATCTGGAAGGCGATGCCCAGGGCGTCGCCATAGTCGAACAGCGCCTGCTGCACCGCAGCCTCGGCGCCGGCCACCTCGGCGCCCGATTCGGTCGCGGCCGAGAACAGCGCTGCGGTCTTGCCGCGCACGATCTGGATATAGGTGTCTTCGCTGGTCGAGATGTCCTGCGCCGCCGTCAACTGCAGCACCTCGCCCTCGGCGATGGTGGCGCTGGCATTGGCAAGGATGCGCATGACGCGCATGCTGCCGGTGTCGGCCATCAGCTGGAAGCTGCGGGCGAACAGATAGTCGCCGACCAGCACGCTGGACTTGTTGTCCCATAGCAGGTTGGCGGTCGGCCGGCCCCGGCGTTGCTGGCTTTCGTCGACCACATCGTCATGCAGCAGCGTCGCGGTGTGGATGAATTCGACCGCCGCCGCCAGCAGGATATGCGCGTCGCCTTGATAGCCGCAGAGCCGCGCCGCTGCCAGCACCAGCATCGGCCGCAGCCGTTTGCCGCCAGCCTCGACCAGATGGGCCGTTACCTCGGGGATGCGCGGCGCATGCCGGCTGGCCATGCGGTCGCGGATCAGCACGTTGACCGCCTCCATGTCCAGCGCCAGCGCGGCGGACAGTCGGTCGAGCGGCTTCGAGACGTTCTCGTTCATACCCATGGGCCATTCCCTTTCGCTGGCAAGCCATTGCCATGCCATGGACACATAAGCAACTGCCCCTTAACCTCTGGCGCCATGAAGGAAGTCCTGCGCACCACGAATCCGCTCCTGATCGTCCGGGCCTGCGATCTGCTCGAATCCGAGGGAATCGCCGCCTTTGCGCTGGACCAGCACATGAGCGTGCTGGAGGGCTCGCTGGGCATTTTGCCGCGCCGGCTGATGGTGGCCGATCGCGACCTGTTCATGGCCCGCGCCATCCTGCGCGACAATTGCATCGACGATGGCCGCTGAGACGCGCCGCGACGGCTTTCTGGGCGGGCGGCTGCAACTGGCGCAGCCCGTGGCCGGCTATCGGGCCGGCGCCGATGCGGTGATGCTGGCGGCGGCCTGCCCGGCGGTGGCGGGCGAGTCGGTGCTTGAACTGGGCTGCGGGGCAGGAGCGGCGTTGCTGTGCCTTGGGACGCGGGTGCCGGGGCTGGAACTGACCGGGCTGGAGCTGCAAGACGATTACGCCGCCCTTGCCCGCGCCAATGCCACGGCCAATGGCCTTGCGGCCAGCATCCTGACCGGCGATTTGGGGCGGATGCCGGCCGAGTTGCGGGCCCGCAGCTTTGACCATGTCATCGCCAATCCGCCCTATTTCCAGTCGGGCACCATCGCCCCCGATGCCGGGCGCGGCACCGCGCGGCACGAGGATGCGCCGCTGTCGCTGTGGATCGGCACGGCGCTGCGGCGGCTGCGGCCCGGCGGCTGGCTGGCGCTGATTCACCGCGCCGAGCGGCTGGGGGCGATTCTGACCGTGCTGGACGGGCAGGCGGGTGAGATCACGATCTTGCCAGTCAGCGCGAGGAGCGGTCGCGCGGCCGGGCGGGTGATCGTGCTGGCACGCAAGGGCGCACGCGCGCCACTGCGGCTGCTTTACCCCTTCATCATGCATGAAAAACCGTCACATGGCGCCGATGGCGAGGATCTGACCGCAGCCGCTCACGCGGTCTTGCGCGAGGCGGCGGCGCTCAACCTGCGGGATCGGTAATTTTCGGTGACAATGCGACGATTCTGTGATGCACTCATGACTGTTCGATAAATCCACGAGGAGGACGACATGTCGGTTGAATCCCATGTTCAGGAGCTTCGCCGTAAACATCAGTCACTTTCCAGCAAGATCGAGGCTGCCCATCGCAGTCCCGCGACGGATGACCTCTCGATTTCCCAGATGAAGAAGGAAAAGCTGCGCCTGAAAGAGGAGATCACGCGCCTGTCGCACTGAGGCGACGGCGGCTTGTCGACACGAAATTCCAACTCGTTCAATGTGAAACGGCCCGCGAAACTCGCGGGCCGTTGCCATTTTCCGGGTGCCGTCGGTCAGACGAAGAACTGGCCGCCGTTGGCGCTGATCGTCGAGCCGGTGATGAAGCCCGCGTCGTCCGAGGCCAGGAACACCACGCAGCGGGCGATTTCCTCGGGCTCGCCCAGCCGGCCGACCGGGATCTGCGGAATGATGCGTTCGTTCAGCACCTTTTCGTCGATGGCGCGCACCATTTCCGTGCCGATATAGCCCGGGCAGATCGCGTTCACGGTGATGCCGGCGCGGGCGCCTTCCTGAGCCAGAGCCTTGGTAAAGCCCAGATCGCCCGCCTTGGCGGCGGAATAGTTCGCCTGACCGGCCTGACCTTTCTGACCATTGATCGAGCTGATGTTGACGATGCGGCCGTATTTGCGGTCGCGCATGCCGGCCCAGGTCGGGTGCGTCATGTTGAACAACCCGGTCAGGTTGGTGTCGATGACCTCTTTCCACTGCTGCGGCGTCATTTTGTGGAACATCGAATCGCGGGTGATGCCGGCGTTGTTGACCAGTACGGCGATCGGGCCCAGCTCGGCCTCGACCTGTTTGATGCCGGCGGCGCAGGCATCATAATCGGCGACCGACCATTTGTAGGTCTTGATGCCGGTTTCCTCGGTAAAGGCGCGCGCCGCATCGTCGTTGCCGGCATAGTTTGCCGCAACCGTGTAACCTGCAGCCTGCAGAGCCTTCGAGATGGCCGCGCCAATCCCGCGCGAGCCGCCCGTCACCAGAGCCACTTTCGACATTTCATTCCCCCTCTGTGGAGCTAACGTGTAATTCCGTTGCCAGTGGTTGATCTTGCACGCAAGAAAATTGCGCGCAAGATCATTTCTGGTTCAGCGCTCGACGCAGAGGGCCACGCCCATGCCGCCGCCGATGCACAGCGTGGCCAGGCCTTTCTTGGCGTCCCGGCGCTGCATTTCGAACAGCAGCGTGTTCAGGATGCGCGCGCCCGAAGCGCCGATCGGGTGGCCGATGGCGATGGCGCCACCGTTGACGTTCACAATGGCCGGATCCCAGCCCATGTCCTGGTTCACGGCGCAGGCCTGCGCGGCAAAGGCTTCGTTCGCCTCGACCAGATCCAGATCACCGACTTTCCAGCCGGCTTTTTCCAGCGCCTTGCGGCTGGCCGGGATCGGGCCGGTGCCCATGATCGCCGGATCGACGCCGGCGGTGGCATAAGAGGCGATGCGGGCCAGCGGCGTCAGGCCGCGGCGGGCCGCTTCTTCCTCGGTCATGACCAGCAGCGCGGCGGCGCCGTCGTTCAGGCCCGAGGCGTTGCCGGCGGTCACGGTGCCGTCCTTGGCAAAGGCCGGGCGCAGCTTTTGCATCGCATCCAGCGTGGCGCCGTGGCGGATGTATTCGTCCTGATCGACGACGACATCGCCCTTGCGGGTCTTCAGCGTCACCGGGACGATCTCATCGGCGAAACGGCCGGCCTTTTGCGCAGCCTCGGCCTTGTTTTGCGATGCGGTGGCGAATTCGTCCTGCGCCTCGCGCGAGATGTTCCATTGCTTGGCAACGTTCTCGGCGGTGGTGCCCATGTGATAATCGTTGAAGGCGTCCCAGAGCCCGTCCTTGATCATCGTGTCGAGCATCTTCAGGTCGCCCATCTTTTGCCCGGCGCGGATATAGGCGGCATGGGCCGAGAGCGACATCGATTCCTGACCGCCCGCAACCACGATGCGCGAATCGCCCAAGATCACCTGCTGCGCGGCCAGCGCCACGGTGCGCAGACCCGAGCCACAGACCTGGTTCATACACCAGGCCGGGCTTTCCTTGGGCAGGCCGGCGAGGATATGCGACTGGCGGGCGGGGTTCTGGCCCTGACCGGCGGTCAGCACCTGACCGAGGATGGTTTCCGAAACCTCGGCCGGATCGACACCGGCGCGTTCCAGAACCGCCTTGATGGCGATGGCGCCCAGCTCATGGGCCGGCGTGTTGGCGAAACTTCCAAGAAAACTCCCGACGGGGGTGCGCGCGGCGGATACGATCACGGCTTTGGTCATGGCAGGCTCCTTCACTGAGTGCCGAAAACGGGGGCGTCCCCCTCAAGTTGCCGTTTCGTCAAGCAACGTCAAGCGACCAACCTGAGGGGGGAGCGCGGGTGCAGCCTGACACGGGCGCCGCGCGGCGCGCCAGTCCTTGTTGGACCGACCAAAGACGCGATTTGCCTAAGGCAAGGATTTCTCGGCCAGAACTTGCCCGTGGCCCGACCAGCGAAAGACCAGGATCTGGCTGTCAAGGTCCCTATGATGCGATTACGGCTTTTGTTGTAGATTGGGGGCAGAAAGCAGGTTCAAAGCCCCGGTTGGGGCGGCGCGGCGCCCCGGTTTCCCGGGAATCCGCCGCAAGCCCTGCTCGGCCCGCATGGCCAGATTGCAGCGCACGCATGTTGCCGGCGGCTGCGGGATTCGGTTGTTGACAGGTGGTGAGAGACCGGCCACGCGGACCCGTCCGCGCGGGCAGGGCGCCCACCGGCCCCGAGCGGCAAAGCCTTCCGTCTGCCTGAGCGGGCAAAGGGGCCCGGCCCGGTGGGGCAAAGCGCCCGCCAGCCCTGACGGGCGCGGCGACCTGCTGGGCTGGTTCGGGCAGGGCGATCCGAGGGCAGCGGGCAGGCAGCGTGACCTACCGACCCCATGCGGAGAGAGTTTTCCTCGCTCGCCCAAGCCGGGCAGCGCTCGATCCGCTGGCAATGCCGGGCAGGGCCACATCCGCAGGTCAAGGCAGGCAGGGCGATCCGCCAGCCCAAGGCGCGAGCAAGGCGCGAGCAAGGACCGCCCCCACGCTCCGCCTAAGAGCGTTTCGCCGCCGAATTCGGCGAGCGCCAGGGCGGCACGATGGTCGGGGCGCCGAAGTAATATCCCTGCAGGCAGTCGATGCCCATGTCGATCAGGAAGGCGGCGTCCTCGGCCGTTTCGACCGATTCGGCGACGGTGAACATGTCGAAATGATGCGCGATCGCCTGCAGGGCGCGGGCCAGCACCTGATTGTCGCGTTCCTGCGCGATCTCTCGGATGAATTGCCCGTCGATCTTGATCATGTCGAAACAGAAATCGCGCAGGTAGCGGAACGAGGTATAGCCGGCGCCGAAATCGTCCAGCGCAAAGCTGACCCCCTGGGTCTGCAACTCCTGCATGAAGCGGCCGACCAGATCGGGCAGGCCCATGGCCGAGCTTTCGGTGATTTCAAGGATCAGCCGCTCGGACAGGCTGACGTCGCCGCCGATGCCGTCGCGCAGGGTGCGCAGCCATGCCGGGTAGCCGATCGAGCGGGCCGACATATTGATCGACAGCCGCATCGAGGGCTCCTCGGCCAGTGCCTTGATGCCCAGGGACAGCGACAGGCAGTCGATCTGGCGGCCAAGCTCGGTGGTTTCGGCCAGCGGCATGAAATCGCGCAGGGGCACGATGCGCCCGGTTTCGTCGATGATTCGGATCAGCCCCTCGTGAAAGGCGACGTTGTCGGGGCGATCGGCCTGCACCACCGGCTGATAGGCCAGGACGGCATCGCCCCGGGATACCGCGCGCCGGACGGTGGCCATCGTCACGCGCGTCTGCTGATCAACGGCGAAATCCAGCGGCGAGCCGGTTTCATTGCGCGGGTCAAAGGTCTCTGTCATGCCAAGGCTCCTGTCTTCAGCCGAAGTCTGGCGATCATGTCCTAAGATCGGGTAAACCTCAGGTGGTTTCTCGACTCAGGGTTAATGGACGATGACCGAAGGCAGCCGCTGCGCATGGTGCGGGACCGATCCGCTATATGTCGATTACCACGACCGCGAATGGGGCGTGCCCGAACGCGATCCGCGCGCACTGTGGGAAAAACTGGTGCTCGACGGCTTTCAGGCCGGGCTGAGCTGGATCACCATCCTGCGCAAGCGCGAGGCGTTTCGCGAGACTTTCGAGGGCTTCGACCCCGAGCGCGTCGCCGGCTGGGACGAGGCGCAGATCGCCGCCGCCCTGCAAAACCCCGGCATCATCCGCCACCGCGGCAAGATCGAGGCGACGGTCAAAGGCGCGCGGCTGTTTCTAGAAATCGAGGCGGCCGAGGGTTTTACCCCCTTCATCTGGTCCTTCGTCGGCGGCGAGACGGTGCAGAACCGCTTTCGCAGCATGGCCGAGGTGCCAGCCAAGACGGCGCAGTCGGAAATCATGGCCAAGGCCCTGAAAAAGCGTGGTTTCAACTTTTGCGGCCCGGTCATCACCTATGCATTCATGCAGGCCTGCGGGCTGGTTAACGACCATATGGTCGACTGCCCGGCGCATGGCCGCGTCAGGGCGCTGTCGCCTGCCGGATAAGCGCCTGCGCCGCCTCCGAGGACCAGTCGGCGCCGCCGATCAGCCGGGCGATCTCATTGCCCTGACGGTCGACCAGCACGGTCACCGGCATGCCCATGACGCCCATCTCGCGCGCCAGTTGCTGGCGCGGGTCCAGCCGCACGGGCAGGTTCTCGACCTTGGCTTCGGTCAGGAATTTCTGGATCGCGGGCGGCGGATTGTGCCCGGCGGCAATGGCCACCACCTGAAAATCCTCGCCCCCCAGCTGCGCCTGCAGCCGGTCCAGAGACGGCATCTCCTCGCGGCAGGGGGCACACCATGTCGCCCAGAAATTCACCAGCACCACCTTGCCCTTGTAATCGGTCAGGCTGTGGCTGCCGCCGTCGGGATCGGTAAAGGACGTCTGCGGCACCGGCGCCGGATCGATCGGGTTCAGCTTGGCCAGCCCGCCGTCATGCGCGGCCTGCCAGTCGATCGCGCCGGCAAAAGCCGGGGCGCAGACCGCATTTGCACCAAGCACCAGCGCCGTATAAAGAGCCAACCAACGCATTCCACCCCCTTGAGGCACCAGTCATGACCGAGCAAGCCAGCCGCACCGCCAACCAGATGTGGGGCGGACGTTTTGCCGCAGGCCCGGATGCGATCATGGAGGCGATCAACGCCTCGATCGGCTTCGACCAGCGGCTTTACGCCCAGGACATCCGGGGCAGCCGCGCCCATGCGGCGATGCTGGCCGCACAAGGCATCATCAGCACTAACGATGCCGAGGCCATCGGAAAAGGGCTTCTCACGGTCTTGTCAGAGATCGAGGCCGGGGATTTCCCCTTCTCGACCGCGCTGGAGGACATCCACATGAACGTGGAATCGCGGCTGAAAGAGGTGATCGGCGAGCCTGCGGGCAGGCTGCACACGGCGCGTTCGCGCAATGATCAGGTGGCGACCGATTTCCGGCTGTGGGTGCGCGACCAATGCGACGCCACGATCGAGGGTCTGGACGCACTGATCCGCGCGGCTTTGTCGCAGGCCGAAAAGGGCGCGGATTGGGTGATGCCGGGCTTTACCCATCTGCAAACCGCGCAGCCGGTGACCTGGGGCCATCACATGATGGCCTATGTCGAGATGTTCGGCCGCGATCTGTCGCGCTTTCAGGACGCGCGCAAGCGGATGAACGAATCGCCTTTGGGCGCAGCCGCGCTGGCGGGGACGGGCTTCCCCATCGACCGCGCGGCGACGGCTGCGGCGCTGGGCTTTGACCGGCCGATGGCCAACAGCCTCGATGCAGTAAGCGACCGCGATTTCGCGCTGGAGTATCTGTCGAGCGCGGCGATCTGCGCCGTTCACCTGTCGCGGCTGGCCGAAGAGCTGGTGATCTGGTCCTCGGCCCAGTTCCGGTTCGTGACCATGTCGGATCGCTTCTCGACCGGCTCGTCGATCATGCCGCAGAAAAAGAACCCCGATGCGGCCGAACTGATCCGCGCCAAGATCGGCCGGATCCTTGGCGCGGCCGTCGCGCTGTTCGTGGTGATGAAGGGCCTGCCCTTGGCCTATTCCAAGGACATGCAAGAGGACAAGGAGCAGGTCTTTGACGCAGCCGACAACCTGATGCTGGCCTTGGCGGCGATGACCGGGATGCTGTCGGACTTGACCGCCAACCGCGAGCGGCTGGAAGCGGCGGCGGGCTCGGGCTTTTCGACCGCGACGGATCTGGCTGACTGGCTGGTGCGCGAGGCCGGGCTGCCCTTCCGCGAGGCCCATCACGTCACCGGCGCGCTGGTCGCTATGGCCGAAAAGGCCGGCGTCGATCTGCCCGAGTTGACGCTGGAGCAGATGCAATCGGTCAATCCGGCGATCACCGCGGATGTCTACAACGTGCTGGGCGTGCACAATTCGGTCGCCTCGCGCATGTCCTATGGCGGCACCGCGCCGGCGCAGGTCCGCGCCCAGATCGCCCGCTGGAAGGAGAAACTGGCATGACGCAATCCCTGTTGCTGGCGGTTCTGGCGCTGATGCTGGCCGCGCTTGCGGCCTGCGGCGTCGATGGCGCCCCGACCCGGCCCGAGCCGCAGCCCGAACCGGGGCTGCATGTCAGCGGCGAGGCACGGATCGGTGTCACGACCCGGCTCTGATCTGACGCTGCTGCGGCTGGTCTGGCTGGCGCTGGCGCTGTTTGGCGCGGCGCTGGCGCTGCTGACCGGCAGCTGGTTCTGGGGCGGGGTCGGCGCAGCCGACATCGTCGCGCAGATTACACTGGCGATTTGGTGTCTGGTCGAAACCATGGTGCGGCGCAACTGGGTGGCGCTGATCACCCTGCCGGCCATGGCGCTTGGTCTTGGCTGCGCGCTGCCGCTTTATCTTTTCATCCGCTCTCGCAGGATCGTCTGATGGATCATTTCAACTACCGGGATGGCGCGCTTCATGCCGAGGATGTGCCGCTGTCGCGCATCGCGGCCGAGGTCGGCACGCCGGTCTATGTCTATTCCGCCGCCACGCTGACCCGGCATTTCAACCTGTTCCGGCAGGCGCTGGACTGGACCGATCATCTGGTTTGTTTCGCGGTCAAGTCGAACAGCAATCTCGCGGTGCTCAAGCTTCTGGGCGATCTGGGGGCGGGCATGGATATCGTCTCGGCCGGGGAATATGCCCGCGCCAAGGCAGCAGGTGTTCCGGGCGAGCGGATCGTCTTTTCCGGCGTCGGCAAGACCGAGGCCGAGATGCGCATGGTGCTGCAGGGCGGCATCCGCCAGTTCAACGTCGAATCCGAGCCCGAGCTGGAGCAGTTGTCGCGGGTGGCGTCCGGCATGGGCGTGGTGGCCCCGATCGCGGTGCGGGTGAACCCAGACGTCGACGCCAAGACGCATGAAAAGATCGCCACCGGCAAATCCGAGAACAAGTTCGGTATTCCCATCGCCCGCGCGCGCGAGGTCTATGCCCGTGCCGCCAGCCTGCCGGGGATCGAGGTCGTCGGTATCGACATGCATATCGGCAGCCAGCTGACCGATCTGGAGCCCTTTCGCCAAGCCTATGCCAAAATGGCTGAGCTGACGCGGGCGCTGCGTGCCGATGGCCATGACATCCGGCGGCTGGACATGGGGGGCGGTCTGGGCATCCCCTATCGCCGCGACAACAACGCGCCGCCGCTGCCCATCGAATACGGGCAGGTGATTCGCGAAGCGGTGGGCGATCTGGGCTGCGAGATCGAGATCGAGCCGGGGCGCAATATCTCGGGCAATGCCGGGATCCTGCTGAGCTCGGTCATCTATCTGAAAGAGGGCGAGGGCCGCGATTTCCTGATCCTCGACGCCGCCATGAACGATCTGATCCGCCCGGCGATGTATTCGGCGCATCATGACATCGTTCCGGTGATCGAGCAGGCGCCGGGCGTGGCGGTTGCGCCTTTCGACGTGGTCGGGCCGGTCTGCGAAACCGGCGATACCTTTGAAAAGGCGGTCGAGCTGCCGCAACTGGCCGCCGGCGATCTGGTGGCGCTGCGCTCGGCCGGGGCCTATGGGGCGGTCATGGCCTCGGAATACAACTCGCGGCCGCTGGTGCCCGAGGTGCTGGTCAGCGGCGATCAATTCGCCGTCATTCGTCCGCGACCGACGCTTGAGGAAATGCTGGGACGCGATACCATCCCGGCATGGCTTTGATCGCAGATCCGCAGGGCAGGACAGGCGGGGGTTTCACACCCCCGCACCCCCGTGGGATATTTGCACACGAAAGAAACGCGGGAGGCTGCGATGGCGCGGCCTGAACCCCGCCGCATCGCGCGGGCGGTCTGGCTGACGCGGGCCGGCATGGTCTGGGAGGCGCTGGCGGCGGCCTTTTGGCCGCTGGGTGTGGTTCTGGCCGGGGCGCTGTCGGCGCTGGCTTTTGGCGTGACGGATCTGATTTCGGCGCGTGGGCTGCTGCTGGCGCTGGCCCTGGTCGGCGCGGCGGTCGCGCTGGCGCTGGTCTGGGGGGGGCGGCGGTTTCACCGGCCGAGCCTGCAGGCGGCGCGCGGGCGTGTCGATGCCAGCCTGCCGGGGCGGCCGCTGTCGGCGCTGCGCGACCGGATGGCGGTCGGGGCCGGCGATGGCGGGGCCGATGCCCTGTGGCAGGCGCATCAGGCGCGAATGGCGCGCGAGGCGCAGGCGGCGCGGGCCATTGCCCCGGATGCCCGGCTGCGCTGGCGCGATCCGGTTGCCCTGCGGCTGGCGGGGATGGTCGCGCTGGTCATGGCGGTGCTGTTTGCCCCGGCCGGCCAGTTTGGTCAGGGGCTGGCGGCGCTGGGCGCGACCTTTCGCCCGCTGCCCGAGCAGCGCCCCGATGTTGGCGCGGCGCCAGCCTGGGAGGGTTGGGCCGAGCCTCCGGCCTATACCCGCCGTCCGACGATCTATCTGAACGATCTGGCCGAAGGGCAGGGGCTGGACCTGCCCAAGGGCTCGAAGCTGAGTTTCCGCATCTATGGCGAGGGTGCGACCCTGCGTCAGGATCTGGCCGATGGCGTGACGGGCGAGCCTGCCGCGCCCGAGCTGATCGCCCTGCGCAGCGGCCATGTCGAGATTGGCGGCCGCAGCTTTGCGATCACCGTCACCCCCGATGCCGCGCCCGAGGTGCGTCCGGTGGTGCAACCCGACCGGCGGGCGGATGGCCGCTTTGTGCAGCCCTTTGCCGCCAGTGACGACAATGGCGTCGTGTCTGGCAAGGCCACGATCACGCTGGATCTGGCGGCGGTGGATCGCCGCTATGGGCTGGCGGTCGCGGCCGAGCCACGCGATCCGGTGGTGATCGACCTGCCGATGCCGGCGACGGGCTCGCGCAAGCAGCTGCGCGGCCAGCTGGTCGCCGATTTGGCGCGGCACCCTTGGGCGAACCTGCCGGTCACCGTCTCGCTGGAGGTGCGCGACGGCATCGATCAGGCCGGGCGCTCGGCCCCCGTGGCGATGGTGCTGCCGGGGCGGCGGTTCTTTGACCCGACGGCGGCGGCGCTGGTCGAGATCCGGCGCGATCTGTTGTGGTCGCGCCAGAATGCCAGGCGCAGCGCCGAGGTCTTGCGCGCGATCAGCTGGCAGCCGCAGGATTTCATGGACCCGGCGCTGGTCGAGGGGTTGCAGGGCGCCATCGGCACACTGGAGGCGGGCCCGCTGACCGAGGCCTCGCGCAATGCGCTGGCGCAGGTGCTGTGGGATGCCGCAGTGGCGCTGGAGGATGGCGGGCTGGCCGATGCGCTGGAGCGGATGACGCAGGCGCAGGAGCGGCTGTCCGAGGCGATCCGCAATGGCGCCAGCCCCGACGAGGTGCAGCGCCTGATGGATGAGCTGCGCAAGGCGACTGACGCCTATACCGACATGCTGGCGCAGAAGGGGCAGGATCCGGCGCAGAAATTCGACCGCTCGAAACAGCAGGGCCAGCGCGTCACCGGCGACCAGATCCAGAAGATGATGGACGAGATCCAGCGCCTGATGAACGAGGGCCGCATGGCCGAGGCGCAGGAGCTGTTGGAGCAGTTCAACCGCATGATGCAGAACATGCGCGTCACGCAAGGCGAGGATGGCGAGGGCGGCCGCCAGCGTCCCGGTGACCGTCTGGCCGAGACGCTGCGCCAGCAGCAGCGGCTGGCCGATGAGGCGATGCGGCAGATGCAGGACCAATACGGCCAGTGGCAGCAATCGCCGCAGCAGGGCGAGAGTGGCCAGCAGGGCAAGGATGGCCAGCAGGGGGACGCAGGTCAGGATCTGGCCGACCGGCAGCGCCAGTTGCGCGAGGATCTGGGCCGGCAGCGCGGATTGCTGCCCGGTCGCGGCACACCGCAGGGCGACGAGGCGCGGCGCAGTCTGGACGAGGCCGGCCGCGCTATGGAGCAGGCCGAGCAGGCGCTGCGTGAGGGCGATCCTTCGGCGGCGATGGAGGGGCAGGCGCAGGCGATCCAGAACATGCGCGAGGGCATCCGCTCATTGGGGCAGATGCAGGCGCAGAACCAGCCGGGCCAAGAGGGGCAGCCGCAGCAGGGTGGCCAGCAGGGCGGTCCCGAGGGGCCCGAGGGCCAGCGCGGCGGCCAGCGCGGTCTGGATCAGGCGTGGCGCGACGGGCAGCGCACCGATCCGCTGGGGCGGCCCAGCACCGGCAATGGCAATGACATCACCTCGGGCGATCCGCTGGCCGAAGGGCCGGATCCGGCGCGCCGCGCCCGCGACCTGCAGGACGAAATCCGCCGGCGCAGCGGCGAACGCGACCGGCCCCGCGACGAACGCGATTATCTGGGCCGGCTTCTGGACAATTTCTGATCGCGATGCGGCGCGCCTGTGTGTGGCGTCAGTTGCCGGCGATGCGGGCAGCCTGATCGTGCAGCCACAGGCGAGCCCGGTCGATGCCCAGCCGCCATTGCGCAGCAGGGCCGGCCTCGGTTCCCGGCGCGGCGCGTGGGGCCAGCGCATAAGAGCCGACCAGCGCCAGCGCCAGCAGCACGGCCAAAGCAAAGCCCGCCGCATAGCCGCGCCCGGTGCGGGGCGCGCGCAGCGCCGGCACCTGCGCGCGCCGTTCGGGGGCAGGTGTGATCACAGCGGTTTCGGCCAGTGCGGGCTGGCTGGGCGCCGCCTGCGGCAGTGGACGCGTCAGCGTGGCCGCGAGTCGGGCCGCATCGGGCAGACGCGGCCGGGGCGGCTGTGGCGGGACGGGTTCGGGTGCCGGGGCTGCCGCAGGCTGGTCCTCGGGCTCGGGGTCGGTGATCGAGGCCACCGGCTCTTCGATCGGAGGCAGGGGCGGCGGCGTATCGGCGGCGCGTGGCGTCCGGCTTTCGGGCTGCGCATCGGCGGCGGGCGCGGATTCGGGTGCGATGGCCGGTGCGGCGGCAGCTTCGGGCGTTGGCTTTGGTGCGGCGGCCTTGTTCCGGCGGCTGTCGGCGGGGGCGGGCATTACGGCTTCGGGCACCGCAGCTTCGGGTTCGGCATCCGGCGACGTTCCGGCCGGATCGCGGATCGGCTCGCCGGGCAGGATCACCGTGCTGACCGGCCAGTCAAAGCTTGCCGGCTGCGGGTTGGCTGCGGGTTTAGGCGCCGGGGCGGCCTCTTGTTGCACAGATGTCACGGAATTGTGATCATGCGGCGCGCGGTCCCGCGCCTCGCGCGCACGGGCCGAAAGCTCGCGCTGGGCCTCTTCGCGCAGGATCGCCAGCACATCATCGTCCAGATTGCGGTGCAGCACCGGTCGCGCGCCCGCAGCAGGGCCCGAAGCGGCCGGATCCGGCGCAACCTCTGCGCGATCCAGAGTTTTCGGGGCGATTTCTTTGCCCTGTGCGGCGCTCTGAGGGCTGTCCTGATGCCAGACATGGCCGCAGGCCGAACATTCCACCTCGCGGCCGCCGGTCGGAATGACCGCTTCGGGGATCTCGTATTGGACCGCACAGCGGGGGCAGGTCAGGCGCATTTGCTCGTCTTTCTTGGCCGGTCTTGTTGCGACGCGGTCGTTCCCGCATCTCGCATTCGCCGCAGGACTGTTCTATCAAGCCGCGAACCGCGCGCCAAGCAGCCCGGCCGAATTGCCAGCCAAAGAAGCCCATGTGGAAGGGGACCTTAACGTGATCGAGATGCAGAACCTGTCCTTTGGCTATAGCGGGGACGAGCCTCTGCTGGCGGACATGTCTCTGAACCTGCCGCCGGGCTCGTTCCATTTCCTGACCGGACCCTCGGGCGCGGGCAAGACCACGCTGTTGCGGCTGTGCTATGCCGATCTGTTGCCGACGGCGGGCAAGATGCTGGCCTTTGGCGAGGATGTCACCGGGCTGTCGCGCGACGGCATCGCCGCACTGCGCCGCCGCGTCGGCGTCGTGCATCAGGACCCGCAATTCCTTGAACATCTGCCGGTGGCCGAAAATGTCGCGCTGCCGCTGATCGTTTCGGGCGAGCAGGTGGACATGCGCGCGCTGGGTGATCTTTTGGGCTGGGTGCAGCTGACCACGCACAGCCGCGTCATGCCGCAGGCGCTGTCGGGGGGCGAGCGGCAGCGCGCGGCCTTGGCCCGTGCCGTCATCATGTCGCCCGATCTGGTCATCGCCGACGAGCCGACCGGCAACCTCGACTGGGACATGTCGATGCGGCTTTTGCAGCTTTTGATCGAGCTGAACCGTTCGGGCAAGGCGGTGCTGTTTGCCACCCATGACATGAACCTGATCCGCGCCGCCAAGCAGCAGGTGCAGGCGCGGGTGCTGCGGATCGCCGGCAAGCGGCTGCAACTGGCGGGGGCGGACCTGTGAAGAAACCCGATCTGAAATCGCTTGATCTGGCTGCGCTGTGGCGGGGGCTGACCCAGCCCGATGGCGCCGGCACCGACCGCGTGGTGCCGCCGACGGGCTTTACCGCGCAGCTGACGCTGTTTTCGGCGGCGGCGATGGCCTTTCTGGCCGTTTTCGCGCTGGCTTTGGCGCTGGCGACGGGGCGGCTGGCGGAACGCTGGTCGTCGGAACTGGCCGAGACGGTGACGGTGCGACTGTCGGCCCCGCCAGAGCAGATGGACGAACAGACGGTGACGGTGATGGAGGTGCTCAAGACCTCGCCCGGCGTCGCCAATGCCCGGCTGCTGCCCGATGCCGAGGTCGAAAAGCTGCTGGAGCCGTGGTTCGGCCCCGATGTGCCGGTCGAGGCGCTGCCGGTGCCGCGCCTGATCGAGGTGACCGAGGGGGCCGGTTTCGACGCCGACGCGCTGCGCCTGCGCCTGCAGGGCGAGGCGCCGGGCGCGGTGCTGGACGATCACACCCGCTGGCGCGAGCCGCTGGTCAAGGCCGCCTCGCGCCTGCGGTTCCTTGGGCTGGTGTCGCTGCTGCTGATTGCGGCCACTTCGGCGGCGATGATCACGCTGGCGGCCAAGGCGTCGCTGGCGGCGAACGGGCAGGTGATCCGGGTGCTGCGCCTGATCGGGGCGCGCGACATCACCATCGCCACCGCCTTCGTGCGCCGCTTTACCCGGCGCGCGGCGCTGGGGGCGGCGGCAGGCACGGTCATCGGCATGATCGCCATCTGGGCATTGCCGGCGATGGACGAGGCCGGCGGCTTTCTGACCGGGCTGGGCTTTCAGGGTTTTGGCTGGATCTGGCCGCTGCTGATCCCGCCGGCCGCCGCCGGGATCGGCTTTTTCTCGACCCGCTGGGCGGCGCTGCGGATGCTGCGCGAGGTGCGCTGATGGCGGCGGGATATCGGCCGCGCCGGGCCTCGGGCCTCGATTGGCTGCGGACGGGCATTTACTATGTCTATATCGCGCTGGCGACGCTGGTGCTGGGCATCGTCGGCCTGCCGCTGGGTCTGCGCGGGCGAAATTCCGCGAACCGCGTCGCCTCGATCTGGCTGGGCCAGATGCTGGGCGCGGCGCGGGTCATTCTGGGCCTGCGCGTCGAATATCGGGGCGAGGTACCGGCGGGCGATCTGCTGATCGCCGCCAAACACCAGAGTTTCCTTGACATTCTGGCGCTGGCCCGCGCCTGTCCCCGCCGCGCCTTCGTGATGAAGCGCGAGGTGCTGAACGTGCCGATCATGGGCTGGTTTGCCCGCAAGGTCGGCTGCATCCCCATCGACCGCGCCCGGGGCAAGGAGGCCATGCGCCAGATCATCTCCGAGGTTGCGACCGCGCGTGAGACGCCCGAGGGGCTGGGGCAGCTGATCTTTTACCCCGAGGGCACCCGCACCCGCCCCGGCGAAAAGGTGCCCTACAAGCATGGCGTGACCGTGGTGCAGCGCGCCACCGGCCTGCCCATCGTGCCGGTCGCGGTGAATTGCGGCATGTTCTGGCCCAAGCGCGGCTTTCCGATCCGCCCCGGCATCGCCGTGGTTGAATTCCTGCCCGCGATCCCGGCCGGGCTGCGCGCCGAGCCGCTGCTGGCCGAGCTGGAAAACCGCATCGAGCCGGCCAGCATGGCGTTGTTTCACGAGGCGGGCGGGCGCGAGGCGCTGGCCTGAGCGCAGCCGCGCCGATCCCTGCCGCCATTCGGGCCGTCCTTGCGGTGGGCAGCGTCTTGCCCCGGGGACCGGCCTCGGTCAAAGCTGTCGCTGACACCCTGCGGCACCGCCCGCATGGCAAGGAGAGCACGGCATGAGCCCCCCCATCATCCAGATCGAGCATCTCGTGAAACGCTACGACTCGGGCACGGCGGCGCTGGACGACGTGTCGCTGGAAATCCGCGAAGGCGAGATTCTGGCGCTTCTGGGTCCGAACGGCGCCGGCAAGACCACGCTGATCTCGATCATCTGCGGGCTGGTCCGGCCCAGCGGCGGCGCGGTGCGGGTCGGCGGCCATGACATCCAGCGCGACTGGCGCGCGGCGCGGCGGATGATCGGTCTGGTGCCGCAGGAAATCGCGCTGGATCCGTTCGAGACCGTGCTGAGCTGTGTGCGCTTTTCGCGCGGGCTTTACGGCGAGCCGCCCGACGACCCCTATCTGGAACAATTGCTGCGCAGCCTTGCGCTGTGGGACAAACGCGACGCCCGCACGCGCGAGCTTTCGGGCGGCATGAAGCGGCGCGTGCTGATCGCCAAGGCGCTGGCGCATCGCCCCCGCGTGCTGTTTCTGGACGAGCCGACGGCCGGTGTCGATGTGGCGCTGCGCCGCGAGATGTGGCTGGTGGTGCGCGACCTGCGTGCCCAGGGCGTGACCATCATCCTGACCACGCATTATCTGGAAGAGGCCGAGGAAATGGCCGACCGCATCGGCGTCATCAACCACGGTCGCCTGCTGCTGGTGCAGCCCAAATCCGAGCTGATGGGCGAGTTCGGCAAGAAGCACCTGACCATCACCCTGCAGGAACCCCTGGCCGAGCTGGCGCCCGAACTGTCCGACCGGCTGGTTCTGGCGGCCGACGGCCTGTCCCTTGGCTATGATTATGATACGCGGGCCGAGCGCACCGGCATCGCGCAGCTTCTGGCCGCGCTGAACGCGCAGGGCATCGCGGTGCGCGACATTTCCACCAAGGAAAGCTCGCTCGAAGACATCTTCCTGTCGCTGGTCGAGGGCGGGCAGGAGGGCCGGGCATGATCGGAACCATCAACTGGCGCGCGGCCGAGGCGATTTTCGCCAAGGAAATGGCGCGGTTCTTTCGCACGGTCTGGCAATCGCTGGCCTCGCCGGTGCTGTCCACCGTGCTGTATTTCGTGGTCTTCGGCGCGGCGATCGGCGGGCGCATCCAGTCGGTCGAGGGCGTGGCCTATGGCGCCTTCATCGTGCCGGGGCTGATGATGCTGACCGTGCTGCAGCAATCGGTCAGCAATGCCAGCTTTGGCATCTATTTTCCGAAATTCTCGGGCACGATCTATGAATATCTGGTGGCGCCGACCGGCTGGATCGAGGTCACGCTGGGCTTTGTCGGTGCCGCCGCGACCAAGGCGATCCTGATCGCGCTGGTGATCCTGCTGACCAGCTTCTGGTTCAACGGCGTGCATATCGCGCATCCGTTCTGGATGCTGGCCTTTCTGGTGCTGACGGCGACGGCGTTTTCGCTTTTGGGCTTCATCATCGGGCTGTGGGCCAAGAATTTCGAGCAGTTGCAGATCGTGCCGATGATGGTGATCACGCCCTTGGTGTTTCTGGGCGGCGCCTTTTACTCGGCGGCGATGCTGCCGGCCTTCTGGCAGGGCGTGGCCAAGATGAACCCGGTACTTTACCTGATCTCGGGCTTTCGCTGGGCGTTCTTCGGCTTTGCCGATGTGCCGGTCGGGCTGTCGCTTGTGGCCGTGATGCTGATGATCCTTGCCTGTCTGGCGGCGACACGCTGGATCTTTCTGACCGGCTGGCGGCTGCGCGAGTGAACCGCCGCCGCCGCTGTCAGATGGCCCCTGCCGGCGTGCCTTACTTCTTGCGCGCCTTGGCAGGACCGGCGTCGCGCGCCAGCCGCTCGGCCCGCAGGCGGGCGGTCAGTTCCTGACGCTTTTCGGTTTGTTCGTCGATGATGCGGCGGGCTTCGGTCGTGGTACGGTCCGCAACCGTCAGCGGGGCCGGTTCGCGAAACAGCCCCCGTGCCCTGTCCTTGCTGCTCATGAAAGGCTCCTGCCTTTGCGGCCCGGCCAAAAGCGGCCGGGACCGGTGTCAGGACGGGGCATGCCCGTCAGCGCGCCCCGCAGGGCGCTACGGCAGAATCAGGCCAGAGCCAGATCGCGGGCCGACTGACGGCCGTCACGGCCGGATTCGATCTCGAACGTCACGGCCTGGCCGTCGTTCAGATGCGCGATATTGGCACGCTCCAGCGCCGAGATGTGCAGGAACACGTCCTTGCCGCCATTCTCGGGCGCGATGAAGCCATAACCCTTGGTTGCGTTGAACCATTTCACGGTGCCCTTGGCCATCGTGTCGTCTCCTTTGATACATCGCCCACGACATGTGGCGACCCGGCTCAGTCAGATCGAAAAGCAGCTGAAGCCGAAAGGAGACAGGAGCAGAGGAAATAACGTAGCGCCCCAAATGTGCCTGATCGGGGCCGATTCTGCAAGGCCAATGCCCCCGCAGGCCTCACCCGCCTAGCGGCAGATGCGGGTCTGCGGGTCCAGCCGGACATATTGCTGGGCCGAGATCTTGTGCATTTTCAGCGAGTATTTCCATTCGCTGTTCCATTTCTGCAAGATCCCGTTGCGATAGTAATTGCCCATGATCTGGTCCACCATCGGCGGGATGATCGTGGTGCCGGGGATGCGCGGCGCATGGAAACCCACGGTCGCGCCCGGACCCAGACAGGCATTGGGCAGGGTGATGTAGATGGTGCAGGCCGAACGGCAATAGCCGCGCACCTCGACCCGGCGGCCGCTGGCGGCCAGCTGCTGGCGATAGCGCACCGCCTCCATCACATTGCCGCCCTTGTTGTTGAGGATGACGATGGGATCGTCGCGGCGGGCTTGGCGGGCCTCGGCGCCATGCGGCAGCACGAAGGCGACCATGAGCGCGCCGATCAGCGCGAAGAAAAGCGGCAGGGCGGGTCTGGTTCGGATCATGGCGGGCCGATCTTGATGGTTGCGCAGCATTTATGCGGGCAACAACGCCAGAGGTCAAAATGATGTTCCTGTGTGCGTGCCGTGATGCTTGCCGCTTAACAAGCGCCCCGCTTGGCCCTATATGCCGCGCATGAGCCAGAACCCGCCCCTGTTGCGCCCCGATCTAGCCCCCAGCCCGATCTTCGACACCACGCGAAGGGCAGGGCAACCGACCATTGGCATGGTCAGCCTTGGCTGTCCCAAGGCGCTGGTCGACAGCGAGCGCATCCTGACACGGTTGCGGGCCGAGGGCTATGCCATCAGCCCCGACTACAAGGGCGCCGGCGCGGTCATCGTGAACACCTGCGGCTTTCTGGATTCGGCCAAGGCGGAATCGCTGCAAGCCATCGGCGAGGCCCTGTCGGAAAACGGCAAGGTCATCGTCACCGGCTGTCTGGGCGCGGAACCCGAATATATCACCGGCGCGCATCCTTCGGTGTTGGCCGTAACGGGGCCGCAGCAATATGAGCAGGTCCTGGACGCGGTGCATCTGGCGGTGCCGCCGTCGCCCGATCCGTTCATCGATCTGCTGCCGGCCAGTGGCGTCAGCCTGACGCCGCGCCATTACAGCTATCTGAAGATCTCCGAGGGCTGCAACCACGCCTGCAAGTTCTGCATCATCCCCGACATGCGCGGCAAGCTGGTCAGCCGTCCCGCCCATGCCGTGATCCGCGAGGCTGAAAAGCTGGTCGAGGCCGGGGTGCGCGAGCTTCTGGTGATCTCACAGGATACGTCGGCCTACGGGCTTGACCGCAAATATGCCACCGAACGCGGCCACCGCGCCCATATCACCGATCTGGCCCGCGATCTGGGCAGCCTTGGAGCCTGGGTGCGGCTGCATTACGTCTATCCCTATCCGCATGTGCGCGACCTGATCCCGCTGATGGCCGAGGGGCTGGTGCTGCCCTATCTGGACATTCCATTCCAGCACGCCCACCCGGACACGCTGAAACGCATGGCGCGGCCTGCGGCGGCGGCGAAAACCTTGGACGAGATCGCGGCATGGCGTGCGGCCTGCCCGGACATCACCCTGCGCTCGACCTTCATCGTGGGTTACCCCGGCGAGACCGAGGCCGAGTTCCAGACCCTGCTGGACTGGATGGACGAGGCGCAGCTGGATCGCGTCGGCTGTTTCCAATACGAAAACGTCAAGGGCGCGCGGGCGAACCTGCTGCCCGATCACGTCCCCGATGAGGTCAAGCAGGACCGCTGGGACCGTTTCATGGAAAAGGCGCAGGCGATTTCCGAGGCCAAGCTGGCCGCCAAGGTCGGCCGCCGGCTGGAGGTGATCGTCGACAGCGTCGATGCCGAGGGCGCCACCTGCCGCACCATGGCCGATGCACCGGAAATCGACGGCAACCTGTTCATTGACGAGGGCTTCGAAAGCTTGAGCGCCGGCGATATCGTCAGCGCGACGGTGGACGAGGCCGGCGAATACGACCTCTGGGGCCGGCTGGACTAGGTCCGCCCCGCCCGCAAAGGCATCGTTTCAGGCAGGGCGTAGGGGCAAAATGCCCGCACAAGGCGATTAACCCGCGCCTTGGTCTTTCGTCATGCTGCGCCGTGGCATAAGCAGGGGGCGCATGACCTCGCAAAAGGCAGGACGGATGAACTGGGACCCCGAAGGCAAGCCCCGCAAGCCGGATTTCATCGGCATCGGCGCGCAAAAAGCCGGCACGACCTGGCTGTCGCAAATGCTGTCCCAGCACCCCGAGATCTGGACCCCGCCCTTCAAGGAGGTGCAGTTCTTCAACCACCGCTTCATCGAAGAGCACCGCAGCTGGCTGCCGTGGCATTTCAAGCGCGCCAAGGCCAATATCCAGAAGCGCTATGAGACCCGGGGCGAGGATGTGCCGCGCGAGGTGCAGAAATACCTTGACCGCATCACCCGCGAGCCGATGTTTACCAACCATTGGTACAAGCTGGTGTTTTCCCCCGCGCCCGCTGGCAGCAAGACGCTGGACGTCACGCCGGAATATTCAACCCTTCCCGAAGAAGGCTTGGATTTCATTGCGAAATTCCTGCCCGATGCCAAGTTCGTCTATATCATCCGCCATCCGGTGGACCGCGCGATCTCGCAGCTCAAGATGAACCTGACGCGCAAGCGCCGCAAACCCGCCTCGATCGAGCAATGGCTGGCCGAGGTCGAGGATCCGGTGCTGGTCGATCGCGGCGATTACCGCACCTATGTGCCGCGCTGGAATGCCCGCTTTACCGCTGACCGGATGCTTTATCTGCCCTTTGGCATGATCGCGCGCGATCCCTTGGGTGTGCTGCGTCGGGTCGAAAGCTTTTTCGGCATTGCGCCCTTCGACTATCGCGACGTCGGCAAGAAGGTCTTTGCCTCGGACAATACGCTGGTGGTGCCCGACAAGGCCCGCGCCGCGCTGCGCGCCAAGCTGGAACCGCAGTTCGCCTTTCTGGACGAGACCTTCGGCAAGGAATTCACCAGCCAGTTCCGCTGAGCGGTGCTTTCCCTTTTGGCAAGTCTGCACTACATAGCGGCCAAGATTGGCGGTTTCACAGACGGGGAAAGATCATGGCCTCCTACCAGTTCGTTTACCACATGGACGGGGTGTCCAAGACCTATCCGGGCGGCAAGAAGGTATTCGAGAACATCCACCTGAACTTTCTGCCCGGTGTCAAGATCGGCGTCGTCGGTGTCAACGGTGCCGGTAAATCGACGCTGCTGAAGGTCATGGCCGGCATCGACAAGGACTATTCCGGCGAGGCCTGGGCCGCCAAGGGCGCCAAGGTCGGCTATCTGTCGCAGGAACCCTACCTTGACCCGCAGCTGAATGTGCGCGGCAACGTCATGGAGGGCGTCAAGCACAAGCAGGCCAAGCTGGATCGCTACAACGAGCTGGCGATGAACTATTCCGACGAGACCGCCGACGAGATGGCGCGGTTGCAGGACGAGATTGACGCCGAGAACCTGTGGGATCTGGACAACCAGATCGACATCGCCATGGAGGCGCTGCGCTGCCCGCCCGACGATGCCGATGTCGAAAGCCTGTCGGGCGGGGAACGCCGCCGCGTCGCGCTGTGCAAGCTGCTGCTCGAAGAGCCGGACATGCTGCTGCTGGACGAACCGACCAACCACCTGGACGCGGAAACCATCGCCTGGCTGCAAAAGCACCTGATCGAATACAAGGGCACGATCCTGACCGTGACCCACGACCGCTATTTCCTTGACGACATCACCACCTGGATCCTTGAGCTGGAACGCGGCCGCGGCATCCCGCATGAGGGCAACTATTCCAGCTGGCTGGACGCCAAGGCCAAGCGGCTTGCGCAGGAAGCGCGCGAAGACAAGGCCAAGCAGAAGGTCATGGAAAAGGAGCTGGAATGGATCCGCGCCGGCGCCAAGGCCCGTCAGGCGAAATCCAAGGCCCGGATCGCCGCCTATAACAAGATGGCCGATGAATCGGTCAAGGATCTGGTCGGCAAGGCCCAGATCGTCATCCCGCACGGCCCCCGCCTTGGCAACAAGGTGATCGAGGTCGAGGGTCTCTCCAAGGCCATGGGCGACAAGCAACTGATCGAGAACCTGTCCTTCAGCCTGCCGCCGGGCGGCATCATCGGCGTGATCGGCCCGAACGGCGCCGGCAAATCGACGCTGTTCAAGATGCTGACCGGGCTGGAACAACCCGACGAGGGCACGGTCACCATCGGCGATACGGTGAAACTGTCCTATGTCGACCAGTCGCGCGACAGTCTGGACCCGGAAAAGAACGTCTGGGAGGAAATCTCGGGCGGGGCCGAGATGATCGAGCTGGGCGATGCGCAGGTCAGCAGCCGCAACTATGTCGGTTCGTTCAACTTCAAGGGCAGCGACCAGCAGAAAAAGGTCGGCCTGCTCTCGGGCGGGGAACGCAACCGCGTCCACATGGCGAAACTGCTGAAATCCGGCGGCAACGTGCTGCTGCTCGACGAACCGACCAACGATCTGGACGTCGAAACGCTGCAGGCGCTGGAGGCCGCGATCGAGAATTTCGCCGGCTGCGCGATCATCATTTCGCACGACCGCTTCTTCCTCGACCGTCTCTGCACGCATATCCTTTCCTTCGAGGGCGATGCCCATGTCGAATGGTTCGAAGGCAACTTCGAGGATTACGAAGCCGACAAGATCCGCCGCCTCGGCCCGGATTCGGTCGAGCCGAAACGGGTGAAATACAAGAAATTCACGCGCTGAGGGTTTGATCTGCAAAGCGCCCGTGACCGGCTGTCCGGTCGCGGGCTGGGCTTTGGAGGTGCCCGCCATCGGCAGTGGGGCGGCTGCCCTTCGCGTCACCTGCGGGAGAACTTGGTGAGATCGGGGGGCCGTGGTCCCTTCATCGTTTTCGCGCCGTCATGAAGGTGCGGAGATCGTGACGCCGCGCTGCGCTGCCAAAGCCAAGGCTCCCTCTGGGCTGCGCAAAGCCTTGCAATCCATTGATCTATCAGCGGCACTTGGCGCAACAGAGTGCATACCTCTCAGGGATGCAGACGACGCCGAAGATGCTGCGGATAGCGGGCGCCGGTTTCTTTTCTCTTTCGATATAGGCAACAAACCGGAGAACATCTCTTCTTTGATCTGGGCGGCGGTCGCGGACGAAATGGGTGTCAGACCTCGTTTCCCCTCTATCGCCAACTCTATCGCGGACCTTGAACTAGGCCGTGTTGACAAAAGGGGTTCCGTTGGCAGTCGTCCTATGATTCAAGCTCATCTCTGCTTGGGAGATGGGCTTGGCGCGCAACCTGATATCCGACGATGAGTGGGCCTTCTTCGAGGGCTTC
>NZ_WMIF01000017.1 GCF_009711185.1 Paracoccus limosus
TGCTTCAGCAAACTGAAAAACAGCCGCCGGCTGGCAACCCGCTACGACAAAACCGCAGACAGTTTCCTCGGCTTCGTAGACGTCGCCTGCATCAGGCTCTGGCTCCGCCATTTGTCAACATGACCTAGTGCCGCGACCCCGGCCGCGCGGCCGAGGTCAGCACCACGCCTGCCTGGTTCTGCGCCGGGCGTTGCAGCGGCATCACCTCGAAACGCAGGCGCAGGCTGTAGCGGCCGGGGCTGCGGTCCTGTTCGGCGGTGCCGTCAAGCTGGGTGGCAAATGCCTCGATCAGCTGGCTGCCAAGGCCGGTGCCCTCGGTCTGTTCATTGGCCCCGATCGAATTCTCGACCTCGAACAGGGCATGTTTCGGGCCGTCGCCGCGCAGCGTCACCTTGACCCATGACGGGCCGCTTTCGGGTTTGATGCCGGAATATTTCAGCGCATTGGTAAAGGCCTCGGTCGCCAGCAGCGACAGCGGCACCGCCTGATCGGGCATCAGGACCAGAGGCTCCAGCTCGGTCTCGATCCGCAGCCCGGTGCCGGGCCCGACCGAGGCATTGGTCATCTGGTTGATGATGTCCTGCACCAGCCGGTCAACCTGCACCGAATCCAGATGCTCGGCCTGATAGAGATTGCGATAGATCGTCGCCAGCGAGGCAACGCGGTCCTGCACAGAACGCAGCACCCGCCGGGCGTCGTCATGCTGGATCATGCGGATCTGCATGTTGATGATCGAGGCGATCAGTTGCAGGTTGTTCTTGACCCGGTGGTGGACCTCTTTCAGCAGCACGGTCTTTTCGGTGACCGCCGCCTCCATCGTCTCTTCGTCGCGGATCAGGATGCGGGCCATGTTGTGAAAGGTCTGGCTCATATCCTCGATCTCGGCGGGGGCATCGGCCAGCACCGGCGGCGGCGCCGAGCGGTCGCCGATGGCAAAGCGCCGCATCTGGCCGCGCAATTCGCGGATATGGCGCAGCACCAGCCGATAGACGGCGAAATAGGCCACGCCCAGCGAGGCCGCCCACAGGATCAGCGGCAAAAGCAGCGCCATGCGCCGCGTCAGATCGATCCCGCCAATGCCCGATTCCGAGCGGTTCCACGAGCCCATGGCATAGACCAGCCCCGGCACCACCGGCACCACGCTGAACACCCGCCGCTCGCCGGTGTTGGAATAGGCGCTGAAGATCGTTTCGCTGCGCGACAGAAGCGAGGTCAGCGTCTTGCCCTGCGGCAGCAGGTCGCCCAGCTCGCGGCTGCCGTCTTCGTCGCGCGACAGCACCTGACCGTGGTTGTTGAAGGTCAGGATGCGGGCATCATCTGTGCCCATGCCGGCGATATGCGAGGACCGCAGCATGTCGTTCGACATCGACAGCGCCACATAGCCCAGCAGATCGACGCCACTGTAAAGCGGCTGGATGACGACGACCGAATTGCCGTCGCCCATCGCGGATTCATCGGTGGTGGTGACCAGCGTGCCGGGGCTTTCGACGAATTGCCGGTGGGCAGCAAGGCTGCTGACATCATGCGTCCCCGGCAGCGAGGAACATTCCACCTTGCCATCCAGCCGGGTGAAGCCGGCATAGGTGAAATTCACCGTCCGCTGCACAAGACCGTGCATGATGTCCGAGCAGGCTGCGGGCCGGTTCATGGTTTCCAGCACCGCCGGCCCCAGCGCATCGGCGGTGCCGAGCGCGCTTTGCAGCAGCGCCCGTTCCCCGGCCGCTGCCGTCGCCGTGCGTCCCAAAAGCCCGATCTCGGACGAGCGTTCGTATTCCTGCGACAAATGCAGCGTCTGGATGACCGAAATCAGCCCGATCGGCAGGATGGCGACCGACAGCAGCCCGCCCAGGCGGAAACCCAGCCGCTTGGTGAACTCCAGCCGGTCCGACATTCGGCGCAGCACCGCCGCACCTTACCGCTGAACTGGAAGGTTCTGCGCCATCACGGCAAGGGTCGCACGGTCGGTCATTTCCAGCTCTTCGCCAGCTTCCAGTTTGAGCAGCTCGGCCAGACGGCGCCGGCCACGGTTCGCCCGGGATTTGACGGTGCCCACGGCGACGCCCGTCATTCCGGCGGCCTCTTCATAGGAAAAGCCCGAGGCGCCGACAAGGATCAGCGCCTCGCGCTGTTCGTCGGGAAGTTGTTCGAAGGCGACACGGAAATCGTTCAGCGCCAGTCGGCCGTCATGCTCGGGGCGGGTGGCCTGCCGGGCGGCATGGATGCCGTCGGTGTCGCTGACCTCGCGCCGCGTCTTGCGCCGGGCCGAGTAGAAGGTGTTGCGCAGAATGGTGAAAAGCCATGCCCGCAGATTGGTGCCGGGCTGGAATTTCTCAATATTGGTCCATGCCTTGACGATGGTGTCCTGCACCAGATCGTCGGCCGAGGCCCCCTCGCGGGTCAGCGACAGGGCAAAGGCGCGCAGGGCCTGCAGATGGTCCACAAGCTCGGTGCGAGGATCGGCGTGCTTGCCAGAGGCACGCGCCGCATTGACGTCCCTTGTCATGCGGTCTTACTCCTGATCGCGCAATTTGTTCAGCAATTCCAGGAATTTGTCTGGAATTTCCTGCGTCGCGTCATGTTCATAGACGCGCTTGAGATTCTCGTCGATCTGCTTTTCGATGGCGACCCGCTTGCGTTCCTCACGCCTGATATTCATTTTTTAGTTATTCCCGAGATTCTTGTGCGCACCCTTGGCAACCGTTACCTATCCCGAGAAGTTCCCTTTGGAACGCTGAATTTTTGAGGACTCCCATGACAGCAGATCTCGCCCAGTCCATCAGTCGAGAGCTGCCCTATCTGCGCCGCTATGCCCGTGCGCTGACCGGCAGCCAGACCGCGGGCGACAATTATGCCGCCGCCACGCTGGAGGCGATCCTGAGCGACCGCAGCCTGATGGACGGCGAGGACAGCCGCATCGCGCTGTTCCGCACCTTTCACGCGATCTGGCAAAGCTCGGGGCAGCCGGTCGAAAGCGAGGAAGGCCAGGGCGGGCGCGAGGCCCGCGCGCAGGCGCACCTGAAGGGGCTGACCCCGAATTCGCGCGAGGCGCTGCTGCTGCGCACCATCGAGGAATTGCGCCACGACCAGATCGCCAAGGTGATGCAGGTCGAGCAGGCCGAGGCCGAAGAGCTGGTGCAGATCGCGTTGAACGAGATGAGCCAGGCGCTGGCCGGCAAGGTCATGATCATCGAGGACGAGACGATCATCGCCATGGACCTGAAGGGCATCGTGCAGGCCATGGGCCATGCCGTGACCGGCGTCGCGCGCACGCATAAGGCCGCGATCGAGTTGGCCCATGCCAAGCGTCCCGACCTGATCCTTGCCGATATCCAGCTGGCAGACGGATCTTCGGGCATCGACGCGGTGAACGAGCTGCTGGCCGAGATGGGCGATATTCCGGTGATCTTTATCACCGCCTTCCCCGAGCGGCTGCTGACCGGGGACCGGCCGGAGCCGGCCTTCCTGATCTCGAAACCCTATACCGAGGAGCAGGTGCGTTCGGCGGTGTCGCAGGCGATGTTCTTTGCCTCGACCGAGGGGCTGAGCGTCGCCTGACGGGTGACGCCCGGCGGCACGGTCGCATGGGTATTTGGAAAATGGTGAAAGGGGTGGCGGGGCCGCCCCTTTTTCATGTCGCGGCGCAGAGGGCGCTGCGGGCTTGCGCGTATTCGCCGGCCAGCCGGTCGATCAGCGTGGCTGCGGGGGTGACGGCATGGACGGCACCGATGCCCTGGCCCGCGCCCCAGATCCGGCTCCAGGGGCGGGGGCCCTTGGCGCCGAAATCCATGTCGGAGGCGGTGGCGCCGGTCAGAGCCGCCGGGTCGAGTCCTTCGGCTCGGATCGAGCCGGCGAGATAATTGCCGGGCACGCCGGTGAAGAGGGCCGAGTTCACGATATCCTCGGCGCCACTGTCGACGATCATCTGTTTGTAGTCGGGGGCGGCGTTGGCCTCGGGCGTGGCGATGAAGGGGCTGCCGATATAGGCGAGATCGGCGCCCATCGCCTGTGCGGCGAGGATGGCGCGGCCGGTGGCGATGGCGCCCGAGAGCAGCAGCGGGCCGTCAAACCATTGCCGGATTTCCTGCACCAGCGCGAAGGGCGATTGCGCCCCGGCATGGCCGCCCGCGCCGGCCGCGACCGCGATCAGCCCGTCGGCGCCCTTGTCTATCGCCTTGCGGGCGAAGGTGTTGGTGATCACGTCATGCAGCACCAGACCGCCGCAATCATGGGCGGCGGCGTTCACCTCGGGGCGGGCGCCGAGGCTGGTGATCCAGATCGGCACCTTGTGGCGGTGGCAGATCTCGAGGTCGCGGTCGAGGCGGGCATTACTGCGGTGCACGATCTGGTTGACAGCGAAGGGGGCAGCCGGCCGGTCGGGATGCGCCTGATTGTGGCGGTCGAGTTCCTCGGCGATGCGGGTCAGCCAGATGTCGAGGAGCGGCGGCTCGCCGTCCTTTTCGCGGGCGTTGAGGGCCGGGAAGCTGCCGACGATCCCGGCCTTGCATTGCGCGATGACCAGCTCGGGACCCGAGACGATGAACATCGGCGAGGCCACGACAGGCAGGCGCAATGCGGACAGGATGGGGGGCAGCATGACGATCCTCCTTTGGCAGCCTTGGCGGGCAGGTTGCCTGCACCGCACGCCAAGGCCAAGGATTCCGTCGCGTTCAGTAAGGCAGCGGGTGGCTGCGATGGATGCGGTTGATCCGGCGCAGGGTTTCATCGTCGAGCACGAGATCGAGGCCGTTCAGCAGATGCGCCAGCTGCGTGCTGTCGGTGGCGCCGATGATCGGGATCACGGCAAAGGGCCGTTGCCGGGTAAAGGCCACGGCCATCTGGATCAGGTCCAAATGCATCTCCTGGGCCAGCGCCTGATAGGCGGCGATGGCGGGATAGACGCGCGGGTTGCGGCGCCCGCCCAGATCGCCCGGACCGCCATGCTGCAGATCGACGGCGGCGCGGCTGAGCGGCGGCTGTTGTCCTTCGCGGTATTTGCCGGTCAGAAGGCCGGCGGCCAGCGTCGAATAGGCCAGCAGCGTGACGCCTTCGTTCACCGCCACCTCGGCAAGATCGGTGTCATAGAGCCGGCAGAGCAGCGAATATTCGTTCTGGATGCTGGCGACGCGCGGCGCGCCCAGACGCGTGGCGGTATCGATCCAGCGCGTGGTGCCCCATGCGGATTCGTTCGACAGGCCAAAGGCGCGGATCTTGCCCTGCTGCTGCGCCTCGGCCAAGGCGCCCAGCACATCGGCCATATGCGCAAGCGTGCGGGCGCGGTCCTGTTTCGAGGGGTCGAAATTCCAATTCTGACGGAAGGCGTAAGAGCCGCGCACCGGCCAGTGCAGCTGGTAGAGGTCGATGACATCGGTGCCCAGACGTTTGAGCGAGGCGTCGATGGTCTGGCGCAGGATCTTGCCGTCGTAACCCTCGGCCCGGACCTTGTCGCTGGGGCCGGTGGCTTTGGTGGCGATCTGCAGCCGGTCGCGGCCGCCACGTTCGGCCAGCCAGCGGCCGATGAATTCCTCGCTGCGGCCGACGGTTTCGCGCTGGACCGGGTTCACCGGATACATTTCCGCCGTATCGAGGAAGCTGATGCCGGCCTCGCGCGCCATGTCGAGCTGGCGTTCGGCATCGCGGTATTCGGTCTGGTTGCCAAAGGTCATCGTGCCCAGCGACACCGCGCTGACGGTGACGTCGCTGGTGCCGAGCTTGATCTGCTGCATTGCTATTCCCTTGATGTCTGGCGGAGGAGAGTGGGAGTCGAACCCACCCGGGACAGGCTCGCTGCCCCAACCGGATTTGAAGTCCGGCCGCCCCACCGGGGACGCTTCTCTTCCAATTCGCTTACCCGTCCGGCGTGAACAGGTCGATCCGGTGCGGATTGATGCGCCGAAGATCGCCCCGGCGCAAGGTCAGACCGAGCCGGTCGAAGAAATCAAGGATCTGGATCGCGACCTTGCGGCCATTGTTCACCCGGTCGCGAAAGGCGGGGGCGGTGAACCAGCCGTCCTCGGCCGCTGCGGAAAGATCGCGGAGGATGCCGACCATCTCGACCGTGGTGGCACGGGCAAAGAAATGGTCATGCGCGATACGGTCGACGCGGCCCTGACGCGCGGCCATCAAGAGGATGCGGCGCAGATCGCCTTCGTCATGGCCGAGTTCGGTCGCAAAGTCGCGCACGCGCGGCGGCCGGAAGCGGTCTGCGCCGGTCAGGCGCGGCGCGATCAGGGCATAGGCCGCCTCATCGGCCGGCGAGAGCCGGGGCAGGTGGCCGGGCAGGCGCAGGCAGGCGCCGTCCAGCGCGATACTGCCGGCGTTGGCCTCGTGGCGGATGAAGCCGGTGAAATCGGCTTTCGGCAGGCGCAGGGTCAGCGCCAGCCGCAGGCGTTCTCGGCCCATGCCTTGCAGGTCGGGGTTTTCGGCGTGAAAGGCTGCGAGCTGATCCTGCATCTGCGCGCGCAGGCTGGCGAGGGTGTCGGGGCTGGCGGCAAGCCGGGTGCCGGGGATCAGCGGCGTGTCGAACGCCTCGGGCGGCAGGGCGTGATCGCGGGCGAAGGCGTCCAGCGCCACCGGCGCCAGTGTGGCCAAAGCCTGCAGCGCCAAGGCCGGATCGGGCAGGGCCATGGCGTCCAGCGCCGCCAGCCGTTCGGGGCGCGCACGGCGGCGGGCGGGCGGGCGCAGGTCGATCAGGCGGCCACCGCCGATGCTGCGCCGGGCCGAGACATCGCGCAGGATGAAGCGTTCGCCCACCGAAGCCGCCAGCGGCCGGTCCAGCACGATCTGGGCAAGGCCGGTCTCGCCCGGCGCGATCGGGCCTTGCAGCGGCACCACGCGGGCGCCGGCCTCGGCCGCGCCCAGATGCAGGCGGGCGGGGAACCATGTGGTCAGCGGCTTTGGCTCGCTGTCGAGGACGCGCAGGCTGACGTCGATGCGCTCGGTGGGCGCGTGCAGGGCAGGGTCGAGGGCGACATCGCCGCGATGAATGGCCTCGCGGGTGATCTGGTCGCCGGCAAGGTTCAGGGCGCAGCGCTGGCCGGCGAGGCCGGTTTCGGCCTTGCGGTTCTGGGCGTGGATGCCGCGCACCCGCGCCGGGAGGCCCGAGGGCGAGATCTGGATCTGGTCGCCGACCGCGACCCGGCCGGAAAGCACGGTGCCGGTCACCACGGTGCCGGCGCCCGACAGGCTGAAGCTGCGGTCCAGCGCCATGCGGAAGCGGGCGTCGGCGGCGCGTTGACTGGTATGGCACTCGGCCCGGACCAGTTCGGCGCGCAGATTTTCGACGCCGGCGCCGGTCAGGGATGACACGGGTAGTATGGTAGATTCGCAAAGCGATGTATTTGCAAGAAGATTTTCGACTTCGGCTTGCAGCGTCGCGATGCGGGGGGCTGTGGCAAGATCGGCCTTGGTTAGCGCCACGATGCCGCGCGAGATGCCGAGAAGATCGAGGATGGCGAGATGTTCGCGCGTCTGCGGCATGATGCCATCGTCGCAGGCGACCACCAGCAGCGCCAGATCGATGCCGCCGGCACCAGCCAGCATGGTGTGGACGAATTTCTCGTGTCCCGGCACATCGACGAAACCGGTGATGCTGCCCGCCCCCAGATCGGCATAGGCAAAGCCCAGATCGATGGTGATGCCACGGGCCTTTTCCTCGGCCAGCCGGTCGGCATCGACGCCGGTCAGCGCCTTGACCAGCGCCGTCTTGCCATGGTCGATATGGCCGGCCGTTCCGACGATCATGCCAGCGCGTCGATCAGCGCCGCATCATCCGGCAGGCAGCGCAGGTCAAGGATCAGCGCGCCGTCATGGATGCGGCCAAGGATCGGGGTGGGAAGGCCGCGCAGCCGTTCCGCCAGCGCCTCGGGGCGCGGGGTCAGGGCGAGGCCTGCGCTGGGGATGGTGTCGGTGGGCAGCGCGCCCGAGCCGATCTGGCTGGCGCAGTCGATGACGGTGGCGGCGCAGCCAAGCACCTGCGCGACACGCGGCGCCAGCCGTTCGGCTTGAGCGCGGATCTGCGCCTGCGGGCGCGAGAGCAGGCGCAGGGTCGGCAGGCGCTCGGCCAGCCGGTCGGGGTCGCGGTAAAGGCGCAGCGTCGCCTCGGTCGCGGCGATGCGGATCTTGTCCATGCGCAGCGCGCGTTTCAGCGGGTTCCGGTTGATCGCGGCGATGATCTCGCGCCGGCCGACGATGAAGCCCGCCTGCGGGCCGCCCAGAAGCTTGTCGCCCGAGAAGGTGACGACATCGGCGCCCTCGGCCACCGCCTCGGCCACGGTCGGTTCGGGGGCAAGGCCCCAGCGCCGCAGATCGACCAGCGTGCCCGAGCCGAGGTCGTTGACCATGGGCAGCCCGGCCTGATGCGCGATCCGTGCGAGTTCGGGGGCGGCGACCTCTTTGGTGAAACCCTCGATGCGGTAGTTCGAGGTGTGGACCTTCATCAGAAGGCCGGTTTCGGGGGTGATCGCCTCGGCATAGTCGCGGGCGTGGGTGCGGTTGGTCGTGCCGACCTCGCGCAGGCGGCAGCCGGCTTGCTCCATGATCGCGGGCATGCGGAAGGCGCCGCCGATCTCGATCAGCTCACCGCGCGAGACGATGGCCTCGCGGTTGCGGGCCAGAGTGTTCAGGACGATCAGCACGGCGGCGGCATTGTTGTTGACGACGGTGGCGTCCTCGGCCCCGGTCAGCTCGCAAAGCAGGCCGCGCAGATGGCTGTCGCGTTCGCCGCGTCCGCCGGTGTCCAGATCGAACTCCAGCGCGGCGGGGGATTGCATGGCGGCCAGCGCGGCTGCCATGGCCTCATCGGCCAGCAGGGCGCGGCCAAGGTTGGTGTGCAGAACGGTGCCGGTCAGGTTCAGCACCGGGCGCAGGTTCGAGCGGGCGCGGGCGGTCAGCGCCTGTTCGGCAAGGGACAGGATGCCGGCGGCATCGGGCAGCGGCTGCGGCGGCGCGGCACGGATGCCGGCCAAGGTGGTGCGCAGGGCCTCGGTCACTGCGGCGCGGCCATGGCGGTCGATCAGCGCGGATGATTGGCCCAGCAGCCGGTCCACCGAAGGCAGGTCGCGCAGCTGCATCAGTAACCGGCCAGAAACGGGTTGTAGCCGCCGCGCCGCCATTCGCTGTCGCGCATCATCAGATCCAGCCCGAGGCTCGCCACGTCATCGGCGATTGGCTCAAGGCTGGGGTTCTTGTTCTGATACAGGATCTTGACCCAATGGCCGCATTCGCGGCAGCACTCGGCCTTGACCGTGGCCTCGTCGGTTTCGACCGAACGATAGGTGATGCCCTTGGTCGAGCCGCAGCAGGTGCATTTCACCCGCACCTCGTTCCACAGGGTCTGGCAGGTGGCGCAGGCGCAATAGCGCGCGCCCTCGGCGCCGATGTTTTCGGTCACGAGGCTGCTGGCGTGACGGCCCCCACATGCGGGGCAGAGGCCCGGGGCGATCGCAACCAGTTGTTCCACGTGAAGCAGAGCCGCATGTCGCGATGCCACCACCTGCAGGGCCAGCGCAGCAAAGAGATGCGGGGCGGCGCTGTCGTCGGGGATGGTGTCAGCCAGCACGTTGCCGATCACCCAGTCGCGGTCCGAAGCCTCGGCCGCAGCCAGTGCGGCCAGCCCCAGCCGCGCGGGTTCGGGCATCTCGACCCCGGCCAGAAGTCCGGGCAAGAGGTCGATGGCGGCGGTCAGCTCGGCCCGCAGCGCCGCGCGATCCATGGGCGGCATCCGGTTGGCGCGTGCCGCCTGCAGCTGATCCTGCGACAGGGCCGCGGGCGCCGGCAGGGCGCGGACCAGCCGCGCCTGCGCCTCGCAGAGTTCCGACAGAAAGCGCAGATAGGCCGCCAGATTGGCACTGTGCTGGGCCAGAAAGCCCAGCCGCTGCGCCCGGGTCAGGAACAGCACCCGGGGATCGGGCAGCCGGGCCAGCGGCACCTTGGCAATGCCGCCGATCATCGAAGGATCGGGTTTCAGAGTCGAAGTCATGTCCAGCCTTTGCGGTGGTCCGGGTTACTTTGCCGGGCCGCGCCCCTCGCGTCCAGCCAGTTCCCGGAGCCATTTGCGATGGTGTCGCCAAGCCCAGCCGCCGGTCACCGTGCCGCGCGTCATGGCGCGGATGGTGCCCCGCGTCCAGATCGCGGCATAGACATGCAGGATAAAGGTCAGGATAATCGCCACCGCCGCCAGCGAATGGATCAGCATCGCCCAACGCCGCACGGGAATGCTGACCAGATGCGGGAAATACTGTTCCCAGATCATCACCCCGCTGCCGATCAGCACGACGATCAGCGCCGACATCGCCCAGAAGATGAACTTCTGCCCGGCATTGTATTTGCCAAGCTCGGGCAGCTTTTCCTCCTGTCCCTTGACCACATCGCCGATATGGCCAACCCATGTCACATCCTCGGGCCGGGGCAGGTTCAGCCGCCACAGCTGCACGAACATCAGCAGGAAGCTGAAAAACAGCAGGATGCCGACAAAGGGATGCAGCCAGCGCGTCGTCTGGCCGCCGCCAAAAAGGCCGGTCAGGAAGAACAGCGACGGTGAAAACAGCGCCATCCCCGACAAAAGCAGCACGATCAGACTGGCCGCCGTCACCCAGTGATTGGCGCGCGTGAAGCGCCGGTAGCGGCTGACCAGCACCGGATCGACGGTCTCGATCCGGTCGCCGGGCTGGGAATAGAAGCGCTTGTCCATCATGACCTCCCGGGCGGCAGGCTGTGTTCGACGTATTCCTCGGCCTCGCGGTCATCCTCGGCGGTGACGCGGTTGGCGCGGCCTAGCAGGCCGTGCAGGATCGAGCCGACCGCCGCGATGCCGATGGCCGCCAGCCCGACCTTTTTGGTGATGCCCTTCCAGCCCTCGACCACCGGCGAGATCCGGGGATCCTCGGGCAGGTTGGAATAAAGCGCGGGCTGATCGGCGTGGTGCAGCACGTAGAACACATGCGTGCCGCCGACGCCCGCCGGGTCGTAGATGCCGGCATTCTCATAGCCACGCGATTTCAGATCGGCCACGCGCTCTTCGGCATGGGCGATCATGTCGTCCTTGTGGCCAAAGACGATGGCCTGCGTCGGGCAGGCCTTGGCGCAGGCCGGGCCCTGACCCACCGCGACCCGATCCGAACACAGCGTGCATTTATAGCTCTTGTGGTCGGTCTTGCTGACGCGCGGGATGTTGAACGGGCAGCCGGTGACGCAATAGCCGCAGCCGATGCAGTTCTCGTGGATGAAATCCACGATGCCGTTCGAGTATTGCACGATGGCACCGGGGGCCGGGCAGGCTTTCAGGCAGCCCGGATCGGTGCAATGCATGCAGCCATCCTTGCGGATCAGCCATTCGAAATCGCCATTGGGATTTTCGTATTCGCTGAAGCGCATCAGGGTGAACATCTCGGGGCCGAGGTCCGACGGGTTCTGATACGAGCCGACGTTCTCCTCGATCGGCGGCACGGTGTCGTTCCATTCGGCGCAGGCCGATTGGCAGGCCTTGCAGCCAATGCATTTGCTGACGTCGATCAGCTTGGCCACCGGCGTCAGCTGCCGCTGGGGCGGAGCCAGATCCGGCATGGCCGAGGCGCGGATCACATCGCCCGCGCCAAGGTTGGCCGGCATCGGCTGGATCGGCGGATTGGCCGCCGCCGTCCGCGGGCTGTCGAGGTTCGGATCCATGGTCACGATACCGCCTCCCCTGTCGCTGGCTCGATGTTGACAAGGAACGCCTTGAATTCAGGCGTTTCCACATTGGCGTCACCGACGAATGGCGTCAGGCTGTTCGGCCCCCAGCCCTTGCGTGCGGCACCGACAAAGCCCCAATGCAGCGGGATGCCGACGACGTAGACCGTCTTGTCCCCGCATTGCAGCGGCTTCAGGCGCTTGGTGACCAGCGCCTTGGCCTTGACCGAACCCCGCTTGGACCAGACCCGCACCCAGCCGCCGAGCGTGATGCCCTTGAGCGCGGCCAGTTCCTCGCTGATCTCGACAAAGAATTCGGGCTGCAGCGCCGCGTTGATGCGGTTGTTCTTGGTCCAGTAGTGGAAATGCTCGGTCAGCCGATAGGACGTCGCGACAAAGGGGAATTCGTCGCTGGTCGCGAATTGCGCAGCATCATCGGCAAAGACCCGCGCCACCGGGTTCCCGCGCATCTGCGCGTTGAACGGGTTGGCGATGGGGCTTTCGAACGGCTCCATATGCGTCGGGAAGGGCCCGTCGCGCATCATGCCCCTGGTGAACAGCCGCGAGGTGCCCTCCTGGTTCATGATGAAGGGGCCGACCTCATCGGGTTTTGAGGTGGGGGCGATGTCGGGGACGTCATAGCCCGTCCATTTCTCACCGTTCCACTCCATCAGCTTGCGACTGGCGTCCCATGGCTTGCCCTTCAGGTCCGCCGAGGCGCGGTTGTAAAGCACACGCCGGTTCAGCGGCCAGGCATAGGTCCAGTTCGGATACATGCCGGCATCGTCGGGGTCGGTATTGTCCCGCCGCGCCATCATGTTGCCGTCTTCGGTCCACGAACCCGAGAAGATCCAGCAGGCGCCCATGGTCGAGCCATCGTCGCGATACTGGCTGAAGTTCACGAGCTGCTTGCCCGCCGGGGTCAGCAGCTTGGTCGTGTCCTTGAGATCATGGACATCGCTCAGCGCGCGGCCATTCATCTCTTTGGCCAGCTCCTCGGCCGTGGGCTCGTTTGGATCGGCATAGTCCCAGGTCAGGTTGACGATCGGCTCGGGCAGCACGCCGCCCTCGGTCTCATAGAGCTTTTTCACCCGCAGGAAGATCTGCGACATGATCCAGGTATCGCGCCGCGCCTGACCGGGAGGCGTGCCCGCCGCCCAGTGCCATTGCAGCCAGCGCCCCGAGTTCACCAGCGAGCCGTCATCCTCGGCAAAGCAGGTGGTGGGCAACTGGATCACCTCGGTCTGGATCGCGGCGCTGTCCACGTCGTTGTGTTCGCCGTGGTTTTCCCAGAAGCGCGCGGTCTCGGTCTCCAGCGGATCCATGACCACCAGAAGCTGCAGTTTCGACAGCGCCTCGGTCAGCTTGGCCCGGTTCGGGAAAGCCAGAAGCGGGTTGAAGCCCTGACAGAAGTAATTGGTGATCTTGCCCGCCTTCATCAGCTCGAACATCCGCAGGATGTCATAGCCGGGCACGTCCAGCTTGGGCAGCCATTCAAAGGCCCAGTCGTTTTCGGCGGTGGCGGCATCGCCCCACATCGCCTTCAGAAAACTGACCATGAATTTGGAATAGTTCTGCCAATAGCTGGTCTGGCCGGGCCGCAGCGGTTTGAAGCTGCGGCTGGACATGTAGGTGGTCCAATCGACCTCTTTTTCGGTCGGGATGTTCAGATAGCCCGGGATCAGGTTCGACATCAGGCCGATATCGGTCAGCCCCTGGATGTTGGAATGACCGCGCAGCGCGTTCATCCCGCCGCCCCGGACGCCGATATTGCCCAGGATCAGCTGCAACATCGCCATGCCGCGAATGTTCTGCGCGCCCTTGGAATGCTGGGTCCAGCCAAGCGCATACATCGAGGTCATGGTCTTGTCGGGCGCCGAACATTCGCCGATCATCTGGGCGATATGCAGGAAGCGGTCCTTGGGCGTGCCGCAGATCTGCTGGACCAGCTCGGGCGTATAGCGCGAGACATGTTCCTTGAGCAGATTCCAGACGCAGCGCGGGTGCTGCAGCGTCATGTCGACCTGCGCAAACCCGTCATCGCCCATGACATAGTCCCAGCTCGACTTGTCATAGTCGCGCTTTTCGGGGTCGTAGCCGGAAAACAGCCCGTCGCTCCAGCCGAACTCGTCCTTCACGATGAAGGCGGCGTTGGTGAAGTTCTTCACATATTCCCACTGGACCTTATCGTTCTGGATCATCCAGTTGATCATGGCCATCAGGAAGGTGATGTCCGAGCCGGGCCGGATCGGCGCGTAATAGTCGGAAACGGATGCGGTGCGCGTGAACCTAGGGTCCACCACGATCAGCTTGGCACCCCGATGCGCCTTGGCCTCGGTCACCCATTTGAAGCCGCACGGATGTGCTTCGGCAGCATTGCCGCCCATCACGACCACCAGATCGGTGTTCCTGATGTCGGTCCAGGGGTTGGTCATCGCTCCGCGGCCAAATGTCGGGCCCAAACTGGACACCGTGGGGCCGTGTCAGACGCGCGCCTGGTTATCTAATCCTGCGATCCCCATGGCTCGGACCGTCTTGTAGGTCAGCCATGCGGTTTCATTGGTCGTGGCCGAAGCGGCCAGAAAGCCGGTGCTGGTCCAGCGGTTCACCGGCACGCCCGCATCGTTTTTCAGCACGATATTGGCGTCACGGTCGTCTTTCAGCGCGCGCGCGATCTTGTCCAGCGCCTCGTCCCAGCTGATCTCGTCAAAGCGGTCGGTACCGGGGCGGCGGATGCGCGGCGTGGTCAGCCGGCTTTCGGAATGCACGATATCCTTCAGCGCCGCGCCTTTGGGGCAGAGCGTGCCGCGGTTCGTCGGATGGTCGGCATCGCCCTCGATATGGACGATGGTGGCCTGTTCGCCGGCCGCCACATCGCCCTTGGAATAGATCAGGATACCGCAGGCAACCGAGCAATAGGTGCAGGTGTTGCGCGTCTCGGTGGTCGAGGCCAGCTTGAAGGCGCGGACATGCGCTTTCTCTGCCGCCTCGGCATCGCCAAAGCCCAAGGCTCCCAGCGATGTTGCCGCGACGCCCGCGCCCGCCAGCTTCAGAAAGCCGCGCCGCGAGAGGTCGATGTTCATCAATCCCTCCTGTTGCCTGTCGTCTGGATAGGTACCCTTCAGGATCGCGCGGTATGGTAGCCAAGTCAAGCCGGCACGAAAAAGGGCGCGCCCGGCAGGCGCGCCCCAAAAGCAGTCGTTACAGGGGATGGCCCGGTCAGACCTCGACCGAGACCGAGCCCATCGGATGCGAGCAGCAGGCTAGGATATAGCCTTCCTCGATGTCCTCGTCGGTGATGCCGCCGTTATGGACCATATGCACCTCGCCCGAGGTTTTCTTGATCTTGCAGGTGCCGCAAAGACCGAAGGTGCAGCCCGAAGGGATGTTCAGCCCATTGGCCTTGGCTACGGCCAGAACGGTATCGGTCTCGGCGCATTTCGCGGTGATGCCCGAGGCGGCAAAGGTGATCTGTGCCCCCACCGCATCGTCCAGAACCACGTCGTCCAGAACCGGGGCTTCGGATTCGTTCTTCACCGGGGCGCCGAAGCTTTCCTGGTGATAGTGGTTCATGTCGAAGCCAAGCGCGATCAGCATGTCGCGCACCGCCTGCATGAAGGGCTCGGGCCCGCAGCAGAACACCTCACGCTCCAGATAATCCGGCGCCATCAGGCCCAGCATGATCTGGTTCAGCCGACCGCGATAGCCGTGCCAGGTACGGAACGGATCCGATTCCTCGACGGTAAAGCGTAGTTGCAGGCCCGGCACGCGATCAGCCATGCCTTCCAGCCGCTGGCGGAAGATGATCTCGCTGGGCGTCTTGGCCGCGTGGACGAAGACGATGTCGGGCATCTCGCCCGAATCCCATGCCCAGGTGGTCATCGACATCATCGGCGTGATGCCCGACCCGGCCGAGATCATCAGGTATTTCGGCGCTTCGTGCTTGACGAAAGTGAAGATCCCCGAGGGGCCATAGCCCTTGATCTTCATGCCCGGACGCAGGTGGTCCAGCATCCAGCGGGTGCCGATGCTGTCGAACTGCGCCTTGACCGTCACCGAAATCGACAGCGGCCGCGACGGTGACGAGCTGATCGTATAGGTCCGCTGCACGTTGCCGCCCGGCACCGGCAGGTCCAGCGTGATGAACTGGCCCGGCTTATAGTCGAAATAAGCCCCCGAGGGCGCGCGGAAGGTGAAGGTGGCGGTGTCCGATGTCTCGGGCACCACCATCGCGCATTCCAGCAATTCGTCGTCTTTCCACGGCTTGTCGCCGAATGCCTTGACCAGAACCGCCATTATTCCGCCGCCATGGCCGGAGTGGGCGACAGACGTTCGATCATCGTCTCGGCATACCAGTCGATGAACTGCACCACGCCTTCTTCCTGGATCATGGAATAGGGGCCGGGCTCATAGGCGGGCGACAGGATGCCCTTCTGGTTTTCCTCGACCACCTGACGGTCTTCGTCATTGGTGTTGATCCAGACGCGGGTCAGATCCTCGATATTGTAGTCCACGCCCTCGACCGCATCCTTGTGCACCAGCCAGTTGGTGGTGACCTGGGTTTCGGTCGGGCTGATCGGCAGCACGCGGAAAACGATCGAGTGATCGGCCAGGAAGTGGTTCCAGGTGTTCGGATAGTGGAAGAACAGCAGGCTGCCCGCGTCGTTGAAGGGCATGTCACCCATGCGCTTGGCGACGGCGGCCTTGGTGCTCATCGTGTAGCTTTCGGCGTTGTTCAGCAGCGGGATGCGCGCCAGACGCCATTGCATTTTCGGATGGTTGATAAAGCGCGACGGCAGGCCGGCCTCTTCGCAGCGTTTCCAGTGGGCCAGAATGTCGGGGCTGGCACTGTCCGGGCCTTCCATGGCGGTCATGCGCGGGTTGTCGGAATAGGTCCGGCACAGCGAGGGGTGCGAACCACCGCAGTGATAGCATTCGCGGTTGTTTTCCAGCACCAGCTTCCAGTTGCCGTTCTCGATGATGGTGGACGAGAAGGCGACCTTGCTGTCGGCCAGTTTGTTCGGCGCCAGATAAGAGGCCAGCTGCTTGGCCAGATCACCGATCGCCGGCGGCACCTGCGCCAGACAGATGAAGACCATGCCGTTCAGATCGACGCAATGCACCGGCTTCAGGCCGAATTTCGAGGCGTCGAAATCGTCGCCCATGTCGCGTGCGTAAAGCAGTTTGCCGTCCAGCTCGTAAGTCCACTGGTGATAGGGGCACACGAGTTTCGGGGTCGAACCGTTCGGTTTCGAGCACAGGCGCTGGCCGCGGTGGCGGCAGACGTTGTGGAACGCGCGGACCTTGCCGTCGCCGCCGCGCACGATCAGGATCGGATAGGCACCGACCTGCATGGTGGCATAGTTGCCGGTCTTGGGCACTTCGCAGGCCGGAATGGCGAACAGCCATTCCTTGTACCAGATCTGTTCAAGATCGGTCTGGAACACGCCCTCATCGCAGTAGAGATCGCGCGTCAGCGCAAAATTTTTCTGCCGATTTGCAATCTGGGACAGGATTTCAGCGGGGTTCAACATGGCTCGATTCCAGTGGCTAGAGGATGGAGGCGTCCTGAACGGCAGATTTGCACTCTAATTGGCCAACGCCATTCTACAAATACGACATGCCGGCGGCGGAAACGGACGTGACGAAACCTGCGGGGTCACATTCCGCCAATCCTGCCCGCGACAGGGGCCGTCGATCAACAAAAGCTTTGCGCATCGCCGGATCTGGCCAACAATCGGCCACGGGGCCGGCATCCGGCCTTTTTGGCAAAGAGGCACGCATGGCGAGTCGGCGCAATGCATTGGCTTTTCTGGCTGCGGCGGGGTTGCTGGCGCCGTTGGCGTCGCGATCCCGGGCGCAGGGCATGCGGTTCTTTCGCATCGGCACCGGCGCGACCGGCGGCAGCTATTACCCGATCGGGGCGCTGATCGCGGCGGCCATCTCGGCGCCGCCCGGATCGCGCAGCTGCGATCTGGGCGGACCCTGCGGCGTGCCGGGGCTGATCGCCTCGGCTGTGGCGACGCCGGGATCGGTGGCCAATGTCATGGCGATCCAGAACGGCAGGCTCGAGTCGGGCTTCGTTCAGGGCGATATCACGGCGCAGGCCTATCGCGGCCTTGGCGCCTGGACGGGACGCACCGTGCCCGGTCTGCGCGCCATCGCCAATCTTTACCCCGAAACCGTCCATCTGATCGCCCGACGCGATGCCGGCATCCACGAATTGGCCGATCTGCGCGGCAAGCGGGTCTCGCTGGACGAGCCGGGCTCGGGGACCTTGGCCGATGCCGAGATGATCCTTGCGGCCGTCGGCATGGCGCCCGGAATGCTGCAGCTGCGCAACCTGTCGCTGGGCCCGGCCACACAGGCGATGACGGCAGGCGATCTGGACGCGTTTTTTTTCGTCGGCGGCCATCCCGCCGACACGATCGTCGAGCTGGCCAGCCGCACCGCCATCGAGGTGGTGCCGATCGAAGGCGCGACCACCGCCCGGATCATTGCCGAATATCCGTTCTTTACCACCACGGTCCTGCCCGTGGACACCTATGCCGGGCAGGAACTGCCGGTGCCGACGCTGTCGGTCGGCGCACAATGGCTGACCTCGGCGCAGCAGCCCGAGGATCTGATCCACGATCTGACGGTGGCGCTGTGGAATCCGGCGACGGCGGCGCTGTTGCAGACCGGCCCGCGCCGGGGGAGGTCGATCCAGCGCGCAACGGCACTGGACGGGATCAGCATTCCCCTGCATCCGGGCGCCGCGCGTTATTACAAAGAAAACAACATGTTGCCGTAATGCTGGCCTGCCTTGGGCAGGACGGATGAGGCGAGTTGCACAACTCTGTGGACGAATCGGCACGAATCGCCCCCAGCAGATTGTGGGGGAATCACCCCCCGAATTTCACCCTGTGGATCAGCCGCCGGAACGAGAGCGGAACCCGCGCAGGTTTTCCACATGTAGACAATCCTGAAGCGGCTTTCCACAGGCTGTGGGCAAGGTAACTTTTCACAAACTTATCCACAGGGAGGTTGTTTTCAAACACATGATATAAAACGGATTTTCAAGGATGCTCCGGTTTATGGCAAACTTTTCCCCATATCGCGTTTCTGGGGATTTCTGCCGTGAAACATTGATTTCCAGTCATCCACAGGCCCAACAACTACAACATCCTTCTTTATCTTTATCTTTCTTTGATAGAGGAGATGCGCCGGAGGATTCCGAATGACTGACGTTCTGGCCGCAGCCTATCCTTGGATCAAAGCGCTGCATGTCATGGCGGTGATCTCGTGGATGGCGGGGTTGTTCTACCTGCCCCGGCTGTTCGTCTATCACGCCGAACGCGGCCAAAGCGGCGCCGAGCCAGCGGCCTCGCTGGTGATCATGGAAGACAAGCTTTTGCGCCTGATCATGAACCCGGCGATGATCGTCAGTTGGATCGCGGGGCTGCTGTTGGTGCTGACGCCCGGAATCGTCGATTTCTCGCAGCTCTGGCCATGGACCAAGGCGGCAGGTGTCCTGGGCATGACCTGGTTCCACATGTGGCTGGCAGGGCAGCGCAGGGCGCTGCTGGCGGGGCACGGGCTGGCCGGACGGCGCTACCGGATGATGAACGAACTGCCGACGCTGTTCATGGTGGTGATCGTGCTTTCGGTGATCGTGAAGTTCTGAAGATTGACTCGTGGGGCTTTTACTCCTATCTGAGCCGCATCCGCCGTCCGGCGGGTTTTTCCAATTCACAGTATTTTCGCGTGCGCCGATCCTCTCGGCATGCTGCGTGCCTATAGGCGAGAGATGAGCGACGAACGGCTTAACCTGTCCGATCTGAAGGCCAAGAGCCCGGCCGACCTGCTGGCCATGGCCGAGGAATGGGAGATCGAGAACGCGTCCACCATGCGCAAGGGCGAGATGATGTTCTCGCTGCTGAAAGAGCATGCCGAGGACGGGTTCGACATCGGCGGCGATGGTGTGCTGGAAGTGGTGCAGGACGGCTTTGGCTTCCTGCGCTCGCCCGAAGCGAACTATCTGCCGGGTCCGGACGACATCTATGTCAGCCCTGATATGATCCGGCAGCACAGTCTGCGCACCGGCGACACCGTCGAGGGCGTGATCCGCGCGCCGGGCGAGAATGAGCGCTATTTCGCGCTGACCCGCGTCGAGAAGATCAACTTCGAGGATCCCGAGAAAGCGCGCCACAAGGTCGCCTTCGACAACCTGACGCCGCTTTATCCCAATGAGCGGCTGAATATGGAGATCGAGGATCCGACCATCCGCGACCGCTCGGCGCGGATCATTGATCTGGTGGCGCCGATCGGCAAGGGTCAGCGTTCGCTGATCGTGGCGCCGCCGCGGACGGGTAAGACGGTTCTGCTGCAGAACATCGCCCATTCCATCGAGAAAAACCATCCCGAGTGCTACCTGATCGTCCTGCTGATCGACGAGCGCCCGGAAGAGGTGACCGACATGCAGCGCTCGGTGAAGGGTGAGGTGATTTCCTCGACCTTCGACGAGCCGGCCAGCCGTCACGTTGCGGTTTCGGAAATGGTGATTGAGAAGGCCAAGCGTTTGGTCGAGCATAAGCGAGATGTTGTGATCTTGCTTGACTCGATCACAAGACTTGGTCGTGCCTTCAACACTGTGGTGCCGAGCTCGGGTAAAGTGCTTACCGGTGGTGTCGACGCGAATGCGCTGCAGCGTCCGAAACGCTTCTTTGGCGCGGCGCGCAATATCGAAGAGGGCGGTTCGCTGACCATCATCGCGACTGCGCTGATCGATACCGGATCGCGCATGGACGAGGTGATCTTTGAAGAATTCAAAGGCACCGGCAACAGCGAGATCGTTCTGGACCGCAAGGTTGCCGACAAGCGGGTTTTCCCGGCGATGGATATTCTGAAATCCGGCACGCGGAAAGAAGAATTGTTGGTTGATTCCAAAGACTTGCAGAAAACATATCTGCTGCGGCGCATCCTGAACCCGATGGGCACCACCGATGCAATCGAGTTCCTGATCTCGAAGCTGAAGCAGACCAAGACGAACTCGGAATTCTTTGATTCGATGAACGCCTGATGGCGCGGAGGATGTGGTGGACACGATCTTTGCCGAGTCCACCCCTCCTGGTCGGGGGGGCGTGTCGGTCGTTCGTCTGAGCGGGCCGCAAGCACGCAGCACCGTCGAGGATCTGGCCGGGCCAATTGCCTCGGCGCGATTTGCTGCCCTGCGGGCGTTGCGCGATGGCGAGGATCTGATCGATCGTGCGCTGGTGCTGTGGTTCGAAAAGGACCGCAGCTTTACCGGCGAGGAAGTCGCCGAATTGCATGTTCATGGGGCGCCGGTCATCCTGACGCGGTTGGCGACGGCGCTATTGGCGCGCGGGTTGCGCCGCGCCGAAGCGGGCGAATTTTCGCGGCGCGCTTTTCTGAACGGCAAGATGGATCTGGCCGAAAGCGAAGGGTTAGCCGATCTACTGTCGGCAGAGACCGAAGCACAGCGCAAGCTGGCGATGAAAGCTGCTGACGGCGAGCTGGGTCGCAAGGTTGCGCGGATGCGAGCCAATCTGGTCCGGGCCGGCGCTTTGGTCGAGGCCAGCATTGATTTTGCCGATGAGGAGGTGCCGGACGAGGTGCCGGACGAGGTTTTTGATCTGGTGGGCGCGGTGCGCAGCGAGATTCAGGACCTGTTGCGGGCCTATCCGGCCACCGAACGGCTGCGGCAGGGCTATGAGGTTGCAATCATCGGGCCGCCGAATGCCGGAAAATCGACGCTGTTGAATCGGATTGCGCAGCGCGATATCGCTCTGGTGTCGGATATTGCCGGGACGACGCGCGATGTCATCGAGCTGCGGACGGATCTGCGCGGGCTTCCGGTGACGTTCCTAGATACCGCCGGTATTCGCGAAAGTGCTGATCCCGTCGAGGCGATGGGGGTGGCACGGGCGGCTGATCGGGCTCAATCAGCCGATCTGCGCGTCCATTTGACCGAGAATGGCGTAGTTCCGATGGTGGTGATGCCGGGGGATCTGGTCGTGCGGTCGAAGGCGGATCTAACTGGCGGTGAGGGCCTGTCGATCTCTGCCAGGACCGGGGAAGGAGTCGCCGAACTGCTGGATATGGTCTATGATATCCTGCGTGAGCGGGTCGCCGATTCTGGCATCGTCAGCCATAAGCGCCAGGCCGAGGCTTTGCAGCGTACCAATGCCTCATTGGAGTTGGACGCGGCGATGTCTCCGGAAGTGATCGCTGAGATGTTGCGGCAAGCAGCGGTGAGCTTGGCCGAGATGATCGGGCAAGTCGGCGCAGAAGACTATCTGGATGAGATTTTCTCGTCGTTCTGCATTGGGAAATAGGTGTTTCACGTGGAACAATACGACGTGGTTGTTATCGGCGGGGGGCACGCCGGCTTGGAAGCAGCGATGGCCGCCGCGCGAATGGGCGCTGCGACGGTATTGCTGACCCTGAAACCTGCTGATCTGGGGACGATGTCCTGCAATCCGGCCATTGGTGGTCTTGGAAAAGGGCATCTTGTCCGTGAAATCGACGCTTTGGACGGCGTTATGGGGCGCTTGGCAGATGCGGCGGGCATTCAATTCCGGCTGTTGAACCGTCGTAAGGGGCCGGCTGTGCAGGGGCCGCGAGCGCAGATCGACCGCGCGCTGTATCGAGATGCCGCATCAAAAGCGGCACAGGCGCAGGTCAACCTGAACCTTGTTTATGGTGAGGCGAGTGAAATTCTGCGAGATGGCGCTCGGCTTTTTGGTGTTGCGCTGGCTGACGGTCGACAGTTGCTGGCGCCGCAAGTGATCCTGACGACTGGAACCTTTCTGAATGGGCTGATCCATATTGGTGAGGAGACGCGGACTGCGGGTCGCTGGGGGGATTCCGCTGCTATTTCGCTGGCGGCATCGCTTTCGCCGCTGGGCCTGCCGCTAGGGCGACTCAAGACAGGCACGCCGCCGCGGATCTCCCGTGCCAGCATTGATTGGGATTCGCTCGAAATGCAGCTAGGAGACGATGATCCGGCGCTGTTTTCCTATCTCAGTAGCGATGTTCAGGTGCCGCAGATTAGCTGCGCAATCACCCATACCAACGAAATGACGCATCGAATTATCTCCGACAACCTTTCGCGGTCGGCGATGTATGGTGGTCGGATTTCAGGCACGGGCCCGCGCTACTGCCCTTCGATCGAGGACAAGATCGTCCGATTCGCCGATAAATCCTCGCATCAGATTTTTCTGGAACCCGAGGGGTTGGATTCGGATCTGGTTTATCCGAACGGGATTTCGACCTCGCTGCCGGCGGATGTGCAACTGGCCTATGTTCAGTCGATCCGGGGTCTGGAGGCCGCTGAGATCGTGCAGCCGGGCTATGCGGTCGAATATGATTATGTCGACCCACGCGCCTTGACGCCGAGTCTGGAAACGAAAGTTCTGCCGGGGCTGTTCCTGGCCGGGCAAATCAACGGTACGACGGGCTATGAAGAGGCGGCGGCGCAAGGCTTGGTGGCGGGGATTAACGCAGCACTGCGGGCACAGGGCCGGCCCCCCCTGCATTTCAGTCGTTCGCAAAGCTATATCGGCGTCATGATCGACGATCTGATCACGCGCGGCGTTAGCGAACCCTATCGCATGTTCACCTCGCGCGCCGAGTTCCGTTTGTCGCTGCGCGCTGATAACGCCGATCAGCGTCTGACCCAACTGGGCATTGACATCGGTTGCGTGAAAGAGCCGCGCAAAGGTGCGTTCCTGGATAAGATGACGCACTATCAGAAACTGCGCGATCATGCCGAGACGACTAGCTTTACCCCTACGGCGCTGCAAAATGTCGGCATCGCAGTTCGCCAGGATGGCGTTCGGCGTAGTCTGTTTTCGCTATTGGCGCAGCAAGACTTGGGCAAGGATGTCGTCCTTGGTTTGGATGTAACTTTGGCTTCTGCGGACCCAGAGCTCGTCGAACAGCTTGCGGTTGATGCACTTTATCATCAATACGTCGATCGTCAGGAGCGCGATGCTGAGATGTTGCGCAAGGAAGAGGCTGTGGTGATCGAACCAAGCTTTAGCTACGATGATATCGCCGGTCTTTCGACTGAGTTGAAGAACAAGTTGAATCAGGCCAAACCGGCCAGTCTTGCCGCTGCTGCCAAGATCGAGGGCATGACTCCGGCGGCGCTGACGCTACTTCTGGCGGTGGTCCGCGCGGGAAAACGGCGTTCGGCATGAGTGTTTCACGTGAAACAGAAGCATTGCAGCACTACGCTGCTTTGCTTCGCAAGTGGAATCCGGCCATCAACCTGATCGCACCATCGACGGTTTCAGATCTCGAAACGCGGCATATCGCCGACAGCCGTCAACTTGCAGATGTTTCTGCCAAGGCGAATGGTCGCTGGGTCGATATTGGCAGTGGCGGCGGTCTTCCTGGCCTTGTGCTGGCCATCATGCGTCCGGATTTGCCGGTTTCCTTGCTTGAAAGCGATAAGCGCAAGTGCAGTTTTCTACGCAACTCCGTCCGGGAGTTGGGCTTGCATAACGTGACCGTGATCGCCGAGCGTATCGAACAGGCATCACCGCTGCTGGCGGCAAATTTAAGTGCCCGCGCGCTTGCCCCGCTGCCCCTGCTTATGTCATATGTTGCAAGACATATCGACCCCGCAGGCACGGCATGGCTGATGAAGGGTCGAAACTGGCAATCCGAGGTCGATGAGGCACGGCGCGCTTGGAGTTTCGACATGATTAGTCACCCAAGCCTGACCGATCCCGATGCCGTCATTCTGGAACTCACAGGAATCCGCCATGCCTGAGACTCGCGTAATCGCCGTAGCCAACCAGAAGGGCGGTGTGGGCAAGACCACCACGGCGGTCAATCTTGGCGCGGCTCTGGCCGAAGCCGGGCATAAGGTGGCGATCATCGACCTGGATTCGCAGGGGAACGCCTCGACGGGGCTGGGCGTCCCGCCCGAACAGCGCAAGGTCACCTCCTATGACGTGCTGGTCGAGGATGCGCAGCTTCAGGATGCCTGCTGCGCTACCAATGTTGCCGGGCTCAGCCTCGTGCCCTCCAGCCGAGACCTCTCGTCGGTGGATATGGAAATGTCCAGCCGCGCGGGCCGCACCAAGCTTTTGCGCCGCAAGCTGACAGCACCTTCGGAATTCGAATATATCCTCATCGACTGCCCGCCGGCCTTGGGGCTGCTGACGGTGAACGCGATGGTGGCCGCCGACAGTGTTCTGGTGCCGCTGCAGGCCGAATTCTACGCGCTCGAAGGGCTTTCGCAGCTCTTGATGACCATCCGCGAGGTGCGCCAGACCGGCAACCCCGACCTGCGCATCGAAGGTGTTCTGCTGACCATGTCCGATGGTCGCAACAACCTGTCGCAGCAGGTTGAGGCCGATGCCCGCAACACCCTCGCCGGGCTGGTCTACCGCACGGTCATCCCACGCAATGTCCGCCTGTCCGAGGCGCCCTCGCATGCCATGTCTGTGCTGCAATACGATCCGAACTCCAAGGGCAGCGCTGCCTATCGCGAACTCGCGCAGGAGTTTCTGGCTCGGCAACTTGTCACCGTCTAGAGAGGAACCATGTCAGAGAACAAGCTTGAAAAAAGGGGCTTGGGCCGCGGCCTTTCAGCGCTGATGGCCGATGTGGATCTTCTGCCCTCGGAACGTCCCGCGCCGCGGCAGGTGCTGCCGGTCGAACAGATCACGCCCAATCCCGATCAGCCGCGCTGCAGCTTTGCCCCCGAGGCGCTGCAGGAACTGGCCGAGTCGCTGCGGGGCAGGGGCATGCTGCAGCCGCTGATCGTGCGCCCGCACCCCTCAGATCGGGGGCTCTATCAGATCGTTGCCGGTGAACGCCGCTGGCGCGCGGCCCAGATTGCCCAGCTGCACGAAGTGCCGGTCATCGTCCGCGAGCTGACCGATACCGAGGTGCTGGAAGTTGCCATCGTCGAAAACATCCAGCGCGCCGACCTTAACGCGATTGAGGAAGCCGCCTCCTATCGCCAGCTGATGGACCGCTTTGGCCATACGCAGGAAAAGCTGGCCGACGCGCTGAACAAAAGCCGCAGCCATATCGCCAACCTGTTGCGCCTGCTGAACCTGCCTGAACAGGTGCAAAGCTGGCTCAAGGAAGGCAAGCTGACCGCCGGTCACGCCCGCGCCCTGATCACGGCCCCGAATGCCATCGAGCTGGCCCGCAAGGTGATCGAAAAGAACCTCTCGGTGCGCGAGACCGAGGAATTGGTCCGCCGGCAGGCCGAGGCCAAACTGGTCCGACCGCAGCAAGCCAAATCCGAAAAGGATGCTGATACCCGCGTGTTGGAGGGCGATCTGTCAGCGCATCTCAAGATGAGGGTGGCGATCAACCACAAAGGTCAGGACGGCGGCCAGATGGTGATCAATTACAAGGATCTGGAACAACTCGACCGGCTTTGCCAGATCCTTGCTGGCAACTGATACCATATCTGGTAGGTCAGTCCCGATAAGATACAAAAAACCCCGGATCTCTCCGGGGTTTTTCGTTAATTGGCCGGGTTCGAGCTGACGCCGACCTTGGCTGGCCGCAACAGCCGGTCATGCAGCATGAAACCATTGCCCATGACCTGAATGATATGGCCGGCCACCGTGCCCGGCAACGGCGCCTCGAACATCGCTTCATGCTGCTGCGGATCGAACTTGTCGCCGACCTGCGGGGTGATGACGTGGATGCCGTGTTTGGCAAAGACGTTGTTCAGCTCGCGCAGCGTCAGCTCGACCCCCTCGATCAGCGCAGCCGCCGCCGCGCGCTGCTCGTCATTGGCGGTCTCCAGCGCCCGGGTCAGCGCCTCATGCACCGGCAGCAGGTCACGCGCCAGACGCGAGCCACCATATTGCTCGGCCTCGCGGCGTTCCCTGTCGGCGCGCTTGCGGGCGTTCTCGGCATCGGCCAAGGCGCGCATGAACCGGTCGCGGAAACTGTCGCGCTCGGCGATCAGGGCCTCGATTTCCGACGGCGCATCCGCACCCTCGGCCAGCGGATCGACCAGGTCCTCGTCAAGCGGATTTCCGTTCGGGTTGTCTTTCGTCATGTCCTTATCCTTTCCGGCCAGAGATCATCCGGCCGACGAGCTGCGCAGTATAATCCACGATCGGCACGATGCGGCCGTAATTCAGTCGCGTTGGACCGATCACGCCCACGGCGCCGACAATTTTGCGGTCCGCATTCATATAGGGTGAAACCACCAGAGAGGAACCGGAAAGTGAAAAAAGCTTGTTCTCCGAACCGATGAAAATCCGCACGCCCTCGCCCTGTTCGGCCAGATCCAGAAACTCGGCGATGTCGCGCTTGCGTTCCAGATCGTCGAACAAGGTGCGGATGCGGTCCAGATCGGCGGCCTCGTCCGCCAGCAGGTTGGCGCGGCCACGCACGATCAGCCGGGCGTCCGATCCGTCGCCGTCCCACATCGCCAGCCCCTGTTCGATCATCGCGGCGGCGATCTGATCCAGCTTCAGCCGGCTTGCCTCGATTTCGCGCGACACGCCCCGGCGCAGGTCGGCCAGCGTGCGGCCTTCGCCAAAGGCGTTCAGGAAATTCGCCGCCTCGCGCATGGCGCTGGCGGTATGGCCCGGCGGCGGGGTAAACACCCGGTTCTCGACCCGGCCATCGGCAAAGACCAGCACCACCAGCGCCCGATCCGGCGCAAGGCTGACAAAGTCGATGTGGCGCACCGGCGCCTCCTGCTTGGGCGTCAGCACCAGCGAGGCGCCATGCGTCAGCGCCGACAGCGCCGTGCTGACCCGGTCCATCATCGCGCCGGTATCGCCGCGCTCGTCGCCCAGCGTTTCCTCGATCATTTCGCGGTCGGTATTCGACACCGGCCCCGCCTCCATCAGCCCGTCCACGAACAGCCGCAGCCCCAGCTGCGTCGGCATCCGCCCGGCCGAGACATGCGGATGGTCCAGCAGGCCCAGATGCTCCAGATCCTGCATCACGTTGCGGATGGTTGCGGCGCTGACCTTTTCGGTCAGCTCACGCGTCAGCGTGCGTGATCCGACCGGCTCGCCCGTGGCAAGATAGGATTCGACCACCCGGCGAAACACCTCGCGCGAGCGGTCGTTCAGGTCGGAAAGCAGCGTGGTTTCTGGCATCGACGGTTCACGGGTTGCGGTCAGGGGTCCTGCCCTAGTATTTGAACGGCAAAACCCCCGAAAGGAATGACAGATGCGCCCCTCTGGCCGGAATTTAAGTGATATGCGTCCGATTTCAATCGAAACGGGCGTCATGCGCCACGCCGAGGGCTCGTGCCTGATCTCCTGCGGCGATACCAAGGTGCTCTGCTCGGCCACCATCGAGGAAAAAGCACCGCCCTTTCTGAAAGGCTCGGGGCAGGGCTGGGTGACTGCCGAATACGGCATGCTGCCGCGCGCCACCAATTCGCGCAACCGGCGCGAGGCGGCAGCGGGCAAGCAATCCGGCCGCACCCAGGAAATCCAGCGCCTGATCGGCCGCGCCCTGCGGGCGGGAGTCGACCGCCGCGCCCTGGGTGAACGTCAGATCGTCATCGACTGCGACGTGATCCAGGCCGATGGCGGTACCCGCTGCGCCTCGATCACCGGCGGCTGGGTGGCGCTGCGTTTGGCGGTGAACAAACTGCTCAAGGCCAATATCATCACCACCGACCCGATCATGGATCATGTCGCGGCGGTGTCCTGCGGCATCTATGCCGGCCAGCCCATCGTGGATCTGGACTATGCCGAGGACAGCGAGGCCGGCACCGATGGCAATTTCATCCTGACCGGCTCGGGCCGGCTGATCGAGGTGCAGATGGCGGCCGAGGGCGCCACCTTCTCGCGCCCCGAGATGAACCAGCTGCTGGATCTGGCCGAGGCCGGCATCGCCCAGCTGGTCGCCGCGCAAAAGGCGGCCGTGGCATGAGGGCCTTTACCGAGAAAAAGCTGCTGGTCGCCACCCACAACGCCGGCAAGCTCGAAGAAATCCGCGCCATGATGGCGCCGCACGGCATCGAGGTCACCAGCGCCGGCGAGATGGGCCTGCCCGAACCCGCCGAGACCGAGGACAGCTTTATCGGCAACGCCCGCATCAAGGCCCGCGCCGCCATGCAGGCGACCGGTCTGCCGGTGCTGGCTGATGACAGCGGCATCAGCGTCGATGGTCTGGACGGCGCCCCCGGCGTCTATACCGCCGACTGGGCCGAGACCCCGAATGGCCGCGACTTCATGCAGGCGATGACCCGCACCTGGAACGAGCTTGATGCCCGCAACACCCCCGAGCCCCGCACCGCGCAGTTCCGCGCCACGCTGATCCTGATGTGGCCGGACGGGCATGAGGAGATCTTCGAGGGCGTGGCGCCGGGCCGTCTGGTCTGGCCGCCGCGCGGGGCGAAGGGCCATGGCTATGACCCGATCTTCGTCCCCGAAGGCCATGACGTGACCTATGCCGAGATGAGCGCGGCGGAAAAGAACGCGATCAGCCACCGCGCCCGCGCCTTTGCCCTGCTGGAGCAGGCCTTTGCGTAGGATCTCGACCGGCTCGCCCTTCGAGCGGGAGTTCGGCTACAGCCGGGCGGTGGTCAAGGGCCCGTGGTGCTTCGTCTCGGGCACCACGAGCTATGACTATGCCGCCATGACTATGCCCGACAGCGCCGCCAATCAGGCGCGCAACGCTTTTGCCACCATCTTTGCCACGCTGGCCGAGGCCGGGTTCCAGCCCGCCGACATCGTGCGGGTGCAATACACCATCACCGACCCCGCCTTTCTCGACGAGGTGGTGCCGGTGTTGGGTGCGGCGATGAAGGATGCGTTACCTGCCGCCACCATGGTTGTCGCGGGGCTTATCAAACCCGAAATGAAGATCGAGATCGAAGCCACCGCGTTCAGGGAATGACATTGGACCTGCCAGCCGCCGCCAGCCCCACCGACCTTGCCGAGGACTGGCGTGCCGGAGGCTTTGCCCTTTACGTCCATTGGCCATTTTGCGCGGCCAAATGCCCCTATTGCGATTTCAACAGCCATGTCGCAGCGACCATCGACCAGCCGCGCTGGCTGGCCGCCTATCGCTCCGAGATCGCGCGGCTGGCGGCCGAAACCCGCGGCCGGGTGCTCAACAGCATCTTCTTTGGCGGCGGCACGCCCAGCCTGATGGCCCCCGAAACCGTGGCCGGGGTGATCGAGGCCGCCCGCGCTGCATGGCCCTTTGCCAATGACATCGAGATCACGCTGGAGGCCAATCCGACCAGCGTCGAGATGGGCCGGTTCCGCGCCTTTGCCGATGGCGGGGTCAACCGCGTGTCGATGGGCATTCAGGCGCTGAACGACGACGATCTGCGCCGTCTGGGCCGGATGCATTCCGTGGTCGAGGCCCGCGCGGCCTTCGACATTGCCCGCGACTGTTTCACGCGGGTCAGCTTCGATCTGATCTATGCCCGGCAGGATCAGGACCGCGCGCATTGGCGGGCCGAACTGACAGAGGCGCTGTCGATGGCCGTCGATCACCTCTCGGCCTATCAGCTGACGATCGAGCCCGGCACCGCCTTTGGCGCGCGCCATGCGAAAGGCGGGCTCAAGGGTCTGCCCGATGATGACATGTCGGCGGACATGTATCTGGACACGCAAGAGATCTGCGCCGCTGCCGGCATGCCGACCTATGAGATCTCGAACCACGCCCGGCCCGGCGCCGAAAGCCGGCACAATCTGGTCTATTGGCGGCAAGGCGACTGGGCGGCGGTTGGCCCGGGGGCGCATGGCCGGCTGACCCTGCCCGGCGGCCGCCTGGCCACCGAGGCGCATCGGGCGCCGGGTGAATGGCTGGCGGCGGTCGAGGGCCGGGGCAATGGCGACAGCGCCACCGAGGCCCTGACGATGCAGGACCGCGCGCTTGAATACCTGCTGATGTCGCTGCGGCTGGCCGAGGGCATGCAGGTCTCGCGCTACCTGTCCCATGGCGCCCGGCTGCCGCAGGGCCGGTTGGCGGATCTTGTCGGGCTGGGGTTGGTTGTGCTGCAGCAGGACCGGCTGATCGCCACCCCGACTGGCCGGCCGGTCCTGAACGCGATCCTGCGCGAACTGGCGGAGTAAGATGCATTACCTTTGGCTTGGCCTTGGCTGGCTTTTTCTCGCGCTTGGCCTGATCGGCGTGGTGCTGCCGGTGATGCCGACGGTGCCCTTTCTCTTGGTCGCCGTCTGGGCCTTTGCGCGCTCCTCGCCGCGGCTGGGCGCGCGCATCCTGCGCAACCCGACCGTCGGGCCGCATATCCGCGCCTGGCGCCGCAATGGCGCCGTCAGCCGCAGGGCCAAGATCGCGGCGACGCTGGCCATGGCCTGCGGCGTCGGCTGGTCCACATGGTTCGGTCTGGACCCCCGGCTGATCGCGGCGCAGGCGCTGGTCTGCGGCGGCATTGCCCTGTGGCTGATCCGGCGCCCGGAAGCCTGAAACCCCGGCCCGGTCCGGCGGTTACAACCTTTTTCCCACTTGTTCAGAACGCGGCGTGGCGCGAACCTCGCAGCATTCAGGTTCATCGGAGGGAGAACCATGGTAGATACATCCGGCGTCAAGATCCATCCTGCGGTCGATAACGGCATCAAACCGGCCAAGCCGGGTTTTTCGGGCGGCGAGCTTCATTGCCATTGCAGCTCGAACCCGGTGCGGGTCGCCGTCAAGGCGCAGACCGCGCATAACCACGTCTGCGGCTGCACCAAGTGCTGGAAGCCCGAGGGCGCGATCTTTTCGCAAGTGGCCGTTGTCGGCCGCGATTCCATCGAGGTGCTCAGCGGCGCCGAGAAGCTCGAGATCGTCAACAAGGACGCGCCGATCCAGCGCCACCGCTGCAAGGATTGCGGCGTGCACATGTATGGCCGCATCGAGAACACCGAACACCCGTTCTATGGTCTGGACTTCGTCCATACCGAGCTTTCGGATCTGGACGGCTGGTCGGCGCCGGAATTCGCCGCCTTCGTCAGCTCGATCATCGAATCCGGTGTCGATCCCAGCCGGATGGACGCGATCCGCGCCCGGTTGCGCGAATTGGGTCTGGAACCCTATGATGCGCTGTCGCCGCCGCTGATGGATGCCATCGCGACGCATATCGCCAAGAAATCGGGCGCACTCGCGGCTTGACGCGACCCGTCCGGACAGGACAGCAGGGGGCCGGTCGAACCGGCCCCCATGCCATGCCGACCACAAGCAGGCCTCCCGGCCGCCACGCAAGGAGTATGTGAACATGAGAACCCGTGCCGCCGTTGCCCTTGAGCCCGGCAAACCGCTGGAAGTCATGGAGGTCAACCTTGAGGGCCCGAAGGCCGGCGAGGTGCTGATCGAAATCAAGGCCACCGGCATCTGCCACACCGACGAATTCACCCTGTCCGGTGCCGACCCGGAAGGCGTCTTCCCCGCGATCCTCGGCCATGAAGGCGCGGGCATCGTACTGGAAGTCGGCGAGGGCGTGACCTCGGTCAAGCCGGGTGACCACGTCATCCCGCTTTACACCCCCGAATGCCGCCAATGTGCGTCCTGCCTGTCGGGCAAGACCAACATGTGCCACGCCATCCGCGCGACGCAGGGCAAGGGCCTGATGCCCGACGGCACCACCCGCTTCTCGATGCTCGATGGCACCCCGATCTATCACTACATGGGCTGCTCGACCTTCGCCAACCACACCGTCCTGCCCGAGATCTCGGTCGCGAAGGTGCGTGAGGACGCGCCCTTCGACAAGATCTGCTACATCGGCTGCGGCGTCACCACCGGCATCGGCGCGGTGATCTATACCGCCAAGGTCGAGATCGGCGCCAAGGCCGTGGTCTTTGGTCTGGGCGGCATCGGCCTGAACGTGATCCAGGGCCTGCGTCTGGCCGGTGCCGACATGATCATCGGCGTCGATCTGAACGACGGCAAAAAGGAAATGGCCGAGCATTTCGGCATGACCCATTTCATCAATCCGAAGAACGTCGAGAACGTGGTTCAGGAAATCATCAACCTGACCAAGACGCCCTTCGACCAGATCGGCGGCGCCGACTACAGCTTCGACTGCACCGGCAACGTCAATGTCATGCGTCAGGCGCTGGAATGCACCCATCGCGGCTGGGGTCAGTCGATCGTCATCGGCGTGGCGCCTGCCGGGGCGGAAATCAGCACCCGTCCGTTCCAGCTGGTCACCGGCCGCGTCTGGAAGGGCTCGGCCTTTGGCGGCGCCCGTGGCCGGACCGACGTGCCCCGGATCGTCGACTGGTACATGGACGGCAAGATCGAGATCGACCCGATGATCACCCACACGCTGAAGCTCGAAGACATCAACAAGGGCTTCGACCTGATGCATGCCGGTGAATCCATCCGCGCGGTCGTCCTTTACTGATCCGTAACGGCTGCTTAGTTAAAAGGACGGCGGGGGCGGGCAACCGATCCCGCCGTCAACATGAAAGGACCGATCATGGCACGACACTTCCATCTGGACGACGAAGACGACGACGACCGCCCGCAAGAAGACCAGAAGGATGAAGGTCTGGGCCTGCCGGAAGGCGACAAGATCGGCAAACTCTATTTCAAGTCGCGCACTGTCATCATCGCCGGTGGCATCAACGACAAGCTGGCGCAGCGCACCGTGGCGCATCTGCTGGCTCTGGCCGAGGACAGCGACAAGCCGATCAACGTGCTGATCAGCTCGCCCGGCGGCCATGTCGAATCGGGCGACATGATCCATGACGTGATCAAGTTCATCCGTCCGACCGTGCGCACCATCGGCTCGGGCTGGGTGGCATCGGCCGGTGCGCTGATCTTTGTCGCGGCGAAAAAGGAAAACCGTTTCTGCCTGCCCAACACCCGCTTCCTGATCCACCAGCCCTCGGGCGGGATCGGCGGCACCTCGTCGGACATGATGATCCAGGCCGAACAGGTCCGCCTGATGCGCGACCGGCTGAACCAGATCTTTGCCGATGCCACCGGCCAGAGCCTGGAACGGATCGAAAAGGACACCCAGCGCGATTTCTGGCTGAACACGCAAGAGGCGCTGGATTACGGCCTGCTGGGCCAGGTCATCCGCTCGGCGGACGAGCTGAAATGACTTCGGGCCGGGCCGTGATCCGGCCCGCCACGCCCGCCGACCACGCCGCGATCTGGTCCATCCTCGAGCCGGTCTATCGTGCGGGCGAAACTTATTGCATCCCGACCGACATCACCCGGGACGAGGCGCTGGCGGACTGGTTCGCCGCGCCCTTCACCGCCTTCGTCGCTGAACTCGATGGCCGCATCCTTGGCGCCAGCCATGTCGGGCGCAACCGGCCCGGTCCGGCCAGCCATGTCGCCAATGCCAGCTTCGTCACTCATCCCGACGCGCGCGGTCGCGGCATTGCCCGGGCTTTGGTCACCCATGCCAAGGACTGGGCGCGGGCGCAGGGCTTTCGCGCCATGCAGTTCAATTTCGTCGTCTCGACCAATGCCGATGCCGTTCATTCGTGGCAGAAGGCCGGTTTCGATATTGTCGGCCGGTTGCCCGGCGCGTTTCTTCACCCGCAACATGGCTATGTCGATGCGCTGGTCATGTTCCACGACCTGACAGGAGAGCAGCCATGACGCTGGCTTATGAAACCGTGTCCGAGAATCGCAGCTTCGGCGGCGTTCAGGGCGTCTATCGTCACCAGTCCCAGGCGACCGGCACGCCGATGACCTTTGCCGTCTACCTGCCGCCGCAGGCCCAACACGGCAAGGTGCCGGTGCTATGGTATCTTTCGGGCCTGACCTGCACCCATGAAAACGCCATGACCAAGGCCGGCGCCCAGGAATGGGCGGCGGAATTCGGCATCGCGCTGATCTTTCCCGACACCTCGCCGCGCGGCGACGGGGTGGCCAATGACGATGCCTATGATCTGGGGCAGGGTGCGGGCTTCTACGTCGATGCGACGCAAGAGCCCTGGGCGCCGCATTTCAAGATGTGGCACTATATCACCCATGAGCTGCCCGAGCTGGTGTTCGGGAATTTCCCGCTGGACCGCGACGCGCAGGGCATCACTGGCCATTCCATGGGCGGCCATGGCGCGCTGACCATCGCGATGACCTTTCCGCAGCGCTACAAGTCTGTCTCGGCCTTTGCGCCGATCGCCCATCCCAGCGAATCCGACTGGGGCCGCAAGCAGTTCACCGCCTATCTGGGCGAGGACAAGGCGGCCTGGGCTGCGCATGACGCCACCCTGCTGATGCGCGAGCGCGGCTATCCCGGCGAGATCCTGATCGATCAGGGCGCCAGCGACCAGTTCCTGCACCTGCTCAAACCCGAGGCGCTGGCCCATGCCATGGCCGAGCGCCGCCAGCCCGGCACCATCAGGATGCAGGAAGGCTACGACCACAGCTATTTCTTCGTCCAGACCTTTATCCCCGACCACATCCGCTGGCACGCCGAGCGTCTGTGACATCAGACCCCCCGCTGTGATGGCGGGGGGTTTTCCCATACCAATTGCCGATTTTTCCTAATACTTTGGTCTAGGCACGGGTGCGGTTTCGTTGACGTATCCGTGTTCAGGGCAGGATATTTTCCCATGGCCGCGCGGCAGGAGGAGTCGCAGCCGCCGCTTTGGAGGAATATTCATGAAGACCATGATCAAGGGCGCCGGTCTGGCGCTGCTGCTGTCTGGCACGGCGGTACTGGCCAACGACAGCGTGCTTTCGGAAATTGCCAAGCCGGAGCAATGGGCGATCCAGACGGGTGACTATGCCAACACCCGCTATTCGACGCTGGACAAGATCAACAAGGACAACGTGAAGGACCTGCGCGTTGCCTGGACCTTCTCGACCGGGGTTCTGCGCGGCCATGAGGGTTCGCCCCTGGTCATCGGCGATGTGATGTATCTGCACACGCCCTTTCCGAACAACGTCTTTGCGCTGGACCTGAACGACGGCGGCAAGATCCTGTGGCGCTACCAGCCGCAGCAGGATCCGAACGTCATCGCGGTCATGTGCTGCGACACCGTCAACCGGGGTCTGGCCTATGCGGACGGGCTGATCCTGATGCATCAGGCCGACACGACGCTGGTGGCGCTGGACGCCAAGACCGGCGAAGTTAAATGGTCGGTCAAGACCGGCGATCCGGCTCTGGGCGAAACCAACACCGCCACCGTGCTGCCGGTCAAGGACAAGGTGATCGTCGGCGTCTCGGGCGGCGAATACGGCGTGCGCGGTCGCGTCACCGCCTATAGCCTGAAAGACGGCAAGGAACTGTGGAAAGCATATTCGACCGGCCCCGACGCCGAAATGCTGGTCGACCCGGAAAAGACCACCGCGCTTGGCAAGCCGATCGGCAAGGACAGCTCGCTGAAAAGCTGGGAAGGCGATCAGTGGAAGATCGGCGGCGGCACCACCTGGGGCTGGTATTCCTATGACCCCGAGCTGAACCTGATCTATTACGGCACCGGCAACCCCTCGACCTGGAACCCCAGCCAGCGTCCGGGCGACAACAAGTGGTCGATGACCATCATGGCCCGCGATGCCGACACCGGCATGGCGAAATGGTTCTACCAGATGACGCCGCATGACGAATGGGACTTCGACGGCGTCAACGAGATGATCCTGACCAACCAGAAGGTCGACGGCAAGGATCGCAAGCTGCTGACCCACTTTGACCGCAACGGTCTGGGCTATACGCTGGACCGCGAAACCGGCGAGCTGCTGGTGGCGCAGAAATACGATCCGGCGGTGAACTGGACCACCGGCGTCGATATGGACCCCAAATCCGAAACCTATGGCCGCCCGGCCGTGGTGGCCGAATTCTCGACCGACCAGAACGGCGAGGACGAGAACACCACCGGCGTCTGCCCGGCCGCGCTTGGCTCCAAGGACCAGCAGCCGGCGGCCTTCTCGCCCAAGACCAACCTGTTCTACGTGCCGACCAACCACGTCTGCATGGACTATGAGCCGTTCCGCGTCGCCTATACCGCCGGCCAGCCCTATGTCGGGGCCACGCTGTCGATGTATCCGGCTCCGAACAGCCATGGTGGCATGGGCAACTTCATCGCCTGGGACAACACCAAGGGCGAGATCAAATGGTCGCTGCCCGAGCAGTTCTCGGTCTGGTCGGGCGCTTTGGCCACTGCGGGCGATGTGGTGTTCTACGGCACGCTGGAAGGCTATCTGAAGGCAGTCGATTCCGAGACGGGCAAAGAGCTTTACAAGTTCAAGACCCCCTCGGGCATCATCGGCAACGTCATGACCTATGAGCATGGCGGCAAGCAGTACATCGGCGTGCTTTCGGGCGTCGGCGGTTGGGCAGGCATCGGTCTTGCGGCCGGCCTGACCAACCCGAACGAAGGTTTGGGGGCTGTCGGCGGCTATGCGTCGCTGTCGCAATACACCGAACTGGGCGGCCAGCTGACCGTGTTCGAGCTGCCCGGCTAATACTTTGGTGCAGAAAACCAAACTGTGACTCGTCACGCTCCGCCCGGGGAAAATATCCTGGGCGGAGCTATCATTTTACGGGTGACAGCAAGGGAGGAATTCATGAACGATAAGATGACCGCCAGCGCATTGGCGATCTGCCTGGCCTGCGCCACCGCGCTTGTCGCACCGGCAGCCATGGCCCAGGACAATGCCACGCAGGCGCCCGCCGCCTCGGGGGACGCAACCGCCAAGAGGGTGCTGCCCAACGGGCAGGACATCACGCCCGACCATCAGGAAAACGGCCGTTGGTATACCGAGGAGGGTATCCCGACCTACAAGATCACCGATGGCGTTCTCGATTACGCCACCTTCTCGGGCTACAAGCGTTATTCGGCGGAATGCCATGTCTGCCACGGCCCGGATGGTGAGGGGTCGACCTATGCCCCGGCGCTCAAGGAAATGGTCAAGAAGATCGACTATTACGAGTTCCAGCAGATCGTCGCCTCGGGCAAGCAGGACGTGGGCACGGCGCAGAATCTGGTGATGCCGGCCTTTGGCACCAACAAGAACGTCTGGTGCTATGTCGACGACATCTATGCCTATCTGCTGGCACGGGGCATGGGCGATCTGCCGCGGGGCCGGCCTGCCGACAAGGAAAAGAAATCCGATGATTTCACGGCGCAGGAAGATTCCTGCATGAGCGGCTGACGATGCGCCGCCTTTGCCCGATCCTGCTGGTCTCGGCGGCGTTCTGCGCGGCTGGCCTGCCCGCAGCGGGGCAGGTCGCCGACCTGCGCTCGCATACCGAGTTCCGGGTCTGCGCCGACCCGGCGGCGGTGCCGATGTCGTCGCAGGATGGCTCGGGGTTCGAAAACCGGCTGGCGGTGCTTTTCGCCGATGAGCTGGGGATGCCGCTGGCCTATACGTGGTTTCCGCAGGGCGCGGGCTTTATCCGCAAGACGCTGCGCGCCGGGATCTGCGACGTGGTGATCGGCTATGCCCAGGGCGATGAGCTGGTGCAGAACACCAACCATTATTACACCTCGGCCTATGGCATCGTGACGCGCAAGGACAGCCCGCTTGCGGCGGTGGACATGCTTGAAGACCCGGCGCTGAAGGGCAAGCCCATCGGCGTGGTCGCGGGCACGCCGCCCGCCACCAATCTGGCGCGGGCGGGACTGGCCAAGGACATGAAGGGCTGGGATCTGTTCGTCGATCGCCGGGTCGAAAACCCGGTGGGCGACATGCTGGCGCAGGTGAAATCCGGCGAGCTGGCCGCCGCCGTGCTGTGGGGGCCGCTGGCGGGCCCTCTGGTCAAGCAGGACCCCGAACTGCAGTTCACACCGCTCTTGAAGGAAACTACCGGCCCGCGCATGTTCTATCGCATCACCATGGGCGTGCGCCCCGGCGAGGACGAATGGAAGCGCAAGCTGAACAGCCTGATCCGCCGCAATCAGGACAAGATCGACGCCATCCTGCGCGATGCCGGCGTGCCGATCCTGGACGATTACGGCAAGGCGCCCAAGCCATGATCGGCCGGGCTCTGGCCCTGTGTCTGCTTTTGGGCGCAACTGCCGCCTTGGCGCAGACCGTGCCCGAGCCTGCCGGCTTTCACGGCGAACCCTACCGCGCCCCGGTCCCGGCCACGCTGGCCGGGGCGCAGGTCATCACCCCGGCCGAGGCGGTGGCGCTGCACCGGCAGGGCGTGCCCTTTCTGGACGTGCTGCCGCGCCAGAAACGGCCAGACAAGCTGCCGGCGGGCACGATCTGGAACGCCCCCCCGCACCAGACCATTCCCGGCGCCGTCTGGCTTTACGATACCGGCTATGACCGTATCTCGGCTGTGGAAGAGGCGCGGCTGCGCGACGGGCTGGCGCAGGCCAGCGGCGGCGACAAGGCCGCGCCCATCGTGATCTTTTGCAAAAGCGACTGCTGGATGAGCTGGAATGCCGGCAAGCGCGCCGTGGGCATGGGTTATACCGGCATCCGCTGGTTTCCGCAGGGTGTCGATGGCTGGCAGGCGGTGGGCGGCACGCTGGTTACTGCTGACGCCCCGTAAAGGCGCCGAATGCGCGCGGCCCGTCGGGCAGCTCGATCTCGCGCGTGATCTTCAGGCTGGCGGCGTCGATCCAGACCAGCGTGTTGCTGTCCCAATGCGCCACCACCACGCCCGTGCCATCGGGCAGAGGGGCGATGCCCTCGGGGTAGTCGCCGGTTTCCAGCGTGGCGACGGCCTTCAGGCTGGCGGGATCAAACACCGTCACCGTACCGGCATATTGATCGGTGACAAAGCCGCGCCCGCCGGCAAAGGCCAGCCCATAGGGATGGCTGCCGGTCGCCACTTGACCCAGCAGTTGGCCGCTTTGCGGGTCGATCACGCTGACCGTGTCGCTTTGCACATCCACGCTGAACAGCCGGCCATCGTGAAAGACCACGGCATAGGGATGCTTGCCGACCTTGATCCGGTGGCGCAGCGCGCCCGTGGCCGCATCATAGACCGAGATCTGGTCGTCATCGCGATCCGCCGTCGCGACCAGAGCGCCGTCGCTGGCGACGCCTGCGGGGGATTTTCCGGTCGGCACCTGCCACAACGGTTTCAGGTCGGGGCCCAGCCGGATCAACTGGCCCTGATACCATTCGGTGATGAACAGCCCGCCATCGGGCGCCACGGCGATGCCAAAGGCGCCCTCGGGCAGATCGATGTTTTGGGTGATGCGCCCGGCCTCGTCCAGCACCGCCATCCGCCCGGTCTTGGCGGCGATGACAAAGGCGCGGCGACGGGCGGGGTCATAGGCAACGGGGGCCGGCGCCCCGGGCAGGGGCGTGGTGGCCAGCACCCCGCCAGAGGCAAGATCGACGACCGAAATGCTGTCGGCATTCTGCGAGGTGACAAAGGCCAGATCGGCGCCGAAGGCCGGTCCGGCCAGCAGCAGGAATGCCAGCCAGCGGATCATTCCGCCTTGCCGAACCTTTCGGCAAGGGCGTCGAGCCCCGCCTGATAGACCCCGGTGACGGCCTTGGTCGCCGCCTCGTCATTCTGATCGGCCGGCGGGTTGTTGTTCGGGAAGCCGCGATAATAGCCACCCTTCCACGTCACCAGTGCCTTGCCGCCCTCGTCCTTGACGCAAAGCGTCGAGGCGTAGTTCGTGACCGGCAGCACCTTCATATCGACCTTTTCGATACGATAGGCATAGCAGCGCTTGTCGGGCTGCCATTTCGACAGCACCTCGGTGATGGTGGGATCGCCGCTCTCGGCCTTCAGATGCAGCACGCGCTCGGATTTCTCGGGCTGATCGACCGAACCGTCGCCGGTCATATCGGTCTTGGCGACCGCCGGATGCCAGCTCATATCGTCGAATTTGCCGATCACCGCCCAGACCTCGTCCGGTGTCGCGTTCAGTTTCTGATCCAGTTCAAGCTTCAGGCGCACCGGGCCATGGGCCTGCGCGGCGCCCGCCAGCAGCATCGCGGCGGCCAGCGTGGTCGCCAGAAGTCGTGTCATCGCGGTTCTCCTCCAGATGGGCCGCCGAAGCTGCTCACCGGCCGGCTGACCCGATGCGGCGACCATGCGCCGGGTTCCGGGCGGCGTCCATAAGACAAACGTATGGGGTATTTTACCCGGGTCAAGCCGGGTGATTTGTCGGGTTGGCGCAGGCGCTTTCGCCCGCCATGATGGCAGCGGGAGGACGGAAATGCTGCGGAGAATCATCATACTTATGGCGGGGATGGCTGCCGGGCTGCCCGCTGCGGCGCAGGATGCGCCCGCGGCAGCGGGGCAAAAGCCCGCCTCGGTGGTCCATGCCGCCGTGCTGCGGGTGGACCGTCCGACGTTGCCGCCGATCTCGCGGCTGGACACCCGTCCGGCGGATCTGGGCTTTGCCGGCGCCCGCCTTGCCATCGGCGACAATGACACCACCGGCCGCTTCATGGGGCAGGATTTCGACGCGCAGGAGATCACCGCCACCCCCGAGACCGCCGCCGCCGAGATGGACAAGCTGCTGGCGCAGGGCGTGCCTTTCATCGTCGTTCTTGCCGATGACGCAACCACGCTGCAACTGGCCGATCAGGCCGGCGACCGGGCGCTGCTTTTCAATGCCCATGCGCGGGGCGACAATTTGCGCGGCACGGATTGCCGGGCCAATACCATCCACACCGCGCCCAGTCAGGCCATGCTGACCGATGCGTTGGCGCAATTCCTGATGTGGAAGAAATGGCCGAAGTGGTTCCTGATCGCCGGCAGCCATCCCGATGACATCGCGCTGGCCGAGGCCTATCGCCGTTCGGCCACCAAATTCGGCGCCAAGATTGTCGAGACCCGCACCTATGAGGATACCGGCGGCAGCCGCCGCAGTGACTCGGGTTATGTGCAGGTCCAGCAGCAGATGCCGGTGTTCACCCAAAGCGCACCCGAGCATGACGTGGTGATTGCCGCCGACGAGAATGGCGTCTTTGCCGATTGGCTGCCCTATGAGACATGGGATGCGCGCCCGGTCGCTGGCTCGGCCGGGCTGGTGCCGCATGCCTGGTCGCCGACGCTCGAGGCCTGGGGGGCGCTGCAATTCCAGAACCGCTTTGAAAAGCTCGCTGGCCGGCCGATGCGCGACGACGATTACCAGACATGGGTCGCGCTGCGCATGCTGGGCGAGGCGGCGACCCGCACGCAAAGCACCGATGCCGCCAAGCTGCGTGATTTCATGCTGTCGGACAAGTTCGAGGTCGCCGGCTTCAAGGGGCAGAAGCTGACCATCCGCGACTGGGACCATCAGCTGCGCCAGCCCATCCTGCTGTCCACCGCTGCCGTGACCGCCTCGGTCAGCCCGCAAGACCAGTATCTGCACCAGACATCGGCGCTGGATACGCTGGGCATCGACCGTCCCGAAACCCAATGCAAGTTCTGAGGCCAAAGATGAAAGCCAAAACCGCCATCCTGACCTCGGCGCTGTGTCTGGGCATGGCCCTGCCGGCCGCCGCGAACCGGGTCTTTGTCAGCAACGAAAAGGGCAATGACGTGACCGTTCTGGACAGCGACACCCTGGAGGTGATCGGCACCTATCCGGTCGGTGCCCGCCCGCGCGGCATCACCATCAGCCCCGACGGCAAGGAGCTGTATGTCTGCACCTCGGACGATGATCTGGTGCGGGTCTTTGATCCGCAGACGATGCAGGAACTGCACACGCTGCCCTCGGGGCCGGACCCGGAACTCTTCGTGCTGCATCCCTCGGGCAATCCGCTTTATATCGCCAATGAGGACGACAATCTGGTCACCGTGGTCGATACCAAGACCCACAAGGTGCTGGCCGAGATCCCGGTTGGGGTCGAACCCGAGGGCATGGGCGTCAGCCCGGATGGCAAGGTGGTCATCAACACCTCGGAAACCACCAACATGGCGCATTTCATCAACACCGAAACCTATGAGATCTTTGGCAATGTGCTGGTGGACAGCCGACCGCGCTTTGCGCAATACAACGATCAGGGCACCAAGCTTTACGTCAGCGCCGAGATCGGCGGCACCGTCAGCGTGATCCACCCCGAAAACCAGACCATCGAGAAAAAGATCAGCTTCGAGATCCCCGGCGTTCTGCCCGAGGCGATCCAGCCGGTCGGCATCCGCATCACCAAGGATGGCAAAAAGGTCTATGTCGCCCTTGGCCCCGCCAACCGCGTCGCGGTGATCAATGGCGAGACCGACGAGGTCGAGGATTACCTGCTGGTTGGCCAGCGGGTCTGGCAGATGGCCTTCACGCCCGACGAAAAATACCTGTTCACCACGAATGGCAATTCGAACGACGTTTCGGTGATCGACGTGGCCTCGGACAAGGTCATCAAATCCGTGCCCGTCGGCCAGCAGCCCTGGGGCGTGGTCGTGGCGCCGAACTGACGAATTCTGGGAGGAAAGAAGATGATCCGATTGCTGACCGCGCTGATGCTGATCGCGGGAATGTCTGTGCCTGCACTGGCCGAAGAGAAAAAGCCCGAGCCCAAGCCTGAAGCAGCCGCCGCAGCCCCGGCTGCCGCGGAAAAGGACGACGATGATGACGAAAAACCCGCAGCCGAACAGGGCGTGCACGAGGCCAAGGGCAAGTTCGATTATGGTTTCTCGGGCATGCTGGCGCGCGACAACCGCACCCAGCTTGCGCCGCTGACGCTGGGTTCCGGAAAGCCGGTCGCGACCGGCGAATACAAGCTGAAATCGGGCGGCTATTACCGCATCGACATCAATGCCGATGGCAGTCAGGAACTGGCGCTGTCGGGCGGCGATTTCTTCCGCGCCATCTGGATCAACGAGGTGGTGATCAACGATATCGAAATCCGGCCGATGGGCGTGCATTCGCTGGAGTTCGACGATGCCGGCACCGCGACGATCAGCTTTGTTGCCATCGTACCGGGCCGTTACACCCTGTCGATCCCCGGCTCGCATGGGGAAACCCAACAGGCCGTGTTCAACATCCAGTAGGGGCCATGCCCAAGGCGGGGGCGTGACGCGCCCCGCCGGATCGGGCAATATGGCGTCAGGCTGAACGGTTTCACCATCACCGGCAGGGCGCCGGACTAGGAGACGGCCGGGTGCGGCGCTTTGCCCGCACCCCTGATATCATGCAAGATGCTCTCTCGATCCAGCACGTCAGCCACAGCTTCGGCCGCTTTGCCGCGTTGAAGGATGTCAGCCTAAGCGTGCCGCGCGGCGGTTTCACCGCGCTTCTGGGGGTGAACGGCGCCGGCAAGACCACGCTGTTTTCGCTGATCACCCGACTTTACGACAATACCTCGGGCCGGATCGAGGTGGCGGGGCATGATCTGCGCCGCGAACCCGGCGCGGCCCTCGCGCGGCTGGGGGTGGTGTTTCAGTCGCGCGCGCTGGACCCCGATCTGACGGTGGCGCAGAACCTAGAATATCACGCCGCCCTGCATGGCATCCCCCGGCACGAGGCGCGGTTGCGCGCCGCCGAAGTGCTGGAACTGGTCGGGCTGGCCGACAAGCTGGGCAGCCGCGTTTCGGCCTTGTCGGGGGGGCAAAGCCGCCGGGCCGAGATCGCCCGCGCCCTGATCCACCGTCCGCAGATCCTGCTTCTGGACGAGGCCACGGTGGGGCTGGACGTCAAGGCCCGCGCCGAGGTGGTGGCCCTGACCCGCGCGCTGACCGCGACCGGGGTTTCGGCGCTCTGGGCCACGCATATCCTTGACGAAATCCGCCCCGAGGACGGGCTGGTCATTCTGCATCGTGGCGAGGTGCTGGCCCAGGGCAATGCCGGCCAGATCGGCGGGAATGACCTGACCGGCACCTTCCTGCGCCTGACCGGAGAAAGCGCATGACCGCGACCCCGCGCCCGACGGCGCGCATGTGGCTGACCTGTTTTCTGGGCATCGCCCGGCGCGAGACGCTGCGCTTTGTCAACCAGCGTGGCCGCTTTCTGGCCGCGCTGGTGCGGCCCTTGGTCTGGCTGTTCATCTTTGCCGCCGGCTTTCGCGCCGTGCTAGGCCTGTCGATCACGCCGCCCTATCAGACCTATGTGCTCTATGAGGTCTATGTCACCCCCGGCCTTTGCGCGATGATCCAGCTGTTCAACGGCATGCAGTCGTCGCTGTCGATGGTCTATGACCGCGAGACGGGGGCGATGCGCACCCTGCTGGTCAGCCCGTTCCCGCGTTGGTTCCTTTTGGCCTCGAAACTGGTGGCCGGGGTGATCGTGTCGATCATTCAGGTCTATACCTTTCTGGCCATTGCATGGTTCTGGGACATCCGCCCGCCGGCCATGGGCTATCTGACGGTGCTGCCGGCGCTGGTCCTGTCGGGGCTGATGCTGGGGGCGATGGGGCTGTTCCTGTCCTCGGCGATCCGGCAGCTTGAGAACTTCGCCGGGGTGATGAACTTCGTGATCTTCCCGATGTTTTTCGCCTCGACCGCGCTTTATCCGCTGTGGCGGATGCGGGAAAGCTCGGTGCTGTTGCATCACATCTGCGCGGCCAACCCGTTCAGCCATGCGGTGGAGCTGATCCGCTTTGCGCTTTACCAGCGCTTCGACCTCATGTCCTTTGGTGTGGTGGCGGGCTGCCTGATCCTGTTCTTTGCCGGGGCGGTCGTCATGTATGATCCGGCCAAGGGCCTTTGGGCCCGCCGGAAAGGAGGGGGAGCATGAAACACTGGATCCTGACGTTCTGTCTGATCGCGGGCGCGGCCCATGCCGAAAGCAGCACCGATCCCGACTGGCCCTGCGTCCAGCGCAAGCAGCCACATCTGTCCATGGGCCAGATGTGGACCGGACCCGAACCCGACGACGCAGTCCGCACTATGGCCGAGACTCCGGAAATCGCCACGCTGGCCGACCGGCTGGAACAGCGCCGCGTCCCGATCGAGCAGGCGCAGACCGAAATCGCGGATTATGCCAAGACCGCCGACAACCAGCACCTGACCGCCCTGATGCTGGCCATCTTTGACCGCATCGAGCCCGACCGCGCGGCGCTGATTTCCGGCATCGCGCGCTATGGCAACAAACAGGTGGACCTTGCCAAGCGGATCGAGGACCATCGTGGCAAGATGGCCGAGATGCAAAAGGTCGAGAAGCCGGACTTCGACGCCATCGATGCCGAAGAACAGAAACTGGACTGGGACATGCGCATTTTTCAGGATCGTCAGCAATCGCTGACCTATGTCTGTGAAACTCCGGTCATTCTGGAGCAGCGCGTGTTTGCCTTGGCACGGGCGATTCAGGCCGGGCTGAAATGAGCGGTCGGCCGGCGGGAAAACCGGCTGGCGTGATCCTGGCCGGGGGACTGTCGCGCCGCATGGGCGGCGGCAACAAGGCGCTGCGCGTTCTGGCAGGCCGCACCCTGCTGTCGCGGGTGATCGAGCGGCTGGCGCCGCAATGCGGCCCGCTGGCGATCAATGCCAATGGCGAGGCCGAGACCTTCGGCGAATATGATCTGCCGGTGATTGCCGACGGTTTTTCCGGCTTTGCCGGTCCGCTGGCCGGGGTGCTGGCGGGCATGGACTGGGCCGCCGGGCAGGGCGCGGGCAGCGTGGTCAGCGTCAGCGTCGATACCCCTTTCATCCCCGAGGATCTGGTCTGGCGGCTGCTGGATGCGCGCGGCCGCTCGGGTGTCGCGGTCGCGGCCAGTCCCGATACGCAGGGCCTGCTGCGCGATCATCCGACCTGCGCACTGTGGCCGGTGGCGCTGCGCGACGATCTGCATGCCGCGCTGGAATCGGGGCTGCACCGCATCGGCCAGTTCGCGGCTTCTTATGATCCGGGCCGGGCGGTGTTCGACAGCCGGGTGATGGATCCGTTCCTGAACCTGAATACGCCCGAGGATCTGGCCCGCGCCGAACGGCTGCTTTAGCCGGCCGGCGGTTCAGGCGCCGTAGCGGCGCCAGAGCCGCGCCAGCGCCAGATTGACGGCCCGCGCAAAAAGCACCGTCATCAGCGACAGCACCAGCAGCGCGGCAAAGACCAGATCGGTCTTCATCCGGCCATTGGCATGGATCATCAGCGCGCCAAGGCCGCGCGCGCCGCCGACCCATTCGCCGACCACCGCGCCGATTGGCGCATAGACCGCCGCCAGCCGCAACCCGGTGGCAAGGCTGGGCAGCGCCGCCGGGATGCGCAGGTGGCGCATGATCCGGCCCTGGCTTGCGCCCATTACCCGTGCAAGGTCCAGCTGCGCCTGCGGCGTGCGCATCAACCCGTCAAGAAAGGCGGCCCAGACCGGAAAGAACACGATCAGCACGGTCATGGCGATCTTGGGCGCGATGCCGAAGCCCAGCCACAGCGTCAGGATCGGCGCAAGGGCAAAGACCGGGATGGTCTGGCTGAAGGTCAGGAACGGGCTGAGGATCGCGGTCAGCCGCGGCGAAAAGCCCATGGCGATGGCAAGGCCCGCGCCCAGCCCCGCGCCCAGGGCAAAGCCCAGCACAACCTCGGACAGGGTAAAGCCGGCATTCCAGGCGATCTCGGCCCGGTTGATCCACAGTGATTGCGCCACCGCCCCCGGACCGGGCAGCAAAAAGGCGGGCATGCCGAGGCCCCAGACGAGGGTTTGCCACAGGATCAGGGCGATCGCGATCAGCGCCAGCACGGTCTTCATGCCATCATCCCCCGCATCAGCGCGGTTTGCAGCGCCAGCACCTCGGGGGCATCGAAGGGGCGGGCGGCGGCCGGGGGCCGGGGGCTGGGGACTGGCCATTCAGTCAGCCCGGTTTCGCGCAAGAGCAGGATGCGGTCGCCCAGCCGCGCCGCCTCGGCCGGGTCATGGGTGACCAGCAGCACCGTGCGGTCCTGCAAGAGCCGCGCCGCGAGATCCTGCATCTGTGCTCGGGTCCGGGTGTCGAGGGCGGAAAAGGGTTCGTCCAGCAGCACGAGGGGGCGATCCTCGAACAGGGTGCGGGCCAGCGCGGCGCGCTGGCGCTGGCCGCCGGAAAGCTGCGCCGGCAGGTGATCGGCGCGATCGGCAAGGCCCACCGCTTTGATTAGCATGCTGGCGCGGGTGGCGGGGGTGGCCGGGGGCTCTGCCCCCGACGCCCGATCGCCCCCTTGATGGGGGCGGTCGGACGCTCCCCCGGGATATTTTTCCACGAAAGAAGCATCGAGCGTGCCGCGCAGCCGCGCGCCAAGGGTGACATTGCCGGTGACGTCGAGCCATGGGATCAGGCCGGGGTCCTGCGCCATCAGCGCGACGGGCTGATCGCGGCTGATCTCGCCCTGAAAGCGCACGCCGGTCTCGAGCCCGGCCAGCAGCCGCAGCAGGGTCGATTTGCCGACGCCCGAGGGGCCGAGCAGGCAGGTCCATTGCCCCTTGGCCAGTTGCAGGTCGATTTCGGCGAAGAGCGGCTGATCGCCGGTCCAGGCGCTGCCACGGACGCGCGCCTGCATGATCACGTCTGCCCCAGATTCCAGAAGGCTGCTTCGAGCCGGGTCGCGGTGGCAAAGCGTTCGACCAGTGCCGGCCAGCGCGGGCTGGCTTGCGGGTTCTGGCCCAGACGCCGTGCAATGGCCTGGTCGAGCAGCGTCCCGGCCTCGGCGCAGGCCTGCTGATACTCGGCACCGGCATAGGTGTCGATCCAGTCGCGGTAGGGCGTGTCGGTGGCGGCCTCGGCCGCAAGCCGGTTGCCGATTTCGCCGTAGCCCAGCACGCAAGGCATCAGCGCCACGACGAGGTCGAGGAAATCGCCCGAGAAGCCGGCGTCCAGCACATAGCGGGTATAGGCGATATTGGTCACCGCCTCGGGCGTGGCCAGCATGGCGCGGGTGTCGATGCCGGCTGCGGCGCAGGTTTCCACATGCAGCGACATTTCATGATCAAGCAGCGTGTGGACGGTGGCCGCGCAGCTGCGCATTTCCTCGAGCGTGTCGGCCTTGACCACGGCCAGCGCCCAAGCGCGGCTGAACTGGATCAGGAACAGATAATCCTGCACCAGATAGGTCAGGAACGCGGTTTGCGGCAGGCTGCCGTCGCGCATGCCCTCGACGAAGGCGTGACGGGTATAGGCGTCCCAATCGGGCGCGGCGGCGCGCAGCTGCGCAAAGCTGTGGCCGTAGCTCATGGTGCGCCGATGTCCACGGCCAGATCCGAGACCGGCAGCACCTTGTCGACCAGTCCGGCGTCTTTCAGGAACTGTTCGAAATGCGCGTAGCGGCCTTGGTCCAGCGCCGCCGGGCTTTGCGAAAAGCGCGGCAAGGTTTCCTTCCAAGCTTCGGCGTTCAGCTCATCCTTGAGGTCGGGTGCGGTGCCCGAGAAGAGCGTCCAGCTTTCGTCGGGGTGGTTGACCATATATTGCGCGCCGCGTTCGACGGCATGCAGGAAGCGGGCGGCGCGGTCCTTGTCCAGATGGGCCGGGTTGGCGACGAAGATCAGCTCGTCATAGGTCGGCACGCCTTGTTCCTCGACATAGAAGCAGCGGCCCTCGGCACCGGCGAGCCGCATCTGGGTCAGCTCGAAGTTGCGATAGGCGCCGATGGTGGCATCGACCTGACCGGCGATCAGCGCCGGCGACAGCGACCAGTTGACGTTGACCATCTGCACATCATCCATGCTGAGGCCAGCGGTCTTCAGGATCTGGCCGACCAGCGCATCCTCGACCCCGGAGACGGAATAGCCGATCTTCTTGCCCTTGAGGTCCTCGATCTTTTGCACGGGGCCGTCGGCCTTGACCATCAGGCAGTTCAAGGGCGTCGCGACCAGGGTGCCGATGCGTTTCAACGGCAGGCCTTCATGCACCTGCAGATGCAGTTGCGGCTGGTAGGTGATGGCGTAATCGGCCTTGCCGGCGGCAACCAGTTTCGGCGGGTCCGAGGGATCGGCGGGGGCAACCACGTCCACGTCCAGCCCCTCGTCCTTGAAGAAGCCCTTTTCCTGCGCGACGATGATCGGCGCATGGTCGGGGTTCACGAACCAGTCGAGGATCAGCGTGACCTTGTCGGCGGCCAGAGCCGGCTGGGCCATCAGGGCCAGCGCGGCGGCAAGGGTGAAATGCTTCATGAGTCGTCTCCCAGAGCCAAAAGGGTGATTTCGCCGTCCCAGCGGCGGGCAAGTGCGTCGGCCGCGCGCCATGAGCGCAGCCCCGAGCGGCAGGCCAGAACGATGCGCTGGCCGGGGGCGGGCAGCGGGCCGCCGGCGCCATAGCCGGGCATGCGCAGCGCCTCGGGCGTGGCCTTGCGCGGCGCCTCGTCCTTGGGGCGCAGGTCGATGACCATGTCGCCCGGGCGGATGTCCTCGGCGGCGATGAAGCGCGGGCCAGAGGTTTCAGGGGCGCCGTCAAAGTGGAATTGTGTGAAGCGGCCCGCCTCGAAACGGGTGAACTGTCCCAGTGGCGATGGCGTAAGCCCAAGGATCACTGCCAGCGCCATCTGCGCCTGCAAACAGCCCAGCATCCCGACCACGGGGCCCAGCACGCCTGCCGTGGCGCAGGTCTGGCCGCTGTCGGGCGGATCGGGGAACAGCGCGCGCAGGCTGGGCGCACCGCCTTTGCCCGGATCACCGCAGAAGCCGCCGACGTAGCCCGCCATTCCCAGAGCGGAGGCCGAGATCAGCGGCTTGCCCGCCGCCAGACAGACATCCGAAAGCGTATAGCTGGCCGCGTAGCTGTCGGCGCAATCCAGCACCACATCCGCCGCTGCGACCAGCGCCGGCGCATTGGCGGGGGTCAGCCGGTCGATCAGCGCATCGACCATCACCTCGGGGTTCAGCCGGGCGATGGCCTGAGCCGCGGCGCGGACCTTGGGCTGGCCCACGTCCTTCATCCGGTAAAGCGGCTGGCGGTGCAGGTTGGTTTCATCGACGCTGTCGGGGTCGATCAGGGTAATGCGGCCGATGCCGGCGCCGGCCAGATATTGCAGCACCGGCACGCCAAGGCCACCGGCACCGACCACCAGCACATGCGCGGCCTCGATCAGCTCCTGCCCTTCGGCATCGACCTCGGGCAGCACCATCTGGCGAATATAGCGGCTCATGCCGTCACCGCTAGCCATTGGCGGATGCGGCCCTCGGGGTCGGGGTTCAGGGTGATGTCGGTCACCGCCGAGGCGATGTCGGCGCCCGCCGCGAATGCTTCAAGCGCGCGCTCGGGCGTCACGCCGCCGATGGCGACCAAAGGCGTGGTGCCGACCAGCTTGCGCCAGTCCCGCACGCGGTCCAGGCCCTGCTGTTCCCATTTCATCTTTTTCAGGATCGTCGGCCAGACCGGACCCAACGCGACATAGTCCGGCCGCAACGCCATGGCGCGGTCAAGCTCGGCCTCGTCATGGGTCGAGACGCCCAGCCGGATCCCGGCGCGGCGGATCGCGGCCACATCGGCCTGATCCAGATCCTCTTGCCCCAGATGCACGAAGTCGCAGCCGAGTTCGATCGCCTCGCGCCAGTAGTCGTTGACGACCAGCGTGGCGCCATGTTCGCGGCAAAGCTCCTGCGCCAGCGCCAGCTCGCCCATCAGGCGCGGCGCAGGTTGGTCCTTGATGCGGATCTGCACCAGCTTGACGCCCAGGGGCAGGGCGTGGCGCAGCCAGTCGGTCGTGTCAAAGATCGGGTAGAAACGGGGAAGCGTCATCCCAGCACCGCCATGCCAAAGAGAGGGGTCGAGGGCGCGGCCATGTCGCGCGTCTCGATCGGATTGGCGGCATGGGCCAGTTGTCCGGCCTCGATCGCCAGCGCCATGGCCCGCGCCATCGCCACCGGATCGCCCGCCTTGGCGACGGCGGTGTTCAGCAGCACAGCGTCAAAGCCCAGCTCCATCGCCTGCGCGGCATGGCTGGGCAGGCCGATGCCGGCATCGACGACCAGCGGCACGTCGGGGAAATGCGCCCGCAGGCTGCGCAGGCCATAGGGGTTGTTCAACCCGCGCCCCGAGCCGATGGGCGCGCCCCAGGGCATCAGCACCTGACAGCCCGCATCCAGAAGCCGGCCACAGACCGACAGATCCTCGGTGCAATAGGGAAAGACCTGAAATCCGTCATCCGACAGCAGCCGCGCCGCCTCGACCAGTGCGATCACATCGGGGCATAGCGTGTCATCATCGCGGATGACCTCCAGCTTGATCCATGGCGTGTCGAACAGTTCGCGCGCCATCTGGGCGGTCGTCACCGCCTCGCGCACCGAATGGCAGCCGGCGGTATTGGGCAGGACCGGGATCGCCAGCTCCTTTATCAGCCGGTGAAAGTCCTGCCCGGCCCCGCCTTCGCGGCGCAGGCTGACCGTGGCGATGCCGGCATTCGCGGCGCGGAATGCCTGCGCCATGATCGCGGGCGAGGGATAGAGCGCCGTGCCCAGCATCAGCGGGCTGTCGACGGTGGTTCCATAGAATTGCGGCATCTCAGCCCCCTTGCATCGGTGCGACGACTTCCAGCGCGTCGCCATCTTTCAACATGGTCGCGGCGCGGCTGGCTGCGGGCAGAAAGGCGCCGTTCAGCGCGGTCGCGATCTTGGCGCCGCCCAGCCCCTGCTGGTCGAGCGCGTCCTGAACCGTCGGACCCGAGACGGCGCGGGTTTCGCCATTAAGGGTGATTTTCATCCATGAACTCCGGTGTCTGGCCATCCAGAAGGTGGTCGGCGGCCATGCGGGCCACGGCGGGGGCCAGAAGATAGCCGTGGCGATAAAGGCCGTTTGCGAACAAAGTGTTTCCACGCCGGCGCAGGCGCGGCAGGTTGTCGGGAAAGGCCGGTCGGGCATCGGCGCCCAGCTCCATGATCTCGGCCTCGGCAAAGCCCGGATGCAGGGTATAGGCGGCCGACAGCATCTCGACCGCCGAACGGGCGGTGACGCGGTATTTGCCGCCGGTTTCCAGCATGGTGGCGCCGATCATGTAGATGCCATCGCCACGGGGCACGATGTAAAGCGGAATGCGCGGATGCAGCAGGCGGACGGTGCGGCTGATCTGCACCTCGGGGCAGCGGATCACCAGCATCTCGCCGCGGACGCCGCGCAGGTCGGGCAGTGCATCGCGGGCGGCAAGGCCGCGGGCATCGACGATCAGCCCGGTCGGCGCGCCCTCGGTCTCGATGGTGATCCCGGCCTCGGCCAGCCGGTCGCGCAGCGCCAGCAGGGCGGCGCGCGGGTTCAGATGCGCCTCGGTTTCAAAGAACAGCCCGCGCGCAAACCGGCCCTGCAATTCGGGCTCCAGCGCGGCGATGGCCTCGGCGTCCAGCGGGCGGTGGCTTTGGGTCAGGCGGGCAAAGCGGTCCAGTTCGGCCCGATCGCGCGAGGGGGCAAGGACCAGCGTGCCGCGTCGCGTCACCTCGGCGCCATGGGCCTGCCACCAGTCGGCGGCGCCAAGACCCAGCCGCACCACCACCGGCTCGGCGCTTTCGGCCTCGCAATAGGGGGCGAGCATGCCGCCGGCGCGCCAGCTGCAGGCCTGCGCGCCCGGTTTGCCGGCCGGGTCGATGATCCGGGGCGCAAGCCCGCGCGCCACCAGTTCGGTGGCGATGCACAGGCCCATGACGCCGCTGCCAAGGATGGTGATGTCGGTCATTGCTGGTTCCACATCCGGTAGAAATGATGCACCGGGCCAAAGCCCAGCCCCACCGCCAGATCGTCGGCGGCGGCGATGGCACCCTGCAGCCATCCATGGGCGGCGCGCACCGCCTCGGGCACGGTTTCACCGCGCGCCAGGCCGGCGGCAATCGCGGCCGAAAGCGAACAGCCGGTGCCATGGGTGTTGCGGGTATCAAGGCGCGGCGCGGCCAGCCGCATCGGCTCGGGTCCGACCAGCAGGTCGATGCAGCTGTCGCCCTGACCGTGGCCGCCCTTCATCATCACATGCGCCGGTCCCAGCGCGCGCAAGGCCGCGCCCTGTTCCAGCATCTCGGCCTCGGTGCGGGCGGGCGGCTGCTCCAGAAGCCGGGCGGCCTCGGGCAGGTTCGGGGTCAGCACGGTCGCCAGCGGCAACAGCCGGTCGCGCAGCACCGCCACCGCCTCGTCGGGCAAAAGCGCATTGCCGGCCTTGGCGATCATCACCGGGTCCAGCACGATGGGCAGCGGCCGGTCGGCGAGCAGCGCCGCCAGCCGGTCGGCGGTGGTCGCGATCACCTCGGGGCCGCCCAGCATGCCGATCTTGATGGCGCGCACGTCCAGATCGCCCATGACCGCGTCGATCTGCGCCACGATCATGGCGGGGCTGACCGGCTGGACTGCGGCCACGGTGCGGGTGTTCTGGGCGGTGATCGCAGTGATGACCGAGGCGCCATAGACGCCAAGTGCCGAAAAGCTTTTCAGGTCGGCCTGAATACCCGCGCCGCCGCCGCTGTCCGAGCCGGCGATGGTCAGGGCGATCGGATGGGACATGGCCCGCCTTTCTTGTCGGGGGGCGATGCCGGGGCGGGGATGTGCGTCCATGGGCCGGGTTGGCCATGACGCTCTACCCTTCCCTACGCCGGCATGACCCGGATCAGGTTCGATGGGTCGGTGCCCGGCACCTCTCAGCCCCGTTGCGGGACTCCCCAAGTGTAGAAATATCGCGCTGAAGTTAGGCCCGGCGGCTGCTGCCCGCAAGGCCTATCCGCAATTTGGGCCTATCCGTAATAGCTGCGGAACCATTCGACGTAGCGGGCCACGCCCTCAGCCACCGGGGTCTGCGGCGCATAGCCGGTCAGGTGGCGCAGCAGCGTGGTGTCGGCCCATGTCGCGGGCACGTCGCCGGGCTGCATCGGCAACAGCTCGCGCCGGGCCTCGCGCCCGGTGGCGGCCTCGATGGCGGCGATGAAATCGCCCAGTTCGACCGGGGCGCCATTGCCGATGTTGACGACCCGATGCGGGGCGACGGGCGACAGGCTGTCCTCGGGGCTGGCGGGGGTGGTGCCGGGCACGGCGTCGATCAGCAGCCGGATCGCCCGCACCAGATCGGTGACATAGGTGAAATCACGCCGCATCCGGCCGTGGTTGAACACCTTGATCGGCTGCCCCTTCAGGATGGCATCGGTGAACAGATACAGCGCCATGTCGGGCCGGCCCCAGGGGCCATAGACGGTGAAAAAGCGGAACATCGTCACCGGCAGGCCGAAAAGATGCGCATAGCTGTGCGCCATCGCCTCGGTCGCTTTCTTCGAGGCGGCATAGAAGGACATCTGCTGATCGACCTTGTCGGTCTCGCGGTAGGGCATGTCGCGGTTGGCGCCATAGACCGAGCTGGTCGAGGCCAGCAGCAGATGGCGCGGCGGATGCGCGCGGGCGGCTTCGAGCAGCTCGAAGGTCCCGGCGATATTCGATTGCAGATAGACGCGCGGATGGTCGATGGAATGGCGCACCCCGGCCTGTGCGGCCAGATGCACCACCACATCGGGCCGGCTGCGGGCAAAGACATCGGACAAAAGACCCGGATCCTCGACCCGGCCCCGGATGGCGGTATAGCCGGGCAGGGCCAGCAGCCGCTCCTCGCGCGCGGCTTTCAGCGCCGGATCGTAATAGGCGTCATGCGCATCCAGACCGATGACCTCGGCGCCCTCGGCCAGCAGCGTCCGGGCCAGATGATAGCCGATAAAGCCGGCCGCGCCTGTGATCAGGGCGCGCATCAGTCGACCCCGAACAGGTCGCGGGAATAGATCTTGTCGGCCACATCGGCCAGTTCCGGCGTCTGACGGTTGGTGATGATCAGGTCCGAGCGGCGCTTGAATTCATCCAGATCGCGCACGACCTCGCTGTTGAAGAAATCGTCCTGTTTCAGAACGGGTTCATAAACGATGCAGGGAATGCCCTTGGCCTTGATCCGCTTCATGATGCCCTGGATCGAGCTGTCGCGGAAATTGTCCGAGCCTGCCTTCATCACCAGCCGGTAAACGCCGACCATGCGCGGGCGTTTGGCGATGATCTGATCGGCGATGTAATCCTTGCGGGTGCGGTTCGATTCGACCACCGCCGCGATCAGGTTCTGCGGCACCTGATCGTAGTTGGCCAGCAATTGCTTGGTGTCCTTGGGCAGGCAATAGCCGCCATAGCCAAAGCTGGGGTTGTTGTAATGGTCACCGATGCGCGGATCCAGACCGACGCCCTCGATGATCTCGCGGGTGTTCAGGTCGCGCGACAGGGCATAGCTGTCGAGTTCGTTGAAATAGGCCACGCGCAGCGCAAGATAGGTGTTCGAGAACAGCTTGATCGCCTCGGCCTCGGTCGTGCCGGTGTAAAGCACCGGCATGTCCTTGCGGATCGCGCCCTCGACCAGCAGGGCGGCCAGCTCATGTGCGGCGGGGCCGTGATCGCCGACCACGATGCGCGAAGGGTAAAGGTTGTCGTAAAGCGCCCGGCCCTCGCGCAGGAATTCGGGCGAGAACAGGATGCGATCATAGCCGAACTCCGCCCGCATCCGGTCGATGAAGCCGACGGGCACGGTGGATTTCACGACGATGGTGGCGTCGGGCGCGTGTTCCCGGCTGAGCGCGATGACGCTTTCGACGCTGGAAGTATCGAAGCGGTTCGAGCGCGTGTCATAGCTGGTGGGCGTCGCGATGATCACGAAGTGCGCGCCGGCCAGCGCCTGCGCCGGATCGGTGGTGGCCGACAGGTCCAGCGTTTCTTCGGACAGCCAGCGGGTGATCTCGGCATCCTCGATCGGCGAGCGGCGGTCGTTGACCTGCGCGACGCGCGCGGCATTCACGTCCAGCGCGACAACGCTTTGATGCTGGGACAACAGCACCGCCATCGACATCCCGACATAGCCCAGACCGGCAACGGCTATCTTCATTTGCGGCATCCGCCTGTTGTTTCGGCGATTCATAGCATGACCGGCCACGGGCATTCCATAGCCCTGCATAAGTGCCCCTATGGCCCGGCGGGTTCAGGTCGGGGCTTGAAGATGGTATACCAAAATGGCAAAGAGAGGCCGATGCAGCACGGGAAGATGACGCATGTGCCGGTGTCCTGGCGGTTCGCGCCTTGTCGGGCGGCCGGCTGTCGCATGGCTCCCTTTACCTCTTATCCTCATGAAAGGCGGTCTGAGATGCCCTTTACCCCCCATGGCCGACACCTGATCGCGGGCGCCTGGATCGGCAGCGCGGCACAGTTCGACAGCAGCCCGGCGCATGGCCCGGCCCATCGCTTCAGCATCGGCACGCCCGAGCTGGTCGCCCAGGCCTGCGAGGCCGCCGAAGCGGCCTTCTGGTCCTATGGCTATTCCACACGCGAGACCCGCGCCGCCTTTCTTGACGCCATTGCCGACGAGATCGAGGCCCGCGCCGAGGCGATCACCTCCATTGGCACGCAGGAAACCGGCCTGCCCGAGGCGCGCCTGAACGGCGAGCGCGGCCGCACCACCGGCCAGCTGCGCCTGTTCGCGGCGCATATCCGCAAGGGTGATTACCTCGACCGCCGCCATGATCCGGCGCTGCCCGACCGCCAGCCGCTGCCGCGCCCCGACATCCGCCTGCTGGAACGGCCCATCGGCCCGGTGGCGGTGTTCGGCGCCTCGAACTTTCCGCTGGCCTTCTCGACCGCGGGGGGTGACACCGCCGCCGCGCTGGCTGCGGGCTGCCCGGTGGTGGTCAAGGGCCATTCCGCCCATCCCGGCACCGGTGAGATCGTGGCCGAGGCGATCTTTGCCGCGATCCAGTCCACGGGCGTGCATCCGGGGGTATTCTCGCTGATCCAGGGCGGCAACCGGCAGGTGGGCGAGGCACTGGTGACGCATCCGCTGATCAAGGCGGTGGGCTTTACCGGATCGCTTGCCGGGGGCAGGGCGCTGTTCGATCTTTGCGCCGCGCGCCCCGAACCGATCCCGTTCTTTGGCGAACTGGGCTCGGTCAACCCGATGTTCCTGCTGGAAAACGCGCTGGCCAACCGTGCCGAAAGCCTCGGCACCGGCTGGGCCGGCAGCCTGACCATGGGCGCAGGCCAGTTCTGCACCAATCCCGGCATTGCCGTGGTGATCGACGGGGCGGATGCTGACAGCTTTACCCGCTCGGCCGCCGCCGCGCTGGAACAGGTCGGTCCGCAGATCCTGCTGACCGACGGCATCGCCAAGGCTTACCGCGACGGTCAGGCGCGCTTTGACGGCCGCAACGCCGTCAAGCCGGTCCTGCACAATGACAGCGAGGGCCGCAGCGCCCGCCCCAATCTCTATGAGACCACGGCCGAGGCCTATCTGCAGGATCATGCGCTTGGCGAAGAGGTCTTTGGCCCGCTGGGGCTGATCGTGCGGGTGCGCGACATGGCGCAGATGGCGGATCTGGCGCGCGGCTTTGAAGGCCAGCTGACGGCGACGCTGCACATGGATGCAGCCGACCTGCCGGCGGCGCAAGAACTGCTGCCGGTGCTGGAGCGCAAGGCGGGCCGGGTGCTGGTGAACGGCTTCCCCACAGGGGTCGAGGTCTGCGACGCCATGGTCCATGGCGGCCCCTACCCGGCCAGCACCAATTTCGGCGCCACTTCGGTCGGCACGCTTGCCATCCGTCGCTTCCTGCGGCCGGTCAGCTACCAGAACTTTCCCGAGGCGCTGCTGCCCGAGGATCTGCGCGGCTGAGCCAAGGCCAGCCCATGAACGGAAAATGGCCCGCCAATCTGGCGGGCCATCTGCATTCCGGCCTGAGGCTTATGCCGGATCCTTGGCAAAGCGCAGATAGGGCAGCTTCTTGTCCAGCGCGCCGTATTTCGCCTCGGCCGCTGCGTCGTCCAGCGCCAGCGCCACGATCACGTCCTGACCGGGAACCCAGTTCGCCGGGGTGGCCAGCGGCACGCCGTCGGTCTTGCGCACCGCATCCAGCGCGCGCAGGATCTCGGCAAAGTTGCGGCCCACCGACATCGGATAGGTCATGGTCAGCCGCACCTTCTTGTCCGGCCCGATGATGAAGACGGTGCGCACGGTCGCCGAATGGGCAGGCGTGCGGCCTTCGGTCGGCAGATAGTATTCGGCCGGCAGCATGTCATAGGCCTTGGCCACGGTCAGATCGCGGTCGTCGATGATGGCGAAATCCGCCGGAACACCCGCGACTTTTTCGATGTCGTGTTTCCATTTGCCGTGATCCTCGACCGAATCGACCGAGACGCCGATCACCTTGGTGCCGCGCTTTTCGAACTCGGGGATCAGTTGCGCCACGGCGCCGAATTCGGTGGTGCAGACCGGGGTGAAATCGCGCGGATGCGAAAACACGATGGCATATTTGCCGTCCAGCCAATCGTGGAAATGGATGGTGCCCTCGGTCGATTCGGCGGTGAAATCCGGGGCAATGTCGTTGATGCGCAGAGACATGGATCGTCCTTTCGGTGGTTCGCTGCGCAAGAGCATAAGCATTGCCGCGCCAGATGCCAACACGACCTGTTAGGTCGTGTAAACTGCACCGCCCTTGCACCAACGCCGGGCCGGTGCCACGGTGCGGGCCATCATGCGAAAGGAGCCGCTCATGAGCGATCTGGCAGACAAGCGGAAATTCTATATCGACGGCGCCTGGGTCGCGCCCGCCCGTCCCCGGGATCTGGAGGTGATCGACCCATCGACCGAGGAAGCCATCGCGGTGATCTCGCTGGGCGATCAGGCCGACACCGACCGCGCCGTGGCCGCCGCCAAAGCCGCCTATCCGGCATGGTCGGCCACGCCCGCTGCCGAACGGCTGGCCCATGTCGAAAAGATTCTGGAAATCTACAAGCGTCGCCAAGAGGACATGGGCGCCGCCATCGAATACGAGATGGGCGCGCCCCATGACATGGCGATCAAGGATCAGGCCGGCTGTGGCGTCAGCCATATCCAGACCTTCATCGACAGTTTCCGCGATTTCAAATTCATCCGCCCGCTGCATCCCGACACGCCCACCAGCATGGTGTCATGGGAGCCGATCGGCGTGGTCGGGCTGATCACGCCCTGGAACTGGCCGATGAATCAGGTCACGCTGAAGGTGATCCCGGCGATTCTGGCCGGCAATACCGTGGTGCTGAAACCCAGCGAGATCGCGCCACTGTCCTCGGTGCTGTTTGCCGAGATCGTGGACGAGGCCGGCCTGCCCAAGGGCGTGTTCAACATGGTGAACGGCGACGGCATCGGCGTCGGCACCCAGCTTTCGACCCATCCCGATGTCGAGATGATCAGCTTTACCGGCTCGACCCGCGCCGGCATCGCCATCACCAAGGCCGCTGCCGACACGCTCAAGAAGGTGGCGCTGGAACTGGGTGGCAAGGGTGCGAACCTGATCTTTGCCGATGCCGATGAAAAGGCGGTCGAGCGCGGCGTGCGGCATTGTTTCTACAACAGCGGCCAGTCCTGCAATGCGCCGACCCGGATGCTGGTCGAACGTGCGTTCTATGAAACTGCGGTGGAACAGGCGCGCAAGGTCGCCGAACAGACGCAGGTTGCCAGCGCTCACCAGCCGGGCGCCCATATCGGTCCGGTGGTTTCCAAGCTGCAATGGGACAAGATCCAGGACCTGATCCAGAAGGGCATCGACGAGGGCGCGCGGCTGGTTTCCGGCGGTCCCGGCCTGCCCGAAGGCGTCAATCGCGGCTATTTCGTGCGGCCCACGGTCTTTGCCGACGTGAACAACGACATGACCATCGCCCGGCAGGAAATCTTTGGCCCGGTGCTGTCGATTATCCCCTTCGACACCGAGGACGAGGCCGTGGCCATCGCCAATGACACGCCCTATGGCCTGACGAACTATGCCCAGACCCAGGACGGTGTGCGCCGCAACCGGCTGGCCCGGCGTCTGGTCGCCGGCATGGTCGAGACGAACGGCCAGTCGCGCGGCCGTGGCTCGGCCTTTGGCGGCGTCAAGGCCTCGGGGCGGGCGCGCGAAGGCGGCGTCTGGGGGCTTGAGGAATTCATGGACAGCAAGCAGATCAGCGGCTGGGATCCCGAAGCCTGATCCCGTCCTGAATGGACAAGGGGCCGCCGCATCGCCGGCGGCCCTTTTCATTTCGGCCGTTGCCGCTAACGTGCGCATCGACACGCAAGGGGGGGAATGCGATGCGGGTGGTTTCGGTTGGCGAATGCATGGTCGAGCTGTCGGGGGCGGGCCCGGGGCTGTGGCGTCAGGCCTTTGCCGGCGACACGTTCAACACGGCGTGGTATCTGCGCGCGCTGCTGCCGCAAACGGCCCGCGTCGATTACCTCAGCTGCGTCGGGCAGGACCAGATTTCGCGCAAGATGCTGGATTTCATCGGCGAGGCAGGAATTGGCACCGGCTGTATCACCCGCCATCCGACCCGCGCGCCGGGGCTTTACATGATCGACCTCAAGGACGGCGAGCGCAGTTTTACCTATTGGCGCGACAGTTCCGCCGCCCGCTGTCTGGCCGATGACGAGGATCATCTGGCGCGCAGCTTTCTGGGGGCGGATCTGATCTATTTCTCGGGGATCACGCTGGCGATCCTGTCGCCCGACCGGCGCCGGGCCCTGCTGGCGGCGCTGGCGGCGGCGGATGCGAAAGTGGCCTTTGACAGCAACATGCGGCTGCGGCTGTGGAAGGACGCGGGCGAGATGCGCGAATGGATCATGCGTGGCGCGGCGGTGGCTGACATCGCCCTGCCCAGCTTCGACGAGGAAACCGCGACCTTTGGCGACAGCGATCCGCAGGCCACCGCGCGGCGCTACCGCGAGGCCGGCGTCACCGAAGTGCTGGTCAAGAACGGCGGCGGCCCGATGCTGGGCATCGACGGCGACGCGGTGCAGGACTTTCCCCCCGGCGCGCGGCTGGAGCCGGTCGATACCACCGGCGCGGGCGACAGTTTCAACGGCGGCTATCTTGCCGCTCGCCTACAGGGTGCCGACATGGCCGAGGCCGTGGCGCGCGGCCATGCCACCGCCGCGCGGGTCATCATGCATCCCGGCGCGCTGGTTCCGCATGAGATGCTGTAAACAGCGTATACATTAGGGTTTCCGCGACCCGCTATCGCCATACGTGCAATTTCCCGACAAACTGCTTGATTCAAGATTGGCTTCCTGCCAGCCTGCCAACAATGGATACCTTTGGGAGGAGGGAACACATGGCCTCGGTCACGATCCGGGATGTGCGGAAATCCTATGGCGCCGTCGAAGTCATGCATGGCGTTTCGGTCGATATCGAGGAAGGTGAATTCGTCGTTCTGGTCGGCCCTTCGGGCTGTGGCAAGTCGACCCTGCTGCGGATGCTGGCGGGGCTTGAGCATATCACCTCGGGGCAGATCCTGATCGGCGACAAGGTGGTGAACGACCTGCCGCCCAAGGATCGCGACATTGCCATGGTGTTTCAGAACTATGCGCTTTACCCGCATCTGACCGTGGCCGAGAACATGGGCTTTTCGCTGAAACTGGCAGGCGTCAGCCGGGCCGAGATCGAAACCCGGGTCAAGCCCGCCGCCGATATTCTGGGCTTGGCGCATCTGCTGGACCGCTATCCGCGCCAGCTGTCAGGCGGCCAGCGCCAGCGCGTTGCCATGGGCCGTGCCATCGTGCGCGACCCGCAGGTGTTCCTGTTCGACGAGCCGCTGTCGAACCTTGACGCGAAACTGCGCGTGACCATGCGCACGGAAATCAAGAACCTGCACCACCGGCTGAAGACCACCACCGTCTATGTGACCCATGACCAGATCGAGGCCATGACCATGGCCGACAAGATCGTGGTCATGCATGACGGGCGGGTGGAGCAGATCGGTTCGCCGCTGGAGCTTTATGACCGGCCCGACAACCTGTTCGTGGCCGGCTTCATCGGCAGCCCGGCCATGAACATGATCCGGGGCACGGCGCAGGACGGCGCCTTTGTGGCCGAGAATGGCCAGCGCCTGCCGGTCGGTCGCGCGCCGCAGGGCCGCAAGTTGATCTATGGTGCCCGCCCCGAGGCGATCACTCTGGGCGGCGACATCCCCCTGACCATCGAGGTGACCGAGCCGACCGGCGCGGAAACCTATGTCGTCGGCACGCTCGGCGGGCAGGCGGTGACCTGCGTATTCCGCGACCGCGTTGCCGCGCGGCCGGGTGAGGTGATCCACGTCGCGATCGACCCGGCGGCGGTGCATCTTTTCGATGCCGAAAGCGGGGTGCGCCTGTCGAAATGACCAGCGGCTCCGCCGGGGAGGGCGGGGCCGTAACGCTGGCCGGACAACGGCCGCTTTGCACTTTGGGAGGAGTGTAGCCATGACCATCGACCGCAGGAAACTTCTGCAGGGCAGTGCCATGCTGGCAGCAGGCGCCGTGCTGACGTCGCCCTTTGCGGGCCGCGCCAGGGCGCAGACCGCCATGACCTTTACCCCCGAAGAGGGCGCCAGCCTGCGCCTGCTGCGCTGGGTGCCCTTCGTCAAGGGCGAAGAGGCCGCGTGGAACGCCAATACCGAGGCCTTTACCAAGGCGACCGGCGTGCAGGTCCGCATCGATCAGGAAAGCTGGGAGGATGTGCGCCCCAAGGCCGCCGTCGCCGCCAACGTGGGTTCGGGCCCGGACATGGTGATGAGCTGGTTCGACGACCCCTTCCAATATCCCGACAAGCTGGTCGATGTGACCGATCTTTGCACCATGCTCGGCGAAAAGAACGGCGGCTGGTATGACGGGCTGCGCGCCTATGGCGAGCGTGACGGCAAGTTCATCTCGACCCCGCTCTGTGCCATCGGCAACGCCATCTGCTATCGCGACAGCCACATGAAGGCGGCCGGCTTCGAGGAGTTCCCGACCGATACCGAGGGCTTCCTGAAGCTCTGCACCGCGCTCAAGGAAAAGGGCACGCCGGCGGGCTTTCCGTTTGGCAAGGCGGTGGGCGACGGCAACAACTTCGCGCATTGGCTGCTTTGGAGCCATGGCGGCCAGACCGTCAACGAGGCGGGCGAGGTCGCGATCAACTCGCCAGAAACCGCCGCCGCCATCGAATATGCCAAGAAGCTTTACGCCGTGTTCATCCCCGGCACAGAAAGCTGGCTCGACATCAACAACAACCGCGCCTTCCTGGCCGGCGACATTTCCTTGACCGCCAATGGCGTGTCGCTGTATTACGCCGCGCTGAAAGACGAGGCGACCAAGGCGCTGGCCGAAGATATCCGCACCCATATCCTGCCCGTGGGTCCGGTCGGCAAGTCGGTCGAACTGGCGCAGACCTCGACCATCTCGATCTTCAAGCACTGCAAATACCCGAACGCCGCCAAGGCCTATCTGGAGTGGATGTATCAGCCCGACCAGATGAACGCCTGGATCACCGGTGCCAGCGCCTATTGCTGTCAGGCGCTCAAGGGTTTTGCAAACAACCCGGTCTGGACCTCGAACCCGATCCACGAGCCCTATTCGCATGCCTCGGCCTCGCTGCGCGAGAACGGCTACGCCGGACCGCTGGGACCGGCTTCGGCCTCGGTGATGGCGGATTACGTGCTGGTCGACATGTTCGCCGAAGCCGTCACCGGCCAGCGCTCGACCGAGGACGCGATCAAGAACGCCGAGCGCCGCATCAAGCGCGCCTATCGCTGACCGACCCTTTCGGGCGCGGTGATCCGCCGCGCCCGGCATCAGGCAGAAAGGATCCGACCGCATGCCCCCGGTGCCCGAACGCAAGGCATCCTTCTGGAGCCGACTCTCTGAAAGCCGCAATGGACTGGGCTTTCTCTTCATGCTGCCTGCGGCGGTATTCCTGCTGTTCTTCCTGACCTATCCGCTGGGCCTGGGTGTCTGGCTGGGGTTCACCGATGCCCGCATCGGCGATTCCGGCGAATGGATCGGGTTGGAAAACTACATCTGGCTGATGGACGACCCGGTGTTCTGGCTGTCGGTGTTCAACACCGTGTTTTACACCTTCATCGCCTCGGTGCTGAAATTCGGCCTGGGGCTGTGGCTTGCGCTGCTCCTGAACCGGCATCTGCCGTTCAAGAACCTGTTCCGCGCCATCATCCTTCTGCCTTGGGTGGTGCCCACCGTGCTGTCGGCGCTGGCTTTCTGGTGGATCTTTGACAGCCAGTTTTCGATCATCAGCTGGGTCTTGATGAAATGGGGCATCATCAGCCAGCCGATCAACTTTCTGGGTGACCCGTGGAACGCACGGGCCTCGGTGATCGCGGCTAACGTCTGGCGCGGCATTCCCTTTGTCGCCATCTCGCTGCTGGCCGGGCTGCAGACCATCCCGCAATCGCTGAACGAGGCCGCGGCCATCGACGGCGCGACGCCGTGGCAGCGGTTCACCAAGGTCACGCTGCCGCTGCTGACACCGATCATCGCGGTGGTGATGACATTCTCGGTGCTGTTCACCTTCACCGACTTCCAGCTGATCTATGTGCTGACGCGCGGCGGTCCGGTGAACGCCACCCATCTGATGGCCACGCTGTCCTTCCAGCGCGCCATTCCTGGCGGGCAGCTGGGCGAGGGCGCGGCCATTGCGGTCGCCATGATCCCCTTTCTGCTGGCCGCGATCCTTTTCAGCTTCTTCGGCCTGCAGCGCCGCAAATGGCAACAGGGAGCCGATTGATGTCGAAGACCGTCACCGACGATCATGAGGGCATGGACCAGTTCGAAAGCCGCAGGCGCAAGATCTTCGTGGTCTGGCTGCCGCTGCTGGTGTTCCTGTTCGTCCTGTTGTTCCCGTTCTACTGGATGGCGATCACGGCGGTAAAGCCGAACGCCCAGCTGACCGATTACGCCAATCACAGCCCGTTCTGGGTGGTGGGGCCGACGCTGGACCACATAAAATACCTGCTGTTCGAAACCTCTTATCCCGGCTGGCTGTGGAACACGCTGGTGGTGGCGGTCTGTTCCACCTTCCTGTCGCTGTTCGCCTCGGTCTTTGCCGCCTATGCCATCGAGCGGTTGCGCTTTCGCGGCGCCCGGCTGACCGGTCTGCTGATCTTTCTCGCCTATCTGGTGCCGCCGTCGATCCTGTTCATCCCGCTGTCGGTGATCGTGTTCCAGATGGGAATCTTTGACAGCAAGCTCGCGCTGATCCTGACCTATCCGACCTTCCTGATCCCGTTCTGCACTTGGCTCCTGATGGGCTATTTCCGCTCGATCCCCTATGAGCTCGAGGAATCGGCCTTGGTCGATGGTGCGACGCGCTGGCAGATCCTGACCAAGATCGTCCTGCCGCTGGCGGTGCCAGGGCTGATCTCGGCCGGCATCTTTGCCTTCACGCTGTCGTGGAACGAATTTATCTATGCGCTGACCTTTATCTCCAGTTCCGAGAACAAGACCATTCCCGTCGGCGTGCTGACCGAGCTGGTGCGCGGGGACGTCTACGAGTGGGGGGCGCTGATGAGCGGAGCCCTGCTGGGGTCGCTGCCGGTGGTGATCCTGTATTCCTTCTTCGTGGATTACTACGTCAGCTCAATGACCGGCGCGGTCAAGGAATAAGGGGGCTTTCAGCCCCCTCTTGCGGCTGTTGCCGCAATTCACCCCCGAGGATATTTGGACACGAAAGAAACGCGCTTGGCTTCTTTCGTGTCCAAATATCCCGGGGGAGTCCGCAGGACGGGGGCAGAGTCCCCTCTTTTCTTGGCAGGGTGTTATGCCGGGGTGGGTGTCATGATCTTGCGGGTGAACAGGTGCAATGCGCGGCGCGCGGCATCAAGACTGGCATCCGTTTCCATCCAGCGGGCGATATTGCCGCTGATCATCTTTTGCGCAACGCCATAGGCAAAGCTGCGCGCGGTCGTGACCAGCAGCTTGATGTCCGCGTCTGGCTCGATCAGGCCTTTGCCCTGGGCCTGTTTCAGCATCCGTAGCATCAGGGCATGGATCGACTGTTCATAGCGCAGCAGGTTGCCGCTGGCGACGGCGCGCTTGGCGGGCAGGCTGCCCAGAATCATGAACTCGGCCGGGTGGCGGTTTGCCCATTCGATATAGGCGTCCGACAGGGCGACGAACTGCGCCAGCGGGTCGTCGGGATCGATCCGCACCACCGAGGTCACGCATTGGTCGTGCAGCAGCACCAAGGCATTTTCCAGCGCCGCCTCGAGCAGGTGGGCATCGTCGCGGAACACTTCGGTCAGCTGGCTTTCGTCGGTTCCAAGGCGCCTCGCCACTTCGGCGGTCGTCGGGGCATCGGGATGCGAGACCAGCGTCGTCATTATCCTGATCGCTTGCGCATAGACGGTTTCGCTGCTGGCCATGCCGTTCTCCTTGCTGCGTTTCGTCCGACCACGGGCAAGTCGATAATGAAACAACCGGTATTCGCTTACAACCATAAGATGCAAGCGTGACAGATTGCGAACTGAGGCGGGGCTTGGAGAGTGTCATCTTGACATGCGGGCGTTCTTGTGTGAGCATTTGCGCATAGCATTGGCAAATGCTCAATGGGAGGACGACCGAATGACCACGATGCTGCGCGGCCTGCTGGGGGCCTGCGCCTTGACGGCGCTTGCCGCGCCGGCCATGGCCGAGACGCTGACCATCGCCACCGTGAACAATGGTGACATGATCCGCATGCAGAAGATGACCAAGCCGTTTACCGACGCGAACCCGGACATCCAACTGGAATGGGTCACGCTGGAGGAAAACGTGCTGCGCCAGCGCGTCACCACCGACATCGCCACCAAAGGCGGGCAATATGACATTGTGACTGTCGGTAACTATGAAGTTCCGATCTGGGCCAAGCAGGGCTGGCTGACACCGTTGGAAAACATGGGCGCCGATTACGACGCCGACGACATCCTGCCGCCGATTCGCGACGGGCTGTCGATGGACGGCAAGCTCTATGCTGCGCCCTTCTACGGCGAATCCGCGATGATCATGTATCGCAAGGACCTGATGGAAAAGGCCGGGCTGACCATGCCCGAGCGTCCGACCTGGGACTTTGTCTATGACGCCGCGCGCAAGATGACTGACAAGGACCGCGAGGTCTATGGCATCTGCCTGCGTGGCAAAGCCGGCTGGGGCGAGAACATGGCCTTCCTGACCTCGATGGCCGCGAGCTATGGTGCGCCCTGGTTCGACATGGACTGGAAGCCGCAATTCGGCAGCGAGCAGTGGAAAAAGGCGCTGACCGATTACGTCACCATCATGACCGAGGCCGGCCCGCCCGGCGCGTCCTCGAACGGCTTCAACGAAAACCTCGCGCTGTTCCAGACTGGCAAGTGCGGCATGTGGATCGACGCCACCGTCGCGGCCAGCTTTGTCTCGAACCCCAAGGAATCGACCGTGGCCGATAAGGTCGGCTATGCCTTGGCCCCCATGGGCGAAAAGCCGCAGATGTGGCTGTGGGCCTGGACGCTGGCCGTGCCTTCATCAACGGATTCGCCCGAGGCGGCCAAGAAGTTCGTCGCTTGGGCTACATCCAAGGCCTATACCGAAGAGGTCGCCAAGGCCGAGGGCTGGGCTAATGTGCCGCCTGGCACCCGGACCTCGCTTTACGAAAACCCGGAATATCAGAAGGCCGCACCCTTCGCGAAGCCCACGCTGGACAGCATCATGTCGGCTGACCTGAAGAACCCGACCACCGTCCCGGTGCCCTATATCGGCACGCAATGGGTCGGCATCCCCGAGTTCCAGGCTCTGGGCACAGCGGTGGGCCAGCAGTTCTCGGCCGCTCTGGCGGGGCAGTCCAGCGTCGATCAGGCGCTGAAGATGGCCCAGCAGATCAGCGAACGCGAGATGGCCAAGGCCGGCTATCCGAAGTGATCGGCGAAGGCATCTGACCGAACGGGGCCGGGGGTGGCACGCTGCCCCCGCGCTTTCCAGGCGGCATTTCACTTAATGGCATCCCCTTTCATCGCCCGCGTAGGGAGGCGCGCCGATGGCAACCCGACATCAGAAAACCCTTGCGCGATTCATGGTCGCGCCCTCGGTCCTGCTGCTACTTGGCTGGATGATCGTGCCTTTGGCGATGACGCTGTGGTTCAGCTTTCAAAGCTATAACCTGCTGTCGCCCGGCATGGAGCAGTTCATCGGCTGGACCAATTACAAATACTTCCTGTCCGATCCCGCCTTCTGGCAGGCGATGACGAACACGCTGCTGATCGTCATCGGTGTGCTGGTCATCACCGTGGGCGGCGGCATCCTGCTGGCGCTGCTGCTGGACCAGCCGATCATGGGGCAGGGCGTGGTGCGCATCCTGATGATCGCGCCCTTCTTCATCATGCCGACGGTTTCGGCCTTGGTGTGGAAGAACATGTTCATGAACCCGGTGAACGGGCTTTTTGCCTGGGTCGCCAAGGCGGTGGGTGCGCAGCCGGTCGATTTTCTGGCGCAATATCCGCTGATGTCGATCATCGGTATCGTGGCCTGGCAATGGCTGCCCTTTGCCACGCTGATCCTGCTGACCGCGCTGCAATCGCTGGACAGCGAGCAAATGGAAGCTGCCGAGATGGACGGTGCCAGCGCGTGGGCCAAGTTCACCCATCTGGTGCTGCCGCATCTGTCGCGCGCCATCACCGTGGTGATCCTGATCGAGACCATTTTCCTGCTGTCGGTCTTTGCCGAGATCCTGGTGACCACCAATGGCGGGCCCGGCTATGCCTCGACCAACCTGACCTACCTCGTCTATTCGCAGGCGCTTTTGCAATATGACGTGGGCGGCGCCTCTGCCGGCGGCATCATCGCCGTCATCCTGGCCAATATCGTTGCGATCTTCCTGATGCGGATGATCGGCAAGACGCTGGAGTGATCCCATGGCCCGCAAAGTTTCCGATACCCGCCGCTGGACCTTTACCATCCTGGCCTGGGGCGTCGCGCTGGCGATCTTTTTCCCGATCCTGTGGACGATCCTGACCAGCTTCAAATCCGAGGCCGATGCCATTGCATCCCCGCCCAAGTTCCTGTTCTTCAACTGGACGCTGGAAAACTATGCCGAGGTGCAGTCGCGCTCGCCCTATTTCCGGCATTTCCTGAACTCGGTCATCATCTCGGTCGGCTCGACCCTGCTGGGGCTGTTGTTCGCCATTCCGGCTGCATGGTCGATGGCATTCCAGCCCGCCAAGAGGACGAAAGACCTGCTGATGTGGATGCTGTCGACAAAAATGATGCCCGCCGCGGGCGTGCTGATCCCGATGTATCTGCTGTTCCGGTCCTCGGGGCTTCTGGACACGCGCATCGGCATCACGGTCGTCCTGATGCTGATCAACCTGCCGATCATCACCTGGATGCTTTACACCTATTTCCGCGAAATCCCGGGCGAGATCCTTGAGGCGGCGCGGATGGACGGTGCCAGCCTTGGCAAGGAAATCCTGTATGTGCTGACGCCGATGGCGGTGCCGGGCATTGCCTCGACCCTGCTTCTGAACGTCATCCTGGCCTGGAACGAAGCGTTCTGGACGCTGAACCTGACCACCAGCAAGGCCGCACCGCTGACGACATTCATCGCCAGCTATTCCAGCCCCGAAGGCCTGTTCTACGCAAAACTCTCGGCGGCCAGCACCATGGCCATCGCCCCGATCCTGATCCTTGGCTGGTTCAGCCAAAAGCAACTCGTGCGCGGCCTGACCTTCGGCGCGGTGAAGTGAGGTAACACGATGGGAAGCATTACGCTTAAACAGGTCCGCAAGGCATTCGGCGAGGTCGAGGTCATTCCGGGCGTCGATCTGCAGATCAACGATGGCGAGTTCGTGGTCTTTGTCGGCCCTTCGGGCTGCGGCAAATCCACGCTGCTGCGGCTGATCGCGGGGCTTGAGGACGTGACCTCGGGCCAGATCCTGATCGACGGTCAGGACGTGACCCATGCCGCACCGGCCAAGCGCAAGTTGGCGATGGTGTTCCAGAGCTATGCGCTTTACCCGCATATGTCGGTGCGCAAGAACATCGCCTTTCCGCTGAAGATGGCGGGGATGGATGCGGCCGAACAGGATCGCCGCGTTGGCCATGCCGCCGGCATCCTGAACCTGACGGATTATCTGGAGCGGCGTCCCGGCCAGCTGTCGGGCGGCCAGCGTCAGCGCGTCGCTATCGGCCGCGCCATCGTGCGCGAGCCCTCGGCCTTTTTGTTCGACGAGCCGCTGTCGAACCTTGATGCTGCGCTGCGCGTGAACATGCGGGTCGAGATCAGCGAGCTGCACAAGAAGCTGGCGACGACCATGGTCTATGTGACCCACGATCAGGTCGAGGCCATGACCATGGCCGACAAGATCGTCGTCTTGCGCGCCGGTCGGGTCGAGCAGGTCGGCTCGCCGTTGGAGCTGTATCGCAATCCCGCGAACCGCTTTGTCGCGGGCTTCATCGGCTCGCCCAACATGAACTTCCTTGAGGGCGAGGTGGCGTCGCGCATGGGCGCCCATGCCATCGGCGTGCGACCCGGACATTTCCGCATGTCCACCAGCGACGGGCTTTTGCCCGGCACGGTGGGCGTGGCTGAGCATCTGGGCTCGGACACCTTCCTGCATGTGGATCTGGACGGTGGCACCCATGTCATCGCCCGGGCCGAGGGCGAGTTCCCGGTGCATCATGGCGATCGCATCTGGCTGACGCCGCAGGAAGGCCGCATCTACCGCTTCAATGACAAGGGGCTGTCCCTATGAGACTGCAAGGCAAGACTGCCATCATCACCGGCGCCGCGCGCGGCATCGGTCGCGCCTTTGCCGAGGCCTATATCCGCGAGGGTGCCACCGTCGCCATCGCCGACATCAACGAGACCGCCGTGCGCGAGACGGCAGCCCAGATCGGCGCCCATCCCGTCGTCATGGACGTGACCCGGCAGGACAGCATCGACGCAGGCATCGCGCAGGCGGTGGAACTGATGGGCGGCATCGACATCCTGATCAACAATGCCGCGCTGTTCGATCTGGCGCCGATCACCGAGATCACCCGGCAAAGCTATGACACGCTGTTCGCGATCAACGTCTCGGGCACGCTTTTCGTCATGCAGGCCGTCGCGCGCCACATGATCGACACCGGACGCCGCGGCAAGATCATCAACATGGCCTCGCAGGCCGGACGCCGCGGCGAGGCGCTGGTGGGGGTCTATTGCGCGACCAAGGCCGCCGTCATCAGCCTGACCCAATCCGCCGGGCTGAACCTGATCGGGCATGGCATCAACGTCAACGCCATTGCCCCCGGCGTGGTGGATGGCGAGCATTGGGACGGTGTCGACGCCAAGTTCGCCGCCTATGAGAACAAGCCGCGCGGCCAGAAAAAGGCCGAGGTCGGCGCTTCGGTGCCGTTCGGACGCATGGGCACGGCCGAGGATCTGACCGGCATGGCGATCTTCCTGGCCTCGCCCGAGGCCGATTACATCGTCGCCCAGACCTATAACGTCGACGGCGGGAACTGGATGAGCTGACATGATCACGCTGAACAACGCCAATCTGCCGGCGATCTCGGTCGCCAAACCCGATTACGACCGTGCCGGCCTGCAAGGCGGGATCGTGCATTTCGGTCTGGGCAATTTCCATCGCGCGCATCAGGCGGTCTATCTGGACCGGCTGATGAATCTGGGCCAAGGGCAGGATTTCGCCATCATCGGTGCCGGTGTCATGCCCTCGGACGCGCGGATGCGCGATCTGCTGGCCGGGCAGGATTACCTTTATACGGTGGTCGAACAATCGGCCAAGGCCTCGACGGTGCGGGTCATCGGCGCGATGATCGATCATCTGCCCGCCGCAGACGCCGCGGCGATCATTGCGAAACTGGCCGATCCCGCCATCCGCATCGCCAGCCTGACGATCACCGAGGGCGGCTATTTCATCAATGCCCAGACCGGGCATTTCGATCCGGCCCATCCGGCAATCGCGGCGGATGGCGCCAACCCCTTGGCGCCCAAAACGGTGTTCGGAATGCTGGTCGCGGGCCTGAAAGCCCGCCGCGATGCCGGCATCCCGCCCTTTACCGTCATGTGCTGCGACAACATCCCGCATAATGGCCATGTCACGCGCGAGGCGGTGGTGGAAACCGCCCGCCTTTCGGACCCCGCCTTGGCCGACTGGATCGCGGCCAATGTCGCCTTTCCGAACGGCATGGTCGACCGCATCACCCCCGCCACCAGCGACCGCGAACGTGCCATGATCCGCGACGATTTCGGCATCGCCGACGACAGCCCGGTCTTTGCCGAGGATTTCATCCAATGGGTGCTTGAGGACAACTTCCCTCTGGGCCGCCCGGCGCTGGAGCAGGTCGGCGTCGAATTCGTCGAGGACGTGACCCCCTGGGAGATGATGAAGATCCGCATCCTGAATGGCGGCCACGCGGTCATCGCCTATCCCTCGGGGCTGATGGACATCCATTTCGTGCATGAGGGCATGGAAAACGATCTGGTCCGCGCCTTTCTGGACAAGGTCGAGCGCGACGAGATCATCCCCGTGGTGCCGCCCGTGCCCGGCACCGACCTGAGCGCCTATTTCGCCAAGGTCGCGGAACGCTGCGCCAATCCCAAGATCGGCGACACGATCCGGCGGCTGTGTCTGGACGGCTCGAACCGGCAGCCCAAGTTCATCATTCCGACGATCAACGACCGGCTGGCGCAGGGCCTGCTCGTCGAGGGGCTGGCGCTGGAATCGGCGCTGTGGTGCCGGTACTGCGCCGGGGTCACCGACAGCGGCGCGGTGATCGAGCCGAACGACCCGAACTGGGACCGGCTGACGGCTGCGGCGCAAGCGGCCCGGACCGATCCGCAGGCCTGGCTGGGCATGGCCGAGATCTATGGCGAGACCGGCCAGAACCCGGTCTTTGCCGAGGCCTTCACGCGTTGGCTGGATCTGCTGTGGCAACAGGGCACCAAGGCCACGCTGCAGCATTATCTGGCGGCCTGAGGCTGTGGTGCGGGGTCTGATCTTTGACTGCGACGGGGTGCTGGTGGACAGCGAGCCTCTGGCCGTGGCCGAGCTTCAGACCATGTTCGGCCGGCTGGGCGTGCCGATGCCGCCAGAGCGGATCTATCGCGATTTTCTGGGCCGCTCGCTTCAGACCATCGTGGATGCGGCGGCGCAGGACCATGGGCTGGATCTGGCTCCGGAACTGCCCGGGTTCGCGCAGGGGCTGGCCGCGCGCTTTGGCCATGACCTGCTGCCGGTGCCGGGAATGGCTGCGGCCATTGCCGCGCTTCCCGGTCCGCGCGCCGTGGCCAGTTCTAGCGCGCCGGACCGGCTGGCGCTGTCGCTGTCGCTGACCGGGCTTGCGCCGCTGTTCGGGACGCATGTCTATTCGGCAAGTCAGGTCCGCAACGGCAAGCCCGCGCCGGATCTGTTCCTGCTTGCGGCCGAACGGCTGAGGATCAGCCCTGCCGATTGCGTGGTGATCGAGGACAGCCCTGCGGGCATTGCCGCAGCCCGCGCCGCCGGCATGCGGGTCGTGGGCTTTCTGGGCGGTGCGCATGCCGGTCCCGCCCGATTGGCCGAGCGGCTTTCCAGGCTGCGACCCGACGCCTTGGTTGAACATGCCGCGGAATTGCCCAACACTCTGGCCCGACTGGGCTAGGGGGATAGTGTCGTGTTGATCGCTGCCGTGGATGTGGGGTCGGCCCGTGCGCGTGCCGGGCTGTACACCCTTCAGGGCCATCTGGTGGCGCGCGCCAGTCGCGGCTTTGCCACCTTGCCCTCTCCGGGGGGGCAGGCGGGTTTCGCCTTTGCCGAAATCTGGCAGGCCGTGGCCGATGCCCTGGCCGAGGCGCGCCGCATGGCGGGGGCCAGCCCTGCACAGGTGCAGGCGCTGGCCTTTGACGCCACCTGTTCACTGGTGGTCGATGCGCCCGGTTTCAGCCCGGATGTGATCGCCTGGCACGACCATCGCGCCGTCGCCGAGGCGCATGAAGTCAGCGCGATTGCGCATGAGGTGGTCGCGCGTGCCGGGGGATCGGTGTCGCCCGAGATGCAGACACCCAAGCTGATCTGGCTGCGCCGGAACCGGCCCGAGGTCTGGGCCGGCCTGCGCGGCATCCGCGATCTGTGCGACCATCTGGCGTTTCGCGCCACCGGCCTGCCGGCACGCTCGCTCTGCGCCATGGCCTCGAAATGGCCTTGGCTGCCCGACCGGGGTGGCTGGGCGGACGATCTGCTGGCGCGGTTCGATATTGCCGGCTTTCCGCATGATGAGCCGGTTCTGGCACCAGGCAGCCTGATCGGGCCGCTGTCCGAGCAGGGCGCGGCAGAGCTGGGTCTGGACCGCGAATGTGTCGTGGCGACCGGGCTGATCGATGCCTTTTCCGGGGCGCTGGGCGCGGCGCCTGACATGCCGGCGCTGATCGCGGGCACCTCGAACTGTGTCATGGCCGCTGGCATCAGGGTCACACCGGCGTTGTGGGGGCCCTATCCCGGCGCCATCCTGCGCGATGAATCGGTGACCGAGGGCGGGCAATCGGCCACCGGCGCCCTGCTGGAATCGATCCGCCGGCAATATGCCGATGCGCCCAGCCACGATGACATTCTGGCCCGTATCGCCGACGCGCCCGAGCCCGCGCCCGGCATTCACGTTCTGCCCGACTTCAAGGGCAGTCGCACGCCCTTTGCCGATCCGCTGATGCGCGGCGTGATCCATGGTCTGCCGCTGGACCGCGACGCGGCGGCGCTGGACGGGCTTTACTGGCGGGCGGCGGTGGGCATCGCGCTGGGCACGCGGCAGGTCATCGCGCATATGGGCCTTGTGCCCGACCGCATCGCGCTGGCCGGCGGGCAGGCCCGGGCGGCATTGATGCGCCAGCTTTATGCCGATGCCATCGGCGCCGAGATCCATTGGCAGCCCGAGGATGCGGTGCTGCGCGGTACCGCCATCGCCGCCGCGGCCCCGATGCTGGGTGGCATCCGAGCCGCCCGGGCGCGCTTTGCCCGCGAGGTGCAGGTGACGCGCCCCGATCCGGCGGCACGATTGCGGCGCGACCGCGACTGGAAGATCTTTCAGCGGATGCAGCAGCACCGCGCCGAAATAAGCGACATGCAGGGGGAATAGATGTTTTTGGGATTGGATCTGGGCACGTCCGGCGTCAAGGCGGTGCTGATCGACGAACGCCAGCGGGTGCTGGCTTCGGAAACCGCGCCGCTGAGCGTGCAGCGGCCGCAGCCGATGTGGTCCGAGCAGCATCCGGCCGACTGGATTGCCGCCACCGAGGCGGCTATGGCGGCACTGGCCCGCAGCCATGATCTGTCGGCGCTGCGCGGCATAGGGCTGTCGGGTCAGATGCACGGCGCGGTGGCTCTGGACCGCGCGGGCGAGGTGCTGCGCCCGGCGATTCTGTGGAACGACACCCGCGCCCATCTGGAGGCGGCAGAGCTGGACGCCATGGCCGACATGCGCCGGCTGTCGGGCAATATCGTCTTTCCGGGTTTCACCGCGCCCAAGCTGGTCTGGATGGCGCGGCACGAGCCCGATCTGTTCGACCGTGTTGCCACGGTCCTGCTGCCCAAGGACTACCTGCGGCTGTGGCTGACGGGCGAGCGTGTGGGCGAGATGTCGGACGCCTCGGGCACCAGCTGGCTGGATGTGGCGGCGCGCGACTGGTCGCCCACGCTGCTGGCGGCCAGCGGCATGCGCCGCGACCAGATGCCGGCACTGGTCGAGGGCAGCGCCCCCTCGGGGCAGCTGCGCCGCGAACTGGCGCAACGCTGGGGCATTGCCGCCCCGGTCGTGGTTGCGGGCGGTGCGGGCGACAATGCCGCGACCGCCATCGGGGCGGGCACGGTGGCGGCGGGGCAGGGCTTTGTCAGTCTGGGCACCTCGGGCGTGGTCTTTGCCGCCTCGGACCGGTTCCTGCCGGCACCCGAAACCGCGGTGCATGCGTTTTGCCACGCGCTGCCGCAGACATGGCATCAGATGGGGGTGATCCTGTCGGCCTCGGCGGCACTGGAATGGCTGGCGGGCATCCTGCAGGCGAAACCGGCCGAGCTGACCGCCACTTTGGGCGATCTGCAGGCGCCGGGCAGCGCGATGTTTCTGCCCTATCTGTCGGGCGAGCGGACGCCGCATAACGATGCGCTTGCGCGTGGTCTGTTCGCCGGTCTGACGCCCAGCACCGATCGCGCCGCCCTTACCCGCGCCGTGCTGGAAGGGGTGACCTTTGCGCTGGCCGACAACCTGACCGCCCTGCGCGCGGCGGGGGCGGATCTGGGCGCGCTGCTGGCGCTTGGCGGCGGGGCGCGGTCGGATTACTGGCTGCGGCTGATCGCGACGACGCTGGATCTGCCGGTGCTGCTGCCGGTCGGCGGCGATTTCGGTGCGGCCTTTGGCGCGGCGCGGCTGGGGCTGATGGCCGAGACGGGGGCCTCCGCCGCCGAGGTCTGCACGATGCCAAAGATCGCGGCCGAGATCCGCCCCGATCCCGCATTGGTGCCGGCATTCGCCGAAACTCACGCCCGGTTTCGCGCGCTTTACCCTGCGAGCCGGGGCTAAAGCAGCGCCTGCCCGGTGGTCAGATCGGTGATCAGCCCGTTGATCAGCCCGCCGCTGAGCGCGCCGCGCAGCGCCGGGATCTTGCCGGCGCCGGCGGCGGTGCCGATGACCAGCGTGCTGTCGCGCGACGGGATCGGCGCCGAGGCGACGCGGTCGTTCGACAGCCCCTCGATCAGCCGGCCATCGCCGTCATAGGCCCAGCCGGTGATCTCGCCCACGGCGCCGGCGGCGATCAGGGCATCCAGATCGGCGCGGGTCACGAACCCGTCCAGCATCAGCGGCGCGCGGTCGTCCAGCGCGCCCAGGCCCACAAAGGCGATCTGCGCCGCAGCCGACATCTGGATGACGCGGCGGATGCCGGGCTGGCCGGTTATTGCCAGCCGCTCTTCGACCGTGGGCAGGATCACCGTCAGCGGCAGCGGGAAGCTGCGGGCGCTGACATGTTCCGACAGCGAAAACAGCACGTTGTAATATGCGGTCGAGCCGTCGGTTGCGATGTTCCCGGTCAGCGAGACGATGCGATGCTGCGGGCAGTCGATATGCGGCAATTGCCCGACCGAGGCGCGCAGCGTGCGGCCGGTGCCGATGGCCAGCGTCAGCGGCTCGGGGCGGCGCAGCCAGTCCTCCATGGTGGCCGCGACGTGATGGGGCACGCCGGTTTCAGGCGCATCGGCCGGGGCGATCCGGCAAAAGCGCAGGTTCCAGCGCGCCCGCAGCGCGGCGGCCAGCTCCATGCATTCGGCAAAGGGGTGATCGATGCGGATCTTGACCAGCCCCTCGGCCATGGCCTGCGCCACCAGCCGCTGCGCGGTCTGGCGCGACACGCCCATGATGCCGGCGATCTCGTCCTGGGTCTTGCCCGCGACATGGGCAAGCCAGGCGGCGCGGGCGGCCTGTTCCAGCTTGCGGCCCTGATTGGACATGCGTTTCCCCCTTTTGCCCATTCGATAGACTGCCGCGCGCGGCCCTGTCCAGAACCGCATCTGGAATCATAGAAGTGATCAAACTGGATCTGTTGTCGCGCAAGGCTGCCGCGTAAGCTTGGCCGGTCAACTTTTTCCCTTCATCTGTCAGAGGCGCATCATGAACGACCTGAGCCCGGTCATCGCAGCGGACAAAGCCCATGTCTGGCACCACCTGAGCCAGCACAAGCAATATGAGACCATCGACCCGCGCGTCTTTGTCGAAGGCAAGGGGATGCGGCTGTGGGATGCCACCGGGCGCGAGTTTCTGGACGGCGTCTCGGGCGGGGTCTGGACGGTGAACGTGGGCTATGGCCGCGAAAGCATCGCCAATGCCGTGCGCGACCAGCTGATCAAGCTGAACTACTACGCGGGCGCCGCCGGCACCGTGCCGGGCGCGGTCTTTGCGCAGAAACTGATCGAAAAGATGCCGGGCATGAGCCGGGTCTATTATTCGAACTCGGGCTCCGAGGCGAATGAAAAGGTCTACAAGATGGTCCGCCAGATCGCCGCGCGCCGGCATGGCGGCAAGAAATGGAAGATCCTGTTCCGCGACCGCGACTACCACGGCACCACCATCGCCACGCTGGCGACCTCGGGTCAGGATCAGCGGGCGATGCAATATGGCCCCTATCCCGACGGTTTCGTGCGGGTGCCGCATTGTCTGGAATACCGGGCGCAATGGGATGTCGAGAATTACGGCGAACGCGCGGCGGATGCGATCGAGGAGGTCATCCTGCGCGAAGGCCCCGATACCGTGGGTGCCATCGTCCTTGAGCCGGTGACGGCCGGCGGCGGCGTCATCACCCCCCCCGAGGGCTATTGGCAGCGCGTGCAGGAAATCTGCCGCAAATACGACATCCTGCTGCATATCGACGAGGTGGTCTGCGGCCTTGGGCGCACCGGAACGTGGTTCGGCTATCAGAACTATGGCATCGAGCCCGATTTCGTGACGATGGCCAAGGGCGTCGCCTCGGGCTATGCGGCGATTTCCTGCACCGTCACCACCGAACGCGTCTTCGAGATGTTCAAGGACGATCCCAGCGATCCCTTGGGCTATTTCCGCGACATCTCGACCTTTGGTGGCTGCACCGCGGGCCCGGCTGCGGCGATCGAGAACATGCGCATCATCGAGGACGAGGGGCTGCTTGCCAACACCCTTGCGATGGGCGACCGTCTGATGGACAACCTGACCTCGCTGATGGACCGCCATGCCATCATCGGCGATGTGCGCGGACGCGGGCTCTTCTGCGGCGCCGAACTGGTCGCGGATCGCGCCAGCAAGGAACCGGCGGACGAGAAGAAGGTGCAGGCCGTGGTCGCCGACTGTCTGGCGCAGGGCGTCATCATCGGCGCCACCAACCGCTCGATCCCCGGCTTCAACAACACGCTGTGCCTGTCGCCGGCGCTGATCTCGACCGCGGACGATATCGACGCGCTGACCACGGCCATCGACGGTGCGCTGACCCGCGTGTTCGGATGATCGAGCGGGGTGGCCCGCAGATGCAGGCCCCCAAGCAGATTCCGCCCGAGACCTTTCTGATCGACCGGGACACCCCTTTGCCGCTGCAGTTGCAACTGCGGCGGCAGATTGTCCTTGCCGTGCATGAAGGCCGCTTTCGCCCGGGCGAGCGGATGCCGTCCAGCCGGGCGCTGTCCGCGCATCTGGGCGTCGGGCGCATCACCGTCAGCATGGCCTATGGCGAGCTGGTCGCGGCCGATTATCTGGTCGCGCGCGGCCGCTCGGGCTATTTCATCGCCGACCGCGCCCATGCGCTGGACGAAACCCCGACGCTGGCACCGATGCCGCGTTTCGACTGGACCGGCAAGCTGCCCGGACGCTACCGCGCGACGCAGCGCAAGGACCGGCCGCGCAACTGGCGCGACTATCCCTATCCTTTCCTTTACGGTCAGATTGACGACCGGCTGATCGACCATGCCGCCTGGCGCGAATGCGCGGTGCGGGCGCTGGGCCGCCGCGATCTGGGCGCGCTGGCCGATGACCAGTATGACGGCGACGACCCCGAGCTGATCGATTTCATCATCCGCCACCTTTTGCCCCGGCGCGGCATCCGTGCCCGCCCCGAGGAGGTCTTGCTGACCATGGGCGCGCAGAATGCGCTGTGGCTGATCTGCCAGATCCTGCTGAACCGGGGCGAGGCCTGCGCCATCGAAGAGCCCTTCTATCCCGGCCTGCACGAGATCCTGTCGGTGCATGACTGTCAGGTGCATCCGGTGCCCATCGACGCCCAGGGCCTGCCCTGCGACGCAATCCCGGCGCAGGTTTCGGTGGTCTTTACCTCGCCCAGCCACCAATGCCCGACCAACCGCACCATGCCCCGGGCCCGGCGCGAGGCATTGCTGCGGCTGGCGGCCCTGCGCGGCTTTGCCGTGGTCGAGGATGACTACGAATTCGAGATCAGCTTTGCTGGAGCCACCTCTCCGGCATTGAAGGCGATGGATCGCAGTGGCGCGGTGATCTACATCGGCAGCTTTTCCAAATCGGTGTTTCCCGGTTTGCGTCTGGGTTACATCGTCGCCGACCCGGCTTTCGTGGCCGAGGCGCGGGCCTTGCGCAGCATGATGCTGCGCCATCCGCCCGGGCATGTGCAGCGCACCATGGCCTATTTCTTGTCGCTGGGGCATTACGACCGCCAGCTGAACCGCATGCGTGCGGCCTATGCCGAACGCCGTGCCGCCACCGCGCAGGCGCTGGTCCGGCACGGGCTGGATCTGGGGATGGAGGCCGGCTCGGGCGGGTCGAGCTTTTGGCTTGGCACGCCGGGCGGGCTAGACAGCGAGCTTCTGGCGGCGCGATTGCGACCCCAGGGTGTGTTGATCGAGCCGGGCCGGCCGTTCCATCGGCAGAGCGGCGCAGGCGCGGCATCCTATCGGCTGGCCTACAGCTCGATCGGGGTCAGCGAGATCGAGGAAGGCATCCGCCGCATCGCGGCGGTCAGCCGGGACTGCGCCGGGGCGGCGTGACGACACAGACGAAGGGGATGCCAATGCGGAACGTTATTTTCGACCTGGGCAATGTGCTGATCGAATGGGACCCGGCACTGGCCTTTGCCGATGTCTTTACGACGCGCGATGCCGCCGAGGCATGGCTGGACGAGATCGGCTTTCACGATTGGAACCGCGCGCAGGACGGTGGACGCAGCTTTGCCGAAGGGATCGCTGCGGCGCGGGCGCAGCATGGCGACCGGGCGCGCTGGCTGGAAGGCTATCTGGCGGCCTTTCCCGTCACCATCGAAAACACGGTGCCCGGCAGTTGGGAGATCCTCGAGGATCTGGCCGCGCAGGGGGTGCCGCTTTACGCGCTGACCAACTGGTCGGCGGAAAGCTGGCCGGCGGCGCGCGAGCTGCATCCCCGGCTGGCGCTGTTCCGCGACGTGCTGGTATCGGGGCAAGAGCGGCTTTTGAAGCCCGATGCCGCGATCTATCGGCGCCTTCTGGACCGCAATGGCCTCGCGGCCGAGAGCTGCATCTTTGTCGATGACAGCTTGGCCAATGTTGCGGGCGCGCGTGCGGTCGGCATCGACGCCATTCATTTCACCGGCGCCGAGGCGCTGCGCGAGGCCCTGCGCCAGCGCGGGTTTTGACCCGGCACTCGCAAATTCACGGCCAATTCACGGTGCTGGCGTAGCACGGGATCAGCCGGACGATCCGGCGGGCTTTGCGCGGACGAACGACCCGACGGGTCGTTGCAGCCGACGCGGCCTTTGATGACCAACTGGTTTTCATGAGGACTTTGTTCCCCCGGTGCCGGTAAGACGGCGCCGGATCGACAGGGTGCCGCGCGTCCGTCCGCCGGACGCGCGGCTATTTCCCCCGTTCAGCGTCCTGCGCCGATCACCGGCGCCAGATGGCGCAGCGCCATCAGATAGCCATTGGTGCCCAGCCCGGCGATGACGCCATCGGCGCGCAGGCTGACATAGGAATGGTGGCGAAAGCTCTCGCGCTTGTGGATGTTCGAGATATGCACCTCGATCACCGGCGCGTCGAAAGTGTTCAGCGCATCAAGGATCGCGACCGAGGTATGGGTCAGCGCGCCGGGATTGATGACGATGGCGGCTGCCTGCTGGCGCGCTTCGTGGATGGTGTCGACGATGACGCCCTCATGGTTGGACTGGAAAAAGCGGATGTCAAAACCCAGCTCCTTGCCCAGCTCTTCGCAGGCGTGCTGCACATCGGCCAGCGTGGTGCTGCCATAGATCTCGGGCTGGCGCTGGCCCAGCAGGTTCAGGTTCGGGCCGTTCATGACATAGACGGTGGGCATGGCATCCTCGGGGTTGGGGGCGGTGCCGCATCGCACCGCCACGGGCTCGGATCGCCTCGCGCCCATGGCCAAAGGCCGGGCGCAGGTTCCAGACAAACCTATAGGTGCCCCCGCCCGCTCTGGCGAGCGCGAACAGGGGCCCCGAACAGGGCTTGCCCCGCCACTCCCGCGAGGCGCCCGATTTCTTTCGTGCAAAAATATCCCGGGGTCCGGGGCAGCGCCCCGGTCCGGCCTCTCCGCAGGGATCGCCCCCTCACCGCACGCTCCCCGATTGCACCCAGCCACGCAGCGGCGCAATGTGCTAAGGCCATGACACGAGCGGAGCGCGCAATGCAGCCAACCATCATCGCGGCCATCCTGATCACTCTGGGCGGGGCCTGTATCGCGACTCAGGCGCCGATCAATGCCGGCCTGTCGCGCCAGATCGGCAGCCCGATCGTCGCGGCGGCGATTTCCTTCGGGGTGGGATTCGTGATCCTGACCTGCGCCGGGCTCATCACCGGCTCGGGCCGGTCCTTTGGCCGGGCGCTGGGGGTCGAGTGGCACCTGTGGCTGGGCGGTGCTCTGGGCGCGTTCTACGTCTGGGCCATGGTCTGGTCACTGCCGCGACTCGGCGCCTTTACGGCAATCTGCGCCGTGGCCCTGGGCCAGATTCTGGCCGCGATCCTGCTGGACCGGATCGGCGCCTTTGGCCTGCCCGTCAAGGACATCTCGCTGCCGCGCATTCTTGCGGCGCTGATGGTTGGCGGCGGGCTGGTGCTGTCGCGATTCTAGGGCGCGCGGCAATGGAAAGCGCCCGCCGCAGGGATCTGCGGCGGGCGCCTAATTGCAGCAACAAGTGCGCGGATCAGCCTTGACGGGCTTTGAAACGCGGGTTGGTCTTGTTGATGATGTAGATGCGGCCTTTACGGCGCACGATCTGGCAATCGCGGTGGCGGCTCTTGAGCGAGCGGAGCGAATTGCGAACCTTCATCGGTCTTCTCCTATCGCGGCGCATCGCTAGGTCGCGCCTTGAAAACAAATACCCCCGGTCAATGCCCGGGGGCGCGAAATGAATGGTGGGCGGTACTGGGATCGAACCAGTGGCCACTACGATGTCAACGTAGTGCTCTACCGCTGAGCTAACCGCCCCCAACCTGCGACCCTGTCCGCTTGCGCGTCCAAATCGCCTTGGTCTGCGGCTCTATATAGAGGCCTTCCGAGGGTTTCAAGCCCTCTTTCTGCAGTCTTGGCCTGAAGCGCACTTCGGCTATAAGTCGAACTGTCAACGCCCGGCGCAAATTGCCCAGCCACGCCTCGTCTCCAGGGATTACCCGTAATGCTCGGCGATCACAGCCTGTTCGATCTTCAGCGTCCCGCCGAGTGGCTGGGGGGGCTGATCTTTGCCTCGCCGCACTCTGGCCGGCATTATCCCCGGTGGTTTCTGGCCGAATCGCGGCTGGATCCCCGGAATCTGCGCTCGTCCGAGGATGCTTTCGTCGACCGGCTGATCCAGCCGGCGCTGGAACATGGCGCGGTGGTGTTGACCGCCAATGTGCCGCGCTGCGTGGTCGATCTGAACCGCGCCCCCGACGAAATCGACCCCTTGGTGGTCGTGGGTGCCAACCCGCCGGTGATGAATCCGCGAATCATGGCCGGGCTGGGGGTGATTCCCCGCGTGGTGTCGCAGGGCCGGGCGATTCACGAGCGACCGATCGCGCTGGACGAGGCCGATCAGCGCATCCGCCACCTGTGGCATCCCTATCACGACGCGCTGTCGGCGCTGATCGACGAGGCGGTCGAGCGGTTCGGCGGCGCCATCCTGATCGACATGCATTCGATGCCGCGCGATGCGCTGGCGCATCTGCCGCGCCCGCGCCCCGATTTTGTGCTGGGCGACCGCAACGGCGTTTCGGCCGCGCCCCGGATCAGCGCCGCCGTGGCCGAGGCCGTCACCGCCGAGGGGTTCCGCCTGCGCCGCAACTCGCCATTTTCGGGGGCCTATATCACCGCCGCCTATGGCCGGCCGACGCGCAACGTCCATGTCGTGCAGCTGGAACTGGACCGCTCGCTTTACATGGACGAGCGCATGATTGAGCCGCGGCCGGATTTCGAGGTCTTTGCCGGGCGGCTTGCCGCAATTCTGGCGCGGATCGCGCGGCTGCGCCCCGATGCGCGCGGTCAGGCCATCGCGGCGGAATAGGCCATGCCGTCGCGGGCCTTTGCGCCGGATTTCATCGGCGCCAAGCTGCTGTTGACCTGCGGCGGGGCGCTGCTGACGGCGCTGCGCGACGATTATTCATGGATTCCCTGGCCCGGGCATTGGGATCTGCCGGGCGGCGGCGCCGAGCCGGGCGAGACGCCCGTGCAATGCGCCCTGCGCGAACTGCGCGAGGAATTCGGCCTGCGTCTGCCTGCGGACCGGCTGGTCGGGCGCGCCTTTGCCGCCAGCCATGCCCAAGGCCGGCAAAGCTGGCTGTTTCGCGGCCAGATCACCGCGGCCGAGATCGCGCGCATCCGCTTTGGCGATGAGGGGCAGTCCTGGCGGATGATGCCGGTCCGCACCTATATCGCCCATCCGCTGGCCGTGCCGCATTTCCGCGAGCGGGTCGCGCTGCTGATGCGGGACGGTTAGAGGCGGGGCGATGTCAGCCCAGCTCGGCCCGGATGGCAAGGGCTGCGGCGCGCGGATCGGCCGCCTGCCAGATCGGGCGGCCCACCACGATATGGTCGGCGCCATTGGCGATGGCGGTGGCCGGGGTCTCGATCCGTTTCTGGTCGCCCGCGTCGCTGCCTGCAGGGCGCACGCCGGGGGTGACGATCAGCCGGCCCTGTGATTGCGGCAGGGAGCGGATCAGGGCGGCTTCGCGCGGGCTGGCGATGACGCCATCGGCCCCGGCCTCCAGCGCGCGGGCGGCGCGGGTCTGCACGATCTCGGCCACGTCGCCCGGCACGATCAGCCCGGCGTCCAGATCGGCCCGGTCCAGCGAGGTCAGGATCGTGACCGCAAGGATCTTCAGGTTCGACCCTGCCGCGCCCTGTTTCGCGGCGCTAACCACATGGGGATCGCCATGCACGGTCAGGAAATCCAGATCATATTGCGCGATGCCACGCACCGCCGCCTCGACCGTAGCGCCGATGTCGAAGAATTTCATGTCGAGGAAAATGCGCTTGCCATGTTCCTGTTTCAGCTCATTGGCCAAGGCCAGTCCGCCCCCGGTCAGCATGCCCAGCCCGATCTTGTAGAAGCTGGCGGCGTCGCCGATCTTTTCGGCCAGTTCCAGCCCGGCCAGCGCGTTCGGCACATCCAGCGCCACGATCAGACGGTCATCCATGCTTCACCTATCCCTGCGACAAACGGCGCGGTTATAGGCGGGAACCCGGTCTCTTGAAACCCCGTTTATCCCTGCCCATCTGACTGGCAGGACCCGAACCGGACCGTGCCAAAGCGGGCGGTCCACAGCGGGGGCTTAGGAAAGGATTTTCATATGGATATGGAAAAATTCACGGAACGCTCGCGCGGTTTTCTGCAAGCCGCGCAGACCATTGCGATCCGCGAGGAAAACCAGCGCGTGATGCCCGAGCATCTGCTGAAGGCGCTGATGGATGACGACCAGGGCTTTGCCAGCAATCTGATCGCGCGCGCCGGGGGCGATGCGCAGGCCGTGCGTCAGGCGGTGGACATGGCGGTGGCCAAGCAGCCCAAGGTCAGCGGCGGGCAGGGGCAGGTCTATGTCGATCCCAGCATGGTTCGCGTGCTGGACGAGGCCGAAAAGCTGGCCAAGAAGGCCGGGGACAGTTTCGTTCCCGCCGAGCGCATCCTGACGGCTTTGGCCGTGGTCAATACCAATGCGCGCGACGCCCTGTCGGCGGGCAAGGTGACCGCGCAGGCGCTGAACGCCGCGATCAACGACATCCGCAAGGGCCGCACCGCCGACAGCGCCAGCGCCGAGGACAGCTATGAGGCTCTGTCGAAATACGCCCGCAACCTGACCGAGGCGGCGGCTGACGGCAAGATCGACCCGATCATCGGCCGGGACGAAGAAATCCGCCGTGCCATGCAGGTGCTGAGCCGGCGCACCAAGAACAACCCGGTGCTGATCGGGGAACCCGGCGTCGGTAAAACCGCGATTGCCGAGGGCTTGGCGCTGCGCATCATCGATGGCGACGTGCCGGAAAGCCTGCGCAACAAGCAGCTTTGGGCGCTGGACATGGGCGCGCTGATCGCTGGCGCGAAATATCGCGGTGAATTCGAGGAACGGCTGAAATCGATCCTGAAGGAAATCGAGAATGCTGCCGGCGAGGTGATCCTGTTCATCGACGAGCTGCATGTGCTGGTCGGTGCCGGCAAGACCGATGGCGCCATGGATGCCGCGAACCTGATCAAGCCTGCGCTGGCGCGGGGCGAGTTGCATTGCGTCGGCGCCACCACGCTGGACGAATACCGCAAGTATATCGAAAAGGACGCGGCCTTGGCCCGGCGGTTCCAGCCGGTCATGGTTGAGGAACCGACCGTCGAGGACACGATCAGCATCCTGCGCGGCATCAAGGAAAAATACGAGCTGCACCACGGCGTCCGCATCAGCGACGCCGCGCTGGTGGCGGCTGCGACCTTGTCGCACCGCTACATCACCGACCGTTTCCTGCCCGACAAGGCCATCGACCTGGTCGATGAGGCCGCAAGCCGCCTGCGCATGGAAGTGGACAGCAAGCCCGAAGAGCTGGACCAACTGGATCGCCAGATTCTGCAAATGCAGATCGAGGCCGAGGCGCTGAAGAAAGAGGACGACGCCGCCAGCAAGGACCGGCTGGAAAAGCTGGAAAAGCAGCTTTCGGAACTGCAGGAACGCTCGGCCACGATGACCGCGCGCTGGCAGGCCGAACGCGACAAGCTGGAAGGCTCGCGTAACCTGAAAGAGCAACTCGACAAGGCCCGTGCCGAGCTGGATCAGGCCAAGCGCGAGGGCAATCTGGCCCGTGCGGGTGAGCTGTCTTACGGCATCATCCCGGGGCTGGAGAAAAAGCTGGCTGAATCCGAGGGCACCGATGATGGCCCCATGGTCGAGGAAGCCGTGCGCCCCGAGCAGATCGCCGAGGTGGTCGAGCGCTGGACCGGCATCCCCACCAGCAAGATGCTGGAGGGCGAGCGCGAGAAGCTGCTGAAGATGGAAGAGGTGCTGGGCAAACGCGTCATCGGCCAATCCGAGGCCGTGACCGCCGTGGCCAATGCCGTCCGCCGCGCCCGCGCCGGGCTGAACGACGAAAAGCGGCCCTTGGGCAGCTTCCTGTTCCTTGGCCCGACCGGCGTCGGCAAGACCGAGCTGACCAAGGCCATCGCCGAATACATGTTCGACGATGACGGCGCGATGGTGCGCATCGACATGTCCGAGTTCATGGAGAAACACTCTGTCTCGCGGCTGATCGGCGCGCCTCCGGGCTATGTCGGCTATGACGAAGGCGGTGTGCTGACCGAGGCCGTGCGGCGGCGCCCCTATCAGGTGATCCTGTTCGATGAGGTCGAAAAGGCGCACCCGGACGTCTTCAACGTGCTGTTACAGGTGCTGGACGACGGGCAACTGACCGATGGTCAGGGCCGAACGGTGGACTTCAAGCAGACGCTGATCATCCTGACCTCGAACCTTGGGGCGCAGGCGCTGTCGGCACTGCCTGACGGGGCCGACAGCAGTCAGGCGCGCGGTCAGGTGATGGACGCGGTGCGGGCGCATTTCCGCCCCGAGTTCCTGAACCGACTGGATGAAATCATCATCTTCCACCGGCTGACGCGCGACAACATGGATGGGATCGTCAAGATCCAGCTCTGGGGTCTGGAAAACCGGCTGGCGCAGCGCAAGATCCATCTGGATCTGGACGATGCCGCGATGAAATGGCTGGCTGACGAAGGCTATGACCCGGTGTTCGGCGCGCGGCCGTTGAAACGGGTGATCCAGCGCAGTCTGCAAAACCCGCTGGCCGAGATGATTCTGGGCGGCGAGGTGCTGGACGGCCAGACCGTGCATGTCAGCGCCGGACCTGAGGGGCTGATCGTCGGCGACCGGGTAACGGGTGTGCATCTGGGCGAGGCGGGCGAACGCGGCCCGCGTGCGCCGCTGCACTAAGCACGTGCAGGACAATCGGGGGGCGGTCGCGCGGCGGCCGCCCCTTTTCATTCGGCAGGTCTTTACCGGGCTGTCACGCTTGCCATGGTAAGCCGCCCGGAAACATGCATGATCGCGGAAAGCTTGCATGAACCCGAGGCGAGACATGACCCGCATCCTGACCGTTCCCACGCAGCCGATCGACGGACAAAAGCCCGGCACTTCGGGCCTGCGCAAGAAGACCAAGATCTTCATGGGGCCGCATTATCTGGAAAACTTCACCCAGTCGGTCTTTGACGCCATCGGCGGCGTCGCGGGCAAGACGCTGATCGTCGGTGGAGACGGACGCTATTTCAACGATCGCGCCGTGCAGGTGATCCTGCGCATGGCCGCCGCCGGTGGCGCGGCGCGGGTGATCGTCGGGCAGGGCGGGCTGCTGTCGACCCCGGCGGCCTCGAACCTGATCCGCAAGCGTGGCGCCGATGGCGGCGTCATCCTGTCGGCCAGCCACAACCCCGGCGGCATCGACGAAGATTTCGGCATGAAATACAATGGTGCCAATGGCGGCCCGGCGCCGGAATCGGTCACCGACCAGATCTATGCCCGCACGCAGGACCTGCGCGAATACCGCATCCTTGAAACCGAGGATCTGGATCTGTCGCGTCTGGGCGAGACGCGGTTGGCCGAGACGGTGGTCGAGATCGTCGATCCCGTCGCTGACTATGCCAAGCTGATGGGTGAGCTGTTCGATTTCGACGCCATCCGCAACCTGTTCACCGGCGGCTTTACCATGCGCTTTGACGCGATGCATGCCGTGACCGGGCCCTATGCCAAGGCGATCCTTGAAGGCATCCTTGGCGCACCCGAAGGCACGGTGGTCAATGGCACGCCCTCGCCCGACTTCGGCGGCGGCCATCCAGATCCGAACCCGGTCTGGGCCAAGGCGCTGATGGACGAGATGTTCGCCAAGGATGCGCCCGATTTCGGCGCCGCCTCGGATGGCGACGGCGACCGCAACATGATCGTGGGCCGCGGCATCTATGTGACGCCCTCGGACAGCCTTGCGGTTCTGGCGGCAAATGCCACGTTGGCGCCGGCCTATGCCAAGGGCCTGTCGGGCATCGCGCGTTCGATGCCGACCAGCCGCGCCGCCGACCGCGTGGCCGAAAAGCTGGGCATCGAGATCCACGAGACGCCCACCGGCTGGAAGTTCTTTGGCAACCTGCTGGACGCCGGCCGCGTCACCATCTGCGGCGAGGAAAGCGCCGGCACCGGCTCGGATCACGTCCGGGAAAAGGACGGGCTGTGGGCGGTGCTGCTGTGGCTGAACATTCTTGCCCGCCGCATCGAGCCGGTCAGCCAGATCATGGCCGCGCATTGGAGCGAGTTTGGCCGCAACTATTACTCGCGCCACGATTACGAGGCTGTGCCGGTCGAACGCGCCAATGCGCTGGTTCAGCGGCTGCGCGACATCACCCCCGACCTGCCGGGGCAGCAGTTTCAGGGCATGACGGTCGCCAGCGCCGATGACTTTGCCTATCACGACCCGGTCGATGGCTCGGTCTCGCGCAATCAGGGCATCCGCATCTCGTTCACCGATGGCTCGCGCGTGGTCATGCGCCTGTCGGGCACCGGTACAGAGGGCGCGACCCTGCGCGTCTATCTGGAGCGGTTCGAGCCCGACGCCAGCCGCCACGACCTGCCGGTCGACGAGGCGCTGGCCCCGGTCATCGCCGCCGCCGAGGAAATCGCGCTGATCCGCGAGTTCACCGGCCGCAATGCTCCGGACGTCATCACCTGAACACGCAAAAGTTCCTTAGAGATCGGATCCGTCGCGTGCATGCTGGTGTTGCTACCGGAACGCCTGTGGAGGACGCCGATGAAGCTGAACTGGTCCGATGTCACGCCTGAACGGGACTATCTGAACCGTCGGCGTGTTCTGGCTATGGGCGCGGCGTTGGCTGCCGCGCCGCTTCTCGCCGGTCCGGCGCGCGCGCTTGGCGGCAAGGCGTCGGCCTATTCGACCGATGAAAAGCCGAACAGCTTCGAAGACATCACCAATTACAACAATTTCTACGAATTCGGCACCGGCAAGACCGATCCGGCGGAATATGCCGGCAGTCTGAAGACCGCGCCTTGGTCGATCAAGGTCGGCGGGCTCGTCGACAAGCCGGGCAGTTACGGCGTCGAGGATCTGGCCCCTGATGCCGCATTGGAGGAACGCATCTATCGCCTGCGCTGTGTCGAGGCATGGTCGATGGTGATTCCCTGGCTGGGGGTGCCGCTGGCCTCGGTGCTGAACAAGGCGGGCGTGCAGCCGGGTGCGAAATACGTCGCCTTCCAGACCTTGCTGGATCCCAAGCAGATGCCGGGCCAGCGCAGCGCCATCATCGACTGGCCCTATCGCGAGGGGCTGCGGCTGGACGAGGCGATGCATTCGCTGACCATTCTTGCCACCGGGCTTTACGGCAAGGCGCTGCCCAATCAGAACGGCGCGCCGATCCGGCTGGTGGTGCCGTGGAAATATGGCTTCAAATCCGTCAAGTCGATCGTGTCGATCACCCTGACCGACAAGCAGCCCGCCACCAGCTGGCAAGAGCTGCAACCCAGCGAATACGGGTTTTACGCCAATGTGAACCCGCAGGTGGACCATCCGCGCTGGAGTCAGGCGACCGAACGCCGGATCGGGGCCGGCTTGTTCGGCGGCCGGCAAGAGACGCTGATGTTCAATGGCTATGGCGAGCAGGTGGCCGGTCTTTATGCCGGCATGGACCTGCGCAGGAATTATTGATGCTGCAGGCTCTGAACCGCGGGCTGCGACATGTGCCGGTCTGGGCGGTCTGGCTGGCGGGCCTGATACCGCTGGCGCTGCTGGTCTGGGATGGCATGCAGGGACATCTGCGCGTCGATCCGATCCGCGACATCGAGCATCGGCTGGGCCGCACCGCGATCTATATGCTGATGGCCACGCTGGCTGTTACGCCGCTCTTGCGGCTGACACGGGTGAACCTGATGCGGTTTCGTCAAGCGCTGGGGCTGATCTGCTTTACCTATGCCGCCTGCCATCTGGCGTCATGGGTTGTCTTCGACATGAGCTTTCGCTGGGCGCAAATGCTGGGGGACGTGGTCAAGCGCCCTTATCTGATCTTTGGCATGGTGGCGTTCTGCATGTTGCTGGCCTTGGCGGTGACATCGAACCGCGCTTCGATCCGCAGGTTGGGGCCGAACTGGCGTCGGCTGCACCGGCTGGCCTATCCCGCCGCGATTCTGGCGGCACTGCATTGGCTCTGGGCGCTGAAGCTGTGGGAATCATGGCCGCTGACGATTCTTGCGGCGATTCTGCTGCTGTTGGCCCAGCGTTTGCCGGGTTTTCCGCGTTTGGGCCCGCCGAAAGCCACGACCAGCCTGCGCCACTGACCGCCCGGCGTAGGCGGTGACTGTCAAAAGAATGTCGTATTCCCAATGGGTTGCGACAAATTTCATGTCTCCCTTCATTTTTTCACTTGCGGGTTTGGTTTGTGGGGCCTAGATACCGCCTCACCGAAACGGCGGCAGCGTCGGACGGGACGGACGGACCGGGAAGTACCTGGGAAG
>NZ_WMIF01000018.1 GCF_009711185.1 Paracoccus limosus
ACTACCTCGCCGATACCCTCCGGGCCATCCTCGACGGACACCCCAGATCCCGCATCGAGGACCTCATGCCCTGGTGCTACGACCAAGCGTCAAGCCTCGCTGCATAGGGCCTCGTCGTCGCGCTTACGATCATCTTTCTGCTGGCCTTTGCGGCGCTGTGGCCGATCCTGCTGAACACCGCCGCCGGCGTCAGGCAGCTGAACCCGCAATGGCTGCTCTTGTCGAAAAGCCTTGCCGCCACCGGCCGGGAAACGCTGGTGCGGGTGATCCTGCCGGGCGTGCTGGGCCAGATCCTGACCGGGCTGCGGCTGGCCATCGGCATCAGCTGGATCGTCCTTGTCCCCTGCGAGATGCTGGGCGTGCAGGCGGGTCTGGGCTATTTCATCCTCGATACCCGCGACCGGCTGGCCTATGGCGAACTGGTCGCCGTGGTGCTGGTGATCGGCGTCATCGGCTATCTGCTGGACCTGCTGGCGCGGCGGCTGGCCCTGGCGCTGCGCGGCGGCTGAGCGCCTCGCGCCCGCAGCCCCAAACGGGCCGAGGTCAGCGACCCCGGCCCGCGCGCCTATCAAACCCGGCTCAGAACGGAAAGACCGGGACCTCGTCGCGGGTGGTGATCCATTGCGTGCGGGTGAATTCCTCCATCACCCATTCGCCGTTGAACCGCCCAAGGCCCGAGTTCTTTTCGCCGCCAAACGGGGCATGGGCATGATCATCGACGCTGATGCTGTTGACATGGGCCATGCCGGCGCGGATGCCGCGCGCGAACCGCACCCCCCGTTCGGGATTGCCCGAGATGACGGCGCATGACAGGCCGTATTCGGTGGCATTGGCCAGTTCCAGCGCATGTGCCTCATCACGGGCCTTGATGATCGGCAGGACGGGGCCAAAGGTCTCATCCGCCGCGATTTCCCATTCGGGATCGACATCGGCAAAGACATGCGGCGGCAGCACATTGCCCTGCGCCTCGCCGCCCGCGACCAGACGCGCGCCGGCGGCTTTGGCGGCCTCGATCTTGTGCTGGATGCCGGCCAGCTGCTGCGCGTTGATGATCGGGCCCACATTGGTCGCGGGATCGGCCGGGTTGCCACTGGTCAGGCCGGACACCCGCCGGGCAACCGCCTCGACAAAGGCGTCGTAGATCCCGGCATCGACGATGGCGCGGTTCGTGGACATGCAGATCTGGCCCTGATGCAGAAAGCGGCCAAAAACGGCGGCGCGGGCCGCAGCCTCGGGGTCGGCATCGGCCAACACCACGATCGGGGCATTGCCCCCCAGCTCAAGCGCGACGCGCTTGATCCAGCGCCCGCCGGCGGCGATCGCCCCGACCCGGCGGCCGACATCGGTCGAGCCGGTAAAGGACACCAGACTGGGCGTCGGATGCTCGACGAAATAGTCGCCGATTTCCGAGCCCGAGCCGACGATCACGTTCAAAAGACCCGGCGGCAGCCCGGCTTCTTCCAGGATCTTGCCCAACAGCGTGCCGCCCGTCACCGGCGTGTCCGAGGCCGGTTTCAGCACCACGGCATTGCCCAAAGCCAGCGCCGGCGCGACCGAGCGCATCGACAGGTTCAGCGGAAAGTTCCATGGGCTGATCACGCTGATCACGCCCAGCGGCGCGCGATAGACGCGGCTTTCCTCGCCCGGGGTCGAGGTTGCCAGAATCTGGCCATGCGCCCGCGTCGGGAATGTCGCGGCCTCGGCCGTGATCGCCTGCGCGGCGCCCAGCTCGAACGCGGCCTTGACCTGGGTCGAGCCGGATTCGCGGGTGATCCAGCCACGGATTTCATCGGCGCGCGCCTCCATCACCGCGACGGCGCGCTGGATGATGCGGGCGCGTTCGGCCGGGGCGGTGGCGGCCCAGGCGATCTGCGCCTCGGCGGCGGCGCGATAGGCCGCGTCGACATCCTCGCGGCTGGCCAGCCGGATGTTCAGCAGGGTCTCGCCGGTATAGGGGTCGCGGTCGTCAAGATCGCGCGCCGAGGCGCCGTCGCGCCAGCTGCCGGCGATGAACTGCTTGTCGAGCCCGGCATAGGGGGCTGGCGCCGCCCCTCGGGTCGCGTCTGATACGGTCATGGTGTGGTTCCTTTCATGCGTGATCGTCGATGCCGCGGCAGGCATCGCCCGGCGCGGCCCCGCGATGGGCCCGCGCCGAGACCTGGTCTCAGATGTCGATACCGGACTTGCCCGGCGCGATGATCCCGTTGGGGTCCAGCGCCCGTTTCAGGGTCTGGTTGATCCGGCGCTGGACCGGGCCATAGCAATCGGCAACCTGATCCATGAAGGCATTGTTGGTGCGATAGACGGCATAGCCTTCGCTGCGGAACGTCTCGATCAGCTCGCTCATGCAGGCATGGGCGTTCTTGGTGTCTTCTTCGTCGGTCTTGTCAAACAGCAGGTCGATGACATGGTGCATGTCGCGCATGCCGACGATGTATTCGCCGCAATAGTCAAAGCCCCATTTGTTCAGGATCCGGGTGGCCAGCGCCGTCTGCTTGCGGGTCTCGGATCCCTTGGCGACGGTCACGGGCGCAAACCACATCGAGCCGCCGCCGCCGCGCCAGCGGTAAAGGCCGAATTCCTGCAATGACATGCCCCCCCGCATCAGCGCGGCGCGATAGGCAAAGGGCTCCTTGTCGCCCATGTCCTCGGCGGTAAAGATCTCGCCCTTGCCAAGCGCCTTGACGGCATCGGTGACGATCTTCCAGTTCACCTCGATCTGCTCGGGCGTGCCGTAAAGCGCGGCATAGACGTTCCAGGCGCCGATGCCCTCGGCCGCCTTCATCGCCTCGATCCGCTCGACTGGCATGGCGCCCTTGCCATCATAATATTTCGAGCGCGGGATGATCGCCGGGGCCTCCCACAGCGCATGGGCAAAGACCACGGCGTTCGGGATGATCTGCGCCAGCCGCAGCGGGCGCATCATGTCCACGATCGCCGCGATGTCATCATCGTCATTGAAGCGGATATAGAAGGGTTTATAGGCCGGCGGCTTGTGCATCAGCCACAGGCCCATCTTGGTCACGATGCCATAGTTCGACTGGGTGAAGATGCCGTCCAGATAGGGGCCGAACCCCCATTTGAACACCTGCCAGCTGTTCGAGCCCTCGACACCGCCCATGGCGGTGCGCAGCACCTCGCCATCGGGCAGCACCACCTCCATGCCGCATTGCATCATGAAATGCTCGCCATAGGGCGTGTAGCCCACACCGCGATCCAGCGTATTGCCGACCGGCGAGGCAATCGCCGAGGGCGCCGGGCAGGACACCCACAGCGGGATGTTGTGCTCTTCAAGGTAGTCGACAAGCTGCTGGTAGGTCACGCCCGGCTCCAGCAGCGCCGTGCCCAGTTCGGCATCGACTTCAAGGATACGATTCATGTGGCGAAAGTCGATGACGACCTGATGCCGGCGACCCTTGGCATTGCCCTGGGCATAGGTGCCATAGCCAAAATTGCGCCCGGTCGAGGTCGGCCAGACCGGCACGCGGAACTCATTGCAGATGCGCACGATGTCCTGCACCTGCTCGGTGCTGGTCGGCTGCAGGACCGCCGACATGGCGTATTCCTCATCGGCGACCGGCATCATGGTCTTGAAATAGGGGGTCAGCCGGTCCTCGTCGGTCAGCACGTTGTCTGCGCCGACGACGGCCTCGAATTTGGCGATCGCGGCCAGGAAATCCTCTTTCGAGACCCCGTCCGGGACATGTGCCAGCTCGCGCGTGGTCATTCTGCGGGCTCCTTGTGATTGGCGATGACATAGGCCGCGATCTGCGACAGCGTGGTGTCGTCGACCATTGCGGCGGTAAAGGCGGGCATCGGCCCCGAGCCGTGACGCGCAAAGAACCGGATGATGTCCTCGTCGTAGCTGCCTTGCAGCAGGTTCGGACCGACCGAATTCTCGTGTCCGCTGTGGCAGCGCGAACAGACCTTGTTCCAGGCCTCTTCGCCGGTCGAAAACATGCGGCTGTCGTCCAGCCGGGCGTCCTGGGCATGGGCCATCCCCGCAGTCAGGACCAGCGCCGCCAATGTGGCAGGCCATCGTTTTCCGGGCATCGGTCTCTCCTTAGCTCAGAATGGTGAAGGTGGCGCCGTCGGCGCGGTGACGCGCCGGCCCGACGCGCCGGCCCGAGGCATTCAGCGCCGCGTCAAGCAGCACCTGCCCGGCGCCGTCCAGATGCGTCTCGACGGTGACGGGCCCGGTGCCCCCGAGGGCGCGGCCCAGTTGGGCAAAACGGTCAAGCTGATTGCCCGACAGCCGGATCCTGTCCGGGCCGGCGGCAAATCGCGGCATCTCGATGCTGTCGATGCGCAGCAGGCGGCCCGGCTCGGCGGCAAGGGCGGGAAAGGCCAGCGCCGCACCGATGGCGCCTGCCGTTCCCTGAATGAATGTCCGGCGTGAAATCATGTCCTGCTGGTCCTCCCTGGAGAATGTCTGGCAAAGGTTTCAAGGCTGGTGCGGCCAAAGCGGGGCGTCGATCCCGATCCGGCGGCGTTCGGTGAATTCGGCAAGCCCGGATGCGCCGCAGAAGCGGCCGTCGGACGCGGCCGGCCCGCCATCGGGCAAGGGCAGGCGGTTGATGGTGCAATTCGCGGCCCCGACGCCCTCGGCCAGCCACAAGGCGCGGCCAAGGTCGCGGCTGAATATCGCGCAACCGGGCGCGGGCGCACCGTCCAGGGCGGCGGCCAGCGCGGCGCCGTCTCCCGGCACCTTCAAAAGCCACAGCGCGCCCGCGTCACCGCCCCGCGCCGCGATGTTCGCCGCCAACGCCTCGGCCACGGCTGCCTGCACGATCACCGGCCCCAGTGCCGCATCTGGTGCGGCCAGCACGGCATCGGCCGTCGCCTCCAGATCGGCATCGTCAAGGACGATCAGGACGGACCTGCCCTGCAGCTCCAGCAGCATCGGCTTGAGGTTCTCGCCCGCCAGACGGCCGACAAGGCGCGCGGCAGGCTGTGGCCCGGCAAAGCTTACATGACGCACCGGCGTGGCGGCGATCAGCGCGGCGGCCAGCTGCGTGCCCTCGCCGGGCGCGGCCGGCACGACCCCGACCACCCCGGGCGGCAGGCCCGTCCGCTCCACGCATTGCCCGATAAGCCCGTGCACATCGCGCGATCCCTCGAACGGCAGGATCACGACCGTGTTGCCCAAGGCGATGGCAAAGGCAAAGGCCCGCACCGTATGCGAAATCGGCGCGACTGCCGGCACGATCCCAAGGCAGACACCGCGCGGCTGCACAAGCTGCATCTGGATCCGGCCTGCGGCATCCATCGGGGCTATGCTGCCCTCGGGCAGAGTGCAGGCGCCGGCGGCGGCCTCCAATATCTCGACCGCGCGCCGCAGATCGGCCGCCGTTTCCGCGCCGGCCTCTGGCGCGGCCAGCGTCTGGAACCGGGGCGCATCCGCCCGCAGCGCATCCGCCAGCGCCAGCAACCCCTTGCGCCGGGCGCGCGGATCGGTCGCGGCCCAAAGCGGAAAGGCAGCCCGGGCCTGCGCGATGGCCGTCCGCGCCCGCTGCATCTGTGCCGGGTCTGGCACTTGCGCTGCGCTGCTCATATCCCGGCCCCACTGTCCGGCCGGCCAAAGCCGGTGCGGCGCGGCGCCCGGGCAATGTCGATCCAGCGCGTTTCCGTGAATTCGTCCAGCATCTGGACACCGCCAAAGCGGCCAAAGCCGCTGTCCTTGACCCCACCCACCGGCATGTCCGGGCGGTCATTCAGCGTCGGGGCATTGACATGGCACATGCCGCTATCGATGCGGCGCGCGACGCCGAGAGCGTGGGCGATGTCGCGCCCGAACACCGCGCCGGAAAGCCCATAGCGGGTGTCATTGGCGATGCCGATCGCCTCGGCCTCGGACTGGACGCGGCAGATCGCGGCGACCGGGCCAAAGCATTCCTCGGCATAGATCATCATGCCCGGCTCGACCCGGTCAAGCACCACCGCATCGACATAGGGCCCGCGCCGCGCGCCGCCTGCCAGCACCATTGCGCCCTTGGCCACGGCATCGGCCACCATGTCCTCGATCCGCTGGGCCACGCCCTCGCTGACCATCGGTCCCAGGGCGTAGCCGCCCAGCATCGGGTCGCCCGCGCGCAGATTGCGGGCCAGCGCCGCCAGACGCTGGGCAAAGGCATCGGCCACCTGCTCCATGACGATGATCCGGTCGGTCGCCATGCAGATCTGGCCCTGATTAAAGAACGACCCAAAGGCAGCCGCATCCGCCGCCGCGTCCAGATCGGCGTCCTCCAGGACGATGAACGGGGCCTTTCCGCCCAGTTCCAGCAAGCAACGCTTCAGATGGCGGCCCGCCAGCTCGGCGACAATCCGGCCAACGCGGGTCGAGCCGGTGAAATTCACCCGCCGCACGGCATCATGGGCGATCAGCGCGGTGACGATTTCTTCGGACAGGTCGGGGGCATGGGTCACAATGCCAAGCGCGCCCTCGGGCAAGAAGCCGGCCTCGGCCAGCACCCGCCCGATCAACATATGCATCGCCGGGCAGTTCTCGGAGGCTTTCAGCACCACCGTATTGCCGCAGGCCAGCGCCGTCGCCACCGCCCGCATCCCCAGCACGAAAGGCGCGTTCCAGGGCGCGATGGCCAGACAGACCCCGACCGGATCGCGAAAGCACATCTGCAATCCCTCGGCATCGCGCCGAACGCCGCCGCCGATATGTTCGGTCAGGTCGGCCGCCGTTTCCAGATGCCGACGCGCGATATCCAGATTGAAGCGCACCCAGTCGTCCGTGGCACCGATCTCGGCCCGCATCAGACGGGCGATTTCGGGGGCATAGCCGTCAATCAGACCGGCGGCGCGGTCCAGCACGGCGCGGCGGGCGGCGGCGGGCTGGCCGCTCCAGCCGGGAAAGGCACGGGCGGCGGCATTGACGGCCGCCACCGCCGCCTTGACGCCATGCGCGGGCACGCGCGAGGCCACGGTTCCATCGGCGGGGTTCAGGCGTGTGTAATATCCGCTTTCGCCATCTGGCGAACCCGTCCGGCCCGCGGGCGGGCATAAGCCGTCGTCTGGATGTTGCACCGCGCCCTCCCCGGCAATCCGCAGCCCGTTTCCGCTCTCCCCAGCGGAACTGGCCCAGAAATAGGGGTTGCCATTTTACTTCGGAATGTCATTTTCAGGCGGATTCTTGTGATTTTCGGTCGAATGAATGGCAAAGCCGGTCGGCGCTGACGATCTTGCCAAACAGGTGCGCGTCGAGGCGCTGCCTGCCACCCTGCGTCCCCAGGTGCTGCGTCCCTGCCGCGGCCAGTATGAGATGTTCACCCATGTCCTGCTGCTGGACGCCGGCCAGGCCGCCATCGAAATGGCCTCGGGCACGGCCGAGGTCGACAGCCCTGCCGGGGTGATCCTGCCTGCCTCGTCCGCGATGACGCTGACCTTGGGGGCGGGCACCAGCGGCTGGCTTCTGGGCCTGTCGCCGATGGCTCTGGCCAATGCCATCGGCGCGGGGCCGGAATCCAGCCTGCTGGCGCCGCTGGGCCTGCACCAGATCATCGCCCGCGACTTTCACCCGCAAACGGTGCCCGACCCCGACATGCTGGCCCGGGCCATTCTGGCCGAGCTTGCGCGCGGCGCCGAGGGGGGCCAGCTTGCCGTCGTGGCCTATATGCGCCTGATCCTGCTGTCGGTCTGGCGCGAAAGCCGCGTCGAGGTCTCGGCCCCCGGCCATGGCAGCGAGCTGCACATCCTCGAAGGCTTTCGCCGCACCGTCGAGGTGCATTTCCGCAGCCACAAGCGGATCGCCGATTATGCGCTGTTGCTGGGCATCACCGAAAGCCGCCTGCGCCGGATCTGCCAGCGCAACCTGCAACGCAGCCCTCTGGAACTGGTCCATCTTCGGATGATGCGCGAGGCGACGACATGGCTGGAACGCTCGGGCAAATCCATCGCCGAGATCGCCCATGCGCTCGGCTTTGCCGAAAGCACCGAATTCAGCCATTTCTTCAAGCGCCACAGCCAGTTGTCGCCACGCCAATACCGCGAGACGGTGCGCCGCCGCGCCGAGGCGGTCACCGGTTCGCTGACATCCTTCGCCGATTGGCCCTGAGCGCGGGCTTGACCCGATCCGATGCGCGGCTTGCCATGTCGCATGTTCGTTTACATTCTATTTACATTAAAAACGAAAATCGGCGTTGACCGGGATCGCGAAAGCGTTATTGCTGGTGACAGCGGATGCGAGTGAGGCGCGGCATGTCTTCAGCAACGACCGACCTGTTCGTCATCGGCGGCGGCATCAATGGCTGCGGCATCGCCCGCGACGCGGCCGGGCGCGGACTGTCGGTGACGCTGGCGGAAATGGGCGATCTGGCGCAGGCGACCTCTTCGGCCTCGACCAAGCTGTTCCATGGCGGGCTGCGCTATCTGGAATTCTTTGAATTCCGGCTGGTGCGCGAAGCGCTGGAGGAACGCGAGACGCTGCTGACGGCCATGCCGCATATCAGCTGGCCCATGCGCTTCGTGCTGCCCTATTCGCCCGAGATGCGCTTTGAAAGCGACACGCCGACCTCGCGTCTGCTGGGTCTGGCAATGCCGTGGCTGCGCGGCCGGCGTCCGGCATGGCTGATCCGGCTGGGGCTGTTTCTTTACGACCATCTGGGCGGGCGCAAGATCCTGCCCGGCACGCGCCGGCTGGACCTGTCGCGCGATCCGCTGGGCCGCCCGCTGAAGCCCTTTACGCTGGGCTGGGAATATTCCGACTGCTGGGTGCAGGACGCGCGGCTGGTGGTGCTGAACGCGCGCGATGCGCAAGCGCGCGGCGCGACCATCCTGACGCGCACCCGCGTCACCCATGCCGAGCGGGCGGGCGATCTGTGGCATGTCACCACCGAAGGCCCCGAGGGCCGGCGCGCGCATCGCGCCCGCGCGCTCGTCAATGCCGGCGGGCCGTGGGTCGAGGATGTGATCCGCAACGTCGCCCATATCGCGACCAGCGAAGGCGTGCGGCTGGTGCGCGGCAGCCATATCGTGGTGCCGAAACTTTACGACCACGACCGCTGCTATTTCTTTCAGGGCACCGATGGCCGCATCATCTTTGCCATCCCCTATGAGCAGGATTTCACCCTGATCGGCACCACCGACATGGACCATCAGGGCCCGCCGGGCGAGGTGAAATGCACCGATGCCGAACGCGACTACCTGTGCCAGTTTGCCAGCGCCTATTTCGCCAAGCCAGTGACGCCCGATCAGGTGGTCTGGACCTATTCCGGGGTGCGGCCGCTTTACAATGACGGTGCCAAATCGGCGACGGCGGCGACGCGGGACTACGTCCTTAGCCTCGATGCCGGGGGGGCGCCGCTGCTGAATGTCTTTGGCGGCAAGATCACCACCTATCGCCGGCTGGCCGAGGGGGCGCTGGCTAAGCTCGCGCCATTCTTTCCGCAGGCGGGCGGGGCATGGACGGCGGGCGTCGCCCTGCCCGGCGGTGATTTCCCGGTCGACGGGGTCGAGGCGCTGCTGGCGCGCATTCAGGCGCGCTATCCGTTCCTGTCGCCGCGCGTGGCGCTGCGCCTGATGCGCACCCATGGCACCGAAACCTTTGCCGTGCTGGGCAATGCCCAGAGCTGGCAGGATCTGGGCCGCGACTTCGGCGCCGGCCTGACCGAGGCCGAGCTGGACTGGTTCCGCGCCCGTGAATTCGCCTGCACCGCCGAGGATATCCTGTGGCGGCGCACCAAGCTGGGCCTGCATCTGACGCCGGACCAGCGCGCTGCGGTGGACCGCCATCTGCAACCGGAACGGAGCATGGCCGCGACGACATGACGGGGGCCGGCCCGTCCGCGCCGGGGAGGGCGCGGCGGCAACCGGAGAGGGAGGAAAGATGACGCTGGAACTGCAAGGCGTGTCGCGGCTGGTCGGGGGGCGGGTCCATATCCACCCCACCAGCCTGACATTGCAAAAGGGCACGATGAACGTGCTGCTGGGGCCGACGCTGGCGGGCAAGACCTCGCTGATGCGGATCATGGCCGGGCTGGACCAGCCGACGACCGGGCGCGTGCTGTGGCAAGGGCGCGATGTCACCGGCCAGCGCGTGCAGGATCGCGGCGTGGCCATGGTCTATCAGCAATTCATCAACTACCCCGGCCTGACGGTCTATGAAAACATCGCCTCGCCCCTGCGCATCCGGCGCCGCCCCCGGGCCGAGATCGACGCCCGCGTCCGCGCCACCGCCGAGATGCTGCGCCTGACGCCGATGCTGCAACGCAAGCCGCTGGAACTGTCGGGCGGCCAGCAACAACGTTGCGCGCTGGCCCGCGCCCTGGCCAAGGACGCGGGGCTGGTCCTGCTGGACGAGCCGCTGGCCAATCTGGACTACAAGCTGCGCGAGGAATTGCGCGTCGAGATCCCGCGCATCTTCGAGGCCTCGGGCGCGATCTTTGTCTATGCCACCACCGAACCCGAAGAGGCGCTGCTGCTGGGCGGGCAGACCGCAACGCTGTGGCAGGGCCGCGTGACGCAATTCGGGCCCACGCCGCAGGTGTTCCGCCAGCCGCAAGACGCCATCACCGCCCGCGTGTTCAGTGACCCGCCGATGAGCTTTCTGCCGGTGGTCAAGCAGGGTGGCCGGCTGCGCTATGGCGCCGCTCCCGAGATTGCCGCCCCGGCGGCGCTGGCGGCCCTGCCCGATGGCCGCTATCTGGCCGGCTTTCGCGCCCATCATCTGGGCCTGCGGCCCGGCGCGCCGGGCGCCCTGCCCTTTGCCGCCCGCGTGATCGGGACCGAGATCACCGGCTCGGAGACCTATATCCATGTCGCGCATGACGGCGCGCCCTGGGTCGGGCTGATCGAGGGTGTGCACCGGCTGGAGCCAGGCGCCGGGATCACGGTCTGGCTGGACCCCGCGCAGCTTTATCTTTTTGCCGAGGATGGCCGGCTGGCCGTTCCCCCCGCCCCGGCGGAGGCCGCCTGACATGGCCCGCATCACCTTGCAAAACCTTGCCCACAGCTACCTGCCCCACCCCGCCGGCGAACAGGATTTCGCGCTGAAGGAACTGAACCACGTCTGGCAGGACGGCAGCGCCTATGCGCTGCTAGGCGCCTCGGGCTGTGGCAAGACGACGCTTCTGAACATCATCTCGGGGCTGTTGCGCCCCAGTCAGGGGCGGGTGCTGTTCAACGACCGCGACGTGACCGATGCCGCCACCGCCGAGCGCAACATCGCGCAGGTGTTCCAGTTCCCGGTGGTCTATGACACCATGACCGTGCGCCAGAACCTTGCCTTTCCGCTGCAGAACCGGGGCCGGGACGCTGCCTATATCAAGGCGCGCGTGCAAGAGATCGCCCGCATCATCGGCATGGAGGCGGCGCTGGACCGCCGCGCGCAGGGGCTGACGGCGGATGCCAAGCAAAAGATCAGCCTTGGCCGCGGCATGGTGCGCGAGGACGTGAACGCAATTCTGTTCGACGAGCCGCTGACCGTCATCGACCCGCATATGAAATGGGAATTGCGCACCCAGCTGAAGCGCCTGCACCGCGAGTTCGGCCATACGATGATCTATGTCACCCATGACCAGACCGAGGCGCTGACCTTTGCCCAGCAGGTGGTGGTGATGCATGACGGCCGCGTGGTCCAGATCGGCACGCCGCAGGAGCTGTTCGAACGCCCCGCCCATCGGTTCGTGGGCTATTTCATCGGCTCTCCGGGCATGAACTTCCTGCCGGCCGAAATCGCGGGCAGCAGCGCGCGGCTGGCGGGCGGTGCCACGCTGTCGCTCTCGGGCCATTACGCCCCGGCCACGGGCGCCATCGGCATCCGTCCCGAGCATCTGTTCCTGACCGACCGGGGCGGTCTGCCCGTCACCATCCGCCGGATCGAGGATGTCGGCCGCCACCGCCTGATCCGCGCCGAATTCCAGGGCGCGCCCCTGAACATCGTCGCCCCCGAGGGCCTGCCCATCGACGGGCTGTCCCATGTCGGCTTCGACGCCCGGCGGATCAATGTCTATGTCGGTGACTGGCGCGTCGCCCCGCAAGAGAAGGCTGCCTGATGGAAAAGACCACCAACAACCGGGCGTGGTTTCTGGTGCTGCCGGTGCTGGTGCTGGTCGCCTTTTCGGCGGTGATCCCGCTGATGACCGTGGTGAACTATGCCTTCAACGACACATTCGGCAACAACGAGTTCTTCTGGGCCGGGCTGGAATGGTTCGACGAGATGGTGCATTCCTCGCGCCTGCACGGCGCACTGGGGCGGCAGGCGCTGTTTTCGGCGATCATTCTGGCGATCGAGGTGCCCCTGGGCATCTTCATCGCGCTGAACATGCCCAAACGCGGCTTCTGGTCCAGTCTGGTTCTGGTGCTAATGGCGCTGCCGCTGCTGATCCCGTTCAACGTCGTCGGCACCATCTGGCAGATCTTTGGCCGGGTCGACATCGGCCTTCTGGGGCATACGCTGGAAGCGCTGGGGCTGGACTACAACTATACCAATGACCCAATTGATGCATGGATCACCGTGATTGCGATGGATGTCTGGCACTGGACCAGCCTTGTTGCGCTGCTTTGTTATGCGGGCCTGCAATCCATCCCGCAGGCCTATTATCAGGCCGCGCGCATCGATCAGGCCAGCCGCTGGGCGGTGTTTCGCTATATCGAACTGCCCAAAATGAAGGGCGTGCTGCTGATCGCGGTGCTTTTGCGCTTCATGGACAGTTTCATGATCTATACCGAGCCCTTTGTCGTCACCGGCGGCGGTCCAGGCAATTCGACCACGTTCCTGTCGATTGACCTTGTGAAGATGGCGGTGGGCCAGTTCGACCTTGGCCCGGCGGCGGCCTTCAGCCTGATGTATTTTCTGGTGATCCTGCTGGTCAGCTGGGTGTTCTACACGGTGATGACCAATATGGACCGCAGCGCGTCCGATATTCCGGAGGGGCTGTGATGCGGATCAAACCCTCGGCCATGGTGATGGCGCTCTATCTGATCTTTTTGATGCTGCCGATCTATTGGCTGGTCAATATGAGCCTGAAGACCAATACCGAGATCACCGGCACCTTCAGCCTCTATCCGCATGACCTGACCTTTCGCAACTATCGCGTGATCCTGACCGATCCCAGCTGGTATATGGGTTACGTCAATTCGATCATCTATGTGGTGATGAACACGGTGATCTCGATCGCGGTGGCGCTGCCTGCGGCCTATGCGTTTTCGCGCTACAATTTCATGGGCGACAAGCACCTGTTCTTCTGGCTGTTGACCAATCGCATGTCGCCACCGGCGGTGTTCGCGCTGCCGTTCTTTCAGCTTTATTCCTCGATCGGGCTTTTTGACACGCATATCGCGGTGGCTCTGGCGCATTGCCTGTTCAATGTGCCGCTGGCGGTCTGGATCCTTGAAGGCTTCATGCGCGGCGTCCCGCGCGAGATCGACGAGACCGCCTATATCGATGGCTACTCCTTCCCGCGTTTCTTCCTGCGCATCTTCATGCCGCTGATCGCCTCGGGCATCGGCGTCGCGGCCTTTTTCTGCTTCATGTTCTCATGGGTCGAGCTGTTGCTGTCGCGCACTTTGACCTCGGTCAATGCCAAGCCCATCGCCGCAACCATGACCCGCACGGTCAGCGCCTCGGGCATGGATTGGGGCGTTCTGGCGGCAGCGGGGGTGCTGACCATCGTGCCGGGCGCCTTGGTGATCTGGTTCGTGCGCAATTATATCGCCAAGGGCTTTGCCCTGGGGAGGGTCTGATGAGCGAAACCGAAACCCTTGCCCGCCGCCGCGCCAATTGGCCGGCGATCTATGCCGCAGCCGTCTTGGTGCTGGGCGCCGTGCTGGCTCTGCTGATCCGCGCCACGCCCGTCACCGAGGGCGCCCGCGACTGGACCGCGCCGATGATCCCCGGCGGCTGGATGGCATGGACGTTCCCGGTGGCGCTGTTCTTCTGGATCATCGCCAGCCTTCTGGTCCTGTTCACCATCCTTGCGATCCGCTTTCCCGAGGTGCCCCGGCGCGGCATCCTGCGCATCGAGACCACGCGCGGCGACCGGCTGTTCATCTCGCTTCTGGGCTCGGCCTTCATCTGTCTGGGCTGGCTCTTGCTGGCGGGTCCGCCCTTGTGGTGGGCGCTTGGCCTTTGCGCGATCTATGCCGCAGCGGTGTTCCGCTGGGTCTGACCATTCCCTGCCGCACCGCGTCCGGCAGGGCAATCACGACGTCTCATCAGGGAGGATGATATGAGACCGATGACAACGACGACCGCGCTGGCCACGGCATTTTGCGTGCTGGGCCTGCCGGCATGGGCCGATATGGAGGCGGCCCGCAAATTCCTTGACGCCGAGATCGGGGACATGTCCACGCTGTCGCGCGCCGATCAGGAAAAGGAAATGCAATGGTTCATCGACGCCGCAAAGCCGCTGGCGGGAATGGACATCAAGGTGGTCTCGGAAACCATCACCACGCATGAATACGAATCCAAGGTGCTGGCGCCGGCCTTTACGGCCATCACCGGCATCAAGATCACCCATGACCTGATCGGCGAAGGCGATGTGGTCGAAAAACTGCAGACCCAGATGCAGACCGGCGAGAACATCTATGACGGTTACGTCAACGACAGCGACCTGATCGGCACGCATTGGCGCTATCAGCAGGCGCGCGACCTGACCAAATGGATGGCGGACGAAGGCAAGGCCTTTACCAGCCCAACGCTGGATCTGGCCGATTTCATCGGGCTGAAATTCACCACCGCGCCGGATGGCGATCTGTATCAGCTGCCCGACCAGCAATTCGCCAACCTCTACTGGTTCCGCTACGACTGGTTCAGCGATCAAAAGACCAAGGACGATTTCAAGGCCAAATACGGCTATGACCTTGGCGTGCCGGTGAACTGGTCGGCCTACGAGGACATCGCCGCATTCTTTACCGGCCGCGACATGTCCTATATCGAAGGCGGCCCCAAGAAGGCATGGGGCAACATGGACTACGGCAAGAAGGACCCGTCCCTTGGCTGGCGCTATACCGACGCATGGATGTCCATGGCCGGCATGGGCGACAAGGGCGAGCCGAACGGCCTGCCGGTCGACGAATGGGGCATCCGCGTCGATGAAAAATCGCGGCCCGTGGGCTCATGCGTGGCGCGCGGCGGCGCGACCAATGACGCGGCGGCGGTCTATGCCGTGACCAAGGCCATCGAATGGCTGAAAAACTACACGCCCCCCGAGGCGATGGGCATGACCTTTGGCGAGGCGGGCCCGGTCCCGGCACGCGGCGACATCGCCCAGCAGATGTTCTGGTATACCGCCTTCACCGCCGACATGGTCAAGCCGGGCACGCCCGTCATGAACGCCGACGGCACGCCGAAATGGCGCATGGCTCCCAGCCCGCATGGCGCCTATTGGTCGGACGGCACCAAGATCGGCTATCAGGACGTGGGCAGCTGGACGCTGCTGAAATCGACGCCGGTCGACCGCGCGCAGGCCGCATGGCTTTACGCGCAATTCGTCACCTCCAAGACCGTGGATGTGAAGAAATCCGATGTCGGCCTGACCTTCATCCGCCAGTCCACCATCGACAGCAAGCACTTCTCGGACCGCGCGCCGCAACTGGGCGGCCTGATCGAGTTCTATCGCTCGCCCGCGCGCACGCAATGGTCGCCGACCGGCACCAATATCCCGGACTACCCCAAGCTCGCGCAGCTGTGGTGGCAGAACATCGGCGACGCGCTTTCAGGTGCCAAGACCCCGCAAGAGGCGCTGGATGCGCTCTGCGCGGAACAGGAAAAGGTGCTGGCGCGGCTGGAACGCAGCAAGGTGCAGGGCGATCTGGGTCCCAAGCTGAACGAGGAAAAAGACCCGCAGGAATGGCTGGACGCCCCCGGCGCGCCGGTCGCCAAGCTGGAAAACGAAAAGCCGCAGGGCGAAACCGTGTCCTATGACGAGCTGATCAAATCCTGGCAGTAATGCCGGGTTCCCGGGGGCGGTCCGCCGCCCCCTTCCCTTTTTGCCGGAGCCGCTGCCATGACCCATATCCTTGCCATCGATCAGGGCACCACCTCGTCGCGGGCGATCATCTTTGACGGCGCGCTCAGACCCATCGCCATGGCGCAAGAGGAGTTCACCCAGCATTTCCCGGCCTCGGGCTGGGTCGAGCATGATCCTTCGGACCTTTGGACCACGGTCGCAGCCACCGCCCGCGCCGCCATCGAAAAGGCGCGGGGCACGCGCATCGCCGCCATCGGCATCACCAACCAGCGCGAAACCGTGGTGGTCTGGGACCGTGCGACCGGCCTGCCCATCCACAATGCCATCGTCTGGCAGGACCGCCGCACCGCCGATCTGTGCGCAAGCCTGCGCGAGGCCGGGCACGAGCCGATGATCAGCGCCCGCACCGGGCTGCTGCTCGACCCCTATTTCTCGGGGACCAAGCTGAAATGGCTGCTCGACAATGTGGACGGTGCGCGGGCCCGCGCCGAGGCGGGCGAGCTGGCCTTTGGCACCGTGGACAGCTGGCTGATCTGGAACCTGACCGGCGGCGCGGTGCATGCAACGGATGCCACGAACGCCGCACGCACGCTGCTTTACAACATCGTCGAGAACCGCTGGGACGATGACATCTGCGCGCTTCTGGACATTCCCATGGCGCTGTTGCCCGATGTGCGCGATTGCGCCGGCGATTTCGGCGTCACCCGGGCGGATCTGTTCGGCCGCGAGATCCCGATCCTTGGCGTGGCGGGCGATCAGCAGGCCGCGACCGTGGGGCAGGCCTGTTTCCGGCCCGGCATGATGAAATCGACCTATGGCACCGGCTGCTTTGCGCTCTTGAACACCGGCGAGCGGATGGTGCCCTCGCAAAACCGGCTGCTGACCACCATCGCCTATCGGCTGGACGGGCGCACCACCTATGCGCTGGAGGGCTCGATCTTTGTCGCGGGCGCGGTGGTGCAATGGCTGCGCGACGGGCTGCAGATCATCCGCAGCGCCGCCGAGACCCAGCCGCTGGCCGAACAGGCCGATGCGGGGCAAGAGGTCATCATGGTGCCGGCCTTTACCGGCCTTGGCGCACCGCATTGGCGGCCCGATTGCCGCGGCGCCATCTTCGGCCTGACCCGCAATTCGGGGCCGGCCGAACTGGCTCGGGCGGCTTTGGAAAGCGTGGGCTATCAAACCCGCGATCTGCTGGAGGCGATGCGCGCCGACTGGCCCGATGCCGGCGATGCGGTCTTGCGCGTCGATGGCGGCATGTCGGCCAGCGACTGGACCATGCAATTTCTGGCCGACATTCTGGGTGCGCCCGTCGACCGGCCCACCGTGACGGAAACGACCGCGCTGGGTGCGGCCTATCTGGCCGGGCTGGGCGCGGGCCTGTGCCCGCCGCCCGAGGAGTTTGCCGAAGGTTGGGCGCTGGATCGGCGGTTCCAGCCCGACATGTCCAACGACTGGCGCGACGCCCGCTATGCCCGCTGGCAGCGCGCCGTGCAGGCGGCCATGGTGGCGATCTGAACCGCCACCCGCCGCTCAGGCGGCAAAGATCGCGTCCAGAATGCCAGCCTCGATCTCGGCCAGTTCAGCGGCGGTATGCGGGCGGTCGCGCGCGATGCGGGTTTCGCTCAGAATGCCGCCACGGCCCAGCACGATGATCCGGTCCGACAGCGCCACCGCCTCAGAGACATCATGCGTGACCAGAACGGCGGTAAAGCCCGCGCGCTCATGCATGTTGCGGATCAGCTTTTGCATGGTCAGGCGGGTCAGCGCGTCCAAGGCCCCCAAGGGCTCGTCCAGCAGCAGCAGGCCCGGATGGCTGACCAGCGCCCGCGCAAGCGCCGCGCGTTGCCGCTGGCCCCCCGACAGCTGCGCCGGCCAGAACCCGGCCTTGTCGCCCAGCTCGACCGCGCGCAGCGCCTCGGCCACCGCCTCGGGGTCCGGCCCGGTGCGCAGGCCCACCGCGACATTATCGGCCACGCTGGCCCAAGGCAGCAGGCGCGGTTCCTGAAACATCAGCCGCAGCCGGTCACCGGCGCGGTTCGCCGCCACGCCATCGACCAGCACGCTGCCGGAACTGGGCTGATCCAGCCCGGCGATCAGCCGCAGCAGCGTGGATTTGCCGCAGCCGCTTTTGCCGACGATGGACAGAAATTCGCCCGGCGCCACCTCAAGGTCCAGATCGGCCAGCACCCGGTTGCCGCCAAAGCTGCGCCCGGCATGGCGCAATTGCACACGCGCGCCGGGGCTGTGCAGCGGATGCGCCACCGGCACCGCGATGTCGCGCGGCAGGATCTCAGTGATTGGCATAGGCGGGGCTCCATTTCAACACGCGGCGTTCCAGCGCGCGGGTCAGGGTGTCGGCCAGCTTGCCAAGCGCCGCATAAAGCAGGATCGCCAGCACGACGACATCCAGCACCATGAATTCACGGGCCTGCATCGCCATGTAGCCCAGACCGGACGAGGCCGAGAGCGTTTCGGCCACGATCAGCGTCAGCCACATGATGCCAAGGCCATAGCGCAGACCGACAAAGATCGAGGGCAGCGCCCCGGGCAGCACCACACGGCGAAACAGCGTGCGCCCGTTCATGCCATAGGCGCGGCCCATCTCGATCAGCTGCGGATCGACATTGCGGATGCCGTGCAGGGTGTTGAGATAGATCGGAAAGAACACGCCCAAAGCCACCAGGAACAGCTTGGCGCCCTCGCCGATGCCGAACCACAGGATGACCAGCGGGATCAGCGCCAGATGCGGAATGTTGCGCACCATCTGCAAGGTGGTGTCGGTCAGCAGCTCGCTGCGCCGCGACACGCCATTGGCGACCCCCAGCGCAAAGCCGATGCCGCCGCCGACCACCAGCCCGGCCAGCGCCCGCGCCGCCGAAACGCCCAGATGGTTCACCAGCTCGCCCGAGGCGGTCATCCGCGCCCCGGTCGCAAGGATGGTCGAGGGACGCGGCATCACCGTATCCGACAGATAGCCGGTGGCCCCCGCCAGCTCCCACAGCAGCAGGATGGCGGCCGGCACCGCATAGGGCAGCAGGCTTTGCGCCGAGGGCAGGCCGGGCCGCCAGCCGGCAAAGCGCGCCCGGTTCAGGGTTTCGGCAAGGCTCATCTTACGCTCCCTGACTGGCGGTGGGGGTCCAGACCACCGAGGCGATGTCCAGCTTGCGCGGGATGATCCCCAGATCGTGGAAGGTGTCGGCCACCCCCTGCTCATAGGCGACATGTTTGGGCTCGACGAAGCCGATCAGGCCAAGATCGCTGCCCTTGCGGGTCAGGAACCGCTGGACCACCGGCTGCGACAGGCCGGTTTCGCGGGCGAAGGTCGCAACGGTGCCGGGCAGATCGGCCTGCCCCTTTGCGCCCGCCTGCTGCACGGTCTTGACCAGCGTCGCGACCAGTTCGGGGTTGTCGCGGACGTAATCGCCATTGGCCGAGTAGAAATTGTAATCGGGCTCCAGCCCCTCGGTCGTGCTCAGCACGCGGGTGTTGGGACGTTCCTGCGCCGCCGCGAAATAGGGATCCCAGATCGTCCAGGCCCCGATGGCGCCGGCGTCAAAGGCCGCGATGGCATCGGGCGGCGCCAGATCCTGCGGCTTGATGTCGTCCAAAGTCAGCCCGGCGGTGCCAAGCAGCCGGATCGTGGCGTAATGCGCCGAGCTGCCGCGCTTGAAGGCGACCTTCTGGCCCTTCAGGTCGGCGATGCTCTGGATCGGCGAGTCCTTGGGCACCAGAATGGCATGCCCCTCGCGCGAGCCCTGCCCCGCGCCGACAAACAGCAGGTTGCCCCGCGCGGCATGGGCAAAGATCGGCGGCACGTTGCCGGTATAGCCGAAATCCAGCGCATTGGCCGACAGCGCCTCAAGTAGTGGCGGGCCCGAGGTGAACTCGGACCAGCTGACGCGGATACCCTTGTCGGCCAGCGCCTGTTCAAAGGCCTGCGAGCCCTTGACCAGCCCCAGAATGCCGCCCTTTTGCCAGCCGACGCGCAATTCGCGGGCGGGGGCCGCGCGCAGCAGTCCGGGCGTGGCCAGAGCGGCCAGACCCAGCCCAAGGGCCGCGCGACGCGAGAATGTGGTCTTGATGGTCATGATCAGGCTCCTAAAGCGCGCGCAGGATCGGCGCGAACACGGCCGCATCGGGTTCCGAGGCGACGCGGGGGGAAAGGAAGGGCGCCAACTGGCCCACGGCGCGGACCAGCCGGGCGCGGGTGGCCTCGCCCGCCAGCCGGGTGCCCAGAAAATCGCGCTCGGCGGCGTGAACGCCGGTCGCCAGCACCTGAGCGTCGAAATAGGCAAAAAGCGGGCGCAGGTGGTGTTCGATCATCAGCGCATGGCGGTCGCCGCCGCCGGTCGCGGCCAGCAGCACCGGCTTGCCGGCCAGAAGGCCCGGATCGATCAGATCCATGAGATGTTTGAACAGCCCGCCATAGCTGCCCTTTTCCACCGGGCTCGCGATGACCAGCGCATCGGCACGCAAAAGCGCGCTGACATGCACCAGCGCCTTGGGATCCAGATCGCCAAGGCTGCGGGCCGTCCCCAGCGAAGGGCCCAGATCGTTCAGGTCAAAGACATGGCTGGCGGCGCCGAAACGGGCGCTGGCCAGTCCGACGGCGGTTTCGACCAGCGCGCGGCTGCGCGAGGGCGTGGAAAGGCTGCCGGCAAAGCCGGTGATGTTCAGTCTGGGCATGAAGGCCTCGGATCTATCTGTGTCAGACGGTCCGCAGCTGGGACCGCGTAATGGGCGCCAGCATGGCGGCCCGGGCGATTTCGCGGGCGATGTCCTTGGCCTGTGCCGCGCATTCCGGCGCACCGACCAATTCGCCCAGATGGCCCCGTGCCAGCGGCCCGGCGATCAGGATGCGGTCGCTGGCGCGACCCTCGGCATCAAGCGCCTTGCAACTGGCCGTGGTGGCCAGGCCAAGCCCCAGCGGACAGGGCGCGATCAGGCCCAGACGGGCCAGCGCGCCAAGCGCGGGGCTGGCGGCGATACATCGGTCCTGCGCCGGGCCGGTGGTCACGACCACGCGGTCAAAGACGGCCTGCCGCGCATCGGTGCGACCGCGCGGGCGCCAGTTGACGAGGATGCCGGCATCGCCTGCCTCGGCGCGCAGCAGATGCCCGGCCAGAAATTGCAGCCGGCCTTGGGCGATCAGGCCCGCGATCACCGTTTCGGTCTGCGGCGGCAGGCGATAACGGTGCACGTCCCACCATGTCCGCGCATGCCGCAGCAGGCGGCGGCGGGCGTCCTCGGGCAGCGCGGTCCAGATCTCCTGACCCTGCGCGCGCAGCCGGTAGAACACCGCCTGCCAATCCTGCCCGCGCGCCTGTTCGTCGACGATGGCATGGCGCACGCGGCGCAAAAGGTCCGAGGCCTGACGGCTGGGCGGATCAAGGAAATCGGCGCTGCTGTCCTGTCCCCGCGGCCCCTGCCCGCGCGAGCGCAGCCCGCGGCGCGACAGGCAGGTGATGGCACCGCGATGGCCCTGCCGGTCCAGCGTGGCGATGACATCGGCCGCCGACAGCGCCGCGCCAAGGATCAGCACGCGCGCATCCTGCGGCACTTCGGCCAGCCGGGCCTCGTCCTGCGGATCGGCGATCAGCGCCGGCTGGCCGCTGAGCCCGGCCAGAAGCTTGGGCAGGGCCGGTGCCGGATGGCCGGTCGCCAGCACCAGAAGCTCGGCCCGGATCCGGCTTTCGTCCGACAGGATCAGCACGAAGCTGCCGTCGCCCGCGCGTTCGATATCACTGACCCGCGCCCGGATATGGCGGATCGCGCCGCTGGCCAGATGCGGCGCCAGCCGGTCGGCCACATAGCTGCCGAACAGGCCCCGCTGCGGATAGATGTCGCCGCCCTCGGCCTGCGCATCGGGGGTCAGCCGCGCCGGATCGGCCTGCAGCCAGCTCAGGAAATCGCCGCGATCCTCGGGGTCGATCGACATGCGATGCGCCGGCACATTGATGCGATGCGCCGGATCGCGCGAGGAATAGGCCAGACCCCGCCCCAGTTCGGCGCGCGGCTCGACCACGGTGATCCGCGCCGGCAGGGCCATGCGGGCCAGTTGCCATGCCAGGCTGGCGCCGGTCAGGCCGCCGCCGATGATGACCACGCGCAGGGGCTGGGGAACCGAAGTCATCGGCTCAGCCCCCGGCGACCAGCACGGGGCGCTGCTGGCGGTTGTCGGGCCGGAACGGCCGGAAGTCATTGCCCACCGTCTCGCCGAACGGGTCTTGCGCGCTTTGGCGCGGCCGCGCCTGATCGCTGGCCAGAGGCAACAGCGGCAGCACCCGTTCGCCAAAACTGTAGGCCTCTTCCAGATGCGGATAGCCCGACAGGATAAAGCTGTCGATGCCGATGCGGCGGTATTCGTCGATGCGTTCGGCCACGGTCGCTGCATCGCCGACCAGCGCGGTGCCGGCGCCGCTGCGCACCAGACCGACGCCCGCCCAAAGGTTGGGGCTGATTTCCAGCCGGTCGCGGCGGCCACCATGCAGCGCGGCCATGCGGCGCTGGCCTTCGGAATCCATGCGGGCGAAATTGGCCTGCGCCTTGGCGATGGTTTCGTCATCGACACGGCTGATCAGGCTGTTGGCGGCCTCCCAGGCTTCGGCGTTCGTATCCCGCACGATGACATGCAGGCGGATGCCAAAGCTCAGCTCGCGGCCCTCGGCTTCGGCCAGCCGGCGCACGGCCTCGACCTTGGCGCGGACCTGTTCGGGCGGCTCGCCCCAGGTCAGGTATTTGTCGACCTGCCTGGCCGCCACGCCGTTCGCCGCCTCGGAGGAGCCGCCGAAATACAGCGGCGGGCCGTTTTTCTGCACCGTCGGGAACAGCAGCTTGCCTTCGTCGATCTGCAGATGCTTGCCGTGGAAATTCACCGTCTCGCCGGCCAGAAGCGCCTTGTAGACGGTCAGGAATTCCTGCGTCACCTCATAGCGTTCCTCATGCGACAGATGGATGCCGTCGCCGGCATTTTCGACCGGATCGCCGCCGGTGACGACATTGATCAGCACCCGCCCGCCCGAAAGCCGGTCCAGCGTCGCCGTCATCCGCGCCGCCAGCGTCGGCGATTGCAGGCCCGGACGCACCGCGACCAGAAACCGCAGCCGTTCGGTCTGCGAGGCCAGAGCCGCCGCCGTCACCCAGCTGTCCTCGCAACTGCGGCCCGTGGGCAAGAGCACACCGTAATAGCCCAGCGAATCGGCGGCCTGCGCGATCTGGCGCAGATAGGGCAGATTGACCGCGCGCGCCCCTTCCGAGGTGCCAAGGAACCGGCTGTCGCCATGCGTCGGCAAGAACCAGAAAACGCGGATGCTTTCGGGGATTGCGGTGCTCATCTGACAGTCCTCTTTCGCTCGGGGCGCGGCAATCGGCGGGCCGCGTCTCTCTGTCGCCACAATACACGTAAACACGATTGGATATATAGTCATTTAACACCGGACGGCGAAAAAGGCGGATTTCCTACCCGGTCCTGCCCATGCGGGAAGCATCTTCCCCGCGCCGGGGCCGGAACAGAGCATTGATCCCGCCGCCGCCCATCTGGCAGAACGGTGCGCGGGAAAGCGGGCAAATCCCGAGGCTTGCGCGCCATCGCCCGCGCGGGGGCCCTGCGCGGGCCAGTGCGGGCCTGCCCGTTTGCCGGGCAATCGCCGAGGACCCAGCAGACATGGAAACGCCCCGGCTGCCGGGCGTGGCAGATCCGGGGCGCGACGCAGCCGGGCGGATGGGCCCGGCTGCGGGTCAGGGGGGCTCAGCCGTCGTAAAGCCCGGCAAAGCGGTCGCGCAGCAGGTTCTTTTGCACCTTGCCCATGGTATTGCGCGGCAGTTCCTCGACAAAAAGCACGCGCTTGGGCTGTTTGAAGCGGGCGAGCCGGTCCTGCAGGGGGGCAAGCACCTCGGCCTCGGTCAGCGCCGGTGTGCCGCTGGGCACCACCACCGCCGTCACCCCCTCACCCAGATCGCCATGCGGCAGACCGATCACCGCGCTTTCGGTGACGCCGGGCAGAGCGTCGATCTCGGTCTCGATCTCCTTGGGATAGACGTTGTAGCCGCCGGTGATGATCAGGTCCTTGCCGCGCCCGACGATATGCAGATAGCCGGCCTCGTCGAATTTCCCCAGATCGCCGGTGATGAAAAACCCGTTCGCGCGCAGCTCGGCGGCGGTCTTTTCGGGCATCTGCCAATAGCCCTTGAAGACGTTCGGGCCGCGCACCTCGACCATGCCGATCTCGCCCTGCGGCAGCTCGGCGCCGGTCTCGGGATCGGTTACGATGATCTCGGTTCCGGGCAGCGCCATGCCGACCGTGCCCGCGACCCGCGCCCCCTCATAGGGGTTCGAGCTGTTCATATTGGTTTCGGTCATGCCATAGCGTTCAAGGATGGCGTGGCCGGTGCGGGCCTGCCATTCGCGATGGGTTTCCGCCGGAAGCGGCGCCGAACCCGAAACGAAGAGCCGCATTGCGGCGGTCTTGTCGCGGTCCAGCGCCGGTTCCTGCAACAGCCGGACATAGAATGTCGGCACGCCCATCAGCACAGTCGCCCGATCCATCAGCGCCATGATCCGCGCCGGATCGAACTTCGGCAGAAAGATCATCGAGGCGCCCGAGAACAGCGTGATGTTCGTCGCGACGAACAGGCCATGGGTGTGAAAGATCGGCAGCGCATGGATCAGCAGGTCATCCGCCGAATAGCGCCACGCCTCGCGCAGCGCCAAGGTGTTCGAGACCAGATTGCCATGCGTCAGCATCGCGCCCTTGGAGCGCCCCGTGGTGCCCGAGGTATAAAGCAGCGCCGCCAGATCGTCGGCCGCGCGCGGCACGGTGGCAAACCCCTCGGGGGCAGCCTCTGCCGCCTCGGTCAGGCTGCCCTGCCCGCCGGCATCCAGCGTCATCAGCCGCGCGCCGGCCTCGGCGGCAATCGGGGCCAGCGTCTCGGCCCGGGCCGGGTCGCAGACAAAGACCCGGGGCCGGGCGTCGCCGACGAAATAGCCGACCTCGGCCGGGGTATAGGCGGTATTCAGCGGCAAGAACACCGCCCCCGCCCGCACTGTCGCAAGGTAAAGGATGATCGCCTCGACCGATTTCTCGACCTGCACCGCAACGCGGTCGCCGGGCTGGACGCCAAGGGCCAGCAGCGCATTGGCCATGCGCCCGGTGCGCGCCACCAGATCGCCATAGCCGATGCGCCGGCCATCCGGGGTCTCGATCGCGGTGGCGGCGGGATCGGTAATGCCGGCCTCCAGAATATCGAACAGGTTCTCGCTCATGACTTCCCCTCCAGTTCAGGCCGCCGGCAACAGGCGCCTGACATCCTCCGAGGCGGCCACCGCGCCGCGCTCGGCAAAACCCTCGTGATTGGCCTCGATCCGGTCGAGGTCGTAAAGATAGTTCACCATCATCCCATGCGATTGCTGCACCCCCTTGGCCGAGACATCGCCAAGATAATCCAGCCGCTCCAGCCGGGCGCCATTGCCCAGATGGAAACGCGCCACCGGGTCGATCACCCGGCCACGTCCGTCGCGGGCGCGCAGGAAATAGGTGGCGGCTGCCGCCAGCAGCGGCGCGCGCAGCGCCTCGGCGCGGACGGGATCGTCCTGCCAGCCCGGCTCGTCCAGCAGCGCCAGCGCGATGCGCTGTTCGGCATCCAGCATCCCCAAGGCCGGATCGGCCCGCGCCTCGGCCAACCATGTGGCAAAGCCCGGCACCGGCGACAGGGTGACGAAGGTGCGGATATTGGGCAGTTCCGCCTTCAGCTCGCCCACCACCTGCTTGATCAGGAAATTGCCAAAGGACACGCCGGCCAGCCCGCGCTGCGTATTCGAGATCGAATAGAACACCGCCGTATCGGCATCCTCGGCCGCGATCGGCTGGCGGGCAAGGTCCAGAAGATCGGCGACATTGTCCGGGATGGCGCGGGTCAGCGCCACCTCGACAAAGATCAGCGGCTCATCGACCAGCTGCGGATGGAAAAACCCGTAGCAGCGCCGGTCCGTAGGCTCCAGCCGGTTGCGCAGATCGTCCCAGTTCTGGATCGCATGCACGGCCTCATAGCGGATGATCTTGGCCAGAACCGCCGCCGGGGTGTTCCAGTCGATATGGCGCAGGCCCAGAAAGCCGCGGTTGAACCAGGACGAAAACAGATGCGCGAAATCGCTGTCGACCCGGCGCAGGGCCGGCGTGTCGCGCAGATGGCGCAGGCATTCCTCGCGCATGCGCACCAGCGCCGCCGTGCCGCCCGGCGCAAGGTTCAGCCGTCGGAACAGTTCTTGCCGGCGGGGTTCCGAGGCGGCGTGCAGCGCCTCGATGGCATCGGCCCCGCCCGCATCGCGCGAAAGCGCGGCCAGCGCCTGCTCGACACGGGTGGCATCGGGGCCGAAACGCTCGGCAAGGTTTTGCAAGAAGGCCAGCCGCGCCCCGGCATCGGCCCGGTCAAAGGCCGCCAGCAGCTCGGCTGCGATGGCGCTGCCCGAGGCCTCGCCCCGGCGCGACAGCAGCGCCTCGGCCAGTTCGGACAGGTTGGGCGCCTCGACCGGCGGGCTGCCGGCGTCGCGGCGGCCCCACAGCCGCCGGGTGCGGTCGGTCAGCGTCTCGAACAGCTCGGCCAGAAAGGCCGGCCGGCTTTGGCGCTGCGAGTCTCGCGGAGATTCTGCGGTCTTCATCATTCGGGCCTCCTGACGGGTTCAGGCCGCGGGCGTCAGCCCGGCAGCACGACAAAGATCAGCCACAGCACCACCGGAGCCACGACGGTCACCAGCGCGCCATAGCCCAGCAGTTTGCGGAAGAACGCCTGCTTGTCGACCCCGGTGGCATTGGCCAGCACCAGTGCACCATTGGTCGAAAACGGGCTGACGTCCACGATGGTCGAGGCGACCGCCATGCCGGCGATGAAACCGATGGCACTGACCCCGGTGCCCGCCTGCAGAAACGGCACCGCCAGCGGGATCAACGAGCCCAGCACCGCCGTGGACGAGGCAAAGGCCGACACCACCGCGCCGACAAAGAACAGCACCAGCGCCGCCAGCAGGGGCGAGGCCATGCCCGCGACGCTGTCGCCGACAAAGTCGATAGTGCCCATATGTTCCAGCACCGCGACATAGGTCGAAACGCCGGTGATCAGCATGATCTCGGGCCATGCCACCTGCGCCATGGCGCGTTTCTGCATGGTGGGCGCCCAAAGCGCCAGCGCAAGGCCGATGGTCAGCGCGACAAAGCCGATGTCCAGATTGAAGGCCAGAACCAGCACCGCCAGCGCGACCAGCCCGCCCAGCGTGAAGATCTGATACAGCGTGCCCTCGGGCTCATTGCCCTCTTCGACCTCGGCCACCAGCTTGTTCGAACTGCCGCCGCCCTCGGCACCGATGCGGCGCGACAGGGCCTCGGCCTCGCTGTCGCCAAAGATCTGCGGGCCGGTGGCCGGACGCGCGATCTCGATATGCGGGACGTTGACGGTGACCGGGCCATCGCTGCGCATCGCCATCAGCTTGCGCCCGCCCAGCACCATGAACAGGATCAGCGCGACGCCCGCGTTGACAAAGAAGCTGGCGGCGAATGTCGCCATCTCGTTCAGCGGCAGGCCGGCCTTGGCCACGACGCCATTGGTGATGCCGCCGTAGATGCTGATCGGCGAAAAGCCCCCGGCCTGCGCGCCATGCACCACCATCATCCCCATCAGCATGGGCGAGATGTGGTAGCGAAAGGCAAACCCCAGCGCGATGGGCGCGACGATGGCGACGGCGCCGGGGCTGACCGCGCCCACCGCCGTCAGCATGGCCGAGATGCCGAACATGATCCACGGAATCGCCGCGATCCGCCCCTTGACCGCGCGCACCGCCATGCGCACCAGCCAGTCGATGGTGCCGTTGTTCTGCGCCAGCGCAAACAGCCATGTAATGCCGACCAGCGTCAGGAACAGCCCGCCCGGAAAGCCGGCGATGATTTCCTTGCTGGTCTGGCCGGCCATCAGCGTGCCGACCAGAAAGGCGCCGACGAAGGCCAGCACGCCCATGTTGATCGGCCAGATCGTGGCCACGACGAACATCGCCACAAGGGCGTAAATCGAAATCAGATGCGGGGTCATGCGCGGCTCCTCCTGCTTGCAACATTCCCGACGATCCGCCGCCCTCCCAAGCGGGCGAATCCTCCCCAGCCTCGTTATACGCTTGCGTGGCCTTGTTGTATATAACAGATGCCGATATGGATATTTGCTTCGGGCATGGCTAGATTGCGCCAAAGGGCGACCGGGGGCGGGGATGCGACTTCCCAATGCGATGCGGATCAGGAATGCGCTGGAAAATGCCATCGTGCAGGGGCGATACGCCCCCGGCGACCGGCTGGACCCCGAGGCCTTGGCCCGCGAATTCGACTGTTCGCGCACGCCAATCCGCGAGGCGCTTTACCAGCTGGAATCCTCGGGTCTGGTCAAGGTCATGCCCAAGCGCGGCACATTCGTCACCGCCTGGAGCCCCGAGGAACTGGCCGAGCGTTTCGAGGTCATGGCCGAGGTCGAGGCCAGCTGCGCCCGCCTTGCCGCCCGCCGCATGAACGAGGCCGAGCTGGCGCGGTTCCAACAGATCCACGAACGCTGCCGCGCCTTTGCCGAGGCCGGCGACGTCGAGGGCTATTACGCCGAAAACTCGCGCTTTCACCATTGCATCTATGGCGGCACCCATAACGCCTTTCTGGAACAAGAGGCATCGCGGCTACATGCGATGTTGCAGCCCTATCGCCGGATGCAGCTGCGCGTGCGCGGGCGTCTGGGCGGCTCGCTGCGCGAACATGAGGCGGTGGTGGCCGCGATCCGGGCCGGCGACGCCGAGGCGGCGGGCCGGGCCCTGCGCGATCATGTCGTCGTGCAGGGCGACCGTTTTCACGACCTGCTGGCGATGATGCGGCAGGACGCGGCCGCGCGCGGCTAGGCCGGGTTCAGCCGGCCAGCGCGTCAAGCCGCGCCAGCGCCTCGGGCGGCAATTGCAGCGCGGCGGCCGAGATATTGTCGCGCAGATGGCTGCGCCGCGCCGTGCCGGGAATCAGCAGGATGTTCGGGCTGCGCTGCAACAGCCATGCCAGCGCCACCGCCTGCGGCGATTGCCCCAGCCCCGCCGCAACCTCGTTCAGCGTGGCGTCCTGCAGCGGCGTAAAGCCGCCCAGCGGGAAATAGGGCACATAGGCGATGCCATCGGCCTCAAGCGCGTCGATCATGGCATCATCGGCGCGCTGCACCAGATTGTAATGGTTCTGCACGCAGGCGATGGGCGCGATCTCGCGCGCGCGGGCCAATTGCTCGGCGCTGACCGTGCTGATGCCGATATGGCCGATCAGCCCCTCGTCGCGCATCTCGCACATGGTGCGCATCGGCTCAAGCACGTCATCCTCGGGGCCGCCCATGCGCAGATTGACTAAGGGCAGCTGCGACAGGCCCAGCCGGTCCAGATTGTCCTGAACCGAGCGGCGCAGGAAATCCGCGCTGCGCTCAAGGATCCAGTCGCCCTTGTCGTCGCGCCATGCGCCGATCTTGGTCACCAGCACCAGCCCGTCGGGATAGGGATAAAGCGCCTCGCGGATCAGCCGGTTGGTGACATGCGGGCCATAGAAATCGCTGGTGTCGATGTGATCGACGCCCAGGGCCACCGCCTCGCGCAGGACGGCATGGGCCTCGTCGGGGTCGGCAGGCTCGCCAAAGACATGCGGGCCGGCCAGCTGCATCGCACCATAGCCCATGCGGTTCACGCTGATCGCGCTGCCGGCAAAGGTAAAGCGCCCGGCGGCAGCGGCCGGATGGACGCCGGCATTGGGAACGGGATTGGTCATCGCGGCTCTCCTGTGATGCGGTCCTTGGGATATGGCACCGCCGGGGGCGGGTGATAATCCCCGCCGGCATCGAAACATCCCGCAGGCCCGATGCGGAATGCCCCCAATGCAGAATGCCCGGGGCTCAGCCCGGGTTCCCGCCGCCGGTCAGCAGGGCCAGCGCGCCGGGCAGGCGCAGCCCGTGGCGAAACCGCCCCTCGCGCAGAAAGATCAGCACCTGCGCCATCACCACCGGATTGTTCATCAAAAAGGTATGGCTGGCATGGACCACCAGATGATCGCGCATCCCGGCTAGCCGCGTGCTTTCGACCGAGACCTTGCCGTCATTGGCGCCCGGGATCGGCGCCGACAGCAGCGGGTTCAGCGAGATATCCCCCGCGATGATGCCCAAGGGGTAATCGGCCGGCGGCAGCCGGCGCGGCAGGCTGGCGGGATCGGTGCCCAGCTCGGCCCCGGCCGGGCCGTTCAACAGCCGAAACAGCGCCCAATCGCCATATTCGTCCACGATCTCCGAGCCCTTGTTCGGCGGCGCCAGCATCACCACCCGCCCCAGCCGCACCGGCGGCCGCCGCGCCAGCCATGCGCGCAGCAGGATGCCGCCCATGGAATGGGTGACGAAATCGACGCGCGACGGGCCGCAATCGGCCACCGCGCGATCGACATGGCCCAGAAGCTCCTCGATCCGGGCGTGGGTCGAGGGGTAAGAGTGGTTCACGACCCGGTAGCCCGCACCCTCCAGCACCTCCTCGAGCAGCGTGAACGAGGCATCGCTGCGCGCCAGCCCATGCAGCAGCACGACGCAATCCTGCGCCTGCGCCGGCGCGGCCAGCAGCCCCAGCAGCAGCGCGCCGCGCGCCAGAATCCGGCGTGGCAGTTTCGGCATGGCGGTCATCGGGCGCCTCCTTTCCGGGGGTCGATCCTGCGCCAAAGTCGCGGCGGATCGCAAGCGCCCGCGCCCTTGCGTTAACTTTGCCTTAAAATACAACTTCAGACCGGTTGACGAATATGTTGATTGATCTTCATTCCCAAGAGTGCCCGAATCCGTCTTTCTTGCTTTTCCTGTTCCGAGGTTCCCGTGATTGCGCGCCTGAAATCCATTTTCCGCTCGGACGCCTTCGTGCCGTCGATGTCCGTCTTTCCCAGCATCGACACCAAGGCCATCGCCGGGGCGCTGAAATTGCAGGAACAGGGCCGCGACCGTGGCCTGCACAACCAGCCCCCGCCCGATGCTGCGGGCTTTGACCATGTCGAAACCGGCATCATCGAAAAGGTCGAAGAGCTGCGCCGCAAAGGGCTGGAAAACTATGAAAACAACCGCCGCGTCTATAACGAGCGGCTGGCGCGGGCCGGGCAGGCCTCGAAAGAGGTCGATATCGCCGCCGGCGCCGCGCGCAACGATTTCGGCGCGCTGGTGCAGGTCTGGCGTTCGCGCATCGTGGCGGCGCGCGAACGGCTGAACGAAAGCTACAACTGGCGCAACCGCTATCGCCAGATCCACCGGCTGGAACGGCCGGCCAACGAATTCCACGGCTGGGTGAATGTCATCGCGCTGGCGCTGATCCTGATCGTGCTGGAAGCCGGGATGAACAGCTATCTGTTCTCCAAGGGCAATGAATTCGGCCTGCTGGGCGGGCTGCTGGTCGCGGTGATCGTGTCGCTGGTCAATGTCGGCGGCTCGCTGCTGCTGGGTTATCTGGCGCGCTACATGAACCGGCGCAACCCGCTGGCCAAGCTGATGGGGCTGGGCGCGCTGGCGCTGTGGCTGGGCCTGGCCGGGGCGCTGAACCTTGCCGTGGCGCATTTCCGCGACGGGCTGGAACGCGGCCTCGTCTGGGCCGAGGCGGCGGCGCAGGCGGTGCCGGGGCTGATCGCGCGCCCGCTGGAACTGGCCTCGCTGGAAAGCTGGCTGCTGGTGGGGCTGGGGGCGCTGATCTCGGTTCTCGCCTTCCGCAAGGGCTGGCACACCGACGACCCCTATCCCGGCTACGGACCGGTCGAGCGCAATCTGGAACAAGCCCGGCTGCGCTATGAAGAGGAATTGCACGCCGCGCTGGAGGATCTGCAAAAGCGCCGCGACGAGGCCATCGAGGAATTGCAGGACGCCAATGAACAGGTCCGCGACGGCATCACCGAGGCGGTGGATGCGCTGTTCGGCCAGTCCAGCCTTGGCGCGCATCTGCGGGCGTTTCTGGAGCAATGCGACCTCAAGGTCGCGCATCTGCTGGCGATCTATCGCGACGCGAACCTTGCGCAGCGCACCCAGCCGGCGCCCGCCGCCTTCAACACGCCCTATGCCTTTCCCGCCTTCGCCCCCGAGGCCATCGACGCCAGCCGCCGCCTGACCGCCGAGGCCGAGGCCGAGCGCGTCAAGGCCACCGTCGAAACCGCGATCAGCGAGATCTTCGATCAGTTCGAAACCGCGCGCCAGCAATTCAGCGTCACTGATGACGTCGAACTGGACGGGCCCAAGCCCGGACGGGCCGGACGCGGCGAGGCCGCGTGATGGCCCGCAGCAGCAGAACCAGCCGGCGCAGCCGCAGCGGCGCCCGCCGGCGCGCGACCCGGCGCGGACCTTCGGCGCTGTTGATTCTGGGCGCGGCGGCGGCGCTGGCGGTGCTGGCGGGGCTGTTCCTGCTGCAGCGCCAGACCGAGGAACAGATGGCCGTCGATCCCGACACGCTGTGCCCAACCGGCGGCCCGCGCGCCATGGTGGCGATTCTGGTCGATGTGACCGACCCGCTGGCCCCGGCACAGGCGATGAAGCTGCGCGAATATGTCCGGCGCGAGGTCGATCAGGCCGAAACCGGGACCGAATTCTCGCTGGGCATGGTGTCGGATGACGCCAGCCGGCTTGGGGCGCAGGTGGCGCTCTGCAAGCCGCATTCCGGCGCCGATGTCAGCCAGCTGAACCAGAACGTGCGCCTTGTCGAAAGCCGCTACGAGGACCGGTTCCTGAAGCCGCTGAACGGGCTGTTCGAGCAGATGATCGCCGCCTCGAACGCCAAGCAATCGCCGATCATGGAGGCGCTGCAGGCGCTGATCGGCGACACGCCCGGTTTCGTCACCTTCGACGGGCCGAAACGGGTGATCCTTGTTTCGGACCTGCTGCAACATTCCGATGCGATGAGCTTTTATCGCGGTCAGGACTGGCAGGGTTTCGCCGCCTCGCCCACCGCGCAGCGCCTGTCGCAAAGTCTGGGCGGCGCGCAGGTCGAGCTGTACCTGATCCCGCGCCCCTCGGGCTTCAAGGGCGATCCGGCCGCCGTCGAGGATTTCTGGATCCGCTATTTCGATCATCAGGGCGCCGGCCTGCCGGTGGTCCACAGGCTGGGGGATCTGTAATGGCCCGCGCAACCACCCGTCGCATGCACGATGTCTCGCCCCGCGAATCCTGGGACCGGATCGTACTGCTGCTGGCCTTTGTCGCGGGCGTCGCCGGCGGCATCGCGCTGAAGCTTTCCGGCGTGCATCCGTTCTGGGCGGCGGGCTATGCCGCGCTGGTGCTGTGCAGCTATGCCTTGCTGACCTATTTCACCACCAATCTGCGCATCGAACCCGAGGCGATCGGCGACAACTGCTATTACCTCGGCTTTCTGTTCACGCTGACCAGCCTTGCGGTGACGCTGTATTTCGTCGTCGAATCCGGGGCCGAGGACCGCGCGCGGCTGATCCCCGAGGTGATCTCGGGCTTTGGCGTGGCGCTGTCCTCGACCATTGTCGGCGTGTTCCTGCGCGTCTTGATGATGCAGTTCCGCGTCGATCTGGTCGCCCGCGAACGCGAAACCCGGCTGGAGCTGGACATAGCCTCGCGCGATCTGCGCGAGGAAATGGCCCGCAGCGTGCGGCAGATCAAATCCTTTACCATCGAGGCGCTGCAACATGCCAGCGAACGCGAGGAAGCGATGCGGCGCACCACCGCCGCCATGGTCACCGACATCCGCGAACAGATGGGCCAGACCACGGAAATCGTGAACGACGCGCTGCGCGAGGCCGCACAGGCGCAGGCCAGCGCCGCCATCACCGCCATCCGCGACAGCGTGACCGAGGCCGCGCAGGGCCTGCTGAACACTGCGCAGGCCGCCGAATCCGGGCTGGAGGCCGATGCCAATGCCGCCCATGTCGCCCGGCTGCGCGCGACCGAGCGCATGACCCGCAGCGCATTGGCCGTCGAGGCCGCCTGCACGCGGCTTGCCGAACAGGCGGCGGTGCTGGGCACGGCGCTGGACCGCGCCTCGGCCCGGCTGGAGGCGGGCGACCGCCATGCGTGAACCGGGCGCCGCCCGCGGCTTTGACCGCAATTACAAGCGCGGCGCCGTCATGGGCCTGACCGTGGCCGAGGCCTTTATCCTGCTGGCCTTTTGCCTGCTCCTGCTCTTCAGCTGGTGGCAGGTCGAAACCGAACGCAAAAGCCTGGTCGCCGCCGATGAGATCGCGCATCTGACCGATGCGCAAAAGGCCGAGATCGTCGCCGGCCTGTCGGATGGCACCTTCCAGATGGCCAATACGCTGCGCCATGAAATGACCCGCGCCGGCCTGCCGGTCGCTGGCCCCGAGGCGGTGGCCGATGCCAAGGCCTTCTCGCGGTTCATGTCGGAACAGGATCTGAAACGGCTGATGCAAGGCGCGGCGGAACTGCCGCCCGAGACGCGGCTGCGGCTGGCCGATACGGTCGAGGTGGGCGACGCCCGCCGGCTGGCGCAGGCCATGGACCGCATCGAGGCCGAGACCCCGGTCGAGGATCCGACACAGCGCATCTCGCAGCGGTTGGCACAGGCCGACGCGGCCGAGCGCCAGTTGGTCGAGACCTTGCAGGACCGGCTGGGCGGCACCATCCGCGCTGCCGGCGGCTCGATCGGCGCCGATGGCGCGATCAGCCTGCCGCAATCGGTGCTGTTCGAGGTCAATGACGACAAGGTCAAGAATCCCGCCTTTCTGCGCGATTTTTGCGCGCCCTGGCTGCAGACCCTGCGCCAGTCCGGGGTGGACATCTCGGAGCTGAAGATCGAGGGCCATGCCTCATCCGAAGGGCCGCCCGGCGCCAGCCCGGAACGCGCCTATCTTTACAACCTCGACCTGTCGCAGCGCCGGGCGCAAAACGCGCTGCGCGTCTGTCTGAACGCGGTCGAGAATGCACCGGTGCAGGCCTGGGCGCGCGATCACCTGACGGCGGTGGGCTATTCCTCGAACCGGCTGATCCGCGACCCGGATGGGGCCGAGAACCGCGACGCCTCGCGCCGGGTGATGTTCTCGGCCGCGGTGGACCGCAAGCAGCTTCTGGACCAGATTCAGGACGACATCGCCCGCGACGACCCGGCGCGACCGACCCACCGGCCCGCCCAACCCTAGGCGGAACCGCCCCGCCGCGTTCCGCCGGATGCGGAGCGTGCCATGACCCATCGCCAGATCGCGGCCTTGATCCTTGCCGGGATGATGGGGCTCTTTGTCAGGGGGCGGCTGCGCTATGATCTGGTGGCGCTTCTGGCCTCGCTGGCGGCGAGCACCGTCAAACCGCACCAGGCCTTCAGCGGCTTCAGCGATGATATCGTCATCATCGTCGGATCCGCACTGGTGGTCAGCGCCGCCGTGGGGCCTTCGGGCATCATCGAAACCGCGATGAATTGGCTGGCGCGGCGTGTCACCGGGCTGGGCGCACCGCTGAGCCTTTTGGTCGTGCTGGTCGACACGCCGCTGATCCTTGCCGTCTGGGGCAGTTGATCGGGCTGGGTCCCGGGGGAACAGCGCGGCGCTATCGCTCGCTCTGAGCGGCGGGAGCCACCGGCGTTGCCACCCGCTGCGGGTGCGGGACCAAGCGGCATGGGGGCCGACACCATCCAGCTGCGATGTGGCGCCCCCCAAAACACACCTGGCTTTGGTCATGCGCCCGCAGCGGCCCTAAGCGCCTTCGGCGGCACACCCACCGCCAGCGGTCGCCCACGCGCGCCGTCACACCATCGTGGCGGGCCCACCCCCACAGGCCACGCCCCAAAGACTGGCGCCCCCTGCGCAATCTCGTGCAAATGCACAGGCGCAACCACCTGCCCCGGCACCACCCAAGCGCCCTACCCCGAACGCAGGCGGCTTTCGATCAGCAGCCCCTCCTCGTCCAGAATCGGATGCGCGACCGAGACCAGATGCGCGTTGATCCGCTTGAGGTCGCGCAACATGTCCAGATGCAGCGACGAGGTTTCGCGGCTGGCGGGATGGCCTTCGCGCAGGCGGATCAGGTGCTTCTTGGCGGATTGCCGTTCAAGGTTGCGGATCTCGACCTTGATCTCCATCAGGCGACGGGCCATGTCGCGGTCGCGGCTTAGAAACACAGTCTGCGCCAGCCGCAGGTTTTCCTGCGTGGCAACGAACAGCGTGTCCAGTTCCGCATAGCCGGGATCGGAAAAGCGCAGGCCCAGCCCCACCTTCATCCGCACGGCGGGCGCCAGCCCCTTGTCGATGATGTCGCCAACATGCTCCAGGTTGATCACATAATCCAGAATGGTGATCGAGCGGCGGCGGTCGTCCTCGCTGGCGGCGGCACCAAGGCGCGACAGATAGGTCTTGATCTCTTGCTGGCGGCGGTCGACGCGGGTTTCGATCTGGGCCACCTCGGCCAAGGGCGCGGTGTCGTTTTCGCGGAATGCCAGCCGGGTCTGGGTCAGCATGCGCTGCACGGAATCGCCCACCGCCAGCACCTCGCGGCTGGCCCCGGTCAGCGCCAGCAAGGGCGTGGCCAGCGCGCTGTCGTCCAGCCAGGCCGGGCCCGGTTCGGCGCCGGCATCGTCGTCATCCGGCACCAAGCGCTGCAAAAGCCGCCCCAGCGGCCCGGCCAGCGGTGAGGCCAGCGCCGCCAGTGCCAGATTGAAGGCCAGATGCGCCTCGACCGCCAGCCCGCCGCTGGGCAGTGGCAGAGCCGCAAGCGCGGTGCCCGCCACCCCCGCCAGCGGCAGTGCCAGCACGCAGCCTGTGGCGCGCACGACCAGATTGCCCAAGGTGACACGGCGCGCAGCCGCCCCAAGCTGCGCCGTGGCCAGAACCGCCGGCACCGCCCCGCCAAGGTTCGCCCCCAGCACCAGCACCACCGTCAGCCCCGCCGGCAGCACCAGCGAGGCGACCAGCAGAACCGCCGCCAGCGAGGACGAACACATCACCGCGATCAGCGCCGCAAACAGCAATGCCACCGGCCATGCCCCATCCAGCAGCGGCAGAAAGGCCGCCACCGCCTGCGATTGCCGCAGCGGCAGCGTCGCCTGTTCCAGCAGCACCAGCGACACCAGCATAAGCCCGATGCCGATCAGCGCCCGGCCCAGACCCGAACACAGCGCCGTGCCGCGCCGGCCCAGCACATAGCCCAGAAACAGTAAAAGCGGCGCCAGCGCCTCGACCCCGGCCGAAACCATCACCGCCGTCAGCGCGGTGCCGATATTGGCCCCCAAAAGCAGCACCTGCGCCATGCGCGCGTCGATCATCCGCCGTTCGACGAACGAGGCGGTCAGCAGCGCCGTCGCGGTCGAGGATTGCAGGCCCAGCGTCGTGATCACACCCGACAGAAAGGCGCGCGGCCCGGTTCCCGCCCCCTTGCCCATCGCCATGCGCAGGCGCATGCCAAAGGCATCGGTGACGCCATCGCGCACCAGCCCCAGCCCGAACAGCAACAGGGCGATGGCGCCAGCCAATTGGAAAAACACGAGCAGCGAAGCCATGACACCCCCTTTCACCGGGATCATGCAACAAGGGCGTTAATCAAACGTGACCGCCGCCCCAAGGCCACGCAAGCCCGGCAGCGATCCGGCCGGTCCCTGTCACATTACTGTCACAATCAACACCACAATGCCCGATTGCGAGGCATCACGTCCCCGTGCCCCCGCAAATACGGCTGCCCGGCAGCGATGCGCCGAGCGGGGTCCTGGATCAGGACTTGGGCTTGGCCATGCCGACACCGCCGGCCGAGGCCGCGCTTAGCGCCACATAGTTCAGCGCCTGCTGGCGCAGGGCATTGGCCAGATCCTGACGCGCCGACAGCAGCGTGCGCTCGGCGTCCAGCACCGGGAAGAACCCGGCCTCGCCCAGCTCATAGGAGGTCCGCGCCAGACTGACCGATTCCCGCGCATTGGCAACCAGCCGGGTCTGGGCATCGACCGAGCGCGCGTCGCGGTTATAGCCGGCCAGCGCGTTCTCAACCTCTTCGACGGCCTTCAGCACCGCCGCCTGCCATGCCAGCCGCGCCTGTTCCGCCTTGGCCTCGGCCGCGGAAAGCCGCGCCTTGTTGGCGCCGCCCGAGAACAGCGGCACCGAGATCTGCGGGCCAAAGCCCCAGGTCTTCATGCTGCCGCCGCCCGACAGGTTGACGGGGGTGACATTGCCCGACAGCGTCAACTTGGGATAGAAGGCCGCCTTGGCCTCGCCCACGCCGGCGACGGCGGCGGCCAGATTGGCCTCGGCCACGCGCACATCGGGGCGGGCGCGCACCACATCGGCCGGAACGCCGACGCTGGCGCGATAGCGGGCGCGCGGCTGGCTGCTGCCCTTGCGCAGACGCTGCGCCAGATCGGCGCTGCGCCCGGCGGTCAGCGTCGCCAGCCGGTTGATCGACTGGTCATAGCCCACCTCCAGCGTCGGCAGCGCGGCCTCGGCCTGGGTGACCAGCTGCTCGGCTTGCAGGACCTCGACGCGGCTGACGCTGCCCAGCACATCCTGTTCGCGGGTCAGGGCCAGCGTGCGCTTGCGGCTTTCAAGGCTTTGCCGGGTCAGGGCGACCGCCTCCTGATAATAGCGGGCATCGACATAGGCCTGCGCGATGGCGCTGGCCACGGTCAGCCGCGCCACCTCGGCCGAGAAATAGGCCGCATCGACCTGCGCCGAGGCGCCGGCGCGGGCGGCGCGGTTCTGGCCGAAAATGTCGATCAGCCACGAGACGCCCAGCGTGCCCGAGGTGCTGTCGCTGATCACGCCGGTGCCATTGCTGTCGCCCCGGTTCGCTGCGCCCGACAGGGTCGCCTGCGGCAGGTCATTGGCGCCGACCATGCGGGCATTGGCCTGTGCCTCGCGGATGACGGCAACGGCGGTCTGCACATCAAGGTTGCGCGCAAGGCCTGCGGCGATCAGCGCATCCAGCTGGCTGTCACGGAAGGACGACCACCAGATATTGCTGCCGGCACGGCGCGCCGGGCTGTCGGCGGCGAACCGCTCGGGCAGGTCGGCCTTGGCGGCGGTCAGGCTGGTGGCGGGGGCGCAGGCGGCCAGCGCCAGCGTCGAGGCAAGGCCGCCCAGCATCAGGCGGCGCGACAGGATCAGGGATTGAGTCATGGTTTCACTTGCACAAAAGGGAAAGGACGGGCCCGAAGGGGGCCCGCCGGATCACGCGGTCTGGCCGGCTGCGCCCCGCGCCCGGCTGAACAGCCCAAGCACGAAGACGAAGAACACCGGAACGAAGAAGATCGCAAGCACCGTTGCCGCAACCATGCCGCCGATCACCCCGGTGCCGATGGCATTCTGGCTGGCGGCCGAGGGGCCGGTGGCGATGGCCAGCGGCACCACGCCCAGCGTGAAGGCCAGCGAGGTCATCAGGATCGGGCGAAAGCGCAGCTTGGCGGCCTCGACGGCGGCGTCGATCAGGCTTTGGCCCTGTTCGCGCAGTTCCTTGGCGAATTCCACGATCAGGATGGCGTTCTTGGCCGACAAGCCAATGATTGCGATCAGCCCGACCTTGAAATAGATGTCATTGGGCATGTCGCGCAGCAGCACCGCGACCACGCAACCCAGCACACCCAGCGGCACCACCAGCATCACCGACAGCGGGATCGACCAGCTTTCGTAAAGCCCCGACAGCAGCAGGAAAACGAACAGGATGCTCATGGCATAAAGCAGGGTTGCCTGACTGCCGGCCTGAATTTCCTCAAGCGATTGCCCGGTCCATTCATAGCCAAAGCCCTGCGGCAGCGCCTCGGCCAGCCGCTGCATCTCGGCCATGGCTGCGCCCGAACTGTGGCCCGGCGCGGCATCGCCGGCGATGCGGATCGAGGGATAGCCGTTATAACCGACCACTTGCGACGGCCCCTGTTCCCAGTTCACCGTGGCAAAAGAGCTGAACGGCACCATGCCGCCATTGCTGTTGCGCACCGTCAGCTTCAGGATGTCCTCGGCATTCATGCGCGCGCCGGCATCGGCCTGCAGCATCACCCGCTGCATCTTGCCGGCATTCGGGAAGTCGTTGACATAGGCCGAACCCAGATATTGCGAGATCGTTCCCGAGATATCGGCAAAGGTAACGCCAAAGGCATTGGCCTTTTCGCGGTCCACGGTGACAAAGACCTGCGCCGCCGATGGCAGGCCCTCGATGCGCAGCCCGGTCACGATGCCGCCCTTTTGCGCCTCGTCGATGATCTGCTGCGCGGCTGCCAGCAGGGCCTCCTGCCCCTGCCCGGCACGATCCTGCAAGCGGAAGCTGAAGCCGCCGGTTGTGCCCAGACCCGGGATCGGCGGCGGCGACAGGGCATAGACCTGCGCATCCTGATAGGAAAACATCTGCATGTTCGCTGCCATGGCAATCTGATCGGCCGATTGGTCGCGCTCGGCCCAGTCCTTGAAGGTGGTAAAGATCAGGCCGGCATTTGGCCCCTGCCCCGAAAAGCTGAAGCCGCGGATCGACACGACATTCTCGATCTCGGGCATATTCTGATACATGGCAGTCGCCGCCGCCAACACCTCGTCGGTGCGGTTCGAGCTGGCGGTGGGGGGCGTCTGGATGTCGGTGATGACAAAGCCCTGATCCTCGTTCGGCAGAAAGCTGGTGGGCAGGCGGACAAATCCCGCGCCCATGGCCACCACCAGCAGCGCATAAAGCCCCATCATCACCAGCCGCCGCCGCGTGACCATGACGACCGAACGGCCATAGCTGTCGGTCAGCGCATCAAAGCGGCGGTTGAACCAGCCAAAGAAGCCGCGTTTCTCATGATGGCCGGTGATCGGCTTCAGGAAACTGGCGCACAGCGCCGGCGTCAGCGTCAGCGCAAGGAAGGCCGAAAACAGGATCGCCACCACCATGGTCAGCGCGAACTGCCGGTAGATGATGCCCGACGAGCCGGGGAAGAACGCCATCGGGATGAACACCGCCGCCAGCACCAGCGTGATGCCGACGATGGCGCCCGAGATCTGGCCCATGGCCTTTTGCGTGGCTTCGCGCGGCGGCAGGCCTTCGGTCGCCATGATGCGCTCGACGTTCTCGATCACCACGATGGCGTCATCGACCAGAATGCCGATGGCCAGCACCATGGCGAACATGGTCAGCACGTTGATCGAGAATCCGGCGACCAGCATCACCGCGACCGTGCCGGCCAGCGCGATCGGCACCACGATGGTCGGGATGATGGTATAGCGGAAATTCTGCAGGAACAGGAACATCACCGCAAAGACCAGCACCATCGCCTCAAGCAGCGTATGCACCACCTTTTCGATCGAGGCCGCGACGAAGGGGGTCGTGTCATAGGGGATCTGGTAGCTGACGCCCTGCGGGAAGAATCGCGACAGCTCCTGCATCTTGTCATGCACGGCGGCCGAGGTGTTCATCGCATTGCCGGTCGTGGACAGCTGGATGCCCATGGCGGCGGCGGGCTTGCCGTTGATGCGGGTGGCAAAGCTGTAAGTCTCGGCGCCGACCTCGATGCGGGCCACGTCGCGCAAAAGCACGGTCGAGCCGTCCGGGTTGGCGCGCAGCACGATGCGGCCAAACTGGTCGGGATCATCGAGCTGACCCTTGATCAGCACATTGGCGGTCAGCTGCTGTCCGATAGGGTTCGGATCGGCCCCGACCTTGCCCGCCGAAACCTGCGCGTTCTGCGCCCGGATTGCGGCCAGCACATCGGCGCTGGACAGGTTCAGGCCGGTCATCTTGGCCGGGTCGATCCAGATGCGCAGCGCACGCTCGGGGGCAAAGACCTGCGCCCGGCCCACGCCCTCGATCCGGCGCATTTCGCCGGCGACGTTGCGGTTGATGTAGTCGCCAAGCGCGATGTCATCCATGCTGCCATCGTCCGAGGTCAGCGCCACGAACATCAGAAAGCCCGAGCCCGCTTCCTCGATCAGCACGCCCTGATCGACCACGCTTTGCGGCAGCAGTGGCTCGACCCGCGCGACGGCGTTCTGCACATCGACCTGAGCGCGGGCGATATCGGTGCCCGGGGCAAAGGTCGCGGTGATCTGCATGGCGCCGGAACTGTCCGAGACCGACTCGTAATAGGCCAACCCTTGCACGCCGTTCAGCTCGTCTTCGATGGGCTGGGCAACGGACTGGTTGATCTCGCCCGGCGCGGCGCCGGTGTAGCTGGTCGAGATGGTGATCTGCGGCCATGCCACCTGCGGATATTGCGCAACCGGGATCCGCGGCAGGGCGAGCAGCCCTGCGATCACGATAAAGATCGAGATGACCCAGGCCAGCACCGGCCGGGTGATGAAGAATTGCGCCATGGATCAGCCCTTTTCCGACGAAGCGGCGGCCTGCACCGCATCCGGCGCAGGCGTCGCTGCGGCCTCGGCCCCGGCCTCGGCCCCGGCCCCGGCCCCGGCGGGTTGGGCCACGACCTTGGCCTGCGGATAAAGCTTCTGCGCGCCCGCCACGACGACGCGGTCGCCGGGGTTCAGCCCCTGTTCGACCAGCCAGCGGTTGTCGCTGGTCTGGCCCAGCACCACGTCGCGGCGCACCACGCTGTCCTCGCCCTCCAGCGCATAGACATAGGCCTGCCCGGCCTGATCGCGCTGCACGGCCATCTGCGGAATGGTCAGGGCGTTTTCACGCACCGCCTGTTCGATGCGGGCACGGACGTAAAGCCCGGGCAGCAGCATGCCGTCGGGGTTCGGGAATTCGGCGCGCAGCGTGATCTGGCCGGTGGTGCTGTCCACACTGGCCTCGGAGAACAGCAGCTTGCCCGAATGCGGATAGCTGGTGCCATCGTCAAAGATCAGCTGCACCCGCGCCTCGTTCGCGGCATCCATGACCAGTTGCCCCGCCTCGCGCGCGCGGCGCAACGCAAACAGGTCGGAGGCCGATTGCGTCACATCGACATAGACCGGGTCCAGCTGCTGGATCGTGGCCATGATGTCGGTCTGGGCGTTGACCAGCGCACCCTCGGTCACCAGCGCGCGACCGACGATGCCGGAAATCGGCGCGATCACATCGGTATAACCCAGATTCAGCTCGGCCTCTTGCAGGGCGGCGCGGGCGATGGCGACATCGGCCTCGGCCTGCGCCAGCGTGGTATTGGCGTTCTCCAGATCGACACCGGCGGTCACGCGACGCTCGCGCAGGGCGGCGGCGCGTTTCATCTGGTCGGCGGCATTGTCGCGGCTGGCCTCGGCACGCTTGAGCGTCGCTTGGGCGCTGGCCACGCGCACCGCAAAGGGCGCCTTGTCGATGCGGTAAAGCACATCGCCCATCTTGATGCGGCTGCCCTGTTCAAAGACCCGCTCGGTGACGATGCCGCCGACGCGGGGGCGCACCTCGGCGGTGCGGGTGGCGGCAACGCGGCCCGGCAATTCGTTGACGACGGGCAGCGCCTCGGGGGTCATGGTCTGGACGCTGACCACCGGCGGCGGCAGTTCCTGCGCGGAGAGCGGCGCTGCGGACAATAGCAATGCGGTCAGGCAGGCGAACCTGCCCGGCAATCTGTCGGGAAGCATGAGCGGATCTTTCGGTGTGGGGAGGGGAGAGTTAGGGCGTCAGGGTGCCGAGACCCCCTTGTCGGTCTTGGCGACCTCCAGCAGGTCGTCGAGGATCTCGTTGCGGGTCACATCGTCAAAGCGGTGAAACCCGAAGCATTCCAGAAACATCATGCCGTAAAGCGTCAGCAACAGCCGCAGCATCCGGCGCGGCTCTTCCGCCTCGGCGGAAATGCGGCAGGCGTCTTCGGACAGGGCCTCGCGCATGACCTCGCGGCATTGCGCATTCTCGCCCATGCTGGCGCTGATCAGCATGGTGATGGCCACGTCGTCATCGGTGGGCGCCGTGCGGAAATGTTCGATCAGGGTGCGCAGATAGGCGTTCGGCTCGCCCTCATGATCGACCAGCATCGCGGCGAATTCGCTGCGGTGGGTGGCGATCTGGTGGCGGGTGAAGGCAGCCAGCAGCCCGGCCTTGCCGTCGCAATCATAGACCACGCTGGACTTGCTGACGCCCGCCTCTTTGGCGACGGCATCGATGCTGAGCCCGCTGACGCCGACACGGCGGGCAACCGCCTCGACGGCCCGCATCAATTCCTCGCGGTCGATGCTGCGCTTGCGTCCCATTCCGGCCTCGTCTATTTCAATACGACCGTTCGTAAATAATTCGTGGGCCTGAGTCAACCGGCTTGCCCGAAGGCGGTCAATGCGGCACAGTCGGCCGTCATCTGGGGGGAAACGTGCAGGACTGGCTGGCGGGCAAGACGCCGATCCAACGCAAGAACGCAGCCGAAGTCGTGTTCGAGGATCTGCGCGCGGCCATTCTGGCCGGAGGCATCCCCATCGGCAGCCGGCTGCCGTCCGAGGAAAAGCTGGCGCGCAGCTATGGCGTCAGCCGACCCATCATCCGCGAGGCGATGCGGTCCCTGCAAACGCTGGGCCTGACGCGGTCGCGCTCGGGCAGCGGCAGCTTTGTCATCTCGGACAGCCCGCCGCCGGACCTGGCTTACGGCGCCGTCACCGCCCGCGACCTGATCGAGGCCCGCCCCCATGTCGAGATCCCGGCCGCCGGCTGGGCCGCCCTGCGCCGCAGCGAGGCGCAGCTGGCGCGGCTGATGGCGCTTTGCGACCGGATGGAGCAAGAGGTGGCCAGCCTGACCTGGGTGGGTCTGGACAGCGATTTCCACGCCCTGATCGCCGAGGCGGCGCAGAACGCGCTCTTTGCCCGCATCGTCGTGGAATCGCGCGAGGCGCTGCAAAAGCAGTCCGAGCTGGTCAACCTGATGGCGGACCGGCGCATGGCCTCGAATATCGAGCACCGCCGCATTGCCGAGGCCATCGGCTCCGGTTCAGAGGCTGCGGCGCAAGAGGCGATGCGGGCGCATCTGGACCGGGTCGCGGCCGCCGTCACCGGCATCACCGCGCGCAACCGCAAGAACGGCTAGCGCAGCAGCCCGCGCAGCTCGGTCTGGATGCGTTGCAGGCCGGGCAGGAAACGCGCCGGCAAGTCCTCGACCGTGGCATGCGATGCCGCAAGCCCGATGTTCAGCGCCGCCACCACCCGGCCGCGCATGTTCCACAAGGGCACTGCGATCGAGCGCAGGCCCAGTTCCACCTCTTGGTCGATCACGGCATGACCCTGGGCACGCACGCGAGCGATCTCGGCCGCCAGCGCCACCGCGCCGGTGCGCGTCCTTGGCGTCCGGGCCGGGAACGGCGCCTGCGCCAGCACCGCGTCCAGTTCCGCCTGCGGCAGCGCCGCCAGCAGCACCCGGCCCATCGAGGTGCAATAGGCCGGCAGCCGCGACCCCGGCATCAGCGCAATCGACATCACCCGTTGCTGCGCCGCGCGTGCGACATAAACGATTTCCGCCCCGTCGAGAATCGAGACCGAGCTGCTTTCGCCTGTCTCCTCCGACAGCTGATCCAGCCATGGCTGCACGATCTGCGGCAGCGGCATGGTCGCCAGACAGGCCGTGCCCAGCCGCAGGACGCGCGGGGTCAGGGTGAAATATTTGCCGTCGTAATCGGCATAGCCGTGATGGGCCAGCGTCAGCAGGCAGCGCCGCGCCGTCGCCCGGTCGAGCCCCGCGGCGGTCGCCGCCTCGCCGATGGATTGGCGCGGACGCTCGGCGGTGAAGGTCTCGATGACGCGCAAGCCCTTGGCGAGCCCCCCCATCATGTCGCGTTCCGTAATCCCCATCACCCTGAACCCTGCCAAAACGTGCGATATGCGAACAACGGTCCCATAGCGCACAAATTTGATTTACGGAAGGGGATTTCCGGGTGTAGCCAAGGCCCGCGCTGACCCATTTGCACGAGGATAGCCATGGACAAGACGCTTCCCGATCTGGCCGCCGCCGTGGCCGGCATCGAAGACGGCATGACGGTGATGATCGGCGGCTTTGGCGGCTCGGGCGCACCGATCGAGCTGATCCACGCCCTGATCGACCGCTTTCGCGCCACCGGCCACCCCAAGGATCTGACGGTGGTGAACAACAATGCCGGCAACGGCCATGTCGGGCTGGCCGCGCTGATCGAACAGGGCATGGTGCGCAAGCTGATCTGCTCGTTCCCGCGCTCGGCCGATCCGCGCGTGTTCACCGAGCTGTATCTGGCCGGCAAGATCGAGCTGGAGCTGGTGCCGCAGGGCACGCTGGCCGAACGCATCCGCGCCGGTGGCGCTGGCATCCCGGCGTTTTACACGCCGACCAGCTATGGCACCGATCTGGCCAAGGGCAAGCCGGTCGAGGAATTCGACGGCCGCCCCTATGTCCGCGAACGCTGGCTGAAAGCCGATGTGGCGCTGATCAAGGCCGAGACCGGCGACACCTTGGGCAACCTGACCTACCGGATGGCCGCGCGCAATTTCGCGCCGCTGATGGCCATGGCCGCCGCCCGCACCGTGGTGCAGGTCAGCCATCTGGTCGCGCCCGGCGGCATCGACCCCGAGGCGGTCATTACCCCCGGCATCTTTGTCCAGGGCGTGGTCGAGGTGCCCCACCCCGCGCAGGAAGAAGACCTGAACCGCGCCAATGCCGTCTACCCGGAGGTGGCCCAATGACCAAGCTCAGCTCGACCCAGATCGCCTGGCGCGCCGCCCAGGACATCGCCGATGGCGCCTATGTCAACCTTGGCATCGGCTTTCCCGAGATGGTGGCGAAATTCCAGCCCCCCGGCCGGCAGGCGATCTTTCACACCGAAAACGGCATTCTCGGCTTTGGCGAGGCCCCGGCTGCGGGCGCCGAGGACTGGGATCTGATCAATGCCGGCAAAAAGGCGGTGACGCTGAAGCCCGGCACGGCGTTCTTTCACCATGCCGACAGCTTTGCCATGGTGCGCGGCGGCCATCTGGATGTGGCGATCCTTGGCGCCTATCAGGTGGCGCAGAACGGCGATCTGGCGAACTGGTCGACCGGCCCCAAGGGCGTGCCGGCAGTGGGCGGCGCCATGGATCTGGTGCATGGCGCCAAGCGCGTCGCCGTCATCACCGAGCATGTGACCAAGGACGGCAAACCCAAGCTTCTGGACGCCTGCACCCTGCCGCTGACCGGCGTCGGCTGCGTGACGCGGGTCTATACTTCGCTGGCGGTGGTCGACATTCAGGACGGCCATTTCGTCCTGCGCGAGAAACTGCCGCAGATCTCGCTTGACGAGCTGCAATCCCTGACCGGCGCCACGCTGCACCTTGACGGTGCCGTGGCCGATCTGATCGTCCCGGAGCTGTGACATGACCGAAGTTTTCATCTGCGACTATATCCGCACCCCCATCGGCCGTTTCGGCAGCGCGCTGGCCCCGGTGCGGGCCGACGATCTGGGCGCGGTGCCGCTGCGCGCGCTGATGGCGCGCAATGTCGCCGTGGACTGGCAGGCGGTCGATGACGTGGTCTTTGGCTGCGCCAATCAGGCCGGCGAGGACAATCGCAACGTCGCGCGCATGTCGGCCCTGCTGGCCGGCCTGCCGCTGGAGGTGCCGGGCACCACGATCAACCGGCTCTGCGGGTCGGGCATGGATGCGGTGCTGGTCGCCGCGCGCCAGATCGCCGCCGGCGAGGCCGAGCTGATGATCGCGGGCGGGGTCGAATCGATGTCGCGCGCGCCCTTTGTCATGCCCAAGGCCGAAAGCGCCTATAGCCGTGCCGCCGAGATCCACGACACCACCATCGGCTGGCGCTTTGTCAACCCGGCGATGGAGCGGCAATATGGCGTCGATTCCATGCCGCAGACCGGCCAGAACGTCGCCGATGATTTCGGCATCTCGCGCGAGGATCAGGACGCGATGGCGCTGCGCTCGCAGCAGCGCGCCGCCGAGGCGCAGGCCAATGGCCGTCTGGCGCGCGAGATCACCCCGGTCAGCATCCCCCAGCGCAAGGGCGAGGCGCTGGTCGTGGACCGCGACGAACATCCCCGCGCCACCACGGCCGAGACGCTGGCCAAGCTCAAGCCGCTGTTTGCCAATGGCTCGGTCACGGCGGGCAATGCCTCGGGCGTCAATGACGGCGCGGCGGCGCTGATCCTTGCCAATGAGGCGGCGGCGCGCCGATACGGGCTGACCCCGATCGTGCGCGTGCTGGGCGGCGCCACCGCAGGCGTGGCACCCCGGATCATGGGCATCGGCCCGGCGCCGGCCAGCCAGAAGCTGATGGGCCGTCTGAACCTGACCCCGGCCGATTTCGACGTGATCGAGCTGAACGAGGCCTTTGCCAGCCAGGGCCTTGCCACGCTGCGCCTGCTGGGCATTGCCGATGACGACCCGCGCGTGAACGCCAATGGCGGCGCCATCGCGCTGGGGCACCCCTTGGGCATGTCGGGGGCGCGCATCACCGGCACCGCCGCGTTGCAACTGGCCCATGTCGGCGGGCGCCGCTCGCTTTCGACCATGTGCATCGGCGTTGGGCAGGGAATCGCCATCGCGCTGGAGCGCGTCTGAACCGGGGCGCTGCCCCTGCGGGGCGGTTGCAGGCTGCGCGACAAGGCGCCGCAGCAACCGCCCGGCGAATTCGTGCCGGCCGGCCGTTAGCCCCATCCCGGACACAATCCCCCGCCCAATCATGGCCTTGCGCCGGCCTGCCTGCACAGCCGGGCCGGGCCGCCGCCCCCTGTCCCGGCACAGAACCGCCAAGTTTTCCTTGACGTTGCGGCAGAGCCGGAACTATCGCGAATCTGTCAAACAGCTTTGCAGCCTTGGCATTCACGGATGCCGGGCGCCAAGCGTTCGGGGGATGAGGGAGAACATCTGTTGCATCACCAAGCACCCGGTTCCGAGGGGCATGTCTATGCCGCCGAAGAAGCCGGTTTCCACAAGGAATTGAAACCACGCCAGATCCAGATGATCGCCATTGGCGGCGCCATCGGCACCGGGCTGTTTCTGGGCGCGGGCGGGCGTCTGGCGGTTGCCGGTCCCTCGCTGGTTCTGGTCTATGCGCTTTGCGGCTTTTTCGGCTTTCTGGTGCTGCGCGCCCTGGGCGAGCTGATCATGCACCGGCCCAGCTCGGGATCGTTCGTCAGCTATGCGCGTGAATTCTATGGCGAAAAACTGGCCTTCGCGGCAGGCTGGATGTATTGGATCAACTGGGCGATGACCTCGGTGGCCGATGTCACCGCCGTCGCCGTCTACATGAACTTTTTCAAGGCCTATGTGCCGTGGCTGGCGGGCGTGGACCAATGGGTCTTTGCGCTGGTGGCGCTGATCGTCGTGCTGGCGATGAACCTGCTGTCAGTCAAGGTCTTTGGCGAGCTGGAATTCTGGTTCAGCCTGATCAAGGTGGTGGCGCTGGTCGGCTTCCTGATCATCGGCATCTATTTCGTCGTCACCGGCACGCCCATCGCGGGGCACACCCCCGGCCTGCATCTGATCTCCGAAGGCGGAGGCTGGTTCCCGAACGGCATCCTGCCCGCGCTGGTGCTGACGCAGGGCGTGGTCTTTGCCTATGCCTCGATCGAGCTGATCGGCACCGCCGCCGGCGAGACCGAGGATCCGCGTCAGGTCATGCCGCGCGCCATCCGCACTGTCGTGCTGCGTCTGGTGGTGTTCTACGTCGGCTCGGTGCTGCTTTTGTCGCTGCTGCTGCCCTATACCGCCTACAAGGGCGGCGAGAGCCCCTTTGTCACCTTCTTCGGCGCCATCGGCATCGAGGGTGCGGATGTGGTGATGAACCTTGTGGTGCTGACCGCCGTGCTGTCCTCGCTGAACGCCGGGCTTTATTCCACCGGGCGCATCCTGCATTCGATGGCGATCTCGGGCTCGGCCCCGGCGGCGCTGGCGCGGATGAACAAGTCGGGCGTGCCCTATATGGGCATCGGCGTCACCGCTGCCGTCACCGTGATGGGCGTGGTGCTGAACGCATGGCTGCCCTCGCAGGCATTTGAAATCGCCATCAACGTCGCGGCGCTGGGGCTGATCTGCGCCTGGGGCACCATCGTGCTGTGCCAGCTGAAGCTCTGGAGCCTTGCGCGTCAGGGCAAGATGCAGCGCCCCGAGTTCCGCATGTTCGGCGCGCCCTTTACCGGCATCCTGACGCTGGCTTTCCTTCTGGGCGTGGTCGTGCTGATGGCCTTTGACTATCCGGTGGGGACATGGACCGTGGCCTCGCTGGCGCTGATCGTGCCGGCGCTGATCATCGGCTGGCATCTGGCGCGCGGTCGCATCGCCCGCATCGCCGCTCAGGCCGGAACCACCGCGTGAGCGGGTTGGCAGACACGCCTCTGGTCGCGGTCATCGCGACCGGGGGCACCATCGCCAGCCGCAAGGATGCAGCGGGCGCCGCGCGGCCGGCGCTGAGCGGTCAGGATCTGCTGGACCTCTTGCCGCCGATGCAGGTCCGCCTGCGCCCGGTCGAGCTTTTGGCCAAGGACAGCTCCAGCCTGACCCTGACCGACATGCAGGCGATCAGCGATGCGGTGGCGGCCCAGCTGGCCGACCCCGAGGTCGCCGGCGTGGTCGTGCTGCACGGCACCGATTCGATGGAGGAAACCGCGCTGCTTCTGCATCTGCAGGGCCGTACGGCCCGGCCGGTGCTGCTGACCGGGGCGCAATTTGCCGCCGACAGCGCCCAGCCTGACGGGCCGGGCAATCTGGCGGCGGCCATCGGCGCGGTGCTGCAGGGTCCGGCCGGGGTCCGCGTTGCCTTTGGCGGGCGGCTGCTGCCGGTCTGGGGGCTTTACAAATCCGCCTCGGACAGTGCCGACGCCTTTGCCCGCGCCAAGGCCGATGCCGTGCCACCCCGATTGCCGCCGCTGCCGCGCCCGGTGCCGGGTCTGCGCGTCGATATCGTCGCGCTGCATCCGGGCGCCGATGCGCTGCATCTCGATGCCAGCATCGCCGCCGGAGCGCGCGGCATCGTGCTGGCGGCGCTGGGGTCGGGCAATACCACCGCTGCGGTGGTGCAGGCCGTGGCCCGCGCGCGAGACGCCGGCATTGCGGTCGTCACCTCCAGCCGGGTGCCGAACGGCTGGCTGGCGCCCGCCTATGGCGGCGGCGGCGGCGGCCATGATCTGGTCGAGGCGGGGGCGGTGCATTCCGCGCTGCTGCGTCCGGGTCAGGCGCGGATCCTGCTGGCGGCACTGCTCGCCAATGATTGCGCTGATCGCGCCACGCTGACGGCCGCTTTCGGCCAAGCCTGAACCACGACAGGTTGCGCCCGCGCCGCAACGCGCGCAATACGGGCGCAACCCCCTTAGCTCGTGCCAGACCAAGCCATGAACCCTGCCTCTCCCTGGACGCTGCGCGCCCTGCAATTGTTTTCGGCCGCCGCCATTTCGCTGGTGGTCGCGGTGCAGCTGGGCCTGCACAACCCGTTCTGGGCCGCGATGCCGGTCTGGGTCGTGGCCCAGCCCAACCGTCAGGACCTCTTGCTGCGCGGCACGCTGCGGGTGCTGGGCACCGCCATCGGCGCCGCCATCGGCTGGTGGGCGCTGACCGCCCTGCCCGACCCGACCGCCCGCATCGCCGTGCTGACGGTGACCGTGGCGCTTGGCACCGCGCTGACCTATTGGATCGGCACCGCCTACAGCTATGGCATCCTGCTGGCCGCCATCACCATCGCCGTGGTGCTGATCCCGGCCATGGATCACCCGGTCGATGCCGCCGCGCTGGCGCTGGACCGGATCCGCTGCACGATGATCGGCGTGATCGCGGTCACGGTCATCACCTTCCTTTTTACCCCCCGCCGCAGAGAACGGCTGCCCCCGCGCATCGCGCCGCCATGGCGGATCGTGCTGCGGCAGGGCCTGCTGGGGGCGGCGGCGGGGCTGCTGGCGGGGCTGCTGCTGCGGCATCTGGGTGGGCCTGCGGGCATCGCCTCGGCCCTGTCGCTGTGCATCTTCATCCTGATCATCGGCTCGGCGCGCAATCCGACGCCGATGCTGACCTATATGCCAACCGGCGCCAGCATCGGCGTGCTGGCGGCGCTGGCCTATCGCGGGCTGGATCTGGCGCTGCCCGATCCGGCGGGGCTGGCGCTGGGGCTGGCGCTGCCGTTCCTGGCTGCGGGCGCCATCCTGCGCAGCCGCGCCCGCACCGCACCTCTGGGGCTGGATTCGAACATGTGCTTTCTGCTGACGGCCGAGGCCGGCACGGCGGGACATGGCTTTTCGGCGCATCTGCAGGGCGGGGTGGCGCTGGTCCTGACCGCCTTTTGCCTGACCGCACTGCTGCGGCGCCTGCCTGCGGCCTAAGGCGCGCCGCGCTTAGCCGGCGTGGCGCAGTTTGTGCAGCACTTCGCCGATCTGATAGGGTTTTTCGACCACCGGCACGCCGGCGAATTCCGCCGGCAGCACCAGATCGCCGCCATAGCCGGTGGCAAAGACGAAATGCACCCCCTGCGCCAGCAGCGCCCGTGCCACCGGAAAGCAATCCTCGCGCCCCAGCTTGACGTCCAGCACCGCCAGATCGGGCGGCCCGTCCTTGATCATGCGCAGCGCGGTGGCGACATCGCCGGCCAGCCCCATGACCTCATAACCGAAATCCTTCAGATCGGCCTCCAGCGCCATGCCGATCAGCAGCTGATCCTCGACCAGCAGCACGCGCGCCCGGCCGGGGCGGGCGCGGAACTGCCCCCCCTGCGCGACCCCCGGTCTGCCGAACTGATCCGACATCTCGCTCATGCGCGGATCTCGCCGCAGCGCCGCATCACCGCACCCGGCCGGACAGATCACGCGCCGCGTGTATCCGCGATGGGCGAGAGGATTGGCCAAGGGATTGGGCAGGCATGAAATCTTTCGCAGCTCCGGTCGGTGTCGCCTTGTTTGGTAGAGATGGCCCGCAGGCTCGGCAACGTCGAACGCATTCCTGACACGACAATGTAACTTATGTTTAGGGTTCGTCCCGCCGCCAACCTGCGGGCGAGTTTCGTCATGCCGCGATGCAGTATGAACATTTTCTGAAAGAGTATTTACACCGATGACGAAGTACTTCAAAGATTGGCGCAAGAATGCGCAACTTGGGGGGAGTTGTGAGCGATTCCGACCGCCAGGAAAAAATTGTATCGTTATTGGATGAACGACCTTTCGCATCCGTGCGCGATCTTCAGCAATTGATCGGCGTGTCGGGGGCAACGATCCGACGCGATATAGAAAAGCTGAACGAAGCCGGACGCGCCCGCAAGGTCTATGGCGGCGTCGCCGCGATCGAACTGGGGCCGCGCCCCGACTCACTGCCCTTTGTCGAGAACCGCGACATCGCCGTGGCCGCCAAGCGCGCCATCGCGCGCGAGGCCGAAAAGCTGGTGCAGGACGGCAGCTCGGTCATCATCCATGGCGGCTCGACCTGTTTTCACTTCGGCATCCGCATCGCGCATCGCAACCTGCGTGTCTTTACCAATTCCATGCCGCTGGCCGCGCATCTGGCGGAAAGCGGCACCTGCCAGCTGACCGTGGGCGGGGGCGACCTGCACCGCGAGCCCGGCGTGCTTTACGACCCGGCCGAGGGCAACCGCCCCTTTTACGCCGCGCAGTTCTTTGTCGGCGCGCTGGGGATCAGCGAATTCGGCATCCTTGAACAGCATCCGCTGCTGGTGCGGCTGGCCGACGAGATGAGCCGCGTCGCCGCCGAGACCATTCTTCTGGCCGACAGCCGCAAATTCGGCATCCGGCCACCGACCGTATCGCTGCCTTTCTCGCGCATCGCGCGGGTCATCACCGACGACGGCCTCAGCGACGCCCATGCCCGTATGCTGGAACGGGCCGGTGTCGAGGTCGTCATCGCCCAGATCGAGAGGGAACAATGAGCCAGACCCCGATCCTCGAGATGCGCAACATCTCGAAGACCTTCGGCGCCGTCCGTGCGCTCAAGGATGTCAGCCTGACCGTCTATCCGGCCGAGCTGCACGCGCTGATGGGCGAAAACGGCGCCGGCAAGTCGACGCTGATGAAGATCCTGTCCGGCGCCTATATCGCCGATCCGGGTGGCACCATCACCATCGAGGGCAAGCCGCAGGCCGAGGCCAAGGGCGCCGTCGCCGTGATCTATCAGGAACTGTCGTTGGCGCCGAACCTGACGGTGGCCGAGAACATGTTCCTTGGCCGCGAGATCGCCACCCGTGGCGTCGTCGACCGCGCCACCACCCGCGAACGCGCCCAGCCGATCCTCGACCGTCTGGGCGTCAGCTTCGACGCGCGCACGCTGGTCGGGCAATTGTCGCTGGGCGAGCGCCAGATGGTCGAGATCGCCCGCGCCCTGACCACCGACGCCCGGCTGATCGTCATGGATGAGCCGACGACCTCGCTGTCGGCGCGCGAAACCGACCGGCTGTTCGAGGTGATCGCCCGGCTGAAATCCGAAGGCATCGCCATCATCTACATCAGCCACCGCATGGAAGAGGTCTATGCGCTGGCCGACCGCTGCTCGGTGCTGCGCGATGGCGTCTATATCGGCACGCTGGAACGCGACGAGCTGTCGGCGCAGCGGCTGGTGCAGATGATGGTCGGCCGCGATCTGGACAGTTTCTACAAGAAAGAGCACGTCGCCTCGCCCGACCATTCCGGCACGCCGCTGATGTCGGTGCGCGACATGTCCGATGGCGGGCTGGTCAAGGCCTGCAATTTCGATCTGTGGAAGGGCGAGGTTCTGGGCATCGCCGGCCTCGTCGGCTCGGGGCGCACGGAACTGGCGCGGCTGATCTATGGCGCCGACGACCGCAGCAGCGGCACGGTGGCGCTGGACGGCAAACCCGTCGACACCAGCGAGCCGCGCGTCAGCCTTGCCAATGGCGTGGCCTATCTGACCGAGGACCGCGCCAAGCTGGGCCTATTCCTTGACATGTCGATCTCTGAAAACGTCAATGTCGGCGTGATCCAGCGCGATGCCGGCAAGGGCGGCTTGCTGAACTTTGCCGCCGCCGCCAAACGCGCCAACGAGGCGATCAAGGCGCTGGCGGTCAAGGCGCCGAACGCCCGGATGCCGGTGGGCGGGCTGTCGGGCGGCAACCAGCAGAAGGTGCTGATCGCGCGCCTGCTGGAAACCAAGCCCCGCGTCGTCATTCTGGACGAACCGACCCGCGGCGTCGATGTCGGCGCCAAATCCGAAATCTACAAGCTGATCGACGCGCTGGCGCGTCAGGGCGTCGGCGTCATCGTCATTTCCAGTGAGCTGGCCGAGATCATCGGCACCTGCGACCGCGTGCTGGTGATGCGCGAAGGCCATCTGGCCGGCGAGGTCGCCTCGCGCCCCGGCCAGCCGATCAGCCAGGAGGCCATCATGGAACTTTCGACCGGCACTGTGGCCGAACCCGCGATCCAAGGAGCGTAACAATGTCCGACAAGACCAGCCCCGCGGCCAACCAACGCCTGCGCACGATTATGAGCGTGGCAGGGATGCTGCCGGTTCTCATCCTTCTGGCCATCGTCTTCCAGATGATGAGCGGCCGCTTCATGAGCGTGAACAACCTTTCGAACGTCATGCAGCAGGCCTCGATCAACATCGTGCTGGCCTCGGGGATGACCTTCGTCATCCTGACCGGCGGCATCGACCTGTCGGTGGGCTCGATCCTGGCCACCTCGGCGATGGTGGCGGTGATCGTGTCGCTGATCCCCGAATTCGGCTGGTTGGGCGTGCCCGCGGCCATGCTGGTCGGCCTGGCCTGCGGTCTGGCGAACGGCATCCTGATCTCGGCGCTGAAACTGCCACCGTTCATTGTAACCCTGGGGTCATTGACGGCGGTCAGGGGCATTGCCCGACTGGTCGGCAATGACACCACGGTGTTCAACCCCGACCTGCCCTTCGACGTGATCGGCAACGGCAGCCTGTTCGGTATTCCGTGGCTGGCGATCATCGCGCTGGCGGTGATCCTGCTGTCGTGGTTCATCCTGAAACGCACCGTGCTGGGCACCTGGATCTATGCCACCGGCGGCAACCCCGAGGCCGCGCGCCTGACCGGGATCAAGGTGCCGATGGTGCTTCTTTTCGTCTATGGTCTGTCGGGCCTCTTCGCGGGTCTCGGCGGCGCCATGGCGGCAGCCCGTCTTTACGCGGCAAACGGGCTGCAACTGGGGCAGGCCTATGAACTGGACGCCATCGCGGCGGTCATTCTGGGCGGCACCAGCTTTGTCGGCGGCGTCGGCTCGATCTGGGGCACGCTGATCGGCGCGCTGATTATCGCGGTTCTGTCGAACGGCCTGATCCTGATCGGCGTCTCCGACATCTGGCAATATATCGTCAAAGGTCTGGTCATCATCGCCGCCGTGGCGCTGGACCGCTATCGCCAAAAGGGCGGCGCCCGCACCTGAGGCGCACCCTGACCCCCATTCGAACACGCATATAACGGGAGGAAAACCACATGCGTTTTACGAAAACCCTGGCTTCGGCCTTGGCACTGGCAGCAGTCTCGGCCGTTCCGGTCGCGGCAAAAGACCTCAACAGCGTCGGCATCTCGGTCGGCCTGTTGGGTAACCCGTTCTTCGTCGCCACCATCAAGGGCATCGAGGACTCGGCCAAGAAGATCAACCCGAACGTCAAGGTCACCTCGGTTTCGGCCGATTATGACCTGAACAAGCAGGTCAGCCAGATCGACAGCTTCGTCGCCGCCGGCGTCGACATCATCATGCTGAACGCGGTCGACGCCTCGGCCATCGGCCCGGCGGTGAAACGCGCCACCGATGCCGGTGTCGTGGTCGCGGCCTTCGACGTGTCGGCCCCCGGCGCGACCGTCACCGTGATGACCAACAACGTGCAGGCCGGCGAGAAAGCCTGCGCCTATCTGGCCGAAAAGCTGGACAACAAGGGCGATATCGTCATCGTCAACGGCCCGTCCTCGTCCTCGATCCTTGACCGGGTCAAGGGCTGCAAGGACGAGCTGGCCAAGCACCCCGACATGAAGATCCTTTCGGATGACCAGAACGCGCAAGGCTCGCGCGATGGCGGTCTGAACGTCGGTCAGAACATCCTGACCCGCTTTGACAAGATCGACGGCGTGTTCGCCATCAACGATCCGACCGCGATCGGTTTTGCGCTGGCCGCCAAACAGGCCAACCGCAGCGAGTTCATCATCACCTCGGTCGATGGTGCGCCCGATATCGAGAACGAGCTGAAATCGGGCAAGGGCCTGATCAAGGCCTCGGCCTCGCAAGACCCCTACACCATGGCCGGTCAGGCGCTGGACATGGGCTATGAGGCGCTGCAGGGCAAGACGCCCGAGCCCAGCACCGTTCTGCTGGAGCCGCAGCTGATCACCCACGAAAACATCGGCGACTACAAAGGCTGGACCGCAGCCCGCTGATCGCTTCGGGCCGTGCGGGGTGCATATCCCCGCGCGGCCTTTTTCTATTGACCGAAAGACCGCCCCCATGTCCGATTCTTTGTCCGGCGATCTGCGCCACGCCGTGCTTCAGGCCAATCTCGACACCGTCCGCCACGGGCTGGTGATCTCGACCTTCGGCAATGCCAGCGGCATCGACCGCGCGGCAGGCCGCATTCTGATCAAGCCCAGCGGCGTGCCCTATGACCGGCTCAGCGCCGAGGACATGGTGGCCTGCGATCTGGACGGGCGAGCACAGGACAACCGGCTGCGGCCATCGTCCGATCTGGCGACGCATGCGGTGCTTTACCGCGCCTTTCCCGGCATCGGCGGCGTCGTTCATACCCATTCCACCTATGCCACGATCATGGCGCAGGCGCGGCGTGCGATCCCTTGCCTTGGCACCACACATGCGGATTATTTCTACGGCACCATCCCGGTGACCCGCGATCTGACCCCCGATGAGATCGCACAGGATTACGTCGGCAACACCGGCCGCGTCATCGCCGAGACCTTTGCCGAGCTGGACCCTCTGGCGGTGCCGGCGGTGCTGGTCGCCGGCCACGGCCCCTTTGCCTGGGGCCGCACCCCGGCCGAGGCCGTGCATAACGCGCAGATGCTGGAGTTCGTCGCGCAGATGGCCTGGCACAACATGGCGCTGAACCCAGACCCGCAGCCGATTTCCGAGGCGCTCCTGGACCGGCATTACCTGCGCAAGCACGGCGCGCAGGCCACCTATGGTCAGGGGGACGTGCAATGATCGTCGCCGGCGTCGATTTCGGCACGCTCAGCGTGCGCGTCACCCTGATGGATTGCACCACCGGCGCGACTTTGGGCGGCGCGGTTGCGGGCTATCCGCTGAAACGCAGCGCCGCCGATCCCCTGTTGGGCGGGCAATCGCATGACGACCAGATGGCCGCGCTGACCCGCGCCATGCGCGAGGCGGTGGCCAATGCCGGCATCGACGGCACTGCGGTCGCGGCGCTGGCCTGCGACACCACCGGCTCCAGCGTCGTCATGGTCGATGAAAACCTGGAACCGCTGGCCGATTATTACATGTGGTGCGACCACCGCGCCCATCACGAGGCCGCCGAGATCACCGCGCTTGGCCGCGCCGAAGGGCTTGAGGCGCTGGACTGGTGCGGCGGCACCTATTCGCATGAATGGGGCTATGCCAAGGTGCTGCATTTCCTGCGCCACAACCCCGGATTGCGCAACCGCTTTGCCACGGCGCTGGAACATTGCGACATGGTGGCGGCGGTGCTCTGCGGCATTCGCGATCTGTCGCAACTGCCGCGATCCATCTGCGCCGCCGGGCATAAATGGATGTGGGGCGCCGCTTGGGGCGGGCTGCCGCCGCAGGACTTTCTGTCGCGCGTCGATCCGCTGTTCGATGGCATCAATGACAAGCTCAGCGGGCGCTTCCTGACCTCGGATCAACTCGCCGGGCATCTCTGCGCGGAATGGGCGGACAAGCTGGGTCTGCGGGCCGGCATCCCGATCCCGGTCGGCGCCTTTGACGCGCATTGGGACGCCATCGGCGCCGGCGCGCATCCAGGCGACATCACCAATGTCGTCGGCACCTCGACCTGCATCATCGCCATGGGGCCGCAAGGTTTTCCGCCGGTGCCGGGCCTGTGCGGCGTGGTGCCGGGCAGCGTCCTGCCCGACTGGACCGGGATCGAGGCCGGCCAGTCCGCCACCGGCGACGTGTTCGAGGCCATCGCAAAACGCGCCAGCCGCGCCGTGGGCGATCTGTGTGCCGAGGTGGCGCATCTGCCGCCGGGTGGCAGCGGCCTCATGCGGCTGAACTGGGACAATGGCGACCGCACGGTGCTGGTGCGCTCGGATCTGGGCGCGGTCACGCTGGGCTGGGATCTGAACCACAGCGCCGCCGATGAAATGCACGCCGCCATCGAGGGCATGGCCATGCATGTGCGCATCATCACCGAGCGCATCGAACAGGGCGGCATGACCACCGCCCGCATCGTCAACGCCGGTGGCATCCCGCAGAAAAACGACCTGCTGAACCAGATCTACGCCGATGTGCTGGGGCGCGAGGTGCATGTGCCGGCGCATTCGCCCACCGGCACCGGGTCGTGCATCTTTGCCGCGGTGGCGGCGGGAGCGTTCGACAGCTTCGATGCGGCGCAGGCGGTGCTGTGCCCGCCGGCGCGGGTGTTCAGCCCACGCGGCGGCTATGACGATCTGTTCGCGCTGTTTCGCGACCTTTACTTCGGTCTGGGACAGGGGCAGGCGCTGGACCTTGGCGCGGTGCTGCCACGCCTGCGCGCCTATCGGCTGGGCGGGGCGGCGGCGCGGGCCTGATGCCCGCCGCCCACCCGCGCCGTCACTTGACCGCCAGCCCGGCGGTCAGCCCGCCGTCGATGCCATAATCCGATCCGGTGATGAAACCGGCCTTGTCCGAGCACAGGAATGCGATCAGCTCGGCCACCTCTTCGGGCTCGCCGATGCGGCCCAGCGGATGAGCGGCGCCAAAGCGGGCAAAGACCTCGTCTTGCGCCAGTTCGCTGCCGAGCTTGCGCGCCGCCAGCTCCAGTATAGGCGTGCGGATCGAGCCGGGCGAGACCGAGTTCACCCGAACCCCCGCCGCCGCATGGTCCAGCGCCATGGCCCGGGTCAGCGCGTGGATCGCGCCCTTGCTGGCCACATAGGCCGCGACGCCCTGCTGGCAGGCGTGCCCCTGCGCCGAGGACAGGTTGACGATGGCGCCGCCGCCGCGCTTTTCCATCTCGGGGATGGCATGGCGGCCGGTCAGCATGATGCCGCCGACATTGACCTCCATGCAGCGCCGGATGTCCTCCCAAGACGTGTTCAGCACGGTGCCATAGGGATGCACGGCGGCCGAGTTCACCACGATGTCGAGCCCGCCGAACAGATCCACCGCCTCGGCCACCGCCGCCTCGACCGAGTCGGGATTGGCGACATCGGCGCGATAGGCGGTGACCGACAGGCCCTGCGCCAGGGCCAGCGCCGTCAGCTCGTGATTGGCGGCGCTGTCGATGCCGCAGGCCAGAACCGCAGCGCCCCCGCGCGCCAGTCGCAGCGCCGCCGCCCGGCCGATGCCGGTGGTGCCGGTGACCAGCGCGACCTTGCCCGCGAAATCCTGCTCTGCCCGATCCTGCCCCGTCATGCGCGATCACCCTCCTTGCGGTTCCGCAGCCCTTGTCTTGCGCGCGATCCTAAGCCTTGCGCGGCCAAGGTGAACCCCCAATCATATTCACGGATGGACAGCCCCGCCAGAACGGCAATAGTGGCGCCCGCAAGACGGGAGGAATCGATGCAGTTCATGGAGGAATGTTTCCGCTGGTATGGTCCGGGCGACCCGGTGCCGCTGGCCCATATCCGCCACGCCGGCGCCACCGGCATCGTCACGGCGCTGCATGCGGTCTATGACGGATCGCCCTGGCCGATTGACCAGCTCGCCGCGCTCAAGGCCGGGATCGAGGCCGAGGGGCTGACATGGTCGGTGGTCGAAAGCATCCCCGTGCACAACCAGATCAAGATCGCCGGCCCCGAGCGTGACCGTTACATCGGTTACTACAAGGACTCGATGCGGGCTCTGGCGCAGGTCGGGCTGAAAACCATCTGCTACAATTTCATGCCGGTGGTCGACTGGACCCGGACTGAGCTGCGCCACCCGATGCCGAATGGCGCGCTGGCGCTGCGCTTTGACGCGGTGGATTTCGCGGCCTATGACGCTTTCGTGCTGAAACGCCCCGGCGCCGAGGGCGATTACACCGCCGCGCGTCTGACCGAGGCCAAGGCCCGGCTGGCCCTGCGCGGGCCCGAAGGCATGGCGCGCGTCGAACATACGCTGATCGCCGGCCTGCCCGCCGCCGAACGCAATTACGACCGCGCCGGGTTTCTGGCGGCGCTGTCGGAATATCGCGACATCTCGGCCGCCGACCTGCAGGACAACCTGACGCATTTCCTGCGCCAGATCGGCCCCGTGGCCGAGGAACTGGGCCAGCGCCTGTGTATCCATCCCGACGATCCGGCGTTTTCGCTGTTCGGCCTGCCGCGCGTGGTCTCGACCGCCGATGACGCGCGCCGCATCCTTGCCGCCTATGACAGCCCGGCGAATGGCCTGACCTTCTGCACCGGCTCTTATGGCACGCGGGCCGACAACGACCTGCCAGCCATGGTGCGCGAATTCGGCCCCCGCATCCATTTCGCCCATCTGCGCAATGTCACGCGCGAGGCGGACGGCTCTTTCCACGAGGCCGATCACCTTGGCGGCTCGACCGACATGCCCGCCGTGATCCTCGCGCTGCTTGACGAACAGGAACGCCGCCGGGCCGAGGGCCGCGCCGACTGGCAGATCCCGCTGCGTCCCGACCACGGCCATCTTCTGGCCGATGACATCGCCAAGGACCGCATCAATCCCGGCTATTCGCTGATCGGCCGGCTGCGCGGTCTGGCCGAGCTGCGCGGCACCATGGCCGGCATCGCCGCTGCCCGCAAACATCAGGGGGAACCGGCATGAACCGCTCCGAAGTCAACGAAATCCTGCGCGAAGGCGCGGCCTTCATTGCCTCTTTCGGCTGGCGCCTGCCGCCATTCGCCGATTGGAGCCCGGACGATTTCCGCGCCCGCAAAGATCAGGCCGGCGCCATTCTGGGCGCAAGCCTTGGCTGGGATCTGACCGATTTCGGCCTTGGCCGCTACCGCGACACCGGGCTTTTCCTGTTCACCGCCCGCAACGGGAGCGAGGCCGATCTGAAGGCCGGGCGCGGCATGTGCTATGCCGAAAAGATCATGTGGGTGCGCGACCGCCAGATCACGCCGATGCACCGCCACAACATCAAGGCCGAGGATATCATCAACCGCGGCGGCGGCGATCTGGTCCTGGAAATCCACGGCAGCAACCCCGACGGCACGGTGAACCGCGACGATGCGGCCACGGTGCCCTGCGACGGCGTGATGCGGCAACTGACCCCCGGCGCACTGCTGCGCCTTGCCCCCGGCGAAAGCGTTACCCTGCTGCCCGGCGTCTGGCACAGCTTCTGGGCCGAGGGCGGCGATGCGCTGGTGGGCGAGGTGTCGACCGTGAACAACGATCTGACCGACAATGTGTTCGAGGAATCCGTGGGCCGCTTCGCCGACATCGCCGAGGACGAGGCGCCTTGGCGGCTGCTCGTCTCGGACTACGGCAGGCTCTGAAGCCCGAAGATCGCGTCAAGGGTTTCGCCGGCCGCCAGCCGGCGGACCCATTCGACCTCCAGCGCCACCTTGGCCTCGCAGCGATCAATCAGTGCGTGGGCCTCAAGGGGCGTCAGCGCGGCCAGCCCGTCATCGTCGCCGATGATCAGATCGCCCGCCGAAACCGCACGGCCGCCGATGGTCACCGGCCCGTTCACCTCGGTCCCTGCCGCCGCCTTCGGGCCGCGCGGGTTGATGTGACGAACATAGACCGCCAGCCCCTCCATCCCCGCCAGATTGCCGGTGTCGCGCACGGCGCCGTCACAGACGATGCCGGCGGCACCGATGCGGTGCAGATGCCCGCCCAGCACATCGCCGATCATCGCCCAGCCCGCCTCGCCGGCGGCGTCGATCACCAGCACCTCGCCCGGCTGGATCAGGCCGATCGCGCGCAGCACCGGGCCGAAGTCCGGCGGCGCACAGCGCGCGGTGACGGCACGGCCGAACAGCGCCGGGTTTTGCCCCGCCGGGCGCAACGGGCGCAGCGCGATGTCGATCTGGCACTCGGGCGCATGATCGACGATCACCGGCACCGGAATGGCGCGCCAGCGGTCCAGCAGTTCGGGCGTCATGCGGCGATTCCTTCGGCAAGGGTGGCGCGGGCGGCCTCGGCCAGCCGGCGCACGCCTTCGGCCAGTTTCTCGGGCGGGTTCAGGGTAAAGTTCACCCGGATCGCGCCATGGTCCAGCCCCTCGGGGTCAAAGACCGACGAAGGGCTGACGCAGGTGCCATGGTCCAGCGCCAGCCGCAGCAGCCGGTCGGTGTCCATGCGCGGATCGCGGGCGCGGGCCCAGACGAACATCCCGCCCTCGGGCGGCGTCCATGTGAACAGGTCCGACAGATGTTCGTCCATCGCCGCCAGCAGCGCATCGCGCCGGCTGGAATACAGCGACAGGATGCCGGGCAACACACGCTCCAGCAGCCCCGCCTGCAAGGCGCGCAGCAGGATCATCTGGCACAGCCCGCTGGTCGACATGTCCGAACCCTGCTTGGCCAGCACCAGCGCCTGCACCATCTCGGGCGCAGCAATGACCCAGCCCAGGCGCAGACCCGGCGCCAGTTCCTTGCTGACCGTGCCCAGATAGATCACCGGCCCGTCATAAGCGCCCTCGCCTGCCGCCAGCTCGATCAGCCGCGGCAGCCGGGTGCCATCGTAATACAGCGTGCCATAGGGGTCGTCCTCGACCAGCCATGTGCCGGTGGCGTGAGCGGCCTCGACCAGCGCGCGGCGCTGTTCCAGCGGCACCAGCCGCCCGGTCGGGTTCGAGAAATTCGGCACCGTATAGGCAAATTGCGCCCCGGCCATCCCCGCCACCAGATCGGGATCGCGGGCCAGATGCAGCGGGCGATAGCGCGGCATCCGCGGCCGCCAGGCATCCAGCGCGCCCAGATAGGCCGGCGATTGCGCGGCGATGGTCTGGCCCGGATCGACCAATACCTTGCCGATCAGCTCCAGCGCATGCATGCCGCCGGTGGTGATCAGGATATTGTCGCGCGTCAGCAGCAAGCCGCCGGTGCTGAAGCGCGCGGCGATGGCATCGCGCAGCACCGCCAGCCCCTCGATCGGCGAATAGGCCAGCGTCAGGGCCGGATCCTCGCGCACGACCCGGCCGGCAATCTCGGCCAGTTCCTCGACCGGCCAGACCGAGGCATCGGGCAGCCCGCCCGCCAGATTGATCAGGCCGGGGATCTGGCTTGCACCCAGAAACAGGCGCGTGACCTCATTGGTCTGGGCCAGCCAGCCGGCCAGCGCCGGACGCGGCGCGGGGGTTGCGGATTGCGGGGCGTGGGTGAGGGAAATCGGATCGGCCATGCTGCACCTGAAAGCGAATCCGCGCAACATACTGCTGGTGACGTGGCGTGTCCCTGCAAATATCGCTATGATCGGCGGCATCCGCGCGTTTCTTGGCTAATTCCTGCGCCCGGATTGGAGATTTCCGCCATGGCCGAGCTGGACGCCATCGACCGCCGCATCCTGTCGATCCTCGAAACCGAGGGGCGGATCTCGATCCTTGATCTGGCCGAGCGGGTCGGCCTTTCGGCCACGCCCTGCGGTCGCCGGGTGCGCCGGCTTGAGGATGAGGGCGTGATCCGGGGCTACGGCGCGCGCATCGACCCGCGCGCGCTGGGGCTGCAGATCGGCGCCTTCATCTCGGTGCGGCTGGGCCGGGTCGGGCCCGAGGGTACGGCGCAATTCCTGCGCGCCGTCGCCACCCTGCCCGAGGTCGTCGAATGCCATCTCGTGACCGGCAACAGCCTCGATTACATGCTGCAAGTGCGGCTGCGCGACGTGGACGCGCTGGGGCATTTCATCCGCGACAAGTTGCAGGCGATCCCCTCGGTGGGCGAGACCTCGACCATGGTGATCCTGTCGCGCGAGGTCTGAGCCGGTCAGCCGGCGCGCAGGCTCTGCCGGGTCAGGGCCGCGATCAGATCGGTCTGGGTGACGATGCCGCGCAGCCGGCCGGCCTCCAGAATCGGCACCGCATCGCAATCGGGCCCCGAAAGCAGCGGCAGCAGCGCCGCCAGCGGACTGTCGGGGCGGGCCAGCGGCACGTTGCGGCGCATGACGGTTGCGGCGCGGCCGGACCCCGGCAAGGCGCGACCGCGCCCCGCCCGGGCCTGCACCTGCTGGCGGGCATGGCGGATCAGGTCGATCTGGCAGATCAGGCCCAGATAGCGGTCGCCCTCTTCCACCACCGGCACGGTGTGGAAATCATGGCGGGCAAACAGGTCGGCCACCACATCCAGTCCGGTTTCCGGCGTGACCGTCACCAGATCACGCGACATGATCGAGGCGGCATCCTCGGGCCGGGCATGGCTGGCGGCCTGCAATTGCGCCGCGCCGATCAGGCGGGCCAGATCCTCGACGCCAAGGTTCAGCGACTGGCGATAGGATTGCAGGATATTTTCCAGCTCGGCCTCGGACAGGCCCAGCCGCTCGGCCGGGGGCGGATCGGTGGTGCCATGCGGCCCGGGATCGTCGAAATGCCGGAACGGGTAATGCCGCCCGGTCGCGCGGGCATAGGCGATGGCCAGCGCCACCAGCATGACCGTGCCCAGCGTCACCGGCGCCAGCACGAACCACAGCCCCAGCGCGCGGATCGCCTCGGGGTTCATCGCCGCCGTCATCGCCACCGCCCCCGCCGGCGGATGCACCGCGCGCAGCCCGATCATCGCAACGATGGCAAGCCCCACCGCCAGGGCGATGCGCAGGCCCGGATCGCGCACCGCCAGACAGGCGGCCACCCCGACCAGCGCGCCGGCGGCATTGCCCACGACCGCCGACCAGGGCTGCGCCAGCGGACTGTTCGGCGCGGCAAACAGCAAGACCGCGCTCGCGCCAAAGGGGGCGATCATGTAAAGCCCCAGCCGCAGGTCGGTCCCCGCGGCCGCCATGACCAGCGCCACCGCCAAAAGCCCCAGCACCGCGCCCGACCCGGCCCGCAGCGCCTCGCGCGATGAGCCCGGACCGATCGCCGGGCCGAGGGCGCGCCACACCCTTGGCAAATGACCCATGTTTCCCCCCTGATTCGGGCGGCACATTGTCGCAGCCGTGCCGCAACCGCAATGCCATCGCCGGCAAACATGCGCCGGACCGACGCGCCACCTTTCCCCTAGGGCGCGGCTGCTCTATGCAGCTTGAAATGTTTCGGCCGCGTCCGACGGGCGCCGGCCCCCAGACACAAGATGACGATGCGCCTTTCGCCTCCGCCCGAGCGGCTGACCGATCCGGAAGACCCGGCCCTTGCCCAGTCCGCGCGGCCGGCGCTGTGGCGGATGCTGCTTCCCTATGTTGTGGCCTTTGCCCTGTTCGGTGCCGGGCTTTACGCGCTGAACCGGATGCTGGCCCCGGTCGATATCCGTGAGGTCGCCCAGCAGATCCGCGCCACCCCCTGGAATGTCACCGGGCTTGCGCTGTTCACCACCGTTCTGGGCTATCTGTTTCTGGCCGGATATGACTGGTCGGCCTTGCGCCATATCGGCAAGCCGCTGCCCTTGCCGGTGTCGATGACCGGCGGGCTGATGGCCTATGCCTTTGGCAATACCATCGGGCTGTCGGCGATCTCGGGCGGCGCGGTCAGGTGGCGGGTCTATTCCGGGCTTGGCCTCGACGGCTATGACATCGCCGCGATCTCGACCTTTACCGCCGCCTCCTTCGGCGTCGCCGCCTCGGTCATCGGCTTTTCGGCGCTGGCGCTGCATCCGACGGCGCTGGGGCCGCTGCTGCCGCTGCCGCCGCCGACGATCCGGCTGATCGCCATTGCGGCGATCCTTGGGGTGATGCTGCCGCTTCTATGGGCCGCCGCCACCCGGCGCGAGCTGCACATCGGCCGCTTTTGCCTGCATGCGCCGACCTTGGGGGTGCTGGGCTCGCAACTGGTGATCTGCCTTGGCGACATCGTCTTCTCGGCGCTGACGCTTTATGTGCTGCTGCCGGTGGCGGATGTCAGCTTCCCGACCTTCCTTGCGGTCTTTGCCGCCGCGATGATGGCCGGCATCCTCAGCCATGTGCCGGGCGGCGTCGGCGTCTTTGAAAGCGTCATCATCGCCGCCATGCCGCCCAGCGTGCCCATTGATCAGGTCGCGGCCGGGCTCTTGCTGTTCCGGCTGATCTATTACCTCGTGCCCTTTGCCATGGCGCTGGTGCTGCTGGCCTCATACGAGTTCTGGCGTGTGCTGGGCGGGCGGCCGATCACCACCGCGCTCGGGCGCCATCTTGCCGCGGTCGAGCCCGCGCTGCGCGCCGTCACGCCCCTGGCGCCGCTGCTGCTGGCGGTCATGGTCTTTGGCTCGGGCCTGTGGATGAGCGTCGCGGCCCTGCTGCCGCCGATGACCGAGACGGCCGAGCTGGCCGAAAGCTTTTTCCCGCTGGCCTTTGTCGAGGGCTCGATCCTGCTGTCCTCGGCGCTTGGCGCGGGGCTGATCGTGCTGTCGCTGGGCGTGGTCCGGCGCAGCCTTGGCGCCTTCTGGCTGACCGTTGCCGCCATGCTGACCGGGGCGGTCTTTGCCCTGCTCGAAGGGCTGGACCTGGAACAGGCGGGCGCGCTGGTGCTGGGCGTGCTGATCCTTTTGCCCTTCCGCTCGGCCTTTCACCGCCGTTCGATGCTGACCCATTCGGCGATGACGCCGGGCTGGATCGCGCTGATCATCGCGGCGCTGGCGGGCTTTGGCTTCGTGCTGTTCTTTGCCCATAAGGACACGCCCTATTCCAACGAGATCTGGTGGGAATTCGCCGCCGATGAGCGCGCGCCACGGGCGCTGCGCGCGGGCCTGCTGGTCTGTCTGCTGATCGGGCTGGCGGCGCTGTTTTTGCTGCTGCGCATCCCACGATTCCGCCCGACGCCGCCCGATGCCCGCACGCTGGAGATCGCCGGCCATATCGCCATGCAGGGCGACAATCCCGACGCGGGCTTCGTGCTGACCGGCGACAAGGCGGTGATGCTGTCCGACAACCACCAGGCCTTCCTGATGTTCGGCGTCGCCGGCTCCAGCTGGATCGCCTATGGCCCCCCCGTGGGCGAGACCGAGGCCTGCGAAGAGGTCGCCTATAGTTTCGTCGATGCCGCCCGCCGCGCCGGCGCCCGGCCGATCTTTTACGAGGTCGGGCTGGACGCGGTGCCGCTGATGCTGGATCTGGGCATGACGCTGCACAAGATGGGCGAAGAGGCGGTGATCGACCTGACCCGGTTCTCGCTGGAGGGTCCGCAGCGCAAGCGCCTGCGCACCACCTATGCCCGCGCCGGCCGCGACGGGCTGACGCTGGAGATCGTGGCGCCGCCGCATTCCCCCGCCCTGCTGGCCGAGCTGCGCGGCATTTCGGACGAATGGCTGACCGGCAAGAAATCCCGCGAAAAGGGCTTTTCCGTCGGCCGCTTCGATCCCGACTGGCTGAACCACTGGCAGATTGCGCTGGTGCGTGAAAACGGCACCATCATCGCCTTCGGCAATATCATGACCACCGAGCATCACCACGTCGCCTCGATCGACCTGATGCGGCACCGGCTGAGCGCGCCTTCGGGGACGATGGAGTTCCTGTTCACCGCGCTGATGCTGGCCCTGAAAGAGCGCGGCTATCCGGCGATGTCGCTGGGCATGGCGCCCCTGGCCGGGCTTGACCCGCACCGCTCGCGCCGGACCTGGGATCGTTTCGGCGCGCTGATCTTTCGCCACGGCGGCAGCTTTTACAAATTCGAGGGGCTGCGCGCCTTCAAGGACAAGTTCGGCCCCGACTGGACCCCGCATTACCTTGCCACCCCCACGGCCATGCCGCCGCTGCTGCCCTTGGCCGATGCGGCCCGGCTGATCGCGCGCAAACCGGGCGTGGGCAGTGCGGTGCGGGACGAGGACTAGACAAATCCACAGCAAATTCCTGCCGCCATAGCGCAGCTGCGTCATGCGCGAGCCGTCGATAGCGGGCAGTGTCGTCCTTGGCTCGCCCGCGCAGGAAACGTCACAAGGCACTTGTTGCGGCGCGAGTGGTTTTAGCGAGTGATGGGGTGCCCCGTCCAAGCAGACGGTCCGTTGGCTGTGGTGGCCCGGCGGACTGTGGCAAATGGGCAGCCTGTGGCGAAGAGATGTTGACAGAGCCGAATTTCGAAAGCTGACCTTTCATGCGTCTGGCGCAGGGGGCTCCTTCAGCCCCCTGCCCGACCCGCGCAAACCGGAACCCGGCCTCATAAGGTCTCACGGGTTCCGGTTTTTTTCCGCCATCACCTCGCGAATGACGCCGCCGCGATCCCGCACCTCCATCTTGGCCAATACGGCGCGGATCTGGTTGCGGATGGTGTGCAAGCTGGTCTGACGCAGATCGGCCATCTCTTGCGTGGAATGCCCTTCGGCAATCAGCGTCGCAATGGCAACTTCTGCCGCCGAAAGCTGAAAGCGAGCGCCCAGCCGATCCTCGATAGTGACCTGCCGGTTGCGGCGCGAGATGACAAAGGTGCGCTGACGCTCAGACCAGCCGCTGCCGTGAAAGAACCCGGGAAACAGCGGCGAGACCGGCATCTCGGCATGGGGGCCGATCAGCTTGCGGATGATATATGGCCCGGCCTCGCATTGACGCAGGGCATTGCCCCCTCGACCGAACCGGGTCTGATCCTGCGCCGCCCACAACTGCACATCAGGATCACCAAAGCGCAGGCGCCCCAACATGTCCACCCGCAGCAGTCCCGCCATCCCGGACAGAATTGCGGGATCGGCCCAGAGCACCATGAAATCGTGATCGGTGATGACCACCCCGCCCTGGTCCGCCTGATCGTCCCGACCGGTCAGCGCAGTTGCGCGCAGTTCAGCCACCACCTGCGAGACCTCGAAGGCATGGCTAATATATGGCTCAAGCTGCTCCAAAAGCACCAGCGCGCGCGCATCGGTTTCCTCGCGCCGCTGCCGGCGCACATTGACCCCGACGAACAGCGAACTTGAGCGATACGCCCGGGTCTTCAAGGCGACGCCGCCAATCAGGTCATCCTGCTGCCGCATCCAGTCATTGTAGAATTCGGTCCGTTGCAACTGCGCGTCGTCGATATGGGCCAGCGACCGCTCGGCCCGCCCCGGAGCAAGGTTCAGAAAGTAGCCCGAAAACGGATTGATCCGATGGTAATAATCCGCAAAGACCTTCAGGCCTTGCGCATCGATCCCCTGCCCTGTCGTGACATAGATCGCCTCGCGCGAGGCGGCATTCACGCCAAACAGCGTCGCGCCGACCCCCGGCACGGCCCGTTCCAGCGCCAGAAGAAAGCCATGCCAGCCAGCCGGTTGCAAAGCCGCATGATGCAACGTCGCAATCAACTGCTGCAAGCTATCCGGTCGCATGCCAAACACGAAGCGCGCTCCGCCGAGGATACCCAGAGCCCCGCCGCGAGGCCCAGTACCAGCACAACAAACATATTATGCTTTTTTTGGCCTCCTCTCCAGTATATAAAGTCGGCCCCGACAATTTATCCCTTGGCCGCCACAGGAAAGATATAGAAAGTTAACAGCTCGGACTGAGGCGAGAATAAACTCAACCAATATAGCTCATTTGGATGATGCGCATCAGGCATGATCCGCGCAATCTTCAAGCGATAGATCTTTTAAATCCCGCCAGAACAACCCAAAATTGAAACAGGGATGACTGTCGCATTTTAAAAGAATCTATACCGCTCGTTCTTTAAAAGGAAGATATGATGCTAAAAGTGTCTGGGATATTTGCTGCCGCCCTGCTTCTTGCTCAGCCGGCATTGTCACAGGTCGTGACGCAGCAAAAGCCTTCAGCTTATTGCGAAACTCCGCCTTACACCGGTCAAGGCGGCAAGAACTGCCATTCCGTGTGGCAAGAAATCACCGCCCCTCCCGGATATATCTTTGAAAAGGACAGCCTGAAGGGCGGGATAACTTCGATCATTCCCGGCGAACACGGGGAGTGCACGACAGAATGGCAGGATGAGCGCAAAGTCATCCCCGGACTCACCCAACCCGGAAGGATCCGCCTAAAAGCCTATGGCGAACGTAACTCGGGATTCGGCACCGGCGGCCACACAAAGTGCGAATACACTGTCAACATGCTCAAACTTCCGTCGTGACCGGACTGCTTGAACAAAACAAAACGGGGCCCGCACGGGCCCCGCTTCCCCATCCCTCGCTTCGCGAAAATCACGCCTTGGCGCGCTCCACATAGCTCAGATCCTCGGTGTTGATGATGACCTTGGTGCCCACGCCGATATGCGGCGGCACCATGATGCGCACGCCGTTATGCGCGGTCGCAGGCTTGTAGCTCGACGAGGCGGTCTGACCCTTCACCACCGGCTCGGTCTCGACCACCTCGACCGTCACCTTCTGCGGCAGCTCGATCGCGATCACGACGCCGTTGTGGACTTGCAGGAAAACGCTGATCCCGTCCTCCAGAAACACCTTGTCATCGCCCACGACATCGGGCGAGGCGACAAGCTGCTCATAGCTTTCCGGCTCCATGAAATGGAAACCCTCGCCGTCTTCATAAAGGAAGTTATACGAGCGCTCGTCGACATGGGCGCGCTCGACCTGCTCGGTCGTCTTCCAGCGTTCCGAGACCTTGTTGCCGTCCGAGATGCGGCGCAGATCGACCTGCGTCGTCGGCGTGCCCTTGCCGGGGTGGAAGTTCGTCGCCGTCAGGACGACATGGAGCTTGCCGTCGATCTCGACGACATTGCCTTTGCGAAGGCTGGAGGCGATGACTTTCAAGGTGGTATCCTTGGCTGCTTTTCAAATGGCGGAAGGCCGGCTAGGACTGCCGGCAAAGATGGCGTCCCATAGCGTTTTCCGCACGCGATTGCCAGCCGCTCGCGGAAATTCATTCGCCAGAAGGAGTTCCGCGATGACCCGCCCTGCCCTGCCGCCCGAAACGCCCTGGTGGCACCCGCATCGCCATGCCGAACGCCGCGCGCTTCTGCTGACACGCAACCGCATCCAGTCCGGGATCCGCGACTGGCTGGCCGCGCGCGACTTCGTCGAGGTCGATCCGGCCGCGCTGGCGATCAGCCCGGGCAATGAGGCGCATCTGCACGGTTTCGCCACCCGGATGATCGGCAATGATGGCGTGGCGCAGCCGATGTATCTGCACACCAGCCCGGAATTCGCGATGAAGAAACTGCTGGCGGCGGGCGAGCAGCGGATCTTTTCCTTTGCCCATGTCTGGCGCAACCGCGAACGCACAGCCCGGCATCATCCCGAATTCACCATGCTGGAATGGTATCGCGCGGGCGAGGATTATCGCGTGCTGTTTTCCGATTGCATCGCATGGCTGCGGCTGGCGGCGCAGCGCGCGGGCGCGCCCCTCTTGCGCCACGGCCATGCAACCTGCGACCCCTTTGCCGAACCGCAGGTGATCTCGGTGGCCGAGGCCTTTGCCGCCCATGCCGGCATCGACCTGCTGGCCACCTGCGACGGCGCCGAAACCGACGCCCGCGCCTTGCGTGCCCAGGCCGGGGCGCAAGGCATCCGCCTTGGCGGCGATGATACATGGTCGGACATGCTGTCGCGCATCCTCGTCGAAAAGGTCGAGCCGCATCTGGGCCACGACCGCCCGACCATCCTCGACCGCTATCCGGCCGCCGAGGCCGCCCTCGCCCGCCCCGCCGCCGACCCGCGCGAGGCCGAACGCTTCGAGCTTTACGCCTGCGGCGTCGAGCTGGCCAATGGCTTTGGCGAGCTGACCGACCCCGCCGAGCAACGCCGCCGCTTTCAGCTGGAGATGGACGAAAAATCCCGCGTCTATGGCGAACGCTATCCGCTGGACGAGGATTTCCTGACCGCCCTTGCGCTGATGCCGCCGGCCTCGGGCTGCGCCATGGGCTTTGACCGGCTGGTGATGCTGGCGACCGGCGCCCCGCGGATCGAGGACGTGATCTGGACCCCGGTGCCCGGCTGACCTCCCTGCCCTGCCGCTACGCTGCCGCCGGTTCGAGCGCGAGCCCGGCCCGACATGGACCAGCAGCACCGGCACCTCGACCAAAGGTCAGATCACCGCTGCAACGGCCAGCCCGAAGGTCGCGATGGTCACAGATCAAAATTGTTGCCGGCGGTGCTGTACGGATGATCTGCCTTTATTAGCCGCGCCAAGGCCAAGCGGATCAGGAACTGGATTCCCAAATACAGCAGCAACGCGATGCGCCGGGCATCCCTTGGCCGGCGCCGCCCGTCAGGCTGAACACGGTAAAGATGGTGAACAGCGGCGCCATCGGCCGGATGCGTGGCAAGAACACCGATTGATACGTCGCCTCGCCCCGACGAGATCAGGATGCGGCGACAAAGAGAATACCCAGATGGATGACATTGTCCTGTAAGCCGAACATCTGCGGCAGCACGGACCGGAAAAGCCACGCAAAGACCGAAGAGAACAGGGCCGGGAACACCGAATTCAGCGCCGCCGCATATTGCCCGCCGTCCCGCGCCAACTCGTTCCAGACCAGAACCATGGCGATGGGCGGTCGCACAGGACTATCGCCGCCAGCTCGCCATGTGGCGCCGATCACTGGCTGGCGACTCCTCATCATTGAATGCGTCGAACACCGCTTCGGACGGTCAGCACCTTCTTGGGGCTGATGGCAATGGGTCGGTTGATCTGGATGGGTCATCCCACACCCTCTGATCGCCCCGACGCAGCCGGGCATGGAGCAAAGGCACGTGGGCACCGATGTCCGTGCGACCAAGAGGACGGATCAGCATGGCGCACGACGACAAGGGAACCTTGCTGCACGTCCGCACTTGCCCCCTACCCGCTTGGGCCGCGCCCCGGCATATCCGCAGGAAAACCCCGAAATGCGCCCTACCCGGACAGGCGCTCAGCCGGTCTCGATCCGCACCCGCCCGACCCGCCCATCGCTGCGCAGGACCGCGATACGCAGCCGCGCCAGAAGGTGGCTTTGCACATAAGCAGCATGGAACCGGCTGGGCGCGATCAGCAGCAGGCAATCGCCCTCGACACCCCCTTCGCGCAGCCCGGCAAACCACGCTTCATAGGACAGCCGGTCCTCGGCCTCCAGCAGCGCACAGGCCCTGCCCCAGAGGCCGTCGGCCGGAACCGGCACGGGCGTCGCGCGCGGAAACGGGATCACCTGCGGCCCCGCTTCGGGCGCGCGCGCCTCACCGCCCATCCGGGCCACGAAATCCGGGCCGATATTTTGCCACTCCGGCTTGGTGTCGATCATCAGCCGGTCCAGATCCAGCCCCAGCACCGAAACCCGACCCCGGGCCCCCTGCCGCTTGACCACGATCCAGCCCAGGCCGCGCAGCCGCGCCATGTCGCGCTTGACCGTGCGCTCATCGACGCACCACAGCCGGGCGATCTCGCGCTGGCCCACCGCCAGCTCGTCGCGCTGCCAATTGTAGCGGCTGGTCACCAGCGCCATCAGCCGCAGCACCAACCGCTGCCGGTTCTGGTCGCCCGCCAGCGCATGTGCCATCATCGCTGACAGCACGTCATATTTCTTCGAAGCCGCCTCTCGTCCGACGGGTCGAATCACCTGCATCCCAATCCTGCCTGCCGGTTGGTCCCGGCTGTCCTGCTCTGTTGCGATGGTCGGATCCGGGATCGGCCCTGCCTGTGCCGCGGCCCTTATGGGCTTTTATGCTTCCCGAAACGCTTTTCGCCACCGTCCTCGCATTAGCGTCCTCCTTTCCGATTCTGTCAAGACCGTTGCGTTACCGCGCCCTGCACCGTTCGCCTTCGATCATATGAAAAACGGTATCAATGGTATTGCGGGACATCTAGGCCGTCACCCAATCGGGACCCCATGTCCCCCAATCTGCGCCGCAACTGCCGTGCGCGTCCCCTAATCGCCGGGTGCATTCCCAAGGCCTTGGCCCCGATCACCCCGCAACGGGCCCCGCGCGCCACAACCCCGATTCGCGCAACCCCCGTTGGGTTTTGCTATATTGCGGCAATTCGGCCTCCTCAGTTAACTTGGCTTTTGCGTCAAGCGCAAATCCGGCGTAAAAGGCGAAAGAACAATAATCAACGTCCTCTGAGGCAGACACATGTACAGTCACGAAGACCTGGCCCGCTTACAGGCGCAGTCATTGAAGATGCAGGGCTGGATCCGGCGCCAGACCTTCAGCCCCGACAATGAAAAGTCCCTGCGCCGCTTCTCCAGCTGGGAGGTGGCCGAGCTGATCTTCCGCATCAACCAGTCCACCTTCCGCGGCAAGCTCGCCGCCGACCCGAACCTTCCCCTCGGGGAAGTCGAAGAGGATGGCCGCCAGCGCTGGTTCAGCCTCGATGAGATCAACGAGCTGCGCCGCCGCATCCGCATCAACAAGAAGTCGCTGATGCCGCCACGCCCCGAAGGCAAGCGCGCCTTCCGCGCTGCCATCGCCAACTTCAAGGGCGGCGCCGGCAAGTCAACCGTGGCGCTGCACTTTGCCCACGCCGCCGCGCTGGACGGCTACCGGGTCCTTGTCGTCGATTTCGATCCGCAAGCCACGCTCTCGCACAGCATGGGCCTGACCGATGTCGGTGAGGATCATACTGTCTGGGGTATCATGGCCCGCGATCTGGAGCGCGAGACCGACCGCATGAACGCCGCGACGCGGGGCGCCGAATCCGGCACCGCCTTGCCCCAGCGCAAGCTGCCGGCCTCGATCCGCGACATGGGTCTGGGCACGCTGCGCCCGGCCGATTTCATCAAGCCCACCGCCTGGGCCACCATCGACATCGTGCCGAGCTGCGCCAACGCCGCCTTCGTCGAGTTCGCCAGCGCCCAATACCGGCACCTGAACCCGGAATGGACCTTCTTTGGCGCGGTATCGCGCTTCCTCGACAGCCTGGCCGATGATGCCTATGACCTGATCCTCTTCGATTGCCCGCCGGCCATCGGTTACCAGTCGATGAATGCGGTCTTTGCCGCCGACATGCTCTATATTCCCTCGGGCCCCGGCTATTGGGAATATGACTCGACCACCAGCTTCATCGGTCAGCTGGCCGAGGCGCTTGGCGATCTGTCGCATGGCTTTGAAAACTTCCCCACGGGGAAGATCGCGCTGCCGAAATGCTTTGCCGACATCCGCTTCCTGATGACCCGTTACGAGCCCTCGAACGAGCTGCATCAGGCGATGCTGGCGGCCTTCCGGCAGGTCTTTGGCGATCGTATGGCCGAGCACCCGATCGAGCTGACCCGCGCCGTCGAGCAGTCGGGCCGCTTCCTCAGCTCGATCTATGAGATCGACTATCGCGAGATGACGCGCGGCACCTGGCGGCGCGCGCGGGCCAGTTTCGATCAGGCCTATGAAGAGTTCAAGACCCATGCAGTCGCTGCCTGGGCCAAGCTGGAGGATCAGGCATGAGCCGCAAGCGCCGCGTCTTCGACATCGAAATGCCCGACGAAGCCGCCGAGCCGATCGTCCCCGCGGGGAAGGTCGAACCGGCCGAGCCCGAGGCGCCCGCGCGCGAACAGCGGCGCGGCCCGATGGCCGCCGCCATCACCGAGGCTGCCGAATCGACCCGCGAACGCGCCCGGCTTGAGGCGCAGATCCGCGCCGAAAACGACGCATTGGCTGCCGAGCATGTGCGGCTGAAACGCGACGGGCTGATCACCGACCTGATTCCGCTGGACGCCATCGACACCCGCAAGTTGATCCGTGACCGCGCACCGGGCCCGGATTTCGAGCTGGCCGAGCTGGTCGAATCGATCCGCGATATCGGGCTGTCGAACCCGATCCGGGTCGAGCCGGGCGAGGCGGGCCGCTATGAGCTGATCCAGGGCTGGCGCCGGATTTCGGCCTATCGCCAGCTGCTGGAGGAAACCGGCGACGTCGAGCGCTGGGGCCGGATCCCGGCCGGCATCGCCGCGCGCGGCGATGAGCTGGAGCGGCTGTATCGCCGCATGGTCGATGAGAACATGGTCCGCAAGGACATCTCGTTTGCCGAGATGGCGCAGCTGGCCGTGCATTACGCCATGGACCCGCTGACCGAGGAGAATGACCCCGAAAAGGCCGTGGCGATCCTGTTCCGCTCGGCCGGCTATCAGAAGCGCAGCTATATCCGCTCGTTCATTCCTCTGGTCGAACGGCTGGGCGAGGTGCTGATGTATCCGCACGAGATCCCGCGCGCCCTTGGCCTGTCGCTGGCGGCGCGGCTGGAGGATGTGCCGGGCCTTGTCGGGGCGATCCGCGAGGAGCTGTCGGATTGGGACAGCCGCAGCGTCAAGGATGAGCTGGACGTGCTGCGGCGCATGGCGGGGCAGGGGGCGGGCACCGAACGCACTGCACCGGCGCAGCAGCCTTTGGCCGCGCCCTCGGTGCCCGGCGCCAAGGCCAAGACCACCTTCCAGATCGAGCGGCCGCAGGGGCGCGCGAAATGCACCGCCGCCAATGGCCGGCTGGAGATCCGCCTTGCCCGCGATTTCTCTGCCGTCGATCGCCGGCGGCTGGAGGCGGCAGTGGCAGCGCTGCTGGAGCAGATCGGTTGACCTTCCCCACGGGGAAGTTTTTAATAAGTCATTGAAATAAAATTATTTTATAAACCTTCCCCGTGAGTTTCTCGGGGAAGGTTTCGTTTTGTGGGGGTTGCGGTTGGGACTTGGCGCGTGGCTTTGCTGGCCGTTGGGACCGTTGGGGCCATGCTTTGCCCTCGGGCGGCGTTTGGCGATCGGGCGCGCAGGATCGGCCAAAGACCAGAGGGCCCGCACTGTCGGCATGATGCCGCTTGCGGGCCGGGCTGCGAGGGCAGGGGGCTCTGCGCGGCGCGGTCGGCTTGGCGTCAGAGGCGCGGCCTTCGTTGGGGCGTGGCCGCAACGAGGCAAGGGTGCGGGGCAGGGCGGGGCTGTGGCGGGACATCCTATCCGCTTCGGTGCCTCCGCCGTGCGAGGCATTCCGTTGAGAGCCCAGGTGTCGCAGGAGAGCAGGCCTGTCTGCCGATGTGCCATGCGCGGTGGGTGGCGGCGGTCGTGAGGCTGGATCCCCGGCGGTCAATGGAGCGGGTCGTGACCGGCTGTCAGCCATGCGGGACTTTGCGGAGCCTCGCCTTTATCTTTTCCTCTGCCTTGATCGCGACGCAAAGCCATGTCGCGAAAGCCTGCGGCATGGCCATTCAGAGTGCGATAGCGCCTGGCCTCCAGAGCCTGGCCAAAGCCGCCGAAATGCGCGCCGGCACCGCTGACCCCTCCCAGCCCCAACGCCTTTGCTTCCCGGCGTCGCCCGCCCCGTGGCGGCCATCCGCCCCCGCGTCCGCAGCCCTTGCAGCCCTTGCTTGTTCCCGCCCCCCTGATCCGCTAGGTGTAGCGCCGTCACAGCAGCGAACATGTAATGTCAGCCAACCAACCCTTGCCCGCCACGCATCGTCCGAGCATCGCGGCGCTTGTGGTGACGCATCAGCGGCTGGCGAAATTGCGCGTCACGGTCGAGCGGCTGCTGGCCGAAGAGCTGGATCACGTGCTGGTCTTCGACAATGGCTCGCAAGATGGCACCGGTGACTATCTGGCCGGCATCGACGATCCGCGCCTGCAAGTGGTGCTGCACCCGGACAATCTGGGCGGGGCAGGGGGCTTTGCCCGCGGCATGCGGCAGGTGGCCGAGCAGATCGATCCCGACTGGCTGGTGGTGATGGATGACGATGGCCGGCCCCGGCCCGGCTGCATCGCGCGCTTTCGCGCGGCACTGGCCGCCGGTGAGGTCGCGGGCTGGGACGCGGTGGGCGCCGCCGTGCTGACCCCGGGCGGCTATATCTGCGAGATGAACCGCCCCTATCGCAACCCGTTCTGGCACGGGCCCGAGTTCCTGCGCACCCTGACCGGTGGGCGGCGCGGCTTTCACCTTGAGGATGCCGCCTATGCCGAGGATGCGGCCCCGGTCGCGGTGGACATGAGCTCATTCGTCGGGCTGTTTTTGTCGCGGGCGGCGCTGGCGCGGGCAGGCTATCCCGACGAGCGGCTGTTCATCTATGGCGACGACCAGCTTTATACGCTGCAGATGCGGCGCAAGGGGCTGCGCATCGGCTTTGTGCCGCAGATCCAGTTTGAGCATGACACCGGCTCGATCCAGTCCGGGCGGCTGGTGCTGCGGCCGATGTGGAAAGTGTATTACATGTATCGCAACGCGCTGATCGCCTATCGCGTCGCGGCGGGGCCGTGGTTCTGGCCGCTGTTGCCGGTGCTGGCGGTCAAGTGGCGCCGCCATGCCGACCGCTATGGCGAGGATGGCGCGCGCTATCGCCGCATCCTGCGGCAGGCGTTTCGCGACGGGCTGACGCGGCGGCTGGGGCGGTCGCATCTTGAAATCGTGGCACTGAGCAGATGACAACGGCCGGCACCCGGGCGAAACGGGGGCGACATGGCGCAGGAATGGGGGCAGGTATGGATATCCTATTGGTGGGGGCGGGGCTTTCGGGCGCGGTGATCGGGCGCGCGCTGGCCGAGGCGGGGCACCATTGCCGCATCATCGACAGCCGCGACCATATCGCCGGCAATTGCTATACCCGGCGCGACGATGAGACCGGAGTGATGATGCATGTCTATGGCCCGCATATCTTTCACACCGATGACGAGGGGGTGTGGGATTACGTCAACCGCCACGCCACCTTCATGCCCTATCAGAACCGGGTGAAGACCACCTCGCAGGGCGCGGTCTATTCGCTGCCGATCAACCTTTTGACCATCAATCAGTTCTTTGGTCAGGTGCTGCGCCCCGACGAGGCGCGCGATTTCATCGAGGCCAAGGCCGATACCAGCATCGCCGACCCGCAGAATTTCGAGGAACAGGCGCTGCGTTTCGTCGGGCGCGAGCTTTATGAGGCCTTTTTCAAGGGCTATACCGAAAAACAATGGGGCTGTTCGCCGACGGAATTGCCGGCCTCGATCCTGAAGCGGCTGCCGGTGCGGTTCAATTACGACGACAATTATTTCTTCCACCGCTTTCAGGGCATGCCGCGCGACGGCTATACCGCGATGGTGGAATCTATTCTGGACCATCCCAATATCGAGGTGGCGCTGAATACCGATTACGACCCGGATATGAAGGCCGATCACGTCTTTTGGTCGGGGCCGCTGGACGGGTATTTCGGTTACCGGCTGGGCCGGCTGGGCTATCGCACGCTGGATTTCGACGCCTTTCGTTATGACGGCGATTATCAGGGCTGCGCGGTGATGAATTACGGCGACCGGCAGGTGCCCTATACCCGCATCACCGAGCACAAGCATTTCAGCCCTTGGGAAAGCCATCAGGGCAGCGTCTGCTATCGCGAAGTCTCGCGTGCGGCGGGGCCGGGCGACATTCCCTATTATCCTATCCGGCTGGTCGAGGAAAAATCCCTGCTGGCGCAATATGTCGCGCTGGCCGAAGAAACGCCGGGCGTCACCTTTGTCGGCCGGCTGGGCACCTATCGCTATCTGGACATGGATGTGACCATTCGCGAGGCGCTGGATACGGCGGGGGTGTTTTTGCGCGACAGCGCGCAGATGCCCACCTTCGTGCAAGCGCCTCTGTAGGAGCGGGGATGTTCGGTCTGTTCCGCAAGCCCGGCAAGGAAATCATGACCGGCGAGAATTTCAGCATCGAAACCGCCAATCATCGCCTGCAATATCAGGCAGGCGGTGAAACGCTGATCGTTGCGTTCGACGATGCTGCGCGCTCTGTTGAGACGCCCTTTATCGGCAGGCCGACATGGGGGCAGAAATTCTATCGCAGCGAGGGTCATTCACTTTTGGGCGTCATTGCGCGAAGTAATGACTGGTTCCGCTGTGCAGAGGTCATCCGGGAATTGGAAACCCTATCTAGGTCCGGGTTCTTTGGCAAATTCCGCAAGGTCGTGATGACCGGCTGCTCGATGGGTGGCTTTGCAGCGGGGGCATTTGCGCCGCTGGCGCCGAACTGCACGGTGATTGCGATGAGCCCGCAGGCCACCCGCGACCCGCGGCTGGTGCCATGGGAAAGCCGCTTTCCCAATGGCAAGGTGCAGAATTGGAACTTGCCTTATGGAAACGCCTTCGCGGGCATCAGGTCGGCAGGTCTCGCCTATGTGTTCTTCGATTCATTGAATAGGCAGGATCTGAAGCATGCCAGAATTCTGGCGGCCGCGGCGCCGGTAGTGCTGATGCCCGTTCCCGCCGGTGGCCATGGTGTGCCGCCGATGCTGTCGCAGTTGGGAAAGCTGGGCGACGTGACGCGCGCCGCAATCGACGGCACCCTGTCTCGGGAGACCTTTCTACGCGACATGCGCGAACGCAAGCAGACGGCGCGTTATTACCGAATTCTTGCCCGCGAGGCGCTGTATCGTGGGCGCAATGGCGCCGCGATCCAGGTTTGCGATGCCGGGATCAGGGTAAGCGCGACGACGAGGCCCTATGCAGCGAGGCTTGACGCTTGGTCGTAGCACCAGGGCATGAGGTCCTCGATGCGGGATCTGGGGTGTCCGTCGAGGATGGCCCGGAGGGTATCGGCGAGGTA
>NZ_WMIF01000019.1 GCF_009711185.1 Paracoccus limosus
ATCAGCATCCCGTGCTCGGCCTCCGATAATCATCGAAGGCACAATGGACCCAACCCCCGGTCGGTGGGGTCCCTTTTGGACGCCGATCACCCCAGAAGCGGGGTCCTTATTGCAAGCCGTTCAACATGCAAGTGATCGGCCAATTCCGCCTCGCCCGCGATCAGCCGCGCCGGCATATGCGGCACCGGCTCAAGCCCCATCGCGCGCAGGCGGGCGGCGGCGGCCAGCATCTCGGCAAAGGGCGTGCCTTCGATATTGGCGACAAAAACCTCGCTGCCCGGCGGCAGTTGCAGCCGCGCATCCTCGTGCCGCGCCAACGTGCGCGGCGTCACCTCGATCGAGGCCGCGCCCAGCATCGGGCATGGCTTGGGGGCGATCCGCCCGGCAGGTTCTGGCCGCATCCGCTGTCCTTTCGCAATCGCGCCATCCTAGACGGCGCGCCCGGCGCGGGCATCGCAGGAATGCGTCAGGCCCGGCGCAGGCTTGCGGCGGCCAAGGGAGCGATGGGATCAGACGGCGCCGCGCTCGGCCTCGACCACGGCCAGCCGGGCCATCTCCAGCGCCGCCTCGCGGCTGGCGGCGGCGGCGATGAAGCGGCCGTTATGGCAAAACAGCGCGCCCGCCACGCCCGAGGCCTGTTCCAGCGCCTCGCCCGTCAGCCCGGCCCAGGCGGCGGGCAGGTCGGCGCGCTGCTCGAACCCGTCCTCGGATTTGCGGATGCCGCCGATCACCCAGTCCTTGTTGCGCGGCGAGATCACGAACCACAGCCGGTCGGCCCCGGCCCGGACCACGGTCGGGCGGAACGGCATGCCCATCGGCAGCTCCAGAATGCGGCCATCGCCCGCCGCCTCGATTGCCTGCAGCACGATGCCATCGGCGCGCAGCTTGGCGGCACTGCGGGCGACCCTCGCCTCGACAAAGGCGCGCGCGATGGTCAGCGCATTCAGAAAGGCGCGGTCATCGGCGCCGGGCTCAGTGTCATCGAACACCGGTTTCAGGCTTTCCAGCAGGCCCGGCAGCAGCATCCCCGTCAGCAGCGGACCCGCCGTGCCGGGGTTCAGCGCGCCATTGTCCAGCAGATCCACCGGCAGCACGAAGCGGGCGTCGAAAGAGGCATGGATGCCCTCGATATGCTCGGCCGGCACTTCCATCGCGGCAAGATAGTCGCGGCCGAAATGCTGCCAGATTAGCCCGAACGAGCTGAACGGCTGGCCATCGGCGCGCAGCGGCGCGCCGCGCTGGTGGTGGTCGAAAATTCCCGCCTCGGGATCGTAGGCGCCGCCCACGTCATAGATCACCCGGTCGGGCGCGGCGGTGATCCATTGCGGATCGCGGCTGCGCCGGATCTCGGCCTGAGGAAACAGCCGGCTCAGGATGACGGTTGAGAACAGCTCATCCGCGTGAAAGCCGCCGGAATGGGTGACGAGAAAGGCGGGGGACATGGCGGGCTTCCTTGCAAGGATCACGGGATGACGCCCGGCGCCGCCCCTTGGACGTGAAAATCCGGGGCCGGCGATCCGACCCCGGGGCAATATCGAACGGGCGGCCCCTCGGCGGCGCGGGCCGCTGGCCTCAATGCGTCCAGGGCGCGCGGCGGTCGGTCGCGAAATTCTCGCCATAGCCGCGCGGGCGAACATTGGCGGCACGGGCATGCGGCTCGATCACCACGAAATCCAGGCCCTTCTCGCGGGCGTAATCCTCGGCCTGCTTGCGGGTCTCAAAGCGCAGCCGGACCTGAGCCTGGGTGTCGTCCGAACTGGTCCAGCCCATCAGCGGGTCGATCTCGCGCGCATCGGCGGCCGGGAACTCAAGGACCCACAGCTTGGTCCGCGCGATACCGGATTGCATGGCGTTACGGGCAGGTTTGTAGATGCGAACGCGCATTGGCGGGAACCCTCTGTTCTTGCTTGCCGCCTTATCCCCCAAGCCGGGCTTCGGTTCAAGATGGCTGCGACAATGCGGGGCAATGCGCGCCCGCTTTGCACTTGCCTCTTGCATCCTGGCCACCCGATGCCAGATTCAGCACCGGAACAAAGGTGAAACCATGGGTCACAACAATACCAACGCCCCGACGCTGCGCTTTGCAGAGGTCACCCGCCCCAAGCTTGAGGGCGGCAAGCGCTTTGTCATGCAGTCCGAGTTCCAGCCCGCCGGCGACCAACCGACGGCGATCGCGGAACTGTCGCGCGGGGTGGTGGAGGGCGAACGCGATCAGGTGCTGCTGGGCGCGACCGGCACCGGCAAGACCTATACCATGGCCAAGGTGATCGAGGCGACGCAGCGCCCGGCCATCATTCTGGCACCCAACAAGACGCTGGCGGCCCAGCTTTACGGTGAATTCAAGGGCTTCTTCCCGGAAAATGCCGTCGAATATTTCGTCAGCTATTACGATTACTACCAGCCCGAGGCCTATGTCGCCCGCTCGGACACCTATATCGAGAAAGAGTCGCAGATCAACGAGGCCATCGACCGCATGCGCCACTCGGCCACGCGGGCGCTCTTGGAGCGCGACGATGTGATCATCGTGGCCTCGGTTTCCTGTATCTACGGCATCGGCTCGGTCGAGACCTATTCGGCCATGACGCAGGACATGATCGTGGGTCAGCAATACGAACAGCGCGGCTTCATCAACGAGCTGGTGGCCCAGCAATACCGCCGTCTCGACGCCGCCTTCCAGCGCGGTGGTTTCCGCGTGCGCGGCGATGTGGTCGAGGTCTGGCCCGCCCACCTCGAAGACCGCGCATGGCGCTTTGATTTCTTTGGCAACGAGCTGGAAGCGATCACCGAATTCGACCCGCTGACCGGCGCCAAGACCGACAGCTTCAAGCAGATCCGCATCTACGCCAACAGCCACTACGTCACCCCGCGCCCGACTTTGCAGCAGGCAATCAAGGGGATAAAAGCCGAACTTCACGGACGTCTGAAACAGCTGACCGAGGAAGGCAAGCTGCTGGAGGCGCAGCGGCTGGAGCAACGCACGAACTTTGACCTGGAAATGCTTGAAGCGACCGGGGTTTGCAACGGGATCGAGAACTACTCCCGCTATCTGACCGGCCGCGCCCCGGGCGAGCCGCCGCCGACCCTGTTCGAGTTCATCCCCGACAACGCCATTGTCTTTGCCGATGAATCCCACGTCTCGGTGCCGCAGATCGGGGGCATGTATCGCGGCGACTTCCGGCGCAAGTTCACGCTGGCTGAACACGGCTTCCGCCTGCCAAGCTGCATGGACAACCGGCCTCTCAAGTTCGAGGAATGGGACGCCATGCGCCCGCAATCGGTCTTTGTCAGCGCCACCCCCGCGCAATGGGAAATGGACCAGACCGGCGGCGTCTTTACCGAACAGGTCATCCGCCCCACCGGCCTGATCGACCCGCAGATCGAGATCCGCCCGGTCGAGATGCAGGTCGATGACTTGCTCGATGAGGTGCGCAAGGTCTCGGCGGCGGGGATGCGCACGCTGGTCACCACCCTGACCAAGCGCATGGCCGAGGATCTGACCGAATATCTGCACGAACAGGGCGTCCGCATCCGCTACATGCACAGCGACATCGACACCATCGAGCGGATCGAGATCCTGCGCGACCTGCGGCTGGGCGCATTCGACGTGCTGGTCGGCATCAACTTGCTGCGCGAAGGCCTTGATATTCCTGAATGTGGTCTGGTCGCCATTCTGGACGCCGACAAAGAGGGCTTCCTGCGCTCCGAGACCTCGCTGATCCAGACCATCGGCCGCGCCGCTCGCAACGCCGATGGCCGCGTCATCATGTATGCCGACCGCATCACCGGCAGCATGGAGCGCGCCATGGCGGAAACCGAGCGCCGGCGGCATAAGCAGATGGCCTATAACGCCGAACATGGCATCACGCCGCAGACCGTGCGCAAGAATGTCGAGGATGTGCTGGCCGGGCTCTGGCAGGGCGATACCGACCAGTCGCGCATCACCACCAAGGTGGACAAGCCGCTGGTCGGTGCCAATCTCTCCGCACATCTGGATGCGCTGCGCGCCCAAATGCGCAAGGCGGCCGAGAACCTCGAATTCGAAGAGGCCGCGCGGCTGCGCGACGAGGTCAAGCGGCTGGAAGCAGTCGAGCTGGCCGTGGCCGACGATCCGCTGGCGCGGCAATCGGCCATCGAGGAAGCCGCCGAAGAGGCAGTCCGCGCCTCGGGCCGCTCGACTGCCGGCCGGGCCGGCCAGCGCGGTGGCACCAAGCGATCCAAGCGCCGGCACTAGGGCCGGCGCCCGCGCAGGCTGGACCTAGCGCGGTTTGCGTTCGGTCAGGCGACGCTCGATGGCGTCCCAGATCAGCGCGGCGGCATTGATGCCGTCGAATCGCTCCAGCTCCTGAATCCCGGTCGGCGAGGTCACGTTGATCTCGGTCAGCCAACCGTCGATCACGTCGATGCCGGTAAACAGCAGGCTCTTTTCGCGCAGGACCGGGCCGATAATGGCGCAGATCTCACGCTCGCGTTCGGTCAGGCCGATCCTTTCGGGGCGACCGCCGACATGCATATTGGAACGTGCCTCACCCTCGGCCGGAACCCGGTTGATCGCACCGACCGGCTCGCCATCGACCAGGATGATGCGCTTGTCACCCTTGACCACCGCCGGCAGGTATTTCTGGGCGATGACTGGCTCGCGGTTGCTGCCGGTAAAGGTCTCCAACAGCGAGGACAGGTTGGGATCGTTCGGGCGCAGGTGAAAGATCCCTGCCCCGCCATTGCCGTAAAGCGGCTTGACGATGATATCGCCGTGCCGCTGGCGAAAGGCGCGGATCTGCGCCAGATCGCGGGTGATCAGCGTTGGTGGCGTCAGATCGGGAAAATCCAGCACCAGCAGCTTTTCCGGGCAGTTGCGCACCCAGAACGGGTCGTTGACTACATAGGTTTCCGGATGCACGCGTTCCAGCAGATGGGTGTTGGTGATATAGCCCATGTCAAAGGGCGGATCCTGCCGCAGCCAGACCACGTCGAATTCGCGCAGATCCGCCTCTTGCCAATCGCCGAAGCTGACATGGTTGCCGCGCTCGCGCCGCAAGGTGATCGGCCGGCCCTGTGCGAGGATCCGGCCCTCATCATAGCTCAGCTTATCGACCGTATACTGGAAAAGACGGTGCCCCCGCGCCTGGGCTTCCAATCCCAGACGGAAGGTGCTGTCGCCATCGATCGAGACATGTTCGATCGGGTCCATCTGGAGGGCGACGTATAGGCTCATGCTGACAACTCCAGTCTCGTTCGCAATGAGTTCTGGCCTGCCCGTGGCGCCATTGCAAGCACTGCCGGCAGGCAGTCAGCCCATGGCGAATGCGTTCTCAAGGATCTCGACCCGGCCCTGACCATCGACCAGCGCCGCGTCGAAGCGCATCGGCGTCAGCAGTGCCTGTGGCAGCCGGCCACAGAATTCCAACGCGGCATTGCAGATGCGTTCGATCTGCTGCGCGCTGATCCGCATCACCGCATCGGCATGGCGCGCCGCGCTCTTGACCTCGACAAAGACATATTCCCGGTCGCGCTCCATGATCAGGTCAATTTCGCCGCCCGCACCGCGCCAGCGTGCCGCCACCTTGGAATAACCGCGTGCCAGATAATCCCGCAGCACGCTGTCCTCGCCCATGCGGCCGGCGGCATAGGCGGTCGCACCCCCGGCACGGCGGCTGGCCGGGACGGCGCGGGGCTGGGCGACAGAGGTCCGGGCCGCGGGGGACTGAACGGCGGGGATCCGCGTGGCGGGCATGGTCATGGCGTCTCCTTTTTCATTTCCAGCGCCAGCGCATAGATGTCGCGCCGGGGCAGATCGAATTTCGCGGCGACCCGAGCCGCCGCCTCCTTGACTGGCAGTTCGGGCAATAGCGCGGCCAAGGCCTGACGCAGATCACCCTCATCCCGTTCCTTCGCCGCCGGGCGGTCGAATAGCACCACCACCTCGCCGCGCAATCCCTCGGGCGGGATCGCTTCCAGCAGTCCACCGGCCGTACCGCGCATCACCTCTTCGAATTTCTTGGTCAGTTCCCGGCAGATCACCGTAGATCGATTCGGGTCAATCTCGCACATATTCTCCAATAATTGCCTAACGCGGCGCGGGCTTTCGAAGGTGATGACGGTGGCCTCGATCTCGGCCCAGCCGGCGATCCAGCTGCGCCGGGCGCCCTGTGTCGCGGGCGGAAAGCCCACGAACAGGAAACGGTCGCTCGGCAGGCCCGAGACCGACAGCCCCGCCAGCGCCGCCGAAGGGCCCGGCAGCGCCCGCACCACCAGCCCCTCCTGCGCCAGATCGCGCGCCAGCCGATAGCCGGGATCGGCCACCAGCGGCGTTCCCGCATCCGAGGCATAGGCCACCGACAGGCCCGCGCGTAGCGCCTCGATGATGCCCGGGCGGGCGCGATCGGCATTGTGGTCGTGATAGGCGATCATCCGGCGGCCGCGCAGCGGGATGCCGTGAATGTCCATCAGGTGCCGCAAGGTCCGGGTATCTTCGGCCGCCAGCACATCGGCGGTATTGAGCACGTCGAGCGCGCGCAGTGTGATGTCGCGGGCCGAGCCGATCGGGGTTGCCACCAGATAGAGCGCCGCCTCGGGGGGCGCGGCGGAAATCGATAGTGCGATCGACCGCGCAGCAGTTTCCTTGTCAGCCATGGCGGCGCTCCTTGTTGCTGGGCCAGTCGTTTTGGGGCCGGGGCGTCCTGCCGGAAGGCCGGATGCCGGGCACGTTGCCATCCCCGGGATATGCCAATAACCTGCCGGGGTTAAGTCCCCAGCCCCAGTGACAGGGAATCAAGCCATGATCGCATTGACCACGACGCGCGGCGGCTTCGGCCTTCGCCGGCCTCTCGCCCGCATCGCCGCCATCGCCTCGGCCCTGTTCCTGGCCGCCTGTGACCCGATCGAAACCGCCAGCTCCGGCGCCTCGACCGGGCAATCCATCGACCCGACCAAGCCGGTGCAGATCGCGCTGCTGGTGCCCGGCGGCACCAACAACGCCGATTTCGACTGGCTGGCGCGTTCGTTGACCAATTCGGCCAAGATGGCCGCCGCCGATGCGCGCGGCGCCACCATCGACCTGCGGGTCTATGACTCGGGCTCCGATCCGGGGACGGCGGTGGCCAAAGCCACTGAGGCGGTCGATCAGGGCGCCAAGATCATCCTTGGCCCGCTGTTTGCCGACAGCGCCAATGCCGTCGGCAATGCCATGGCGCCGCGGGGCGTGAACGTGCTGTCGTTTTCGAACAATGCCGACATCGCGGGCGGCAACGTCTTTGTGCTGGGCAATACCTTTGACAACACCGCCAACCGGCTGGTCAGCTATGCGGTCCAGAACGGCAAGCGCCGCATCATGGTGCTGGCCGAGGATGACGCCGCAGGCCAGATCGGCAGCGCCGCGATCCAGCGCGCCATTCAGGCCAACCGCGCCACGCTGGCCGGCACGGCCACGCATCCGCTGTCGAAACAGGGCATCGACGGGGTGATCCCGAACGTGGCTCAGGCGGCCCTGTCCGGCAATGTCGATGCGGTGTTCCTGACCGCGAACCAGGGCGCTGTGCTGCCCTATCTGACCGACAAGCTGGCCGATGCCGGCGTCTCTTCGGGCACGGTGCAGATGATGGGGCTGACGCGCTGGGACACCCCGGCTTCGCGCCTGAAACTGAAGGGCGTGCAAGGCGGCTGGTTCGCCCTGCCCGACACCCGGATGAAGGGCCAGTTCGAGCAGCGCTACCGCTCGGCCTATGGCGAGGCGCCGCATGAGCTGGGTTCGCTGGCCTATGACGGCGTGGCTGCCATCGCCGCTCTGGTCCGCGCCGGCAAGAAGAACGCGCTGACCACCGCCGGGCTGACCCAGAACGCAGGCTTTGCCGGCGTGAACGGCGCCTTCCGGCTGAAACGCGACGGCACCAACGAACGCGCGCTGGCCATCGCCACGATCCAGAACGGTCAGGTGCAGATCCTGTCGCCGACACCCACCAGCTTTGGCGGCTTCGGGTTCTGATCTTGGCCGACCTGTCCGCCGACCGCCTGCCGCAAAGCGCCCCGGCCCTGCCCGGGGCGCATGCGCTGTTTTCGCCCGAGACTTTCCTGCCGCAGCTCAGCCGCGAATTGCAGGGCATCGACAACCCGCGCGACATCCGCGCCCGCACGGTCGCGCTGCTGACCGAGGCGCGCACCGCCGCCCTTGCCGATATCGTCGCGGGCTTTCAGTCCCATCCCCGCGCCGCGCGTGAAACCGTCCGCGCCATCTCGAACCTGACCGATGCCACGGTGACGGCGATCCACCATGTCGCCACCACCATCCTGCATCCGCACACCAATCCGACCGATGCCGAGCGCCTGTCGGTGCTGGCAATCGGCGGCTATGGTCGCGCCGAGATGGCGCCGCAATCGGATGTGGACCTGCTGTTCCTAACGCCGTGGAAGGTCACCGGCTGGGCCGAAAGCGTGGTCGAATCCATGCTTTACATGCTGTGGGATCTGAAGCTGAAGATCGGCCAGTCCACCCGTTCGATCGACGACTGCATCCGGCTGGGCGGCGGCGACATCACCATCCGCACCAGCCTTCTGGAGCACCGGCTGGTCTGTGGCCATGCCGCCACGGCGGAATCGCTGCGCGAGCGGCTGTGGAGCGAGCTTTTCGACAATTCCGTGCCCGAGTTCATCGAGGCCAAGATGGCCGAGCGGGCCGAGCGCCACCGCCGTCAGGGCGGCCAGCGCTATGTGCTGGAGCCCAATGTCAAAGAGGGCAAGGGCGGGCTGCGCGACCTGCAGACGCTCTACTGGATCGGCAAATACATCCACCGCGTCGACCGCGCGGTCGAGCTGGTGGGCCTTGGCGTATTCACCAAGGACGAACACCTGACCTTCTGGCAGGCCGAGGATTTCCTGTGGGCCGTGCGCTGCCACCTGCACCTGCTGACCGGCCGGCCGACCGATCAGCTGACCTTCGACATTCAGGTCGAGGTCGCCCGCGCCATGGGCTATCGCGATCTGAGCGGGCGGCGCGCGGTCGAGGTCTTCATGCAGGATTATTTCACCCATGCCACCCGCGTGGGCGAGCTGACGCGGGTGTTCCTCGTCTCGCTCGAAGCGCGCCATCTTTACAAGGCGCCGATCCTGAGCGGGCTGCTGAGCCGGCGCAAGCGTGTGCGGCCGGGCTTTCGGATTGACCGTGGCCGGCTGAACTATGCCGACGAAAAACAGTTCCTGGCCGATCCGCTGAACATTCTGCGCCTGTTCGAGGAATCGCTGCGCACGCAATTGATGCTGCATCCCGATGCCATGCGCGCGGTGGCGGCGAACCTGAACCTTCTGGACGACAGCCTGCGTTCGGACCCCGAGGCAGTGCGCATCTTTCTGGACCTGCTGCTGAAACACGGCAACCCGGAACGCTCGCTGCGGCGCATGAACGAGTTGGGCGTGTTGGGCGCCTTCATCCCCGAATTCGCGCCGGTCGTGGCGATGATGCAGTTCAACGTCTATCACCATTACACGGTGGACGAGCATCTGATCCAATGCGTCGCCGCCCTTTCGGCCATCGAGCGCGGCGAACAGATCGAGGATCTGCCCACCGTCAGCCGCATCATGCATGGCAAGATCAGCCGCCGGGTGATCTATCTGGCGGTGCTCTTGCATGACATCGGCAAGGGCCGTACCGAGGATCACTCGATCCTAGGCGCGCGGCTGGCGCGGCGGGTCTGCACACGCTTTGGCCTGCCCGCGGATGAGATCGAGACCATCGAATGGCTGATCCGCAATCACCTTCTGATGTCGGACGTGGCGCAGAAACGCGACATTTCCGACCCGCGCACGCTGCGCGACTTTGCCAAGCTGGTGAAAAGCACGCGGCGGCTGGACCTGCTGACGGTGCTGACCGTCTGCGACATCCGTGGCGTCGGCCCTGGCACATGGAACAACTGGAAGGCCGTGCTGCTGCGCAAGCTGCATGCCGAAACCGAACTGGCGCTGAAGAACGGGCTGGAAGAGCTGAACCGCGAAAAGCGCACCGGCGAGGCCAAGCGCTCGCTGCGCCACCTGCTGACCGCCCGTGGCTGGGAGCCGCGCGCGATCAAGGCCGAGCTGGGCCGGCATTACGAAAACTACTGGCCGGGCCTGCCGACCGAAACGCAATCGGTCTTTGCCGACCTGCTGCGCGGTCTTGGCACCGATGAGATCCGCATCGACCTGAACCCCGACCCCGATCGCGACGCCACCCGCGCCGCCTTCGTGCTGGCCGATCATCCCGGCATCTTTTCGCGTCTGGCCGGCGCGCTGGCGCTGGTCGGCGCCAATATCGTCGATGCCCGCACCTACACCACCAAGGACGGCTTCGCGACGGCGGTGTTCTGGCTGCAGGACGGCGACGGCCATCCCTATGACATGGACCGCCTGCCCCGGCTCAGCAAGATGATCGAGCGCACGCTGAAGGGCGAGGTGGTCCCGCGCGAGGCGCTGGCCGGGCGCGACAAGCCGAAGAAACGCGAATCCGCCTTTCGTTTTCCGACGCATATCACCTTCGACAACGAGGCATCCGACGTCTACACGCTGATCGAGGTCGATACCCGCGACCGTCCCGGCCTGCTTTACGACCTGACGCGGACGCTGGCCGAAAATCACATCCAGATTGCCAGCGCGGTGATCGCGACCTTTGGCGCGCAGGTGGTGGACACCTTCTACGTCAAGGACATGTTCGGATTGAAACTGCACCAGCCGCAAAAGCGCGAGTCGCTGCGCAAGAAGCTGGAAAAGGCGATCCGCGACGGGGTCGAACGTGCCGAAAAGGCCGATCGACCCTTGGGCGGATCGTTCTGACCTAGGGACAGGAATACAATGCAACCGATCAGACTTATCCGGGGGTTCCTCTCGGTCGGGGCCTGGACTTTGGCCAGCCGGGTGGTGGGCTTTGTCCGCGACGTGATGATCGCGGCCTATCTGGGCGCGGGCCCGGTGGCCGAGGCCTATAACGTCGCCTTCCGCCTGCCCAACATGTTCCGCCGCTTTTTCGCCGAGGGCGCGTTCAACACCGCTTTCGTGCCGATGTTCGCCAAACGGCTGGAAGCGGGTGAGGACCCGCGCAGCTTTGCCGAAGAGGCGTTCTCGGGCCTGTTCAGCGTAGTGCTGCTGGTGTCGCTGGTCGCGACCTTCCTGATGCCATGGCTGGTCTTTGCCTTGGCGGCGGGCTTTGTCGGCGACGAGCGCTTCGATCTGGCCGTGACCTATGGCCGGATCTGCTTTCCCTATATCCTGTTCATCTCGCTGACGGCGCTGCTGTCGGGGCTGTTGAACGCGGGTGGGCGTTTCATGGCGGCGGCGGCCGCGCCGGTGCTGATGAACCTGATCCTGATCGTCGCCATGCTGCTGGCCGACCATTACGGCTGGGACATGGGCAGCGCCATGGCCTGGTCGACGCCGGTCTCGGGGCTGGCGCAATTCCTGACCGTCTGGTGGGCCGCCAAGCGCATGGGCTTTCCGCTGCGCCTGCGCCGGCCGCGACTGTCGCCCGACATGAAGCGGCTGCTGGCCGTCGCCGCGCCCTCGGTGCTGGCCGGCGGCGTGGTGCAGCTGAACCTGATCGTCGGCCAGCAGGTCGGCTCGTTCTTCGACGGTGCGGTGGCCTGGCTGACCTATGCCGACCGCCTGTATCAGCTGCCGCTGGGTGTGGTCGGCATCGCCATCGGCATCGTGCTGCTGCCCGACATCTCGCGCCGGCTGAAGGCCGAGGACACGGTGGGCGGCCGCTATGCCTATAACCGGGCCACGGAATTTGCGCTGTTCCTGACGGTGCCGGCGGCGATCGCGCTGACGGTCGCGGCCTATCCGGTGATCTCGGTCCTGTTCAAGCGCGGCGCGTTTCTGGAATCCGACGTCGGCCCCACGGCACTGGCGCTGGCGATCTATGGCGTGGGCCTGCCGGCATTCGTGCTGCAAAAGGTGCTACAACCGCTGTATTTCGCACGCGAGGACACGCAAAGCCCGTTCCGCTTTGCCATCTGGTCGATGGTGGTGAACGCCGTGCTGGCGCTGGGTCTGGCGCCGCTGATCGGCTTTTCGGCGGCAGCACTTGGCACCACGGTCGCCGGTTGGACCATGGCTTGGCAATTGTGGCGCGGCACCCGCGTCTATGGCGAGGCAGCCGAGTTCGACGACCGGCTGCGCCATCGCCTGCCGCGCATCGTCGCGGCCTCGCTGGTGATGGGCGGCGCGCTTTGGGTGGCAATGCTGGTGCTTGGCGACAGCCTGTATCAGCCGGGGACGCGCTATCTGGCACTGCTGGCGCTGGTCATGGCGGGGGCGCTGTCCTATGGCGCTGCGCTGGTCGCTTTGGGCGGGTTCCGGCTGTCGGACCTGCGCGCCGGCTTCAGCCGCGGGCGCTGATCGCGGCCCGCCGGCTTGCCCTGCGGCAGGCCGGCCCGGCCTTAGCGGTCGCGGATCTGGGCCATGACGCGGGCAATGCCGCCCGGCACCAGCACGAAGGACAAAAGGAAGCCGGTGCCAAAGCCCGCAACCTCGGCGATCCATGTCTTGTTGCCGGTCTGGAACAGGATGCCAAAGACCAGCTGGAAGGCCAGCAACATGCCGATCAGCGTGAACGCCCGCATCCGGTTCGCGTTCTCTTGCCCAAGCCGGGTCCAGAGCAGGAAGGTAAAGGCGCCGACAAAGCCATAGACCGCCGGATAGCCGCCGATCAGCGGCTGAAAGTTCAGCTGCGGCAAGGCGGCCACGAAAAGCGTATAGACCAGCGCACCGCCGATGGCCGAGCCAAAGAACAGCACGATCACTGCCCAGGGCCGAAAGACATTGGCAATCAGATTGCCAAGCGCCAGGCAGAACACCACGACGAAAACCGCCTGCATCAGCGACAGATGCACAAAGGAATAGGTCAGCACCCGCCAGCTTTGATCCAGCAGGAACACCCGCATCTGCCACAGCCGCAGCACCAGCTCGGGGATATAGGCGCTGCGCTCGACCGCGATCTGGCGCATGGCCATGCCCGCACCCGGGCCGCCGCCGCCGGCAAAGCCCAGCTGCGCCAGCCCGAACAGCGCCTCGCAGGCGATCATCGGCAGCACCAGCGCCCAGACCACGGCAGGAACAGGGTTCAGGGGCGATTCATCGTAACCGGGGCGCATCTTCTCTCCTTCCGACAGGGCGGTTGCGCCCGAACGGGGCAAGGGGTAAGCCAGCGCACGGGATTTTCCAAGCAGGTAGTGCCATGGCCACGAGCTTCACCAAGCGCATCTTCTCCGGCATCCAGCCCTCGGGCGGGCTGACGCTGGGGAACTATCTGGGCGCGCTGAAACGTTTCGCGGAATATCAGGGACAAGGGGCCGAGACGATCTATTGCGTCGTCGACCTGCACGCGATCACCGTCTGGCAAGATCCCGAAAAGCTGCGCCACAACACGCGCGAGGTGGCGGCGGCCTTTCTGGCTTCGGGCGTCGATCCGGCGCAGTCGATCCTGTTCAACCAAAGCCAGGTCAGCCAGCACGCGGAACTGGCGTGGCTGTTCAACACGGTCGCGCGCGTCGGCTGGATGTATCGGATGACCCAGTTCAAGGACAAGGCGGGCAAGAACAGCGAGAATTCTTCGCTGGGGCTGCTGGCCTATCCCTCGCTGATGGCGGCCGACATTCTGGCCTATCACGCGACGGCGGTGCCGGTCGGCGAGGATCAGAAGCAGCATCTGGAACTGACCCGCGACATCGCCGCCAAGTTCAACCATGACTACGGCGTGGAGTTCTTCCCGATCACCGAGCCGCTGATCGAGGGCACCGCGACCCGCGTTATGTCTCTGCGCGACGGGTCCAAGAAGATGTCGAAATCCGATCCGTCGGATGCGGCGCGCATCAACCTGACCGACGATGCCGATGCCATTGCGCAAAAGATCCGCAAGGCGCGCACCGATGCCGAGCCGCTGCCCGGCACCATGGAGGGGCTCAAGGACCGCCCCGAGGCGCGCAATCTGGTCAATATCTATGCCGCACTTTCGGGCGAAACCGCCGATCAGGTTCTGGCGCGCTTCGAGGGTCAGGGCTTTGGCGCCTTCAAGCCGGCGCTGGCCGAGGTCGCGGTCGAGGTCATGGCCCCGATCACCGCGCGCATGACCGAGTTCATGGCCGACCCCGCCGAGATCGACCGCATTCTGGGTCATGGCGCGGATCAGGCCGCCGCCATCGCCCAGCCCATCGTCGAGCGGACCAAGGAAATCATGGGGATGATCCGGTCGCGCTAGGCCGGGGATTTTCCCAAGTTCGCGCCCCATGCTAGGCTGGGGCAAAGGCAGGATGACACGCGCGGGCGACGCGCGGGAACGGATGGGGTGATGACGCACAGGCTTGCCCGGCTGCTTGCGACGCGGGACTGGATTCTGGCCGACGGGGCGACGGGGACCAACCTTTACAACATGGGGCTGGCCAGCGGTGACGCGCCGGACCTGTGGTGCGAAACCCACCCCGAGCGGGTCTCGGCGCTGCACCGGCAGATGATCGCCGCCGGCGCCGACCTGATCCTGACCAACAGTTTTGGCGCCAATGCCAGCCGGCTGCGGCTGGCCGGGGCGCAGGACCGGGTGCAGGTGCTTAACCTGGCCGCCGCCCGGCTGGCGCGGGCCGAGGCCGATGCCGCTGGGCGCGAAGTTGTCGTCGCAGGCTCGATCGGCCCGACAGGCGAGATCATGGCCCCCATCGGCCGGCTGACCGAGGCCGAGGCGGTGCGCATGTTCACCCAGCAGGCAGAGGCGTTGAAGCAGGGCGGTGTCGACCTGCTCTGGGTAGAGACCATCAGCGCCGCCGAGGAAATGCGCGCCGCCGCCAAGGCCGCGCAGGCGGTGGGCCTGCCGTGGTGCGGCATGATGAGCTTCGAGCCCGGCGGGCGCAGCGTCATGGGCGTCAGCCCGCCGCAACTGGCCACGCTGATCGACCGCCTGCCCTGCCCGCCGCTGGCTTACGGCGCCAATTGCGGCACCGGCCCGGCCGAGCTGTTGCTTGCCGTCTCGGGCTTTTCTGCCGCCGGCTGCGAACGTGCGCTGATCGCCAAGCCCAATGCCGGCGTGCCGCGCTATCAGGACGGCGGGCTGATCTATGACGCCACGCCCGAGGTCATGGCCGAATTCGCCGTGCTGGCCCGCGATCTGGGCGTGCGCATCATCGGCGGCTGCTGCGGCACCACGCCCGAACACCTGTCGGCGATGCGGGCCGCGCTGCAAAGCCGGCCGCAGGGCGCGCGGCCGAGCCCCGAAGCCATCTCGTCGCGCATCGCCGCGCTGATGCCGGATCGCTAGAACAGCGCCAGCTGATCACCCGCCCGCGGCGGCGCGCGAAAGCGGCTGCAATCCAGCACCGGCCCCGGCCCGTCCAGCCCCAACCGCCGCCGGGCCAGCCGGAACCGCTGCTGCAACAGATCGGCCTCGTGCCCCTCGCCCCGCATCCGGCTGCCGAAACGCGGATCATTGTCGCGCCCGCCGCGCATCGCCTGAACGCGGGCCATCACATGCGCGGCCTTGCCGGGGTGCAGCCGCTCCAGCCAGTCGCGAAACAGCGGCGCCACCTCCAGCGGCAGACGCAGCGGGATCATGCTGGCGGCGCTGGCGCCGGCGTCGCGGGCAGCGGTCAGGATGCGCTCGATCTCGTGTTCGTTCAGCACCGGGATCATCGGCGCGGCCATGATCCGCACCGGCACGCCCACCTTGGCCAGCCCCTCGATCATCTTCAGCCGGGTCGCGGGTGCCGGCGCGCGCGGCTCCATGCTGCGCGACAGGGCCGGGTCCAGCGTGGTCAGCGACACGCCCGCCGACACCAGCCGCCGCCCGGCCATGTCGCCCAGCAGATCCAGATCGCGCAATACCGTCGCGCCGCGCGTCACCAGACTCATCGGGTGGTTCCAGTCCGACAGCACCTGCAGACAGCCGCGCATGATCCGCAGCTGCGCCTCGACCGGCTGATAGGGATCGGTATTGGTGCCAAAGGCGATCGGTGCCACCGCATAGCAGCGCCGGCCAATCTGAGCGGCCAGCAGCTCGGGCGCGTTCGGCTTGGCGGTGATGCGGGTTTCGAAATCCAGCCCCGGCGACAGGCCCAGATAGGCGTGACTGGGCCGGGCGAAGCAATAGATGCAGCCATGTTCGCAGCCGCGATAGGGGTTCACCGAGCGGTCGAAGGAAATATCGGGCGAGCTGTTGCGCGAGATAATCGAGCGCGCCTGCTCCAGCCGGATCTCGGTGCGCAATTGCTGCTGCGCTTCGGGAATGTCCCAGCCATCATGTTCGCGGGCGCGCTGATAGGGCTCGAACCGACCATCGGGGCGGCTGTCGGCGCCTCGGGCGCGCAGGATCTGGTCAGGGTCTCGCGGCGGCAGGGTCATGCCCTACCCTAGCCGCCCGAAGAGAACATTTCAAGAACATGAAACCGGATCGGTGCCGCAGGGTTGGTTTACCGAGATCGCGATTCCATCTTTCGATTCTGCTGCGCCGGTCGCATAGTCATAGCAACGGAGGACCACATGCCATTGCCGCATTTCCTGCTCTTGCTGATCGCTGTCGTCGCGGCCGCCGCCCTGACGATCTGGGTCGCCAGTGCGGTCGGCGTGCCGCTGCTGGTCATGGCGCTGCTGATGCTGATGGCGGCGGGCATCGCCCATCTGGCGATGCATCTGGACCGTTAGCTGTCCAGCTCGGTGTCCCAATACAGATAGTCCATCCAGCTTTCATGCAGAAAGTTCGGCGGAAAGCGGCGGCCGACCGCGTGCATTTCCTCGGTCGTGGGCTGGCGCGGTGGGCGACGCAGGCGCAGGCCGGAATTGCGCAGCGACTTGTTGGCCTTTTTCAGGTTGCAGGGAGAACAGGCCGCGACCACGTTTTCCCAGCTGGTCACGCCGCCGCGCGACCGCGGCACGACATGGTCAAAGGTCAGATCGCCGCGCGCGCCGCAATACTGGCAACAGAATTCGTCCCGCAGAAAAAGATTGAAGCGCGTGAATGCCACGCGCTTCTGGGGTTTGACGAAATCTTTCAGGACGACGACCGAGGGGATGCGTATCGCCTCTTTCTGGCTTCGCACCACCTCGTCATATTCGGCGATGATCTGCACCCGGTCCAGCACCACCGCCTTGATCGCCTCTTGCCAGGGCCAAAGCGACAGCGGGTAATAGCTGAGCGGGCGGAAATCGGCGTTCAGCACCAGCGCCGGATGATGGCGCAGGCCGGCCGGCTCGCGCACGAAATGAGTTCGGAAATCGCCATGGTCGTCCAGCATAGGCCCTCTGCCCTTGTGTGCCAGGATCTGTCGAACGTCTTGGCCTGACTATATATCGCGACCAGACCCTGACAAGCCCCCGAATATATGCCTGTTCCTGACTATCCCGCAGTCGTGACATCGGCGTGACAGGGCCGCCGGGGCCGGTCTAATGCGGCGTGGCGAATTTCAACAAAAGCAAGCCCGCAAGGATCAGCCCCGCCGCCGTCAGCCGCAGCGGATCGGCGGATTCGCCCAAGGCCACGATGCCCAGCACGAATGCGCCCACGGCGCCGATCCCGGTCCAGATCACATAGGCCGTGCCCAGAGGCAGGCTGCGCATGGCCAGCGACAAAAACCAGACGCTGGCCAGCATCGCCACCACGGTCACCGCCACCGGTCCCGGCCGCGTCAGCCCCTCGGACTGTTTCATCGCGAAGGCCCAGACCACCTCCAGCAGCCCCGCGATCATCAGATGGATCCACGCCATGCCATCCCCTTTGGTTGTTCCGCGCCAGACTGGCATAATCGCGCGGGCAATGTCAGGATGGTTTTATGACCCAAGCCCCACATCTGATCGGAACGCTGGAAAGCGCGCTCTATGCCGAGGATCTGGCGGCTGCGGTGGCGTTCTGGACGGGCATCATCGGGCTGCAACAGATCGGTCATGTGCCGGGGCGGCATGTGTTTTTCCGCTGCGGTGCGCAGATCCTGCTGGTCTTTGACCCGCGCGCGACCCGCGTGCCGCCGGGGCCAGAGGCGCGCCTGCCCGTGCCTCCGCATGGTGCCGAGGGTGCCGGCCATTTCTGCATGGCCGCCGCCCCCGATGACATCGAACGCTGGAAGGTTCATCTGGAACGGAAGGGAGTCGGGATCGAGGCCGATCTGCGCTGGCCTCAAGGCGGCCGCTCGATCTATTTCCGCGACCCGGCGGGAAATTCCGTCGAGATCGCCGATCCGGCGATATGGCTTTCCCGGTAAAGGGCCAAAAGGCAAAAACGGCACCCCGTCAGGGATGCCGCACCGCAGGAACTGGCGAAATCAGCGACGGGCGCGAACAGCGACCCTTTCAGCCTGCGGCTGGTGCATCGCCGAGCCTGCCAGTCCAGCAGTCACCAAGGCAATCAGCGCTATCGCGGTCAGGGTCATCGCAATCTCCTCACTTCCTGTAGTTGAAGGTAAGGACCAGCCCGGCCAGTTCAAGCATTATTTCATGAAACTTTCAGGATTCAGCAGAAAATTGCTGCTTCAGGAAAGCCAGCGCCACCGACAGCCCGTCGGGCGAGATGCCGTGCGGCGTGTTTTTCATCACATATTTCGAGACATCGAAGCCCACCGCCGCCAGCGCATCTGCGGCAAGCGCCATGCTTTCAAAAGGCACCACCGGATCCTGATCGCCATGCAGCAGCAGGATCGCCGGGCGGGTCACGGGGCCGGCGGCACGTTCGGGGTCCAGCAGCCGGCCGGAAAAGCCCACCACACCCGCGATCTCATCGGGGCGGCGCGGCGCCACATCCAGCGCCATCATCGTGCCCTGCGAAAAGCCGACCAGCGCCAGCCGATGCGCCGGCAGTTCTTCCCGTTTCAGAACTTCGTCAAGGAAGGCATTGATATCATCAAATGATTGCTCGGCCCCTGCCCGCGCCTGCTCGGGGCTGGACCCATCCATCCACGGGATCGGGAACCATTGATAGCCCATCGGATTGTTGACGCAGCGCTCGGGCGCGTTCGGGGCATAAAAGGCGGTGCCGGGCAGATGCGGCGCCAGCGGATCGGCAAGACCCAGAAGGTCGTCGCCATCCGCGCCATAGCCGTGCAGGAACACCACCACCGAATCGGCCTTGGCCGGCCCCTTGCGTTTCGATTGCAATTCGTGCGTCATCTGATCCCCTCTCGGCCCTTGGCATGGCGGTAATAGGCCCAGAGCGCGCGTGCCGCAACCGCGCGCCACGGCCGCCATGGCTCGGCCAGGGCCACCAGCGCCCTGGGGCCCGGCCGCTCGGGCAGGTCATAAAGCAGCCGCACCGCCTCGGCCAAGGCAAGGTCGGCGCTGGCAAAGACATCGGCACGGCCAAGCGCGAATTTCAGGTAAATCTCGGCGGTCCAGCGCCCGATACCGGGCAGCGCGACCAGCCGTGCCACTACCGCCTCGTCCTCCAGATCGCGCAGCCCCGGCCAGTCCAGCCCCGCCTCGGCAATGCCGCGCAGATAGCGCGCCTTGGGCCGCGACAGACCCGCCGCCCGCAACTGATCGTCCGTGGCGGCGCGGATCCCGGCCTCGTCCGCCAGCCCCGCCTCGGCCATGCGGCGCAGGATCGCCGCCGCCGCGCTGGTCGAGATCTGCTGGCTGACCACCGCATCGCGGATCGAGCCGAACCCCTCATCCCAGCGCCGCAACGGCAGCGGGCCCAGCATCGGCAAGGTGCGGGCCCAGACCGGACAGACCCGCGCCAGATGCGCCGCACCCTCTGCCAGATCGGATGCGTCGCGAATCACCCGGATCATACGTCGAGGCCGATTCCACCCGCCGCGGCCAGCCGCGCGTCCTCCTTGAGCCGGGTTTCGAAGGCCATCGAGATATGCCGGCGCAACGCCTGTTCGGCGTGCTCTCCGTCGCGCTTGGCAATGGCGTCGACGATCTCCTGATGTTCGTCCAGACTGACGGCATCGCGCCCCTTGGCCGCCAACGAGGTGCGCGCCATCAGCGCCATGCTGCGATGCACGAGATCCAGTTGCTGCACCAGATAGCGGTTGTGCGAGGCCAGATGGATCTGGTGGTGAAAGCGCCGGTTCGACCGCGACAGCGCCTGCGGATCGCCAAGAATGGCGCGGTCGTCCTGAACCATACTGGCCAGAACGCGGACTTCTTCGGGTGTGGCATGGCGCGCCGCCAGCCGCGCGGCCAGCGCCTCCAGTTCGGCGCGCACGGTGTAAAGCTCGGCCAGCTGGTTGTGGTCCAGCGTGGCGACGATCAGGCTGCGGCCGTCGCGCTTGAGCATGGACTGGGTTTCCAGCCGCTGCAGCGCCTCGCGCACCGGGGTGCGCGACACGCCGAAACGTTCGGCCAGCTCGGATTCCACCAGCCGGTCGCCGGGACGATAGATGCCATTGTCGATGGCAGAGAGGATCAGCGAATAGGCGTCTTTCATGCCGGCACGATCCGTCCTCGTCAGGCGGAATGCAAGCCTCGGCTTGGGGCCCATTGCAAGCCCGCGCGCGGCACCCTAGGCAGGGGCATGGATTTTCGCCACGTGACCACCTGGATCTTTGATCTGGACAATACGCTTTACGCGCCCGAGATGCGGCTTTTCGACCAGATCGAGGCCCGCATGACCGCCTATGTGATGCGCGAATTCGCCGTGGACGAGGTCGAGGCCAACCGTCTGCGCCGACATTACTGGCGCGAACATGGCACCACGCTGTCAGGGCTGATGGCCGAACATGGCATCGACCCGATGGCCTATCTGCACGAGGTCCATGACATCGACTTTTCGCATCTGGTGCCCGACCCGGATCTGGCCGCGCTGATCGCAGCCCTGCCCGGGCGCAAGATCGTGCATACCAATGGCGATGTCGCCTATGCGGCCAAGGTGCTGGCCGGGCGCGGCCTCGGCGTCTTTGACGAGGTGCATGGCATCGACACGCTGGATTTCCATCCCAAACCCGACCCGCGCGCATATGCCGCAGTGCGCAGTCTCTCGGGCTTTGACCCGCGCGCTGCCGCGATGTTCGAGGACGATCCGCGCAACCTCGCCATCCCGCATCAGCTTGGAATGCGGACGATTCTGGTCGGTGACGGCCGCCAGGGCCATGACATCGCCGACCGGGACATAGTGGCTGATGCGCATGTCCAGCACCGCACCGATGATCTCGCAACCTTCTTGCGCACCCTTGCCGCAGGCCGCAACTAGCGTCAGAATCGCGCAACCCGCCCAAGGAGGAACCGAACATGGCCCATGCCCCGACGAACTCGTCCGCCGCCCTCGCCGAAAAGGCCCGCGAAACCCGCGCCGCGATCGGCCTGCTGATCTGCGTCGTCCTGACGCTGGCGGTGACCGCCATCGGAACCGTGCTCTGGGGTGCTGTCGCCCTGACCATGGTCGGGCTCGCCGGCACGGTTTTCGTCCTTCTCATGCTGACCGCCTACGCCGCAGGCTTCTGATGCAGGATTGCGATGTCCTCGTCTCGGGCGGCGGCGTCGCTGGGCTGGTCGCGGCAGCAGCCTTTGGCGCGGCCGGCCATTCGGTCATCTGTGTTGATCCCGCGCCCCCGGTCACCGATGAGGCGGCCGAGGGCTCGGACTTGCGCAGCACTGCCTTTCTCAACCCTTCGATCCCGGTGCTTGATGCGGCGGGCCTTTGGGAGCGGTTGGCGCCTCATGCCACGCCGCTGCAGGTCATGCGCATCATCGACGCCGGCGGCAGCCAGCCGCAGGCACGCCTGACCCGCGACTTTGACGCCGCCGAGATCTCGGACCAGCCCTTTGGCTGGAACCTGCCCAACTGGCTGCTCAAGCGCGAGATTTCGGCCCGCATCGCCTGCCAGCAGAACATCCGCTTTCTGCCCGGCACCGGCACCGCCGGCCTTCTGGCCCGCGACAGCGAGGCACTGGTCACCCTGACCGATGGCAGCCGCATCCGCGCCCGGCTGGTGGTCGGCGCCGATGGCCGCAACTCGCCGGTGCGTCAGGCGCTGGGGATCGGCACCCGCACCATCCGCTACGGCCAGAAGGCGCTGGCCTTCGCCGTCACTCATACCCGTCCGCATAACAACGTCTCGACCGAAATCCACCGCTCGGGTGGCCCCTTCACGCTGGTGCCGCTGCCCGACCGCGATGGCCGGCACTCCTCGGCGGTGGTCTGGATAGAGCGCGGCCCCGAAACCGCCCGTCTGCGCGCCCTGCCCCGTGAGGAGTTCGAGACCGAGCTGAACCGGCGCTCGGCCGGCATCCTCGGCCATCTGACGCAGGCCACGCGCCTGACCGAATGGCCGATCATCAGCCAGATCGCCGACAGCTTCACCGGCCCGCGCACCGCCCTGATCGCCGAGGCCGCCCATGTCGTGCCACCCATCGGCGCACAAGGGCTGAATATGAGCCTCGCCGACCTCAAGGCGCTGATTGATATTTCGGGCGACCGCCCCGGCGCCAGTGCCGGCCTCGACAGCTACAACCGCCGCCGCCGCCCCGAGGCGCTGGCCCGGCTGATCGGCATCGACGCGCTGAACCGCACCAGCATGATCTCGGCCCGGCCCCTGCGCGACCTGCGCGCCGCCGCGCTCGGCAGCCTCTATGCCGCAGCCCCGGTGCGCAAACTTCTGATGCGGGCCGGCCTCGGCGTCCACTAACCGCCACGGCGGCGACTGCGCCCAACCGCCGAATTCACCATTTTCCAAATACCCATATCCGAACCGCCACCAGCCCCTCGGGTTCCGGTGGCACCTGGCGGCGCAATCTGCCACAAACCCCGACATGGCCAAACCGATCACCGCCTTCACCTGCACCGCCTGCGGCGCCACCCACCGGAAATGGTCGGGCAAATGCGACGCCTGCGGCGCATGGAACACCATCATCGAAGAGGCGCCCCTGTCTCAAGGCCCCGGACGCGGCCTTGGCACGTTCAAGGGCAAGCCGGTGCCGCTCTCGGGGCTGGCAACCCAGGACGCGCCGCCCCCGCGCGCCACCTCGGGTATAGCCGAATTCGACCGCGTGCTGGGCGGAGGGCTGGTGCCCGGCTCGGCGCTGCTGGTCGGCGGCGATCCGGGCATCGGCAAATCCACCCTGCTGTTGCAGGCCGCCGCCGCCTTTGCCCGCTCGGGGCAAAGCGCAATCTACCTGTCCGGCGAAGAGGCCAGTGCGCAAGTGCGCATGCGCGCGCAACGGCTTGGCCTTGGCGATGCGCCGGTGCGGCTGGGTGCGGAAACCGCGCTGCGCGACATCCTGACCACGCTTGATGCCGAACGGCCCGATGTGGCGGTGATCGACTCGATCCAGACGCTCTGGTCCGATCAGATCGAGGCCGCGCCCGGCTCGGTGGCGCAGGTGCGCGCCAGCGCGCATGAGCTGGTGACCTTTGCCAAGCGGCGCGGCACCGCCATCATCCTGGTCGGCCATGTCACCAAAGAGGGCCAGATCGCCGGCCCGCGCGTCGTCGAGCATATGGTCGACACGGTGCTGTATTTCGAGGGCGAGCGCGGCCACCAGTTCCGCATCCTGCGTGCCCACAAGAACCGCTTCGGCCCCGCCGATGAGATCGGCGTCTTCGAGATGACCGGCGGCGGGCTGGCCGAGGTTTCAAATCCCTCGGCGCTGTTTCTGTCAGAACGCGGCGAGCCATCGCCGGGCTCGGCGGTCTTTGCCGGCATCGAGGGCACCCGCCCCGTCCTGACCGAGATCCAGGCGCTGGTCGCGCCCTCGACGCTGGCCAGCCCGCGACGCACCGTGGTCGGGCTCGACAGCGGCCGGGTCTCGACCATCCTTGCCGTGCTCGAAGCGCGCTGCGCCATCCCCTTTGCCGGGCTGGACGTGTTTCTGAATGTCGCCGGCGGCATGCGCGTGGCCGAGCCCGCCGCCGATCTGGCCATCGCCGCCGCCCTTCTCAGCGCGCGCGAGGATCGCCCCCTGCCCGCCGATACCGTGCTTTTCGGGGAAATCAGCCTGTCGGGCGCATTGCGTCCCGTCACCCAATCGGAAAACAGGTTGAAAGAGGCGCAGAAACTTGGTTTTTCACGGGCAATCCTGCCATCGGCCAGCAAGGTCGAGGCACTTGCCGGGATGCGGACAGACCGCAGCCCGGACCTGACAAGCTTCGTGGGCGAGACATTCGGTGCCGGGTGAACTCGTCCCAAAACGCGGGCAAACCCGCGAAAGGGCGTAGATATGGACGGATTCACCATCATTGACGGCATCGTTGCCGCCGTGATCATTCTTTCGGCGATCCTGGCCTATGCACGCGGCTTCGTCCGCGAATCGCTGGCGATCCTCGGCTGGATCGGCGCCGCCGTGCTGGCCTTCATCTTTGCGCCCACGGTACGACCCATGGTCGCGCAGGTGCCGGGGCTCAGCAAATTTCTGGGAGACAGTTGCGAACTGGCCACGATTGCCGGCTTTGCGGCGGTCTTTGCGCTGGCGCTGGTCGTGTTCTCGATCATCACGCCGCTGTTCTCGTCGGTGGTGCAGCGCTCGGCGCTTGGCGGCGTCGATCAGGGCATCGGGTTTCTGTTCGGCGTGGCGCGCGGCATCCTTTTGGTCGCGGTGGCCTTCATCGTCTATGACCGGGTGATGGCAACGCAGCCGGTGGCCGTGGTGGACAATTCCCGCTCGGCCCAGGTGTTTTCGCGGATGCGCGGCCAGATGGACCAGCAAATTCCGCAGGATGCGCCCGGTTGGGTGGTATCGCGCTATGAGCAGCTGGTGCGCAGCTGCGCCGCGACCCAGCCGGTCGATGCCGGCACCGCGACCCCGGTTCCGGCCACAAACTGAGCCAGCGTGACCAATTCGTGACACAAATCGCGCCCTGTCGCAGCGGCAGGGCGTGACTTCACCGGTGCGACTCCCTATGTTGGCGACAACAAGCGCCACAATGCAGCCCTCCCCTAGCCCCATGAGTCGGTGATGATGCAGCCATTCCTTGCCCATCCCTTCGATTCCGATCGCCTGCACGAAGAATGCGGTGTGTTCGGTGTAATCGGTGTCGCGGATGCGGCCAACTTCGTCGCCCTCGGTCTGCACGCGTTGCAGCATCGCGGGCAGGAGGCTGGCGGCATCATCAGCCATGATCCAGAGCAGGGCTTCAACAGCGCCCATCGCTTTGGCTATGTGCGCGACAACTTCACCAAGCAAAGCCTGATGGAGACCCTGCCGGGTCCGCTCGCCATCGGCCATGTCCGCTATTCGACCGCCGGCACCAAGGCCGCGACGGCGATCCGCGACGTGCAGCCCTTCTTTGGCGAATTCGCCATGGGCGGTTGCGCGGTTGCCCATAACGGCAACATCACCAATGCGCTCGCGCTGCGCCGCGAGCTGATCGAGCGCGGCTCGATCTTCCAGTCCTCGTCGGATTCGGAATGTATCATCCACCTGATGGCGCGCTCGATCCAGCGCAACATCCCCGAGCGGATGAAGGACGCGCTGCGCCGCGTCGAAGGCGCCTTCAGCGTCATCGCCATGACCCGCACCAAGCTGATCGGCGTGCGCGACCCCTTGGGCGTGCGGCCGCTGGTGCTGGGCAAGGTCGGCGACGACGGCTTTGCGCTGGCCTCGGAAACCTGTGCCCTCGACATCATCGGTGCCGAATTCGTGCGTGAGATCGAGCCGGGCGAGATGGTCGTCATCTCCAAGGGCGAGGTCGAAAGCTCGCGCCCCTTCGGCCCGTCGAAAGGCCGGTTCTGCATCTTTGAACATGTCTATTTCTCGCGCCCCGACTCGATCATCGGCGGCCGCTCGGTCTATGAGACCCGGCGCCAGATCGGCGTGGAACTGGCCCGCGAGGCCCCGATCGAGGCCGATCTGGTCTGCCCGGTGCCGGATTCGGGCACGCCTGCCGCCATCGGCTATGCCCATGAAAGTGGCATCCCCTTTGGCATGGGCATCATCCGCAACCAATACATGGGTCGGACCTTCATCGAGCCGACCGAGCAGATCCGCAACATGGGTGTGCGGCTGAAGCTGAACGTCAACCGGGCGCTGGTCAAGGGCAAGCGCGTGGTGCTGGTCGACGATTCGGTGGTGCGCGGCACCACCTCGCGCAAGATCAAGGACATGATTCTGGATGCCGGCGCGGCCGAGGTGCATTTCCGCATCGCCTCGCCGCCGACGGCATGGCCCTGCTTCTACGGGGTTGATACGCCCGACCGCGAAAAGCTGCTGGCCGCGCAGATGACTGTGGACGAGATGCGCGAATGGATCGGCGTCGACAGCCTCGCCTTTGTGTCGCTGGACGGGCTTTATCGCGCCGTGGGCGAGGCCCGCGGCCGCAACAGCGCCAATCCGCAATATTGCGACGCCTGCTTCTCGGGCGAATATCCGGTGGCGCCCTTTGACCAGCTGGAGCGCGGTTTCCGCATGAAGCCGCAGGCCGAGCTGGCCCAGATCACCAATCACGCCGCCGAGTGAGCGCGGCGCGACATGTTCAGGCCGAAAGACTGCCCCGGCAGCCTTTCGGCATCTTTCATTCCCGATGACCCACAACCGCCCCCTGACCACGGTACCCGCGCTGATCGAGACCGGGCTGGTGCCTGACGATACCTCTGGTCAACTGGACCGGGTGACGCAGGAATTCCGGCTGCGCCTGTCCCCGGTCATGGCGAGGGCGGCAGGGGCCTCGGACGGGGTTGCGGCGCAATTTGTGCCCGATGCGCGCGAATTGCAGATCCGGCCCGAAGAGCTGACCGATCCGATTGGCGATTCCGCCTTCAGTCCGGTGCCGGGGCTGACGCATCGCTATCCCGACCGGGTGATCCTGCATATCACCAAGACCTGCGAGGTCTATTGCCGGTTCTGTTTCCGCCGTGAAGTGGTGGGCGAGGAAGGCAACCTGCCCGAGCCACAGCTGGCGGCGGCGCTGGATTACATCGCCCGCACCCCCGCCATCCGCGAGGTGATCCTGACCGGCGGCGATCCGATGGTGCTGTCGGCCCGCCGTATCGCCAGCCTGATGGGGCGGCTGTCGGCGATCCCGCATCTGGATGTGGTGCGGTTCCATACCCGGGTGCCGGTGGTGGCGCCGCAGCGCATCGACGCGGCGCTGCTGGCTGCCCTGCGCCCCGAGCGGTTGGCGGTCTGGGTCGTGCTGCATGTCAACCATGCCGACGAGCTGACACCCGAGGCCTGCGCGGCGCTGGCGCGGCTGGCCGATGCCGGGGTGCCGCTGTTGTCGCAAAGCGTGCTGCTGCGCGGGGTGAATGCCAATGCGGCGGCGCTGGAGGCGCTGTTCCGCGCCCTGATCCGGCATCGGGTCAAGCCCTATTACCTGCATCATTGCGATCTGGCACGGGGCACCAGCCATTTCCGCACCAGCATCGCCGAGGGGCTGGCGATCATGGCCGCGTTGCGGGGCCGACTATCAGGCACTTGCCTGCCGACCTATGTGCTGGACCTGCCCGGGGGGCATGGCAAGGTGCCGCTGGGGCCGGATTATCTGCGACAGGATGGCTGTGGCGTGTGGCGGCTGCGTGACTGGCGCGGCAAGTGGCACGATTATCGCGATCCGGAGGCGTAAGGACCGGGGGCGCTGCCCCCGGACCCCCGGGATATTTTTCCACGAAAGAAGCCGGGATCAGCCGGCTGCGGCGCGCAGGGCCTGACGGCGGGCGACGCGCTGGCGGATTGCCTCGATGTCGGTGACCGGGGTGGCGGCAAAGAGTTCGCGCGTATAGGGATGCTGCGGGTCGGCAAAGACCGCCTCGCGCGTGCCCTGCTCGACCGCCTCGCCCTGATGCATGACCAGCACGTCATCGGCGATATAGCGCACCACCGACAGATCATGGCTGATGAAGACATAGGCCAGATTGAATTCATCCTGCAGGTCGGCGAGCAGGTTCAGCACCTGCGCCTGCACCGAGAGGTCGAGCGCCGAAACCGGCTCGTCCAGCACCAGAAGCGTCGGCTTCAGCATCAGCGCGCGGGCGATGGCGATGCGCTGGCGCTGGCCGCCCGAGAACATATGCGGGTAGCGGTTGAAATGCTCGGCCGGCAGCCCGACCTTGACCAGCATTTCGCGCGCGCGGTCGCGGCGTTCGGCGGCGGGGGTGTCGGTGTTCAGAAGCAGCGGCTCTATCAGCACATCGCCGATCTTCTGGCGCGGGTTCAGGCTGCCATAGGGGTTCTGGAACACCATCTGCACCTTGCAGCGCATCTCGCGCGTCAGGCCCTTGGTGATATCGACGGGCTTCCCCTCGATCGAGAGCTCGCCCCCGGTGGCGGGGTCGATCAGCGCAATGATGCGGGCGAGCGTCGATTTTCCCGAGCCGGATTCGCCGACGATGGCCAGCGTCTTGCCGCGATCCACCGAAAAGCTGATGCCCTTGACCGCGCGCACGACCTTGGCGCGGCGGGTCAGCGAGCCCGGGACGTGATAGTCGCGGATGATGTTCTTGCCCTGAACGACGCTCATTTCGCGGCCTCTTCCATGAACGAGCCCACGGTGGGCAGGCGGTCGCCGGTGGCGTTTTCCGGCAGGGCCGAAAGCAGCGCCCGGGTATAGGGGTGCTTGGGCGCCTCGAACAGCGAGAGCACGTCGGCCTCTTCCATCTTCTTGCCCTTGTATTGCACCTGCACGCGGTCGGCGGTTTCGGCCACCACGCCCATGTCATGGGTGATCAGGATCAGCGCCATGCCGGTCTGTTCCTGCAATTCCATCAGCAGGTCGAGGATCTGTTTCTGGATGGTCACGTCCAGCGCGGTCGTCGGCTCATCGGCGATCAGCAGGCGCGGGTTGGTGGCAATGGCCATGGCGATCATCACCCGCTGGCATTGCCCGCCCGACATCTGATGCGGATAGGCGCGCAGCTTTTCCTCGGGCTCGGGGATGCCGACCTGACGGAACAGCTCCAGCGCGCGGGCACGGGCGGCGCGTTTCGAAAGGCCCGCGTTAAAGCGCAGCACCTCTTCGATCTGATAGCCGGCGGTAAAGCTGGGGTTCAGCGACGCGATGGGTTCCTGAAAGATCATGGTGATCTGGCGGCCGATGATCTGGCGGCGCTGGCGCGGCGTCATGCGCAACAGATCCTGACTGTCGAAGGTCATCTCGTCGGCGGTGATGGTCGCGGTGTCGGGCAAGAGCCCCATCGCCGCCAGCATCGACACCGATTTGCCCGAGCCGGATTCGCCGACGATGGCCAGCACCTCGCCCCGGTCCACGCGCGCGTCGATGCCGTCCACGGCGGTAAAGCTGCCGGTCGAGGTGGCAAAGCGCACGGTCAGATTGCGGATGGTCAGCAGGGACATGGCATCAGCTCCGCTTCAGTTTCGGGTCGAGCGCGTCGCGCAGGCCATCGCCCATCAGGTTGATCGCCAGAACCGAGATCAGGATGGCGAGCCCCGGAAAGGTCACCACCCACCAGGCGCGCAGAATGAACTCGCGGGCCTCGGCCAGCATGGTGCCCCATTCCGAGGCCGGAGGCTGCGCGCCCATGCCAAGGAACCCCAGCGCCGCACTGTCCAGAACCGCGCTGGAAAACGACAGCGTCGCCTGCACGATCAGCGGCGCCAGGCAATTGGGCAGGATGGTCTTGAACATCAGCCGCAGATTGCTGGCCCCGGCCACCTTCGCGGCGGTGACATATTCGCGCGCCTTTTCGCCCATCACCGCGGCGCGCGTCAGGCGGGCGAAATGCGGCTGATAGACGATGGCAATGGCAATCATCGCATTGGTCAGGCCCGGCCCCAGCACCGCCACCAAGACCAGCGCCAGCAAAAGCGACGGGAAGGCCAAGACCACGTCCATCACCCGCATGATGACATTGTCGACCCAGCCGCCGTAAAAGCCCGCGATCAGGCCGATGAAGATGCCGCCGATCAGCGCGATGGCCACGACCACGATGCCGATGAACAGCGAATATTGCGCGCCATAGATCAGCCGCGACAGCATGTCCCGGCCAACGGCATCGGTGCCCAGCAGGAAACCGGCGCGCCCGCCCTCGGCCCAGAACGGCGGCGCCAGAAGCGCGTCGCGATATTGTTGCGTCGGGTCATGCGGGGCCAGCAGCGGCGCGAAAAGCGCAGTAAGCACCAGCAGCACAAAGACCACCAGCCCGATGACGGCGCCGCGGTTCTGGCTGAAATAAAACCAGAATTCCTTGATCTGCCGGCGCCGGATGGCCGCGTCCGAGATTTTCACGGTGGTATCGGTCATTTGTGCCGGATCCTCGGGTTGATGAGACCATAGGTCAGATCGACGATCAGGTTCACGATCATCACGATGGCGGCGATCAGCAGCAGACCCGATTGCACCACCGGATAATCGCGACGGCTGATCGAATCGATCATCCATTTGCCGATCCCGGGCCATGAAAAGATCGTCTCGGTCAGGATGGCACCGGCCAGCAGCACGCCGATCTGCAGGCCGATGGTGGTGATGACCGGGATCATGGCGTTGCGCAGCGCGTGGACGCCGATCACCCGCAGGGGCGACAGGCCCTTGGCGCGGGCGGTGCGGACGTAATCCTCGCCCATCACCTCCAGCATGGCTGAGCGGGTCTGGCGTGCGATCACTGCCAGCGGGATCGTCGCCAGCACCACCGAGGGCAGGATCAGGTGGCTGAGTGCCGATTTGAACGCCCCCGCCTGCCCCGAAATCAGGCTGTCGATCAGCATGAACCCGGTCACCGGCGGAAAGAAATACATCAGGCTGATGCGGCCCGAGACCGGCGTCCATTGCAGGATGCCGGAAAAGAAGATGATCAGCAGCAGCCCCCACCAGAAGATCGGCATGGAGAACCCGATCAGCGCCCCGGTCATCGAGATCTGGTCGAACCAGCTGCCGCGCTTGATCGCGGCGATCACCCCCACCGGCACGCCGACCGCCGTGGCGATGATGATGGCGCAAAGCCCCAGCTCGACCGTGGCCGGGAACAGGGTCAGGAATTCGGACAGGACCGGCTTCTTGGTGACCAGCGAATTGCCCAGATCGCCATGCAGCAGGTTGTTGAGATACAGCAGATATTGCTGCCAGACCGGCTTGTCGAAGCCGAGCTGCGCGGCAATCTGGGCGTAACGCTCGGGCGCGACGCCGCGCTCACCGGCCATCAGCAACACGGGATCGCCCGGCAGCAGGCGGATGAAACCGAATGCCACCAGCGTGATGCCCAGCATGGTCGGCACCAGATAAAGCAGCTTGGTAAGAATGAATCTCAGCATCGGACCCTGATCCAAAAGGGCCGTGCGAGAGGCATCCCCCCGCACGGCCACAATGCGTGAAACCGAGGGTTACTCGGTCAGATCGACGTTTTCGAACGTATAGTCACCCAGCGGCGACTGCACAAAGCCGGTCACGTTCTTGCGCATCGGCACATATTGCGTCGAATGCGCCAGCGTGGCCCAGGGTTCCTCTTTCTTGAAGATGACCTGCGCCTCTTCGTAAAGCTTGACCCGTTCGGCGTGATCGCTGCTGGCTTTGGCCTTGGCGAGCAGATCCGAAAAGTCCTTGTTGCACCAATAGGCCCGGTTGGCCCCGCCCGGCGTCGCCGCCGCGCAGCTCAGCAGCACCGACAGGAAGTTGTCCGGATCGCCATTGTCGCCGGTCCAGCCCAGAATGACGGCGCCCTTGCGGCCTTCCTCCATCGACTTCTTGAGGTATTCGCCCCATTCGTAGCTGACGATATCGACCTTGACGCCGACCTTGGCGAAATCGCTCTGGATCAGTTCGGCCGCGCGCCGCGCGTTCGGCATATAGGGGCGCTGCACCGGCATCGCCCAGACCTCCATCGACAGGTCCTTGACGCCGGCGGCCTCCAGCGCGGCCTTGGCGGCCGCAGGGTCGTATTTGTCGGCCTCGATGGCGTCGTTATAGCCCCACATGGTCGGCGGGATCGGGTTCTTGGCCACGACGGCATCGCCTTGATAGACGGCATCGACCAGCGCCTTCTTGTCGATTGCCATGTTCAGCGCCTTGCGGACCTCGGGCTTGTCGAAGGGCGCAACCGTGGTGTTATAGGCCAGATAGCCGACGTTCAGGCCGGCCTGCTCGTCCAGTTTCAGGTTCGGATCGGCCTTGATGTCAGCGATGTCGGCAGGCGAGGGATAGGGCATCAGCTGGCATTCGTTGGCCTTCAGCTTTTGCAGCCGCACCGAGGCATCGGGGGTGATCGCAAAGACCAGATCGTCGATCTTGGGTGCCGGGCCCCAGTAATCGGCGTTTTTCTGGTAACGGATCACCGCGTCCTTCTGATAGGCGACGAATTTGAACGGGCCGGTGCCGATCGGGACGTTGTTCAGATCCTCGCGCGTGCCGGCCTTGTCCAGCGTATCGGCATATTCCTTGCTCAGGATCGAGACGAAGGGCATGGCGATATTGGCAAGGAACGGCGCTTCGGGATGGTTCAGCGTGAACTTCACCGTATTGTCATCGACCTTTTCGATGGACTTGATCAGCTTGTCCATCTCCATCGATGAGTAATATTCATAGGTGATGCCGGGGATATATTCGTGCCACGGATCCTTGGCATCGGCCTGACGCATGAAGGTAAAGATCACGTCATCGGCGTCGAAATCGCGCGAGGGTGTGAACTTGTCGTTCGAGTGAAACTTGACGCCCTTGCGCAGATGGAAGGTATAGGTCAGCCCGTCCTCGCTGACATCCCAGCTTTCAGCCAGCGCCGGCTCGATCTCGGTCGTGCCGGGCTTGAACTGCACCAGACGGTTATAGACCGCATGGCCCGACGCATCGAAGGTCGTGCCCGAGGTATAGGGCGCAGGATCGAACCCCTCGGGCGAACCTTCCGAGCAATAGACGAAGGTCTTGGCGCTCAGCGGCGTCGCCGCCATCAGTGCCAAAGCGGACACCGCCAGGATGCGGGGTGAGAAGATCGACATTAGGCCTCCCATGTCTGGATTTATTCGTTTCAACCGATGCAGAACTTGAAGCGGGTTCGGGTCAAGAGACTTGACCTTTGAACCGGCGTTTCGCCAGCGTGACGTCGCGAAATATTGCGAAAAACTGTCTCTCGCCACGACATCCTGCCGCGCAGTGGACCCGTGGTCGCATATCCTCCTCATGCCGCGCCGATTCTGTTCCGCCCGCCGACCGCCGCTAGCCCGAAGCATCGCCGAGCCTGAAGTTCTGTCAACCGCTACCTGCCAAAGAGTTTACGTGCCGGCTGCGACCGGATGCCCGGGTGGGGGCCCGTTGTCTTGGCCGTGCCACCCTGCTTGCACCCAATGTCGGTCTGCGGCCGCAAGTCCATGGCTCACACTCGCTACGGGTCTGCGGCCCGCGCTCAGCACTGGCCACGGCCTTTGCCTCAGCGCGAGCCTGTGGCGCGCCACCGACGCGGGGCTGCGGTTCGCTCTCGGCACAAATCTATGCTCGCACTCGCTATGGAGCTACGGCCCGCGCTCAGCGCTGGCGATAGCTTTTTTGTCTCCAGCGCTGCCTGTGGCGCGACCGGCGCAAGACTATGGCTTGCACGCGCTACGGCGCCGCGGCTTGCGCTCAGCGCGGGCCCATGGCTTTGCGCCCACACGCCCAACCCGATCGCTGCGTTACGAGGTTTCGCCGCGCAGCCATGAAAAAGCCCCGGTCCTGCCGGGGCTTTCGCGTTTCCCTGTCCGCGCCGTCAGCTCGCAGTCGCGGTTTCCTTTTTCGGGTCGGCGTGGATCAGCAGCGGCTTGGCGCTGGGATTGTCCACGGCCTCTTCATTGACCACGACCTCAGCCACGCTGTCCATGCCGGGCAGGTCGAACATGGTATCCAGCAGGATATCCTCCATGATCGAGCGCAGCCCGCGCGCCCCGGTCTTGCGCTTGATCGCGCGCCGGGCGATGGCGGTCAGCGCATCCTCGGTGAAGGTCAGCTTGACGTCCTCGATGTCGAACAGCCGCTGATACTGCTTGACCAAAGCGTTCTTGGGCTTGGTCAGGATGTTGATCAGCGCCGCCTCGTCCAGATCGCCCAGCGTGGCGATCACCGGCAGACGGCCGACGAATTCGGGGATCAGGCCGAATTTCAGCAGATCCTCGGGTTCGAGCTGTTTGAAGAGCTCGCCCACCCCCTTGTCGTCGCTTTCCTTGACCGAGGCGCCAAAGCCCATCGCCGTGCCCTTGTTGCGCTGCGCGATGATGCGGTCCAGACCGGCAAAGGCGCCGCCACAGATGAACAGGATGTTCGTCGTGTCCACCTGCAGGAATTCCTGCTGCGGATGCTTGCGCCCGCCTTGCGGCGGCACCGAGGCCACCGTGCCCTCCATGATCTTCAGCAGGGCCTGCTGCACGCCCTCGCCCGACACGTCACGGGTGATCGAGGGATTGTCGGACTTGCGGGTGATCTTGTCGACCTCGTCGATATAGACGATGCCGCGCTGCGCCCGCTCGACGTTGTATTCCGAGGCCTGCAGCAGCTTCAGGATGATGTTTTCCACATCCTCGCCGACGTAGCCAGCTTCGGTCAGCGTGGTCGCATCGGCCATCGTGAACGGCACGTCTAGAATGCGTGCCAGAGTCTGGGCCAGCAGCGTCTTGCCGGTGCCGGTCGGCCCGATCAGCAGGATGTTCGACTTGGCCAGTTCGATATCGGCCTTCGAGCTGTGGTTCAGCCGCTTGTAGTGGTTGTGCACCGCGACGGACAGCACGCGCTTGGCATGTTCCTGGCCCACGACGTAATCATCCAGCACATTGCAGATTTCGCGCGGGGTCGGCACGCCATCGCCGGATTTCAGCGCCGAGGTCTTGGTCTCTTCCCGAATGATGTCCATGCACAATTCGACGCATTCGTCGCAAATGAACACGGTGGGACCGGCGATCAGCTTGCGCACCTCGTGCTGGCTCTTGCCGCAGAAGCTGCAGTAGAGCGTGTTCTTGCTGTCGCCGCCGGTCGGATTGGCCATCAGTTGATCCTCGTATTGCACCGGAGAACCGGCTGGATTGCCGGCCCGCCGCATGGTGCGGGAACGGCCGAAGCCGGCCCGCGCATCAAAGGACATGTTACGGGCCGACCCGGCCTGTCACAATCCCCAAAAAGCCCCAAGTTTAGCGATCCCGCAGGAGTGCTCAACTGCCGGGCTCGGCCTTGCCGCGCGCTTCCAGGATCTCGTCGATCAGGCCCCATTCCTTGGCCTCTTCGGGCGACATGAACCGGTCACGCTCCAGCGCCTCTTCGACCTCTTCGAGGCTGCGGCCGGTGTGCTTGACATAGATCTCGTTCAGGCGGCGCTTCAGCTTTTCGGTTTCGCGCGCGTGGATCAGGATATCCGTCGCCTGCCCCTGGAACCCGCCCGAGGGCTGGTGGACCATCACCCGGCTGTTGGGGAGCGAGAAACGGTGCCCCGGCTGGCCTGCGCACAGCAGCAGCGACCCCATCGAGGCCGCCTGCCCCACCACCAGCGTCGAGACGCGCGGCTTGATATATTGCATCGTGTCATAGATCGACAGGCCCGCGGTCACCACGCCGCCGGGGCTGTTGATATACATGCTGATGTCCTTGGTCGGGTTCTCAGCCTCAAGAAACAGCAGCTGCGCCGAGATCAGCGTCGCCATCCCGTCATGCACCGGGCCGGACAGGAAGATGATCCGTTCCTTGAGCAGGCGCGAAAAGATGTCATAGGCGCGTTCGCCCCGGCTGGTCTGTTCGACGACCATCGGGACGAGGGTGTTCATGTAGAATTCTGCCGGATCTTGCATGTGCTTCCTTGCTTTTTGTCCCTGCCTGGCCTGCCCGTTTCGCGATTCGCCCGCGGGACGCGCCCGCAATCAAACCTCTTAGAGGCGAAACATTGACAGAGTCTTAGTAACGCCCGGCCCCAAGGACAAGAGAGCGATAAAATTTGCCCCCATCCCCGCGCCCCGGTATCCTGTCGTCAAGTGACGGAGAAGATGATGAAACTGATCGTCGGCTTGGGCAATCCGGGCGCGAAATACCAGAAAAACCGCCACAATATCGGCTTCATGGCGCTGGACCGCATCGCTGCCGATCACGGGCTTTCGCCCTGGCGCGCGCGGTTTCAGGGCGAGGTGGCCGAGGGCCGGCTTGGCGGTGAGCGCGTCACCCTGCTCAAACCCGGCACCTTCATGAACCTTTCGGGCCAGTCCGTGGGCGAGGCGATGCGCTATCTCAAGCTCGAACCCGCCGATATCGTCGTCCTGCATGACGAGCTGGACCTTGCGCCGGGCAAGCTGCGCAGCAAGCTGGGCGGCGGCCACGCGGGCCACAACGGGTTGCGCTCGATCCACCAGCATATCGGCGAGAATTACCGCCGCCTGCGCATCGGCATCGGCCATCCCGGCCACAAGGACCGCGTCGCGGGCTATGTGCTGTCGGATTTCGCCAAGGCCGAGGAGGCTCTGGTCGAGGATATGTTGCGCGGCATCTCGGACGGGGCGACCGATCTGGCCTCGGGCGATGACGCGCGGCTGATGAATGCCGTGGCCGCAAGGGTGGCACCGGCGCGCAACAGCGGCCAGAAACCGCCGGGCGCCGCCCCGGCAAAACCGGCCGTCGAGAAGCCCGTGCCCGCCAAGGCACCCGACGCCGCCGACACGCCGCCCGCCTCGCTGAGCGAGCGTCTGCGCGCCTTGGGCGAGCGGTTCCGGTGACGCGCTGGCGCTGGTCCTGACGGACGCCCTGCCCGCAACCGAACTGAACGGAGGCGATCTTGTCCATGTCTTTCAAGGGCATGATAGGCATTTCCTGGAATGGATCTCACGCGCGCCGCAAACCAACGAGGTCGGCCGCGCGGCGGTGTTGATCGCCGCCAGTCGGTTTCTGGCCGGCTTGGGCCATGACGATCTGGACCTGCTGGAGCTGGGCGCCAGCGCGGGACTTAACCTTAACTTCCCGCTGTATCACCTTGATCCAGAACGGATGGACGCGCAGCCCGATGGCGTCATACTGACGCCCGACTGGCACGGCACCCCGCCCGATCCGCGGCCGCTGCGGTTCGGCACGGCGCGCGGGGTCGATCTAAGCCCGGTCGATGCCATCCGCGATGGCCTGCGGCTTTTGGCTTATGTCTGGCCCGATCAGCCGCAGCGGGCGGCACGGCTGCGGGCGGCTCTGGCTATCGCTTGCCAACACCCGCCGCAGGTCGATCAGGGCGATGCCGCGCCCTGGCTGGCCACGCAGCTGGCCCGGCCAGCCCAACGCGGCCGTATGGTCTATCACACCGTCGCCGCGCAGTATTTCCCGGCCGAAAGCCGCGCCCGCATCGAAACCTTGCTGCACGAGACCGGCGCCGCCACCACGCCCGGAAAACCGCTCTGCCATGTCTCGATGGAATCGGCCGGCCCCGAGGGCATGGCCTTGCAGCTGCGGCTGTGGGACAAGGGACGGATGCGCAGCTGGAATCTGGGCCGGGCCCATGCCCATGCGCAATGGATCGACTGGCGACCAAGGGAGACGACCTGATGGACAAGCCGCTGAACGTGCTGGGCGGGGCGCTGGAGCCCTGCTCGATGGCGCCGCTGACCGGGTTCTATCGCGACGGTTGCTGCAATACCGGCCCCGAGGATGGTGGCCGCCATACGGTCTGCGTCATCGTCAATGCCGAGTTTCTGGCGCTGTCGAAATACCTTGGCAACGACCTGTCCACGCCGCGCCCGGAATACCGTTTTGCCGGGTTGAAACCAGGGGATCGCTGGTGCCTTTGCGCCGCGCGCTTCATGCAGGCGGCCGAGGAGCTGGCCGCACCGCTGGTCGTGCTGGAATCCACCCATATGCGCACGCTCGACATCGTGCCGCTGGAGCTGTTGCAGGCGCATAAGGCCTAGCGTTTCAGGCCCGGCGTTCGGTCAGATAGTGGCGCACGGCATCGACGACATGGCGAAAGCGGTCGCCGCCCAGATGCTTGCCGCCATACCAGCGCGTGACGATGACGATGTGATCGTTCAGCCCGGCGCGTTCCAGCATCTGCAGGATGATCTGAGCCGCGCCGCTTTCGCCGTCATCGTCCTTGACGCCCTCGCCCGACAGGATCGCGGCCCAGGTGTTATGCGTGGCCTTGGCGAACCGCTTGTTCGAGCGCAGCTCGGCCAGCAATGCCTCGGCCTCGGCGCGGTTGCGCGCCGGCCCGCCCGAGACGGCATAGCGCGAGCCACGGTCCGAGATGATCTTGTCAAAGACTTGCAGGGTCATGGCTTGCGGCGGACGTAAAGCTCCAGCCGGTGGCGGACGATCTCATAGCCCATTTCGGCGGCAATCTCGGCCTGCAAACGCTCGATGCGCTCATTGACGAATTCATGCACCTCGCCGGTGTCGACGTCGATCATGTGGTCGTGGTGGCGGGTGTCGGCCGGCTCGAATCGCGCTGCTGCCCCCTCGAAGACCTGCTTCAGGATCACCCCCTGCGTCTCAAGCGCGGACAGCGTCCGATAGACCGTCGCCAGCGACACGCCCGCCCCCGCCGCCGTGGCGCGCTGGAACAGCTGGATGGCGTCGGGATGGTCCTCGGCGGCGGCCAGCACACGCAACAGCGCCGCACGCTGGCGCGTGATGCGCACGCCGGCGCGGCGCAGGGCGGTCTCGAAGGCTAGGGCACGGGCTTCATGGGTCATGCCCCCCTTTTCCCGCAGCGGCGGCCGGACTGCAATACGCTTGACAGTTGCGAATGCTTCGCAGATGCTTCTGGCTATGACGAACATCATTTTGCACCGCCGCCACCTTCTGGCCTCTGCCCTGGCCGGAGCATCGGCCACCCTGCTCGGGGGGCTTGCCGCTCCGGCTCTGGCGCAAATCCGGCCCAAGGTGGTCACCACCTTCACCATCATCGCCGACATGGCGCGCAATATCGCCGGCGACCGGCTTGAGGTGGTTTCGATCACCAAACCGGGCGCCGACATCCACAATTACGAACCGACGCCAAGCGACCTGATCGGCGCGCGCGGCGCCAACCTGATCCTGCGCAATGGGCTGAACCTCGAACTGTGGTTCGAACAATTCCTGCGCAACCTTGGCGATCTGCCCTCGGCCGTGGTCAGCGCGGGCGTCGAGCCAATGCCGATTTCGGGCGGCAGCAATCGCGGCAAGCCCAATCCGCACGCCTGGATGGGGCTGGATACCGCGATGATCTATATCGACAATATCGCGGCGGCGCTGTCGCGGCTGGACCCGGACGGTCAGGCCGATTACGCGCGCAACGCCGGGCGCTACAAGGGTGATCTGGCCCGCACCATCGGCCCGCTGCGCGACCGCGCCCGCGCCCTGCCCGACGACCGGCGCTGGCTGGTGTCCTCGGAGGGGGCATTTTCCTATCTCGCGCGCGATTTCCAGCTGCACGAGCTTTACCTGTGGCCGATCAATGCCGATGCGCAGGGCACACCGCAGCAGGTGCGCCGCGTGGTCGATACGATCCGCCAATACCGCATCCCGGTGGTGTTTTCCGAAAGCACCGTCTCGGACCGGCCGGCGCGCCAGATCGCAGCCGAGACCGGGGCGCGCTATGGCGGCGTGCTTTACGTCGACAGCCTGTCGGCGCCCGATGGCCCGGTGCCGACCTATCTGGACCTGATGCGCGTCACCGCCACCACCATCATGCAGGGACTTGACCATGACTGAAGGGATCCTCGCCAAGGGGTTGACCGTCACCTATCGCAACGGCTTTACCGCGCTGCGCGATGCCAGCTTCAGCGTGCCGCAGGGCTCGGTCACGGCGCTGGTCGGCGTCAATGGCGCGGGCAAATCGACGCTTTTCAAGGCGCTGATGGGCTTTGTCCCGGCCTCGCGCGGGACGGTGCAGGTGCTGGGGATGAGCGTGCCGCAGGCGCTGCGCCAGAACCTGATCGCCTATGTTCCGCAATCCGAAGAGGTCGATTGGACATTCCCGGTGCTGGTCGAGGACGTGGTGACGATGGGCCGCTATGGCCATATGGGCTTTTTGCGCCGCACCCGCCCCGAGGACCGGCGCGCCGTGGACGAGGCTCTGGCCCGCGTCAACATGACCGAATTCCGCAAGCGCCAGATCGGAGAACTGTCGGGCGGGCAGAAAAAGCGCGTGTTTCTGGCCCGCGCCATGGCGCAGGGGGCCTCGGTCATCCTGCTGGACGAGCCCTTTACCGGCGTCGATGTCAAGACCGAGGCCGCGATCATCGACCTGCTGCGCCAGATGCGGGCCGAGGGCCGGGTGATGCTGGTTTCGACCCATGATCTGGGCTCGGTGCCGGAATTCTGCGACCGGGTGGTGCTGGTCAAGGGCACGGTGCTGGCCTCGGGGCCGACGGCCGAAGTCTTTACCCCGGCCAATCTGCGCGAGGCCTTTGGCGGCGTGCTGCGCCATCTGGTGCTGGACGCGCGCCAGATCCATGACGACGACGATCCCCGCGCCGTGACCATGCTGACCGACGACGAGCGGCCGCTGGTGCTCTATGACGGCGAGACCCGCTCGCCGGAGGTGTCCGCGAAATGAACGGCACGCTGATCGACACCCTGCTGGTGCCCTTTCAATACGGTTACATGCGCGACGCGATCTGGGTCTCGGCGCTGGTCGGCGCGGTCTGCGCCTTTCTTTCGGCCTATCTGATGCTCAAGGGCTGGTCGCTGATCGGCGATGCGCTCAGCCATTCGATCGTGCCGGGCGTCGCGGGCGCCTATATGCTGGGCCTGCCCTTTGCGCTGGGGGCGTTCCTGTCGGGCGGGCTGGCGGCGCTGACCATGCTGTTTCTGAACCAGCGCACCGGGCTGAAAGAGGACGCCATCATCGGGCTGATCTTTACCGGCTTTTTCGGGCTGGGCCTGTTCATGGTCTCGCTGAACCCGATGGCGGTTTCTGTGCAGACCATCACCATGGGCAATATCCTTGCCATCACCCCCGAGGATGTGCGCCAGCTGGCGCTGATCGGTGGCATTTCGCTGCTGGTGCTGACGCTGAAATGGCGCGACTTGATGGTGGTGTTCTTTGACGAGAACCACGCCCGCACCATCGGCCTGTCGCCGGGGCGGCTGCGGCTGATGTTCTTTACGCTGCTGTCGGCCTGCACCGTGGCCGCGATGCAGACGGTCGGGGCCTTTCTGGTGGTGGCGCTGGTCGTCACGCCGGGCGCGACCGCCTATCTGCTGACCGACCGCTTTCCGCGGCTGATCCTGCTGGCGGTGGCGATCGGGTCGCTGACCTCGGCAGCGGGGGCCTATATTTCGTTCTTTCTGGATGGCGCGACCGGCGGGGTCATCGTCTGCCTGCAGACGCTGCTGTTTCTGACCGCCTTTCTGCTGGCACCCAAGCACGGGCTGCTTGCGGCACGGCGCCGCGCCAGGGAGGCGGTGGCATGACCGAGTTCCTGACGCTGCCGTTTTCGTTTCCTTTCATGCGCGATGCGGCGCTGCTGGGGCTGATGGTCGCCCTGCCCGCCGGCCTGCTCAGCTGTTTTCTGGTGCTGCGTGGCTGGTCGCTGATGGGCGATGCCGTCAGCCATGCGATCCTGCCGGGCGTGGTGCTGGCCTATGTCGCGGGGGTGCCGCTGATCCTTGGGGCCTTCGTCGCCGGGCTCGGCTCGGCCATGGCCGCCGGCTGGCTGCAGGGCAACAGCCGCATCAAGCGCGACACCGTGCTGGGCGTGGTCATGTCGGGCATGTTCGGGCTGGGCATGGTGCTCTATACTGCCATCCCGTCCGAGCTGCATCTGGACCATATCCTGTTTGGCAACATGCTGGGCATCGGTCCCGACGACCTGCGGCTGGGCGCGATCATCTCGGCGCTGGTCGGGGGGGCGCTGCTGTTGAAATGGCGCGACATCGCGCTGGCGAGCTTTGATCCGGTGCAGGCGCGGGTCTCGGGGCTGGCGGTGCGCTGGCTGGATTACGCGCTGCTGGCGATGATCTCGGCCACGGTGGTCGCGATGCTGAGCGCGGTGGGCATCATCCTGTCGGTGGCGCTGCTGATCGCGCCGGGTGCCATCGCCTTCCTGCTGGCGCGGCGGCTGGCGGTCATGCTGGGGGTCGCGGTCGCGGTTGCGGGGTTCAGCACGCTGGCCGGCGTCTGGGTCAGCTTCTGGCTGGACAGCGCACCGGCGCCAACCATCGTCTTGCTGCTGCTGATACAGTTTATCGCCGCCTTCCTGTGGCGAAACGTCGCCACAAGGCGAAATACCGCCGGTTGACGGGGTGCGGCCATTTGGACTTGGCCGACAACGGGGCTAAGTTAGGGCTTGACCACGCCACCCCTCTATCGAAGGCAGCCCGCATGAGCCAGAGCATCAGCCAAGACTATCGCGAAGATCCGAGCGCACATCCCGACGACCCGCATTATATCGGCAGGCTGGGCTGGTTGCGCGCCTCGGTGCTGGGGGCCAATGACGGCATCGTGTCGGTGGGGGCGCTGATCGTGGGCGTCGCCGCCGCCGATCCCGGCCGGCAGGCGATCCTGATCGCGGGCGTGGCGGCGCTGGTCGCCGGCGCCATGTCGATGGCCATGGGGGAATATGTCTCGGTCAGTTCGCAATCGGACACCGAGCGCGCCGATATCGCCCGCGAACGCGCAGCCCTGCGTGACATGCCCGAGGACGAGCTGCACGAGCTGGCCGCGATCTATGAATCGCGCGGCATGTCACCCGGCACCGCCCTGCAGGCGGCGCGCGAGGTGACCGAGCATGACGCGCTGGCCGCCCATGTCCGCGACGAGCTGGGCCTGTCCGAGGCGTCAAGCGCCAACCCCCTGCAGGCGGCCGCAGCCTCGGCCCTGACCTTCAGCGCGGCAGCGGCGATCCCGCTGCTCGCGGCGGTGCTGGCGCCCGGCGGGGCGGTCATCGTCAGCGTGCTGATCTCGGTCGTGCTGGCGCTGGCGCTTTTGGGTGCGCTGGGGGCCTGGGCCGGCGGCGCGCCGGTGGCGCGCGCCGTGCTGCGTGTCGTCGTCGGTGGTCTGGCGGCACTGGCGATCACCGCCGTGGTCGGACGGATCTTTGGCGTCTCGGTCTAGGCCGGCTGATAACTGGCGCTGGCTGCAATCAGCGCGCGGGCGTAATCGCTGACCGCCGTGCCCGCGCGCAAGGCCGAGGCCGGCATTTCCTCGATGACGCGGCCCGCGCGCATGACCGCCAGCCGGTCGCACATATGCGCCACCACCGCCAGATCGTGGCTGACCATCACATAGGTCAGCCCGCGCTCGCGCCGCAGGTCCGAGAGCAGGTTCAGGATCTCGGCCTGCACGCTGACATCCAGCGCCGAGGTCGGCTCGTCCAGCAGCAGCAGGCGCGGCTCGGCCGCCAGTGCTCGGGCGATCGCCACCCGCTGGCGCTGTCCGCCCGAAAGCTGGTGCGGGTAGCGAAAGCGAAAACCGCGCCCCAACCCCACGCTGTCCAGAAGCGCGGTGATGCGGCGGTCGATTTGATCCATGCCCTGCAGATGCAGGGTTTCGGACAGCACGCGGTCCACCGAGTGGCGCGGATGCAGGCTGGCATAGGGGTCCTGAAACACCATCTGCACGGTCTTGTGAAAGGCCTTGCTGCGGTGCTGGCCGGTCACGGGCTGACCATCCACGGTGATCGTGCCGGACCAAGTGCCGATCAGCCCGGTGATCGCCCGCAGGATGGTCGACTTGCCCGAGCCCGATTCGCCGACGAGGCCAAAGCTTTCGCCGCTGGCGACGCTGAAGCTGGCCGCGCTGACCGCATCGACGCGGTCGGGCGGGTGGCCGAACCAGACATCGAGATCCCGGACCGTCAGCATGGCTGGCGCCGTTGCGTTTGGGTATTTGGAAAATGGTGAAGCATCACAGGCCTTCGGGCAGCGGGGTGGTGATTTCCGCGTCGCGCCAGCTGTCCTGACGTTGCAGCACCGCCAGCCGGCCGACCGGGCGGTCGAGCCGCGGCAGGCTGTCGAGCAGGCCGCGCGTATAGGGGTGGCGGGCGTTGTGCAACTCGCGCGCGGGCAGTTCCTCGACCACGCGGCCGGCATACATGATCAGCACCCGGTCGCAGAACTGGCCGACGAGGTTCAGGTCATGGCTGATGAAGATCAACCCCATGCCGCGATCGCGCACCAGCTTGTCCATGATGTTCAGGACCTCGTTCCGGACCGAGACATCCAGCGCCGAGGTGGGCTCATCCGCGATCAGGATTTCCGGGTCTGGTGCCAGCATCATCGCAATCATCACCCGCTGGCCCATGCCGCCCGAGATTTCATGCGGATAGGCGTTGAAGACGCGCTCGGGGTCGCGGATCTGCACCGCTTCGAGCATGTCGAGCGCCTTTTGCCGGGCGGCGGCGGCGGATTGGCCGGAATGCAGGCGGTAGCCTTCGGTGATCTGGCGGCCGATGGTCATTACCGGGTTCAGACTGAACTTGGGGTCCTGCATCACCATGCTGATGCGCGCGCCGCGCAATTGCCGCATGCGGCGTTCGGGCAGGTTCAGAATGCTTTCGCCGTCAAGCTCCATCCGGTCGGCGCTGACGCGGCCCGGCGGGCGCACAAGGCCGAGAATGGCGCGCCCGGTCATCGACTTACCTGAGCCGGATTCGCCCACCACCCCCAGCCTTTCGCGGCCCAGATCAAAGCTGACGCCGCGCACGGCATCGAACGTGCCGCTGCGGGTGGGAAAGCTGACACGCAGGTTACGCAGCGACAGAAGCGGGCTCATTCCTTGGCTCCTTTCGGGTCCAGCACGTCGCGCAGGCCGTCACCCAGCAGGTTGAAGGCCAGGCTGACGATAAAGATCGCCATGCCGGGCATGGCCGCGACCCACCAGAAATCGAGGATATAGGTGCGCCCGTCCGAGATCATCGCGCCCCATTCCGGCATCGGTGGCTGAGCGCCAAGGCCGAGAAAGCCCAAGCCTGCCGCCGAAAGGATGATCCCCGCCATGTCCAGCGCCACCCGCACGATCAGCGAACTGATGCAGAGCGGCCAGATATGGCCGATCAGCAGCCGCAGCCGCCCCGCGCCTTGCAGCCGGGCGGCGGCGATGTAATCGGCGTTGCGGATGCTGAGCGTCTCGGCCCGCGCCAGCCGGGCGTAGGGCGGCCATGAGGTGATGGCGAGTGCCAAGACCGCATTGCCGATCCCGGGGCCAAGTGCCGCAACGAAAGCCAGCGCAAGGATCAACTTGGGGAAGGCCAGAAAGATGTCGGTGATCCGCATCAGCACCTGATCGACCCAGCCGCCGGCAAAGCCCGCCACGGTGCCAATGAAAAGCCCGATCACTGGCGCGATCAGCGCCACGGTGCCCACGATGAACAGCGTCACGCGCGAGCCGTAGATCAGCCGCGACAGGATGTCCCGGCCCAAGGCATCGGTGCCCAGCCAATGCGCCGCGGACGGCGGCTTCAGCCGCCCGGCCAGATCCTGCGCCAGCGGGTTTTGCGGCGCGAGCCAGGGCGCAAAGGCCGCGATGCCCAGCAGGGCCAGCAGGATCACCAGCCCCAGCATGGCGAGCTTGTTGGCGCGAAAGGTCAGCCAGCCCTGATAGAGCGCACCCAGACGTGCCTGCCTGCGGGTCTGCGGCGCGTCGCTCAGCAGCCATGTGCGGGTGGTGGGGTTCATGCGGCCCTCGGGTCTAGCAGGCGGTAGAGAATGTCCGAGGCGATGTTCAGCACCACGAAGCAGGTGCCGATCAGCACCGTGCCGCCCAGCACCGCGTTCATGTCCCCGGCGAGCAGCGCCTTGGTGATGTATTGCCCCAGCCCGGGCCAGGAAAAGACGATCTCGGTCAGCACCGAGCCTTCGAGCAGCGAAGCAAAGCTGAGCGCGATCACCGTGACCAGCGGCACGAGGATGTTGCGGAAGGCATGGCCCCAGATCACCCGCCGCTCGCTGAGCCCCTTGACCCGGGCGGTGGTGATGTATTCGGCCGAAAGCTGCTCCAGCATGAAGCTGCGGGTCATCCGGCTGATATAGGCCAGGCTGAAATAACCCAGCAGGCTGGCCGGCAGGATGATATGGCTGAAGGTATCGCGGAACGCGCCCCAGTCGCCCGACAGCAGGCTGTCGATCAGGATCATCCCGGTGACCTCGGGCACCATGCCGTCATAGATGATGCCCTGACGCCCCGGACCGCCGATCCAGCCGAGAATGCCGTAGAACAGCAAAAGCCCCATCAACCCCAGCCAGAAAATCGGCATCGAATAGCCGATCAGCGCCACCACGCGCGCGATCTGGTCGATCCAGCGACCGCGCCGCGCCGCCGCGATCACCCCCAGAGGCACGCCCGCGCAAACGCCGATCAGCGTGCCCAGCGTCGCCAGCTCGACCGTGGCCGGAAAGACGCGCCGCAGATCCTCGGTCACCGCATGGCCGGTCGAGATCGAGCGCCCGAAATCGCCATGCAGCACCTGTCCGGCATAGGTCAGGAATTGCCGCCACAGCGGCTGGTCCAACCCCATGGCAAGGCGCGCCGCATCATATTGCGCCTGCGTCGCGCGCTCGCCCACCACCTTCAGCACCGGGTCGATCGGCATGACGCGGCCGATGATAAAGGTGACCAGCAACAGCCCCAGCAGCGTCAGCGCCAAAGACAGCAGAACGCCGGCCACGCCACGCAGCTGGCGGCCCAGACGGGCGCCGCGCCGGGCCGAGGGCGGTCTTGCCCCCGGCCCGGCCATCATGTCCGGATGCGCCACGCCCTATTCCTTCGTGACCTTGCCATACATGGCCGAGGTGACCGAGCCGCCGGCGGTCCAGTTGTGGACGTTCTTTTGCATCCCGTCGCGCTCGATGCGCTGGAACAGCGGAATGATCGGCGCGATGTCGCGATATTGCTGCTGGATGTCCAGATACATCTGCTTGCGCTTGTCGGTATCGCCCTCCAGCGTCGCGGCGATGGTGGCCTTGTTCATGTCGTCCGGCACCGCCCAGGCGTTGCGCCAGGCCAGCTGCGACAGTTTCGCGTCATCGGCGTTGTTGGGGTTATAGGCAAAGGTCGAGGCATTGGTGTTCGGATCGGCGTAATCCGGGCCCCATTCGCCAATATAGATCGGCACCCGCCGCGCGCGATAGGCGTCCAGCGATTGCGCGCCGGTGACTTGCTGGATCTCCAGCGTCAGCCCGACCTGTGCCATCGACGCCTGCAGGGTCTGCATCACGTTGCTGTATTCGGCCATATCGCGCACCGTGGTCTTGATCGTGCCCGATCTCACCCCGGCATCGGCCAGCAGCTTGCGCGCCTTTTCGACATCATAGGTCCAGGGGTTCTCGTCCGAGGCCCCCAGATAGCCCTCGGGCAGGAAGTTCTGGTGGATCTTGAACTGGCCCTTCAGGAAGCTGCCCTCGATGCCCTTGTAGTCGATCAGATAGCGCATGGCCTGCACCACGGCCGGGTTCGACAGGATCGGGTCCTTCTGGTTCAGGCCCATGTAAAGGATGCGCCCGCGCGGCTCATTGCCGACCACCAGCTTGTCGCTGTTCGACAGCGCCTCGATATCGGTCGGCGTCAGGTTGCGCGCCACGTCGATATCGCCCTGCTCCAGCAGCAGCCGCTGGGCGCTGCTTTCCTGCACGTTGCGCACGATGACGCGTTTCATCGCCGGAGCGCCCTGCCAGTAATCGGCATTGCCCGCGAACTGGACCGCCTCGTTCGGGCGCCATGCAGCCAGCGTGAAGGGACCCGAGCCGGCCGAATTGGTCGACAGCCACTTGTTGCCCTGATCCTCGCCCTCGGCATGCGAAAGCACGGTTTCCTTGTCCACCACCGAGGCGACCTCGGAGGCAAGGCTGTTCAGGACATAGCTTTGCGCATAGGGCTGATCCAGCTTCAGGATCACCTTGTTGCCGTCAAAGCCGACCTGCTGATCGACGTTTTCGGCGGTAAAGCCGAACTGGTTCAGGATGAAGGCCGGCGACAGGTTCAGCTTGACCGCGCGCTGCAGCGACCATGCGGCATCCTCGGCACGCACCGGGTTGCCGGACTGGAACTTGATGCCCTCGCGCATGGTCAGGGTGATGGTCTTGCCATCAGGGCTGACCTCCCAGCTTTCGGCAAGGCTCGGCTTGATGCCGGCGTTCAGATCGACGGGATCGAAATCCACCAGCCGGTCGTAAAGGTTCTTGATCACATCCTGGCCCGACAGCTCGAAGCTTTGCGCCGGATCCATGCTGATGATGTCGTCGATCTGGCCGGCGACGACCAGCGTATCAGCCGGCGTTGCCGCAAAGGCCGCCGGCGCGAAGGCCACCACGCTGGCCAGCATCAGCGCGCGAATCGAACTCTGGAACATCTCGGTTTTCCCCGTTGTCATACCCCTTTTTCCGGGGCTGGAATGGTAGCAGATTGGCCCGAAGACCGCGACAGGGCAAGCCGTGCCTTGCGATCGACGGGTTGCGAAACCCGATCGCGTCCTCCATGTCGTAAACAAGGAGAGAGCATGGAAAAACGACATCTGCCCGAGCGGCCCGGCTGGCGCGACGAAGCGCGCAAACTGGGCTTTACCTTTGCCGATATGGGCGGCGAGCCCTATTGGGACGAAACCAGCGCCTATCGCTTTACCCTGCACGAGATCGAAAACGATCTGGAAGCGCCGGCGACCGAACTTGACGCGCTCTGCCGCGAGGCGGTGTCGCAGGCGATTGCGGATGACTACTGGCTGGAGCGCATGGCGATCCCGCCCGAACAGCGCGATTTCATCGCCGACAGCTGGCGCCGCGGCGAGCCTGCGCTTTATGGTCGCATGGATCTGGCCTATGACGGCACCGGCCCGGCCAAACTGCTGGAATACAACGCCGACACCCCGACCTCGCTTTACGAAAGCGCCTCGTTCCAATGGCTGTGGTTCGAACAGCAGCAGCAGGCGGGCGTGCTGGGACCGGACAGCGACCAGTTCAACAGCATCCACGAATCGCTGGTCGAACGTTTCGCCGAAATCAACACCCCGGCCGAGGATGTGCATTTCGCCGCCGACCCCGACAACCCCGAGGATTACGCTACGGTCGAGACGCTGGCCTGGGCCGCCCGCGAGGCCGGGCTGGGCGCGCATTTCACCGCGCTTTCGGCCATCGGGCTCAGCGAGGATGGTCAATTCGCCGATGCCGAGTCGCGGGTGATCGGCACGCTCTTCAAGCTTTACCCGTGGGAGGACATGCTGCGCGACGAGTTTGCGCCGCATCTGCAATCCTCGGGCACCCGCTTCATCGAACCGCCATGGAAGGCGCTGGTATCGAACAAGGCGATCCTGCCGCTTTTGTGGCAGATCGCGCCGGGCCATCCGAACCTGCTGCCGGCCTTCTTTCTGGAGGACGTGGCCGATGCGCTGACCGGCGGCAGCCCTGCGCCGCATGTCGCCCAAGCCTTTGCCGCCGCCGAGGCGCAGCTGCGCGCCGGCCATGTCACCAAGCCGATCTTCTCGCGCGAAGGCGCCGGCGTATCGCTGATCCAGCCGGGCAAGCCCCCGGTCACCACCCCGGATGACAGCTATTCGCACCACCCGATGATCGTGCAGGCTTTGGCGCCCCTGCCGGATTTCGACGGTTTTCATCCGGTGGTCGGCGCATGGATCATCGGCGAGACCTGCACCGGCATCGGCCTGCGCGAGGACCGCTCGCGCATCACCCACAACCTGTCGCGCTTCAAGCCGCATTTCATCGAGGGCTGACCCATGATCCTCCGCAAACGCGGCCGCCGCGCCGCCCTGATCCTGGCCGGCACGGCAACCCTGACGCTGACCGCCTGCAAGGATGATCAGGTCGATGCGCAAAGCTTTCCCGATCTCGAAAGCTGCATCGCCGCCAGCAAGCAGAACGAGCTGTGGTTCACCGAGGACGACTGCCGCAAGAACTTCGACGCCGCCAAGCAGGAGTTCATGGAGACCGCACCGCGCTATGCCTCCAAGGAGCTCTGCGAACAGGAACATGGCGTGGGCAATTGCGGCGGCGATCCGGCGGCCCAGCAGCAAAGCGGCGGCGGCTTTTCCTTCATGCCGCTCTTCATGGGCTATATGCTTGGCTCGATGATGTCGCGCGGCGGCGGCATCTTCTCGCAGCCGATGGTGCGCACGGCCGATGGCAAATACGCCACCCCCAAGGGCGACCAGAGCTTTGCCACGAACCGCGGCGCCGGCAAGGTGCCCGCGCAAAGCTTCCAGCGTGCCCCGACCACGCTCGGCAAACCGCCGATGTCGGCCACTCAGGTCAACCAGCGCGGCGGCTTCGGTGCGTCGGCCACTTCCCGCCCCTCCTCCTCCGGCGGCCGCAGCAGCTTCGGCGGCTAGGTTTCGCCATTTTCCAAATACCCCGGGGGAAGCCCTGACCGGGCCCGTCGAGGGCCGGGCCAGGGCTGGGGGCAGAGCCCCCGTCCCCGCACCCTGCCGCAGGCAAGACCCAAGCTATAGTTACCGCTAACATAGCCTCTTGCACCCCAGCCCATAAAAGCGCAACCTGCGCCAAGATTCCGTGCACAGAGGCCCGCCATGACCCCCGAGACCCAGTCCCAGAAGAACCGCGCGCTTTGCGAACTCGCCCCGGTGATCCCGGTCCTGGTCGTCGGCGATGCCGCCCGTGCCGAGGGTCTGGCCACGGCCCTGGTCACCGGCGGGCTGCCGGTGCTGGAAGTCACGCTGCGCACCCCCGCCGCGCTTGAGGTCATCCGGCAAATGTCGCGTGTTCCCGGCGGCCATGTCGGTGCCGGAACCGTGCTGACCCCCGATGACGCCAAACGCGCCAAGGATGCCGGCGCCAGCTTTGCCGTCGCGCCGGGCGCCACGGAAATTCTGGTGCGCGCCTGCGAAGAGATTGGCCTGCCGCTTTTGCCCGGCGCCGTCACCGCCTCCGAGGTCATGCGGGCGATGGAATGGGGCTATTCCATGCTGAAATTCTTTCCGGCCGAGGCCGCAGGCGGCGTCAAGTCGCTTAAATCCCTGAGCGGTCCGCTGCCGCGGGTCAGCTTCTGCCCGACTGGCGGCGTCACGCTGAAATCCGCACCCGAATATCTGGCGCTGCCCAATGTGATCTGCGTCGGCGGCAGCTGGATCGCGCCGGACGCGGATGTGGCCGCCTCGGACTGGCAGGCGATCAGGACCCGCGCCCGCGAGGCCAGCGCGCTGGCCTGATCATGACGGGGCTGGCTGATCCGGTAATGGAACCTTCGCGCGACCTGCGCCGCGCACGCCGCAATCTCGTGGTGCTGCTGCTGGCGCAGGCAGTCATGGGCGCGCAGATGTCGATGATCTTCATCGTCGGCGGGCTGACCGGGCAGATGCTCAGCCCCAATCCCTGCATCGCCACGCTGCCCTTGTCCATGATCGTGCTGGGCTCGGCGATCTCGGCGCGGCCGCTGGCGGGGTTCATGCAGCGCCATGGCCGACGGGCGGGCTTTACGCTGGCCTGCGGCTGCGGCGGGCTTGGTGCGGGGCTGGCGGCGACGGGGATGATCCTTGGGAATTTCTGGCTGTTTCTGGCCAGCGGGCTGCTGACCGGGGTCTATCAGGCCGGACAGGGCTTCTATCGCTTTGCCGCCACGGATTGCGCGCCGCCCGAGTTTCAGTCGCGCGCGATCTCGCTGGTGCTGGCGGGTGGGCTGGTCGCGGCCTTTACCGGGCCCTTCCTCGTGCGTCTGACCGCCGAGATGACGGCGATCCCCTTTCTAGCGACCTATGCCGCAATCATCGGGCTGAACCTGCTGGGACCGTTGATCTTTTCCTTTCTGGACATTCCCCGTGCCACGGCAGGCGCCGCCGGGCAGATGCAGGGCCGCACCTTGGGTCAGCTGATCCGGGTGCCGCAGATCGCGGTCGCCATGGTCTGCGGCATGGTTTCCTATGCGCTGATGAATCTGGTGATGACCTCGACGCCGCTGGCGGTGGTCGGCTGCGGTTTCCACACCGCCGATGCCGCCAATATCGTCGCGCTGCATGTAGTGGCGATGTTCGGCCCGTCCTTTTTCACCGGCCATCTTATCGCGCGCTTTGGGGCGCAGCGCATCGTCATGCTGGGGCTGGTCATTCTGGCTAGCGCCGGTGCCATCGCGCTTTCCGGGGTCGAGCTGGGGAATTTCTATCTGGCACTGGTGCTGCTGGGGCTGGGCTGGAACTTTGGCTTCATCGGCTCGACGGCGATGCTGACCCGCGCCTATCGCGCCGAAGAGCGTGAGCGGGTGCAGGGGCTGAACGACGCGGTGGTCTTTGCCGGGGTCTTTGTGGCCTCGCTGTCCTCGGGTGGATTGATGAACTGTCTGGGCGGCACGCCGCAGGCAGGCTGGAACGCGGTCAATCTGGCCATGCTGCCGTTTCTGGTGCTGGCCGGTGCCGCACTGCTGTGGCTGATGCTTCGCCCGGTCGAACGGGCGCGTTAGGGGGCTCTGCCCCCTACGTTTTCGGTGCCCTCGACGGGCGCCGAAAACGTTCCCCCGGGATATTTCCACACGAAAGAAGCCTAGAAGAGTGACTTCTGGTCCTTGGCGGCGGGCTTTTTGCGGGCGGACTTCACGGGTGGCGTTTCGGGACGGGCGCCGATGCGACCATCGGCAAACTGGATTTCGAAATGCGGCGTCTGGGCCGCTTGGGTGGCACTGGTCAGCAGGCCGTCCGGGCCGTGCACCACGGCAAAGCCGCGTTTCAAAGTTTCCTCATAGCCCAGGGTCAGGCGCAGCCGGTCGAGCCGGTCAAGCCTTTCGCGGCGTGGCGGCAGCAGGCGTTGCCCGGTTGCGGCAAGGCGCGCGGCAAGGGCGTCGAGCCGGGTGCGGTCGCGCGTGGCCTGCCGGCTGCGTTCGGCCAGATCGCGGGTGCGGGCGCGGGCCAGACGATCGGCGAGGCTGCTCAGGGTCTCGGCCTGACGCTTGCGGTGGCGCGCCCATGCCGGCGGCAGGCGCCGCGCCAGATCGCTGAGCCGGTCGCGGCGCAGGTGCAGGCTGGCGCGCAAAGCCGCCAGCGACAGCGGCAGAGCGTTCAGCCGCTCGCGCCGGCTGCGGACGAAACCACGCAGGGCGGGCTCCAGCCGGTCGGCAAAGAGGTCGAGGCGCTGCCGCGCCGGATCGGTCAGGGCCTGCGGCCGGCCCAGGGCGCGGCCCAGATCGGACAGCCGCTGGCGCTGGCGCTGGCCGGCCTGTTGCTGGGCGCGGATCATCCGCGCAGCCAGTTCGCTCAGCCGGGCGGCGAGTTCGGCCCTGACAGGAACCGCGATCTCGGCTGCGGCGGTGGGCGTCGGCGCGCGGCGCGACGAGGCAAAGTCGATGAGCGTGGTGTCGGTCTCGTGGCCCACGGCCGAGATCAGCGGGATCGCGCTGGCCGCCGCCGCCCGCACCACCGATTCCTCGTTGAAACCCCACAGGTCCTCGAGACTGCCGCCGCCGCGCGCGACGATGATCAGGTCGGGGCGCGGGATCGGGCCGCCCGGGGCGAGCGCGTTGAAGCCCTGAATCGCCGCCGTGACCTGTGGCGCGCAATCCTGTCCCTGCACCGCCACCGGCCAGATCAGCACATGCGTCGGAAAGCGGTCGCGCAACCGGTGCAGGATGTCTCGGATCACCGCGCCCGAGGGCGAGGTGACGACGCCGATCACGTGGGGCAGATAGGGCAGCGGCAGCTTGCGCGCCTCGTCGAAAAGACCTTCGGCGGCCAGCGCCTTGCGGCGCTTTTCCAGCATCATCATCAGTGCGCCGGCGCCGGCCGGTTCGATCTCATCGACGATCAGCTGATATTTCGACTGGCCCGGAAAGGTGGTCAGCCGACCGGTGGCGATGACCTCGATGCCTTCCTCGGGGCGGGTCGAGAGGCGCGCGGCCTGACCTTTCCAGGTGACGGCGGCAATGACGGCGCGGTCATCCTTGAGGTCGAAATAGAGATGTCCTGAGGACGGGCGCGAGACGCGGCCGATCTCGCCGCGCACGCGGACGCGGCCGAACTCGCCCTCGAGCACGCGCTTGACCGCGCCCGAGATCTCCGAGACGGTGAATTCATGGGCATTGCTGCCGGCGGGTTCTTCGAAAAGCTCCATGCTGCCGGTTCTGGCGCGGCCGGCCCGCAGGATCAAGGGGATTGATCCCGCGCAAGCCAGTTCCTAGAAGGCGCCAGACATCCGCAAACGGGGGCTATGCCATGAATATCCTGATCCTGGGCAGCGGCGGGCGCGAACATGCGCTGGCCTGGGCGATCCGGCAGAACCCGAAATGCGACCGGCTGTTCGTGGCCCCGGGCAATGCCGGGATGGAGCCGCTAGCGCGGCTGGCGGATCTGGATATCCTGTCGGGCCCGGCCGTGATCGGCTTTTGCGAGGAAAACGCCATCGATCTGGTGGTGATCGGCCCCGAGGCACCCCTGGCGGCCGGCGTGGCCGACGATCTGCGCGCGGCCGGTATCCTGGCCTTTGGTCCGTCGAAAGCGGCGGCGATGCTGGAGGCCTCGAAAAGCTTTACCAAAGAGGTCTGCGACGCCTGCGGCGCGCCGACCGCCGCCTGGGCGCGCTTTGACGCGGCGGGGCCGGCGCGCGATTACATCCGCGCGCAAGGGGCGCCCATCGTCATCAAGGCCGACGGGCTGGCCGCCGGCAAGGGCGTGACCGTAGCGATGACCGAGGCCGAGGCCATCGCCGCCGTGGACGATGCCTTTGGCGGCGCCTTTGGCGATGCCGGGGCCGAGGTGGTGATCGAGGAATTCATGGCCGGCGAAGAGGCCAGTTTCTTTATCCTGTGCGATGGCACGGATTGCCTGCCGATCGGCACGGCACAGGACCACAAGCGCGTGGGCGACGGCGATACCGGCCCGAACACCGGCGGCATGGGCGCCTATTCCCCGGCCCCGGTGCTGACGCAGGAGATTCAGGACGCGGTGATGGCCGAGATCGTGCGCCCCACCGTCGCCGAGATGGCGCGGCGCGGGACGCCGTTCCAGGGCGTGCTTTACGCCGGGCTGATGATCGAGGACGGACGCGCGCGGCTGGTCGAATACAACGTGCGTTTCGGCGACCCGGAATGTCAGGTCCTGATGATGCGGCTGGGCGCGCAGGCGCTGGACCTGATCCTGGCCTGCGCCGAGGGCCGGCTGGGCGAGACCTCGGTCACCTGGGCCGACGATCACGCCTTGACCGTGGTGCTGGCGGCGTCGGGCTATCCCAGCGCCTATGAGAAGGGCAGCGAGATCCGGGGGCTGGACGCCCTGCCCGAAGATTCAAGCCATATGGTCTTTCATGCCGGCACCGCGCGCCGCGATGGCGTGCTGGTTGCGACCGGCGGGCGGGTGCTGGCCGCAACCGGGCGCGGCGCCACTTTGGCCGAGGCGCATGGCCGCGCCTATGCCTTGGCCGATGCCATCGACTGGCCGGGCGGGTTCTATCGCCGCGACATCGGCTGGCGCGCACTCTGAGGGCGTGGTGCCGGCGTCACGCGCGGCATGGGTATTTGGAAAATGGTGAAAGCGGCGGGCGCGGATCAAAGATTGCGGGGGCGGCATGTTTTTCGGCCTTTTCAATCCCGCGCGGGCGGTTCTATAGTGCCGGCATGACTCGGATACGCCCCATCAGCATCAGTTGCGACGCGCCTGTTTCGGCGCGCTTCGGCGTGCGCCCCCGCGGTCTGCTTCTTCTTACGCTGCGCTGAGCGGGTCTTCCGGGCCGCCGCTCAGTCTGGTTCGTGCCCGGTTTCACGAACGACAGCCTTATCATGCGTAAGAAAGACCCTGACATGACCGACAAGAACCGCGTCCTGATTTTCGATACCACCCTGCGCGATGGCGAACAGTCGCCCGGCGCCACCATGACCCATGACGAAAAGCTGGAAATCGCCCAGATGCTGGACGAGATGGGCGTGGACGTGATCGAGGCGGGATTCCCGATTGCCTCGGAGGGCGATTTCGCGGCCGTCTCGGAGATTGCCAAACGCAGCCGCAACAGCGTGATCTGTGGTCTGGCGCGAGCGCAGTTTCCCGATATCGACCGTTGCTGGGAGGCGGTGAAGCATGCGCGCCGCCCGCGCATCCACACCTTTATCGGCACCTCGCCGCTGCACCGGGCCATTCCCAATCTGGACATGGACCAGATGGCCGAGCGCATCCATGAGACCGTCAGCCATGCCCGCAACCTGTGCGACAATGTGCAATGGTCGCCCATGGATGCCACCCGGACCGAGCATGACTATCTGTGCCGCGTGGTCGAGATCGCGATCAAGGCTGGCGCCACCACCATCAACATTCCCGACACCGTCGGCTATACCGCGCCCCGCGAAAGCGCCGATCTGATCCGCATGCTGCTGGAGCGGGTTCCGGGGGCCGATGAGGTCATCTTTGCCACCCATTGCCACGATGATCTGGGCATGGCGACCGCCAACTCTCTGGCTGCCGTCGAGGCGGGCGCGCGCCAGGTCGAATGCACGATCAACGGTCTGGGCGAGCGTGCCGGCAATACCGCTCTGGAAGAGGTGGTGATGGCGCTGAAGGTGCGTCACGACATCATGCCCTACACCACCGGCATCGACACGACCAAGATCATGGGCCTGTCGCGGCGGGTGGCGCAGGCCTCGGGCTTTGTGGTGCAGCCCAACAAGGCCATCGTCGGCAAGAACGCCTTCCTGCATGAATCGGGCATCCATCAGGATGGCGTGCTGAAGAACGTCGAGACCTTCGAGATCATGCGCCCCGCCGATATCGGTCTGAACGAGGCCAATATCGCCATGGGCAAGCATTCTGGCCGCGCCGCCCTGCGCGCCAAGCTGCGCGATCTGGGCTATGAGGTGGGCGACAACCAGCTGAAGGACGTTTTCGTGCGGTTCAAGGCGCTGGCCGACCGCAAGAAGGAAATCTATGACGACGATCTGGTCGCGCTGATGCAGGACAGCGCCGCCAATACCGAGAACGATTACCTGCAGGTCAAGCATCTGCGCGTGATCTGCGGCAGCGACGGCCAGTCGGCGGATCTGACGCTGAGCGTCGGCGGCGAGGACAAGACCGTCCATGCCGAGGGCGACGGTCCGGTCGATGCCTGTTTCAACGCCGTCAAGGCGATCTGGCCGCATGAGGCGCGCCTGCAACTGTATCAGGTCCATGCCGTGACCGAAGGCACCGATGCCCAGGCCACCGTCAGCGTGCGCATGGAAGAGGATGGCCGCATCGCCATGGGTCAGGCCGCCGATACCGACACCATTCTGGCAAGCGTCAAGGCCTATGTTGGCGCGCTGAACCGGCTGAAGGTGCGCCGCGAGATGGTGGGCAAGGACGCCGATGCCAAGCAGGTCAGCATGTATTCGCACTGACCCGTGCTGCTGCGATGACGGCAAGGGGCGGCCTTGGGCCGCCCTTTTTCATGGCCGGCGTTTCGGTCGCGCAAGCGGCGGCGTTCGCCTTTTGCGCGAATGAAGCGCCCTGTGCGGCAAGGCGGTGATCCTTGGTGAATCCTGTGGCAACTGCGGGCGGCAAACGCGATTCGCGCTTTCCGCCCGGCATTTGGCGTCCTATATGTCCGCAACCCTCGGTGGGAAGACTCATCGGGCAAATCGGGCAATGGCCGTCGATGAACGATGGCATCACGCCGTCGTGGCAGGGACGGCAGAAGGGACAGAAGCATGGCCTTTGGCGGGTTGTTTTCAACTGACATCGCGATCGACCTCGGCACGGCGAACACGCTGATCTACGTCAAGGGCAAGGGCATCATCCTGAATGAGCCCTCGGTCGTCGCCTATCACGTCAAGGACGGCAAGAAGCAGGTTCTGGCCGTGGGCGAGGACGCCAAGCTGATGCTGGGCCGCACGCCGGGCAGCATCGAGGCCATCCGCCCGATGCGCGAAGGCGTCATCGCCGATTTCGACAGCGCCGAGGAGATGATCAAGCATTTCATCAAGAAGGTGTTCCGGCGCACCAGCTTTTCCAAACCCAAGGTCATCGTCTGCGTGCCGCATGGCGCGACACCGGTGGAAAAGCGGGCGATCCGGCAGTCGGTCCTGTCGGCCGGCGCGCGCAAGGCGGGGCTGATTGCCGAACCCATCGCGGCGGCCATCGGTGCCGGCATGCCGATCACCGAACCCACGGGCAGCATGGTCGTCGACATCGGCGGCGGCACCACCGAGGTCGCGGTCCTGTCGCTTGGAGATGTGGTCTATGCGCGTTCGGTCCGCATTGGCGGCGACCGCATGGATGACGCGCTGATCAACTACCTGCGGCGCAACCACAACCTGCTGGTCGGCGAATCGACGGCCGAGCGGGTCAAGACCCAGATCGGCACCGCCCGCATGCCCGACGACGGGCGCGGCGCCACGATCATGGTGCGCGGCCGCGATCTGCTGAACGGCATCCCCAAAGAGATGGAGATCACCCAGGCCATGGTCGCCGACGCGCTGGCCGAGCCGGTGCAGCAGATCTGCGAGGCGGTGATGGTCGCGCTGGAGGCCACGCCCCCCGATCTGGCCGCCGATATCGTCGATCGCGGCGTGATGCTGACCGGCGGCGGCGCCATGCTGGGCGAGCTGGATCTGGCGCTGCGCGAGCAGACCGGGCTGATGATCAGTCTGGCCGATCAGCCGATGAGCTGCGTGGCTCTGGGCACCGGCAAGGCGCTGGAGTTCGAAAAACAGCTGCGCCACGTCATCGACTACGACAGCTGATCCCGGGTCATGGCGCAAAAGGGCCCCGATTACGCGGCTCCGGTCCGCCGTATTCTGGTCGCACTGCTGGTGCTGGTCCTGCTGGCGGTCTTTCTGTTCTGGCAGATCGACAGCCCGCGGGCCGAGCGTCTGCGCGCGGCCGTGATCGACCGCCTGCTGCCCGGTTTCGAATGGGCCATGGCGCCGGTGACGCGGGTCAGCCGCATGGCGGCGGGCTTTCAATCCTATGCCCGGCTCTATGAGCAGAATCAGGAGTTGCGTCGGGAACTGCAGAAGATGTCGGCCTGGAAAGAGGCCGCCGTGCAGCTGGAGCAGGAAAACGCCAAGCTGCTGTCGCAGAACAATGTCCGCATCGACCCGGCGCTGACCTATATCTCGGGCGTGGTGCTGACCGATAGCGGCACGGCGTTCCGGCAATCGGTGCTGCTGAACGTGGGTGCGCGCGACGGTATCATCGACGGCTGGGCGACCATGGACGGGCTGGGCCTTGTCGGGCGCATCTCGGGCGTGGGTGAGACCACCAGCCGGGTGATGCTGCTGACCGACCCCTCCAGCCGCATTCCGGTGACGGTGCTGCCCTCGGGTCAGCATGCGCTGCTGTCGGGCGACAATACCGCCCTGCCGGCGATGGAATTCATCGAAAGCCCGGAAAATCTGCGCCCCGGCGACCGCGTGGTCAGCTCGGGCGACGGCGGCGTCTTTCCGCCGGGCCTGCCGGTCGGGCAGGTCGAGCAAACCGGCGACGGCCGCTTTCGCGTGCGGCTGGCGGCTGACTATGGCCGGCTGGAATTCCTGCGCGTCCTGCGCAGCCACCCGGCCGAGCGGCTGGCCGATGTCGGCCTGCTGATCCCGCCGCCGCCCAGCGAATTCATCGGCCCGCCGATGCCGCCGGTGATGAACCTCGATCCCGCAGCCGAGGCCGAGCACGCCGAACAGGCCGCCGCCGCGCAAGCCATCGGCGCGCCGCTGCCTGCACCCCTGCCCGGCCCGCAACCCGCCGAGGACCGTGATCGGGCCGAGGAAGCCAATGATTGAGGGGCCGCGCAGCCGGCGCCTGATCGGACAGCTGCTGTTTGTGCTGCTGTTCCTGCTGCTGCTGTTTCTGCGTCTGGTGCCGCTGACGGCGGGACGGATCGGCTGGCCCGGCCCCGATCTGGCGCTGTGTCTGGTGCTGGCGTGGCTGCTGCGCCGCCCCGAACAGGTGCCGGCACTGACCATCGCGCTCATGTTTCTGGTCGAGGACGTGCTGCTGTGGCGTCCCTTGGGTCTGTGGGCCGCCGTGGTCGTTCTGGGCACCGAGGCCGCGCGGCGGCGAGAGCCGCGTTGGCGCGAACTGCCGTTCATGGTTGAATGGATGCGTGTCGCGACACTGATGGCAATGATGATGCTGGCAAACCGGATCGTGCTGGCGCTGTTCTTTCTGCCCCTGCCGGCGCTGGGTCAGGCGTTGGTGCAATATGGCGCGACTGTTGCGGCCTATCCACTGGTGGTGGGCTTTCTGCGCTGGCCATTGGGGCTGGGCCGCAGCGTGACCGAAAGCTGAGGACGGGCAGGAATGCGCAAGTCGCAAAGAGAAATCGCCGAAAGCTCGCGCTCGATCTCGCGCCGGGTGCTGATGCTGGGCGTCATTCAGGCCTCGGTCGTGGCAGTGCTGGGGCTGAAGCTGCGCTCGATGCAGATCGAGCGTGCCGATGAATACCGGATGCTGTCGGACGGCAACTCGGTCAAGATCCGGCTGCTGCCGCCGGCGCGCGGGCTGATTCAGGACCGCAATGGCGTGGTCATCGCCGGCAACGAGCAGAATTACCACGTCACCCTGACGCGCGAGGATGCGGGCGATGTCTCGGCGGTGGTGGCGCGGCTGCGCCATGTCATCCCGATGACCGACCGTCAGGCCGCCGATCTTCTGGCCGAGATCCGCAAGCGCAGCGCGGTGACGCCGGTCATGGTCGCCGACCGGCTGAGCTGGCCCGAGTTTTCGTCGCTGGCGCTGAACGCGCCCTCGCTGCCCGGCGTCTCGCCCGAGGCGGGGCTGTCGCGCAGCTATCCGCGCGGCGGCGATTTCGCGCATGTGCTGGGCTATGTCGGCCCGGTCTCGGATTTCGACCTCGCCAAGATCGAGAACCCCGATCCGGTGCTGCGCCTGCCCGAGTTCCAGCTGGGCAAGGTCGGCATGGAGGTCAAGCTGGAGGACGAGCTGCGCGGCAAGGCCGGTGCCCGCCGGGTCGAGGTCAACAGTGCCGGGCGCGAGATGCGCGAGCTGTCGCGGCAAGAGGGCCAGCAGGGCGCGACGGTGCAGACGACGATGGATGCGCGGTTGCAGAACTTTGCCCTGCAACGGCTGGGCAGCGAAAGCGCCGCCGCCGTGGTCATCGACGTGACCAACGGCGATATCGTCGCCATCGCCTCGGCCCCGAGCTTTGATCCGAACAAATTCGTGCGCGGCATCTCGGGCCCGGATTACCGGGCGCTGATGAGCCACGATCACCGCCCGCTGGCCGACAAAAGCGTGCAGGGCGCCTACCCGCCCGGCTCGACCTTCAAGATGGTGACGCTGCTGGCCGGGCTGGAATCCGGCATCATCAATCCCGGCACGCGGTTCTTCTGCCCCGGTTCGCTACAGATCGCCGGGCGCAAGTTCCATTGCTGGCGCAAGGGCGGGCATGGCACGGTGGATGCCGTCAACAGCCTCTCGCACAGCTGCGACGTCTATTACTATGAGGTGGCGCAGCGCATCGGCATCGACCGCATCGCCGCCATGGCGCGCAAGCTGGGCATCGGCGTGCGCCACGACCTGCCGATGTCGGCGATCACCGAGGGCATCGCGCCCGACCGCGACTGGAAGCGCGCCCGCTACAAGCAGGAATGGCAGCTGGGCGATTCGATCAACGCCTCGATCGGTCAGGGCTATGTGCTGGCCTCGCCACTGCAACTGGCGGTGATGACGGCGCGGGTCGCCACCGGCCGCGCGGTCGAGCCGCGGCTGGTGCGCGCCGTCGATGGCGTGCCGGTGCCGGTCAAGGAATTCGCGCCGCTGGACATCCACCCGCTGAACCTGCGCACCGCCCGCGCCGGCATGGATGCGGTGATGAATTCGGACAGCGGCACCGCGCGACGCGCCCGCATCCTTGCGCCGGAATGGCGCATGGCCGGCAAGACCGGCACCAGTCAGGTGCGCAACATCACCGCCGCCGAGCGCGCACGGGGCGTGATCTCGAACGACCAGCTGCCGTGGAACCGGCGCGACCATGCGCTGTTCGTCTGTTTCGCGCCCTTCGATTCGCCGCGCTATGCGGTGTCGGTGGTGGTCGAACATGGCGGCGGTGGCTCGGCGGTGGCCGCACCCATCGCGCGCGACATCCTGCTGTTTGCGCTGGCGGGCGGGTTGCCGCCCCTCAGCGCCTATCCCGATGACGGCACCCGCGCCAAGGTGCAGGCGATCTGGGACAGCATGGTGCTGATGCCCGAGCCCAAGCCGCAAAACAGCCGGGCGAAGGTCTGAGATGAGCTATCTGGATTACTCCGTCGAACGCGTGCCCACCGGCTGGCGCAAGATCCTTTACATCAACTGGGCACTGGTGGCGCTGGTCTCGGCGGTCAGCTGCATCGGTTTCCTGATGCTCTATTCTGTGTCCGGCGGTGATATCGACCGCTGGGCCATGCCGCAGATGGAGCGCTTTGCCGTCGGCATGGTGCTGATGATCGGGCTGGCCTTCGTGCCGATCTGGTTCTGGCGCTCGATCTCGGTGATTTCCTATGTGGTCTGCGTGCTCTTGCTGATCGCGGTCGAGGCGATGGGCCATGTCGGCATGGGCGCGCAGCGCTGGCTGATCCTTGGCCCGATCCGCATCCAGCCATCCGAGCTGACCAAGATCGCCTATGTCATGGTGCTGGCGGCCTATTACGACTGGCTGCCGGTGGAAAAGGTCTCGCGCCCGCTGTGGGTGCTGATCCCGGTCATGCTGATCCTGTTGCCGACGGCGCTGGTCCTGATGCAGCCCGATCTGGGCACCTCGGTCATGCTGATTGCCGGGGGCGGCATCGTCATGTTCGCAGCGGGCGTCAGCCTGTGGTATTTCGGCGCCGTCATCGCCATCGTGGTGGGCCTTGTCACGGCGGTGATGGAAAGCCGGGGCACCGACTGGCAATTGCTGCACGAATACCAGTTCAAGCGCATCGACACCTTTCTGGACCCGACCTCGGACCCCTTGGGCGCGGGCTACAACATCATGCAGGCCCAGATCGCGCTGGGATCGGGCGGTTGGTCGGGGCGCGGCTTCATGCAGGGCACGCAGTCGCGGCTGAACTTCCTGCCCGAGAAGCACACCGATTTTATCTTCACCTCGCTGGCCGAGGAATTCGGCTTTGTCGGCGCCGCCTCGCTTCTGGCGCTTTACGTGCTGATCTTGGGATTTGCGCTGTCCTCGGCGCTGACCAACAAGGACCGCTTCGCGAGCCTGCTGACCATCGGCATCGCCGGCACCTTCTTTCTGTATTTCGCGATCAACATGGCCACGGTGATGGGGATGCTGCCCGCCAAGGGCTCGCCCCTGCCGCTGGTCAGCTACGGAGGCACTTCGCTGATGATCCTGCTGATGGGCTTTGGCATCCTGCAATCGGCGCATGTCCACAGGCCGCGCTAGAATGCGGGTGCTGTTTGCCGCCCCCGCGAAATACTGGCCGGCATGGGGCCCCGCCCTGACCGCCGCCTGCCCCGAGATGGATCTGTGCCGCGACGGCGATCCGGCCAGCTTTGACGCGCTGATCTATGCGCCGGGCTATCCCGAGGATGGCGGGCCGCTGGACTTCACCCCCTTCACCCGTGCCCGCGTGGTGCAAAGCCTGTGGGCCGGGGTCGAGCGCATCGTGACCAATCCGACGCTGACCCAGCCGCTGTGCCGGATGGTCGATCCGGGACTGGCGCTGGGGATGCGGGATTACTGCATCGGCTGGGCGATGCGCGCGCATCTGGGCATGGACCGCTATGCCCAGGACGGGCATTGGCGCAACGGGCTGGTGCCGCCTCTGGCGCAGGACCGGCAGGTGACGGTTCTGGGCATGGGCGAACTGGGCCGCAGCGTGGCGCTGGCACTGGCCGGGCTGGGGTTTCGTGTTGCCGGCTGGTCGGCCTCGGGTCGCTCGGTCGAGGGGATCGAGGTACTGGCCGGCCCGCAACTGCCGCAGGCGCTGGCCCGCGCCGAAATCCTGATCTGTCTGTTGCCCGACACGCCCCAGACCCGCGACCTGCTGGATGCCGAACGTCTGGCGCTGCTGCCGCCGGGCGCCACGATCATCAACGCCGGGCGCGGCACGCTGATCGATGACGCCGCGCTGCTGCCCGCGCTGCAGGCGGGGTTGGGCCATGCCGTGCTGGACGTGTTCCGGCAAGAGCCGCTTCCGCCCGAACATCCGTTCTGGGCGCATCCGCGCGTGACGGTGACGCCACATATCTCGGCCGAGACCCGTCCCGAGACTGCCGCCCATGTCGCGGCCGAAAACCTGCGCCGCGCCATGCGGGGCCTGCCGCTGCGGCATCTGGTCGACAGAAAACGCGGCTATTGAATGGTCATGTTTACCGGCTGTCGCCGCCATGTTATCGCCGATCCTGCCCCGCTCGCAACTTGCGGGAGATCGGGCGCTAAAGGATACTGGACACCGGACAGCACGGCCCCGCGCCGGAGGAGTGACGCATGGTGATTACCCCCGTTCTACTGGCTGGCGGCTCGGGCACGCGGCTGTGGCCGGTCTCGCGCAAGAGCTTTCCCAAGCAATTTGCGCCGCTGGTCGGGCATGAGACGCTGTTTCAGGCCTCGGCCCGACGGCTGGCGGGTCCGCGCTATGGCGCGCCGGTGGTGATGACCAATGCCGATTTCCGCTTCGTCGTGGCCGAGCAGCTGAACGAGATCGGCGTCAAGCCCGCCGCCATCCTGATCGAGCCCGCCGGCCGCAATACCGCCCCGGCGATTCTTGCCGCGGCGCTGACGGTGGCGCGCACCGACCCGCAGGCGCTGTTGCTGGTCGCGCCCTCGGATCACGTCGTCCCCGATGCCGAGGCCTTTGGCCGCGCGGTCGAGCTGGGGGCCGAGGCGGCACTGGCCGGCCGGATCGTCACCTTCGGCATCGCGCCGACCCGGCCTGAAACCGGCTATGGCTATATGGAGGCCGAGGAGGCCGGCGAAGGCCCGGTGCGGCTGAAGCGTTTCGTCGAAAAGCCAGATGCGACACGTGCGGCAGAGATGATCGCGCAGGGCACCTATCTGTGGAACGCGGGCATCTTCCTGTTTCAGGCGCAGGTGATGATCGACGCCTTCCGCGCCCATGCGCCGGACTATCTGGCCCCTGTGCAGGCGGCGCTGGACGAGGCGCGGAGCGATCTGGGCTTTCTGCGGCTGGCGCCCGAACCCTGGGATCGGCTGCCGGATCTGTCGATCGACTATGCCGTGCTGGAAAAGGCCAACAACCTGTCGGTGGTGCGGTTCTCGGGGCATTGGTCGGATCTGGGCGGCTGGGACGCGGTCTGGCGCGAAAGCCTGGGCGATCAGGCGCCCGAGCGCGGTGCGGTAACCGACGACCGTTCGACTGCCATCGATTGCGACAATGTCCTGCTGCGCTCGCAGGACGAGGGCATCGAGGTGGTGGGCATCGGACTGAAGGACGTCATGGTCGTGTCCACCAAGGACGCGGTTCTGGTGGCCGGCATGGACCGCGCGCAGGAGGTGCGCCATGCGGTCAGCGCGCTGAAGTCCAAGGGCGCGCGGCAGGCCGAAGCCTTTTTGCGCGATCACCGGCCCTGGGGCTGGTATGAGACGCTGGCGCTGGCCGACCGTTTTCAAGTCAAGCGCATCGTGGTGAACCCCGGCGCGGCACTGTCGCTGCAATCGCATTTCCACCGCTCGGAGCATTGGATCGTGGTGTCGGGCACGGCGCGGGTGACGGTGGATGACACCGTGACACTGGTGACCGAGAACCAGTCGATCTATGTGCCGCTGGGCGCCGTGCACCGGATGGAAAACCCCGGCAAGGTGCCAATGGTGCTGATCGAGGTGCAGACCGGCGCCTATCTGGGCGAAGATGACATCGTGCGCTACGAGGATGTCTATTCGCGCAGCTGAACTGTCGCGCGGGGGCTCTGCTCCCGGCGCCTGCGGCGCTCCCCCGGGATATTTGACCACGAAAGAAGCGAGGTCAGGGCGCGAGCAGACGGCGATAGAGCTGGTCAAGGAATGGTTCGGCCTCGGCATAGGGATCATGCCCTTGGCCCAGCACGGCACGGACCTGCACCTCGAAGTCGGCGTAATGCTGGGTCAGCGCCCAGATCGAGAACAGCAGGTGGCGCGCGTCGAGCCGCGCGATGCGGCCCTGTTCGGCCCAGGTTTCGATCAGCGCCGCCTTGTCCTCGACCAGTTCGCGCAGCGCGCCACCCAGAATCGGGCTGAGTCGCGGCGCGCCCTGCAGCACCTCATTGGCAAAGAGCCGGCTTTCGCGCGGGTAGTCGCGCGACATTTCCAGTTTGCGTCTTGCATAGGCAAGGATCTGGTCCAGCGGGTCGCCATCTGCCCGGATTTCGCGCAGGGGCGCCAGCCACATATCCAGAAGCGCTTCCAGCAATTCCCGATGGATCGCCTCTTTCGAGGGGAAATAATAGAGAACATTGGGTTTTGACAGGCCCGCCGTCTCGGCGATGCGGTCGATGGTGGTTCCGGCATAGCCCTGTGCCGCGAATTCCTGCAGCGCGGCGGTCAGGATCGTCTCGCGGTTCTTCTTCTGGATCCGGCTTTGCCGGCGCGGGGCTTCTGGCATCGAACTCTCGCGCTAAAGGGCGGCGCGTCATCGCGGCGCTTGACTGGCCCTTGCCCCGTGCTAGCGTGATCCTGACCAACTGGTCAATATTTTGCACGGCCCGGCCCCCTGCCCGGCCGGACCGATCCAGCCCGAGGCCCGCAAAGAGGTCAGGGCAAGACAGGAAGGATGAAGCGATGAGCGATGCCGAAACGGCAGCGATGCCGGCTGCCAATCTGAAGGTCGATGGCCCCCGGCTGTGGGACAGCCTGATGGAGATGGCCAAGATCGGCCCCGGCATCGCCGGCGGCAACAACCGCCAGACCCTGACCGATGCCGATGCCGAGGGCCGCGCCCTGTTCCAGCGCTGGTGCGAGGCGGCGGGGATGAGCATGGGCGTCGATGCCATGGGCACGATGTTTGCCACCCGGGCCGGAGAGGATCCCGAGGCCCTGCCCGTCTATGTCGGCAGCCATCTGGACACCCAGCCCACCGGCGGCAAGTTCGACGGCGTGCTGGGCGTGCTGGGCGGGTTGGAGGTGATCCGCAGCCTGAACGATCTTGGCATCCGCACCCGCCACCCCATTGTGCTGACCAACTGGGCCAATGAGGAAGGTGCGCGCTTTGCGCCGGCGATGCTGGCCTCGGGCGTGTTTGCAGGGATGATCGATCTGGAGCACGCCTATTCGCGGCAGGATCAGGACGGGTTGACCTATGGCGCCGAGCTGGAGCGCATCGGCTGGAAGGGCGAGGAGCCGGTCGGGGCACGCAAGATGCATGCCTATTACGAGCTGCATATCGAACAGGGCCCGATCCTTGAGGCCGAGGGCAAGGAGATCGGTGTCGTCACCCATTGTCAGGGTCTGTGGTGGCTGGAGTTCACGCTGACCGGACGCGAGGCGCATACCGGCTCGACCCCGATGGCAATGCGGGTGAATGCGGGACTGGCCATGGCGCGTATCCTTGAGATGGTGCAGGAGGTAGCGATGGGTGAGCAGCCCGGCGCCGTAGGTGGGGTCGGGCAGATGAAGTTCAGCCCCAACAGCCGCAATGTGCTGCCGGGCAAGGCGGTGTTCACCGTCGATATCCGCACGCCGGATCAGGAAAAGCTGGACCGGATGCGAGCCGAGATCGAGCGCCGGGCGGCGGCGATCTGCGCCGATCTGGGCGTTGGCTGCGCGGTCGAGGCGGTGGGGCATTTCGATCCGGTGACCTTTTCGCCCGAGCTGGTCGGCACCGTGCGGCGCGCGGCGGAACGGCTGGGCTATAGCCATATGGATATCATCTCGGGCGCGGGGCATGACGCCTGCTGGGCGGCGCGCGTGGCGCAGGCGACGATGATTTTCTGTCCATGTGTCAATGGCTTGTCACATAACGAGGCCGAGGAGATTTCCCCCGAATGGGCGGCGGCGGGGGCGGATGTCTTGCTGCATGCGGTGCTGGAAACAGCTGGCGTGGTCGCCTGAGGGTGGGGTCGGTCGCGGGGGCGCGGCCCCCGCACCCCCGGGATATTTGGACACGAAAGAAAGGCTGAGGGATGAGCACGGTCATCAAGGGCGGCACCATCGTCACCGCGGATCTGAGCTATCAGGCGGATGTGCTGATCGAGGGTGGAAGAATTGCGTCGATCGGTCAGGGGCTGGTCGGCGACAAGGTGCTGGATGCCACGGGATGTTACGTCATGCCGGGCGGCATCGATCCGCATACCCATCTGGAGATGCCCTTCATGGGCACCTACTCGGCCGACGACTTTGAAAGCGGCACGCGGGCGGCGCTGGCGGGGGGCACGACCATGGTGGTCGATTTCGCCCTGCCCTCGCCCGGGCAGAGCCTGCTGGACGCCTTGAAGACATGGGACAACAAGACCGCGCGGGCGCATTGCGACTATAGTTTCCACATGGCGGTGACCTGGTGGGGCGAGCAGGTCTTTGACGAGATGGCGGCGGTGGTGGATCGCGGCATCACCAGCTTCAAGCATTTCATGGCCTACAAGGGTGCCTTGATGGTCAATGATGACGAGATGTTCTCGTCCTTTCGCCGGGTCGGTGATCTGGGTGGGCTGGCCATGGTTCATGCCGAGAATGGCGATATCGTGGCCGAACTGTCGGCGCGCCTTTTGGCCGAGGGCAATACCGGTCCCGAGGGCCACGCCTATTCCCGCCCGCCGCAGGTCGAGGGCGAGGCCACCAACCGCGCCATCATGATCGCCGATATGGCGGGGGTGCCGCTGTATGTGGTGCATACCTCGTGCGAGGACAGCCATGAGGCGATCCGGCGCGCCCGGCAGGCCGGCAAGCGGGTCTGGGGCGAACCGCTGATCCAGCATCTGGTTCTGGACGAGAGCGAATATTTCAATCCCGACTGGGACCATGCCGCGCGGCGGGTCATGTCGCCGCCGTTTCGCGACAAGCGCCATCAGGACAGCCTGTGGGCCGGGCTGCAATCGGGCAGCCTGAGTTGTGTCGCGACCGATCATTGCGCCTTTACCACCGAGCAGAAGCGCACCGGCATCGGCGATTTCACCAAGATCCCGAATGGCACCGGCGGGCTGGAGGACCGGATGCCGGTGCTGTGGACGCAAGGCGTGGGCTCGGGGCGGCTGACGCCCAATGAATTCGTCGCTGTCACCTCGACCAATATCGCCAAGATCCTGAACATGTATCCGAAAAAGGGCGCGGTGCTGGTCGGCAGCGACGCCGATCTGGTGGTCTGGGACCCCGAGGCGGAGAAGACGATTCATGCGTCGGACCAGCAATCCGCGATTGATTACAACGTGTTCGAGGGCATCAAGGTCAAGGGTCTGCCGCGCTATACGCTGACGCGCGGCGTGGTTGCCGTAAACGAGGGCAAGGTCGACAGCCACGAGGGCCATGGCGAATTCGTCGCCCGCGCGCCGCGCCCGGCCGTCAACCGCGCCCTGACCGCGTGGAAGGAGCTGACCGCGCGCCGACCCGTCGCCCGCAGCGGCATTCCGGCAAGCGGGGTGTGATTTGTCCGTGATCGAGGCCAAGGGGGTCAGCCTGACCTTTCAGACAGCCGATGGGCCGGTGCATGCGCTCAAGGATGTCAACCTGTCCATCAACAAGGGCGATTTCGTCAGCTTCATCGGGCCTTCGGGCTGTGGCAAGACCACCTTTCTGCGCACCATGGCAGCGCTGGAACGGCCCACGGCGGGCACGCTGAGCGTCAATGGCATGACACCGGATCAGGCGCGCAAGAGCCGCGCCTATGGCTATGTCTTTCAGGCGCCGGGGCTGTATCCATGGCGCACGATTGCGCGCAATATCTCGTTGCCGCTGGAAATCATGGGATTTTCCAAGCCCGACCGCGAGGCGCGCATTGCCCGCGTGCTGGAGCTGGTGGAACTGGCGGGCTTTGGCGGCAAATATCCGTGGCAACTGTCGGGCGGCATGCAGCAACGCGCCAGCATCGCCCGCGCGCTGGCCTTTGATGCCGAGATCCTGCTGATGGACGAGCCCTTTGGCGCGCTGGACGAGATCGTGCGCGACCGGCTGAACGAGGCGCTGCTGGAGCTATGGGCCAAGACCGGCAAGACCATCGGTTTCGTCACCCATTCCATCCCCGAGGCGGTCTATCTGTCGACGCGCATCGTCGTGATGTCGCCGCGTCCGGGGCGGATCAGCCGGGTGATCGAAAGCACGCTGCCGCGCGAAAGACCATTGGAGATTCGCGACACGCCGGAATTTATCCGCATCGCGCATGAGGTGCGCGAGGGTCTGCGCGAGGGGCACAGCTATGATTGACCCGAGGGCCTGCACCGGGGATGCGCCGCGCGTGCACCGCACGTACACCGCGCGTACACCGGTCGGTGACGGATACGGAAGGATTGCGTCATGAGCCGGGTCATGCCGGTGCTGGTGGTCCTGCTGGGTATCGTCGCGCTGTGGTATGGCGCCGCCGTGGCGATGAACGCGCCTTGGGCGCGCGATCAGGCGGCGCGGGCGGGCACGCCGCTGAGCACCGGCCAGCTGATCGCCGCCACCATGGTGCAGGAGCGCCCGGTGCTGCCGGCGCCGCATCAGGTCGCCAAAGGGCTGTGGGACGGGATCGCGGGGCAAAAGATCACCTCGAAGCGCAGTCTGGTCTGGCATGGCTGGATCACGCTGTCGGCGACGCTGGCGGGCTTTGCCATCGGCGCCCTGGCCGGGGCGGCGCTGGCCGTGGCCATCGTCCACAGCCGGGTGATGGATCTGTCGATCATGCCCTGGGCCATCGCCAGCCAGACCGTGCCGATCCTGGCCATCGCGCCGATGGTGATCGTGGTCTTTGCCAGCGCCGGCGTGACGGGGCTGGTGCCCAAGGCGATGATCTCGGCCTGGCTGTCGTTCTTTCCGGTGCTGGTCGGCATGGTCAAGGGCTTTCGCACCCCCGACCGGATGCAGCTGGACCAGATGCACAGCTGGAGCGCCAGCCGGGCGCAGGCCTTCTTTCTGCTGCGGCTGCCGTCCTCATTGCCCTATCTGTTCGCCAGCCTGAAGGTGGCGGTGGCGGCGGCGCTGGTCGGCACCATCGTCGGCGAACTGCCGGCGGGGGCGACGGCCGGGCTGGGCGCGCGGCTGCTCTCGGGCAGCTATTACGGACAAACCATCCAGATCTGGTCGGCGCTGTTTGCCGCCGCCGGATTGGCCGCCGTGCTGGTGGCGCTGATCGGCCTGATCGAGCGGGTGGTGCTGAAACGCATGGGGTTGGCGCGATGACCAGATATGGCGAGGGCGGGGCGCGGCCCGGGGCACTGATCCTGGGTCTGGCGGTGCTGGTGCTGGTGTTGGCGGCCAATCGCTGGTGGCCGGGATCGGGGTTGCTGCTGTTTGTCTGGCTGGCGGGCTGGGCGGTCAACAGCCGTCTGGCGCACTATGAGGGGCCGATTTCGGCCATGCTGGTGCCGCTGATCTTTGGCGCGACGTTGCTGGCCAGCTGGGAGATCGCCTGCGCGAGCTTTGCCATCCCGCCGGTGATCCTGCCCGCCCCCAGCGCCATCGGCGCGGCCTTTGCCGCCAACCTGCCGCTGCTCTGGGGCGATTTCGTCCAGACCATCCTGAAGGGCGCGCTGTCGGGCTGGCTGATCGGGGCGGCGCTGGCGGTGGCGGTGGCGGTGCTGATCGACCGCAGCCCGTTCCTGCAGCGCGGCCTGCTGCCGATCGGCAATTTCGTCGCGGCCCTGCCCATCGTCGGCATCGCGCCGATCCTTGTGATGTGGTTCGGGTTCGACTGGCAATCCAAGGCCGCCGTGGTGGTGATCATGGTGTTCTTTCCGATCCTTGTGAACATGGTCGCCGGGCTGAAGGCGACGGATGCTCTGGCGCGCGACCAGATCGCCACATGGAGCGCGAGCTATGCGCAGGCGCTGGTCAAGCTGCGCCTGCCCTCGGCCATGCCGTTTCTGTTCAACGGCCTGAAGATCACCACGACGCTGGCGCTGATCGGGGCCATCGTGGCCGAATTCTTTGGCTCGCCCACGCGGGGGATGGGGTTTCGGATCTCGACCTCGGTGGGGCAGCTGAACCTTGCGCTGGTCTGGGCCGAGATTCTGGTGGCGGCGCTGGCGGGAACCGCATTCTATGGCATTGTCGCGCTGATCGAGAAACGGGTGACCTTCTGGCACCCCTCGCAGCGCGGCTGAATAAGGGGCGCGACCCCGCATAACAGGAGAGGACGCATGAAACGGATCTTGGGGATGGTCGGGGCCTTGGCGCTGATGTCGGGCATGGCGCAGGCCGAGGACAAGCTGCCGCTGACCGTGCAGCTGAAATGGGTGACGCAGGCGCAGTTCGACGGCTATTACGTCGCCAAGGACAAGGGCTTCTATGACGAGGAAGACCTGAACGTCACCATCAAGCCTGGCGGGCCGGACATCGCCCCGGTGCAGGTGCTGGCCGGCGGCGGCGCCGATGTGGTGGTCGAATGGATGCCCGCCGCGCTGGCCGCGCGCGAAAAGGGGCTGGCCATCGTCAATATCGCCCAGCCCTTCAAGAAATCCGGCATGATGCTGACCTGCCGCAAGGATACCGGCATCAAGAGTCCGGCGGATTTCAAGGGCAAGACGCTGGGGGTCTGGTTCTCGGGCAACGAATATCCGTTCCTGAGCTGGATGAACCATCTGGGGCTGAAGACCGATGGCGGGCCCGAGGGCGTCACCGTGCTGAAACAGGGTTTCAACGTCGATCCACTGCTGCAAAAGCAGGCCGATTGCATCAGCACGATGACCTATAACGAATATGGTCAGGTGCTGGATGCGGGGTTGAAGCCCGAGGATCTGATCACCTTCAAATATGACGAGCAGGGCGTCTCGACGCTGGAGGACGGGCTTTATGTGCTGGAGCCGACCTTGCAGGACAAGGACAAGGTGACGGCACTGGTGCGCTTCGTCCGCGCCACCATGAAGGGATTTGAATATGCCGCGGCGCATCCCGACGAGGCGGCGGCGATCGTTCTGGAGAACGACGAGACCGGCGCGCAGACCGAGGCGCATCAGCGGCGCATGGCCGAGGAGGTCGCCAAGCTGACCGAGGGCTCGACCGGCAAGCTGGATGTGGCGGATTACCAGCGCACGGTGGACACGCTGCTGTCCGGGGGCTCGGATCCGGTAATTACGCGCACTCCTGACCCGGGCTTTATTGCAACAGTGATCACCGACCGCGCCTTCGACTGAATTAGTTTAATTGTCAGTCACTTAAAAGACACGAAAGCCCCGGAACGCTCCGGGGTTTTTCTTGCCGACTCAACCGAACCACCTGCTAAGATCGTCACTTCCCGCCGAGGTCAGACCGGCGTTAGTATTCGCAAACGCCCCGTGCATGACCAGCGCAGCGGCGTCACGAGCCGCCCCTGCCTCTTCCCTCGTCATGAACAGTCCAAGATACTTCTTGCTACCATCGACGCAGATTTGTGCCCGCCACTTGCCCGTCTCCTTGTCGTAGCTCGCACCAAGAACGCCAGACGTGTTGGTAGATGGTTTGTTGCGGTTTCGTTGGTTTTCAGAATGTGTGCATTCGCGCAAATTGGCCCAAGCGTTGTTCGCCGGTAAGCGCGACGCTGATCCCCTCCTGCCGCTGGTGATCTGAACGGGCCAATCTCCGTGCGCATGAACGTCGGAGGTGTTGGCTTGGAACGAGACGGCAAAATGGGCGGCCATTTGGACGGCTTCTCG